>CAVRZQ010000001.1:0-112713 GCA_963725575.1 uncultured Acidobacteriota bacterium
GGTCTCTGGCCCGCGATCGTGGTCGGGCGCGGCGGCGTGCTGCGGGTGGAATCGACCGGCTTGCCGGCAACCCACCGAGCTGATCACCGCCTGCCTCGATGACCTGCGCGTCTTCACCGAAGGCGAGCGACGTTTGGACGACCTGACGCTGTTGGCGATCCGGCGGCGGGAATAATCGGGATTCGGGGACACCCGTCTTACAAGCCGGTGCGATGTATAAATCTCGAGGGTGCCCCGTCCAAGCTCCGCTTGGGCGGGGATGTTCATCGGTCACAGATCACCCAGCGCTCCGAGAGCAGACTCAAGAAGTGCCCTGGTCACTGAAGCACTACCAAGAATCCGGTCAACTGCACTACCTCACCTTCAGCTGCTATCACCGCCAACCAAAACTAGGCACGCCCGCGCCGCGTGACCTCTTCGTCGAGACGTTGGAGAGAGTACGTCACCAATATGATTTGCTTGTCTACGGCTTCGTAGTCATGCCCGAACATGTCCACTTACTGGTAAGCGAACCGGAAAAGGGACGTCTCTCACAAGCCCTGCAATCGCTGAAGCAATCGGTCTCGCGCAAACTAGCCCTGCGCGCAGCGGAGCCCTTCTGGCAAGCGCGCTATTACGACTTCAACGTCTGGAGCGAGCGAAAGTTCACCGAGAAGCTACGCTACATTCATCGCAATCCAGTTACGCGTGGACTCGTGGATCGCCCAGAGGACTGGACGTGGTCGAGTTTCCGTCACTATTTGACGGGAGAAACGTGTGGCATGGAGATCGAATCGCAGTGGACAGCACGGGCGCGGGAGCGCCTCGGAATTTTTCCAACCGTGCACATCGCGAAGAAAACCCCCGTCCAAGCTCCGCTTGGGCGGGGTGTCGTTGGACACACACTCCCGGTGGATTCAAGACAATGAACCGTGGCGGGTGGCCCGGCCGAAGCATCGCGCAGACTCCCGAGGGTGCCCCGTCCAAGCTCCGCTTGGGCGGGGGTGTTCGTTGATCACACACTCCCGCTGGGATTCAAGACACACTGAACCGTGCCGTAGGAACGCAAGAGCTTTCGGGAATCCGACAGCTTCCTCCTCTCGGAGACAAGCGGAGCTGGCGCTGCGAGCTGGGGGCTCGGAATTTCCCCAACTTTGCAGACCGCGAAGAAAACCCCCGCCCAAGCGGAGCTTGGACGGGGCACCCTCGAGAGTCGTGGCGACGCTTAGGGTGGGCACCCGCCGCCCTTGACGGAGTTTGCCGCTTCCGTAGTACGTTGATCTCGGAAGGAAGTAACTCCATGACAACGAACGAAGCGATTCTGACTCTCAGCCGCAGCGAACAGGTCGATCAGAAAGCCATGAGAAGCCTCATGCAACAGGGACTCATTAGAGTGCAGGACACGGCAGATCGCGAGACTGCGCCAGGAATGAGGGAGTACACATTCGTAAGTTTCACTGTAAAAGGACAAGACTTGCTAGAGTCTCTTCTTGCCTCGTCGTACTGACGGTCGAGGAATAAACTGTTTGTCGTTTTCATGAACAAAGGGGTGGGCGGGTGCCCCGTCCAAGCTCCGCTTGGGCGGGGGTGTTCGTTGATCACACACTCCCGCTGGGATTCAAGAGACACTGAACCGTGGCGGGTGGCCCACATCTCGGCGCGAAGTACAACGCGGGTTTTCACGGTTGGGAGCAAGTGGATGGGGGGCCCCGCTTCTCGTGGTTTTCGAGAAGCGGGCGGCAAAAATGGCCGGCGGGGGGAAGGCCCCGTTCGGTTGAAAGCTCGATAGAATCGCGGTTACTTCAGAAATGAGGTGGCCCTGGCATCTCAGGTTCCTTTATTCGCCGCGCGCAGCAACTCCGCCACCGCATGGGTGCATGCGGCGCGCAGTTCATTTGCCAGGTGGGGTGGAGTCGCCTTCGCAATCAGCAGCGTTGCTGTTCCGTGAGCCAGCGCCCAGATCGCGAAAAGCAGGCGCATTTGCTGCCCGGGAGACGCGCCCAGAGGTTCCGCGAATTTCTTGATCGCCCATTGAAACACCGGCATCTCCTCGCGCCCCGGGACCCGCGCCGCGCGCAGGAATTCGTACTGGTGCGCGTAGTACAACTCATATTCCCGCGGGCGCCGCAAGGCGAAGTCGATATAGCGCTCGCACACTTCCGCCAGCGTCTGCGACGGCTCCAGGGTTTCGTAGATGTCCTTCCGCAACCGCAGCAGCAGTGCCCGCAGGATATCTTCCCGGTCCCGGAAACGCCGGTAAATGGCCGGCGTGTTGGTCTTGGCCACGCGCGCTAACGTCCTCATACTAAGCGTCTTATCGCCACCACCCCGCCACAGCTTCTGGGCGGCGTCGAGCACGCGCTTCTCTAAGTCGGGATCCGGGTGCCGGGGCATGGTCCAGTCTCCTTCCAGGCCTTGTAAAACCTGGACTACGGTCCAATAAATACTGTTGACAGTGTACACTTAACGGTGTATACATAATAGAAAAATTTATAGGCCCTTCCCCGTTCCTTGGAAAGCCCGTAGGACCCCGATAAGGAGTGCACAGATGTATTCGTGGAATGACCCGGACGATCGGGTTGCGATCGTCCAGATGAATGCGGACCTGCGCCACGCGCAGCTTGATCTGTTGAGCGCGCAGTGCGCCACCGACCGTCTTCGCTTGCGCTTTTCCGTCGAAGATTTGGCTCGCTATGGCGAGAAAGATGTTCTGCGCAAAACCATTGGCACCGCGGTGGCGTTGAACGACTACTATCTCTCGATCCAGAACGAGATGCCCGCCGACCCGGCGAGCCTGCCCGAATCGCAGGTGCTGCAGGCGGTGCAGCGCGTCGCCGAGTACCTCTGGAACCAGCGTCAAATCTATCGCAGCAGCGGAACGCCGCTCACCGCTCGCCAGAAGGAACTCCTGGCGCCCTTTTTCTCCTCCAGTATTCTCGACGCGGTCCGCGCCGTCGAACTCCATGGCCGGCGCCTTCCCCCTCCCCCGTTTTACCTGGAAGCCCGCACCCTGGGCATCGACCATCTGCCGGAGCTGACCCACATGGCTTCGCTCACGTTTGTGGATGTCATCGTCTTCAATGACCTGATCATCGAGCGGAGCTTGTTTCACGGGCTAGTGCACGCCGTGCAGTTTCATATCCTCGGGCTGGAGCGCTACACCGATTTGTTTGTCCGCGCCTTTCTCCGTACCAATGCGCATTTCACCGTTCCACTTGAGACCCACGCATTTGCGCTGGAATCGAAATTCGCGGTCGATCCGGAAAACGCCTTTCCCGTCGAGGAGCAGGTCAGGCTCTGGATTCGGGAAGGGCGGTATTAGCGGATCGGCCTCGACCAACCTGCTCTGGGAAAAAGAAGAAGGCTCCACCGCCCGCGTCGGCGGCCGGTCGTTCCTGCCAGTTCCCGGGGTAACGGTGCCGGAACCTCCCGCAAGGTCTTCAATCGTAACGCCAGGTACGCATGTGAACCGACCACTCGCAGGGGGGCCTTTGATGCCCTCCCACGCCCCGCAACTCCCATTACTGCCGTAACTTGCCCGGTCCGGCCCCAGTACCTACGATTACGCTATGGGTTACCAGGCATTACTGTTCTGTCCGGATGAAAAAAGCGCACGCACCGTGACGCATGTTCTGAACGACCTGGATTTTACCGTCGAGCCGTGCACGGAGCCGTTTGCAGCCGTCAAAAAGCTGATGGCGCAGCATTTCGACGCAGTGGTCGTCGACTGTGACAACGAGCAAAACGCGACGCTGCTGTTCAAGAGCGCACGCAATTCGAGCGCAAACCAATCGTCGCTTGCCGTCGCCGTGGTGGAAGGACAGGCGGGAGTTGCGAAAGCATTCCGCATTGGCGCGAACCTGGTTCTGACCAAACCCATCAATGTGGAACAGGCGAAGGGCACATTGCGGGTCGCGCGCGGCTTGCTGCGCAAGGGAAGCGAGGCGCCGAAGGCAGCGACCCCGGCGGCTCCGGTCCCGCCAGCGCCACCAGTCGCCACAAGTACGAAACCACCGGCCCTTGCGCCGCGCCCGACAACCCAGACTGCTCCATCGGCTTCACCGGGACTGGCGAAGACACCGGGCATTGCCACCATGCCGGCGCCCAGGCCTCCGGCGGCGCCTGCCGTTCCCGCCGCGGCGGCGTCCACGCATCACGTGGTCGTGGACGATCAGGATTCCGATGCCATCCTGGAACCGGATGATGTCGATCCGGTGCCACCTCAACCGGTCTTAGAAGTTAAGACCACGCCACCCGGTCCAGCCCCGGGTGCAGCGAAGTTTCCCTGGCAGCCTTCAGCCAAAATGGCTGAGCCGATGGCATCTGCGCTGCGTCGTGCTGCCGAGGCAGCCGGCCAGGTAGAACAACCCGAGCCGGTTGCGCCGAAGGCGCCCGTTGCTCCCCCGGCCGCCGAAAAGCGGCCCATGTCAGGAGCGATGTTTCAGGCTCACGGACACGCCACTGCGCCGGCGCGTGCGATGGAGAAGCCGTCAGTGGTCGCGGCCGCTCCCACTCCCGCGCATGTGGTGGAGGAAGCACCCGTCATCGCCAAGCCCGCGATTCGCGAAACCAGCGAACCCAGGTTAGAACGAGCGCCGGTCGATACGACACGCGACGATGTTCCCCCGCCAACTTTCTTTCCGGGCGGCTATGACTCCGAGGAAGTGGAAGGCGGCGGCAAGACGAAGGCGATCGTGATCATCGCGGCGGTGGTTCTGCTGGCGTCCTCCGCGGGATATCTAAGCTGGAAGAACATGGGCAGCAAGAATGCCTCGGGTTCGCCGACAACGCAGAGCACCGCGGCACCCGCTGCAGTGGCGTCGCCTGCCGGTACGGCCAGCCCGCGGGACGCTGCTCCCGGCTCTCAGCCCGTGACCGAAGACATCACCCTGGGGAGCCCCGCGGCCACATCGACCCCAACGCCGCGCACGACGGGTCCGGCCAAGCCCTCGCCCAAAGGACCTGCTGCCGAGCCAGTTGCGGAGGAGCCGGAAGTAACGCAGCGGCTCATTGTGAGGAGCGACACCCGCCACGTGACTTCGGCGCCCGCCAACCCCCAGAATCAGGAGCCCGTGCAGGCGCCCAGCGCCATTGGAATGGGGGGCAGCGCGGATGTGAAGTCGCTGGCCAGCATCAGCAGCGCTCCCGTGAGCGTTCCGAAAGCGTCGCCGCAAATGTTGAAGGTTTCTCAAGGCGTAATGGAAGGGCTGGTGCTGAAGCGGGTGCAGCCGCGCTATCCCACGCAGGCCTTGCAGATGCGGATCCATGGTGCCGTGCAATTGCAGGCGACCATCAGCAAGAACGGGGACATCGAGAACCTGAAAGTGATCAGCGGCGACGCTGTTCTGGCCCGGGCCGCGCAGGAAGCCGTGAAGCAGTGGAAGATACAAGCCTTACTACCTGGACGGCGAGCCGGTGCAGATTGAAACCCAGATTCTGGTGAACTTCAGGCTGCCGAACTAGCGGAACTGATAAAGCTCTGGCACGGAACTGCGCGAGGCGAAATTGCTCGCGCAGTTTTTGTTTGCGGAGAGCAACAAACCGTGCCCGTCACCCCTGGCACGGGGCTGGAACTCATTTCATGAAAATGGGGATTGGACCGTTGCTGGTGAGACGGCGATTAATCGCTAACTGGCACCGCGCTCGACCACCGCTGACATATTTCGGGACTTATTCCACACCTGAGCAATTTTGAACAGACGCCAAATCAGTGACGCTTGTAGATTCGCCCAGATGAGACGACGTGAGAGAACGGATGCGGCCTTCCCGTCCTCCGCCTGTTCTGCTAGGGACTCTTTGCTTCGGGCCGCCGGTCCTGGTTTTTCCTGATGAGGTCTTGAAAGTAGGAGGAAGATTATGAAGTCCCCCGGCGTTCGCTGGCTGGCTCTCTCGTTCTTGCTGCTGCCGTTGCTGGTACTCAGTGCTTATGCCGACTCGGTCAATCTGGGAACTGCCGGCAGCTATGCGGTGCTGGCTGGCTCGACCGTGACCAATACCGGCTCGAGCGTTCTCACCGGCAACTTGGGCGTCTGGCCCGGTACTGCGGTCACCGGCTTTCCCCCCGGAATCGTCACCGGAGGAACGATCCACGCAGCAGACGCGGCCGCAGCTCAGGCTCAGCATGATCTGACCATAGCGTACAACTCGGCAATGGGCCTGTCGCCCACTGCCACCCTGACGGGTCAGGACCTGGGTAATATGGTTCTCACGCCCGGGGTATATTTTTTTGCCAGTTCTGCTCAGCTGACCGGGACCCTGACTCTCAACAACTTGGGTAACCCTAAAGCCGTGTTCGTTTTCCAGATAGGAAGTACACTGACGACCGCAAGCAACTCGGCGGTCATTTTTTCCAGCGGCCTGAACGATCCGAACGTGTTTTGGCAGGTGGGCAGCTCCGCGACTCTCGGTACAACCACCAGCTTCCAGGGAAACATTCTCGCGCTCACCAGCATCACCCTGAATAACGGCGCAAGTATCGGTTGCGGGAGCGCCTTGGCGAGAAATGGTGCAGTGACGCTGAACAATAACGTCATCGGCGGTGGTTGCACAGGCGGAGGAGGAGCGACAGTTCCAGAACCCGGTACGATGGGCTTGCTGGGAACGGGGCTGGTAATTGTGGCCGGAGCCGCACGTCGGAGACTGCGCATCTAGCACATTTTCAGCAAAGGCAAGCGGAGCGGGACTCGCTACGGAGTTCAGTAAGTGAAGGCGGCGCCCATAGTTCAGGGCTTGGTGCGCTTGGTTCTGGTGTGCTCGGCGCAAGCATGGGCGGCGAACTCATGGTCGCGCTGTTCCTCGAAGTTCCTCAGCATTTCGCTAAAGAATTTGCCAGTTGGCGGATCAGAAGCGTTGAACACCCAAGCGCATTCGGAGCAACCCCAACCATGAAAGCGGTCTTCTTCGATCCATATGAGCTTGCGTCCCGCAGCCATTTATAGGACGAAGATAGAACTTCGGGTCAGGATGTTTCGTGCCATTCTCTTCTTCTCCTTCCTGTTCTTCACGGCTAGTCTCCGCCAAAATCCCGAAGCCCAGCTCAAAGACAGCGAGTAACTCAGTGCATTTGCTGGATCCAAAGCCGGAGCGCGGCGGCATTTTCACGCGACCACCGCCTCCAGCCAAGGTGGCCGTACGAATGCTTCCCGGGATGCCTGCTTCCTGAGTGCCTAACTGCCGGCGGCGGAACTGCCAACAAGCTGGTGGGCAGCGACGAGTTAAGCGCTTGTCGCTCGGGAAGACGGGGTAACCGTTCTCCCGAGCGACATGCTTGCAGACCTCTACGCTGCTACGGCGGCGTTATGGAAGGTCGAAGTAACCGCCTCAAACGTCTGAACTCTGGGCGTTCCATCGATCATTCTTGCAAATGTTCTCAACACTTCTGGGTAGGTATTGGTGTTGTAAGCGTCTGCATTGGCCTTGCTGTCCCACAGGCTGATGGCGATGACATCCAGGCTGCCAGGATTTGACAATGTGATTTCATCCCTGAAGCCCTTCTGCCTGCGAAGCAAAGGAAGAGTGTCGTTCTCAAAGGTCCGCATGTAATCAGAAAGCATGTTCGATTTCAGATGAATAGAGACAGTGCGTGCAAACATAGAAACCTCCTAAAAAGGTTTGTTAGCGCTAAGAGGAGAGAACTTCAGATGAGCTGACTTAGTTCAGGGAACCTGAAAGAGGAGGAGAATGCTCACTCCACCTAACTGCAGCATTTGAGTGGCCTTCTCGCGTCGGCACCGCAAGTTGTTGTTTCGATACGTCACAGAGCAGATCGGGGACCCGTAGAGTCCCGGCGCCGTCGCGCATTTTTGGCGGAAAACGAGCACAAATCGCAACCCGACCACGGCCACCGCTCGTTAACGTGACCGATTCCAGGCACGCCTGATCCGATAGCTGATGTAATCAACGCGTTTCCGCCAAATACGAAGAACGCCAGTCATGATATGGCGCATCACTTCCGGTCTGGGTAATGCACTCTCCTGTGTGCTGTCCCCCAGCTTGCGCACTAGCCTCAATTTGATTCGCTCCGAGCTAAGTTATTGAAAGTCTGTCGAGCAGGGTTCTAAGCTGAAATCGAGGATGCCAGGCGTGTCTACAATGCCAGTTAATCGCGCCTGGAGGCGATATGAGCGCACTTCGGGATGCGCCCCATGGTTTTCCCTCCACCCGCCGGCCAGCGACACGCCCTGAGCTCTCCCGTACGATATATTATCTGGTGGCTATTCAGCGCACCAGGAGGCGGGTGAGGCTGGAACGGCATTTGAGGAGGGATATTCGCCACGGGTCTATGAGTTGCCGGTGGGTTGGAGTACGTTCTTGAAGTTGCCAACAGCCCACGGCCAGCGACTACTGTGTTTGCAGGGCCTCGTCGATCGCCATGGTCCCGCGCGGTTCGACGGTGATGACCTTCTGCACGGGCTTGTAGCCGGTGAGCGTGATGTCGATGACGTAGTTCCCGGGATTCAGCAGGAACTCCACCGGAGAAGTCTTGTCGAGCACGCGCCGGTTGATGGCGATCTGCGCGCCCTTGGGGGAGGTCTTGAGGCTCACTTTGCCCATGCCCGCCTGAGCTCCGTTTCCCCCAAATAATTTCTTGAACTTTCCCACGGTCTTGATTTCGTCGACATTGCCCAGAGGACGCAGCGTGGGCGAGAAATGGAATGCCTGGCCCGGCTGTCCGGAAGCGGAACTGGTCTCATCCAGGTAGCCCTGCTTGCGTACCAGCACGGTGTGCGTTCCCTTTTCGAGCGGGATCAGCGAGGGCGTCACGTGCATGGTGTCTTTGCCGTCGAGATAGATGGACGCGCCCGGCGGATCGCTGGACACGCTGATGGTAGCGCTGAGGTAGGCAAGGTGAACGACCAGGAACGCCTTGCTCGCGGAGACTACGTCGACGGTGCGGCTCTCTTGCCCGTAGCCCGCTTTGCTGACAACCACCGTGTGCTGGCCCGGTGGCAGCCCGGCCAGCGTGTACGGAGTCACCCAGTTTGGATCGGTGCGGCCATCGATCTGCAGTTCTGCGCCTTCCGGAGTGGAGTCGACTGCCAGCTGGCCGGGGATCGCGGATAGGGGAGCAGGCGAATTCTTCTTGTTCCTGCCGGTGCGCGACCTGGCAGCAACCGCGGAAGCGGATTTTCTGGGCGCCGGTTCCTCGGCTACGGGCTCTGCGGGCACTTCGGTTTCGCTCGCAGTCTGCGCGGATTCCACGGGCGGCGGTGGGGGCGCGGCCTGCTGCGCGGTTGTCGCAGAGCCAGCCGTTGCCGGCGCTGCAGCCGCGGGCGCGGGCACACGGCCTTCTTCATCGGTGCTTTGGGAATGGGAGCGCCAGAACACCGCGATGCTGACAATCAGGATGAGCGCGACCGCCGCCGAGATCGAGTACAGCATCAACTGGGGCGGAATACTCTTGATCTCCTTGATGGCTTTTTCCGCCACTTCGCGCGGCTGTATTTTCGGTTTTTCGGGCTCGGTCTTGCGCAGAACAATCGAAGGCAGAAGTTCTTCGGTAGCGGGCGCTTCCGTCTTTGGCGCGGGCGGCGCGATGTACACCTCTTTGAGCGGAGGCAACTCGTCCATCTCGGAAAAGCTGACGCCCCGGCTGCCCGTTCCTGCGCTTTCGGCCATCATCGGGTCGACTGCAATTTTGGGCGCCTGCGGCGCGGGCTCATCCAGAACGGGAGCCGAGGTATTCGCTCCGTGGCTCTCGAAGGCTTCTACCGAGGCTTTCACCACCGACGTCACAAACTGCGCGCTCGGATCCAGCTGGGGAGAGCGGGAGGTCGCGGAGGCCGCCGCGGAATTCCATCCGGCAGCGGCGGCCGCTGCCTTTTTCGGAGCGGCGGGCGGCGTCCAGCTGGTTTCAAGTTCACTCGAGAGCGAAGGCGCGGGATCGGCCGGCCGGGTTTCTGCGGGCCTGGGTTCAAAGGTTGCGGCAGCGGGCGGCTTTGGACCGCCGGAAGCAAATTTCGCGGCGGCGGCCGCCTTGACAGCAGCAGACGCCACCGGCCCCTTGGGCGCTTCACTGGATTTTTTGGTGACCTTGCTGGAGCTTTCGCGGGCCTTTTCGAGATCGTTTACCATCTCGCGGCCGTTCTGGTAACGGTCTGCCGGATTCTTGGCCAGCGCCTTCATAATGACATCGCTGGCGACCGGATTGATCTTGGGGTTCAAAATCGCCGGAGTTACCGGCATTTCATTCAAAATCTTCTCGCGCACCACATCCGCGTCCGCTCCGTCGAACGCCTTCTGGTCGGTCACCATCTCGTAGAGCATTGCGCCCCAGGTGAACAGGTTGGAGCGGGCGTCCAGGGCTTCGCCGCGCACCTGCTCGGGCGACATGTAGAAAAGGACGGAGGGCGGAACACCGGTGGCGGCGGCCGCGATATAGCCGGTGCTGGAAATGCCGAAGCTGAGAATCTTGACGGTGCCGTCCCAGGTCACCATGACCTTGGCCGGTTCCAGGCTGCAGTGAAATACGTTGTGTTCGTGCGCGTGTTCGAGGCCCTGGCAAACCTGCCGGCTGATATCCAGAAGGTCCCAGATGGAGAACCCTTCCTTGCGTGCCAGCATGGTCGCGATGCTGTTGCCCTGGATGTATTCCATGGCGGCGCAGAACTGGCCGTCGATCTCTCCCGCGCCGTAGACCAGGGTGATGTTGGAACTGCTCAGATCCTTGGTGGTCTCTGCTTCCTGGAGAATGCGCCGGACGACTTCTTCCGCATGCTCGCCGAATACATCTAACCGAAACGTCTTCAGCGCGAGCGTCTGCCCGGATTCCGGGTCATTGGCCTTGTAGACGCAGCCCGAGTCCGATTTCGCAAGCTCCCCGAGAATTTCGAAGCGGCCGATTTTCGTAGACATTTGTCCCTACCCTTACCCAGGCGAAACCCTGGCGAGTGTCCCTATCGAGGACGCACGGGCTTGGATTCCGGGGGTGGGTAACAACAAGGATAACGTGGGTCGTAAGTGTCTTCGAGTTACGAAAGTACCCGAAAACTCAGGCGCAGAGCGGCAACAGCCCTGCGGCGCCGCTCCGCTCTCATGGCTTCGAGGCGAGCCAGCCTTCCACCAGGCGGCGCACCTTGGCGCCTTCAAAACGCCGGCGCACCGCGTCAATCACGGCCACCCGCGCACGCCCGTGGGAGTCGCGGAAACCGAGCCAGTACGGGACGTAGAGCTCTCGCTCGACGGGAGTGGCGTTGATCTGCAGATCGCGCATCCGAAAGAAACCGCGGCTGTAGAGAAGGCGGCGGAGCTTCGCCACCAGCAACTCGATGACGAGAGGGTCTTCGAGTTGAACACGCGGGCAGTTGCGCGTTTCGACGAAGACGGTCTCCGCTTCTGTGGGAACGTGATCGAACTGGAACGGGTCGAGCGCGCCGGTGATGGCGTCGAGTGCGATCAGGCGCTCCTCCGTCCGGCCGCGGTTGACGATTCGCACCTGGAACAGTCGAAACGGAAGGTAAAGTTCAGCCACGCTGCGCAAGCGCCCGAAGGCAGCGTTACGGAACAGGCGGGGAATTCCGGTGGCGGAGAACTGCAGGATGGCCTGCTCGCGGGTGACATTCGGCTTCAGCGTACGAATTTGAGCCATGGAGTTTTATTGGACCACCAGCGGGGCCTCGTCCCACACATCGAGCGCTTCCTTCCCTGCATTTTGATCCGATCTGGCGATAAAAAGCAATTTCACCACAGAGACACGGAGGCACGGAGAAGGCCCATAAAGGCTTCACGGGCTGGAATTCTTCTCTGTGGCTCTGTGACTCTGTGGTGAATCAGTCGCAGGGAGGTGACATTTGTCATCCGGAGCCTGTGACATTGTCCACTGGCCGGGGAAGCATCCCCGGCCCATGATGAAGGAGGTTAGAGAAAGCAAGGCCGACCACACTGACAGTGTGGATTGGTTTTGTTGGGCGCTGAGCAGGTTGTCGCATCTTCCGCCATCGTCTATGCTAGTGGGCAACGTCTCAGCGAAACGAATTGTCGGCGGCGCCCGCTGGCGCGCTTACCCCGGTTCAGGGCGTAACACCCAGGTCTCCCGGAGTTCTTCATGACCCTTACCACTTTTGTCACCAAGAGCGCGTTTCGCAACAAGCGGCGCACCGCGCTGACCATGGTGAGCATCGCGCTCTCGCTGGCGCTGCTCACGTTCATGATGACGATCTGGCGCGCCTTCTACCTTGATAGCGGAAGCGAGCAGTCGACCCAGCGGCTGATCACGCGCCACCGCGTGTCGCTGACCTTCGCGCTTCCGATTTACTACGCGCAGAAGATCAAGACCGTGCCGGGCGTCGTGGAAGTCGTGCCCACGCAGTGGTTTGGCGGACGGTATATCGACGACAAGCCGGAGCATTTCTTCGCGCAGTTTGCCACCGATCCGCAGGAATTGTTCAAGGTGTATACCGATTTCAAGATTCCTCCGGACCAACTGGACGCCTGGCAGCACGATCGCGCCGGGGTAGTCGTGGATAGCGAACTGGCGAAGAAGTTTGGCTGGAAGATTGGCGATCGCATCGTGCTGCAGGGAACGATCTGGGACGCGAACCTGGAACTGACGGTGCGGGGAATCTATAAGGCTCCGCAGCCCACCCAGTCGGTCTACTTCGATCGGAAATATTTCGAAGAGTCAGTGCCGATCATGAAAGACCAGAGCGGCACATTCGGCATTCTGGCGGATTCGCCGGCCAACGTGCCGAAGATTGCGGCGGCGGTCGATGACATGTTCCACAACTCTCCGCAGCAGACCAAGACCGAGAGCGAGAAGGCGTTCGGGCTGGACTTCGTGGCCATGCTGGGTAACGTGAAAGCCTTCATCCTGAGCATTTGCGGGGCCGTGGTGTTCGCGACCCTGCTGGTTTCGGCGAACACCATGGCGATGTCGATCCGCGAACGCACGCGTGAAGTGGCCGTGCTGAAGACGCTGGGGTTTACGCGGAAGGCGGTGCTGGCGCTGTTTGTGAGTGAGGCCGTCGTGATTGCGCTGCTCGCGGGGGTGATCGGCATCCTGCTGGGCAGCGGACTGATGTACCTCGCAGGGCACAATCCGCAAGCGGGATTCTTTCAGGGAATCGCCGTGAACTCGGCGACCATGGTATTGGCTCTGGTATTGGCCGGCCTGGTAGGTTTCGTGGCGGCGCTGTTCCCCTCCTACAACGCATCGCACGTCGATATCGTGGAGGGCTTGCGCTACATCGGATAGCGAGCGTTGAACTATGGCAATCCCAATCAGCTACAACCTCCGCAATCTGAGGCTTCGCAAGGGGCTGACCATCATGACTGCGCTGGGTATCGCGCTTACGGTCACGACGGTAGTGTTCCTGATGGCGTTGCTGGCCGGATTGAAGCACGCATTCGTCTCGAGCGGCGATCCCCTGAATGTGCTGGTGCTGCGCAAGGGATCGACCGCGGAACTGTCCGGTGGGTTCGATGCGAACCTGTTTCCCACGCTGAAGAATCTTCCCGGCATCGCGAAGGACAGCAAGGGTGAGCCGATGGCGTCCGCCGAATGGGTCGTGGTCATCGTCCTGCCGCGCAAGGATGGAACGGGAGAAGTGAACGTTACGGTGCGGGGCATGATGGAGGACGGGCTGCAGCTACGCCAGCTGCCGCCGGACAAGCCCAAGGTGAAGCTGGCGGAAGGCCGCTGGTTCACGTCCGGACAGCGCGAGGTGGTGGTGAGCTCGTCGATCCACCGGCGTTTTGCCAATACCAACGTGGGCGACACGATACAGTTCGGCAAGGGGCCGTGGACGGTGGTCGGGATCTTTGACGCGGGCGGGAGTGCCTACGAGTCGGAAGTATGGGGCGACGTGAACCAGATGGCGTCGGACTTCGATCGCCAGGGCGCGTTCGCCTCGGCGTACCTGCGGGCGACCGATCCTGCGGCTGCCAACGCTTTGAAGAATGCTGTGAGCGATGACCAGCGGCTGAAACTCGATGGCATGCTCGAGACCGACTACTACGCCAAGCAGACCAGTTCGGGCGGTCCGATTAAAGTTGTGGGGTACATGGTGGGCTTCATCATGGGGATCGGATCGATCTTCGCGGCGATGAATACGATGTATGCGGCGGTGGCGTATCGCAGTCGCGAGATCGCGACCCTGCGGGTGATCGGCTTCAGCCGGCCCAGCATCCTGACCTCATTCGTGTTCGAGTCGCTGGTGCTGTCGCTGTTAGGCGCGGTTGTGGGTATCGTGCTGATGCTGCCGTTCAACGGAATGTCGACGGGAACCTCGAACGCGATCACCTTCAGCGAGGTGGTGTTTGCTCTGCGCATGACCCCCACGGTGATTCTTTACGCGTTCGTGTTCGCGATTGTGATGGGCTTCTTAGGGGGCCTGGCTCCCGCCTGGCATGCAGCGCGGCAAAATATCCTGACGGCGTTGCGCGGGTAAGCGCAGGACGAACCGGGGCCAAGTTTCGAGCGTATAGACTTTTACAAATATGTCGATCGACACCAAACACGAAGACCTGCAGAGTTTGCGCATTGATCGCTCGCACCGCAACGACTCTGAGGGCGAGCCGCCCAGGTGGGCCCGCCGCTACATCCTGGGCGGAATCGGGGTGGTGGTGTTGCTCGGCATTGTGGCCTTGGCGTACCGCATCTTCGCTCCGGCTGCGGCCGAAGTGGAAGTCGTCCGCGCGGCTACCGAGGGTGGTGGTGATGTGGGCGGCGTCGTGCTCTCAGCGGGCGGCTACATTGTGGCGCATCACAAGATCAACGTGAACTCCAAGGTGACGGGGCGCGTGCAGTGGATCGGCGTGGAGAAGGGCGACAAGGTTAAGGAAGGACAGGTCCTGGTCCGCCTGGAGGACGACGAATTCCGGGCGCAATACCAGCAGGCCATGGGCGCCGTGGAGAACGCCAGGGCCTATCTGCAGGAACTGCAGAATGGGTCTCGGCCGGAGGAGGTTCAGCAGGCCCAGCACAATCTGGATGAAGCGCGCGCTACCGCAGCCAACGACAAGGTCACGCTCGACCGCACCAAAGACTTGTTCGCACAGGGCGTCGTTTCCCGGCAAGCCTTGGACGACGCAACTGCGAAGTACGAGGCGGACCAGCAGCGCATGAATTCCCTGCAGCAGATGTTCTCTTTGTCGAAGCTGGGACCGCGAGCTGAGGAGATTGCGCGCGCCAAGGGCGCGCTGATGCAGGCGGAAGGCCAGGCGGCCTTTGCCAAATCGCAACTGGATGCGACCCAGGTGCGCGCTCCGGTGAGCGGAACGATTCTCGAGCGCAAGGCGGAGAAGGGCGAGCTCATCACGTCGACCTTTGCCAGCGGCGCCGAAGGCGGCCCGCAGGGATCGGTAGTCGCATTGGCGGACCTGGGCGACCTGCAGGTCGAACTCGATATCGCGCAGAACGACTTTGCCCGATTGACCCCGAGGCAGCGCGGGATCGTGACGGTAGATGCGTTCCCCGACCTCAAGTACGAAGGCGTCATTGCCGAGATGTCGCCGGAGGCCAACCGCCAGAAAGCCACCGTGCAGGTCAAGGTGCAGGTGCTCAAGCCCGACGAACACCTTCGCCCCGACATGAACGCCACCGTGAAGTTCCTGGCCGACGATGACAAGAATGGAAGCAAGCAGCCTTCCGGAGCGGTCGTGCCGGCAAGTGCGGTGCGCGACCATGACGGCAAGAAAGTTGTTTTCATCGTCTCTGACAACAAGGCAGTAATGAAACAGGTTCGGATTCTGAGCCAGCGCAGTAACGGATACCTGGTGGACGGACCCATCAACGGTGAAAACGTCATCACCAGCGGCCCGCAGAATTTGAAAGACGGCCAATCCATCCGAATTAAAGGACAGTCCTCATGAGTACGATGACCACGCCCAAAGTCGCGACCGGCACCAAGGTGGTGCAGGCTCGCAGTGTCAGCAAGATCTTCAAGCGGGACGCATTCGAGGTGACCGCGCTCGATAATGTGTCGATCGACATCGCGCAAGGCGAATTTCTGGCGCTGATGGGGCCTTCGGGCTCCGGCAAAACGACGTTGCTGAACATGATTGCGGCCATCGACCGCCCGACCTCGGGCGAGTTGCTGGTCATGGGCGACAACATTTTCCGGCTGAACGATGCGCAGTCGGCGCGCTGGCGGAATGAGCACGTGGGCTATGTCTTCCAGACGTTCAATCTGATTCCGGTGCTGACTGCCTTCGAGAATGTCGAACTGCCCCTGCTGTTGACCAAGCTGACGGCCGCGCAGCGGCGGGACCACGTGATGACGGCGTTGAAGCTGGTGGGGCTGGGCGAGCGCGTCGATCACCTGCCCAAGCAGCTCTCCGGCGGGCAGGAGCAACGGGTGGCCATCGCGCGCGCCATCGTGAGCGATCCGACTTTGCTGCTGGCCGACGAGCCCACCGGCGATCTCGACAGCCACTCGGCGACCGAGATCCTGGAGATTCTGAAACGCCTGAATGAGGATTTCAAGAAGACGATCGTGATGGTAACGCACGATCCGCATGCGGCTTCGTACGCACATGTGTCCCGCCATCTCGAAAAAGGTATGCTGCTGCCGCCGGCATAGCAGCGGGCTGCGCTCCGCTGGGCAGACGAGGGCGTCTGCCCCTAGTGGGTTCGTGGAATTCGCCCGAATCGCGTGGCAGAAGCACGCAGGGCCAGACGTCCTCGTCTGGGCAGCCGGGCGCCAGCCCGGCTAGGGGTCGCCCCGTTTAAGTGGATTCCATCGCACGAGCGCGCCGCGCTTCCACCCTGAACGCCAGTACCCGCACCGCGCCCATCCAGATCACTGCGGCCGAATATCCAGCGAGCACATCGCTTGGCCAATGCACGCCCAGGTAAATGCGGGAGATGCCTACCAGTCCGATGATCAAAATGGCCGCAGACCAAACCAGGGTGCGCTGCCAGCGCTTCTCCAGCTGAAAGCTCAGCATGCCCGCGATGAGGCCATAGAAACAAAATGAAATAAGGGCGTGGCCGCTGGGAAAGGAGTAGGTGGTCGGCTTGGCGCCGAAAAACGGGTCGGGCCGCAGGCGGTGGAAGCCGAGTTTCAGCACTCCGTCGAGGATGCCGGCGCCCGTCATGGTTACGAGCAAGAGCCCAATATGAGCGCGATCCCCGCGATACCAGAAAAAGAACAGGAGGGCGAGGGTCCCGCCCAGAATTACCGGCCAGTCTCCCAGGTTGGTGACGAATGTGAAGAGCGCGGTTACGGGCGGAGAAGCGTATTCGTGAACCAGAGCACGGACGGCGCTGTCAAAGCGCGCCGTGCCTCGCTCGAGCACTTGTTCCGAGAGCCAGGAAAAACAGAGGAGCGCGACTGCAGCCAGCCCCAGAGTGACGGGAATTATTGCGGGCCAAGTCTTGTTCGCGCGTGAAGGTTGCTGGGTGTGCCCAAGGCACGGCATGTGCCCCAGACTACCAAAACGACGGGGCACACACCGGATCGAGATTGGAAGGTGTCGCGAGTCGTGCTAGGCGCGTGGCAGCCCGTGGCCCCGCTGCCCGAGATGGTCGGGATCGGAGACCCACTGCCAGGCACGGCGCCCGTTCTCGCGAAGCAGCGTGCGCGCTTCCCCGTATTCCACCAGGCGGTTCAGCACGGTGGTCACAGAGGCGAGCGGGTCCTTGTGGCGTGCCAGAATGGGCGGAACTTTCTGCTGGATCAGTTCACACACTTCGCGGGCTCCCAGCGGGCGGTCCGCTTCCATCAATACCATGCGACAGGCTTTCGTGAAGCCGGGCTGGCGCCCGTTGGTCTTGCGGTCGACGAGTTCGAGCAACTCCTCGTTCAGTACTTCATCTCCGAAGAGATTGGCGAGACCAACGATAGTCTGCTTAACCGTGCCAATCCGCTTCATCACGTCGGCGCGCTGGCGCATCAGCTGCCGCAGTTCTTCATGCGCCTGGCGAACCACTTCCACAACGTGCGGATCGTTGCTGCCTGGCATGCCTTTGTTCCCGTTGGTAAACTCCGTGCGACCCAGTTCCATGACGCCACCCTCCGGTGCACCGGATCCCGGCATCGGAGGCCCGAGACGGAAAGCGCGCACCATCCCCAGCTGTTGAGTACGTTCCCTACGGCTGTTCAGTTCCATGACCCATGACAGACTCACCGCGAGGAGGCCTGCATGAAACTGTGTAGTCTTCCGCCTCGACCGGATGGTCCTGCCTGAATTGCTGGTTAGACGACAGCCCCCACGAAGGGTGAGCACAGGAGACTGTTTATTTCTGTGGACTTAGATGACACTCACACACGTAGAGGGCAACATGTTATGTCCAAGGTTAATGGGATGCACCGGGTGACTGGTCGGGATGTCTACCGCGCAAAACAACTGCAAATGTGCTTGTCCCATTCTCAGTAGGCGAAGCCGTCCGGCTGGCTGACGGCTCCGACGCGGACGTAGTTGTCGATGAACTCGCGGCCGGCGGCCAGGGCTTTGCGGTTCAAGTTCCATCAGTTCGACTTTCTTGATCTTGGTCTTCGAGCACGCCCATCGGCGGTGGCGGGCGAGCAGGCACTCGGTTTCTTCGAGCAGCGCGCCCAGCATGACGATGTTGGTGACCTTGGTGGAGCCGAGCTTGTCGGCGATCTCGGAGGCCGGGATGCAGATGACGCGCGCCTGCGGCAGCGCGAAAGTCGGCGGGCAGGCGGTCGCGGTTGTAGAGGATCAGTCCGCCGGGGGCGACCTGCGGGCGAACTTGCGCAGCGAGATTTCGTTCATGGCGATGAGCACATCGGGATGCGAGATCAGCGGCGAGCCAATGCGTTCCTTCGACAGGCAGACGTGGCAGTGGGCGCTGCCGGAGCGCATCTCGGGACCGTAGGACGGCAGCCAGCTGACTTCGAGGCCTTCGCGCATGCCCATCTCGGTCAGCAACTGGCCGAGCAGCAGCACGCCTTGTCCGCCGAAGCCGGCGACCTTGATGTTGAATTCTTTGAAGTGATGATGCGTGCTTCGGCACGTCTGCTGACGTGCGAGCGCGCACTCTCTTGCGCGCTCGATCTCCGAGCACTCCGGCGACCGGCGCGCTGCGGGACGGACCGCGTTGCGTCGACCGGATATCTCCGGCTTGCGGTCGCGGAATACGTTCAGCGGGAAGGTCGGGATCATCTTCTCGGCAACCCACTTGCGCGCTTCGACCGGGTCCTTCGCCCAGATGGTGGGGCAGGGAGAAAGAATTTCGACGAAGGAGAAGCCGACGCCGTCGCGCTGAATTTCGAGCGCTTGGCGCACGGCCTTGCGGGCCTTCATGATGTTCTTGTTGTCGGAGAGCGCCACGCGCTCGACGTAGACGGGCGCTTCGAGCGTGGAGAGCAGTTCGGACATGTGCAGCGGGAAGCCTTCGTTGGACGGGCGACGTCCCCAGGGCGAAGTGGTGCTCTTCTGGCCGACCAGCGTGGTGGGCGCCATCTGGCCGCCGGTCATGCCGTAGATCGCGTTGTTGACGAAGAAGACGCGTGATTTTTTCGCCGCGGTTGGCGGCGTGGATGATTTCGGCGGTGCCGATGGCGGCGAGGTCGCCGTCGCCCTGATAGCGAGATGACGATCTTGTCGGGACAGGAGCGCTTGATGCCGGTGGCGCAGGCGGGCGCGCGGCCGTGCGCGACCTGTACGTTGCCGACGTCGAAATAGTAGTACGCGAAGACGGAGCAGCCGACCGGGCTGACGAAGATGGTGTTGTCCTGCAGGCCGAGGTCCTCGATGGCTTCGGCGATCAGCTTGTGGACGACGCCGTGGCCGCAGCCGGGGCAATAGTGGGTCTGGTGTCTGGAGTTCGACTTGCGCTCGTAGTTGTCGTAGAAGACCGGCGACTTGGAGTGGATCTGACTTCGTATGCCGCTCTGTTCGGAATGCTTGCCGTTTCATCGGAGTGGTTTCAGCTAGAGCCTCCATTTGGATCCGTTGTGTCATGGCGATCCCGACCTCGCTTCGCCATCGCGACAGCTGGCCTCTTTCGCCCTGACACTGGAGTCGTGTCAGACCAGCAAGCTGCGATACGCGCCATGTACTTCGATACTGCGACCTCTTCCACGGAGGGAACGTTGCCGCCGACGCGTCCGTAGAACTCGACCGGCACCTTGCCGTTCGAGGGCCAGGCGAACGTCTTCGACCATCTGCCCGTTGCTCAGTTCGACCACCAGGACCTTGCTGCACGCTGGCGCGCAGCCTTGGCCAGCGCTTCGGACGGGAAGGGCCAGAGC
This sequence comes from uncultured Acidobacteriota bacterium, assembly GCA_963725575.1. Lineage (GTDB taxonomy): Bacteria > Acidobacteriota > Terriglobia > Terriglobales > Acidobacteriaceae > Gp1-AA133. Next base: position 20,139 of record CAVRZQ010000001.1, read on the forward strand.
GTGATGGGCCGGAACAAGCCGACGCGCTTCAGCCCTTGCGAGCGCGCCGCCTCGACGGCGGAGCGCAAGACGCGCGAGGTGATGCCGTAGCCGACCAGCAGGACTTCCGCGTCGTCGGCAGTCGATAGAGTTCCGTAGCGCGGCTCAGCCTGCTGCGCGCGCTTGTACTTCGCTTCCAGCTGGCGCAGGTGCTCTTCCAGCTCGTCGGGCTCGAGGAAGATCGAGCTGATCAGATTCTTGCGCGTCTCGGGCGTGCCCTTGACCGCCCACGGCTTTTCGGGAAGGTACGATCTCGCGATATTCGAGCTCGAGCGGCTCCATCATCTGGCCGATGAAACCGTCGGCCAGGACGATCGGCGGGATTGCGATACTTGTCGGCCAGATCGAAGGCCAGCATGGTGAGGTCGGCCATCTCCTGCACGGAGGCCGGAGCGAGCACGAGGTTGCGGTAGTTGCCGTGGCCTCCGCCTTTCACCATGGCGAAGTAGTCGCTCTGTTCGGGGGCGATGTTGCCGAGCCCGGGACCGCCGCGCACCACGTCGACGATGACGCAGGGCAGTTCGGCGCCGGCAAGGTAGGACATGCCTTCCTGCATCAGGCTGAGGCCGGGGCCGGAGGATGCGGTCATGACGCGGGCCCCGGCCGCAGCTGCGCCGTACACCATGTTGATGGCGGCGACTTCGCTCTCGGCCTGCAGGAACGTTCCGCCGACCTGCGGCATATAGAGGGCGGCGGCTTCGGCGATTTCGCTGGCCGGAGTGATGGGATATCCGTAGTAGGAGCGGCATCCGGCGAGGATCGCGCCCTTCACGACGGCGACGTTGCCTTTACAGAGCTGCCGCATGGGCTGCCTCCTTGCTGAGCGACGGCCGGTTTGGGCGGCGGCGCCAGGCGGTAAACGGTGATGGCGCCGGGCTCCGGACAGCAGTAGAAGCAGATGCCGCAGCCGGTGCAGCCTTCGCCGGTGTAGTGCGCCGGGTGCACGCCGTACGCGTTCAGTTCCGTCGCCAGATCAAGGCACTTGGGCGGGCAGGACTCGACGCACAGCCCGCATCCCTTGCACTCGTCGATGTCGATCGTGACTGTTGCCGCGCGCTGGTCTGCCATGATTCACCTCGTGCCGACCGGTTCCTGCACGTGCGGGACGCTGCAGCCACTTGGTGCGTTCGCAGTACTCGTAAAGTTCTTCGCGGAATTTGGGATGAGCAATCTCGATCAGCGCTTCGGCGCGCTCGCGAATCGACTTGCCGTGCAGATACGCGACGCCGTATTCGGTGACGACGTAGCGGACCAGGCCGCGCGAGGTCACCACGCCCGGCGCCCGGGGCGAGCATCGGGACGATGCGCGAGATCGTGCCGTTCTTGGCGGTGGAAGACATCGCGATGATCGGCTTGCCGCCCTTGGAGCGCGATGCGCCGCGCAGGAAGTCCACCTGGCCGCCGATGCCGCTGTAGAACTACGTGCCGATCGAGTCCGAGCAGACCTGGCCGGTCAGATCGACCTGCAGCGCCGAGTTGATCGCGACCATGTTGTCGTTGCGGGCGATCAGATGCGGATCGTTGGTGTAAGCGGTGGGATGAAATTCGAAGATCGGGTTGTTGTCCACGAAGTCGAACAGGTTCTTCGAGCCCAGAACGAAGCCGAGGATGATCTTGCGCGGCTTGAAATTCTTGCGCGCGCCGGTGATCACGCCGGCTTCGATCAGCGGAATGACGCCGTCGGAAACCAGTTCGCTGTGCACGCCCAGATCCTTGCGGTCCATCAGCAAGGGCAGCACGGCGTCGGGGATGCCACCGATGCCGGTCTGCAGCACGGCGCCGTCTTCGATCAGGCCGGCCACGTTGCGGGCGATGGCCGCGTGCAGGTCGGTGATCTCCGGCCTCTTCAGCTCGCACAGCGGCCGCGAGGACTCCACGACCGCGTCGATCTGGTTCACGTGAATGAAGCTGTCGCCGTAGGTGCGCGGCATCTGGTCATTGACCTGCGCGACCACGTAACGCGCCAGGCGGGCAGCGGTCAGCGTGGTGTCCACGCCGACGCCAAAGCTGCAGAAGCCGTGCGACGTCGGGCGGAGAAACCTGGATCAGCGCCACGTCGAGCGGCATGGCGCCGCTTTCGAACAGTTCTTCGATTTCGCTGAGATAGACGGGAGTGTAGTCGGCGCGACCGTCGTTGATGGCATCGCGCACGTTGCCGCCGATGAAGATGGCGTTGTGGCGGAAGTGTCCGGCCATCTCCGGCGCGACATAAGGCGCTCGTGCCCATGGTCATCATGTGCACGATTTCGACGTCCTGCACGTCGGGCGCGCGCTTCATGAGCGCATCGACCAGGGTTTCCGGCTCGGCGCAGCCGGGCTGAATGTAGACCCGCATTCCCGACTGCACACAACGCAGCGCCTCGTCCGGCGTCCGCAATTTCTTTTTGTATTCGATCTCCCACGACATGCTGGCCTTCTCCTTGAATTCTCAACTCAGCGAACCGCGCTGGCTTCGGTTTTGGCGCATGGCCTGCTCGTAGCCCAGGGAAGCATAGTAAATCGCGCGATCAAAAAACTGATCGAGCAACTGCAACATTTCCAATTCCCCGAAAACCTCGGCCGGACGCTCCATGACCGCCTCGTTCTTCAGAAATTCCCACAGGTTTTCCTTGGTCAGGACGATGACCCAGACCAGCTGGCTGAGAGGCACATCCTGCTGGGCGCGGCGGGCGCCGATCTCGCGATAGCGCTCCTCGATCGCCACCGTCGTTCTTGCCCAGCAGCCAGTCGCCCAGATGGCGATAAATCTCGTAGACCCGCTGCTTCAGGTCCTCGGAAGGAACCTTGGCATAGTCGCGAGTGAACTCGGAGTCGTGAACTTTCTCGAGCAGTCCGGCAGCGAGCCCGTCGGAGTGGGTTTCGATCAGACGGACGAGTCGGTAGGCAAGCATCATGACCGGATCCTCCCTTCCCTCCGATCCCAGTCTCTTCCTTGTGGGGGTATCCAGCCGTGACCCTTCGCACCCCCGATTGTGACCGGTGTCACAAGAGTTTCTCTTTGCGGGGCAAGCACTTGCACCGACCAGCCGGTTGGTCGGTGGGGCGGATGCGGAACGTTTTCTTGGGGAACGAGAGGAGGATTTTGCAGGGCTGCAATTCGTCCTCGTACTCGCCCCGGCAGAAGGAGTCGCGGGCAAAAAATCTCGGCCACGTCCCTTTTGAGGAGTGGCCGAAGTCTTCATCAGGAGGCGACGAGTGTGCCTCTTGGTGCGTTGGCCCGTTATGACAGGAAGAACTCTTTTGCCAGGGCGGCCCAGTCCTGATCGGGAATCTGGGCGGCCAGGTTGTCCATGGCCACGCCGCCATCCTGCGCCAGCGCTCCCAGCGCCATCGGCATGCGGCGCTGCAACCGGCTGGCCGATTCTTCGGTCCACCAGCGGGCCAGCGCGCCGCCGAGCAGGTTGCGGAAGTTGGTCTTGGCATCGGGCGACTGCACCGTCACCAGCCAGCCTTCGCCGTAGGGATCCTTTCGCGCCAGCTTCGGGATCGCGCACCACGGCTTCGTTGATGTCGGCCACGCTGCCTTCGATCGGCGAAACCATGTCGACGGCGGTGCCGTCGCGATGCAGCGTCCAGACCTTCTGTCCCTGGCGAATCCACTGGCCGCGCTGCGGCAGCGCGATGCGCTCGACTTTGCCCGTCAGCTTGGAGGCGAATTCGTCCATGCCGATGCGCACCAGGCTCGGACTCTCGCTCAACGCCCAGGTGTGGCCGGGATGGAAGCGCAGCTTCTCCGGAACCTGGAAGCCACCGACCAGGCTGGGCGCCAGTCGGGGTGGCGCCTCCCGTTTTGCGGGTTGCAGCGCGGGCTGAACGACGACTTGGTGGCGGCTGTGAAAGTGATCGATCAGCAAGAAGGTCACGAAAGTCAGGAGAACCAGTAGGACTGTCATACATCACCTCGCCGGAAGGGCCGTCGTTTCGTGTCTCGTTCGTTTCTGGGCCACTCGCCGTCTTACGTAAAGGCAATCGGCTCGCCAAAGGATGAGTGTTTTGAACGGATCGAGTTGCGAGGTTTTTGCAGGAATGGAATCAATGACTTGGTTGGGATGCGATGCGAACTGCATCAGCGATCCTGCAGAGAGATTCAGCGGAGGCGTGATGCAGATCGCAACGCCACAAACGTTGATTCTGCAGTGTTTTGAGGTTGAACTCGACGCAAGCATCACATAATAAATGGCTTACCGGACGACGAGCGACTGTGGCAGAAAGCAACAGCGAAAGATGCAAGACACAACACCTGTCGAGCTAGAACTGCCAGAGAAAATCACAACAGAATGCCCTTGGCCACAAATCGATGCGCCCCCCCGACGACTGCCATGCCCGGCTCAGAGTGCGGGGTGGTGAAAAGGGTGCCGCGCTGGTGACTCGAGCCAATCCCCTGCTGGATGGTCCAGCAACCCGCTGGCGGCTGCGAGTCTTTTCTTTGCAGATAGGGGAGAAGCCCCAGGACGGCACCGCCGGTGGAGATATCTTCTTTACCGTCCAGCGAGGTGGTAAAGACGCGCATGCGAATCTCGCGCTCGCCGGTGCGGGCGAACAGGCAGATTCCGTCAATTTTCTCGGCGGCGCAGTAGCTCATGACATGGACCGGCTCAAGAGTCACGGCGCGGAGTTGCTCCTCCTGGGGTAGTTCACAAAACAATCGAATTCTACCGGTATCGATCACGACCTCCTCCGCCGGAGCGAGCATGACCATGCGCGCGAGTGGCGAGGGTGAGATCCGGCGATCGAGGATTCGGCAAGGGCCGGTGAGCCAGGCGATCTCTTTGCGCTCCGCCTCGCTCACCGTGATGAGACCGCTGGGGGTGCGAAAAAGAATGCGGGTGATGGAGGGCATGCTTCCTCGCCGCTGAAGAACCCGGAACGCGGCGATGAGTGCCTGTGTGCACAGGCTCAGTTCCTGGGCCGGCGAAAACGAGCGGGCGGACCACTCGGAATTGCTGCAGCCGGATGTGAGGAACACCGTGTCGGGATAGCCCAGGGCGGCGGCGACCGCCTGATATTGGCTTGGGGAAAGATCATCCCCGGGAAAGACCACGCCGGTAGGGCTGCCCCGCGCGGTGTCGGAGCAGTAGATGAGCAACTGCCAGAATTCCGAAGACCCGGTCACTGCGGAGCTGTGCCCTTCACCACCAGCGCGAGCGGCATCTCCCCGCCGGAAGCTAAATGGATGGCGGTCGAAAAAATGATGTCGCCCTCGTCATCCCTGGAGAGGGCGGGGCCGGCACCACCTTCGGCCTGCACCAGGCTCAGCGGCGCCGGATGCCGGGTTCCGGAAGCCTGGCGGCTGAGAGCGATCAAGTCCTCAAACTTGAGGGTTTTTTCCGGGCCGGGGTCGGCATTGGCCGGAATCAAGAGCAGAAAGTCGCGGCTGGGAGCGACGCCCAGGTGGTTTCCGTCATTCGGCATCAGCGCGTAGCGCAGGGTGTAGAAGCCCGCGGGAACAGACTGGCCGCGATAATCCTGCCAAGCCTGCACGAAGCGGAGAACGCCGAGGAGCGTCGATTCGGCGATGCGGTCGTACACCGCATCCGCAGAGGCAGGTTTCGGCTGGGCAGGAACTTCTTTGCGATACCAGAGTTCGACCGCAGGGCTGTTCGCGTCGAGCAGAATGCGGTAGCCCTTGGCGGCAAGGACCGAGCGAATCATTGCCGGCACGGCGGGGTCGTCCAGGGCACCGAGGGTCTCAACCTTGCCCGTCTGCGCCGTGCTGAACTGGGAAGCGAAGACAAGCAGAAGCGCGCCGGTCCTTATGCTCGATCTAAAGCGAGAGAGCTTCTGCCGTGCAGTGGAGAATGACACGTCCGGATTCTATCGCGTGAATGTGCCCACAAACGCGCTGCGCCGGCCGTGCGTGTCCCACGATTCGCCGAGGCCGGGGCCGCGGTACGCGTCGGTCACAGCAACGGCGGGCATGGAATGCGCAACCGGAGTCAGCGGAGGATAAAACGTGACTTCATTGCCGCACACGTGATCCTGGTCTCCGAGCGCGCGGGTTTGAACGGTTGCGAACTGGCCGGCACGCAGCAGGGCCACGCCGTGGCGCTCGTGGTTGACGATCATCTCCATTGGAACCGCCAGCGTCTGGTCTACGTTCTTCAGCAGTTCCCCGCCCATCTGCCTGGCGAAACTCACGAGCGCGGCTCTTTGTTGCGGGTTCGCCTGGTCATCGACCAGCAGGACCGCCTGTGCTGGATAGGGGTTGCCATACGGATCACCCAAGGTGGCACGAGCGCGGACTGCGGCCGCGACGGTCAGGCCATCCAGCGCAACGCCGTCCCAACTTCCGCTCTGCACGTGCCAGGCGAGGATCGCTTCTTTTCCGACGAGGTTGACCTCGCCATTGGCAAAGCACTGGCCGGTGTAAACATCGGCACTACGGGTTTCGATGTAGTCTCCGCGGATCTGCTGGGCAGAGAGTCCGATCGAAAGGAACGAAACAGCGAGAGCGACCAATACCGGCAGGCGGGAACGCATGGGACACCTCACCCCTGAATAAGATGCTCCTATTTTCGACCAGGATGCAGTCGAAAGGAAAGGCAGAAAACGTGGAATCGAAGGGCATGCGCCGACTGTTTGCGAGGCCACCCGCGAGCGTTGACTTGTTACCCAGCGCAGCCTACCATCGATTTCACTCGCAAGAAAACTAAGCTTCATGATCACCGAAACCATCTCGCATTACCGTGTCCTGTCTCAGTTGGGGGGCCAGGGGGCGGGCGTGGTATATGAGGCCGAGGATCTGAATCTGGGCCGGCGCGTGGCGCTCAAGTGGCTGCCGCCCGAACTGGCAAGGGATCCGGTGGCGCGAGAGCGTTTCGAGCGCGAGGCGCAGGCTGCCTCGGCACTCAAGCATCCCGGCATCTGCGCGATTTACGAGATCGGAACGTCGGAGGGCCGCCACTTCATCGCCATGGAGCGACTGGAGGGCGAAACCCTCAAACGCAGCATCGGCGGCCAAGCCATGAAGATCGATGAGGCGGTGGAGCTCGGGATCCAGATCGCGGATGCGCTGGATGCGGCTCATGGCCAGGGAATCGTTCATCGCGACATCCGGCCGGGAAACCTTTTCGTCACCCGGGAGAACCGGGTGAAAATCCTCGACTTCGGTTTCGCCCGGCAGGGTTCCGAGCGGAGTGCGGTTCTCGGGGACACGACGCGGGGCACAGCCGCCACCGTCGAGGACGACGTGCTGGCCAGCGCGGGCTCGAAGGCCGGCGGCATGGCGTACATGTCGCCGGAGCAGGCGCGCGGGAGGCAACTGGATGCGCGCACCGATTTGTTCTCGCTGGGAGCGGTGTTGTACGAGATGGTCACGGGGGTGCTTCCGTTTCGCGGCGACATGCCCGCGGTGATGTTTGAAGCGATTCTCAATCGCGCGCCCGTTTCGCCGGCGCGCCTGAATCCCGACGTGCCGGTGAAGCTGCAGGAAATCATCAGCAGATTGCTGGAGAAGAAGCGCGAGCTGCGCTATCAGGCCGCAGCGGAAGTTCGCAGGGATCTGCAGCGCCTCAAGCGTGGAGCTGAGCCCCAAGCGCGTAGCGCCACAGCGCCCGCGATGATCCGCCCTTTGCGGCCCGTGCCCTCGGGAAGACTGGGCAAGTATGTTTCCGCGCTGACCCTGCTGGCCGCGGTTTGCGCGGGCGGCGCGTTCTTGTACATGAAGCGTGAACGCGGTCTCACCGAGAAAGATGCAATCCTGCTGACCGACTTCGTGAACACGACGGCGGACCCGGTGTGGGACGTGACGCTGAAGAAGGCGGTGGCGGTCGACCTGGGACAATCCCCTTACCTGAACGTGTTCCCGGAAGCGAAGGCCCGCCAGACTTTGCGTTTCATGGGACGCCCGCCGGATGATCGCATCAATACTGAGACGGGCCGCGAGATCTGCCAGCGGGCGGGAATCAAAGCCATGCTCACGGGCAGCATCGCGAATCTGGGCAGCCAGTACGCGATCACACTGCAGGCCGTGAATGCGGCTACGGGTGACGTTCTAGCCCGAGCCGATGCGCAGGCGGCGAACAAAGACGGCGTGTTGAACGCTCTGCACAACGCCGATTCCCAGTTGCGCGGCCGGCTGGGCGAATCACTGGCATCGGTGCAGAAGTACGACACGATGCTCTCGCAGGCGACGACCTCCTCGCTCGAGGCGCTCAATGCGTTTACCCGGGGAGACTCCAAGCACGCGGGCGGAGACGAGGTGGGAGCGATCCCAGATTACCAGCGTGCGATCGAGCTCGATCCGAATTTCGCGACCGCGTATGCGCGCCTGGGGACGGTCTACATGAATCTTGGCCAGAGCGCATTGTCGGAAGAAAACCGGATGAAGGCTTTCGAATTACGGGACCGCGCCAGCGAGCGCGAAAAACTCTACATCATGTCGCACTACTACGCCGACAGCGGGCAGTTCGACAAGGGCATTACCGCGCTGGAGCTTTATGAGCAGACCTACCCGCGAGATTCGACGCCCGCCAACAACCTTGCCAACATCTACAACCAGCTCGGCCAGTTCGAGAACGCGCTGGATAAGAGCCGCAAAGCGGTAGAACTGGAGCCGGATTCCATCAGCGGCTACGAAAACCTGGCGATTGCGTACGCGGGCTTGAATCGCATCGACGAGGCGAAAGCAACCGCGGGGACGGCGCTACAGCGGGCGCCGAAGAACAGCGGCCTGCACGCCATCCTGGCGGGAGCTGCCTGGAACCAGGGTGACTCAGCCACCCTGGAGCGCGAACTCAATGCCACCGAAAGCGGCGGCCCGGATGGACAACTGATGGCCTTGAACATGCGCGCTGCTCTGGCGGCGGGCCATGGACAATACAAACAAATGCGGGCCCTGACCCAGAAAATCCAGGATTCTGCCAACCAGAATAAGTTGCAGGAGGCGATGGCAGGCGCCGACGCGCAGCGGGCGGGCTGGGAGGCCTTGGCCGGATTTCGCCCGTTCGCGCACCAGGCAGCCAATCGCGCCCTGCAAGGCACACCGCCGACCCACGTGGCGCTGAATGCAGCCCTCTCTCTGGCGCTGATTCGAGAGGACGAACGCGCCTTGAAGGTTGCGGACGATGAGGCCCTGCAGCGTCCCTTTGACACCTTGGTGCAGTTCGTCATGATTCCCAGCGTCAAAGCGGTTGTGGCCATGAATCAAGCACAGCCGGCCAAGGCGATGGACTTGCTGGACGGTGCGATGGTATACGGCCGCTCCAATCTCGCGGTCCTGTACGCGCGCGGGGTCGCTTATCTGCAGGCCAAGAAGGGACCAGAGGCTGCTCAGGAGTTTCAGAGAGTGCTGGATGCGCGCAGCGTCAGCTGCGATCCGCTGACGTCATTGGCGAGACTTGGCTTAGCGAGAGCCCATGCGATGGAAGGCGACAAGGCGGCTAGCCGCTTGGCGTACCAGGATTTTCTGGCGCTATGGAAAGACGCCGATCCCGGAATACCTCTGCTGCTACAGGCTAAGAGCGAGTACGCTGCGGTTCAGTAGGGCGCAGCGACCCTCCCGTACGTTCGACGCTACTGCAGGATCACGACCAGGATATGCCCGTCGGAATGGTAGCCGCCGCCGGTTGCGTTGCGCGCATCCTGCACGGGATTCGGCGGCATGTAGTACGTCAGGCTCTTGACCTTGTCGGCTTTCTGTAAGCTCGCACCGATATTGTCCCGCTCTCCGTCCACTGCAGGATCGATCTTGTGGGTCACTTTCCCGTTGCGCTGGTCTTTCTCGAAGCCGATGTCGTGGGTGCCGGCCCCAGCCCACACGTCCTGCCCGTTCCACTGGAAGGGAGCTTTCCAGATGCGGAAGTGATGGCGGCTGGCCACCACCGCGTAGGCCTCTGCCTGTTCGTAGCCGTAGTCCTGTACGCGACCAAACAGATAAAGTTCGCTCATGGGCATCGCAAGGTAGGCTTTCTTCTGGTAGGTCTGGAGCGCAGCTTTCAAAACGGATTCCTTGACGTCGCGATCCGCAGCATGCCAATCGGCCGTAGTCAGCGCGTCCTGCACCTTTTGCAGGTTTCCGACGATGACGAAGTTCACCATGTCTCCCTGGTTCTGAAACTGGTCGTTCACGCGACGCGGGAGACTATCGATCTTGGTGCGCAACTGCGAGTCGAGAGGGACATTGGAAAGCTTGAGAGTCTGGGCGGTTGCCACTGCGGCGCTCGCAGGCGTCGAGGGGCTACCTGCAGTTGCCGAGGAAGTCGCGGCCGCGGGAGCATTGGCCGCAGTCCCGGCGCCGAATTGGCCGGTTAACCAGGTTTGCGCCGCGGTTGTGAGCGCGCCTTTAATATCCTTTACTTCTTTCTCGCCCCCGGCAGTTTTGGCTTGCGTCTCAATCGTGGCGGGCTGTGTGCCACTGGCCGGTTTCGCGGCGGGCGTCTGTGCTCCCTTGTCGGTGAGAGACTCAGACGCGGCAGGTTCGGTGCTGCCCGCTGAAACTTCTGACCCTCCCGCGGGCGTGATGTGCACTTTCACCGCGAAGCTTCCCTGGCAAGGCGGGGTGCCTTCCGCATTGATCCCCAGGTAGAGGTGCCCGGCCTGGGTGACGCGCAATTGCTGGCTGGCTCCCACCAGGGTGGCAGTTCCATTTTCTTGCGTACGCGCGATGAGGGCTCCGGGAAGCGCCGTCGCCACCGGCAGGCTCGCTGCGGAGCTCGCAGACGCTACGCCCGTCGGATCGCAGGTGCTTTCTGCAGAGGGGTGGCTGGCGGATGCGGTAAGCGCCACCAGGTCTCCGGTCTGCAAGTCAACGCCGGTATCGGTCCAGGGCTGCGATGTGGAGATGGTGAACTTGTAGTCCTGCGCAACGACGGGTGTGGCGGCCATCACAAACAGGGCGAGGCCTGCCCAGCAGATCGTCGAGAGGGAACGGGAAGAATTGGTGCCAAGCTTCATGGTCGCACCCAATGTTGAAGACCGCCAATCAGGGGATCGCGGACGGTACCTTGATTATCCACTATTTACGGGCGAGGACGCCCGCTCCTCCATAAAACGTCTACTCACATTTGCCGGTTCCGTGACAGGCACGGCTCTTGGAAGCGCAGTTGCCGGGCTCGGCGAGCTGGCCGTCGGGACCGATGCAGGTCTGGGTATGCATGCACCAGAACAGACCATCGTTTGAGCGCTGCACGTTCGGGTCGTGCTCGGACAAGATGAATTGCCCTTTCCAACGCAGCGCGGAGCATAGATTCGGGTTGTTCGTGTTGAAGCGGTCCGGGTTACGAATCATGCAGCACCTCCGGCGGCGGCTTTCAGAATGGCTCGTTTTACGGCCACGCGCGCCAGATGAACCTTGTAGGCATTCTGGGTGAGCGGTCTGGCGTTGGTCAGCGCGGCCTCAGCGGCCTTTTGGGCAGTTTCTTCCTGGGGGCTTTGGCCCTTCAAGGCGGCCTCGGCTTCCGCAGAAGGCCAGGGCGTGGGAGCGACGTGACCCAGGACGACACGCGCGGCTTGCACGTTCGCCCCGTCCATGCTTCAAGGCGACGGCAGCAACCGCCAGCGGCCAGTCAAACGCAGCCTTCTGCCGAATCTCGTAGTGCGCCACTTTCCATCCGTCCGCGGGTGGAACGATGATCTCGGTGACGATCTCGTTGGGCAAGAGATCGTGTTCCCGGTCGCGTTCCGTTTTTGGAGTCACGTAGAACTTCTCGAGCGGAAGCTCGCGCTTGCCTTTTGGACCTTCCAGGCGGACCTTTGCGCCGTAGGCGATCAGCACCGGAACGATGGTGGAAGGGCTGACGAACTTTGCGGGACCATCGTTTCCTAGAATCGCGTGGTAGCGATTGTCGCCCGCGTCCACCAGGTCCTGGCCGGATTCATCCTTAGGGAGAAGCCCAAGGCCGTTGCGGAAATACCAGCAGCGCGGGCGCTGGCAGAGATTTCCGCCGACGGTGGCCATGTTACGAATCTGGGGGCTGGCGGCCTCCTGCACTGCTTCCGCCAGTGCCGGATACTTTTCCTTGACGTTCGCGTTCTCGGCCAGCTCTACCAGGGTCGTGAGCGATCCGATGCGCAATCCGGACGCGCTCGCGCTAACCCCGTGCAGGTCCTTGATCTCCTTAATATTGACCAGGCGTTTGGGGGTGACCACATCCTCTTTCATCAGCGCCAGCAGATCGGTGCCGCCGGCGAGAATCTCGGTCGGCCCCCAGGTGGGACTCAGCAGGCTGGCCGCTTGTTTCGTATTTGCCGGGCTTACATATTCAAACGGTCGCATTATGCACCTGCCTTCTGAGAAGAACCCTGGCTCAGCGCAGCCAGAACCTTGTCGGGCGTGATCGGGAGAACTCCGACTCGCACCCCGAGCGCGTTCGCGACCGCATTGGAGATGGCGGCCCCGCTGGAGATAACCGGGGGCTCGCCCAAGCCAATCACGCCGCGCTCGTCGTAGCCCTTGCCGGTCATCATGTGAACCTTGAGTTCCGGGATGTCGTTGAGGCCGGCGAGACGGTAAAACTCCATGTCCGCATTCAGCATGCGGCCCGTGGTCGGATCCATGATTTTTTCTTCGAACAGCGAGTAGCTGATGCCCATGGTTAATGCGCCGAGGACGCTGCTTTCCGCCAGCTTCAGGTCGATGATCAGGCCGCAATCCTGCACGGCGACCATCTTGGTCACTTTGACGATGCCGGTGTCGGTGTCGATGGCCACTTCGGCCATCTGCACGCCGCCGACGCCGCTGTTGGTGAGGTCGGGCTTGTTCTTCGCGGCAACCTGATCGTTGTGGCCGTGGCAGGTGATGGGGGTTGCGCCGATCTTGGCGCACGCTTCTTTCCAGCTCACTGACCGGCTCGGATCGGACTTCAGGCGCACCCTGCCGTCCCTGCACTCGAGGTCATCCGGTTGTGCGTTGAGCGCGGGCGCGACCTTGGCGAACAACGCATCGCGCGCATCTACCACCGCGCGTCGCGTTGAAGAACTCACGCCTCCGGGCGTGGTCGAGCCGCCCGATCCGCCGGAAGGCGGATACAGCGTGTCGCCGATGTAGAGCTTGATCGCGCCGACCTGCAGGCCAAGCGCATCGGCCGCGACCACTGCGATGCAGGTGCGGGTTCCGGTTCCGATGTCCTGTGTCCCCATTTTGATGTCCACGGAGCCATCGGGATGGATGCTGAGATCGCAGTCGCTTGCGTGACCGCGTCCGCCCCAGGTATGCAAGGACAAGCCTACCCCGCGCGCAATGTTGCCGGAGATATTCTGGCCGCGCGGGTGCCACTTTTCCTTCCACCCCATAAGTTCCGCGGCGATGGGGAACTCGTCACGATACACATTCGGAAGCCGCGTGAGCTCGATGTTCTTCAGGAAGAACTGGTACGGATCCATGTTGAGCTTGGCGGCCAGATCCTCCAGCGCGCACATGGTCAGGACCGCGGCCTGGGGATGGTTCGGCGCGCGCCACGCCCGAGCCGGGCCAATGTTGTTACGAATGGCGGTATGCTCTTTGCGCTGATTGGGTGCGGCAAAGCAGTACGGAATGGGAGGCATGCCTCCGCCCCCCGGGCCGCCGGTGCCCCAGGAATGCGAATCCCAGGCTACGAGCGTGCCGTCTTTTTTGGCCCCGACTTTCACGCGGGCATAGGCGGAGGGCCGGGCGCCTGCTACTTCCAGCTCTGAATCACGCTCCAGCATCAGGCGAACCGGCTTGCCGCCCGCCTTCTTGGAGAGTTGCGCGGTGACGATTCCCCAGCGGTCCGGACTGAACTTGCTTCCGAAACCGCCACCAATGTGGTCCTGGTGCACGCGGATGTTGGAGGCGGGCATTTTCAAAGGCTCGGCCATCTGCCCGGCGATCCCGGAAACATTCTGGGTGGACATGTGTACGAACAGGTGCTCAGGATCGGTCCACTCGGAAGTGGAGCCGTGGGATTCCATGCAGCAGTGGGTGATTACGGGTGCGCCGTAAAGGCCCTCGGAAGTGGCATCGGCTTCGGCGAAGGCCTTCTCGACGTCCCCCTGAGTCTGCGCCGCCGCCTTCTGATAGTTCGATTTCGGCTTCCCGGCTGCCTCGAGGTGCACCGATGCTGAGCGAACTGCGTCGAGGACCGCATCGGGCACACCTTCCTGCTTCGCATCTTTCAATTCGTCTTCCGTGGGCTTGAAACTGATGCCGTATTGCGCTATCTGGGATACGATCTGCCGGTCGGGCACCTGGTTGTCGAGCATGTCGCCCAAGTCGTCCATGCTGAGCGGGCCCTGGCTTTCCCCGGCGTTCTTCGGAGGTTCCGCATCGCTAACCAGATGCGGCAGCGTCTGATATTTCACCTGGATGGCGCGGATGGCATCCTCAGCGGTGGCTTCGTCGATAGCGGCGACCGCGACCACCTCGTCGCCCGCCCAGGGGATGGTGGAACCGGCCTTCTGCACGATCTCGATGGCTTTCACGCCAGGCATTTTTTCCGCGGCACTGATGTCGATGCTCACAATCTTCGCGTGGGCGTAGGGCGAGCGCAGCATCTTCCCGAAGAGCATGCCGGGACGTTTCACGTCGTAGGTGTAGCGCGCCTGGCCGGAGACCTTGTCGGGCGAGTCGACCCGCGAGATTCTTTTGCCGATCAGGGTGCGGTGTTCCGGATCAGGCCATTGATAGTCGGGCATGGCTAGGCTCCTTTGCGCGCGACTTGCGCGACCGCACCGCGGATTCCGGCATAGGTTCCGCAGCGGCAGAGGTTGCCGCTCAGCTCGTGAAGAAGATCGTCGGCCGTGGGCTCGGGGTGCTTGTCGAGCAGAGCCTTGCAGGCAACCACGAAACCCGGCGTGCAGAACCCGCACTGCGAGGCGTCGTTGTCGACGAAGGCCTGCTGGATGGGATGCAGTTTGCCGCCTTCCATCAAGGCTTCCACGGTGGTGATCTTTTTCCCCTGGGCCTCGATCGCGAGCATGGCGCAGGCATAGACCGTCCGGTCATCAAGCAGGACAGTACAGGCGCCGCATTCCGCCTTGTCGCAGACTCGCTTCGCGCCCGTAATGTCGAGCGTGTCGCGCAAGGCGTCGAGCAGCGTAACCCGAGGTTCCAGGCTGGCCTTGTAAGTCTTGCCGTTCACGTTGAACAGCATCGGAACTTTGCCGGGGCCGTGCACCGGGACTTGTTCGCCGGCCGCCATGGCCACGCGCGGTCCGGCGACAACCGGCACGGCGGCCGCAATGGTTGAAATCTTGAGAAAGTCGCGCCGGGAAACGCCGGAGTTTTCCTCTGCCGGCTCGGCTGGATTCTTCAGAACAGACTCATCGTCGTGCATCCCTGTCCTCCGCGTGGCGGGAACGCCGGCCGCCACTGCCGGGTTACGCCTGCCCGTGTTGCGTCTGGGAGGCGGGGAAATCGGAGTACGCCGCAGTTACGAGGTTGCACGGGAGAACCTTGTAGGCAGAAAAGTATACAACTTTGGAGCCTTGGCGAGTGGGGCGATACTAGATCAATGTGGCCGGGCAATTTTTCCAACACCCGGATGGCTCAGGCCCATGACTAGGTCAAAATCGCGAAGGCCACAAAAAAGGCCGGCGCCGGAATTTACCGGCACCGGGCGATTGCAGAAAGGGCGAACGATCGAAAATCCTGAAAACGAAGCCTGCCGTCAGCGCAGACTTATTTTTTCAGCGAGCGAACATACTTCACCAGATCGTTGATCTGGTCTTTGGTCAGTTTGCCTTCATAGGCGGGCATGGGTTTCTTGCCCTTCTCGATGATCGTGGTCAGATCCGCATCGGACTGCTTCTGAACTTCGGCGGAGGAGAGGTCTTTCACCTTCATGGTCTTGCCCATGGCGGTGTCGCCTTTGCCTTCGGCTCCATGGCAGGTGGCGCACTTGGCTTTGAAATCAGTGGCAGCGTCCGCCGCGAACGTCCAGCTCGATAGCGCGAATACGACGGACAGAACAACCAGTGAGGCCCGTAAGATGCTTTTCATTCTTTTCTTCTCCTGAATCAGTGAACAGAGGCGCAAAATTCCTCCGAGCAAATGTGAGGCACGCGTTGTGCCAAATGGGCTCGTTCCCATATGTCCATGAAGTCTAAGGAAGTGAGCAGCCCACGGGCAAGTGCGAATCGACCCCGCGAGGGTCAAAAAACACGCATCCCGGGTGAGAACCCGCAATCGCGCGGATTTTGGATTCGTTGAGCGTTCGTCGCCTGACACTAAGTTGCTGAAAACAAGAAGATATCTTTCGTAAAGAAGCCTTGCCCACGTTTGGAGGGCAGGGTGCCTTCGCAAGAATGAAGCATTTCCCCTGGAGACCACCGTGGAACCGACCTTAATGGTAATTGGACTCAACCACCGGACGGCGCCGGTGGCCGTTCGCGAGCGCTTTTGGATCAGCGAGAGCCGGCGGCTGGACGCTCTTGTGCAACTGGCCAGAGCCGAGGGCGTGGAAGAAGTGGTCGTGCTGGCAACCTGCAATCGCACTGAGTTCCTGCTCTGGGCCAATGACGCTAGTTTGGCTGCTAATTCCGTGTTGCGTTTTCTCTCGGCCGAATACGGCTTGAAACTTTGTGAATGGAAACATTTTTACCGGCTCCTCGATGAAGCGGCCCTGCTCCACATTTTTCAGGTGGCTTCCAGCCTCGATTCAATGGTCCTGGGAGAACCGCAGATAGTTTCCCAGGTGAAGGGGGCGTGGCAGCAGGCCCAGAAAGTAAACAGCACGGGCCGGTTTTTGGATGCAGTCCTGCAAAAGGCGCTGACGGTTTCGAAACGTGTAAGGAATGAAACGGCCATTGGCAATTCGACGGTCTCCGTGCCGTATGCCGCGGTGGAACTGGCGCGGCAAGTTCTGGGCACGCTCGAACACAAGCGGGTGCTCGTGCTGGGCGCCGGCAAGATGAGCGAACTCTCGGCTCGGTATCTGGTCAACCATGGAGCCAGTTCGGTGTGCGTCATCAACCGGACGTACGAACATGCCTTGGAACTGGCGGCCACGCTGGGTGGCACGGCGCGCGCGTTCGAGGACCGGTGGCAGGAGATGGCGAACGCCGATATTGTCATCAGTTCGACTTCCTGTCCACACACGATTTTGACCCGGGATGAGGCTGCCTTCATCGTGCGCGAACGCACCGAGCGGCCCCTGGTCGTGGTCGACATCGCCCTGCCGCGGGACATTGATCCTGCGGTTCGGGAGATCCACGGAATCTTTTTGTATGACCTGGACGATCTGGAAAAGGTCGTTCAGCACAATGCAGGCGAGCGCGAAGCCGCCGCAGTGGAAGCACAAAAAATCGTGGAAGAAGAGGCGCGCGGGTTTCGCCGCAAGCTGCTGGCGGAGCGAGTCGTTCCCACGATCGTGGCCCTGCGCAGCCGCCTCGATCAAATTTGCCGGCAAGAACTGGAGTCCTTCAAGCAAGAGTGCGGGCCGTTTTCGAAAGACGAAGACGCTCTATTAGGGGATGTCGCAGGTCGCATTACTCGTAGAATCGCCGGTTCGCTGGCCCGCGAACTCAAGGAACTTCCGGAAAAGACGGAACAGGAGCAGATGACGGTGGCGGTGCAACGCCTGTTCCATCTGGAAACGCCCGAGAAGGCGCTTGCCGGCACCAGTATGTGAGGTTTTCTCGCGCCGGCTTTCATCCGCTCATAGCCGAGCTGGCGCTTTTGTGCAGAGAGATCCGGAAACGGATCTCTCTTTCTTCGTGGGCGCAATAACGGCAAAACCATCACCACCAGGGACACGAAGGAGCACGAAGGAACCGGGACGCAAAAACATGGGAATTCCTTTGTGACCTTGTGGTTGAGTCCTCGATAGTGGCTGCGCGACTCGAGTCCCTCGCACATCAGCGAAATGCAGGAAACCAGCAGGCGCTTCAGGATACGGTCGAGGACTGCGGCGGGCTTTCTTCCTCTTCCCCGTGGATCAGGCCAAACTTTTTGAGCTTGTAGCGCAAGGCGTCGCGGCTGATGTCGAGCAACTTCGCGGCCTGGGTCTGGTTGCCGGTGGACTGGCGCATGGCCAGTTCCACCATGGCCCGTTCCACTTCCTCGAGCGAGGTTCCGCCTTCCGGAATATACAGGCGCGGCAGCATCCGGCCATTGGCCAGCGCCTGGCCATTCTCGGGGGCCGCGGTGCGTTCGAAGAGCGTGCGGCCGCCGGTCTCGGCTACGGAAAACGGCAGGTACACCGGGCGCAGGAACGGCTCCTCCTCGAGAATCATGGCACGCTCAATGGTGTTCTTGAGTTCGCGCACATTGCCGGGCCAGGTATGGGTCAACAACAGCTTGCGGGTGTCGTCAGAAATTCCACGCACCGATTTCTTAAACTTGCGGTTGTAGCGGTCGACGAAGAAATCCACCAGCGGGAGGATGTCTTCCTTGCGGTCGCGCAGCGGCGGAATGAAAATCGCAATGATGGCCAGGCGGTAATAGAGATCCTGGCGGAACTGGGCTTTCGCGAACCGCCTTCTCCAGGTCACGATTGGACGCGGCAATTACGCGCACGTCCACTTGCATGTCGCGCACGCCGCCCACCCGGCGGATCATCTGGTCTTCGAGAACACGCAGCAACTTGGCCTGCAACAGGGGCGAAAGTTCGCCGATTTCGTCCAGGAACAGCGTGCCCCCGTCGGCCATCTCGAAGAGGCCCTTCTTCATCTGCTTGGCATCAGTGAAGGCGCCCTTCTCGTGGCCGAACAACTCCGCTTCCATCAACGTCTCCGGGATAGCCGAGCAGTTAATCGCCACAAAGGGCCTTTCAGCCCGGATGCTCTCGTAGTGGATGGCCTTGGCGATGAGGTCCTTGCCGGTCCCGCTCTCGCCCTGGATCAGAATCGTGGTCGCCTCGCTGGCGGCAACTTTGCGGACGAAGTTCATCAGCTCGATCATCTTGCCGGAAACCCCCACCACGTTGTGGTAGCCGGCGCGGCGATGCACTTCGCCGCGCAGCGATTGCACCTCGGTGCGCAGGCGCGTGGTTTCGAGGGCATTCTTGATGGTGACGTGGAGTTCGTCAAAATCCACCGGCTTGCCGATAAAGTCGTAGGCGCCCAGCTTGAGGGCGGCCTTCACGTCGTCCAGTTGAGGATCGGCGGTGATCATGATTACCGCGCGAGCGTCGCCGTTTTTCTTGAGCTGATCGAGAACCTCCAGGCCGCTCATGTCGGGCATGCGCACGTCGAGCAGCACCAGGTCGGGAGACTCGTGCTGGGCGATCTTCAGGCCGGGTTCACCGGCCTCGGCTTCGACGACGTGGTAGCCCCATTCCTCGCACTTCTGGCGAAAAGACCAGCGCACCAGGCGCTCATCGTCGACGATCAGGATTTTCTCGGAGGGCATTGTTAATAGCTTACTACGGGCTTTGGGGGGGAGTAATTCAGGTGTGATTCTACGACAAATTCAGAACGGAGCCCATGCCAATGCGGGCAGCGGGGATCTACGAACCTGCTAGCAGCTGATTGGCGCCACTCAGGACACTGCCGCTCCGGACTTTTGCTGACGAATGGGAAGGGCGACGAGAAATTCCGTGCCTCTGCCGATTTCGCTTTCGACTTCGATGCGGCCCCGGTGATCTTCTACGATGCGGCGGGCCAGCGACAAACCGAGTCCGGTCCCGTTTCCCTTGGTCGTGTAAAACGGCCGGAAGATAAAAGGCACATGCTCGGGTGAAATGCCGCGGCCAGTGTCGGAAACCGAGATCAAGGCATGGTCCTTCTTCGATGCGATGACGACCCGAACCTCCCCAGTCCCGTCAATGGCCTGCACGGCGTTCAGGAGCAGGTTCAGCAGTACCTGGTGCATCTGGTCGCTGTCATGTTCGACGTTCGGCAGATTCGGGTCCTTCTCAAGTTCGATTTTGATCGGCTTGGAGAGCACCTGTTGCCGCGCCAGCATGACGGCATGCTCCACTGTCGTGTTGAGGTCGCTCGGGCGCATCTCGGGCGGGTGAGGCCGGGCAGCTTGCAACAGGTCGGTGAGAATGCGATTGATCTGAGCGATCTCCAGACGCACATCCTTGATCACGGCGCGCGCCGGACTGGTGCCCGGGAGGTCTCGACCGATGATTTCGATCACGCCCGCGATGCCGGCGAGCGGGTTGCGGATTTCGTGTGCAAGGCCGGTCGCGAGTTCGCCCAGAGTGGCCAGGTGTTCGGCGCGAGACATCTGGGTGCGGTGCAGGCGTTCGATCTCTTCCCGGCTCTCGCGCAATTGCTGGACCATGTGGTTGAAATTGCGGCCCAGGTCGCCGATTTCGTCGTTTCGCTGCGCAAACTTGACCGAGACGTCCAGGTCGCCCTCGCCCACCCGCGCAATCTTGTCCTGCAGTTCGACCATCGGGCGCTGGATGAAATACGCCAGGGCGATCATCACGGCCGCGCAGATGGCGACCGCGCCCGTGCCGGCAACGATCAGCACTTGATGGCGCTCCGGATCCCGCAGAGAGACCGTCGCCATCAGGAAGAGCAGGAGCCCGTTCAGCAGCACGAAAGCAACCGGAAGTACGGTCTTGAGCTGCCAGTTGACGCGGACAGTGGGCAAGCCCGCATCTTCACGGCGAAAAGTGACCAGCGATTGCATTACTGCTTTCTCCTCGTCGTCCCGGGTTCGGCGTAAGGATGTTGATCACGCATACGCGTGCAGTCCAGGCAGCAGGTAAGTAACTCCGAAGAACGTGAACATCACGACCGCGAATCCGAGGATCGCGAAGTAGGCCGCACGGCGCCCGCGCCACCCGCGCGTGATGCGCATGTGAAGGTAGCCGGCGTATACCAGCCAGGTAATCGCCGCCCAGGTTTCCTTCGGATCCCAACTCCAGTACGAACCCCAGGTACGGTTGGCCCAGTAGGCGCCGGCCGCGATCATCAGGGTGAGCAGGGGGAAGGCTATGCAGATCGTCTTGTAGGTGATGCGGTCGAGCGCTTCTGCGGAGGGCAACAGACGTTCCAGATCCGGTCGCCGCCACAGCAGCAACAGATAAAGCAGGGAGCTAAAAATGCCGCCCACCAGTCCGGAAAGAATGAAGGGGCTCGCCGCCAGGCTGGTGGCGAAGAGCCCTTCCGCATCGAGGGAGGGATATTGACCGTTGCGGGCGCGCAACAGGAAGACGACCAGCGCCAGAACCTGCAGCAGAATGCTGACGAAGACCGCGCGATTGGCCAGCGTGAACATCGCCTCATTCTTTCGCAGCCGGCCGGCGACGTAAAGTACGAAGGGAGCGGCCACCACCAGCAGCACCAGCAGCATCAGCCAGCCGAGATCCGGAATGACCACGAACAGGCGCACGCCGCGCTGCAGAAATACCTCGCTCTTTTCTTGCGCGTTCCAGGCAATCACACTGAGCCCGCCCCAATTGTCGAAGCGGGTCAGAATCCCCATGTAGATACCCATCGTGAACAGGCTGGTCGTCGCCAGGAAGGTTTCGCTCCTCATCTTGTCCTGGATCAGGAACATCATGGCGAGGGCGAAGCTGAGCGCGCAGGCGGCATAGGCGAGCATGGCGAGCGTCACATGCACGTGCAGCCAGGTGGATTGCAGCGCCGGCACCAGCGGGTGGACGTCGGTCCGCAGCAACTGCATCAGCACCACGCCGACAATCGCCACCGGCATGGTGACGGTGCCGATCACTTTCACGCCGAACTTCTTTTCCGCGATCAGGGTCAGGACCGCCAGCGTCCAGACGAAACTCAGCAGCATTTCATAAATGCTGGCGAAGGGCGGATGCCCGGCCTCATACCAGCGATGCGCGACCGCCCCGGTGTTGGCGGCCAGTCCTGCCCAGGTCGCCAGCGACGCGAAGCGCACGTAGGAGTCCGTTCCGGTCACGCCGAAGCCGAGATACAGCGCGCCCGCGCCGGCGTAGAAGATCAGGGCCGCGTACAGCAGGTTCGATTCGTTGAGCAGGTTGCCGCTCTTCACCACGTTCAGAAATGCCATGAACAGCAGGAACGCGATCCCGAGCCCGACCATCACGATCAGCGTGGTGCCGGTTGCTGCGGGCGGCTGTTCTACTCGTGCGCGAGCCATGTTTCTCTCCTCCGGTACAGGAATGCCTTTCAAGCGATGGAAGTGGCCCGCTCGTGCGCGGGAGCTTCCTTCTTGCACGATTTCAGTTCCGATTCAATTTTCCCGGTCAGCTCGCAAAAGCGCTCTTCGAACGCGTCCCGGTTGCGATTGGCCGTTCCACCGATCCAGAGCGTGAGTTTGCCAGTCGCTTCGCGCACCGGAACTGCCCAGAAACGGATGTGGACCACATAGAAGACGAATGTGAGGCCGATGCCCATCAGCACCACGCCCGTCCAGACCGCCCACTGGCCGGGTTCGTGCGAGACTTCCAGGCCGGTGAAGTAGCCCATCTTCAGGTCGACCGCGTCGAACTGGTAAGGCGACTGAGCGTTTTCCGCGAAGCCTTCAATCGCCGGCAGCCAGACGTTGATATGCTTCCCGCTCTTGCGCGAAGTGACGACCAGGTGCGCGGCGGGATTCGCGACGGAGCTCGACCGCGTGTACACCTGTCCGTCGCCCACCACGTAGTCGGGAATGAATTCCGCCAAGTGCACCGTGGTGTCAGCATCCAGCGTTGCGGTTTCATTCAGCGCCAAGCGCAAGATCCTTTTTCTCGCCTTCGCCGTTGGTCGCCTTGGCGGAGAGCAACAGCTTGTCGACTTTGCCGGTGGACCCGTAGCTCGACTGGTAGAAGCGCACGCCGGCGTAGACCAGGGGATCGTTGACCACGATTTCCTTGCGCTGCAGGTCCTGTCCTTCCCGCACCACCACCAGCTGCGACCACCACTTCTTCGGAGTTCCGTCCGGATAGTTTTCCTGTCCGGCTCCGTCGCAGCGGATGGCGAAGGGCAGGGTCTTCTTTTTTCCGTCCCGGAGTTCGACCTGGCTCGACTGCTGTCCCTGGTTGAGGGTGACGAAGCCGCGCCATCCCCAGAGTGCGTCCACGATGCCGCCGAAGAAAATCAGCAGCAGGCTGGCGTGCACGATGTACACGGCCATTTCCGAAATACGGTTGCGCTCGGCGAACAACGAGAAATGGTCCCTCTGAACTACGCGTTCGGGCTTGAAACCAAGGTCGTGCAATGCGCGCTCGGCCGCGACCAGGCCTGTTTCCTCATCGGCGATCGCGATCTGTTTCTGCGTGGGCAATGCTCGCCGGAAGTTCTTGTCGGGATACTTGTAGGGACGGGCGAAATAACGCCACGCGTTCGGGAAGCGCTCAATGGAGGCCGCGACGATGCTGAGACTGACCAGCAGCATGAGGGCCACGAACCACCAGGCGTGGAACACGTCGGTGAGGCCGACAGCGTCCAGGATCCGCAGCACGTGGGGCGAGTAGGCGCGCTGCATCTCGTCCGGTTCGGTCATCGGCCGCTGCAGAACAATTGTGCCCGCGGCCGATAGCACGACCACGGTGATTAACAGGATTACCCCGGTCTTGATCGAACTGAGGGTTTGCCAGATCTTCCGACTCAAGCTCTTGGGCTCGACAGCCATGTCCGTCCTCATCTCCACTGGGGAAACTGCAAGTACGACACCATAGTGTTACTCCGAGTCAACTTATTTAGTTTCAATTAGTTGAGATTCGTCATCCTGTCCTCGGCCGCGTCTGGATGAGCCAAATCACACAGAACACACGGCCTGCGCGGGAATTTCGCGCAATGCAAGGGGGTGAATGTGCGCTGGATCACTCCTGGGTGTGCTGTGCGCACTTACAGGCGGGTCGAGAGTCGCGTTGAATGTTGCAACAGCTGGAAAGATGTCTGTGACTTCCTTCAATTCGAGACCGAGGCGCGATGTTGCGTTTCCACTCAGTCGCTACTTGGGTTATTTCACCAATGGCACTGCGGGAGAAGGCCCATTCGACGATGACTTTCGCCTCAGTCAGACGTTGCCAGCCTCTGCCTGCCACCCGGAAGCTGCTGTGTTGCAAGAGCTTAGTTCGACTGTTGAAAAGTGCCATGAGGTGGCGAAAAAAGGCGACGGCCGTGCACAAGCATTCTGCGGAGGTATACGGACAGTGTTGGTGGCGACGCAAGGCCGGCGGCAGGCGGTTCGATCAAAAGCGAGCCTGCGAGTACTGCAACTGTTTCTCGTCCTTTTCATCACTGCGCTTCCAGTGCTTGCGGCCACGCATCCGGTTCCGCTCGACAAGAATACTGACACCGCCAAGTGCCTGGAGTGTCATGCCGACAAATCCAAGGGCAAGGCAGTCCATTCGGCGATCGCTCTGGGATGCCTGAGTTGCCATGAGATCCGGGTGAACAAGGATGTCACCCGGGTAAAGCTGATCACGGCAACCCCGGCCGCTCTTTGCATCACTTGCCACGCTGACAAGAACGCGGCCGACATCAAAGGGACGGTTCACTCGCCGGCGGTTCGCGACTGCGTGAAGTGCCACGATCCCCACGCCACCGACAACAAGAATCAGCTGCTGAAAGCGACCGCGGGTGGAGAAAAAGAGAACCTGTGCCTCAGCTGCCACACCACCGGGATGAACGTTTCCGAAAAAGGCAGCCGGCACGCCGCCCTCGACATGGGATGCGAGACCTGCCACCTGACGCACAAGACCGGCGAACGAGGGAAAGAGGAGTTTGATTTCCACCTCACCAAAGCAGCGCCGGCACTGTGTCTTGACTGCCACGATGCGAAGGATGCGAACCTGCAGAAGGCGCATCACAACCAGCCCTTCGGCAGCGCCAATTGCGTGACCTGTCATGACCCGCACCAGTCGGCTGCGCCCAAGCTGATGGCCAAGTTCACCCATCCGCCCTTCGCCGAGCAGGAGCTGCGAAGTGTGCCATGAGCCGGCGAAGGACGGCAAAGTGGTGCTCACGCAGTCCGATGTCAAGGCGCTGTGCGTCACTTGCCACGACGATAAGGCGAAGTTGATCGAGACTGCCAAAGTGCCGCATCCGGGCGCGGCCGGAGATTGCACCGATTGCCACAACCCGCACGCCAGCAAGAGTCCAGGCTTGCCGAAAACTGATCCGGTGAACATTTGCCTGGGATGCCATACCGAACTGGCGGACCAGCAGAAGAAGGCCATTCACCACCAGCCCGCGTTCGGACAGGGTTGCGCGGTCTGCCACGAGCCGCACGGCAGCGAGCGCGCGAAACTGCTGCGGGCGGAAGGCAATGCGCTCTGCCTGGAGTGTCACGGTGCCGACTCAGTGCCGCAAAAGTTGGAAGGCCAGCACCTGGTGACCATCTTTGACGGCAAAGTCCGGCTGCCCGAAGACTACTTCGAAAAGAACAAAGCCCGCGTGCTACCGCTCCGTTACAACCTGGGGCACCCGGTGGCGCGGCACCCGGTTTCGGACGTGATGGATCCCACGAATATCCACAAGGTGAAATACGCGCTCAGTTGCGTGCGCTGCCACCAACCACATGCCGGAGGCCAGCCCAAGCTTCTGGTAAAGGACCAGCAGAACAACATGGCGTTCTGCGACAACTGCCACCAGAATCGCCTGGATATGACACAGATTGGGGAGGCGAAGTAACCATGCTCAAAGTTCATTCATCCTCACTGCTCGGTTGCAGAACGGTTACGGCGCTGATCGCGGCGCTCGTGCTCTTGCTGTTTTCGCCGGCTGCGCTTCAGGCGGGGAAGAAGAAGAAACCGCCCGACCACGACGAAGGCAGAGCCCAGGCCACAGGTTGACGTCACCAAGCTGGTGTGGCCCGAGCCTCCGAATCTCCCGCGCATTCGTTACACGAACTATTTCGCGGGCATGAAGATCCAACGCAACGAAGAAGGCAAAAAGCCGAAGCAGAGCTGGATGGATCGGCTGGCGGGGAGCCAGACCCAGGACGAGAAGGTCTCCAACAGGAATTTTCCCTTCCAGATGCTCGGACCCTACGGCATGGCCGTTGACTCAAAGAACCGCCTTTATGTTGCAGACCAGAAGGTGGGCGCGATTTTCGTCTTCAACACGGAAACCAGGGAAACCGAGTTGATCCGCAACGGTTTTGAAGCGCACTTCGCCATGATCAACGCCATTGCCGTCGACGACGACGATCGGGTATTCGTCTCGGACGGAAAACTGGCGAAGGTGCTGGTGTTCGACGCCAATCACAAGATCTCCGGACAAATCAGCGAAGGTCTGGTCGATCCGCTGGGGCTCGCGATTGATACCGAGCGGCGCCTGCTCTACGTCGTGGACACCAAGCAGGACGTGGTGCTGGTATACGACGCTGACAGCCTCAAACCACTGCGCAAAATCGGCACTCCGGGCAAGAAACACACCCTGACCGGTCCGGGAGAGTTTTCGCTGCCCACCAACATCGCCCTCGATCAGGAAGGCAACGTGTACGTGACCGATTCGCTCAACTTCCGGGTTGAGATCTTCGACGCTGACGGCAACTTCACTGGACAGTTCGGCGAACACTGCGACGCCATCGGCTGCTTCGAGCGGCCCAAGGGCATCGCGGTCGACAGCGACGGGCATATCTGGGTGGTGGACAGCAATCTCGCCCTGGTTGAGATCTTCAATCGCGATGGCGAGTTGCTGGCTTACGTGGGCGGGCCGGGACGCGGCCTGGGCCGATTCAATGACCCGATGGGAATCGCCATTGATAAAAACAATCGCGTGTTCGTCTCCGAACAGTATCCCTGGGGACGGGTCCAACAGTTCCGTTACATCACCGATGCTGAGTCGGCAGCCATGAAAGCCGAGCGCGAGAAATCGACCGGAGCAGCGCAGCAGCGGGGAGGAGAGAAAGACAAAGGCCAAAACCAAGGGAATCCCAAAGACACCTCGCGGCTCAATGCGCAGGTGCCGCCGGTGCAGTAAGGGCTAGAGTTTTGGCGCCTGTTTGGGCGCCAGAACGGGGACGGGACACTGCCGGCAGCGTTCTTCCCCGGAAGAGGTAATTGCATGAAAGCAGCAAAAGCAACAGACACGAAGTGTTCGAACACATCAGGAGGTCTTATCTATATGAAGAAAGCGCTCTTTGTTCTGCTAGCAATCTTCGCCGTGGCAGGGTTTGCGATGGCGCAGATCGGCACCGTTACCACTGACAGTCTTGGCGCACACCTGAACTACGGCCGCGGCTGCACCGCTTGCCATGCTCCGCATAGCGGCGCATACGGCAACGGCGCTGCCAAGACCGCATACGCCCAGGCCGGCGTCCATGCCCTGTGGGGCCAGGATCTCGGCTCGCTCGTCGGTCAGACCATCGCCAGGGTGACAACGGCGCCTACACCGACTTGTTGGTCGGCCTTGACTCGAATAGCCCGGACCGCAACATCACGGAGTGCCTGAGCTGCCATGATGGCAACCTCGCAAAGGGCGCCATGATGAAGAACGCCGTGTACGAGTCCCTGCCGAGCACCTACGGCACCTTCAACGCCATCCCGACATTGCTGGGTAGTGACGGCACCTCTGCCGGCAACTATCTCAACGATCACCCGGTGGGATTGAACGCAAAGATCGACTGCACCGAGTGGGATTGCACCGTTGTCAACGGCGCCGTCCAGATGGTCGGCACCAACTCCGCCAAGTTCTATCAGAACTATGGCTTCTTCGTCCGTCTCGGCAACAACGCGGGCGTTCCCGTGGTGACTTGCACCACCTGCCACCACCAGCACGTGCAGAACATCTCCGTAGTGACCCAGGGCCTGCAATCGGCCAAGGGCAACTCCGGACTGCCGTCGGGAACTTATCTGACGATGTTCTTCGTCCGTGGCCCGTACAACCCGGCCAGCGGCAATGCGCAGTCGAACCAGACCGCGCAGTTCTGCCGCCAGTGCCATGGTGGCGATGCGAACGAAATGAACGGCAGCACCGCTGGAACGACGTTCTAATCGCTTAGCTCCGAAGGGGAGAGAAGCAATCTCTCCCCTCATTTTTCAAGCTTGGAAGGAACGAGATATGAAATCCACCTCCCTGATCGGCGCAGTGCTTCTGATGAGCCTCTCGGTATCGGGTCAAGTTGCTTCGCACGCCATCGACGGTGAGTGTCAGCGCGACGTCTGCGACGGTTCAGCCCGCGGGTCAGCCGGTCGCGCGTGTGAACGGGGCAGTGCTGACCGACCGCGATCTGCAGCGCGAGATCTTCGCCATCTTCCCCTACGCGCGCCAGCACGGCGGAAATGTTCCCAAGGAACTGGAGCCCGGCATTCGCAAGGGCGCGCTGCAGATGATCATCTTCGAGGAATTGGTGTACCAGGAAGCGCAGCGCCGGAAGCTGACGGTTCCTCCGCGAACGCCTGAGCCGTGCGGAAGCAGACTTCCGCAAGCAGTTTCCCACGCCGGACGACTACAAGCAGCTTTCTGCAGGCGGAATTTAAGGGATCGCAGCAAGCGATGCGCGAGAAAATCCGGCGCTCACTGCTGATCGAGCAGTTATTGAAGATGGAAGTGAGTAGCAAGTCGGCGGTATCGCTGGCCGAGGCAAAAGCTTTCTACGACAAGAATCCCGGCAGCTTTCACGTACCCGGAGTCGTTTGCCATCCAGACCATTTCGTTCCTGCCGCCCGAGAAGGCAACGCCCAGCCAGGTGCAGGAAGCCCGCAAACGCGCCGACGAAACCTTGCCCAAGGCCCAAGCGACCAAGACGTATGAAGAGTTTGGCTTACTGGCGGAAAAAGTGTCCGAAGACGACTACCGCGTGATGATGGGCGATCACAAGGTTATGGATCGCACCCAGATGGCGCCGGCGGTCGTGCAAGCGGTTGAGGTCCTGCAGCCCGGCCAGGTCACCCACGTGATCCAGATCGAAAATGCCTTCACCATTGTCCGCCTGAACAAACACGTTCCGGCCGGCAAACTGAAATTCGAAGAAGTGAAAGACAAGGTGCGCAAACAACTGGAACAAACCAAGACCAACCAGGTACGCAGCGACCTGAGTAAGAAACTGAAACAGAAAGCAAAGATCGAAGTGCTGTGAACGCAGCCAGAAGCTGGTACAAGATGGCGAGTCGATTTCGATACCTAGCGCGAGCGCTTCCGGGCCTGTTACTGGTGCTGGTACTCCCGGCCGCAGGGCAGATTCAGGTAGGCGACAACCTGAAGCTGAACTTGAGCGGTATCATGACCGCAGGCTACAACGATGTGTTTGGCAACCAGATCACTTCCAGCCACGGTTTGGATGTGGGCGGGAACGGAACTCTAGCCGGCTCTTATTACGATCCTAATTTTCTTACCTTCAACCTGTCTCCATAC
The DNA here is from genome assembly GCA_963725575.1 of uncultured Acidobacteriota bacterium. Classification (GTDB taxonomy): domain Bacteria; phylum Acidobacteriota; class Terriglobia; order Terriglobales; family Acidobacteriaceae; genus Gp1-AA133. Next base: position 49,260 of record CAVRZQ010000001.1, read on the forward strand.
TATGACCAGTCGCGGCAGAGTTCCGAATTCCGTTCCCTGTTCAACGGGGGCGGCTTCGATTTTGCGAGCAACATCTTTGGCGGGAGCCATTTCCCGGGTGCGATTTCCTACACCAGGTCGTGGAACAGCCAGGGAACTTTCAATATGCCCGGACTTACGGACTACACCACCAATGGCAGCAGCCGGGGCCTCAACATCAGCTGGAGCGAACTGCTTCCCGATATGCCCAGCCTGATGGTCTCGTTTGCCGACGGCAGCAGCGAGTACTCAGTAATCGGCTCCAATCAAGACGGCAGTAATGGCTTTCACAACCTCTCGCTGCGCTCCGGATACCGCATCTCCGGCTTCGACCTGAGCGCCGGCTACAACCTCGGGTCGTCGCACTCGCAAATTCCCCTGGTGCTCCGGAGATCAGACCTCACAGACGGTCAATTCGGACTACAACTCGTTCATCTTTAGCGCTTCGCACGCGCTTCCCATGCACGGGTCCTTCGGGTCATCGTTCAGCCGGTCCGACATCAGTTCCGATTACTTCGGCTCAAGTTATAACGGGGTCGTGGATACGGTCAACGTGAATGCCGGGGTGAATCCCAAGCCCAGGCTGAATCTTTCGGCCAGCATGGGCTACACCGATAGCCTGACGGGCAGCTTGTTTCAGAACCTGCTGGCTGGCGGCCCGGCGGGACCGGTTGGCGGCATTTATCAGTCACGGCTTGTCGTCGAATTCGCTTTACATGAGGGGACGGCCAGCTACGGTGTTGACCGCTAACTTACAGCTCCAGGCAGATGTGCAGCGCCGGCAGCAGACATACCTGGGAACCAGCTTATGGCGCCAACAGCTTTGGTGGAGGCGCGAGCTACACCACCGGCGCCCTGGGCGGGTTCTCTGAGCACGTCCGTGAATGTCACCGACAACAACAACGATTACAGTAATGGAAATTCTCTTAGCTTCTCGACGAGTGTTGCATTCAACCGGCCGGTGCAGCGCTGGTTGCTGAGTGTTGATTTCAGCTATGCGCAGAATGTGCAGACCTACCTGATCACGTACATGAACTCGTTTTACACGTACTCGGGCAACGTTCGGCGCGTTCTTCGATGGACGGTTTACCTGGAGCGCGACCGCTGCGGCTTCGCGGAGCGCGTTGAACAACCAGCCCACACCGGCAACAGCAGCCAGAGCTACTCCACCAGCCTGGGATTCGCCGATTGGACGGCCGCCGCCAGTTATGCGAAGTCCAATGGCTTGGGCTCCTGGGCGGGAACGGGCTGCCAAGCTACCGCCGGGTACCATCCCTCGGATTGGATGATCCTGTACGGCGGCGACGAGCTCGGCGATTTTCGCTGAGCGGCAAGTCCGATTCGCAACCTCTCGGTGGGCGCGAGCTTCTCGAAGAACGAGGAGCAACACCGACGACCGGCGGGCGTGGCTCGTGGAATCGCACCGAGCAGGTGAATGCGATTCTGAACTACCGGATCGGAAAACTCATGTTTACGGCGGGTACGGCCGACTATGTCCAAGGTTTCAGCGCTTCGGGACTCCCTGCCAGGCAACGTGAATTCGTTTTACGTGGGCTTCTCGCGGTCGTTCAATTTCTTTTAGAATCCAGGCGCTGCTGTGCGGAAGAGTCTCCAAGTCGTGACCGTGGTGTTGCTGGTGGTTCTGGCGGCAGCGTTCAAGCCAACCAAGCCGACCACCGAAGCCCGGCCTGCACCTCCCGACCTGCAGTTGGAAGGCGGCCGCAGGCTCAGCTATGAACGCAGCTTCAGCTCCGAATTCGAAGTAAAGCCCAAGCGCGGATTCTGGGCGCGCATGGTTGATTTCGTTGCCGGCGAGCCGGATTTCCGCCGCCTGGTCCGTCCCTACAGCATTGTCACCGACTCCCGCGGGCGCGTGATTGTGACCGATCCCGGCGCGTTTGGCGTTCACGTATTCGACTTCCAGGATAAAAAGTACAAGTTCCTTACGCGCGACGAAGATGCCAAAGACCCGATGATCGCTCCCCAGTGCGTCGCCGTGGATGCGCACGACAACATCTACGTGACCGATTCGGAAGCGGGCAAGGTTTTCGTCTTCGACGCCAGCGGAAAGTACCAGCGCGCCATCGGCAGCCTGAAGGGTGGCGAAGGCTACTTTAAGCGGCCCACCGGGATCGCGGTTGATTCCCAGGCGCAGCGCATCTACGTGACCGACACCCTGCGCGACAAGATCTTCGTGCTCGATATGCAGGGATCGGTTTTGCAGACGATCGGCAAGAATGGCCAGGGCGAAGGAGAATTCAACTATCCCACGGAACTGCGCCTGGACGGCGACAACCTGATGGTGGTGGACGCGATGAATTTTCGCGTGCAGGTGCTCGACCGCTCGGGCACATTCCGTTTTGCCATTGGAGGCCATTGGCGACAGCACGGGAACGATGTTCCGGCCAAAAGGCATCGGGGTTGACTCGGAGGGCGATCTCTACGTCGTCGATGGATTGTGGGGCATGGTCCAGGTGTTTAACCGGCAGGGCGAACTGCTCTACTACTTCGGCAGCAAGGGCACGGAAGCCGGGGAGTTCCAGCTGCCGGCGGGCCTTTCCATCGATCGGGAAGACCGCATCTTTGTGGTCGATTCCTTCAATCGCCGAATCCAGGTTTTTCACTTCTACGGTGCGGGCAAGTGGTCTCGCGCAGGAGGAAGCCAGTGAAGTTAAAACTCCTGTTCGCCTGCGTCGTGTTCTCCGCCGGAACTCTGTTTGCGCAGATCACCGGTGACGTTATCGGCATGCACGATCTCTCGCCCGGCAGCACGTCGCCGGTTACCGGTGCTCGCCCGGGTTCCTGCAGCTACTGCCATGCGCCGCACTCCGGACTGGGCTCGGGACGGGCGCTTTGGAACCAGACGCTGACCAGGCAGGTGTACAGCTTGTACACCAGTTCCACGTATCACCAGACCGGGGACGCAACCGGTCCTCGGTGGCGGACAGCAACCTGTGCCTGAGCTGCCACGACGGGACCGTCGCGGTCGGTCAGACGCTCGTCTCCGGCAAGGTGATCGACGACCGGTTCGATGTACGCCACCGACGTATTCGGCGCCAATCTCCAGTCCTCCCACCCTTTGAGCGTGCTTCCACCGCATCAAGGATGCGCCCAGCCTGGTGCAGAGCCTGGCGTCGAAAGGGCAGACCGCGGACCCGACCGGCGCGATCAAGCTGGTGAGCGGCAACATCGAGTGCACGTCGTGCCACAACCCGCATGTGCAGGCCAAGGATCCGATCGCAAAATACTTTCTCGCCAAGGACAGCGTAAATGGCGCGCTGTGCCTGGCCTGTCACGATCCCAACCGGGTGGTGCAGAACCAGACCAACCCCCTTGCGGGCTGGAGCACGAGTGTCCACGCCACCAACAACGCGACCGTGCAGAACCTCCCGTATCCGACGCTGAGCGCGAATGCGTGCTTCTCCTGCCATACGGATCACAACGCTGCCGGTCCGAGTTGGCTGCTGCGCGGGGCCGGGCGACCAGGTGTGTCTGAATTGCCACTCCGGCATGACTGCCGCGGCCGCGACCGTCGTCGGTGCGAATCCGCTAGGCCGGAACGTTGCCATGGCTCCCAGCCTGGTTGGCCCCGCCAAGGCAATGGCCAGTCTCAACGTCGCATCCGAATACGCCAAGATCGGCCATCCCATATCGACTGGACCGACGCAGGTCAAGGTGCAGGCCTCGGCCCAGAACCGTAATGCAGTCACCGCTGCTCCCAATTCCGCAAATCAAACGGGATGCACGGACTGCCACGAGCCGCATGCGATCGCGGCGGGTGGCGCTGCTCTGGCGCTCGCTCCCGCTCTGCGCTCGGCGCAAAACGCGGTTTCGGGAGTCAGCGAGAAGGATGGGGTGACGATCGTGCGGCCAGCACAGTACCAGTTCCAGACTTGCCTGCGTTGCCACGGAGCCAACTCCAGAAATCTCGCGAAAGCATCCAGGTACGGGTATCAGCCGGTGCGCCTGGCTTCGGTCGCCAATCCGCAAAACGTCATTCCGCAGTTTGGTGCAAGTGCCGGTTCCAGCCACCCGGTATTTCATCCGCGGACCAGTTCTTTGCCCCAGCCGAGCCTGCTTCCCAACATGTTGAACCTGGATGGAGTAACGCAAGGGCGGACCATGGGCACGCAGATTTACTGCACCGACTGCCACAACAGCGACGACAACCGCGAATTCGGCGGCACGGGTCCGGTCGGTCCGCACGGGTCGAAGTGGACGCACATTCTCGAGCGTCGCTATGAGTTAAGCCAGGCGATGGCGCCGGGCCAGGTGATCACCAACCTGTTCCCGAGTCCTGATCTCAGCGCAAACGGCCCTTATGCGCTTTGCGGGAAGTGTCACAATCTTACGAACATCATGCAGAACGGCAGCTTTGCCAAACATGCACAGCACATCAACGCCGGATTCAGTTGCTCGACCTGTCACACGGCACACGGCGTCGGCAACGGAAGCTCGAATCCCTCCGGCCAGCGCCTGATCAGCTTCGACGCGAATGTGGTGGCTCCGAACGGAGGCGTTCCCGTCTCCTACAACCAGGGCCCCAACACCTGCACGCTGACGTGCCATAACGTCGCCCACAATCCGAATGGCACGGTGACAATTGGCGGAGCAGGCGGTGGATTGAAGAAGTAAGGGCGAGCGACGAAGGCGAACCCACACACATCCAACGATCTGCCGCTCGACAGCCGTAGAAGAATTTCCACAGCACAAATCAAGGCGCGTTGAGTTTTTGAAGCATCTGGACCGCGTTGCGGTTCTTGGGATTCAGCTGAAGCGATCGTTGATAGTTCGCCACAGCTAGCGCTCTGTCACCGTCGTCCATGTACCCCTCCCCAAGGCTGTCATAGACATTGCTGGATTGCGGATAGGCTTCGATATTCAGCTGGAAAATACGAATCGCTTCTTTGAACTTCTTCATCTGGATCAGCTGATAGCCCAGACTATTCAGCTGATCTTCATCGAAGTTGTAACTCGCCGCTCCGCTCGTCTTGAGCTCATGATATTGCTTCACCGCCTGGTCGATGCCGCTCGACGCGACGGTCGCCGACAGCGTCTCGGCAATCGATTTTCGCGGGTCGAACCCGGCTTTGACATCCGGCACCCACACCGCCATGCTCACCGCAAAGATCCCCACCACCATCGCCAGCGTCAGCAGAAACAGACCGGCGGCCGTAGCCATGCGCGGGAGTGTTCCACCGTGTTCCTTCGCGCGCAAATACACTTCCAGAACGGCCAGCGGCAGCAGATATTGCGCGAACGACATGTAAATGAACACCGGGCTTCCCAGCATCGTCGGGTCAAGGCCCCGCGACCCCAATAGCAGGAAGTACAAAAAGATCATCAATCGGAAGAACCACGACGCACTGGTCACCAGGAACAGCCGAAGCGCCCAGCGACGATGGGTCTTGAAATCGCGAGCCAGCGCGTAATGCAGCGCCATTCCCGCGCCCAGCCAGATCAGAACCGCGTTGAGGGTGCTTGAAAGATGCAGCATAGTGTTGCCCACGCTCCCCCGAATCCAGGTCATATAAAGACCAGCCACGCTCAGGGTGACTGCCGTCAGCATATACACACGCCCGTTCCAGCGATGAAAGACTGGAAAACGATCTCGAACTCCAGGCACGAGTTGCACTGCTCCCGAGAGCATGATGACGACCGCCGAGCCAATGTGCATCATCACCGCGAGGTTGCCCAGCTTGTCCCCCGGAACATACCCATGAGTGATGGACTTACTCCACCCATGAAAATCCCCGCGCGCCGCCGTGAGTCCGTAGAAGGACGCTACTGCAAACGCGAACACCAGTTGGCCGATGACGGTCACCCCGAACCAGAATCGCGCAGCCGCTTTCAGCGCGCCGTTCGCAACAGAACTCAGCTCCAATCGGTTCGTCAAAACTGCGGTACTCATACTTTTTCTCCTTTTCGGCCAAAGTTCCTGGCCTTCACTCCAGATTTTTGGCGACAGCTCTCCCTCGAACCGGTTTTGGTTTGCCAGGGGCCAACGGCGAATAGCTAGAAGCTTGTTCTTAAGTCGGTCCTCGGTAACGCCGCTGCCGGGCCGCCGCGGCCAGGAAGGCCGCAGCCACTACCAGCCCAATCCACAGTCCCGGCGTGCTCAAGAAATGGCCCAGATCCATGGTCATCAGCGAATGCATGGCCGCGTTTCCATGCGGGTGGAGATCAAACTCCTCAGGTCCCCTCATGCGGTATCCCATGAACGCGGCGAAATGCGAGGTGTTGAATGCGACCTTCTCGAGTACCCCGATCGCCACCGGCGGAAGAACCGCCCAGAGGAATGTCAACCGCCGAGCCCAGCCCGAGACCAGCAGCAGCCACGCATAGATGGGCGCGTGCCACAGCACATGCAACGTCACCAGGTGATAGAGCAGCATCAGCGACGTCTGGAACCAATGCGTCCATAATGTCCCCACCGCCAGTCCGCTTGCCCACAGCGCCAGCGTACTCATCACCCCCATAATCACCTGGGTGACAACCACGATCGAGAATGTGAGCAACGGCAGAATTACCAGGGGAATGCTCGCCTTCGAGAGCACGGTAGTGAGATCGGAAACCGGCAACGACTTCCAGAACAGGATGCTGCGATCCCGTCGCTCGCTGTGCAGCGCGTCGAGAGAATAGAAGATCCCGACAATAAAAGCCGTCGCCATGATCAGGCCGGCCGCGAACCCGTTCTGTTCACTGAGCACTGCCACTTTCTGTGCCGGATCCCCGGTGGCCATGGCGCGTCCAATCGTGGCGATCAAGAAGCCGAACAGCACAACGCCAGCCACCGCCAGCGGCGCAATATAGATGGAGCGGTACTCCCACAGTTCCCGCCGTACCGACCAGTAGAAAGGCCGCGTCGCCGACACCGCCGCCGGCGCGACTGCCCGCGAGTCGACGCGAGGGTCCGGCACGGCGTTCGATTGCATATTCATCGCGCCCCTCCTTGTGCCGTGCCCACCTGGTTGCTCATCACCGCAACGAACAGGTCCGCGATGCTCGGCGTCCGAACATCTCCCAATTGGGCGAGTTTCTGCCGATCCACACCCTCGAACAGCAAAATGCTGCGACCGAGCACCTGCCGCTCGTGCATCGGCTTGAGCCCCCGCGCCGCCGCTAACTGCTCGGGATTCACCATCAGTTCCACATAGCGGGCTTCGAATTCTTCCATGCTGCAACTGAGAACGATGCGGCCCTGGTTGATGAACATGAGATCCGTCAGCACGTGCTCAATCTCTTCCACCTGGTGCGTGGTCACGACAATGGTGCGGCTGCGATCGTAGTAGTCATTCAGCAGCGAATCGTAGAACTGCTTGCGATACAGGATGTCCAGGCCGAGCGTCGGCTCATCCAGCACGAGCAACTTCGCATCCATGGCCATTACCAGCGCCAGGTGGAGCTGAGTCACCATGCCTTTCGATAACTCCCGGACCTTGTTACTCTGCTTAATGGAAGTCTTTGCCAGAAAGCCTTCCGCTTTCGCGCGATCGAATCGCGGGTGCACGCCGGCCACGTAGTCGAGCGCGTGCGCAACTCGCATCCATCGCGGCAGCACCGCTACGTCGGCGATAAATGAGACGTCGCGCATGAGTTGATCGCGCTCCTCCCATGGATTCCGCCCCATCACCTTGAGTTCTCCCTGGTATGGAGTGAGCCCCAGAATCGCGTTCAGCGCAGTGGTCTTGCCTGCGCCGTTGGGACCGATCATTCCGAGGATGCGCCCTTCCTCCACACGCAAGTCCACGCCGTCCAGTGCGATGGTCGTTCCGAACGCTTTGCGCAGGCCGCGTGCTTCAATACATGTCATGCCTTTTCCTCCTCGGCATTCTTCGACCTTGACCGGCCGCTTGCGCCGCCATCCAGCAATTCTTCCGCCTTCAGCCCCAGCCGCTGAATGGTGGCGCGGATTCTCGGCCATTCTTCAGCAAGAAACTTCTGGCGTTCGCCCTGCAACAGCAGATTCCTCGCACCGGCATTCACGAACATGCCGCGGCCTCTCTTGCTCTCGACCAGTTGCTCGTCGACCAGCTGTTGATAGCCCTTTAGCACCGTGAGAGGATTCACCCGATATTCGGCCGCAACGTTGCGCACCGAGGGCAGCGGATCGCCTTCTTTGAGCACGCCGTCGAGAATCATGGCGACGACGCGATCTCGCAGTTGGCGGTAAATCGGCTGATTGTCGTTCCATTCGAGATCCATCCTGTTTCCCAGATAGTCCTTACCAGAGATACTGTCCCATCACTTGGTGCGCTGCAGGTCAAAGTGCGCCCGGACTGGTTTGTCCCCCGCTGCGTTCGTGAAAGTCCAGTCCTCGGTGTGGTGGTTCGCGTCGATGCTGGTGAACACTGCATGCTGCATGTGTCCATACTGCAGATTGCCGGTCACGTCGAGAAAATCGAATTCCACCGTCTTCCCGTCCGGCGACGACTTGCCTACCATCCGCGGACGATTATCCGCGTCACAATAATGGGTCAGCAGCAAGCGATCTCCGTCCACAACGAACATGGTGATCGGGTCGTCGGGTCTTCCGGTTCCCGTCATCTCATGCATGAGCGTGTGACCCATGGAAGTCACGCGCAGCGAGACCTGCATGAGTTTTCCTTCTATCTCGGCTTGCTGCGGGACAGTTTTCACGTGCCCTTCCCACGAACCCGCCAGATTCTTCATTTGATCGAAAGACTTTTGCGCGTCGGACTGGGCAAAAGCCACGGTGCAGAGCGACATCATAACCACGGACAACATAAGACGATGGAATTTCATGATTCTTCTCCTTAAAAGCTTCTTTACCTCGGGGTCAGGGTTCGATCTCCCCTGACTCCAGTACGAACGACGATCACGACCTCTAGTGATATAGTTAACTACAACACTAGATCAGATGCAAGCTTTTTTTTCTCTTTTCGCGCCGTCTCCGCCTGCGCCCGTCACCGTACCGGAGAGGGGGCGCGTGCTGAGTTGGTTTGGCAACCAGGAGTCAGGCTGCCGTTGCTACCCGGCGACACAATTCCAGTGAAGGGGGAGCACCGGCCCGCCCCTCCGGCGAACTGCCACCTGGACAGCTGGCGACTTGAAAAGCGATTTCGGCGCGTTGTAGCCGCGGCTTTTGCCATGAACATCCGAACAACAGGAAGCGGCCGAAGCGTCAATCCTGACGCCGCACGAACATGACTGCCAACTGGTCTTCGTAGATCTTCTGAAAACGCGGGTCACTCTGCAAAAGCGCGGCCAGGGGCATGTCCCTTTGCAGGAGGACTACTCCCGCCTCATTCAGGTACGGATCGGTCAAGTACGAATCGTCACCGCTGCCGGTCGCAAGGAAGCGGGCGCCCATCTCGTCCCCGTACAAATCGGTGCGGCCATCGATGGCGACCGGATAGTCCGGCATGTACCAGATCAGAAATCCGCCCCAGTCAAACGCGTTATAAAGCGGGCCCGGCCAGGGATGCTTGCGCAGATAGTTCGCCGCATTCACGGGGAACACGGTGCTGATCCTGGCGTCGAGTCCGGCGCGGTTGAAGTTGGTGGTGCGGGCGAAAAGCAGTCCGGCAGCCACCAGAAAAGCAGCCAGGCCCAGCCATTCATACCATTTCTCGCGCTGGGCGGGTTCCTCCGCAGGAAAATCAGCCATGCAGGCCGCTGCGGCAATACAGATGAACCATGAATCCCGCATCATGCGGTAGCCGACAATGGTCGCCAGTATGAGCATGCCGAACTTGAACAGGTCAACTTGCTTTTTGCGTCCTAGCGCAAAGAATGCGGCTCCAGTCAGCAGAACCTGCAGGTAATGACTGGGAACCTGAAAAGTGATGGGCTGCATTTCCCGAATCATCTGGTACGGCAACTTGGCACTCGCATATGCGTAGACGATCTCGTAGAGGTGGTAGGAGTAAGGGCTGATGCAGGGGGTAAGAACGCAGCCGGCAGAGATTGCGGCCACAGGTCCTAACGGAAGCGTCGGCAGAGACAGGTATTGGGGGTGCCATCCGGTAGCGTCTGCCAGTCTCTGCAGCACAACCGCGCCCAGCAGCAGTCCGACAATCGCCAATCCATAGACGAACTGAATGTGCAGGTTCGCCCACAACAGAAACAGCAGCGGAAGCCAATAGAGGGATTGCACTCGGCCACTGCGATTGGCTTCCAGAATCAGAGTGAGTTCGGTCGCGAACAGAACCATCGTGAAGTACACGGGCCGGGGACACATGGTGAACAGAAATACCGAGCAGGCGGCGGTGGCAATCAGGCAGGCAACCCAGAACCGCCCGGAAAGACGGCGCGTCATGCGATAGACGCTGGCTGCGACCAGGACCGTGAGGATCGTCCCGAAGACCGCCATGCCCATGATGTCGAACCATTTGTAAGAAAGCGATAACAGGACTTCATAACCCCAGCTGTAAGCGGCCCAGGGACGGTTCGCCGCCGTGCCCGAAAAGATGCCGGCATGGGGGAAGGAATGGTTCTGAAGAATCCACTCGCCCACTTTCAGATGCCACCAGTTGTCCAGATCGCGCACCGGGAGCTTGAGCGCGAGACTGCGCCAGATCACGAATGCGAACAGTGCGCCCAGCGCGGCCATCCGCAGGATGCGTAGGCGGAACAGTTCGCGCAGTTCCCGGGCTGCACTCATCGCGTTTCGTAGCCCTCCGGAGGGTGGAGAATCAGAAAAGAAGCATACCCGAAGTTTGAGCGTGGTCGGCGGGTCGGTTAGTATCACGATCGATGTTGCAAAACTTTCACCGGGGGATGCGGAATCCTGTCATTCTGCTGGGCCTCGCGGCCGGCCTGATCGCGTTCGTCGTACAGTCCGGCGACGTCGACTCGGTGGACACAGTCCGCCGCTTGCAAACCACCCATTCTTTCTGGACCTCGGCTCCGCCCGTGTTGCCGGGGGACTACCCGGATTTCGGCCTGCGCGGGCGCGGCGGTAAGATTTACGCCTGGTATGGCATGGGGCAGTCGTTGCTGATGCTGCCGGCAGACGTCGTGGGCACGGCTCTCGAAAACCTTCCCATCTTTGACGGTTACAACGGGAACGATCCAAGCGTCCGGAACATGATCGTTGCCTATTCCACCAACATTCTGGTCAACGTCCTAACGGCGCTGGTGTGCTTGCGCTTTCTGACACTGCTGAAATTCACGAGGCCGCAGGCGGTGGCGGGAGTTCTCGCGTTGCTGCTATGCACCACTCACCTGCACTACACACAGAACATGATGGAGAACAACTACATCCTGCTTCTGACGCTGGCGGGATTTACGTACCAATATGAGTGGTTGCTGACGGGGCAGCGTCGCGCGCTGCTAATCGGGGCGGCCGCATTCGGGCTCAACCTGCTCACTCGCCTGACGGTCGCCATGGACGTGCTCGCCGGGGGTGTGTTTTTGGCGCTGGTACTAGTATTCGTACGCGAACCTGGGATGTCCATCTGGAAGCGGATTCGCACCTACACCATTATTGCGTTGCCCATCTACGCCGTGTTTCTGCTGATCGACCGGCTCTACCAATACCATCGTTTTGGCTCGTTCTTCAACACCTACGTCGCGGTCTTCGCGCAGCAGCAGCACATCTTGCATACCTCGCTGCCGGCGAACTATCCATTCGAGAACCCATTTCATGTGGGCCTTCTGGGCGCGTTGTTTGCACCCGAGAAATCGATCTTCCTGTTTGATCCATTGCTGATGTTGACGATTGTCCTCGTTGTGGTCGCATGGCGGCGGTTTCCGCCGGAGATCAAGGCGTACGTGGTCAGCGGCTTCCTGCTGCTGCTGCTTTATATCTGTTTTTATGCGCGCTATACGGTGTGGAGCGGAGATTCGGCCTGGGGTGACCGCTACGTTTCGACTGCGGCTCAGTGGGCGGCGTTCATCTCGGTGCCGCTGTTACTGCGGTATCGCGCTGACCTCGGGCGAGTGGTTTGGACGCTTGGACTTGGTTTGGTGGCGGGCAGCGCCCTGGTTCAGGTCGCCTCGGTTGCTTTCTGGCTTCCGCTGGAGCTTTACCAGATGACGACGCTCGGACATCCCACCTTCGTGGTGGGGTTGCGCTTCCAGAATATCGCGGCGTTCGCTCTTGGCAAGATGGACGCCTGGGGACTGACCAACTCCGACATGACCACCGACCCTTGGGATTATGTGCACATCACCACCTGGAATTTTCTCCCCTTTGTGCTGCGCCGGGTGGGAGAGGCTCCGGCGTGGGTGGTACGCCTTGCCTTCGCGGTGTGGATCGCGGGACTCGGAATGCTGGTAGCAGTGCTATGGCGGTTGCAGCGCGCACTGTCAGGAAGAGCCTTCGAGGCGTGACAGGGTTGCGCGACGCCCTTCCCATTTTTTCGAAATCCTCTTCGTGACGTCTCTCTGAGAACCGGATGATGCTATTCCGGCAGCGCCTTAGCCTGAGTCCCGGGCTTGATGCTGGAGTGCTTTTTTACCTGCGCCATGAGCTCAACAACTTTTTCCTTGCCTTCGTAATTCGGATTCGTGTCCAGCAGTTTCTGCCACGTGGCCAGGGCTCCCGGGACATCCATTTTTCCCTGCCACTCGACCACACCCAGGTTAAACAGGGCATTGGGCTTGTTGGGCTCATCGGCAAGCGCGCGTTTGAATTCGGCGATCGCGGTGTCGGCGTTGCCCGTATACCAGTAAGCGGTGGCCATGTCGGTGCGCACGGCGGTATCGGTGGGCTTGGCCTTGAGAGCGTGTTGGTAGTACTCGATGGCCGTCGGGAACTGTTGCGTGTCGTAGTAGATATTGCCGACCTTGGTCAGCAAGTCAGGATTCTCGGGATCGGTCTTGAGTTGAGCGAGCAAGGGCTCAGCCTGTTTGTCGGCCATGTGCCTGATTTGCTCTGGAGTGGGCTGCCCGGCAGCGTCGCCCATCCCTTGGGAAGGTGCCGCAGCCGTTCTTTCCGCGGGGACAGCACCTTGTGATCCGCGAATGAACCATCCGCCTGCCAGCCCCACCAACAGGCAAATCACGGAAAGGGCATAGGCTTGAATGCTGGTCCAGTGATCCGCAGAGGACGTTTTCTCGATATCCGACATGTCTTGCTGCTCCTTAATAGTGTTCCGGTCTGTCGGGCCGGACGTTATTGCGAACTCTTCTGCTGCCGGGCTTCGGCGATCATCTGTTCGACGATCGGTTTCTTGTCGAGACCGGGATTGGTCTTCAGCAATTCCTGCCAGGCGGCGATGGCTCCGGCTGGATCCTGTTTGCCCTTCAGGCGAATCATGCCCAGATTGAACAGGGCATTGGCGTCCTTCGGATTGACCTTCAGCGACTGTTGCAATTCGGCCAGTGCGCCCTCGACATCGCCGTCGTAGTACAGGCACGATGCTTTTTCGGTGCGTGCCGCGACATTTTTGGGATCCAGCTGCAGGGACTGGTCGAAGTAGCCAGCGGCTTCCTTGAACTGATGGGCTGACTTATAGAAGTAGGCAACGCGCAGCAGGAGATCCTTGTTCTTGGGGTCCTTTTTGAGTTGCTCGAGCAGCGGCTCCGCCTTCTTGTCTGCCATTTGCTTCATCTGTTCGAGCGTGGGCATCTGGGCCGGCCCGCCGACCGGGTGCGGGGAGACGGTCGCCGGATTGGTCGGGTTCGCCGTGGCTGCGTGGGAGCCGGACCCGCGCAACAGATAGCCGACCGACAGGCCCAGAATCAGGCACGCGGTTGCCATACCGTACACAACTTTAGGCTGCCAAAAGTCATCCTCAGACGAAATATCCGCGGGGTGATTGGGCATGTTCGAGTGACTCCCGGAACGTAGATCTCGATTTAACAGTTTTACAAGGGCACCTGTTGTGCCAAAATTGGCACAATTGGGGTCTGGGGTTCTCCTTTGTTATCAGTTGGTTACTATGTGCTTTGGCGCGCCCTGCGCAATTGCACTGGCGGGAACGGGGTTTTCGCCGCAGGCGGCGGGTGTTTTGGCGCGGCGCTGGGGGACAGGCTCCGCCTGAACCCTCCTCAAGAATCTGCAGGGGCGCACGGCTTCCGATTACCAGGGTTTGGCGGCGCACAAAAGACTTCAGCATTTGGGGCCGATAGCGGAGGTGTGAAGCGCAAGATTGCTGGGCTGCTGTTGATCTCCCTGTCGCCGTTATTCACTCAGGGCGCTGAATCTAGCTTCCTGGTGCGCAAGCGTGTCAGCGAAGTGCAATTCATGGTGGTGGCCACCGATCGGAATAACCGCCCGTTGCCGCACCTGTCGCCTACCGACATCACGGTTCTCGAGGACGGGCAGCCGATCCCGCATTTCGAACTGCGCTCGGCCTCCGATTTGCCTTTGAGAATTGCCATCGTGCTCGACCTGAGCGATTCGACCGTGAAGTCATGGACGAAGGTGGGGAGCACGCTGGTTCAGTCACTGCAGCAGGTCATGCGGCCGAGCGACCAGTTGCTGGTGCTTGCCTTCAATGGCAAAATCCAGCTCGAGCGCACGGTCACCGACCCGGTGCAGTTGGGGGCACTGCTCACCAATCCCGCGACCGGCGGACTCACCGCGCTTTATGACGCCCTCTACCATGCTTGCAATCAGAGCGTCTTCAGCGATCGCGAGCCTGCACCGTTCCGCGCTGATCCTGTTTTCCGACGGGGAAGATGACCTGAGCCTGCACGGGCTCAGCGACGCCATCGCGGGGGCGCAGCGCCGCGGGGTCTCGATCTATACGGTCGCCACCCACGATCCGAAGAAAAGGTTGCCGGGGGACGGCGTGCTGCGCGACCTGTCCGCGACGACAGGAGGACAGGATTATGTCGTTAAAAACGCCGAGCAACTCCGCGGCGCTCTGTCCGCGATCAACACCGAGTTGCGCAGTTCCTACCTGCTGTACTACCGGGTGCCGGAAGAATCCGGAACGAGCGGGTTTCGCCGGGTGCATGTGATTCCAACGCAGGCCGACGGCTCTCACTTGCGGTCGCGAGCGGGCTACTTTACGGCGCCGTAGGCTGGCGCGGGTTGGACTTGACCAGCGCGCGTGGAACGGTTCTCGAATCGGGAAAGTTATCCAAGTTATTTTCGTAACTGCCGGTATCCGGGCGGCGCGAGGGTGTGCGCTTTCCGATAGGAGAAGCACCGGGAGTCCGAAATGACGACGAAGAGGGAACCAAGCCAGAGCAAGCAGCCGCTGCAACTACTGTTCGTAGGCATGGACGAGCAGCGTACGATCTTGCAGGATTTTCTGCACGCCAACGCCGATCTGGCCTCGGCAAATGTGGATCACGCCAGTGGTCTCGCAGACGTACCCGCCATGTTGGCGCAGAAAATCTACGACCTTCTGGTATTTGCGCAGCGCCAGCCCGAGCCGGAAACGGCAACAATCATCCAGGATCTGCGTGTGCAGGGCAGAAGGGTGCCCTTGCTGTTTCTGCACGGAGCCCTGGCAAAAACCGGCGGCATGGAAGTAGCAGGAAAGAGCGCGGCCGGCCGCGGACGTGGAGCGGCGGCGATCGACTCTTCGCTGCTACGAGCCATACGAGGCGCCGTCACCCTAGGGCGCGCCGAGCAACAACGCCGCGAGGTGGAAGATACATTCCGCACGCTCTACAGCGCGGTCGAGCAGTCGGCGGACATGGTCCTGATAACGGACAGTGCGGGAACGATCGAATATGTAAACCCGGCGTTTGAAAAGCTCACGGGATACTCACGGCCGGAGGTGATTGGTCAGACGCCGCGCATTCTCAAGTCGGGCGAGCAGGGTGCGGACTTTTATCGCGGACTGTGGGGAACGATTGGGGCGGGCGAGATCTATCGGGGCGTGCTGGTAAACCGGAAGAAGACCGGGGAATCGTTCGTGATCGAGAAAACTATCACGCCGGTACGGAACACGGCGGGACGGGTGACCCATTACATCTCCAACGATCGCGACATCAGCGAACGCCGGCGGCTGGAAGCGGCCCTGTTCCAGGCGCAGAAGATGGATGCGGTGGGCTGACTGGCCGGCGGCGTGGCGCACGATTTCAATAACCTGCTGATGGTCATCAGCAGCTACACGGACTCTGCAGGATTCTATTGGGCGCTGAGCACCCCCTGCACCGCAACGTTCGGAGATCTAGGCGCGAGCCCGGCGGACCGCGGACCACGTTGACCCGGCAACTGCTGGCCTTCAGCGGAAGCAAGTAGCTGCAGTCGCTGCAGGTGCTTGATCTGAATTCGATGTTGCGGGAAATCTCGCGCATGCTCCCGCGCCTGATCGGGGAGGACGTGGAGTTAATCATCTCGCCCCAGAAGAGCCTGGACACGCGTGAAGGCTGATCCCGTCCAGACTGGAGCAGGTCTCGGTGAATCTGGTGGCCAACGCTCACGACGCCATGCCTACAGGCGGAAAGCTGACCATCGCGACGCAAAACGTGGAATTCGATGCCGCCTATGTGCAAGCCCGACCTGGTCCCGTCCGGGACGTTACGTGTTGCTGAGGTCGCGGACACCGGCCACGGCATGGATGGAGCATCTGACCAGAGCAAAGTGTTCGAACCGTTTTTCACCACGAAGGAGCAAGGCAAAGGGACGGGTCTGGGACTTGGCGACTGTCTACGGCGTTGTGAAGCAAAGTGGCGGATTATATGGGTCTATAGCGGCCTGGGGATGGGCACACGACTTCGAAAGTCTTTTCTTCGCCGGGTAATGCAGAACCGCTGCGGCGACCGTCAGTTGACCTTCCGACGACGAGCCGGCCGCGAAATATTCGCGCGGATCGGAAACCATCCTCCTGGCGAGGACGAGGAAGCGGTTCGCGAACCAGCCAGCGAGTTTCTAAGGCGTTCCGCGGTATACCAGGTGATCGAAGCAAAAGACGGACTGCATGCCGTAGATACGGCGGAGCAGGCGTCACGACGAATCGACCTGATGGTGACCGACGTGGTGATGCCCCGTATGCGCGGCGGCCAACTCGCCGAACTACTCGCCGAGAAATACTCGGATATGAAGGTGCTGTTCGTTTCCGGGTACTCCGAAAAAGTCGTTCTGCGACACCAGATTCCCGACGTACAAACGAATTTCCTGCAGAAGCCTTTTACCCTGAAATCCCTGGCCGCGAAGATTCGAGAGGTTCTGGTTCACGCATCTGTGCCAGCGGGCGGCGTCAGCCGCTGAATCCTCATTGGTTGATTGGCTCTTTCTTCGCCCCGTATAATCACAGGGCTTTGCGGAATTGTGCATGACCCTGTCTGTCACCTTGCGGGACCTGAAACCCGGCGCACGTGGCGATTCCCCAAAACCAGTCTCCAATTCAACCTCCCGTTCAAAATCTCTGCTGATCATTGGGCTCGCTCTGGGGGGCGATTTATCTTGCAGGTATGTTCACTCCCGCGTTGCTCGACGATGTGGATACGATCCATGCCGAGGCTGCCCGCGAGATGCTGGTCCGTCACGATTGGGTGACGATGTACACGAATGGCATCCGCTACCTTGAGAAGGCGCCTTTGATGTACTGGAGCCTGGCCAGCAGCTACAACGTTTTCGGGATCAGTGACTGGAGCACACGCCTGCCGCTGATGCTGGGCGTGCTCGCCCTGCTGCTGGCGACCTATGGATTAGGCCGCTACGCCTATGGGGAGATGGGCGGTCGGTACGCCGGCGTGGTGCTTGCGACCTCGATCGGGCCATACATTTTTACCAGGTTCCTGATTCCGGATGTCCTGGTGGGATTGTGGCTGACGATCGGCTACTACTTTTTCTTGCGTTCGCTCGAGGAAGAAACGCCTTCGCGTCTCGTCTGCTGGGGATTCGCCGCGACCTGCGCCATGAATGTACTCACCAAGGGATTGATCGGCCTGGTATTTCCCGCCGGTGCAATCGCGCTGTACCTGATGATTACGGGGAGATCTCCGCCACTTGCTGAAATTACGGCTGCTCTCGAGCACGCTGGTGTTCTTCGTGATCGCGGCACCCTGGCACATTCTGGCAGCCATGCGAAACCCCAGCCAGGGCACAGTGCGGGGGTTTCTGTGGTTCTACTTTGTCAACGAACATTTGTACCGATTTCTGAACAAGCGGGTGCCGGCCGGCTACGACACGGTGCCGCTGCTGATCTTCTGGGGGTTGCTGGTGGCGTGGCTTGTTCCGTGGACGGTTTTCCTGCCACAGGCGGTGTGGGATGTTCCGAGGCGACTGCGGGAGTTGCGCGGAAATCTCACGCGAACACAGAAAGCGAACCTGCTGTTTGTCCTTTGGGCGCTGGTGATCGTCGGTTTCTTCAGTTTCTCAACCCGCCAGGAGTACTACACGATTCCGGCTTTGCCCGGGATGGCGTTGCTGGTGGGCGGCTGGCTGGCTCGGGAATCAAGCTCAGACGCGACCGAGTCGGACGGGCGGGCAGGGAGAATTTCCGCGACGGTTTTGTTTGCGTTCGGCATACTCGCATTTGCGGGGGGCATGTACCTGCTCTCGGTTTCACACTTGCCCACGCCCGGAGCCGACTTGGCGGACCTGCTGAGGAAGAATCCCCAGGACTACGATCTCTCGCTGGGGCACGTGCTTGATCTTACGCCGCGGGCACTAGGAGCATTTCGCGCCCCACTGCTGGGTGCATCGCTGGCCCTCCTGCTAGGAACCGCGCTGAACTGGATGCTGCGTCGCGCGCGGCGCCCTGCCCAGGGAAACATCGCGCTCGCACTGATGATGGTGGGCTTGTTTGCGTGCGTTCATTCCTCGTTCAGTACTTTTTCTCCCGTCCTCTCTTCGTACAAGCTGGCGGTCGTGATTCGGCAACATTACCGGCCCGAGGATGTGATTGTCGTGGATGGCCAGTATCATCAGGCTTCGACCCTGAACTTCTATACCGGGTATCCTCTGCGCGTGCTGCACGAGCCGAGCGGCAACCTCTGGTACGGCTCCAAGTTTCCAGATGCACCGCACGTATTCGAGACGCCGGACTCGTTCGCAACCTTGTGGGCCGGGCCTGCTCAGGTTTTCTTGTGGACCGACCAGGACGATCCGAAGGCTTTGGCCGGAAAGCGATATTTCCTGTTGGCGCGTATCGGCGGAAAATCAATTCTGATCAACCGGCAACCGTGATGCACAAAGTTCCTTGCATACCTGCTCGCGGCGCTATAGTTTCCTTTTCGCTATGAACCTCACGATGGTGAGCGGAGCGGTGCTGGTTGCGCTACTGAGGATTGCCATCGCGATTGCCCTGATCGGCACGGCCAGTTCCACCATCTTCCTGATCATGACGCTCGTGGCTGCGGTCCGCTACCGGCGGCTGGCTCAGTGCGCGCGGGCCACAGTTCTGGCGGTCCCAGAGACTTCGCTTCCGCCCGTCACCATCCTGAAGCCCATCCATAACCTGGAGGCGGAACTCGAGCAGAATTTGGAGAGTTTTTTCCTGCAGGATTATCCAGATTACGAAATCATTTTTGGGGCGCGCGATGGCGAAAACCCCGCCTTGCAGGTTGCGGAGAGCGTGCGCGCCCGACATCCGCACAGCAAGAGCCGGGTGGTGCTGTCGGGGCCGCCGACCTGGCCGAATGCCAAGGTCTTTTCATTGCAGAAGATGATTGCGGCCACCGATCGCTCCTACTTCGTCATCAGCGATAGCGACGTGCGCGTTGCCCCCGACTTCCTGCGCAACACGATTCCTCCGCTTCTCGATTCGAAAGTGGGTCTGGTGACATGTATGTACCGCGGGATTCCGGCGTCCGACTTCTGGTCATCCCTCGAGGCGCTTGGCTTGTCGGTTGAAATGTCGTCGGGGGTGATGGTGGCGGACATGCTGGAAGGGATGCGGTTCGCGTTGGGCCCGGCCATGACCGCGCGGCGGGATGCGATCGACGCCATCGGCGGGATCGCGGCCACCGCGGATTACTACTCCGACGACTTCGAACTGGGCAACCGGATTTGGGCCAAGGGCTACAAGGTGGTCCTCTCCCACCACATTGTGAAGAATGTCCTGACCCCGCGCTCTGCGCTGCGCACGCTCGGTGACCAGCTGCGCTGGATGAAGAGCACGCGCTATTCCCGCCCCGCCGGCCATCTCGGCACGGGGCTGACGTTTGCCATGCCATTCGGAATTCTGGGATTCGTTGCCGCCGCCGGTCTGGGACATTGGAGCCTGGGACTGTGCTTGCTGGGCGCGGCATGTGTGAATCGCATGATCCAGTCGGTGGCCGTGGGTTGGGGGATTGCGGGGGACCCTCGCTCAGTGGCGCTGTGCTGGCTCTATCCGATTCGAGACCTGGCCGGCTTTTTTGTCTGGCTGGGGAGCTACACCAGCCGTCGCTTTTATTGGCGCGGGGAGACTTACGTTTTCGGCAGAGGCGGCCGAATCATGCCCGAGCATCGCGAGGCAAAAAGCGCGGTGGGCGAAACGTGGTGAGTGGTGCGGGCACGAACTCCATCGCATCCAGCGGAGAAGGCAGTCTAAGAGGGGATGCGTACGAGTTGGCCGTTCTTGAGGTGAAACCGATCGCCGCGCCACGCGACCGTATTGCTTGCGAAGCTGGCGAACCAAATAGCAACTGCCAGCAGGTCTCGAAGCGGAAGTAGCGGAAGCAAGCGCGCAAGCCGGCGATCGCGGAGTACGCCGACTCCAACCGTCCACGCGACCAACAGGCGCAAGACCACGGCCAGGCCTGCCAACTCCCATGCCCAGGGCGCGCCTCGTGACAAGAGCAGGGCAAGCAATGCCCACGGCCAGCCGAACGTGAACAGCAATCCGAGGTAGCCGCCCCGGCGCGAATCGCGCACGCCCCGCGCCCAACGAAGTTGATGCTCGAAGAATTGCCGCAGCTCGTAGGCCGGCAGGAAGGTTTCCACCACGACTTCAGACAAGCGCACTTCGAAACCCAGCGCAGCAATCCGCTTGCCCAGTTCGTAGTCGTCGGCAAGGTAGTCGACAAACGATTCGAAACCCCCGATCGCCTCCAGATCGCGCCGCCGGAAGGCCATGGTCGATCCCAGTGCGAAGCGCACTCCGCCTTCGATATATCGCGCAACCAACACGCCCGCGGCAAAGTCAGTGCTGATCCCCAGGGACTCGAGCTTCGAGCCCAGCGTCGGACTGGCGATGCCACGGTACAGGCAAGTCACCATTCCCACTTTTGCGTCGGCGAGAGGAGCGACGATTTTTCGCAGGTAGTCGGGGCCCACCCGGATGTCACTATCACTGACGATCAGGTGGTCGTAGCGCGCCGCTTTCACCATCTGGGCGAGGTTGCTGACCTTGGTATTCGCTCCCAAGGTCTGAGAGCAAACCAGCAGTTGTATGGCGCATTGCGGAAATTCCTGGCGCAGTCTTTCAACCGCGCGCGTCGCGGGATCGTCAGCATCGCTTACGCCGAAGATGATTTCGTACTGCCGGTAGTCCTGCAGACAATGACTGCGAAAACTCTGGTAGATGTCGGGGTCTTCGCCCTTGAGCGGCTTCAAGATCGAAACCGGAGGAGGTCCTTCTGCGGGAGGTTGATTCGGGCGGGTACCGGACCTGGTTCCTCGGTCTTTCAGGTAGGCGCGAGCGCTCCACAGGCAGGCCAAGTAGAAGCCGATTCCGGCGACTGCGCCTAAGCCAGCGAACGCTTCGAAGATTGCGCCCAGAAGATTCACTTGATTGTGTAGTCCCCAGCAGGATACTAGCGCCGGTGCCTTGAGGGTGGTCCGAAGAACCATCGCATATAATAGAAGTGGTTGGCAGCCGGACCGGACGGTCGCTCTCCGCAAGGAGGGAGGAAAGTCCGAACTCCGCAGAGCAGTGTGCCGGATAACGTCCGGGAGGCCGGGTTCAAGCCTGGTCGACGGAAAGTGCCACAGAAAATATACCGCCCCGTCGTCGTTGTGAGTCCGGGTTCGGGCACGGGCTCAGAACGACGGCGGGGTAAGGGTGAAAAGGTGCGGTAAGAGCGCACCGCCACGGCAGTAATGCCGCGGGCAGGGCAAACCCCACACGGAGCAAGACCAAATAGGGAGGGAGTTCCGGCTTCGGTCGGAACACGTGCCGGCTCGGTGCGTCACAACCTCCGGGTAGGTCGCTAGAGCCACGCAGCAATGCGCGGCCCAGAGGAATGACCGTCCCGCCGCAAGGCGGACAAAATTCGGCTTACAGGTCCGGCTGCCATCTTTTCTTCAACTTGCGAGGCGTTTGGGATTGAGTGTGTCGGTTTTGTGTCACGCATTGAAGAGCGCTAACTCCCTCTAGCAAGGTTAGCTTCAAGTACGTGCAGCTGAAGCACCATCGATTGCTGCCGTCACTTCTGAGACCTGGGGACAACCAGGTTCAGTTGACCCCAAACGAAGGTTGCTCGGCCGTGCCGACTCCAATCACATCGTAGCCAGGCCGCATTAAGAGCAGGTTTGTGTCCGACACGGCGTAGAAGCGCAGCACGAACTGTCCGTTGTCCAGGGAGATTATGCCGCGGCCCGCGCTGTCGATCGTATAGGTGCCGGTGCGCGTCATGCCCATCTTTATGGGCTCTGCTGTATCCTTTTCATCGAGGTCGGCAGTTGCCAAGACGAAATTTCCTGCCCCATCCGGCGTGCCTGTTCCGATTTTAGAATCCGCTTTGGGTAGAAAGAAGTAGTCGGAATAGCCGCTCAGTACGATCGACAGTGGAACCTGAAGAGAAGTGGGGCTGAAGGGTGCGCCGCGCTGCCGGAAGAACTCGCCATTCCCCTCATTTGACTTGATGTAGCCGCGGTCCGGAGTCACCCAATACCAGACGACTGGTTCGGGCATGGCAAACTGGGCATTGGTGTTCCCACGTCCGTTGTCGGCCACATAGTATTGGTTGAAAGTGACGGGGTAGGGTGGGCCTTCAAGAAAGGAGCTGTTACTGTACATATCGCCACTTGCGTTCAATCCACTGCCGTCCCCCTGGATGCGAACCAGCCTCACACTCGCCAAGTGATAGGTGGAGTCGGTCGATTTCAAGGAGAAGATCCAGGTGCCATTAAAGTTTTGCAGGGAATAGGGGCCTCCCGTTTGCCGCTCGATTACTCCTGAAAGCACGGGCATGCCGTTGGACATGACAAATGCCTTGTCTGCCGACACGGGATAGACGAGGAAGCCCACCGGGACGCTGTTGTTCCAGCCCTGAAAGTTCAGAGTCAGAGTGTTGGTGGTGCCGAAGGAATAGGTGCCGGTGAATGCGGTTTGATCATACCCAGGGGTGTCGTAGATTCCGCTCAGTGTATTGCTGGCACCGGTGAATGCGCCGAGTATGGTGACCTGTGGGTTGTACTGGCTCGTGAGGTTCAGACCGGAGAGCGCCAGCACGCGCGGGCCGTCCAGCGAGGTAGTGAGACCCGATCCTGCCCGCTTCTCAATCATTCCCGTACCCTGGCCCTGGGTGTCGAACTCCATGAGGCGCGCAGCCCCGTCGTTCAATAGCGCAAGCCGGAAAGACATCGTCGCCGTCTGCTGACCGACGGTGTAATTCAGGGTGGCATGTCCCAGGTCATTGTGCTCGAAACCGTAGAAACCTGTTACCGCGATTCCGGGTAGAAGGACGTTGTTGTTCAAACCGCTATTAATGTCGAGGTTTGCGGA
The DNA here is from genome assembly GCA_963725575.1 of uncultured Acidobacteriota bacterium. Lineage (GTDB taxonomy): Bacteria > Acidobacteriota > Terriglobia > Terriglobales > Acidobacteriaceae > Gp1-AA133. The sequence continues at coordinate 72,752 of CAVRZQ010000001.1, forward strand.
CAGACGGCCCGCGCCGTCGAGGTGGATGGTGCCGGCAGCAGCTGTCACGCTAAGCCCATCTGGGCCGCCGAAACTGAAAGTGTAGTCGCCAGTGAAGTTGGGATGGGTATTGAGAATGAGTGTGACCGTAGCACTGGCCTCCTTGGTGGGGTCGGTCACCGACTTTGCCACAATGGCAACCATCATCTCAGAGGAACCGGTAGGCGCCGTATACATGCCGCGGCTGTCGATGGTACCCAGCGTCGCATTGCCGCCGGCCACGTCGCCGACGAACCAGTGCACTCCGCGATTGTCGAGGTCGTTCTGGACATCGGCGGTGAACTGTTGAACGAAACCCAACACGATCTGCGAGGGGGCCCGCGTCATGGACATCTGAACGGCAGGCATCAGCCGGAATTGCGCCGAGCCCGACTTGGTCGAGTCCGCCACGCTGGTGGCGGTCACGAGCAAATCCACGGGTTGCGGAACCGAGGCCGGGGCCGCATACGTCCCGTCAGCGGCGATAGCGCCGATGTCAATGCTACTGCACGTCGATAAGCAAGTGATATTCCAGGTAACGGCGGCGTTCGTGGCATGCAGCACGCTGGCCACGAATTGATAACTCACTCCGGCGTTGACCCCCGCCGGATGGGAAGTAATGCTCACCGAGATCGATGCAGGAGGGGGCTGGATGGGAGTGCTACCTCCGCCACCACAGCTCGTCAGACCTGACGAGAATGCAAGTACCAAAATTCCGGAAACCAGCCGACCAATGAAACCGCGGAGCAGTCTTACGGTGCGCATCGTATTGTCTCCCGACGTCAACTTGAAGGTCTGGCAACAGCTTAAGGCGCTCGGTGCGTCGCCAGCAGCGACCCTGCGTCACATCGCATGGTGACTCGGTTCCATTCTGGGATTCCGCCAGCCCACGAGCTCGGAGAAGACAATGGCACCGCCCCATGGCGGGGTCGGTGTGAATTGGCGTAGCTGCGGAGTTCGGCAGTCGCGATACCCTGACAAGCAGCTTGCGTTCCAGGGCTTCATTCTCTTGGCGCTTCGCGGCGGATAGCGAAGACGGGCACAAGCCTGCCGCATTGTTCCGCTCCCACTGCTGGCTGAACGAAATTAGCGGGTCCCTGCCGCGAGCACAGGCGTGCTCTTTTTCTGCAGCGACACGATCCTGCTCCGCATGCGCTCCGCCTGTTCCGCCGTGAATCGCATCTGTCCCATCGCAATTCCGCGCAACTGCTGGCCCTCCCAGTGGGGCTGCATGATTCCCTCCCGCGAATGAGCATTCGAACCGAGCAACAGGTGACCCAGTTCGTGCGCCATCACGTCTCCTAGAATCGCTGCCAACGAAACGTGCTGGTCCACCTCGCGCAGCCTCTGAATGGGATCAAGAAATACGTCAGCGTAGGCGCCCCTGCCATCGGCGAGAAAGGAAACCCCAAAAATCTCCGGCGGCAACGTGCGCGCGTGGGGAACGATCCGAACCGCCAAGTCCATCATTACTGTTTGCCCGCCGCAGCCGGGATTCTCGTCACGCGCGCCTGCCCTGAGGCAATGTACCCAGTCCACGTCGACCCCGGCTCGTTGGAAGATACGCGTGGCATCTCGTTCGGCTTCGGCGATGACGTGATCCGAAGCGCCTGCGTCGTTACTAACAAAGACAGTCAGGTGTGGGTTTCCTCGCGGCGCCTCCTCAGCCCACCCTGACAAAGCCCATCCCAGCATGCAAAAAACCGCCAATCCTTTTGAGACTCTCAACATAACCCCATCCCTCCCGCGATGTAGCTGGGACTCTGAGTTCTGGGGGGACGTACCTCAAGGGTGGGTGGGTGACGCGCCGGTGAAATTTGGGTAACGAGTTAACCCTGAGTCGCGTCAAATAGTTACGGGGTGAGGTGACGAGCGATGCCAGAGTCCGTTAGTGCTAGACTTCCTGCCATGTCAGGGGTGAGAGCCGTGCCCGCCAGCGCTGACGGAATCCTTCGTTTCGGAATCTTTGAGGTCGACCGCAAGACGGGAGAACTTCGGCGGTATGGGGCGAAACTCAGATTGCAGGATCAGCCCTTCCAGGTGCTGCTTGCGTTGCTGGAACGGCCGGGCGAACTCGTCACCCGGGAAGAGTTGAGGACACGTCTGTGGGCGGACGACACCTTTGTTGACTTCGACCATAGCCTGAACGCCGCAGTCCGGCGGCTGCGAGACGCCCTGGGAGACTCGGCGGAGAATCCCCGCTTCGTGGAAACCGTAGCGCGCCGTGGCTATCGCTTTCTGGCACCGGTCAGCGGAGCCCTCGTGGCCTCCGAACACCTCGCAAAGTCGAGTGCGCCACACCATCCCGGGCTTCGCTGGTGGATTCTGGGTGTGGGGATGTTTGCGCTCCTGGTAGGCGTGATCGTTGGCTGGCATGCCGCTCACTCGACGGCCGCCCGGACGGGCAATATCAAGGAACGAAGGCTGACGGCGAATGCGGCGGAGCTTCCCGTCACCGGCGGGGTGATTTCTCCGGACGGCAGGTACCTGGTTTTTACGGATTCCGACGGCTTTTACCTCAGACAAATTGACACGGGAGAGACGCACCCGGTGGCCCTGCCGGCTGGATTCAATGCCAAACCGGGGGGCTGGTTTCCGGACGGAACCCACCTCCTCGCGATGTGGGTTGAGGGGCCAAAAGAGCCCCAGGGTATCTGGGAAATCTCGCTCATGGGTGGAGCGCCCCGGAAGTTGGTAGCGCGCGGGGCCTGGCCCGCGGTGTCGCCCGATGGCGCGACGATCGCGTACCTGGCATCGGAAATTCAATTCAAGGATATCTCTCTAAATAAGGAGATCTGGCTGGCGCGATCGGACGGCGGAGAGGCTCGTAAGCTGATCGGAGGAGGCGATGATGTGCTCGGCCCGCCGGTGTGGTCGCCCGATGGGAAGCGTCTCGCTTACATGCGCGGGAAATTTTCAGTGGGCGAGCCGTGGATTCGGCGCCAACTGGAAACTTTGAATGTGGCGACGGGCGAGGCCAATATCCTGGTTGCGACAGTGGGGCTTGGCCCGACGATCGCATGGGCTCCCGATGGCCGAGTGATCTACTCCCTTGCCGAAGGTGTACCCAACCAAAGCGATTCAAACCTGTGGTCGCTGCGGGTCGATCGCAACGGACGAGCGAGCGGCAACGCAGCGCGCCTTACGCACGGGACCGGCGCGGCATCGGCAATCAGCGTTACCGCCGACGGCAAGCGGCTCGCGTACTTTCGACAGGCGGTGGAACCGGATGTATACGTGGCCGATCTGGAGGCGAACGGCGCCAGGCTCACTGCGCCGCGGCGTCTGACATTCGATGAGAGGGCGGATATTCCTTACTCCTGGACTCCTGACAGCCAGTCCGTCATCTTCACCTCCGATCGTAATGGGACCTTCAACGTCTTCCGGCAGGGAGTGCATGATGCTGAGCCAGAGTTGCTGATTCGCGCCCGTGAGGATTTAGTCGTCCCCAGGCTGAGCCCGGATGGCAACAGCCTGATTTATCTGATCACGCCTTCCAGTGGAGCATCGGCGGCCAGCAACTCTCGATTACTGCGAGCACCTCTGGCGGGGGGCCCGCCGCAATTGATACTGGAAGCCAACGGCATCAGCAATCAGCAGTGCGCGCGCTTGCCGTCGACGGTATGCGTTCTCAGCCGCTTTGAGCCCGGGCTTGAGCGATTCTTCTATTTCGACCCCGAAAAAGGGTTGGGCCCTGAAATCAGCAAAGCGGAAATCAGGTCCATCAATGCCTACGATTTCAACTGGAGCCTTTCTCCCGACGGCCAGATGCTGGTGTTTGCGAAGAGAGAGGGGATACAGCACCAACCGGCTCTTCGTATCCTCCCCTTGTCCGACGGTCCTGAGAAGACGATTCTGGTCCCAGGCTGGGCAGGGGTAGGCAGCGTGGATTGGGCGGCAGACAGCAAAAGCATATGGGCGACCGGGTACGCCAGCGGCGGTGGCAAAACACTTGTCAATGTCGCACGCACCGGAAGAGTGCGCTCGTTGCTCACTGAGAAAGAGATGACCCTGGGCTGGGCGATTCCTTCGCCCGATGGAAAACATTTGGCGATCTGGAAGGCACACGGTGATTCCAATGTCTGGATGCTGGAGAATTTCTGATTAGCGCCCGGGTGGGGCAGATCTTGTCGAATTGAGTTGTGCGGACGATTCCGGCGCCTTCTTTTACGAAGATCAGCTGGTTAGGCTTGATGTCTTTGAGGGTGTCGACCTGGCCGCTGGGCCATCGGATTTCCAGGGACTCTACCTTCTCGGCTTTCCCCAGTCCGAAGTGCACGCGCAGATCGTTCTGTGAGAAATATCCGCCGCCGCTGCGCACTTCGTCGATCTGTTCGTGCGGCTTGTTTTCGCCCGCAACCTTCGTGACACATTTCAGGCGCGCTCCAATGCCACTGCGATTGGACTTCGCTCCGATCGTGCGCACCTTGATCCAGTTGTTCGCCGTGCGCAGATCACAGCGCAGGAGTTGAGGGTAGCCGTTTACGGTATTGACGACGACATCCAGATCGCCGTCGTTGTCGAAATCGCCGAAAGCGCAGCCGCGGGAGGCGACGGGATCGGAGATGCCTGCTCCAGCCTGCAAAGAAACATCCTCAAAGCGCCCGTTGCGCAGGTTGCGATAAAGCAGCTTACGCTGTGCGTAGCCCGCCTCGGTCTTCAGTTGTTCCACCTCAGGATAGACGTGCCCGTTGCAGATCAGGATGTCGGACCATCCGTCATTGTCCATGTCGAAGAATCCGCAGCCCCAGCCCAGATATTGAGTATGCATTCCCAGGCCGGCTGTGAAGGTTGCGTCTTCGAAGTTCGCTCCGCCCTCATTGTGATAGAGCGAAGGCGTGTCACCCGCAAAATTCGTCTTTACAATGTCGAGGTTGCCGTCCAGATCGTAGTCGGCCGCCGACACGCCCATGCCGGCCTGGGGCTTACCATCGGGACTGAGCGCGCAGCCCGCTTCCAGCGCAATGTCTACGAACTTTCCGTCTTTTTTATTCTGATACAGCGCGCTCGCAGTCGAGTCGTTGGCCACGTAGATGTCAGGCCAACCATCGTTGTCAAAGTCCGCGGTGAGAACGCCCAAACCGTAGGTTCCGTTCGCGGTCAGGATGCCGGAGGCTGCCGACACGTCGGTAAACGTCCCGTCGCCATTGTTGTGATAGAGGATGTTCTTTCCGCCCTTCAAGCCGGGAGGTCCACAGGCGACCATCACCGCTTTGTAGAGGCAGGGGCCGGATTCCGGAACGGGGGCCGTGGCCAGGTCCAGGTCGATGTAGTTCGCGACAAACAGGTCGAGTTTGCCATCGCGATCGTAATCGACAAAGGCGCACCCCGTGTTCCAGCGCTTGCCGTTGCCTGCGACGCCAGCTTTTTCACTGACGTCGGTAAACGTGCCATCCCCATTGTTGTGGTAGAGCACGTTCTTGCCGAAGTAGCTGACGAACAAATCTTCAAACCCGTCGTTGTCGTAGTCACCGATGCAGACGCCTTGTCCCCAGCCGGAATGGGCCACGCCCGCTTTGGCGGTTACGTCGGTGAAAGTGCCGTCGCGATTGTTCTTGAACAAATGGGAGGTAGGTTCCTGCCCCTTGGGAAAGCCCTCCAGGCGCGAGCCATTCACCAGAAAAATATCCAGCCATCCGTCGTTGTCGTAGTCGTAGAACGCGACCCCGCACCCGGTGGTTTCGAGCAGGTATTTGTTCTTATGCTCGCCCCCGAAGATTGTTTTCGCGTTGAGTCCGGACTCCTTGCCGACGTCAATGAAGGCCAGTCCCAGGTCGGCTGCGGGCTTCGGCGCGGTACCCTGACTCGCCGAAGAGGCAAACAGGCGCCGGGGCCGTACCATGGCGAGGAGACTCTCCAGCGACAACACCAGCGCGGACCGGCTCAAGGACTGGAGAAACGAACGTCGGGAAGAGGACAAAACGGTAGTACCTTTCCAGGACAGGCCCGTGCTAGAATTCGCCCCTACTTTAGTGAGAATCCTGCGCCGTTGGCAAGTTCGAGCGCGGCGAAAGCCGTGAACTGGTCGGGACGCCGCTAGACCTTCCTAATCGAGATGCAACCATCGCCTCGCCTTCGCTCCCATCGGAATCTTCTCGGGCACAAGGCAGTGTTGACCGCGATTTTGGCGCTGCTCCCTGTGCTCGGGTCCGCGCAGGAGCACACGTTGCAACTCTCGCGAACGGATCGCCCCTGGGAATTCCTCTCGGCAGTGGGAACGCGGGCGGCATTGTTCGGCGACGAATCCGGGCGGATGGAAGCGTGGGTCTATCCGCTCAAGATCCTGCGAAACTTTCGCCTGCAGTTTGAAACGGAAGGCCGCTTAATTCCCGCCGAAGCGCTGGCCCGTACGGTTTCCGCCCGCCCGGAGTCGTGCACCATTCTCTATACCGGGGACACGTTCACGGTTCGCGAGACACTCTTCGTGCCCGTGCAGGAGGCCGGTGCGGTCGTTCTGCTCGAAATCGAGAGCGAGAAGCCGCTGAACGTGCGTGCGTTCTTGGAGCGCGACTTCCAGCTCGAATGGCCTGCCGCGCTGGGTGCGACGTTTGCGAACTGGGACCCGAGGTTGCACGCTTTTTCCTTCGGAGAAGAGCAGAAGAGATTTGCCGCGCTGATCGGTTCCCCCACCGCCACCAACGAGCACCTGGAGTATCAGACCAACTACTCGGCCTCCAATGAAGACTCCTTCGACCTGGGCGCGACGGCGCGGAAGACGGAGACCAGGATGATCGTGATCTCCGCGTCCGTACACGGAGTCGCGGAGGCGGAGGCGACCTACCAGCAGCTGTGTTCCAATTATGCAAAACTTCTGAGTGAATCGGCCGACTACTATCGCTCCTACCTCGCCAGAACGGTGAGTCTCGAACTTCCTGACTCGCAGTTGCAGCAGGCTTACGACTGGTCGCGCATCAGTATGCTGCAAGGCTTAGTCAATAATCCGTTCCTCGGCACGGGGTTGATTGCGGGCTATCGCACGTCGGGCATCAGCCAGCGGCCCGGCTTTGCATGGTTCTTCGGCCGCGATGCCTTGTGGACCTCGTTCGCGCTCAATGCCGAAGGCGACTTCACGACTACGCACGCAGCTCTGGATTTCCTGAGCAAATACCAGCGTGAAGACGGCAAAATCCCTCACGAGATCGCGCAGACCGCCAGCCTGGTGGACTGGTTCAAGAACTATCCATACCCCTATGTCTCGGCGGATGCCACGCCGCTTTATATCGTGGGAATCAACGACTACGTGACTGCGAGCGGGGACGTCGCATTTGCCCGGGAGAAATGGGACAGTCTGTGGAAGGCCTATCAGTTTTTGCGCTCCACTTTCGACGCCCAAGGCGTGCCGCAGAACTTCGGGATCGGCCACGGCTGGGTGGAGGGCGGCCCGTTGCTTCCCGTGAAGAGCGAGATCTACCAGAGTGCGGCGGGAGCCGCGGCTCTCGGGGCGCTCGCAAACCTTGCCCGCCTGCTGGGAAAAGAAGATGTAAATCGGCAACTGTCGCGGGAATCCTCTCGCCTGGAAGAGCTTCTGAATCAAGCCTTCTGGATTGCCGACCAGAAACGTTACGCGTTTGCGTTGGACCAGGCCGGCAAGCCGGTCGATGAAGCGAGCGTGCTGACGACGGTGCCCATGTGGTTTCACCTGCTTCGCGACGAACAGGCGCAATCCATGATCAATCAACTGGCTGCCCCCGAACATGAAACTGACTGGGGCATGCGTATCATCTCCTCGGAATCCGCGAGGTACAGCGGCGGCGGATATCACTACGGGGCGGTCTGGCCGCTATTTACCGGCTGGGCCTCGGTCGGCGAGTACCAATATCATCGCGCTTTGCCGGCATATATGAACCTGCGCGCGAACGCGTTGCTGGCGCTCGATGGATCCCTGGGACACGTCACCGAAGTTCTTTCCGGCGACTACTACCAGCCGCTTTCGACGAGTTCTCCGCACCAGATCTGGTCAGAGGCGATGGTGATCAGCCCGTTGCTGCGTGGACTGTTCGGGCTCTCCGCCGACGCGAACGCTCACGTCCTGACTTTTGCTCCTCACGTCCCGGCAGACTGGACGGCATTCGCGATCAAGAACATTCGCGTCGGATCATGCGCGCTTGATCTCCACTACCAGCGAATGGAGGAAGGCTTCACGCTCGAAGCCGATCGGAGCGGCGCGGGCGACTGCACGCTCGAGTTTTCGCCGGCCATCAGCCTGGTGGCCGACGTGATGAACGTGGACATGAACGGCCATCTCGTGCGTCACCGGGTTGTGAAGAGCGCGGTCGACCAGCATCTGAACGTGCGGTTCCCGGTTGTAAAGGGCGCGAACAAGTTGCACATCGCGGTACGAAATGACTTCGGCTTGAGCGTCACTTCGAGCCTGCCGCCGCTCGGTACTGCGAGTCATGGCCTGCGCATATTGTCGGAGTCGTGGAACTCTGCCAGAGATCGGCTTGATCTGGAAGTCGCCGGCGTGCATGGTTCTGTCTATCAGTTCGGGGTATGGAATGCGGGCCAGTTGGGCCGCGTGGAAGGTGCGGAATGGATCAAGGGCATCTCCGGTCATGGCCAGCTTCGAGTTCAGATGCCGCCGGGAGATTCCGGAGGCTATGCCCGGGAGAAAATCGTATTTCATTTCATGGGGAAGCCCGAGCGCCCCTAGCCGGCCAGAACTATGCGAAATCTCGAATGTTCACGGCGGTCCCGCTCATTCCGCACATTTGGAAACAGTACGCGTTTCTTCAGGAGGGCAATCATGTTGAAGAACCTAACTCTGACCACCTTGCTGCTAGGCATCCTGGTAGTTGCGTCGCAGGCGGGCGCCCAGAAGAATCCGGTGGATGCGGAAGGCCACGAATGGTGGCAGCACGCCGTCTTCTATGAAATCTACCCCCGCAGTTTCGCAGACAGTAACAACGACGGCGTGGGCGATCTGAAGGGCATCACTTCCAGGCTCGGATATCTGCGGGACCTGGGCGTGGACGCGATCTGGATCAGTCCCTGTTATCCATCGCCGCAAGTGGACTTCGGCTACGACGTGTCCGACTACGAAAACATCGATCCGATGTACGGCACGCTCGCGGACTTCGATCGCATGGCCGCGGAAGGCAAAAAGCACAACATCCGCATCATCCTGGACTACGTCATCAACCACACCTCGGACCAGCACAAATGGTTTGTCGCGTCCAAGTCGTCGAAGACGTCGCCATACCGCGACTGGTATATGTGGCACGACGGCAAAGCCCCGAACCAGCCGCCCAATAACTGGATCTCGGAGTTTGGAGGGTCGGCTTGGAAATTCGATCCCAGAAGCGGGCAGTATTACTACCACTACTTTTACACGGAACAGCCAGATCTGAACTGGAACAACCCGGCGGTGGAGAAAGCGATGTTTGACGTGACCCGCTGGTGGTACAAGCGCGGAGTTGCGGGGTTCCGGCTGGATGCGGTGGATACGTTGTTCGAAGATCCCGATCTCCGTGATAATCCCGTGCTGCCCGGCAAGAACAAGTTCGGCGATCCCAACACGGAAGAGAAATACAACAAGAAGCTGCCCGGCGTGCACGACGTCCTGCAGAACTTACGGAAAGTTGCCGACGAGCACGGCGCCGTCCTGATCGGCGAGACCTGGACGAAGAATATCGATGAGCTCAAGCAGTACTATGGGCAGCACAATAACGAACTGCAGTTGCCCATGGACTTCATGTTCACGAGGGTGGACAAGCTCTCGCCTCACGAATTCCGGCGCCAGATCGCGGCCGCGGATTCGGCCGGAGGCTGGCCCACCTGGGTGATCAGCAACCACGACATCGAGCGGTCCTATAACCGGTACGGGGACGGCACGCACAACGACGACATTGCCAAGTTGATGGGTACCTTGTATCTTACTTTGCGCGGCACGCCCATCATGTACTACGGTGAAGAACTGGGCATGGAGAACAACGACCCCAAGCGGGCGGAAGATGTAAAGGATCCCAAGGGCAAACTGGGCTGGCCGGTGGACAAGGGGCGCGACGGTGAGCGCACTCCCATGCAATGGAGCGACTCGGCCAATGCCGGCTTCAGCACCCACGACCCGTGGTTGCCCGTGCCTCCCAGCTACAAGACCCACAACGTCGCGAGCGAGTCGAAGGATCCGAATTCCGTGCTGGAGTTCTACCGCAAGGTTCTTGCCCTGCGGCACACAAACGCCGAATTGCTGGAGGGAAATTACTCGGCACTGAATGAGGATGACCCCAACGTCCTTTCCTATCTGCGCTCCTATAAAGGAAAGTCCGTGCTGGTGGCGCTCAACATGTCGAGTTCAGCGCAGAAGGCGACCTTCAACCTGGCGGAGCGAGGTTCCTCGGTGTTAAACAGATTGCTGGCGACATCCGGCGCTGATGCGAAGGGCTCAGAGGTCACCCTGCCGGCATTTGGCGTGTTCATTGCTGAGTTCACTCAGAAATGAGCGGATGGCCGACAGCAACACGCGTGAAATTGGCGGTCTGGCCGGTCTTGCTTACGGGCGTGTTCTGGTGGATGATGGCGGGCTCCATCCGCCACCAATCGCAAACAATCGACGAAGGCTTCCATCTGGTGGCGGGCTACCGCTACTGGCAGTGTGGCGACTTTGGGATTAATTCGGAGCATCCACCACTCGCCAAGATGGTCGCGGCTGCGCCCTTGTGGATCGACCATGTTCCTGCGCCTCCGGGGACCTGCGGAAAAGATCAGACGACCAAGGATTATGGTTATGGCCTGGGCTACAACTATCTGTACAGCGGCCAGGTGGATGCAGACGCATTGCTTTATCGGGCGCGATTGTCGGCCTCCGTTTTTGCCGTGCTCCTGGCCATTGGATGCTACGCGCTGGGGCGAGTACTGTTCGGCGCAACCGCAGGAGTGATTGCTCTGCTTCTGCTGGTGTTCGAGCCAACCATTCTGGCGCACGGCGCGCTTATCACGACTGACACGGCTCTGAGCGCGTTCCTGCTGCTCGCGGTCCTCGCATTCCATCTGTATTCTCGATCCCGCAAACTGGTGTGGCAGTTGGTGACGGGGGTCTTCACCGGGCTGACTCTGAGTGCAAAGCACTCCGGCGTTCTGATTGTGCCCATACTCCTGGGGCTCGCCAGCTTCGAATTTGGATGGGAAACTCTCCATGAGAAGACGAATAGCGCCGCCCTGCGGTCCTGGTTGCGCCGCGCCGGCGAACTGGGTGCAGTTTTCCTGATTGCGATCGCGGTCTTGTGGACGACCTACGGATGGCGCTATGCCGCGCGGCCGGGCGGCGAAGCGATGACTCTGCCCCTCGGCGACTTCATCGCCAATGCACGGCAGCAGGGCACTCATGGATTCATCCTGACTACTGCGATTCCCGCCCTGGCCCAGTGGCACCTGCTGCCCGAACCGTATTTATACGGCTTGGTGGATGTTCTGAATGTCTCCGACCCGGGCCAGCCACCGTTTCTTCTGGGCAAGCTTTATCCTAACGGCCGCTGGTATTACTTTCCCGTGGCATTCATCATCAAGGCAACAATTGGATTTCTAGTCCTATTGCTACTGGCGCTGGTTGCGGGATGTTGGACAAGCAGTGATCGCGTGTTGCCGTTCGCCTACTTGAGCGTTCCGCCAGTGATCCTCTTGCTGGTCGCCTCTCGTTCGGGATTGAACATCGGTCTGCGACACGTTCTTCCCATGCTGGCATTTTTCTGTGTGCTGATTGCGGGAGCTGTGGCCCTGCTCTGGAAACGCGGGGTCGCTTGGAGGATCGTCGTGGTGACGCTGATGCTGGCACATGCAGTTTCTTCCCTGCATGCTTATCCGAACTATCTTGCATATTCGAACGAAGCCTGGGGCGGACCGTTGAACACGTACCGCTATCTGACTGATTCCAACGTAGATTGGGGCAACGGCCTCTACCAGACGCGCGACTACCTGCGGACCAATCACCTTACGGATTGTTGGCTGGCTTACGACGGCGTCGCCAGCCCTGTCTATTACGGCATTCCCTGCCGACCGTTGAGTGCGAGCATCGGCGAATACACGGAAGTACCACCGCTGGCTGCGACCGGCACCTTCGTCTTGAGCGCACTGACGGTTTCCGGAATCGAGTGGGAGCCAGGCGAGCTGAATCCCTACCACGCATTTCAAAAAACCAAGCCGGTGGCAAACATTGCCGGCGCGATGCTCGTCTATCAGGGAACTTTCGATCTGCGTGGTGTTGCGGCTGTGGAGCACATCGCCCATTCCATGCGCCTGCTGGGAGAAGGCAAGATTTCCGATGCGCTGACAGAGGCGCAAGCCGCGATGTCTCTGACCCCGGACAGCGTGAGGGCCCACCTGGCAGCAGGGAAAGCACAGGTCGCACTACGCCGGCGCGAAGAAGCGCAACAGGAACTCGAGATGGTTCTTCATCTTGCGAGGCGGGCCGGCACCGCCTGGTATCCCATCCAAATCGCCGATGCCCGGCGTGAACTTCAGAAACTTCGCGACACGGCAACGCTCGCTCCCGGCCCCAGAGTCAGACAGCCACGAATGCAGTTGTCGATAGAAGGTTTTGAGCACAGACCTTCGGCCAACTGACACGGTTCAGCAGTGCAGTCCCCCAGTGCGTGGGCTGTCTTGGCAAGCCTTTAACCGTGATGGTTATTTCGCCGCCGGAAGCTTCAGGCGCAGCCCCACCCGAAATAAAATCGGTGGTCCGAGACTGATCACCGGGGTGCGAGCCACTTGATAGCGTTGATCGAGCACGTTCTCAATTGCGCCGAAGATCTCCAGGTGCCGTGTGATTGCTCGTCCCGCCTCGACATCCATTGTGTAGAACCGGTCCAGGGGGAACTGGTTCTGGTCGTCATCGAACTGCCGTCCCACAAAGCGTCCTGCGACGCTAAACAGAAACCGCGAGGGATTCCAATAACGCGCCTGCCACGTGGCCACATTGCGCGATACCTGAGGAACATCGAGGCCTACCAGGTCGATGCCCCCGGGGTTGCCCGGGTAGCTCACCACCGTGGCGGCCGTATAGGCGTAGCCTGCCGAGATCTGGATGTCTCCGCTCACCCGCAAGGTGCCATCCAGTTCCACGCCGCGCGAACGGGTCCGCCCGAGGTTCTCTTTTTGCCGCGTAATGAGGGTCGGCGTCGTCGAGAGCGTCACATTGGCGACCGGATCCACGATGTCGCTCCAATAAAATGTCCCTCGTGCGCTTAGCCGGCGATCCCACCCGGTCACATTGACTCCGGCCTCCGCCCCCGTGAGCCGCTCCGCGGTGAGCGCTGCGTTGTTGAAGGTCAGGACATTTCCCACACGAAAAGTACGATACAGCTCATTCAGTGTCGGCGCACGAAACGCGCGATACACCGACCCTGTGATCGACACGTGCTGGTTGAGGGACCGCAACCCCGAAAGCCTGGGGCTGAAAGCAACATCGCTTCGGTTGGGATAGGTCGTCACGACCGGAGATCCGGAAAACGGAACCGTTAAAAGGCTGCCATTAAAGTTGCTCCAATTGTCTACTCGCGCAGCCACGATCACCGTCCACTTGGCGTGGTGGAGAATGTCTTCTCCGAAAAATCCCAGCGTGCGCTGGCGCCCGCCTCCGTTGCGGCCCTGGTTCGGACCTGTAAACAGGCGCTCGTCGCTGGCACCGATTACCTCGTTCAGGTCTATTCCTCCGATCAGCGTTTGGCTCTTGCCGGCCACGTGGGTCCACTGCACTCCTCCACCGACCACCTGCTCGGGTACGTGCTGAAGGTCGGTCAGGGTTTCGCTGTTCCGGTCCGGCGCGACCGCTGAGAAGCTCTGGTTGTACGCCTCCACGTCCCCATAGAGCCGGACCGTCAAGGAATCATGGCCGCCAAATTGTCTGTCCAGGCCCGCTGCCCCTTCGCCAATCCGCGTGTCATTGGTCTGAATGGCCGTGCCATTGTTTCGAGATTCCGTGAAGAAATTGCCGCGCAGGAACATTCTTCCGTCCTGACCCAGCTGGCGACCGATGCGGGCATACACCGTCGCATCCGCTGAATTTGCGGACGTGTCGACGCTTCCCCGAACGGAATCCGGCACCAGGATGAAGCCATCGGTGCGGAACATCTCGGTCGCGAGCGAGTAATCCCATTGCCGCACTCGACTCCCTGTCCAAAAGGAAACTTCTGGAGTGCGCTCGTTCCCATAGGAGCCTTCGAGCGTGAAGGCCGGGGTCTCGGGCTGTCGCGTAAGCAACTGCACGATTCCGCCCAAGGCCGACGTTCCGTACAGGTTCGAGCTGCCTCCACGAAATACTTCTACGCTGGAGATCGCGACCCTGGGGATGCGGTCCCAATACACCCAGCCCCCAAATGGATCGAGCAACGGGATTCCATCGGCCAACACCAGCGCCCGGCTCGACGCACTTCCCCCCAGACCCCGCAAGGAGACACCTTGGTCGGAAGGGTTCGCCGTGCGGCTGCCGGAACGGCGAAAAAGTGAAAAGCCGGGAACCTGGCGCAGCACGTCGTCAATCCGCAGAGCCGCAGTTGCAGCCAGATCAACGTCAGAGAGCAGGAGGGTGCTGCCGGGCGTATCCGACAAACGCACTTCCTTGCGCGTTGCGGACACAACAACCTGTTCATTCACGGAGGCCGGCTGCAATACGATCTCGAGATGAACCACAAGACTTCCATCGCTGCTCCATGACTTGTGAAGTACGCTGAAGCCGGTCGCCGTAACCTGGATCGTGCCAGCCATCCAACCAACGTTGCCAAATGAAAATCGCCCCTTGTCATCGGTTGTGGCGAACGCTGGCGACACTCCGCTTTGCAGAAGAACCGCGGCACCGGCGATGACGGCTCCGGAGGAGTCAACGACCACGCCGTCCACCGTAATTGTCTGCGCAGCAAAACCGGGGACGCCGAGGAGCGTGGCGCAAAGCAGGATGCGAAAGACGGTTCTGCCTCTGGGCATCCGTTTCCCCTCGAATGCCCTTCGGGGGACGGGTCGCGTCGGGCGACACAACGGATTTTCATCTTCTCCGTGGAAGCGCAAAGGCCACATAAATTCCACCTGAACCAGACTTGGGGTCTTTGCCTCCCCCGGCGGCAATCACCACGAACTGGCGGCCATTCACCTCATAAGTCGCAGGGGTCGCGTTGCCAGCAAACGGCAGAATCGTTTCCCACAGAAGTCTGCCAGTGGATTTGTCAAATGCGCGGAATTTCTTGTCGAAATTTGTTGCCCCGATGAAGAGCAAGCCACCCGCCGTCACGATCGGCCCGCCATAGTTCTCGCTGCCAGTATTTTTCTGGCCCTTCGCAGCCAGCTCTGGATATTCACCCAGGGGGATCTTCCACACATACTCGCCGGTATTCAGATTGATCGCGCTCAGCGTTCCCCACGGGGGCGCGATTGCCGGATACCCCTCCGGGTCGAGGAACCTGCGATAGCCGGTGAAGCGATATTTCAAAGTCGGCGGCGGCGGCCCCGCGCTCGACAACTCCTTGCTTTCTCCGTTGGTCAGGTACGTCACCAGCGCGAACAGTTGATCCTCCGAGAGACTCGGAAAGCCGGGCATCCTTCCTTTCCCATTCCGGATCGTGGTGGTGATTTCCTGCGGAGGGACCCGCTCGCCGATCCCCACCAGGGAAGGCAACTCGGGCGGCGATCCTTGCAGGGTTTCGCCGTGACAAACACCACATTGATTCAGATAAAGAGCCTTGGGGTTATTCTCCCCCGTGTTCTCCATCAGCGCGCCCGTCCAGGCCATGTCGTTCGCATTGACGTAAAGAATCGTCGTCTTTGGATCGATCGCGGAGCCGCCCCACTCTGCGCCGCCATCGAATCCGGGGAATACGACCGTATCTTTTCCCGTGCTGAAGGGGACGAACTGGCCTTCGCTGCGGAACTTTTTGAACTGGTCGAGGGCCCATCGATGTACTTCAGGGGTGCGATTGGTCAGCAGATCGGCCGTGAGGAGTTGTCGCGAATACGGCGCTGGTTTCGCCGGAAGAACCTGTTGTCGTGCTGCTGCCTCGCCCGGCACGGTACTGGCCGGAAAATCGTGAGGATCGACCGGAAAGAGTGGCTTGCCGCTGTTCCGGTCGAAGAGAAACACAAATCCCTGCTTGCTGGTCTGTGCGACCGCCTCCACTTCGTTGCCAGCGCGCTTAACCGTCAGCAGTGTGGGTGGAGCTGGAAAGTCCCGATCCCAAATATCGTGCCGAACTGCCTGAAAATGCCACAACCGCTCGCCCGTCTTCGCGTTCAGGGCCAGCAGACAATTGGCGAACAGATCGTCGCCAATGCGGTCGCCGCCGTAGAAATCAAATGCCGCCGATCCGGTTGGCACATAGACGATGCCGCGCTTCGGATCGACCGCCATTCCGGTCCAGTTGTTGGCTGCACCGCTGTTCTGCCACGCATCTTTCGGCCAGGTTTCGTAGCCAAACTCGCCGGGACGAGGGATAGTGTGAAACGTCCAACGCAGCTTTCCGGTGCGCACATCGTAAGCGCGAACATGGCCCGGGGGCGCCGGCTGCGTCTCCGGATTCCGTCCTCCCACAATCAGAAGGTCCTGATAGATCACCCCAGGAGACGTCAGAACGACGGACTGTGAACCGGGGTCGCCTCCCAAATCCTCGCGCAAGTCGATGCGTCCGTCCTTGCCGAAGCCGGCGATGGGAGTGCCTTTCGCAGCATCGAGGGCGTACACGAAGTTCATAACCCCGACCAGGATGCGTTGATCTCGCCCCTCTCCCCAATATGCCAGGCCGCGATTCGGCTGCGTCCCTCGAATTCCGGAATCAAATCTCCATAGGAGCTTGCCAGTGGCAGCGTCGAGGGCGAACACTTTCTGCGAGGGCGTCAATCCATAAAGGACGTCTCCCACAATAATGGGACTCGTCTGCAATCCGCCCTTTTCCTGCGTATCGAAAGTCCACGCGACCTCAAGCATCTTCACGTTCTTGCGATTGATCTGGCCGAGGCTGGAATAGTGGGTGTTCTCAACGTCCCCACCATAAGCGGGCCAATCGCGTTGGCGGTGCTGAAAGCCATGTTTTGGTTGATCCTTGCTGCGCGCTGCCAGACTCGCCGGCGCAATGAGTCCTATCCCGACCGCCAGTAACGCGCAAGCCGTGACTTTTCCCATAGATTCCTGCCTGTTCCGTTTGCGGAGCATTCTTCCGCCCCCGACTCCTTCAAAAGTCCGCCCGTTTGGTTCGTCGGACCCGTTCGGCGGCTATTATTCTCCCGTTGTTTCCCACGAAGCCAGTTCTGAACATCCGCTTGTTATTGCTGTGTCGGCAGAGTACCGCCTTCTGATTCAAATCGGCAATCTGCAGTCTACGGCTGTATCAGCGGTCTCTTCCCACAGCGATTGTATGAAAAAACGGTCAGGGACACGATCTGGCCATCGGCCTCGATGACGCCGTGTCGCTTCAGAACCCTTAAAGGCATCTCCCTGATCCGTTTCTCGTAGTAGAGGAGTTGGCTTTCGCCCTGAGTGAGGAAGACCTGAGCCAACTGTCGAAGGTAGCAACCCCACCTTGAATCCACCAGCGCTCTGACGAGGGATCACGAAGATGAGCGAACCCCGAAGCAGCTCTGCTGACAATCTTCCTTTCATCGTCAGACATCTTCTCAGCACACGACCACCGCACATCTCTCTCTTTGAAATCGAGGAAAATATCTTCTTGTTTACCAATCAGATTTTGTACGTCGGCGTACTTTCCAGCTATCGATGGCAACCCCGCGACGAACTCAATAACCGTTGCAGGGTGTTGGGGGTAAGGAAAATCGTCGGTTCGATGTTGCTGAAGTGGCGGGGGCCAAACGCGCTGAGCGTAATTGTTTTCTAGATACTGAGTCTCACATTCGGCACTGGTGCACTGTAGAAGTGCACCAGCACCGCCTTTGTTAAAGCTCACTCACACGCGGGTTCATGGTATGAGCGTTCTGGATCATCAAGGTCCGGTAGCACAGGCATGAACCGAGTTCGAATACTCAGGCTGGATTGCGTACCGATTTTCATCCAGTCTGACATTCGATGGGTCGAAGAATTGGGGGATCACGAAACTGCATTCGTCCCCAATCTCCTGTCCAAAGAGGCCGTTGTCGGCGCTATTCCACCAAGCATCTCCATCGGGATCGGTGATGGCCTCGATTAATTCGTGCGACAGCACGTTGTTGGTGGAATCGACCAATTGTCCGTTGGGGGTGTTTGGTCGTACGCTGCAGCCCCGCACATTCTGATAGGGCTCCACTGAGTAGATAACGTGGCCGATGTCGGAGAAATCCGCCGAACCGTGGTAGGCGCAAAAGAACCAAGTATTGAAGTTATCCGGCGAGTAGCAGACGCTGAAGGTGGTGTCAAAGCACTCGTCGGTGCCCTGTGGAAGGAACACATGGTACATGTGCCCATATCCAGTCTGCCCCGTTTTAGCGGCCACCGCATGCACGATGGCGAGCATATCGTTGTCGGTGAACGGCGTGCTCTGTGGCGTGAAGTTCACGTGGGCTCGCCTCCCAACCGTATAGCGATCATCGGAGTGAAGGCCGACGTACTGATCCACAACGTGGACGAAGTTGCTGTCCCCGATGTCCCGCAGAAAGCGCTCCGGATTGCCCCAACAGGTGCCAACGGGACAAACACCATTTGGAAGCATGTAGATCGCGTGCGACTCCGTGGACTCGAGAACGGCGCCGCCGTGATATTGCAGATCACCTGGGTAGCGCAAGCCTTGGCTGTCCGCCGAACTGGCGGCGGGCGACGCTTGCGACGCGCGCTGGCCGAGGGATGGCGCCGAACGGAAGGAGTCTCCTCGTTCCGTCTTGGCCGGCAACGCATGGCGAGTAACCTTCGCTGAACGAGCAGCATCCCGATCCGCAGCGCTCGGCTTCACTGCGTCGTCTGCCGAAGCGCTCACCAAGACTGCGCATCCGGAGATAACAAACGCAAGAAGCATCAGACACGTCATCTTCTTCATATTTTTATTGTTCCTCAACCCCTTTATTTCGCTTTTCAACAAACCGCCTCGTCAATGTGTGGTGGCCGCGTGAAACCGTACGAGGAAGAATTCTGGTGAAAGCGAAACCCCGGGCTGGAACTTGGGTTTCAGGAAACTACACCCAGCCGAGTGAGATGTAAACAGGACCAAGAACAATTCCGGTGCGCTCGATGAAAGTTAAGGTATCCCCCAAATAGATGAGGCATCAGGCGCCGGTACCAGGTATCCGAGCGACAGACCGGAATCTCAACTGGCGAAAAATTCCGCATTACGCTCATTGACCCTTTCGGAGCGTAATGGTCGATAGCTGGGCTGCCGTTCAGGAGGAAATTTTGGAGCGAAAATCCTCTAAATGTTCCCCACTCTGTTCCCCAGATCGGCTGAATGGAAGAGGAACAGAAGAGTCGTAGAAGGTGGAAGCCTCTGTGAATCAATGAAGTAACTGGCGGAGGGAGAGGGATTCGAACCCCCGGTACGGTTTCCCGTACAGCGGTTTTCAAGACCGCCTGTTTCAACCACTCACACATCCCTCCGCGAGGTTTTCTCTCAATAGTTTAACAGGCCTCCCGATCCTTCTTCTCATCATTGCTCGTCCGAAGTGTTCGTTCGGGTCCTGTAATACACCGCTCCATTTAAGGATCGTAGGACTACCGAAGAAGGCAACCCCAGCCAGCCTTCCCTGCAGGGTCGGTACCGTCTGGAACGTTCCACCCAGTGGCTCCATGTTGAAAGAAATATCGGCCTGCGCCGCTGCCACACGAGCACTCCCCAATTTCGCGGAGCGGGTAGTCATGGCCGTTGCCAGGACTCCCCGTGCGCGTGCTCTGGCGCTGGATAATCACGATTTGCCCGCACCACGATCAAATCTGTGCCCGCACAGGCGGCAGCGACAACTGCGATGGGCTGAGCAAAATGCCAAGACTTGCCGGTGTGCTTATAATGCGGAACGATGAACCGGGTTCTCTCCCGACTGCGGACATCAGCGGCAACGGTGGTCACTCAATGCTGCCGGAAGTCCTCAGGAATACTCCGCACCCTCCACGTGCGCGTGCCTGAACTGCGTGGCAGAAGGGCGTGGGCGCGAAATGCTGCGTGCGGTCTTCCGATTTTATTTGCACTGTTTGGACCCGGCCTTGCAACGCCGGTCTTTGCCGTCGACATTGCGCTAATCCTCAATCATGTGACCATCGTCGATGTAGTTAACGGTGGCCTCCAGCCCGATATGACCGTGGTGATCCAGGGTGACCGCATCACCGCGGTCGGTCCGAGCGGGAAACACCCTGCTCCGAAAGGAGCGCACATCGTCGATGCCACGGGCAAATTCCTGATTCCCGGCCTGTGGGATATGCACGTCCACACCATCTTCGGCGACTGGCTGCCTAAGGACGAGAAGATCATCCTTCCGCTGTTCGTGGCCAACGGGGTAACCGGTGTGCGCGACATGGGCGGCGACCTCGCGGAGTTGAAGGCCTGGCGCGCACAAATTGCAGCAGGTAAGCTGCTGGGCCCGCGCATGGTGATTTCCGGGCCCATGCTGGACGGGCAGGTGCCACGCTTTCCGAGTTCCGCCCCCGTGAAGAATGCCGCCGACGGTAAGCGGATCGTCGACGAACTGCAGACGTCGGGCGTGGATTTTATCAAGATTCAATCCTTGATTCCGCGCGACGGATATTTTGCCGCTGCCCGCGAAGCGAAGCGCCTTGGCATCCCCTTCGTTGGGCATGTGCCGGATGCGGTGCGCGCAGCCGAAGCGTCCAATGCGGGCCAGCGCAGTATCGAGCATCTCACCGGGGTCTTCGAAGGATGCTCCACCGTTGAAGACCTGTTGATGAAGGGGCCGAAAGGGCCGGGCCGGTTTGTCGAGACCTACGATCCTGCGCGCGCACAGGCGCTGATCGCGCTTTTCGCCAGGAATCGGACCTGGCAGGTGCCGACACTGGTTTGGGAACATGGGCAATGGCTGATCGACGAGAGCGATTTCTCGCGCGATCCTCTCACCAAATACGCGCCGGCCGCGTGGAAGGATCGCACCTGGCCCATGTTCACGAACGACATCCTCAAAGACATGGACACCGACCCTTTGCCGGTGCGGGAACGCTTTACACAGATGGAACTGGATATCGTGAACCAGATGCGCAAGGCGGGCGTGCCGTTTCTCGCGGGCACTGATACGGCGGCCGGCGTGCACGTGTTTCCCGGCTTCAGCCTGCACGAAGAGCTGGCCTATTTCGTCAAAGCCGGGTTCACGCCCCTGGAGTCGCTGCAAACAGCGACCCGCAACCCTGCCCTATTCTTCGGCAAGACCGCTGACCTGGGATCCGTGCAGCAGGGCAAACTCGCGGACCTCGTGCTGCTCGATGCCAATCCGCTCGACGACATCCATAACACGCAGAAAATCCGCGCCGTCGTGCTCGCCGGACGGTATCTTTCCCGCGAGCAGCTGGACGCTATGCTGCACGAAGTCGAAACGACCGCCGCGGCCTCCAAGTAAGCGCGACCCTACAAAATTCTTACAAAACTCCCTGCTTTCCCTCTTGCATAATTTTCAAAGTCATGGCATCTTCAGACATCTTCTCAAGAAAGGACGCCCGTTGCTGCGAACCAAATCACACATCGCACCAAGGCAATGCCGGCCGCTAGACGGCTTGGGTTGCATGTGGGCGTCGCTTCGTAACGTCAGTTACTAACTTCTCTCGCAAGCAATCCAAGTAATACCAAACACGCTGGGTGGCGCAGGCCGCGGTTCCTTCGACTGGAGCTCGACATACCGCTGCCGCACGTTCCCCCAGCCCTAACTTCACAGGGCCAGTGGTGATTGGTCACGGATACTTCTCTGGCAAACAGCGTCGCTCCGGCGGGCTGTGAGGTTCGAGTCCTCTGGGCGCAGGCCCTGCCGTGTCCACCTGTTCCCTGGCCAATATTTGTTATGTAGTGCGGACAAGTGTCCGCGCAAACCGAAACGCGACCGCGAGGTGCAAACCGAGCTGCCGCCAGCGCAGAGGTGTGACTGCGTAGTCCGTGCAGCAACGGGCGTCCTCGCCCCTCGTCCACCTCGTATCATGGCCGTTTTCGGATGCGGCGCAAGCGTCACGCGTTAAAGCCTGCCCTGATACGAAAGGGTCAAGGGAAAGACGTAAGCATTCATCCGGCCGGTGGTGAAGACAAGGGTTACTTCGCCTCTTAAGCGGGAGGTCGCAGGTTCGAATCCTGCCACGGGAATTGTGCCCGTGTAGCTCAGTGGTAGAGCGCCTAACGTCCTTTGTCGCCTGTTCCCCGGCTGCTTTTGTTCGTGTTCTCGCGACAGCGTGTGAACGCGCCACATCAACTTACTAACTCCCGGCCACAGGCCGGTTAGAAATCAGATAGAAAGATGTTGGAACTATTAAAACGTATCGTCACCGGCCAGAACCAGTTCGCCTCTGGCGGCCTGCTGCTTATGATCATCGGCGGCATCAGCATGTACCTGCGCGCGGTCCCGCTAAGCATCTGGCAATGGCTCGTGGAGCAAACGACCATGAGCGTCACCATCAAGGATGACGATGCGGCTTTCACCTGGGTGAAGGAGTGGTTCCTGGGGCAGCAGTTTCTGAAGCGAATTCGCAGGGTGGACGTCGATACTACCCTCCGAGGCCAGCACGTGGCGCTCATTCCGGCTCCGGGCCATCACTGGTTCTGGCGCTCGGGACGGCCGTTTCGTATTGACTTTTACCGTAGCGAAGAAACGAAGGCCTTTCAGACGAAGCGTCACGAGTTGCTTTACTTTCGAACCATTGGTCGAAAACAGAGTGTCCTTTGGGATTTCGTCAATGAAATCGTCGAGTGCCATCGCCAGAAGCTGGCTGTGAAGTCCTACTTGTTCGTCTACCACGACGGTTGGACCCGCGTAGAAGGTTACGTAGCACGCTTGCTGGATTCGGTGGTCTTGAATACCGGCGAGAAGGAACGCTTGGTGCATGACATTGCGAAGTTCAAGAAATCTCGGCAGCGCTATCGGAGCCTGGGCGTACCTTACCACCGTGGCTACCTGTTCCACGGTCCGCCAGGAACCGGCAAGACGTCGCTGGCATCGGCTGTGGCGGAGAAGTTCGGTATGTCGATTTACGCAATCAACCTGGCCCACTTTAACGACTGGTCGCTGGTGAGTGCCATGAATGAGGTTGAGCAGAACTCGGTGATCCTGTTTGAGGATATCGATTGCATGAAGAGTGGAGACGCGCGCCCGCTTTCCGAGGAGCCGATTCCAGACCTTCCGTCGAAGACTCCGGGGCCGAAAGGCGATCGGTTCGGAGTGACGTTGTCGGGCTTGCTCAATGCCCTCGATGGCTTTAGCGCTCCCGACAATGTGCTGTTCGTCATGACCAGCAACCAGGTCGAAGCGCTCGACCCGGCGCTGCTGCGTCCTGGGCGAATTGATTACCGTCTGTATTTGGGCAAGGCGACCGGGCAGCAAAAGGTCGAACTGTACCGCAGGTTCTTTCCGCATGCCTCGCGGCTGGAGGCGCAGTTCTTTGTGGAGAGCAATCCCGGCATCGAGACGATGGCGGACCTGCAAGGGTTGCTGCTCAGCCTTGAAGAGGCCCACAACAGCTGCAGTGACCGGCTTCCCCTCGAGTTAGACGTTGAGGAGCGCGTCGCTTAGTGAGGATGCTTCGTCGCCAGAAACGCGGGTCGCGGCATCGTGTAGCCCAGCAGTCAGAGCATCCGAGCCAACACCGTGGTCGCGCAGTTCCCCGGCGATGTGTTTTGGCAACGACTAGCGACCAACGACTAAACCGGTTGGCCGAAGACTGGCGACTGAAGACTGACGACTAGAAAGAGGTGAATCATGGCCCGTCTGAATCTTTTGAACCTTGCTCGCGGAGTGCGCACCCACGAGGGCGCTCCTGTCCGCCACATTTCGAACGAGCTGCAGCTGCGCCGTTCCGTGCTGGCCTGCCTGCTCTGGGAGAGCCAGTTCTACGAGGACGGCATCGAGATCGCCGGCCGCATCGCGGAACTCGTCCCCAAGGTCGACGCCGAGCGTGTCGCCGCCCTCGCCGTCGAGGCCCGGGAGCAGATGAAGCTTCGTCACGCCCCGCTGCTGCTGGTTCGCGAGATGGCTCGTCACACGACCCATCGTGGTCTGGTAGCCGAGACCCTCGAGCGCGTCATCCAGCGTGCCGACGAGTTGTGCGAGTTCGTCGCCATTTATTGGAAGGACGGGCGCGTGCCGCTCTCGGCGCAGGTGAAGAAGGGGCTCGCTGCCGCGTTCCCGAAGTTTGACGAGTACCAGCTCGCGAAGTACGACCGGGGCGGACCCATCAAGCTGCGCGATGTTTTGTTCCTGTCGCATGCCAAGCCGCGTGACGACCAGCAGGCCGGCGTCTGGAAGAAGCTGATCTGGGGCCGTCTCGCCGTGCCCGACACCTGGGAGGTCGCGCTGTCGGCAACCGGAGCCGGCAACGGCCCCAGCAAGGGCGAGGCCTGGGCGCGTTTGCTGCAGGAGAACAAGCTGGGCGCTCTTGCTCTGCTGCGGAACCTCCGCAATCTGCGCGAGGCCGGAGTCGACGAGAAGCTCGTGCTCTCGGCGCTCGAGTCCATGAACGCGCAGCGCGTGCTGCCGTTCCGCTTCCTGGCTGGGGCGCGCCACGCTCCCCAGTGGGAGCCGGCGCTCGAGCAGGCCATGCTGAAGTGCGTCGTTGCGCAGCCAAAGCTTGCGGGCAAGACCGCGTTGCTCGTCGACGTCTCCGGCTCGATGATCGCGCCGCTTTCACGCCGCTCCGAGATGCTTCGCACCGACGCAGCTTACGGCCTCGCGGTGTTGCTGCGCGAGATCGGCGAACGGGTAGCGGTGTACTCGTTCTCCGATCACCTGGTCGAGGTCCCGGCGCGGCGCGGCTTCTCCCTGCGCGACGCGATCGATGCCTCGCAGCGCCACAACGGCACCTATCTCGGCAAGGCCGCTGAGCAGCTGAACCAGGGCGAGCGCTACGACCGCCTGATCGTCATCACCGACGAGCAGGTGCACGACACGGTCCCAAGCCCAAGGGGCAAGGGATATGTGATCAACGTAGCCAGCTACAAGAACGGCGTCGGCTATGGCAGGTGGACGCACATCGACGGCTGGTCCGAGTCGGTCGTCGAGTACATCCGCTTGCTGGAGCAGACGACGTGGGTGAACTGAAGGCGGTCGGGCGAACGCCCGACCGCGGCTTTAAGCTGACAGCCGTCAGCTTTCACCTGGACCTCCAGCAGGTTCTTCCGCCTCCGCTGCGCTCGCCGCCGGAGTGAGGAGATTAGAAAAGTCCGAGCTGAGAGCTGACGGCTGACGGCTGACAGCTGTGTAGAGGAGCACGAATCATGACCCCGAAAACATCCATGCCTCTTTACCGTGATGGCCGCCACTATGATGCGCTGAACAGCTTCCTGCTGGCCGACATTCCGTTCTACGTTGACGAAGCTGGGCGCGCGAACGGTCCGGTGCTGGAACTGGCCTGCGGTACGGGCCGTCTTGCCATTCCGATCGCGCAGAGCGGCGTGGAGATCGTCGGCCTCGATCTCTCCCCCTCGATGCTGGGGCACGCGCGCGCGAAGGCTAAGCACGCTGGAGGTGATATCCAACTCATCGAGGGCGACTGCCGCAGCTTCGAGTTGGGGCGCAAGTTCGCGCTCATCTTCATGGCATTCAACTCCATGCAGCACCTCCACGATCACGCCTCGCTCGCAGGGCTGTTCACCAGGGTGCGCAAGCATCTCGCAGAAGGCGGCCGCTTCGTCTTCGACGTATTTAACCCGAGCATAGCGATCCTGGCGCGCAGCGCCGAAGATCGCCGGCTCGAGCGCGAGTACGCCGATCCGGACGGCCACGGCACGATTGCGTTTGAGCACACCATGAACTACGACGATGCAACCCAGGTGAGCCGGATTAAGTGTTATTTCACCCGGCGTGGCGAGAACGGGGAAGAGCGCGACTTCCGCGTCGAGGATCTGCACTTGCGCTGCTTCTTCCCGCAGGAACTCGATCTACTGGTGCGCTCGCACGGTTTTGAGATCGTTGAGAAGTTCGGAAACTTCGAGCGCAAGCCGTTCGCGAGCGGAGATCAGAAGCAGGTGGTCGTGTGCCGGACGCGAGCCGATCGTCCGTGACGAACCAATGCGACGTGCGGGCGGGGATCCTGTCCAATGCCGTCAAGCGCAACAGTTCGGGCGCCCCGCGTTCGTGCGAATCGCCCGAGGCGTCGCAGTTCCAAGGTTACGTTCTCGCGTTGCGGATGCCGACCTGTTCCGTCATGAAAGAGAACAATGGCAAAAATGGCACGACGAACAGACTGCCGCAAAGCGCGACTTCTTGAGGGAATGAAGGCGCCTGAAGGTGGATCGCTGCGTGCACCGCATACAGATAAGGGCCCTGCAAGGTTATCCAGCGCGCCGTCCCGCAGGTCGAGACCCTAGAGCTGATCCTTAAATTGTTCGAGCGTGATGCGCACCAGTTGGCTGCGCGTGTGTACTCCGGTCTTCGAAAAAAGCTGCTGCAGAGTTGCCTTGACCGAACTTTCCGAGACGCCGATCTGCTCTGCGATCTCCTTGTTGGCCAGGCCCTCAAACACGAAGGAAAGCACCTGTCGCTCGCGTTGCGTAAATCGCGGCGCTGCCCGAGGGTGCATGCTTCCGGCAATGGCACCCTGCAATAGTTCCTGATCAAACCACACCTTGCCGGCCATCACGTCCCGAATGCCTTGGGGCAGGGAAGCGGCGGAACTGTGCTTCATGAAAATTCCGGATATGCCTGTCTGGATCAGTTCCGCAACCTTGCTCTCTTCGACTCCTGCGGTCACCACCAGGACTCGGCCGCTGAAGCCTTGCTCCCTGGCGAGGCGCATGAATTTGATGCCGTCTTGGTTTCCCAGGTCGAAGTCGAGCAGCACAACGTCGACGTGCGTCTGACGCAGCCCTTCAAGAGCCTCGTCGATCGAACCGCAATGGGCCGCAACCTCAAACCCCGGTTCGGTCGCCAGCAGCCGCGCCACGCTCTCGCGAAAGAGCGCGTGATCGTCCAGAATCAGAATCGACACAGTCTCTTGGGCGGGCTCAGGCATGCACGCTTTCCTCGACCGGGGAGTGGGAATGTAACACGATCCCAAAGCAGCATCCCCGGTCTCTCGGTTCGTAGATCAGTTCGCCTCCGAAACTTCGCATGATCGCGCGCGACATGTAAAGGCCCAGCCCCGTGGATTCAGCGCCCTTCTGAAAGGGTCTGAATAAATTGTCAGTGTTCGCGATGCCCGGGCCGGTGTCTGCAAACCGGATCACGACATTATTGTCCTCTTCCGCCACCGTTACCTGCAACCGCTTGGCGTTCGCCGATTGCATGGCGCGCTGGCTGTTCCTGGCAAGGTTCAGGAAGACCTGGATCAGGCCATAACGATCTGCCCACACCAGCGGGAGCGCGGCGGGCAGCGCCCACTCCACCTCCATCTCCGATTCGCGGTACGCCGAGTCAATCAGCACGCGGGCTTCATCCAGCACCGAGGTCAAGTCCACAGCCGCGGCGTTCTGCTCCGGCGAGGGGCGCAGTTCGAGGGCTGTAACGCTTTCCAGACTCTGAATCAGGGTGCTGAGAGCATGGAAATCTTCGTTATGCTCCAGTTCCCCGATCGCGGAAAGATTCTTATGGACCACCAGCATCGCGCTGCACAGGTTGCGCACCTCGTGAGCGACGGCCGCCATCAGAATGCGGCTGCTCTTCAGCAGGTGATCCAGGCTCAGGTCTTCGCGGTTGCGCAAGTCTTCCGATAAATCCACTACGATTGCCGACAGCCGCGGTCCCGAGAAACCACTGTAAGTCGAAAACCAGACTCCCGCGAGAAAAGTTTCTCCGTTGCTGCGTTGCCCGCGGCATTGCAGCGCGGTGCGAAACACCCGCGACGCCTGCGTCTGGACCACGGTTCGCAGCGCCGGCAGATGCGCACTGATGTCTTGCCCCTGCAATCCGCGGGAACCGGACGCCAACAACTGCTGGGCGGCCTCATTGGCAAGAAGGATCTTCCCGCTCGCATCAATCGTGACGATCGCCGCGGGGCTGCTCTCGACCAGTGTTTGCAACTGCTCCTCGGCTTCCTGGCGCAGCTTCATTAAATCGCCCAGATGCTTGCGCGCCAGGATGCGGCGGTTGCGGACGAGCTCCGAAATGAATAGCCCCGTCCCGATAAAGCCTGCCGAGCTAAAGATAAGGTGTACGAGCGGTTCGTCTTTCGGCAGGTTCGTGAAGTCGAGCACTGCGCAGAGCAATGCCACCACCACGATCTGCGTCCGGGAAAGAAACCCTCCCACGATCATGATCGGGAATAGATATAGAAATCCCAGTGAAATATAGGGCTCGATCCGCCAATCGACCAGTGCGATGGCAACGAACAGAACGCCCGCCACCGTCAGTAACTGGGTCCGGTTGCCGGGCGCGTAGACGGTCGATAGCGTGTCCCTGGTCATTGAATTTTGATTTCTTCCAATCCCGCGAGGCGCTAACTGCCCCTATACGTACTATCCAAGGATACGGACCTTGCTCCTGTACTTTAGTCGTCTCGGTGTCTCGGCAATCGGGAAGCAGGGTCGCTCGCAGCCACGAATGAGCGCCTACTGGCTTGCCACCTGAGGACAAGGCTCGGAAGGGGGCCAAGTGCCGGATTTTCTCAATGATAATATCAAAAGATAGCCGTCGTTCGTTCGATATGGCTATCTTCAAAAGATAGTGTTCCATTGTGCCAAATAATTGAACATGCTAGCCGCTCCTGTAAGCACTGGAAGCCGGAACCGCAGCACTGCGACTTTTCCCCTCAGCAGAGCTCATGTCTTTGGCAATCCTCTCGAGGTCCGAACTTGACGGCTGATAGTAGCCTGAACGCACGCATGCAAGCCGCGCTGCGACTGAAGGATGGGTCCGGATCGGACGCCTCGAAGTCTGTTTCCAAGGAAGAGGCTGCTCCCGCTCGGGCTGTTGCCGCGCGAGGCCACGGGGATAGCACCGTGAGTCACCTGATGACTGCCGGATTCGAGGCGCTCGATCTCCTTAATATAGGGCTAGTGGTATGTGGGGCGGCGGGTCAACTGCTGGTTGCCAATGCTACGGCGCAGGAAATTCTCCGGTCCCGGGATGGGCTCGAACTGAACCCGGAGGGCGTGCTCTCCGCCACCCACGACGACAACGGATCCCTTGGCCAAGTAATCAGCAAGGTCGCTAAGGCGGCGCGAACGGGCGAAGCCGGCAGCCTCGACGGGGCGTTCGCGGTCCGGCGGCCATCCGGAAAGCGCGCGCTGACTCTATTCGTTCGGGCCGTGAGCGGAGCTGCCGAAACCCCGGGTGCTAACGAAGCGGCGGTGCTGGTCATGATCCTGGACGCCGCCCTTCCGGTGGAGGCGACGGGAGCGGAACTGCGTCAACTCTACGGATTTACCGCCACCGAAGCGCAACTCGCGAACCTGCTGATGGAGGGTATGGCGCTGGAAGACTGCTGTGGTGCCCTCGGCATCCGCCGGACTACTGTGCGTATGCATCTCCGGAATATCTTCGCGAAAACCGGCGTGCGCCGCCAGGGCGAGTTGGTCTCGCTGTTGCTGAAGAGCATTGGGCTTGGTCCGCGCGTGAAATGAGCGCAACGATCGGATGGTTGACGCTTCGCTCGGCCCCTTTTCGCCTCGCGCCCCAATGCGTTGACGCTCTCTGTGCCTTTGTCCTTGTTGGCCCGAGTACTCTGAAGCTCGCCCGGGTTTCATTCATCTAGACGTAGACAGCATTGTGCCGCTCGCCTACTCTCAGCACGGTTGCTGAATCCGTATTGAGCGGGTTTAGCTGTTCCTTTTCCTCCCTCGGCGCGCCATGAGGCCCATGATTCGACCTTCGCGCGCAACTGCCTGACAAATGAACTGCGGGGCACCCGCTTTCTGCCAGAGAACGGTGTCCCCGCAGGGGTTCTACTTATGGCTGCTACCCCGCGCGCCCCGATGACAGAAGGAGGCTTCCGCTGCCCGATTTGCGGCGCCTGGGAAGCAGAGGGAGGCTGCCGGGAAGTCAGAGAATGCATCACAGCCCTCGCCGCCGAGGAGAAGGAATGTACGCGGGAAACAGTTGCGGCTCTGGCCAACCGGTCGCGCTCGCAGGAAGCCCGCATCCTGGGCGCGGGATTGGAAGCGCTGTCCGTGCTCCACATCGGCGTGGTGTTGTGCAGTGCGGCGGGCAAAGTGATTGGTGCAAATCAAATCGCCGAGGCAATCCTCTCGACTCGGGATGGACTGGGGCGGACTCCGGAAGGGATGCTCTGCGCCACGCGAGCGAACACACAACCAATCGCTGAGATCGTGCAGCGGGTAGCCGCGCCAACACGAGCAGGACGATTCGCGAATAATGCCGCGGTCGTCGCGCTCTACCGAGATTCTCGCAGACGACCATTAACGGTATTCCTGCGTCCCAGCCACGTGTCCTTGAACGGTCGGTCGGGAACCAAAACCACTGTCCTGCTCATCATCCTGGACTCGGCGCTCCCGGTGAGGGCCATCGAGTCGGAACTGCGGCAGCTCTACGGCCTGACATCGACGGAGGCTCGCCTGGCGAACGTGCTAATGGAAGGCAAGGCTCTCGAGGATTGCTGCCGAGACCTGGGCATGCGCCGCTCGACGGGATGTACTCACCTGCGGCGGCTCTTCAAAAAGACGGGAGTGCACCGCCAGAGCGAGCTGGTTGCTCTGTTACTAAAGAGTATTGGTCTGGCATGCCCGGGAAGCCCGAGCCCGCAGCCCGTGTTCCTGAAGTCGGCGGTCCTCGAAGAACACGCACAAAAGGGACCGAGGGACCAGCGCCTCCGGGGTGCAATATGAGCGGGGCTCTGTTCGGGCGCTTCGGGAATGCCGTTCGGCAACCGAGGGCTGGCTCAGGTGTGGATCTAAGGGGATTCCCCGAATTTTTGGAGCCGTCTCATTCATGTGGACGTAGACAGCGATTGGTTACTCGCCTAATCTTCGTCAAGTTCTAAAGGCGCCAGACTCCCTCCTGGCCTTGAGCCTTCCCCCAATAGATGCTTAAGCACGGGCGCTTATCTCCCTCGCCTTGTGCCTGACGACACAATCCACTTTTGCCGTGGAATTCTGTGGAGGATTCCCGTTGGCCTTGAGTTGCGCCAGTTTGTCTAACGAACAGGATTCGCTCGCTCGCCCGATGCGCTCTCTACGATGCGCCCTCGGTGTCGCTTGCCCAGAGCGTGGTCCTGGTCGCCGGCAACTCGCGGAAAGCCATCTCTCGACTCCTTCACGTCAACTCTCCCCCAAGGTAACGAAGGCGCTAGTTGCGCCGGCAGGTCCGGAAGGAGGCCGCACAGTCATGAAAAAAGCGCACCAGGTTTGGTTGCCAATACTTCTAGTCTGTCTTGCGACAGTAGCCGCCAGCGCCCAGTCGTTCCGGGTGCAGTGCCCCACCAGCACCATCACCCACCCGACAGCGGCGAACTTGGAACCTAAGTACACCGGTCCCACAACGCTCACCTCTGGCGCCGGCGGATATTTGGTGCCAAGTCCGAGCACTGTGAATGGCGCCATCAAGTGCCAGCAGATCTCGGGCGGCGACGGCTACGCGACCATGGGCGACGGCACGCAGACCTACATGTTCTCCTTCGGACCGCTGTCGGGACTGGCCGATATCGCGGCTGGCCTGCCGGGCACGCAGTTCCCGAGCGTGTTCAATACCCCGCTATGCGGGGCCGACACTCCAGCCCGGCGATCCGGCCACCACCGTGGACGCTGGCGGCAGTTTCACCTACAACGGCGCGGTCGGCCTGGTTCCCAAACGCGGACAACCACGGCGCGCATCGACGGCCACGTCGATCCGCGCCCGATCATGGACGTCGGCGTGATGAACGGCAACATCCCGGCGCCGCTGATGGCGATCGACGAGGACGACGAGTTCTTCCTCACGCTGACCAACGTCGGCATGATCATGCGGCCCGACCTGTTCGAGCAGCACACCGTCCACTTCCACGGCTACCCGAACGCCTCCGCGTTCTACGACGGCGTGCCCGACGCCTCGGTCGCGATCAACATCGGCGGCAGCTTCACCTACTACTACCTGGCGCCGGACGCCGGCACCTACTTCTGGCACTGCCACATCACGCCGCCCGAGCACCTGCAGATGGGCATGGTCGGCCAGATCTACGTGCGGCCGCGGCAGAATCGGGTTCCGGCTCGGCGCAGCAGCCTCTACGCTGCGCTCCAGCAGCAGCAACTCGACCCGCGCACGACATGCGATTCCGCCACCGACATCCTGTGCAGCAATCCGCTGCCGGCCGTCGAACACCGC
Source organism: uncultured Acidobacteriota bacterium (assembly GCA_963725575.1). Lineage (GTDB taxonomy): Bacteria > Acidobacteriota > Terriglobia > Terriglobales > Acidobacteriaceae > Gp1-AA133. The sequence continues at coordinate 105,041 of CAVRZQ010000001.1, forward strand.
AACCGGTGGCTCGTGACTGCCAGGCCGTAGTCGCGCGGTGCGGCACCAAGAAGTACGCCTACAACGACGGCGACGGCTCGACCGCCTACGACGTCGAGTATCCGATCCAGATCCACGGCTTCGATCCGAACTTCCACTTCGTCGGCATGACCTTCAACCCGGAAGCCTTCACCGACATGAAGGACAAGTACTTCCTGCTGAACGGCCGCAGCTATCCGGACACGGTCACGCCGGGCCCCTTGCAGACGCAGTCGACCGACGGCACCATGCACTTCTCGCAGCCGCTGCCCTCGATCATCAACATTCCCGCCGGCGGCAAGGCGCTGCTGCGCATCTCCGACCTCGACGTCACCGAGTACCAGACGCTGGCCTCGCTCGGCATCCCGATGCAGGTGATCGCGCTCAACGCGAAGCTGCTGCGCGATCAGGCCGGCAACAACCTGTACTACAACACCAACTCGATCACGCTGGCGGCGGCGAGTCGCTCGACGTGATTCTGGACGCCAGCGACCGGAGTACACGGCCGGTCAGGTCTTCTACCTGTACACGCCCAATCTCGACCACCTGTCGAACGACGCCGAGAACTTCGGCGGCCTGATGACCGAGGTCCGCATCAACTAGGGAGACGCAGCAATGAGGCGCGACTGAACATGAAAAATGCGATCTCGAAGACACAGACTGCTTCTGGCCGCTGATGGTGGCAGCGGTCTTGCTGCTCACAGCGGCGGCGCACGCTGCGGCTCCCGGCATCACCGGCCCGACCTTCAACCTGACGGCGCAGCCGGCCTACATCACCCAGCCGGACGGGGCGATGATCTACTCGTGGGGCTACGGCTGCGACGGCGCACCAGCGGCTTCGCGTCCGGCCGCCATCGACAGACGCCTATCTGCCCCACCATGCAGGTGCCCGGGCCGACGCTGATCGTCACGCAAGGGCAGACGGTCACCGTGACCCTGACCAACAATCTGCCCGACCGCGGCCGGCAACACCTCGATCCTGTTTCCCGGGCTTCAACGTGACCGACTTCCGGCGGCGTTGCCGGCCTGCTGACGCAGGAGGCGGCGCCTGGCGGCAGCGGTGACCTACACCTTCACGGCCTCGACGCCGGGCACGCACGCCTACTACAGCGGCACGCAGGGCGACCTGCAGGTCGAGATGGGCCTGTACGGCGCCATCATCGTGCTGCCGTCCAGCCATCCCGGCGCCTGCACGAGCGGGTTCACACGCTTCGAACCTGACGGCGCGAAGCAACACTGGGGCGAGTCGAACCGACTTCCGCCTCGGCGGCGGCTGCCTACAACCACCCCAAGACCTGCTACGACCGCGAGTACCTGTTCCAGTTCTCGGAGATGGATCCCAAGATCCACACCCAGGCCGCTGGCACAGGTCACGGCCAAAGCGGCTGCGCCGCCGGATCCCGGGCTGCAGTCTGCAGGTGCGCGACCGAGCCCTACCACCCCGCCTATTTCATGATCAACGGCCGCTCCATGCCGGACGACATGGATCCGCAACTACGCCGCCGCAGTATCCGCACCAGCCCTACAACGGCAATCCGCACATGCATCCGGGCGAACAGGTGCTGCTGCGCGTCATCGGCCAGGGACGCTGGCAGCATCCGTTCCACGAGCACGGCAACCACGTGCGCGTGCTGGCGCGCGACGGCAACCTGCTTCTCAGCCAGACGCGATGCGAACAGCTCTCGCCGGCCCGCTGCTGTTCACGACGACCACGACGCCCGGGCCAGGCGATGGACGGCATCTTCTACTGGACCGGCAAGGGCCTGAACTGGGACGCGTACGGCCACAACCCGGCTTCCGGCGACCCGAACGCCAAGCTCCCGTGCACGTCCCGACGCCAACGGCTACAACACCGGCGCGCCCGACGGCGCTCAACTACTACGAGTGGTGCCAGGACCACAACAAGCCGCTGGAGGCGCATCCGTTCGGCGACGTGGCGGCCGGCGGTCCGGTCACCCTGCCCGATCCGAACATCTTCGACCAACGGCGCCTGGTACGGCGGCAGCCCCTATCTCGGGCCGGACGCCACCGGCCGCGCCGTCGGCCCCACCGCCGATCCCGCCTTCCGGCACGGTCGCCAATCCGCCCACCGACGAAGCCGGCTTCGCCTACATGTGGCACTCGCACAACGAGCGCGAGATCACGACCAACAACATCTTCCCGGGCGGAATGATGATGATGATGCTGGTCGATTCCCGGGCATTCGTAATCGACGAGTCGAATTAACTGAGGAGAACAGCAATGCGATTCAACTATCTCAAAGCAACCTTCAAGACAGCGGTATTCGCGGTGACCATTCTCCTCCTCGGAGCGCGTCTCTTGCCCAGCAGCAGGTCAACCTGACTGCGGGCCCGGCAACGCCGCCCTGCCCGACGGCTCAGCGGTGCCGATGTGGGGCTACAGCTGCGGCCGCCCGTCGACCGGCTCGACCGCGACCTGCGCCAAGTCTCAATCCCGCGGCGACCGGCTGGTCGCCCGTGGTGATCACCGTGCCGACGGGACCAGACCTGCAGATCAACCTGACCAACAATCTGATCGTTCGGCGGGAATAGCATTCCGACGTCGCTGACGATCGTGGGCCAGCTGGGCGGCGGTCTCGGGACCTCGCCGGACCACCACGCCGCGTCCCGGACCACTCGCAACGCACAGACCGTCACCTGGCCTATCGCTGGACGCACGGCACCACGAGCGGTACTCCGCCCGCACAGGGACCACGCGTGCAGTCGTTCGCCACCGAAGTGGCGGCTGGAGCGACCACGGCGCTGACCTGGACCGCTCCCCGGCCAGGCACCTACCTGCTCGAGTCCGGCACTCACCCGTCCATTCAGGGTCCGATGGGCTTGTACGGAGTCGTCGTAGTCACCGCGCGCCGGCACTGCATATCCGGGTGTGACCTACAACGCCGACATCCCGATGGTGTTCAGTGAAATCGACCCGGTCCAGAATAATTCGGTGCAAGCCGCGGTCAACACGGCAGGATTCAGCGAGACCGCCGTGTGGTCCGGTCAGCCGGGTGGCTGCGGCAATCCCAGCTCATCGAACTACAATACCTGCTACCCGCCGGCAGTAAATTACACCCCGCTGTACTACCTCATTAACGGAGTCGCGTTCGACAAGACAAATGCGGGGGCGTCGCGGTTCGTCACGAATCCGGCTGCGGCCGTCCCCACGGGGGGAACGGTTCTGGTGCGCCTGGTGAATGCCGGCTTGCGCATGCACGTTCCCTCGATTGTGGGTGCGCAAACCGGAGCTTCTGCGGCTTCAGGATTCGCCTTGGTTGCAGAAGACGGCAACCCTCTGCCGGGCGTTCCCCGCGTGCAGAGCGAAGTATTCATGGCGCGCGGGCAAGACTTACGACGTGATGATCAACGTGCCCACCAACGCCGCTGCACCGGCTCTTCCAATCTTTGACCGCGAGTTGAGCTTGTCGGGCAATGCCACCCAGCGCGATGCTGGCATGCTGGCTTACATCAGTGTCAATGGCGCCGGACTCCCGGCCGCTCCTTCATTCGCGAGCGCGGTCGCCGTGGCGGACACCTACAATGCCGTGATTCCGTGCACCGCGAGTCCGTGCCAGACGCTCACTGTGTCGGATCCAGCCAAAGGCGTGATTGCCAACGATACCAACGTCTACGGGGTTAAGGCGACCATTCTCCCGACCAAGGGCACGTTGACTCTCGACGCAAATGGAACTTTTACGTATGTTCCCAATCCTGGATGGACCAGCCCCGACACCTTCACGTACCAGGCCAACGGCAGCGGCCCGACCGCAATCGTGACCCTGAGCAATGCGACGATCGAGGGCGCCGGCGGTATTACTCTTGCGGACGATGCTTATACATCGAACGTGGCGACATTTCTGAGCATCAAGTCTCCCGGTGTGCTCGCGAATGATGTCGATGCGGAGGGCCACCCTCTAACGGTTCCACGACGGCTATCGTTGCGGCATCAGGCCTGACGGTTTCCGTGGACAAGAGTGGAGCATTCAACGCGTCTGTTACTGCGGCTGGTGTCTACAAGTTTGCCTACAAGGTACAGAACTCACAGGGGACGCCCAGCACCTCAGCCGCCTGCAGTACGACCGTGGCCACGCCGGGCTGTGCGATCGCCACTCGTAACTTTCCCGACGGCGAACGGTCCGCACGTGACCCTCATCGACGGCGTGACCAAAGCCGAAGTTACCCCCAGAGACTTCCGCTGGATCATTGAGGAAGACCGCACTTTTCACATCGACCCCAACACCACGCAGAACAACGGGTCGATTGTTCCGACCTTTGGAACGAATTTCCACACCAGCTACATGCCGGTGGTGGCGACGGGCTGCGTTGGACAGCGCTCCTGCGAAATCGGCCAGACTTTCCTGAACCCACTCACTGGAACACACGACTCAGCGGTCTGCGACCTGGGCAATGGCGTTTGCGAAGCGGGCACGCAACAGACGGAAGTAGAACCCGACCAGGTCCACCTCGATCCGACTAAACGCTATTACCTCACGGTTCTGCCGGGTGACGGCGCGGATGCGCTCGATCCCCAGGCGCAAGGCCACGCCCACGGCATGGGCGGCTCTCCGATCATCGCCGCACAGACCCTCAATGTGATCGTGGAACCGACTCCGATGCCGACGGCGAAACTCTCGGTGTTTGTGTTCGAAGACGACTTCCCGCTCAACGGCGAAAATGACGCCGGCGGCGGAATCGACACGCTGTCGCCCAACGAGCCCGGCCTCGGTGGCTTCGAAATCACCATGTTCGACGACGCTGGCGGCACCGGCGACTCGACCGGCCAGATGACTCCTCGCGCTGCTGCTCGTCGATGAGATCGAAGCTCTTGCCGTAGGCTTTGTGGCAATGCGCATTAGTCGCTTCTATACCGGCGCGACAAAGCTGCGCCGGGGTGAGCGGCAGCTGATAGCCCTGGCTCGGCGCCCCCAGTTTCCACGGGCCCTGCATGTAAAGACGCTCGCCCTTGCCCCAGGCCCCCGCAAGGGCGCGATCGATATAGACGTTGATGCCGATATCAGTCCCCTTCGGGCTGAGCTCATCGGCGGGGACCATGTGATCGACAAGCGCCTCGACGAAGGCCGCTTCCGCGAGATTGAAAAACGTATAGCCCTCGGCGGCCGGCATCGTGCCCGTTTGTTCGGCCTTCGCGCTTTCGGACAAATGCGGCGTCGCCGCATACGCTGCTCGCCGCCGGCGACTGCGCCTTTGATAAAGTCACGCCGGCCCAAGGTCTGATCATTCATCTATGCTTCCCTCCCACGACAACATTCATTCGGTGATGGCCCATCAGCGGCCGGCCGGCAGATACCGTTCCGTGACGAGTGAACGCACGTCTGGCGCTTGCGGCAACAGGCCCATCTCCACGAAGGAACGGGCCAGCACGTCCAGTGCACGCGGGTCGAACCTGCCGGTGCGGTTGAACATGCCCATCAGCTCGTCATAGTCGCGCGCCGCGATGCCCGGGGAGACCTCGGCGCTGCGGCGCACGATGCCGATGGTGTCGGCGCGATGCTCGCGCATGTAGGCAATGGCATCGAACCATGCGGCAAGGAAAGCTTGAACGGTCTGCGGTGTCTGCTGCAGAAACCCGTTTCGCGCGTACACGATGTAGATGTGAAACACCTTGACGCGGTCACCGAATTGAACGAGCACGCGCCCGCTGCCGTCTTCCTCCATCCTGTAGCCCGCATTGGCCTCGACGATCATGCCGTCGATCTGGCGCGTCTTTGACGCAGCCATCTGCGCCGCCGTGGTGCCGAGCGGCGCGAGATTGATCCCCGAGGCGCCCCAGCCGAGCTGGCGCGACAATTCCCGCCCCAGCCAATCCGTCAGCGACGCCTTGCTGGAAATGCTGATGGTCTTGCCCTTGAGGTCCTCCGGTGACCTGATGGCCAATAGCGGAACGGCCAGTACTACGGAATACGGGGCATCTGCTATGGCGGCAACGGCGGTCTCGGGTGCTCCCTTAGCCACGAAGGCAAGCTCAGGTCCGGAGCCGATCCCGATATCGATCAATTCGGCAGCGAGCGCCTGTTGGACGCGCGGCCCACCGCCGAAACTGACGATTTCGACCTCGATCCCGTGTTGCTTGAAGATGCCAGCCTCATTTGCGACCTGGAGCGGGACGAACTGGAACGTTCCTGCTGCGGTTGACCCACGCGCACTTTCATCTGCGCAAAGTCCCGAATTGCTCAGGGCCAAGGCGAAAGCGATTGCGGTGACAAGCCGGGAGCAAGGCATTAGCGTTTCCTGCGATGAGCGGCGCAAGGGGGATCAGGGTAGCGTAATCCGCCCAAGATGACTGGACCGATGAGCACGTCCGCAAGCAACCGTACCGCCTTCGTCACCGGCGCATCATACGGGGTTGGCGCGGCGACTGCACTCGCACTGGCGCAGGCGGGGCTCACAGTCGCCATCTCGGCGACACGTGCGGAAGATCTGAAATCGACTTTGAGGTCGATCGAGGGGACCGGCGCGCAAGCGCTGCCCATCGTTCTCGACTTGCGCTCGCACTGGAGCATCGCTGAAACGCTCAAACACATCGCGGGTCGTCTCGGACATCTCGACCTCCTGGTCAACAATGCGGCGTGCAACCTGCGCAAGCCCGCGCTCGACGTGACCTGGGAGGAATGGGACGAGCTCGTCGGCGATCAACCTGCGCGGGGCGTTCTTTCTGTCGCAACACGTTGCGCGCCAATGCATCGCCGCTGGTCGCCCCGGCGCAATCGTCAACATCGCTTCGGTGCACGGGCTCCTCGGCGCGGCCGAGCGGTCCGTATATGGCACATCGAAGGGGGGGCTCATCCAGATGACGCGCATGCTCGCAGCCGAATGGGCCGAGCATGGCATTCGCGTCAACGCGGTCGCGCCAAGCCGGCTCGAGACGGCGTCGCCCTCGCGCGCAGCCCGAACCGGCGATCTCGAATATCTCGAAGCCATGCGGGCGCGCATTCCGCTCAAGCGGCTGGCTACTGCCGAGGAGGTCGCCGCCGCGGTGTGTTATCTCGCGAGCCCGGAGGCGAACGCAATCACCGGGCACACGCTCGTGCTCGATGGTGGGATGAGCATTGTGTGATCCGGTAGGGTGGGCAAATCGCGTTCACCGGCGCCGGCACGTGTACCGTGCGTCGGAGCGATTTGCCGGCGCGATCCCGCCGCGTGGGCACGGCGCGCGAGATGTGGTTGCGCCAAAGTATCGCAAAGGCGCGCCTGCCACCCTACCAGCCGCGCGGCTCGGAGCGCAGCAGCGCGATCGCCTCGAGCTCGCTCACGAGCCGCTGCAAGCTGACGGCCTGGAGCGCCAGCACGGGGGCGCGCGGCTCGCCGCAATCGCGACCCATCACGCGCATGGCCGCTTTGAGCCCGGCAACGCCGCCAAGCTTGATGCTTTGACGCAACGCAGCGAGTTGCTCCTGTAAGGGCCGCGCCTCGAACAGCTTCTCAGCCCGGCACAGATCGTAGAGCTCGCGTACCATCCGGGGCGAGATTGCGGCGAGCGGGGCGAACATGCCGGTCGCGCCAATGGCGGCGGGCGAGACCATCAGCTCGGTGCCGCTGATGAGCTGGAATCCCGGCCGCAGCCGCGGTGCGTCGGTCATGAGCTCGATCATGAACTGCCAGTCCAGGCTGAGATCGACCACCCCGGCGAAATTC
>CAVRZQ010000002.1:5000-368253 GCA_963725575.1 uncultured Acidobacteriota bacterium
GTCATCCTGGTGGGACTGGCGGTCGTGCTTTTGGGGAAGACGGGGCTGCCGCTCGGGCGCCTGCCGGGAGATATCGTCTACCGCGGCAAGAACACGGTTTTCTATTTTCCGCTGGCGACTTCGATCCTGCTGAGCGTGGTGCTGTCGCTTGTTCTGTACGCGGTCTCACGGTTCCGGCGCTAGCAGCTCCAAGGGCATGGCTTGGGTTTTCGAGGGACAAGCGGGTATGGCCCGACCGCTGCACCGGCGAGGGCGCCTGTGCCTAAGCGGGTGGGGGAGATCCAGTCTCAGGCAGCTATGCTGCGAGGCTATGCGGCCCGCCCGGCTGCGATACACTGCCTGCGATGGGCGCAATCGATCAGCTGGGCTTCAGTTTTCGGCCGCCGGAACGGCGGATCTGGAGAGTGCGGGACCTGGTCGCGTCGGTACGCACGCACATCGAGCGCGAGTACTCCGACTGCTGGGTCGAAGGCGAGATTTCGAATCTTCGGTCGCAAAGTTCCGGACATCTTTATTTCACGCTGAAGGAAGAGAGTTCGCAGATTCGCGTGGTCATGTTTCGCTCCTCGGCGCGGCTGCTGCGGTTTCGCCCCACGGACGGGATGCAGGTGACGGTGCGCGGCCGCATGACGGTTTACGAAGATCGCGGGCAACTGCAAATTCCGCCGAGTATGGAGCCCAAGGGCGCGGGCGCGCTGCAGATTGGCTTTCGAGCAGCTCAAAGCGCGGCTGGAAGCCGAAGGACTGTTCGACGCGGCGCGGAAGAAACCGATTCCGGCGTTGCCTCGGCGCATCGGGATTATCACCTCGCCGCAGGGCGCGGCACTGCGCGACATCCTGAATATTCTGCAGCGGCGGCATCACTCGGCGAATGTGCTCATCTATCCGGCGCAGGTGCAGGGCGACGCGGCGGCCGCTGAGACATTGCGGCAGGGGTGCGGTATTTCAACAAGGCTCGCACCGTCGAGGTCATCATCATCGCGCGCGGCGGAGGATCGGCGGAGGACCTGGCGGCATTCAATGATGAAGCATTGGCGCGCGTGATTGCGGGGTCGGCAGTGCCGGTGATCTCGGCGATCGGGCACGAGACCGATTTCACGATCGTCGATTTCGTGGCGGACCTGCGCGCCCCGACGCCCTCGGCAGCGGCGGAACTGGTGATCCGCTCGCGGCAGGAAATGGAAGAGCAGATGGCACGGCTGGAGCGTGGGCTCGAGCAAGGGATGCGTTACCGCCTGCTGATGGCACGGCAGCAACTGACCGAACTGGCCCAGCACGGCGCGTTCGCGCGCATGATGGACCTCATCCGGCGCCAGCAACAGCTCGACGACCTGACCAACCGAATGGAGAATGCGCAACGAGACCTGCTCGAGCGCCAGCGACGGCACTTCGAAACGCTGGCGGCGACAGTCCGGCACTACGATGCGCGGCTGGTGCTGGCCGGTGTGCGCAAGGAATTGAACGCGAAAGTCGCGGCCATGGCGGCGGCGCTACGCGAACCTTTTGCTGCAGCGGCGCTCGCGCCTGGAACGGCTGACCAGCCAGTGGAAGCGCTGTCCCCGGTGGCGATCCTGAATCGGGGATATGCGCTGGTGTTCGATTCCTCGGGAAACTGGTCAAGGACGCCGCGCAGGTGGAGGTTGGCGAGGATGTGACGGCGCGGCTGGCGCGCGGGCAGATTGCGGCGACCGTCAAGACAGAAATCGCTAGAATCGAAGCACTGCATTAGAATGAATGGTTAGCCTGGCAAGCCTGTTCAGCTTTCGAAAAGGAAGGGGTTGTGACGCACTTTCTCGCGCGCTGGCCACACATCTCGCTGACCAACGTCATCGACATCTTGCTGGTCGCGTTCCTCATTTACCAGTTCCTGATGCTGGTGCGCGGCACGCGCGCGGCCCCCATGCTGGTGGGGGTCGCCGCGCTCGGCCTGGCATTTTACTTTGCCCGGCTCGGCGAACTGCGCGACCCTGAACTGGCTGCTGAGCACGCTGCTTCCCTACGTCGTTTTCGCGCTGATCGTCGTCTTCCAGTCTGAAATTCGGCACGCGCTGGCCAACCTGGGCAGCCGTATCTCGTTCATGCGATCGTCGATTCCGCAGTCCGACGCCTACGACGATATCGTTCTGGCGGCCAATCTTTTTTCGCAGAACCAGACCGGCGCGCTCATCGTGATCGAGCGCGAGATCGGATTGCGGACCTACATCGAGAGCGGCGTGCCGCTGGACGCGCGGCTTTCCTACGATCTGCTGGCAACGATGTTTCGTCCGAGCGCTCCCTTGCATGATGGCGCGGTGATCGTGCAGCAAGACCGCATCGCCGCGGCTGCCTGTTTCCTGCCACTTTCGATGAACCCCGTGCTTTCGACGCAGATGGGAACGCGCCATCGCGCGGGAATCGGCATCACGGAAGAGACGGATGCGGTTGCCGTCATCGTCTCCGAAGAGACGGGAGCGATCAGCCTGGCAGTGGCGGGAAATATCGAGCGCGATCTGACGGTGGAGCGATTGCGCGAGCGGCTGAGCACGCTGCTGCGCCGCTACGTGCCGCCGGCCACGCTGCCCACCATCGGTGACCGAGAATGAAGATCAAGCGGACGTCGAACGTCCGGCGAGCCTGCGCAATCCAGATCAGAGCTACACGCCGGAGGTCGACCGCTAACCATGCTCGACTTCCTGCAGAGGTTCGTGTTCGCGCACTTCGGCGTACAAGGTGACCTCGCTCGCTGCTGGCGATGGGGTTGTGGTGGGCGGTGGCGCACGATCCGGTCGCGGAGGTCGAAATGAACGTGCCGATCGAGTTTCACCGTATCCCGAGCAATCTGGAAATCAGCTCGCTGAGTATCCCCCAGGCGCAGGTGCGAGTGCGCGGGCCGGAGCGGCTCATCCACGAATTGCGCACCCAGCAAGTCCATGTGGAGGTCGACCTGGCGGGCGTCAAGCCGGGGGAACGGACGTTCGACCTGACCGGACAACAGGTGCACGTCCCGCACGATCTCGATGTGACTCAGGTCGTCCCCAGCCAGGTGCGGCTTTGCTTCGACGTCGGACTCACGCGCGAGGTCGAAGTTCGTCCGCGGGTGATCGGAACTTTCGCGCCGGGATACCGCATCGCGCAGGTCCTCGCGCAGCCCGCGACCGTCGCGATCAGCGGGCCGAAGTCCCGCGTTGAGGCGGTGGAGGCAGCGACCACGGATCCGGTCGACGCTTCGCGGCAACATGGGACGCGGCACCTTCGTTACGAACGCGTTTGTTCCCGATCCGCTGGTACAGGTCGTGCATCCGGGTCCGATCCGGGTAACGGTTATCATGGGAAAAATTCCGGCCGAGCCCTTGGGAATAAAACCATCCGAATGACCCAACCGACAAGACAACTATTTGGAACCGACGGCATACGCGGCGTGGCCGGGGAATTTCCGCTGACCTGCGAGAGCGTTTACGTGATCGGCCGCGCCCTTGGCCACGATCTGCAGCGCGTGAATCCGCAGGCGCGCGTGGTGATCGGGCAGGACACGCGGGAATCGAGCGGCTGGATCGCCGATCGCCTGACACGGGACTGGCGTCGCTCGCGGTGGCGGTGCGAGAGCGCCGGCGTGATCACCACTCCGGGCGTGGCCTACCTGGCGCGCTCGCGCGGATTGGCTGCGGGCGTAGTGATTTCCGCTTCGCACAATCCGTGGACCGACAATGGCATCAAGGTCTTTTCCGGAGACGGGTACAAGCTGCCCGACGCGCGCGAACTGGCGATCGAGCAGGAGATTTTCGCCCTGCTGCAGGATCCTCAGCCCATGCAGGAACCGGCCGCGAAGCCGGCGCCAAGCCTGCCAGGCGATGTGGCCCTGCGTGAGGCTTACATTCAGTGGCTGGCGAAGAGCGTCACAGCAGACTTGAGCCGGATGCGGGTGCTGGTCGATTGCGCGAACGGGGCGGCGACGGCCGAGGCACCCGAGTTGTTTCGCGCCTGCGGCGTTCAGGCGGACTTTCTGCACTGTGCGCCCGACGGGAAGAACATCAACGAAAACTGCGGCGCGCTCCATCCGGCGACCGTGGCGAGCGGAGTGGCGGAGAGACGGGGACAATTCGATCTGGGCGTCACCTTCGATGGCGACGCCGACCGCTCCGTGTTCAGCGACGCGAGCGGCCAGGTCGTGAACGGGGACGCGGTGCTGCTGATCGCGGCGCGCGACATGCAGGCACGCGGGACGCTGGTGGGCAACACGATTGTCGCCACCACCATGTCGAACATGGGATTGGAGGTGGCGCTGAAGCGCTCCGGCATCCAGATGCTGCGCGCCAACGTCGGCGACAAATACGTGCTCGAGGAAATGCTCAAGACGGGAGCGACGCTGGGCGGCGAGCAGTCGGGACACATCCTGTTTCGCGATGGCGACGCGACCACCGGGGACGGGTTGCTCACGGCGCTGCGCGTGATGGAGATCATGGCACGCAGCCGGCGAAGCCTGGCGGATCTGGTGGGCGATCTGAAGGTCTTCCCGCAGACGATTCAGAATGTGCGGGTGCGCGAGAAGGTTCCGTTCAGCCAGGTGCCGGAGGTGAGACGCGCGATCGAGAGCGCGGAAAAGGAGCTCGACGGCAACGGTCGAGTGGTGGTGCGGTACTCGGGCACCGAGGCGCTGGCGCGGGTGATGGTGGAAGCAGAAACGGAAGAGAAGATGCAAGTCATCGCCAACCACATCGCATCGGCTATCAAGACCAGCCTGGGCGCATAGGCGTGCTGACGCTGGCATCGGCACCGCTCCGCGTGGCCGACCTGGTGCGCTGGCTAGCCAATGTCTGGAGCCTCGGATTGATTGTTGCGGTTGCCGCAACCCTCGCCTGGTTCGTCTATTCCATCTTCCTGCGGCGGCTGTTGCGGGTGAGAAGGATCGCGAACATACGGTTGCGGCGCATGCTCGACGAGAATGAGCGTTCCGACAAGGGTCGGGATCTTTAGCCTACAACCGTTCAAGGAATTTTCCTTGCGTTCGCGCAGTTGCGCTTTCCTGTGATCGTTCATTCCTGTCTTCTGCACCCTGCCTTACGCGTTGCAGCGGCGGAATCGCGTAGCAACGTTGGTGTTGAAGAGGGGAATCCATTCTCCGTTGCGCAGGTCGAGGGCGGGACGCCCGCGCGACAGCCGGGGGAAGCCGGTGCCAGAGACGGTCGTCATCTTAAGATGTTGACATCAACAGATTGCCTGAGTCGAGACTGCAGTTCTTTGCGATAGCGGCGGCTTAGTCTGAGTTTCGTCGCATTGTCGAGCACGACTTCGTATTCGCCCTCTCCGTCAAAACGCAGCTCGCGAACCCGCTCGAGGTTGACGATGGTGGAGCGGTGAATGCGGCAGAAGCGCCCGGGGTCGAGATCGGACTCCAGTTCATTCATGCTGCGGCGCAGCAGGTGCGTCCGGGAGCCGGCGTGCAGGGAAGCGTAATAGTCGGCGGCTTCGATCCAATCAATGTCGGCGGCGTTCAGGAATATGACGCGGCCGGCGCTCTTGACCGCGAAGCGATCCATTTTTGCCGGAGCATCTTTGCGTGTCGCAATACGCTGCCGGGCGCGGTCGAGTGCCCGCGTAAAGCGTGCGTTGGTGAATGGCTTCAAAAGATAGTCGAGGGCCCCTGCCTCGAAAGCCTTGAGAGCGTATTCATCGTAGGCGGTGACGAAGATAACGGCCGGGGGCGCATCGCCGCCGAGCATTTCCAGCACGTCGAAGCCGTCGTACTCGGGCATGCGGACGTCAAGGAAGACGAGATCGGGTTTGTGAAGGCGAATGGCCTCGAGTCCATCCCTGGCTGTCCCGCACTCGCCAACGATTTCAAGGTCGGGGCTGGCGCGCAAGAGGAGAACGATGTTGGAGCGGGCCAGGGGCTCGTCGTCGACCACCAGGACGCGGATCTTGCCGGGAAGCCCGTCGGGACTCATGCGCGGCTCACTTTGTAAGGGACGGAGAGCAGCACCTCCACGCCATTTTCGCGGTTGCAGAGGTCGAGTGCGCAGGCGCTGCCGTAGAGACTTTGCAGGCGGGCACGCACGTTGGAGATGCCCACGCCGGAGCGGAGCTGTTCCCAGCCGTCGGGGATGCGGGGACCGTCGTTGTAGACGCTCAAGGTGAGCCGGCCGTTGTTGCGGGCGGCGCCGATGCGGATGGCGCCACCGGCGGCTCGCTTTCCAATGCCGTGTTCGATGGCGTTTTCTACCATGGGCTGAAGGATGAGGCTGGGAACGGTCGCGGAAAGGAATTCCCCGGGGACGTTCACACTCAGTTGCAGGCGATCGGCGAAGCGCATCTTTTGAATGTCGAGGTAGGTTTCGAGGAATTCCATTTCCTCTCCGAGCGAAACTTCCTGCTTGCCGGAGCCTTCGAGAACACGGCGCAGCAGATCGCTGAGGCCGGCGATCATAGTGACGGCAGCGTCGTTGCGGCTTTCACGCACAAGGCCGGCGATGGCGTTGAGGGTGTTGAAGAGGAAGTGGGGCTCGAGCTGGCGGCGCAGCGAATCGAGTTGCGCGTGAGAGAGTTGTTCGTTGAGGCGAGCGGCTTCAGTTTCGCGCTGAGCGAGGCGGCGCATGGATTCGAGGGCGTAATTGATTGCGAGGATGGCGGCGTACAGAATCAGAAAGAGGTGGAACTCGGCGTAGAAGACAGAAAACGCCTTCGTCCCGAACTGCGTGACCTGCGCGTAGCCCCAGGGCTGCAAGAGCAGTTGCAGGTAAGCGGCCCATGCGGAGTAGGCCAGACCGATGGCGAAACAGGCCGCCAGGTGCACAACCCAGGTATGAAGCGGGCGCCAGTGCATGGGAGGGAAACGGCGACCGAGGTAGAGAACAACTGGAGTCGCCAGCGCCCAAACGACCCAGGACGCCAGCACAGTGAGGAACAGGCGCGCCCAGGCGTGCTGCATGCCGACGGCGCGCATGCCTGCGACAATCTGAGTGGCATTCACCAGCGCGAAGGCCAGCCAGAGAAAGGCAATCCATCGCCATTGGCTCGCAGGCGGGGATGACGGGCGCTGGTGCATATCCGACAAGTATCGTCTTTCGGGGCTCGGGCTGCGAGAAAATGCAGCGAATCGACGTCTCGTTGCAGCCGGCGGTCTCGACGACAGACCGCTAAAAGGAGATATTAGCGCGCATGATCACACACACCAAAGCCGCTCTGCTCGCTGCAATAACGATGTTTGCCTGCATCCTGCTTGTTGGACAGGACTATTCGGCGCCCAAAACCAGTTCCGACTACAACAGCAGCGGGCAGATGAAGCTTCCCGCACAGTACCGGGAATGGGTTTATCTGACGACCGGGTTTGACATGAGCTACAACCCACAGCTGGCCTCGATGAATCATTCGATGTTCGACAACGTGTTCGTGAATCCGGAGGCGTACAAGAAATTCCTGGAGACCGGCAGGTGGCCCGATAAGACGGTCATGGTGCTGGAGGCGCGCATGGCGGAGGGCAAGGGGTCGATCAATCAGAAGGGGCACTACCAGGGCGAGCAAGTGATGGCGCGGGAAGTGCACGTGAAGGACGAGGCGCGCTTTCCGGGGAAGTGGGCGTTCTTTGCATTCGGGGACGGCGACACGGGGACCCTGGTGCCGACGAGCGCAGACTGCTACTCGTGCCATTCGTCGCATGCGGCCGTGGACACGACGTTCGTGCAGTTTTATCCGACGTTGCTGGGGGTGGCGAAGGCGAAGGGGACGCTGAGCGCGGCGTATGTGAAGGAGACGGCGAAGGGTAGCGCGAAGTAGTCCGTGGCGGGAGGCACCAACCATCTTAGCCCAGCGCTTCAGCGTTGGGAAACATGAGCGAAAAACCGACAGTCCCGTGAGGGACGACCCGACTCTGTAGGCGGAGCTACGGGCGTCCCCGCCCGTCCTTGTTGCAAGGCCACAAAGGAAATTCAATCGCCCCAACCGCGCGACATGAACCTATTCTTTGTCATCCTGAGCAAAGCGAAGAACCTAACACTGGCATCGAGCGGATCTGGCAGCAGCGCCCGGTTGGGCATCGCACGGAGTCGACGACGCGGTTTCTTAACGGGCGTCAACCGGCTTTGACAGCACGGGGTTCGGGAATCGCTTCGGAGAATTCCAGGGATGGAGTGACTAGTCTAGATCGCGCCAGTTCGGGCCGATGCCGATTTCGACTACTAATGGCACGGCCAGGGCGTGGACCTTTTCCATGTACTCGCGGACCAGCGAGCGCATCACGTCGAGCTCTTCTTCGGGCACTTCAAAAACAAGTTCGTCATGGACCTGCAGGGTCATGCGCGATTTCAGGCCACGGTCGCGAATGGCTTCGTCGATGCGGATCATGGCGATCTTGATCAGGTCGGCGGCTGTGCCCTGGAGTGGAGTGTTGACCGCGGTGCGTTCAGCGAAGCCGCGCTGGTTGACGTTCTTCGCGTTCATGTCCGGAATGGGGCGGACGCGGCCGAACAGGGTCATCACCTTCTGTTGATGGCGGGCATCGTCGAGCGTCTTGTCGATGAACGCGCGCACGCCCTTGTACCGTTCGAAGTAGGCATTGATGAACTGCTTGGCCTCGGAGGGTTCGATGCCGAGTTGCTGCGAAAGGCCGAAGGCGGACAGGCCGTAGACGATTCCGAAATTCACCACCTTGGCCTGGCGGCGATGATCGGGCGTAACCATCAGCGGCGGCACACCGAACACCTGGGAAGCGGTGAGGGTGTGAATGTCGTCGCCGCGGCGGAAGGCTTCGACCAGCAGCGGATCGCCCGAGAAGTGCGCCAGCAGGCGCAGTTCGATCTGAGAATAGTCGGCGGCAAGCAGGACGTGTCCAGGCTCGGCGGTGAAGGCTGCGCGGATCTCGCGTCCCAATTCCGTGCGGATGGGGATGTTTTGGAGGTTCGGGTTCGCGGAGGAGAGCCGGCCGGTAGCGGTGCCAGTCTGGTCGAAGGTGGTATGCAGGCGGCCGGTGGTGGCGCTCAGCAGCGCGGGAAGTGTATCGACGTAGGTCGATTTTAGTTTGGACAACTGGCGGTATTCGAGCACCAGGCGAGGGACTTCGTGATCGGCGGCCAGCCCTTCGAGCACGTCGACGGCGGTGGAGATGGTCTTGCCTTTCCCGTATTTGACGGGCTTGGGCAGGTTGAGCTTGTTGAACAGCACGTCGCCCAGTTGCTTGGGCGAATTGATATTGAATTCCACGCCACAGTGCCCGTAGATTTCCCTGGCCTTGGCATCGATTTCGTGTTCGAGCCGCGAGGACATCCGGGCGAGAGCGGCGGTGTCGATCTTTACACCTGCCTGCTCCATGCGGGCGAGGACGGGGACCAGCGGCAGGTCAATCTCGTCGTACAACTTTTTCAGGCCGGAGTGTTCGACTTCATGCGCAAGCGCGACCGCCAGGCGGCCGGTGACGTCGGCGGACTCGGCAAGATTCCCGGAAAGCTTAAGGTTGAACCGGCGCAGCGCGACTTCGGGCAAGCCGTGCGAGGAGTACGTGGGATCGAGCAGGTAAGAGTAGAGTCTCGAGTCGTGCCGCACGCCGGAGAGTTCGATACCCGAGGGCTCGAGCGCATGACTAGCTGACTTGTAATCGTGGATGGCCTTCAGAATTCTCGTGTCCGCCAGGGCGGCTTTGAGCTTCGCGCCGGCTTCGGAATTGAGTGCGACCGTCATCGCGGTTCCGGAACTGGACGAGATGGCGATGTTGCGAATTCCTTCCGGAACACTCTTCAGCGGGATATCCGGGCGCAGGGGGAGCATGCCCTCCTCCGGCCCGGATAGGTCCTCATCTTCTTCTTCGGAGGAGGGGCTGGCTGCCTCGACCGCGATGGACAGCGATCCTCCGGAGGGAATGGCCTTCAGCACCGCTTCCACATCGGCGGGTGACTTGGCTTCCGCATATTGCGCCTCGGTCACCTCGACCACGGGAAGCAGCTCTTTCAAGAGCGACGTGAATTCCAGTTCAGCGAAGAGTTCGCGCAGCGTGGCGATGTCAGGTTCGCCGGATCGCATGGCGTTGAGATCGAGATCGACCGGCACGTTGCAGTCGATGGTCGCCATGCGCTTGCTGAACAGAACGATTTCGCGGTTGTTCAGAAGCGACTCGCGATAGGTTTTCTTTTCAACTTCGGCGGCGCGCTCAAGCGCCTGCTCGACTGTGCCGAAGCGCCTGATAAGCTCGACCGAGCCTTTGTCGCCGATGCCGGGCGCGCCGGGAATGTTGTCGACCGAGTCTCCGCGCAGAGCCATGACGTCGATGACGCGCTCGGGAGGCACGCCGAGGATCTCTTCTACTTTGGCGGCATCCGCAATGAGGTTGTCCTTGGGCGGGTTCAGGACCAGCACTTTGTCGGTGACGAGTTGCAGCATGTCTTTGTCGCTGGAAACCACGTAGACGAGATACGACTCGGCGGCGGCTTTGCGGGCGAGCGTACCGATGAGGTCGTCGGCCTCGAAGCCTTGCTGTTCGAGGATCGGGATGCGATAGGCTTCAAGGGCGCGGCGGATGTAGGGGACCTGCTGGGCGAGATCTTCGGGCATCTCGGCGCGGTTGGCCTTGTAGCCGTGGTACTGGATTTCCTGGAACGTCTGAGTCTTGAGATCGAATTTCTTGACCGTGGTGATGGTGTCGGCTTCCTGATCGCGGAAAGTTTTCCCGCCGACATCGAACACCGCGGCCAGGTATTCGGGGGAGAAATCTTCACGCAGCTTGCGCAGCATGTTGACGAAAACGTAGATGGCGGCGGTGGGGAGGCCGGTCTTGGTCGACATGGGGCGCTGGCGCGCCATGGCGTGATAGGCGCGGAAGATGAACGACATGGTATCGATCAGGAAGACGCGGTCTTTGACGTCAGCCGGGGGGCGCGGGACGGAGACGGGACCGGGCGCGACGTTGGGAGAGCCTGCTTCGGCTTGCTTCAGCGATGATGTCTTGCGAGGAGGCAAGGCTTAAGTTTAGCAGTTGCCGGAGGCGGCGGGATCGGGCGTGTTGGATCTCAGGAGCGAGGGGCTTGCGCCGCGACGACCGGTGAGAACGCCGGTCGCTCCATTGACCGGTCGTACCAGAGGCACTGCGCTAATAGCCGAACGAAAGAGTGAAGTCCGCTTCGACCGATTTAGTCGCGGCGCCGCCGGGCGAGTTGAAGAACACTACATAGTATTTTTCGGCCTCGTTCTTGGTGGGGGGGAGGACAAATTCCACCTCGTGATCATGTGAGGCTTCGACCGTGTAAAGCGCGGTTCCACCGCCGTGACTGTGAGAGTAATCCGCAAACTGCTCGGAATTCATCAGAAGGAACCCGACATCGGTGGAGTCGTCGCTGAGGTCATCGTCTCCGGGGCGCGGCACGAACGATTTGAAAGTGCCGTGAATGCGCGGAATGACGGTATGAGGAGGTACCTCGATCGGGAACTGCGCGAATTTCTTCACCGTGAACGTCTTGTGCAGAAAGTTGATCGGCTTGGCGTGAGAGGAGTCGACATGATCCAGAGGATTCGACGTCTCCCGGGGCGCGGGCTGATGCTTCGAGCAAGCGGGGAACGCCGCAAGAGCGCCCGCCACGACCATGCCCATCAGGCTTCGACGCATCTTCACCTCTTGCATAAGATCCTCGCGGACCGGGGCCCGGAAACTCAGGATTTCTTAGAAGGTTGGCCGAACTCCGTAGTGTAGTGCAGCTTGATCTCTCCGCAGGTGCCCTGCTCGGGCGAGTACACCACGCAACTGTCGAAGGGACGCGAGTACACGTGCAGACTGACGGCACGCTGGTTAAATTTGCGCGGGTTCAAGACCCGATGCACGGGCTCCAGCGGATCAACTGCGCAGGGATGGGCGGGGTTCATTTCGACCGTGTCCGCTGTTTCCAGCTCGCAGCGCCCTTCCTCAATCTGCTGGAACACGATGCGGTAGTTCTCGACCAGCAGCCGCCCGATGGGCACCGCCATCCAGCAATTCTGGTCGCGATGGTTGTGGACTGAACTGGACTGACCGACTTCCCAGCAAATCGCAATCAGCTCGTAGAGCGGTGTTTTATCGATCAGGTTGCGGGTGTAGTGCTGGCGGTCCCAGGTCAGGTATGGGGTCAGCGTGTCGGGCGCGACGACCATGCTGGAAAGGAACCCGGCGAGCTTCTGAGTCTGCTGGAAGGCGGGGGCGGGAAAGGCACGCAACTGGCCAACAAAATCCTGCAGGGAAATCTGTTTTTGAGCAGCCTGAAGGCTCATGGTGAACTCCGTCAGGAAAGTATATTCGCTCGTGGCGGGACATAGTAGCCGGCGATTGGTCCCGGGAAGATAAGGTTCATTCCAGAAACACGCAGTCGCCGTAAGAGTAGAAGCGGTAGCCTGCCCGCACCGCGTGCCGATATGCCTGCAACACCTGATCGCGGCCGGCGAATGCGCACACCAGCATGAGCAAGCTGGACTCGGGCAAGTGGAAGTTGGTGAGCAGTGCACCCACGATGCGAAACGAGTAGCCGGGGTAGATGAAGAGGTCGGCCTCGCCGGCCTGCGGGGCAAGGCGGCCGTCGCGGGACTGGGCGATCGCGTATTCGAGCGTGCGCACAGTGGTGGTGCCCACGGCCACGATCCGCCGATGCTGGTCGAGCGCACGGTTGATAGCGGCTGCGGCTTCCGCGGAGATCGAATAGGGCTCTTTGTGAAGGCGATGATCCTCCACTTGCGCGACGCGGACGGGCTGGAACGTTCCCAGGCCGACGTGGAGTGTCAGTTCGACGGTTTCGATTCCGCGCTGGCGCAGCGTGGCCAGGATTTCCGGGGTAAAGTGCAGGCCGGCGGTGGGGGCGGCCACCGATCCGCGCTCTCGGGCAGTAAACCGTCTGGTATCGCTCCTGATCACCGGGACGGTCGGCCCGCGCAATGTAGGGCGGCAAAGGCACGTGCCCGAGTCGCTCGATGGTCTGGAAAAGGTTGTCTACCGGGGCAAAGCGAATGCGACGCTCGCCGAAAGGGCCGCGGCCTACGACTTCCGCCTGCAGATCGGCCTGATCCCCAAAATAGAGGGACTCCCCGACCCCTATCTTCCGGCCAGGGCGAACGAGGCACTCCCACTCGTTCGGATTGTCGGCGACTTGCCGAGTCAGGAGAACCTCGACCCGTCCCTGAAGAAACTCGCGGGCCGCCGGGTTGCGCGGGCTGAGCGGCTGTGCCTTGGCGCCAGCGCGGCGGCCGTACAGCCGAGCAGGAAATACGCGGGTGTTGTTGAGCACCACGAGATCGTCGGGACGCAAAAGGCCGGGGAAGTCGCGGAACGTCAGGTCCTGGAGGCGGACGGCTTGGCGGTCGAGGTGAAGCATGCGCGAAGCAGCGCGGTCGGCCAGCGGTTCCTGGGCGATTTGCGCTTCGGGAAGGTCGTAGTGGAAGTCGGAGACGAGCAAGCAGCGTCGATTATAGGGCTCGCGAGCAGGCCCTTCGAAAGGAACGTCGCGTACGGGGGCAACAGTGCAGAAAAAACGTAACAAATCGTTTCGGCAGCGAGAAATTGGATTGTCGGATCAAAGGAGGGTGCGGTACCATGAGCGGGTCAGGTCCCCCTTCTGTCCTGTCAAACCCAATGGCAAGCGAACGTCAATACCGGGAGCAGATTGTCCGCTACGGCCGCATGTTGCACGAAGGTGGCTTCGTGGCGGCAACCGACGGCAACCTTTCGGTTCGCTTGAGCGAGAACCGAATTCTTTCAACGCCGACTTGCATGAGCAAGGGCGGGATGCGCCCGTCGGATCTGGTGGTGGTGGATATGGAAGGGCGCCTGGTCTCGGGGAAACGAAAAGTCTCCAGCGAAATCGGGATGCATTTGCTCATCTACCGCTTGCGGCCGGATGTAAAGGGCATCGTGCATGCGCATCCGCCGACAGCGACGGGCTTCGCGGCAGCGGGCGTGGCGCTGAACCAGCCCCTGGTCTGTGAGGTGGTGATCGGGCTGGGATCGATTCCGCTTGCCAAGTACGGCACGCCAGGGACGGCCGAGCTTACAGATGCGCTCGAGCCGCTGGTGCCGGGCTTCGACGCCATCCTCATGTCGAATCATGGAGTGGTGGCCTACGGTGCGGACCTGGAACAGGCGTACATGAAGATGGAGACGGTGGAGCACTTCGCGCGGATCGCGCTGGTGACCCATCAACTCGGTCACCAGGAGCCGCTGGGGGCCGCGGAATTGGAGAAATTGGTCGTGGTACGAGCCAAGTACATGGGCGGCGCGGCCCAGCATGGCCCGGGATCCGGGAACGGCCACAGCCGAAAGAAAGGCGCGGCGGCGAATCCTGTGGAAGCGCTTTCGCGGCGACGTGTGTCCCAATAGAGTTGCCCGTCTGTTGTAGCCCCAATAAGGTTTCACGGCGATTCTTGCGGAATCCAGAGAGTCAGACGCCCGAGGGTTAAGCTGCGAGAGTCATGCAGCCGCCCCAGCGGGGTCTCCGGCGAGGGCGAGACGCCCCCGCCACAGCCGGCAGGATGCCGGCGCGACAGTCCAAAAAAACCGCTTCCTGAGAGCTTCTAGTTCCCGCCAAACCGGAATCGTAATCCTGCCCGAAAATTGATGCCCAGCGCGGGATATCCGACGACTTCTTCGTACTGTTTGTTGAGGGCGTTCTCGACGTTCACGTAGCTGGTCACGTGGGAGTTGATCGCGTACCAGCCGCCCAGGTCAATGCGAGCGTAGCCGGCTGCGTGATTGATGCCGAGCCCCAGGAAGTCCGAATCCGCTCGTCTGCCCACGAAGCTCCCTCCGAGATTTCCGCCCCAGCGGCTTCCGAGGTAGTTGAGCAGCAGGCTGCCGGAATGCCGGGGACGGCGGATCAGCGGCTCTCCGGCGGCCAGTAACGGATCGCAAAAATTTTGGGGCGTGCAGAGCGGAGCTTCGAGAATCTGGGTCGAGGTGTAGTTGTAGGCGGAGTCCAGCGATACGCGACTCACCAGGCGGCCCTTGAACTCGATTTCCACGCCATGCGCCAGGCTGCGGTTCACATTCACATACTGGCCGTTGAAGTCCTGCGGGTTGGTGGTGAATTCGATCTGGTTCCGGAAGTGATTGTTGAAGTAGACGGCGGAGAGCGCGTATTTCCCATCGAACAAGCTTTGCTCGAAGCCTGCTTCGAAGGCGCGGTTCTCCTCCGGCTTGAGATTCGGATTGGGGTCGGAGGGGAAAACGCCGGAGATGCCAAACGATTCTTCGAAGCGTGGTGCCTTGATTCCCTGCGCGTAGCTGAAACGCAGGCGCGTCCCGGAGAGGCGCTGGCCTCCGCGCAGTGCGAGGAACGTCAGGGCAACGCGGGGTACTGCACGATCTCCGAAACTGTCATTATGGGCGTACCGCAAGCCGCCTACCACCGACAGGCGGCCGCGGCTGACTCTTTGCTGGACGAAGAGTGCATGGTTGAGGCGAAGTCCGTGGGTGAACTGCGCTGCGATGATTGGGTTGTTGTTGACATCGGTGCTGGTGAACTGGGTGTTGAAAAATCCGTTCTCGTCCTCGAACTCATAGCCCAGGGTAGTCTGCGCCCAGTCGCGGGGGATGTAGTCGCCCTGGTAGTTGAGTCCGGCGCGGTTGATGTGGGCAAGATCTCGAAAATAGCAATCGGTGAAGTCGAAGATAGTGAGGTCGCAGCCGCGATCGGGGACGGTGTCTTCGTTGAGCGTGCGGTGGTTGTACTCGAAGGCAGTCACACGATGCTGCCAGTGGGCAGAAGACACGACCGTCAATTCCGCGCTGGCGAGCAGATTGTTCTGGCGGGCGCGGGCGTCGGCGTCGGGAGGCAGTGGGGGCAGTCCGTCGAATTTCCATTCTCCCTGAACGCCGCTGCGGCTATTGGAGTGGCGGGCGCGGATACGCAGCGTAGTGCGGTCGCCAAGACGCGCGCCCAGGTTTGCGCCTTGCAGCGAGTTTGAGTAGTTATCGTTGAGGCCCGAGCCTTGGGTGTTGAATTGATCGCCGAAGAGGTTGTAGTCGAAACGATCGCGGGCTCCGGCAAGCGACAGGAATCCGTGGGCGGTCGAGAGGTTGCCGCCGTCGGCGCCGAAGCGGAGTTCGGGACTCTCGCTGGAACCAGTGTGAGTGAAGATCTGCACCACGCTGGTCATGGCATCGGAGCCATAAAGCGTGCTCTGCGCGCCGCGCAGGAATTCCAGGCGATCAGCGCCCCCGAGGGGCACGGTGCCGAAATCGAAGATTCCGCCGGGATCGTTGACGGGGACGCCGTCGACGATGACTTTGTTGTAGCGGGAATCGCCGCCGCGAACGAAGAGTGAGGACTGACCGCCGCGCTGGCCGACCGTGTTGACGACAGCGCCGGGAAGGAAACGGATGGCATCGGATGCGGCGACCGACTGCATGACCTGCAACTGGCCGCGTTCGAGGGTGGAAACGCTGGCTCCGGATTCCCGTTCGGGCACGGGGGTGCGGGTCGCGGTGACTACGACGATTTCCGATGCACCGGCGACGGCCAAATTCACAGTGAGTGGGGAAGGCTGGGGCACGGAAACTGCGCCAGTTCGCGGCGCGAAGCCAGGCGCCAGCACCTGCAGCCGATAACGCCCGTCGGTTAGCCCGTTCAGCGAAACGGTGCCTTCGCTGGAAGTGGTGAGCACGCCTATCGGCGCTGAGTCCTGGGCGGGGAATACCGAGACCTGTGCGCCCGGTACCGGGTTGGAATGTGGATCGAGAACTCTGATTTTAAGGTCGGCAGCAAAGACCGAGGCCGACAGAAGAATGAGCCAGACAACCGCACGGAACACGCGCATGCAATCCTCCTTGACACGCGAAAGGGATTGTTAGGGGTGGCGGTTCGCACCGGTCTCCTGGCTTCGCGAGTAAGAACGCGAGAATTGCGTTCGACTCCCGCTAGCGGCCTTCCCAGGGACTCCCCCAGTGGCCGGCAGCGAATTTCCTCGCTTACAGTTGCGCGGCAGCGCGGGATTTGCACCCGCTTCCCAATTTTCGTCCGTGCGGACGAAAATGCGCGAACCAAATTTTGAAAGAGCGGAAAAAATGTGTTCCTGAAATTTACTTGGGACGCGGAGGGAAGTCAACGCGGGCAGGCGCGCTCTGCGGGCTGGTTTCACCGATCCCCGGTATTGGAAAGGTCCCGCCGTTCCTGTGCCGTTCGAAAAACGGGAACTCTTCGCTGCCTACGCGCTCTACATTGGCTTCCGCGAAGGCCTTCACGCGATCGAGAGACGATTGCAATAACGCGTTGTAGTGTTCGAGATCTGCCGAGCCAATGTTTGCGGGGACGGGGATCAGACTGCCGACGCGCATGAGAGCGCGGGAGAATGGCTTGGGGACCAGCAGGCGATCCCAGGTATTGAGCGTCCACGCCCGGTCGATAGCGATGTGGAACACGGCCATGGGCACTTTCGAAGAGCGTGCCAGCAGCACCGGGCCGGGCTTGGTGATGAAGCGCGGGCCGCGAGGGCCGTCGATGGTGAAGGCGACGGTATAGCCGGCTTCGATTTCCTTGCGCATGCCGAGCAGGCCGCGAACCGCGCCGCGGCTACTCGAGCCGCGGATGGGAACGAAGCCGAAGCGGCGAATCATGCGGGCGGTGAATTCTCCATCAAAGCTGGTGCTGCTCATCACGCGGATGTCGAGGTCGCGCCAGAGGTAAGTCGCGGCGAAGGTGCACTGGTGCCAGAAGGAGTAGACGAACGGCCGCTGCTCGAGGCTGAGCGGGGAATTTTCCTCACAGGAGACTGCGAACTTCATGGTGGGACCGATGAATCGCACGGCAATGGTGGTAGCCCAGGAGATGAGAGTGAGGAGCAGGTCCTGCCAGCGCGTGAAGGGAGGACGGTCAGTGGCAGGCTTTTCAGGTGTAGCCGTGGGCGGTGGGCTGGCACTCACGCGGCTATTGTAATGGGAACGAAGGAGGAGCACGTTCTTCGACCGCGGGCGTGGTGAATCGATGCGGCAGGGAAGGTTCCAAATGCGTGCTGGCTTTAGCCAGCTCAGCCTTCGAGGTAGGCGTCAATCCATTCCTTCAGCTTGCGGCGGCGTTCGTCGGCCGATATCGAAGCGCACTCCGAAAGAATGTTTCGGCTTTCTCCACGTGATATTGCCGCGAATCCAGAGGCGTGGGAGCGTGAGCAGGGCGAAGGACACCTCCACCGCCTGTCCGGCCGTGACCTCTTCCGCGCTCTTGATCGACATTCCGCCAGAGCTGACCTCGAGACTGGTGGCCGTGAATTTTTTGGCTCCCTGAAGTGGACGACTTCCGTCATAACGGGGATTCGGACGTAACGGCGGAACTCATGCAGTACGAGCATGTTGGTGGCGCGCACCAGCTTCAGCGCGGCGGAACGCTCCACAGGTTCCTGGAAAATCGCGTTGATCCCGTACTTCGAGTAGCGCATGGCCTCCTGCGCGCTGCCACCCAGCCCGTAGAGCACCAAACGACTGTTTGAGCGGGAGGTGCGGACGGCTTCCATCACCGCCTGCGCGCCGGGACCGAGTTTCACGACGCAGGCCTCGAATTTCTCCTTTTGCAGGCGCTCGGCGGCGTTGGCAGCCATGACCGACGGATTCGATGCCAAACTGCTTGAAACACTCGCTCAGGATCGTGCGAGTTCCGTCTTTCAGGTCCACCAAGGCGATGCGGGCGGCAGCCTTTTTAGTCTGTGGGATGGGGGCCAGAGCAGTACCGAAGGCATTATCCATAGCGCGGTAGGTCGATTCTCGTTCCAGGCCTATTCTGGCCTGTGAGAACGGCTTTGGCAAAGGTTCTTCGGGGGTTTTGCAGGTACAAAGGTGTCATTACGCAGGTGGACTGAAGGGTTACTTTCGGGTCTTGCATTTGTGGGGATGCAGGCTGGGCGCCGGATGGTGCGGTCCCTCCGGGACTCGAGCTGCTTGCTTCAATTTACCCAGCGCTCAGGCGCTGGGCTCATGAATTTCGCCGCGGCGCGGCTGGGGTCGATGGCGGCCGAGCCTCCTCGTGTTCCCCACGACGAATATGAGTTGTGAATTCTTTTTGTGTCCGTGTCTCTGTGGTGATACGGATTGGATGAGCTTCTGAAGCGGACGGCGAGGACCCTGCGGCTTCGCTCAGGGCGAGCGGTGTTTTGACTATGACCAGCGCTTGAACACCAGCGCGCCGTTGGTGCCGCCGAAGCCGAAGGAATTCGACAGCGCGTAGTCGAGACTGGCTTTGCGCGCGTGGTTGGGGACGAAGTCCATGTCCTCGGTTTCCGGATCCTGATTTTCGAGGTTGATGGTGGGGGCAGAATCTGATCGCGCAGGGCCAGGACGGTGACGCCCGCTTCGAGGCCGCCGGCGCCGCCCAGCAGGTGTCCGGTCATCGACTTGGTGGAACTGACGGGCACCTTGCGCTCGCCGAAGAGATTGCGGATGGCATGCGCTTCGAGCGTGTCGCCGATCGGCGTCGAGGTGCCGTGGGCGTTGACGTAGCCGACATCGCTCGGGCTCGAGTCTTGGCGTCGCGGAGCGCGTTGCTCATCACGCGATAGCCGCCTTCGTGCTCGGGCGCGGGCTGGGTCATGTGGTAGGCGTCGCCGCTCATGCCGTAGCCGACGATTTCGGCCAGGATCGGCGCGCCGCGGCGCTGCGCGAACTCCAGCTCTTCCAGGATCAGGATGCCGGCGCCTTCGCCCATGACGAAGCCGTCGCGGTCCTTGTCCCAGGGACGGCTGGCGCGCGCCGGATCGTCGTTGCGGGTGGAGAGCGCGCGCATGGCCGCGAATCCGCCGACACCCATCGGAGTGATGGCGGCTTCGGCGCCGCCGGCGATCATCACGTCGGCATCGCCGCGCTGAATGATGCGGAAGGAATCGCCGATGGAGTGCGCGCTGGTGGTGCAGGCGGTCGCGGTGGCTTCGTTCGGGCCCTTGGCGCCGAAGCGCATGGAGACGTGCCCGGCCGCCAGGTTGACGATGGCCGCGGGAATGAAGAAGGGCGAAATCTTGCGCGGGCCGCCTTCGAGCAGAGCGCGTGTGCTCGCGCTCGATGACGTCGAATCCGCCGATACCGGAGCCGATGTGGACGCCGACGCGCTCGGCGATTTCCGGCGTGACCTTCAGGCCGCGACATCTTCATCGCTTCATCCGACGCGGCCAGGGCGAAGTGGATGAAGCGGCCCATCTTCTTGACTTCTTTTTTCTCGATGAAATTGCAGCGGATCGAAGTTCTTGACTTCGGCGGCGATCTGGCAGGCGATGACTGGAAGCGTCGAACTGGCGTGATCCGGCCGACGCCGCTCTTGCCGGCCAGCAGGTTCTTCCAGACTTCGTCCGTGGTGTTGCCGACACCGCAGATCAGGCCGATGCCGGTAACGACGACCCGCCGTTGTCCAAACTACTTCCCGCCTTTCGCGTGCTTGCCGATGTAGTCGATGGCGTCCTGCACGGTGCGGATCTTCTCCGCATCTTCGTCGGGAATCTCGATGTCGAAGGCCTCTTCGAAGGCCATGACCAGTTCGACGGTGTCGAGCGAGTCGGCGCCCAGGTCATCCACGAATGACGCGCTGGGGGTGACTTCGCCCTCATCCACGCCGAGCTGCTCGACGATGATCTGCTTTACTTTTTCGTCAACGGCTGCCATTAGTTCTCCTCATCAGCCGCGCCCCTGGGGCATGGCTCCGTTTCAAGTTTCTACTTGCTGACCTTGGCATGCTTGTCGATGTAGTCGATGGCGTCCTGCACGGTGCGGATTTTCTCGGCGGCGTCGTCGGGAATTTCGATGTCGAAGTTCTCTTCCAGGGCCATGACCAATTCCACGGTGTCGAGCGAATCGGCGCCCAGATCGTCCACGAACGAAGCAGTCGGGGTGACTTCCGCTTCGTCAACGCCCAGTTGCTCCGAGATAATCTGCTTAACCTTCTCGGTGATTTCTTTCAGCTTCTCGCCTGCTGCCATACGAATTCCTCCGACCGCAAAGTCTTGATTGGGAACGCTTAGTCTAATGGCCTCGTGAATGTGTGTAAAGGGAACGCGGGCGGTTTCCGGTCGCGACCCGAGCGCGCGGCTTCACCGTCGATGCTGGGATGCCTTCAGCATCCTAATCGCTGGCGGGGAAATGGGTCAACGCGGGTGTCGTGTTCGCCCTTGAACCGCTCGGCTTGGAGCGTACCTACGGGACTGTCAACAGCTCCGCCGCTTGGCGGCTGGAACGAAGATGCGCTGGCATATCGTGCTCTGTCTCAGGCACGCTGAGGATAGTTACTTGGTCGAGTATTCATCTCGCAAGCGGGTTTGGCGGCTGGTCATCGGAATCTCCTGTCCGCCAATGAAGACCTGCTTTACGTCGGTCTTCACATCCAGCGGATCGCCGTTTGCGACCACCACGTTCGCGGTTTTGCCCACGTCGAGCGAGCCTAGTTCGTCGGCTACGCCCCAGATTTCGGCGGCGTTCATGGTAATGGCCTTGAGCGCTTCGTCGGGCGGCAGGCCGAAAGCGGTGGCGAATCCCGCCTGGTCGGGCAGGTTGCGGAAGTTATGCGCGTCGAAGGAAGCGAAGGCGATCTTGACGCCGCGCTTGTAGAGTTGCGCGGGCAGGCTGTAGACCGCGTCATAGCGCTCGTCTTCTTTGGGAGTTTCGTAGATCGGGCCGACGATGACGGGCATCTTGAGGCTGGCGACGTAGTCGAGAACGGCGCGCGAGTGGCTGATGTGGTTGAGGACGAATTTCAGGTTGAACTCTTGCGCCAGACTGACGGCCGTCTCCAGGTCGCTGGGGCTTTCGGCCGCGAGCACGATGGTCTTCTTGCCGTCGAGATAAGGCAAGAGTGCTTCGAGTTTCAGATCGCGCTTGGGGGCCGAGGGCTCGGGCTTCTTGTCGCGGGCGGCGTCGGCCTTCTTTCGTTCGTAGTCCGCCGACTTTTGCTGGTAGTCCTGCGCGTCGAGAAACGCCTGGCGCAGTTGGGCGGCCAGGCCCATGCGGGTGTCGGGGAATTTGCGCTTTTCGAACCAGGCCTTGTTGCGGCGCTGGTCGCCGGTGAAGTTGAGCGGCATGGCGATGTCGCGGATCAGCAGCATTTCGGTCGCGGAGGCGCCCGCCAGTTGGATGAACGAATCCTGCCCGGGGAGCGTGTCCGCGCTGTCGGGGGCGACAATGGCGTTGGTGATGCCGTTCAGGCGAGCCACGGGAATGAGCGCCGACTCCGCGTGGAAGGCATCGTAAACGTGCATGTGCGGCATGATCTCGTCGCTGAGTTCGACGAGATCGTTGGTGCTGCTCTCGGCGGAAATTTCGGTGAGGCCGAGCGAGGTTTCCGAGTCGATGAGGCCCGGGTAGACAGTCATGCCGGTGACGTCGATGACTTTGGCATTTCTGGGGAATTTGACCGAGGAGGCCGCTCCCAGCGCAGTGATCTTGCCGCCTTGCATCACCAGGACGCCGTTGTCGATTACGCCGTGCGTGATGGTGAGCAACTTGCCGCCTTTGAGGACGATCGGTTGCTGCTGCGCGAAAGATGACACAGCCAAGAACGGGCCAAGAGCGAGGATGACAGCCCCGGCAGCGCATTTTTCCGCACGCAACTGAGAACTGGGAACCGGGAACCGAGAACTGTTTTCTCATTCGCCCTCCTTGTAGTGCGTCGTGCCGTAACCCGGCAGGGCACGGTCGAAGTACACGTCGCCGTCGATCAGGACTTTTTCGGGGACGCCGTAGCTGGAAAGCGGGTAGCCGTCCCAGATCACCAGGTCGGCGTCTTTGCCCACGTCGATCGAGCCGACCGTCGTCAACGCCAACGATCCAGGCGGCATTCAGCGTGATCATCTTCAGGGCCTCTTCTTCGGTGGCGCCGCCGTAGCGCATGGTCTTGGCGGCTTCCTGGTTCAGGCGGCGCGTGAAGTCGTCGGAATCGCTCTTGATGGCGACGCGCACGCCTTTGCGCATGGCCATGACGGCGTTCCAGGGGATCGCGTCCCAGGCCTCCTGCTTGTAGCCCCACCAGTCGGCGAAGGTGGCGATGCCGATGTTGTTGGCGGCCAGCTGGTCGGCGACTTTGTAGGCTTCGAGCGCGTGATGGAAGGCGCGAATGTTGTAGCCGAATTCCTTGGCCATGGCGATTTCGGTCAGCGAATTCGTCGGCGCGATAGCAGTGAATCTGCACCATCAGCTTGCCGCGCAGGACGTCGGCGAGCGCTTCGAGCTTCAGGTCGTGCTTGGGAGCGGAGGCATCTTTGTCGCCGCGTCTTCACCTTCTCGTTGTAGTCATCCCACTCGCGCATGTAGTCCTGCGCCTGGACGAGGGCCTCGCGCTGCACCGCGAAATTGCCCATGCGGGTGGAGGGGAGTTGATCGCGGCCGCCGTAGACGCGCTTGGGATTCTCGCCGCTGGCAAACTTGATGGAGCGGGGGGCGTTGGGAAACAGCATGGCGTCGCGGCCGGCGCCGTACTTGTGCTTGATGACGATGGCCTGTCCGCCGATCATGTTGGCCGATCCGTGCAGCAGCAGCGACGTGGTCACGCCGCCGGCGAGCGCGCGGTAGATCGCCTTGTCCTGATAGTCGAAGGCGTCCTTCATCATCATCTGCGGCGTGACCGGACTGGTGGCTTCGTTGACGTCGTCATCGAGCGCGATGTGCGAGTGGGAATCGACGATGCCCGGAGTGAGGTATTTTCCCGCGGCGTCGATCACGGTGGCCGAGGCCGGGGCGTTCACGGACTCACCCACCGCGGCAATCTTGCCGTCCTTTACATAGACGCTGGCCGTTTTTGATGTTGCCGTGGGTGACGGTCATGACGATGGCGTTCTTGATGACGACATCGTTGTGCACGGGAGCGGGAACCTGCTGGCCCACCGCCCGCGATGCCCGGAAGGCGAAAGCGGCCATGAAAAGCGCCGTCGCCAATATTGTCGTATTACGACACATTTCTGCTCCTTGTCAGGAACTGGAATGACGTGCGATTGTAGGCGCGCGTTTCGTCGGGGTCAATGTGCTGGCAATTGTCGGGCTTGCCAGCAACGAAACAAACCTAGACACTTTTGTACATGCGAGCCGTAATTCAAAGAGTCAGCCGGGCCAAGGTCACCGTGGCGGGCGAGATTACCGGCGAAATCGGTCCCGGGCTGCTGATACTGCTGGGGGTTGGGCAGCACGACCGGGAGTCCGGCGCCGAATATCTAGCGGAGAAGGCCGTGGGCTTGCGGATATTCGAGGACGACGCGGGCAAGATGAACCGCTCGGTCGCCGACATCGGCGGGGCCGTGTTAGTGGTATCGCAGTTCACGCTGTATGGCGACGTGCGCAAGGGAAAGCGGCCGTCCTTTGATGAGGCGGCTCCGCCGCAGACAGCGCGCGGCCTCTACGAGCACTTCGTGAACCGGATCCGGGCGGCCGGACTGCGCTGTGCAACCGGACGGTTCCAGGAAATGATGGAAGTGGAACTGGTGAATGATGGACCGGTTACGATCCTGCTCGACTCAGAAAAAGCTTTCTAGCGCGGCGCATCCGTGAACATGGTGGGTTGCAAGTTTTGCGCAATGTATCTGCGGCGGTCGAATTTCTTTCCTGTGCTCGCGCCCGACATGTAACGGATTTGGCCAAAGATGGGCCGCTCGAACCAGGGACGGTCGAATTTTCCGACGATCGCCCAGGCAATGCCGGCGTAGCCGTTCGGATCGCGGCCGTCGAGTTCGTACTTGTCGTTCAAGCGTACGGCGATCTGGTGGGCAAGCGCGGCTGAGGGAGTCCACTCGAGAATCTTTTTTCCCCAGTACATGCGCAGGTAGTTATGCATCCATCCGGTGTTGACCATCTGCATTTGCGCGGCATTCCACAGCGGGTCGTGCGTGCCGGCGCTTTCCAGTTGCGCTTCGGTGTAGAGGACCGGCCGCGGATCGCGGGCATGTTGGGCGAGCGTGCGATGGGCCCACGGTTCGCCGCATGCGAAGCTGTCGTAGATCGGGTTGAAGTGCACCAGGTTCACGGACAGTTCGCGCCAGGTAATGACCTGGTTGAGAAAGGCGTCTTTGTCGGCCTGGGATGCATCGCCCTTCTGGACGGCGAGCGCGATCGTGATCGGACCGATGTGCCCGAAGTGCAGGTAGGGCGATAGGCGGGCGGTCCCTTCCAGTTCAGGATGATTGCGATCGCGGCTGTAGCGGGAAAGCTTGTGCCGCACGAAGTCTTGCAGCAGCCGAAGCGGCTTCGCGGGTGCCGCCTTGCCACTCTGACACGGGCTGCACAGAGCGATCGAGGTCCCAGCCTTCCGTGAGGTCGACGTCGGCGCGAAGCGAGCTGCAGGTTGCGGGGCTTGGTCCAACGAACGTTTGCGTTCGGGTTCGCGGGCGCGACCAGAAAATGCTCCAGCTTGGCCTGCAGCCTGGGGCGGATGATGGACGCCGCGTATTGTTCCTTCTCGAGAAGCCGGGAGGGAACGATGACATCGGCATCGACGGTCCAGAGCGGCACTTTCAGCCCCTTCGGCAACCGTTTTTCGCCAGCGCCTCGGCCTGGCGGATGGGATTCTCGTCACCGACGACCAGCGCGGCTTTCACTTCGTCGCAGAACTTCAGGAGGCTGTGCTCGGGAAAGCGGCGCAAGACGAATCCAATGCCGCGCTTTTCGACGGACTCGGCGACGTCGGGAATGCCCTGCGCGAGAAATGCATAGTGCCGGAGATTGGCGGGAGGGAACGGGCGCGGCGCGAAGAAGACCACCACTGGCTTGGCGAGTGCGTTGGCAGCTTCGACGGCCAAGTCGAGCGCAGGGTTGTCGACTCCACGCTGCGCGCGCTGCATCCAGTAGACGACGCACGAGCCATGCGGATCCGGAGGGCCCGCGCGGCGTACAGTGACCCTCGGATTCTCAACTAGCTCAAAAAGCGCGTCCATTTTTTTCGCATCACGAAAAATTGACTTGCACGGCTGCAGCAACAGATGCGACCGGGGCGCGAAATGATGCGTGTTCCACCGGAAATTGCAGAGAGCGTCAGGCCACGACGTCCGCGACCCGCGCTGCATCGACACAGGCGCGGACATCGTGCGTGCGAATGACGTGGGCTCCCTTGAGGATGGCGGCCGTCTCGGTGGCCAGCGTGCCGTACAAACGATCGTCCACCGAAACATCGTGGCCGTTGCGCGCCAGCATTCTGCCCAGGAAAGACTTGCGGGAAACGCCGGCGAGCAGCGGGTAGCGGAGTTGGTGGAACTCGTCGAAGCGGCGCAGCAGGGGATAGTTTTCCTCGAAATTCTTGCCGAAGCCAAAACCGGGGTCGAGCACGATTCGTTCGCGCTTCACGCCCGCCAGGACAGCGGAGTCAGCCCAGTCGCGCAGTTCCCGCTTAACCAGGACCACAATGTCGGCGACGGGTGGTTGCGAGCGCCACTCTTCCGGCCGTCCGCGCATGTGCATCAGGACAGCGCCGCACTTCAATTCGGCCACGGTCTTCGCCATTTTCAGATCCCAGCGGAACGCGCTAACATCGTTGACGATCTCGGCTCCGGCTTCGACGGCGGCGCGGGCCACGTTCGCCTTGCAGGTATCTATGGATACCACCGCGCCGGGGCGTTTCTGCTTGAGTTGCTCAATGACGGGAATAACGCGTTCGAGTTCCTGTTTTTCGGTAACCGTCCGGGTCGCGTCGTTTTTCTTCGCGGCCCCAGACGCGCCCGTTTTTGCGCCCGGACGCGTGGATTCGCCGCCCACATCAATGATGTCCGCGCCTTGCTCGAGAAGTCTCAGCGCGTGAGCAACTGCTTTCTCGTGATCGAGGAACTGGCCGCCGTCGGAGAAAGAGTCAGGCGTAACGTTCACGATCCCCATAATCAGAGTGCGCTTTCCGAGCGGCAGAGCGCGTGAGCCAATATTCCATTCAAAGACGGAACGCATTGGAAGCGATTCTAAATCAGGTGCGCGCGCCGGCCACATATCAGCAGCGCAGCGTCTAAATTGCGTCTTCGTATCCACACCTGGCGCACCCGGTGGGCTCGCGCGTGAGCCCCGTTTTCAGTGCTAAAATCGGCTAGAGACGTTCATGCATCGGTTTCGTTCCCGGTTTCTCATCGCCGCGACTCTGTGCCTGCTGCTGGCTTCGTCCAGCGAAGCCGCCAAGAAGAAGCCGCTCCCCGCGCGCATCGCCGCGATTCTCGCCGAACCTGATCTGGCGCGGGGTTTCTGGGGAATTGAGGTCACCTCACTGACCACCGGCAAGGTCCTGTATTCCCAGAACGCCGATAAGCTTTTCACTCCGGCGTCGAACACCAAGCTGTTCACGACCGCGGCTTCGCTGGCGCTGATCGGCGCCGATTACAGGTTCAAGACTTCCGTTGAAACCAACGGGGCGCTGGATAAGCATGGCCGGCTGAGTGGCGATCTTCTGCTGATCGGGCGCGGCGACCCCAATCTTTCCGGGCGGGAACTGCCCTACGATCTGCGCACCCAGCGTAACGACCATCCCATCAAGGTTCTCGAGGATCTGGCTGACAGCCTGGTGCAAAAGGGCGTGAAGTATGTAGACGGCGACCTGGTGGCGGACGATTCCTACTTCGCGTTCGAACGCTACGGGGAGGGCTGGAGCCAGGATGACCTGGTGTGGGGCGATGGGGCGCCGGTTTCCGCGCTCACCATCAATGACAACGTAGTGTTCGTGAACATCCTGCCGGCGGATCGCGCAGGTGAGCGAGCGTTCGTCACGATCGTGCCGTTCGCCGATTACTACCGCATCGATAACCGCATCATGACCACGCCCGCAGGGACGGCGCGGCGTATCTACTTTAATCGCGAGCCCGGCTCGACGGCGCTGACGCTGTGGGGCGAGATGCCCATCGACGACAAGGGCGCCAACGAGGCGCTTGCCATCGAGGATCCTGCGGCTTTTGCGGCCGAGCTATTCCGCAGCCTGCTGGAAAAAAGAGGCATCACCGTGTATGGCCGGGAACGCACCCATCACACCGAATTGGCGGGACTCTCGACCTTCAGCGTGACGGCTACGGCTGAGGCGCGAGGCGGCGAGGGCGACTCGGCGCGCTTCGGGCAGCCGAACCAGAGCCTGGTGCTGGCAACTTTTGAATCCAAGCCGCTGCTCGAAGACATTCGCGTAATCAACAAGGTGAGCCAGAACCTCCATGCCGAGATCCTTCTCCGGCTGCTGGGCCATGAGAGGGGCAACGCGGCCACCATCGACAGCGGACTCGAAGTGTTGCGAGGCTTCCTGACCAAGGCAGGCGTGCCCAGTGATCAATATGTGTTCTACGACGGCTCCGGGCTGTCGCGGCAGAATCTGGTGACGCCTCATGCCGTAGTGACGCTGCTCGAATATGCATCCGAGCAGCCCTGGGGAGCCGGCTTTCGCGACACGCTTCCGGTGGCGGGCGTCGACGGCTCGCTCGCGGAGCGGCTCAAGGGCACGATTGCCCAGGGGCGAGTCTACGGAAAAACGGGCTCGCTGGGCGGCGTCAAGACCCTTGCTGGCTACGCCACCACCACCCACGGCCAGCAGATTGCCTTCGCCATCCTCAGCAATAATTTCAATGTTCCCGCGAAGAAAGTCACCGACGCGATCGACGACATCGTCGTGAATATCGTCGACGATACAGGTCCTCGCAAGTAGATCGGGCTCAGGTCTCAGGCTGGGAGCTTCGTCGCTGGCATCTGGCCGCTCTTAGCTCATCGTTCAGGCCGGGCGGCGGGCCGCCTTGCGGAGGCGAACAGCGCTCGCGGCGGCGGGTCCCGTACCGGTGGGTGGTTTTTTCATGCCGTCAAGCAGTTCCTTCAGGACCACTGCGTTGTTGTGCTCTTCGTTCTTGAAAGCATAGAGCAGCGTGAGGCGCTTGCGTTGCCCGGCGAGCCGGTACAGTTCCTGCAGTTCCTCATTTGCGGGTGGCTGGGCGAGTTCTTTGAGGTAGCGTTTGCGGAACATGTGCCAGGCTTCGGGGTGGGCGTGCGCCCAGATGCGCAGTTCGTTCGAAGGGGCAAGTTTCTTCAACCAGGCATCAAGCGCAGCCTCTTTCTTACTGAGACCGCGAGGCCAGAGCCGATCGACCAGCACGCGCGTCCCGTCCGCACGGGAGGGCTCTTCGTAAATACGCTTGACCGCAATTGCCATGGCTTTGCTCTATTATTGTACGTCCGGAGGGATCTGTGGGCAGCCCGCCGAGTGACGGACGCGCAAACTCGAGGAAGACATGGATCTGCTGCAGCGCTGGGACCGATCGTGGTCACGCCTTCGAACGTTGTGCTTTATCGGAGCCGTGGCCTTGTTATTACTGGTTGGCTGCGACGTAGAACGACGGAAGTCTGATGCGGAACTGGGCCTGAATGCACAACAAGCCGCCGGCCGGCGCGTCTACGACAGGTACTGCGATCAGTGCCACGAACCATATTCTTCGAGGGGCAAGAAAGGCCCGGGGCTGAAGGGCATCTTCAAGAAAGAATACCTGTCTGTGAGCGGCTTGCCGGCCAACGATGACCGGGTGGGAGAGATCATTCGCCTGGGCCGCAGCAAGATGCCCGCGTACGGGCAGACGCTCGATCAGCAGCAGGTCCAGGATTTGCTGGTTTATCTGCATACCCTCTAGGCCTGGGCGCTGGCCTGCGCACGTACGTGCGCGACCGTGGGATAATCGTGCGCGGGTGAACGCGATTTCCAAGGCGGAACTCTACCGTAGACTGCCCTCGATCGACGAAATCATGCGCGGCCCACAACTGGCGCACCTGATTGCGCGTGAGGGCCGGCCTGCGGTCACGGCGGCCGCGCGCACGGTTCTGGAACGCGCGCGAGCGGAGATCAACGCGGGGCACCTCGGCCCTCAAGGTGTGGACTTGGCGCTGGCTGGCCTGGCCGAGGCGCTTGATCGGGAATTGCGCACCTCCGTCGGATATTCGCTCCGGCCGGTGATCAATGCCACTGGGGTCATCCTGCATACAAATCTCGGGCGGGCGCCGCTCGCGCGTAATGCGGTGGAGAACATTGAGAAGACCGTGATTGGGTACTCGAACCTGGAGTTTGACCTGCAGTCCGGCGAGCGCGGAAAACGGGATGCGCACGTGGATCGATTATTCCAGCAACTATTTCAGGGCGGTGCTGGAGAGGCAGCCGGCGCCGACCGGAACACCTCGACCATGGTTGTCAACAACAACGCAGCGGCGGTATGGCTGGCACTGAACACGCTGGCGGCCGGCGGCGAGGTGGTGGTGTCGCGGGGGGAACTGGTCGAGATTGGCGGATCATTCCGCATTCCCGATGTGATGCTGCAGTCCAACGGAATTTTGCGGGAAGTCGGGACAACAAATCGCACCCGCATCCGCGACTACGAGCAGGCCATCAATGACAGGACGCGCCTGCTGCTGCGCGTGCACCGCTCGAATTTTCAGATTACCGGCTTCACGGAGCAGCCTGCGCTCGAGGAACTGGCCAGACTGGCGCGGACCCGCAACATTGCACTGGTGGAGGATCTGGGGAGCGGTGCTCTCTTTGACTTGCGCTCGGTCGGGATCAGCGGGGAAGCCGGGGTGGTGGAGAGCCTGCGCGCAGGAGTCGATGTGGTTACGTACAGCGGCGACAAGTTGCTGGGCGGTCCGCAGGCCGGCATGCTGACGGGACGAGCCGACCTCATCGGCCGCATGCGCTCGAATTCGCTGTTTCGCGCGTTGCGCGTCGATAAGCTCACCTACGCTGCCCTGGAAGCCACATTGCTGGCTTACGTGAAGGGGGAGCACGATGCGATTCCCACCGTGCGCATGATGCGACTCTCAAAGGAAGCGGTAGGGGTGCGAGCAGAGGAGGCCGCGCGGTGGTTGCGGTCCTCGCCCAGAATCGAAGCGGCAGTGATCGATGGTGAGTCGGTCATCGGCGGCGGAGCGGCGCCATCGTCCACACTGCCTACGCGCCTGCTGGCGGTTGCGTTAAAGGGACTGAATGCCGATGATTTGTTGGCCCGGTTGCGTGAGGGGGAATTGCCGGTGGTCGCACGGGTACAGGATGGCCGCGTCCTTGTCGACTTCCGCACCGTCTTTGTGGAACAGGATCGGGCAGTGGTGTCGGCGCTGCGAGCCATCGCGGACGGTCAGGCGGATGCGCGGTAATCGCAGGCTATTTCGCGGTCATTATCAATAAAAGCTCTCTGGTTGTGGCAACTCTCTACAGCATCGGACATTCGACGCGTACGCGTGAGGAATTGCTGTCTGCGCTAAACGCGCATGCGATCGAAACGCTGGTCGACATCCGCTCGTTCCCGGTGTCGCGGCGGTTGCCGCACTTCAATCGCGAATCGCTGGAGACCGCGCTCCCGGGCTCAGGCATTCGTTACATCTGGATGAAGGCCCTGGGCGGGTATCGCAAGAAGATTCGCGATAGTTCGCCGAACCGGGCTTTGCGGAGCGCAAGCTTCCGCAATTACGCGGACTACATGCTCACCCCGGAGTTCGAGGAGGCAATAACAGAACTGGTGCGGACGGCCGAACAGTCACGCACCGCTTATATGTGTGCGGAGCGGGTGTGGTTTCACTGTCACCGGATGCTGGTGTCCGATTGGCTGGCGGCTCATGGGCATACTGTATTGCATATCGATGGCGAAGGCCCAGTTCGTCCGCACCGCCTGACGGTTGAGGCACGCCTCGTAAATAACCAGATCCTCTACACCGGCGACACACTTTTCGCATGAGCGTTGGCGAATCCAGTCGCTGAAGCGCCGTGCACACTTTCAGTCGTCGCTGCGGGGCGAGCTCCCTGTCTCGTTCACGTGCCGCCACTGAAGTGGCGGGCTACTCTGAAGCATCCCGGACGGGACGAGTCGAAAGCGGTTCAGCCGTTTGAGACATGCCCAGCCCGCCGCTTGTGCTAACTTTCCAGCATGATCGTCGGTACCGGCATCGACATCGCCGAGGTTGCGCGCATTCGGGCAGCCATCGAGCGCCATGGCGAACGGTTCCTGAAGCGCATCTTCACCGAGGGTGAGATGCAATACTGCGAATCCAAAGCCAATCGGATTGAACGCTACGCGGCGCGGTTTGCGGCCAAGGAAGCGGGCATGAAGGCGATCGGGACCGGCTGGAGCCGTGGAGTGCGCTGGCGGGATATTGAAGTCACCCGCAAGCCGGGCGGCCGGCCAACCCTGGTGCTGCACGGCAAGGCTGCGGAGTTTGCCGCTAAGCTGGGTGCGACCAACATCGCGCTTTCGCTGACCCACACGGCGGAGCAGGCCATGGCGCAGGTCATTCTGGAAAGCTGATCACCTTCGCTCTGCTAGACTGACGCCGAATCCATGGCAAGCACAGTCTCTTCATCTCCGGCGTCCTCGGCCCCGCTTGCGACCCGCCCACGAACCTTGCTGCTGGGCATCGGATTCAGTAGCTTTGCCGCCCTTTTATTGGAGTTGGCGCTCACCCGGCTGTTTTCCGTGGTGCTGTTCTACCACTTCGCATTCCTGGCGATCTCAATTGCGCTGCTTGGGCTGGGCGCCGGAGGCGTGTTTGCCTACCTGGGCAAGGAGGGGCTGAGCCGGATTGAAACTCGACCGCTGGCCGCAGGGCTTTGCTGTCTCAACGCGATCCTGATTCCGCTTGTGCTCGCGATTGTTCTGCACGTGCCGGTGTCGCTGGAGCTCTCGGGATCGAATCTGCTGAGACTTACGGTGCTGTATCTATCCGCAGCCGTTCCCTTCTTGCTGACCGGACTTTTATTTTCCGTGGTCTTCGCGCGTGAGACCCGCACCATCACTCGCCTCTATGGAGCGGACCTTCTCGGCGGTGCGCTGGCATGTCTTTTGGTGGTCCCGCTGCTGAACTGGGTGGGCGGCCCAAATGCAATTCTGTTTGCGGGCATGGTGATGGCGCTGGCCGGAGCGGTGTGGGCGGCTTCGCCCGCGATGCGAAAGATCGCGGGGGCGATTGCGGGGGCACTGGTGGTGCTGATTGGGGTGAACCATTCGGGCCGGGTCATCGACGTCATCTATGCAAAGGGCATGTTTCGCGACAAGGCGTGGGTGGAATTCGCGCGCTGGAACGCGATCTCTCGCGTGGAGGTGGATCGCCAGGGGGATAGCGGCAAGGCAATCGTGATCGATGCGGATGCTTCCACCTACATCATGAACGTGGATCCGCACGCCTGGCAGGGGACGGAGTGGCAGAAGAATCTCATGGCGTCGCCACCCGCGTTGGCAAATGTGCTGCGGCCCCACGGTGAGTTCGCCATCATCGGACCGGGCGGCGGAGTCGACGTTTTGCGTGCGATCGCGAACGGCAGTCCCAGTGTTACGGGAATCGAGATCAATCCCATCATCGCGAACTCCATAATGCGGGGTATTTATGCCGACTATTCCTATCATTTGTACGAGCGGCCGGAGGTGCACCTGCACGTGACGGACGGGCGGTCGTTCGTGCGGAACGCGCAGCAGAACTTCGACGTGGTACAGATGACGCTGGTCGATACCTGGGCCTCGACCGCGGCGGGAGCCTTCGCGCTGAGCGAGAACAGTCTCTATACGGTCGACGCCTTTCGCGAATACTTCGAACACTTGAAGCCGGATGGAATGGTTGCGGTCACGCGCTGGGAATTCCGGCAACCTCGCGAGGCCTTGCGCGTGGTTTCCGTGGCCACGGAAGCGCTGCACCAGCTGGGGGTC
Source organism: uncultured Acidobacteriota bacterium (assembly GCA_963725575.1). Classification (GTDB taxonomy): domain Bacteria; phylum Acidobacteriota; class Terriglobia; order Terriglobales; family Acidobacteriaceae; genus Gp1-AA133. The sequence goes on from CAVRZQ010000002.1 coordinate 38,508, forward strand.
GAGAACCCGGCCAGACATTTCATCGTGGTTTCAGAAGGCGATCTCGACGAAGACGGCATTCCGGTGGTGGTGCTGGCCAAGAAATCGCCCTTCACGCCAGTCGAAGAGGAGGCTGTCCGGAGGCACCTGGAAGAGAACGAGGATCTGGTGGCGCTCTACACGCCGTCGGTGCCCGGCCAGAACCCTTTTTCTGCGCTCATTGCCCGCAACAACCCGCGAGCCTTTGCAAGGGATTACCCCTATAACGTCGCGCCCGTGGATGACAATGCGCCGTTCTTCTTTTTCACTCTGAAGACCGACCAGATCCTGCATGACGGCGGGCTGCAGCGCGGGATTGATTGGAAGGTGAACCTGGGCGTGGTCGTGCTTGGGATCGTGTTTGCGATTTCGCTGGTCGCCGTCTTCACGTTTTTGGTTGTGCCCATGGCGCTGCGGGGTGGGCGCCGGCAACGCGCCCTACCCTTGCTTTACTTCGTGGCGGTGGGCCTGGGCTACATCCTGGTGGAGATCGCATTCATCCAGCGGTTTGTGCTGTTCCTGGGACATCCTACGTACGCGTTAACCGTAGTGATCTTCCTGCTCTTGCTCGCCAGCGGTGGCGGCAGCCTGCTCTCGCGGCGGTGTCTCTCGGAGACGGCGCGTGGCTGGATTCCTCTGGTCCTCGCTTATCTTAGCGATCGGTCTTTATACCTGGGGTCTTACGGGCTTGCTGATCGTCGCTCATTGGCTTGCCTTTTGCGGCCAAGCTAGGAGTGAGTGCCCTGGTCTTGGTTCCCCCGGGATTCGCGATGGGGATGCCATTCCCCACCGGGCTGCGTGCAATGGCGAACACAACGGGAGTCGAGTTGCCTGCCTCCGAGCTTGGCGAACCGGCAAACACCGACGATAACGCGGTGGAGTGGGCGTGGGCCATGAATGCGGCCGCCAGCGTGCTGGGCTCGGTGCTGGCCATGGTCATTGCCATCCACTTCGGATTGAACTTCACGCTGGCCTGCGGGGCGGCCGCCTACGCGCTCGCATTGGGCCTGTTTCCGACGCTGGCACCCTCTCGCGTGTGACGTGAAGTCACCCGTTCGGTCTGCTATGATCAGCGGAATTCCACCTGCCGTTCGTGGAGAGGTGCTGATGGCATTGGTTGGATGCTGGGGCCGGGCGCCGATTCCGTCCGGGCGAGGGACGCGTGCCTAGCCAGAAGCAGCTGAAGTGGTCACAACTGCGAGTGGGGCTCACTGTGCTGTTCGCCAGCATCACGCTGGGCGTGCTCATCTTCCTGATGAGCGGAACGACTGGGCTGTTCACTCCCAAAATCAACCTCAAATCCTATTTCGACAATGCAGGCGGACTGCGGAATGGCGCGCCCGTGCGCTTGCAGGGCGTGGATGTGGGCAATGTTACCGGTGTTCGGGTGGTGGGTGACAAGCCGCTTACGCCGGTGGAAATCACGATGAAGGTGACCAGCAAGTACCGTGCGCTCCTTCGAAAGGACTCGGTTACGTCATTGAGCACGGCCGGGGTTCTGGGCGAAACCTACATCGACATCGACAGTTCCCATGCCAAACTTCCCATGGTCAGCGACGGCGACACCCTGCCCACCCGCGAGACGCCTGACATTCAGGATGTGGTGCGCGCCAGCCAAGGCACGCTACAGAACCTGGACTCTCTTTTGAAGCGTACCGACCGGATCCTGGCGTTCGTGGAGAGCGGGCAAGGTTCGATCGGAAAGCTGATCTACGATCCCCAGCTGTACAACCGCTTTGCGGACACGGTCAACGAATTCAAGGGAATCGTGGACCAGATCCGCAACGGGCAGGGCAGCCTGGGGAAACTGGTCTCGAACGATGAGGCCTACAACAAGGCAATGGCTGCGGTCGACAAGCTGAACGCAATTGTCGATGACCTTCAGCAGGGCAAAGGCACAGCGGGAAAATTCCTGAAAGATCCCGCACTGTACAACAACGCCAATGAGACGATTGCGAACGTGAAAAAGCTTACCGACGACATCAACGCGGGCAAGGGGGCGATCGGCAAGCTCACCAAGGACGAGGCGCTGGCGCAGAAACTCGACAACACCATCAGCAAGCTGTCGGCGCTCACGGACCGGATGGAGGCGGGCGAAGGCACCGCCGGCAAACTGTTCAAGGATCCGTCGCTTTACAACAATGCCGACCAGATGCTGGTCGAAACGCGACAGCTGGTCAAGTCGATTCGGGAGAATCCCAAGAAGTACCTGACTTTCAAAGTGAAGGTGTTCTGAACCGGATGGCCGATTTCCGCGACGACCGCGCGATTTGAACTCGATTCCGGCATAACCGTATACTTGTCGCCCGCCATGAAGGTTGTGGTCATCATTCCGGCTGCGGGACTCGGCACACGCATGGCCCCGGCCAGCAGCGCGAAGACAGCGAAGATCCCCTCCAAGCAATTCACGGAACTGGGCGGAACGCCGATTCTCATTCACACTCTGCGCAAGTTTGTGGCCAGCGCGGCGGTCACGGAAATCTTTCTGGCCCTGCGGAAGGACGAGATTCCCGGGTTCCGCGAGCGGTTACAATCCGAAGCCACGGATATCTTGCGGAAAAAGGTCGAACTGGTGGAAGGCGGGGAGCACCGCCAGCAGTCGGTCGCGAACGCGCTGGCGGCGGTTTCCGCCGCCCCCGACGATGTCGTGCTGGTGCACGATGCGGTGCGTCCGTTCGTGACGCCGGAAATCATTGAAGAGGTGATTCGCGGGGCGGAGAAGTTTGGCGCGGCCATTGCCGGGCTACCGGCGGTGGACACTATCAAAAAGGTGGAGCGTACCTCCGACGGCGCGCTGGTCACGGCCACGATTCCGCGCGAGCATGTGGTGATGGCGCAGACGCCGCAAGGCTTTCGCTACCATGTTATGAAGAAGGCGTTCGATGAGGCAGGAGCGGACGGGTTCATGGGCACCGATGAGGCCTCGCTGGTGGAGCGGTCGGGTCACCAGGTGGCGGTCGTGATGGGATCGCCACGGAATATCAAAATTACGAGCCCGGGAGACATGGAACTCGCCGAGTTCTATCTTCGCACGTAGACCGCGGCAGGAAGGCAGGAGGAATGAAACCGACGCGTATCGGGTTTGGGTGGGATTCTCACGAGTTTAAGCCCGGTATTCCGCTGAGGATTGGCGGAGTCACGCTGGCGCACAGCAAGGGTCTGGGCGGGCATTCCGACGGGGATGTGCTGCTGCATGCGATTACCGATGCACTGCTGGGTGCGATTGGCGCGCCCGATATCGGGACCCTGTTCCCGCCCTCGGACCCGCAGTGGAAGGGCGCGGACTCGGTCGTTTTTCTAAACGAAGCGTTGAAACGGGTGCGTGGCGCTGGATATGCGATTGGGAACACGGACTCGTCGTTGATCATGCTCTCGCCAAAGATCGGGCCGCATGCCGGAGCAATTCGGGCGCACTTGGCGAAGTTGCTGGGCGTATCGCTTGACTGTGTGGGGCTCAAGGCGAAGACACCCGAGGGGATCGGGACGGACGGTGCCGCGATTGCCAATGTGGTCGTGTTGTTGGAAAGGCTCCCGAGCGCTCCGAAGAAGGCTGCGCCCGGGAAGAAGTAAGCCAGTAGAGCGACGGCGTTCCGCCCGTCGGGCAGAGAACGTGCACCGGGGCAAGCTGTTCGTCATCGATTTCCGGGAGGTATCTTCTCACGCTCGCAGACGCGAAGCGGAAGCTCGCAAACGTAAGATATTTTCCCCTGGCCCTTGCCGGTCGACGGGCGGGAACGCCCGTCGCTCCATTCACAATTTAGCGCTGCGCTGCCTTGATTAGTGCTTCGAAGATCGCGCGCGAGGGCTGATCGTCGTCGATCGAGCGCTCCGGGTGCCATTGCACGGCCAAAACGAAGTGCTCGGGCGCAGTGCTTTCGATCGCTTCCACGATGCCATCTTCGGGACAGCGCGCCACGATCCGTAACCCTTTCCCCACAGCCTCGGCCGACTGGTGATGGCTCGAGTTCACCGGCATGTGGGAGGGATCGACGTTCGCTTGCTTCACGATCTGCGCCAGCATCGAGCCGGAATCGACCGCGACGTTATGCGCCACGGCAACCTTGCGCCCGGCCTCGTGATTGATGGACGATTCGATGTGCTGAACAAGGGATCCAGCGCGGTAGACGTTCAGGATCTGCAGGCCGTAGCAGATGCCGAGCACGGGCTTGCGCAGAGTGTAGGCGTCGTGCAGCAGAATTTCATCGACGGTATCGCGGGGCAGGTCGGCATCCGCGGTTTTGGGATCGCGCGGCGCGCGATATTTTTCGGGATCCACATCGGCGCGGCTGCCGGGCAGCAGGACCGCGTCGCAATGCTCAATCAGCTTCTTCACTTGGGACGCGGTTTGATCCAGAGGAATGCGGAGCGGGTCTCCGCCGGCCAACTCGACGGCTCGCTCATATTGCGGCAGGGCGCGACCGGCATATTCGGGATCTCCGGAGTGGGGCACGGGGATAGCAATGCGAGGACGCATCGCTTTGATTGTACCGGCGGGAAAGGCCCTGGGGAATCTGTCGAGAGTCACCCACCCTGATCGCAACAAACGCGCAATCTCAACCGTCGCTGCAATCGCCGCTGAACCTGCTTGGTGTGGGTCCCCTACTGACTGGCGCGGGCAATGCCAGCCAGCGCTTTTGCCCTGCGGTAGTGACGAACTTCCATCACCGCCGAAAGGACCAGCACGATAAAACCGGCCACCAGGGCCGCCGGAAGTGCGATGTGGCGGTAGGCAAAGCGCAGGTCAGGAGTCGTACCGTGGAGCCGGGAGATGATCACCGCTCCGAGAATCGCCGCGAGAAGGCTGACCGCGAAGGAGAGCAACGTCATGAGGAGCGTAACGAACAGGGCCCGGACCGGGATCATGTACCAGCGGAGCTCAGGTACCCTCTCGGGAGTCGGCATAACCCTTTAGATTACACCGCCGTGAACGGCTTGGAACGGTGCACCGCAGGCGGTGCGCTACAATGCTGGGTATGTCGCAAGCTGCGTCGGCCTTCACGCGGACCCCGGCGGAAGTAGTCCGTCAAACGCCCGTGTCGCAGGCGTCGAATGGCATCTGCTACGCCTCTTCGGGCGAGGTCACTATCTCCGAGGCCGACCTGGAACGCATGGTCGCGGCCGTACCTCGTAGTGCCGCAGCCGCGCTCGAACGGAAGGCTTATTACTTCGTGCCGCTGACCGTCAGCCAGGGCGACGATACGGTCATCGCGGATCGTTACGACGTGGGCTTGAGTGACAACGCCGTGTGCCATCGTAACTTGAATCTTGGGGATGCGCAGTGCGTGTTCATCTCGACGCGGCTGATGGACGACAAGTTTTCGGTTGCATTCGAGTTCTACATCAACGTGGGACACGCGATGGTGGAGCGAATCGGAGTGTCGCAGGCCTTTGCCGACCTCGCGTGGAAGCAGGTCGAGGGGGATGTGCGGGGCGAGACCTCGCTGGATGCGTGGGACGCGCGGAAAGCGGCTGGCGGCCCCGGACCCGACACCGAGAAATACAAGAACGAATATTTTGCCGCCGCGTTCGCCGACTCCATCTCGATTTATCTTCTTTCCCTCTACCTTGATGTGGACTACTACGACCTGCGGGAGCGCGATTACCCGCTGCTGGCGCCTTCGGCGATGGCCGAGCGGCTGAGGAAGATTGCGGAGCTATTCCCGCCGAATGCCGGATTTGAGTTTGCGATTTACCACAAGCGGCGAACGTAATCGACGTAATTAGGGTTCATTTTTGTAAAGGCCACAAGCTCTGCTGGTCTTCTTTGAGTAGCGTTGAAACATCCGGTGTACTGGATTTGTGGCGGATGAACGCAGGCCTTCCCTTCAACTCGGCGGCGAACTTATCGGCTGAACTCTCGCTGAAGAATATTTTCTCGTAGTAGCCGGAAAAGTACTCGCCGTTCACCGCGTACGAGTAGGCCATTTGTGCGACGTAGTAGCTGAAATAGCGCGTCCGATGCTCGATAACAGTTCCGAATTCAATTTTCCCTTGACTCGTCGGCCAACTTCGGGCCCCCAGCGTCTTCACCTTGTGCCAGGCTAATCCCCTGACCGCCACAGCCACCACAGCGGCGAAAATCACAGCGGTGATGATGTCATCAGCATCCACGGTTCATCTCCAAGGGGTTCATTCTCCCCCCTGCCATGCACTCTGAGACGTCCAGGCAGTATATGGCAGCTCCTTGCGCGCCTACGCACGTTCTCTGTGATTAAATGCTGCTGACCATGCCGGTAACCGTCCGCTCGTTTGCCAAGATCAATCTCGGCTTGTGTATCGGTCCGAACCGCCCTGACGGGTTCCATGAGCTGCGCACCGTCTACCAGACGGTTGGGTTGCATGATGTCATTCGGGTCGAGTTGGCACGCGGGTCCGGAGTTGAGATTCGCTGCGCCGATCGACGGGTTCCGACGGACGAGTCGAATACTTGCTACCGCATCGTCGAACACGCGATGGCGGGGCTCAAGGCGAAAGGACGTGTCATCCTCGAGATCGAGAAGCGGCTCCCGGTTCAAGGCGGCATGGGCGGGGCCTCGGGCAATGCGGTGGCGGCGCTTCTGGGAGTGGAACTCGCTTTGAGAAAGCAGCTGCCCGCAGCCGAACGATTGCGAATCGCCGCGCAAGTCGGTTCAGACGTGCCCCTCTTCCTGGTCGGCGGCACCGTGCTAGGGATGGGGCGCGGCGAAGATGTGTATCCTTTGGCGGATTTGCCCGCCACGCCTTGTGTGATCGCGACGCCAGAGATCGGGGTCTCCACGCCAAAGGCTTTTGGCGACTGGGATTCCTTGGTGGCTCAAGCAGAAAAACCTGCCAAACTGGGCTCGGCCTGGACGGACGAGGGCGTCGGCCCCTACGTGAGTGGAGCGACGGGCGTCACCGCCGGTCGAGATCGAACTCGGCCGGGCAGAACTCCGCCCAAATTGACGCAGCCCGACCCCTCCGATAGAATGAAAGGGTTCAGCCGTAAGATTTCCGCGTGGCTGAGCAACGTTTCCCGGAAGAAGACCTCTGGTGGACGTTTATCCGGTGTCCCTGCAGGTGGCAGGGGCCGGGCCGAGACCCTGCTTCTCGACCTCGTCCGTACCGGGATTGAAAACGACTTTGAACAGGTCGTCTTTCCTCAATATCCCGCATTACGAGACGTGAAGTGTGCGCTGGAGCAGGCGGGCGCTGTATACGCGTCGCTTTCAGGTTCCGGGTCGGCCCTGTACGGGCTCTTCAAGACCAGGGCAGGCGCCGAGAAGGCTGCCGCGCGGCTGCGAAGAGAAGGGATTCCGGCCCAGGCGACGGTCACGCTGACGCGTCAGCAATATTGGAAGAGGCTTCAAGCTTCAGATTTCTAGTTTCGAGTGGGGCACGAAGAAACGAAAAGTTCCGCTTGCAACTCGAAACCAGAAACTCGAAACTGTTCTTACTGGGCCGTCGACTAATGGTAGGTCAAGTGCCTTTGGAGCACTTTGTCTAGGTTCGAATCCTAGCGGCCCAGCCAGTTCTGTACGGTCGAGCAAGTAGTCAGGAACTTTGCGGGCGCGCGGGACGGCGGACAGCTACGCCTCCCTCGCCAAACTCGAAACCGGAAGCCTAACACTGTCTACGAGAGAGCCCACATGGCAACTTTAGCGACGCCGGCGGAAAAAAAAGGCCAGCAGGTGCCTGAAGAGAAGAGCGAGCGCAGCAAGCCGCGCCCGCGCGTGGACGACAAATTCAAAATCTTCTGCGGGACGGCCAACGAGGCGCTCGCGGACGAGGTATGCCACTTTCTGGGACTGACGCGCGGCCAGGCCATGGTCACGCGCTTCCGGGATGGCGAGTGTTACGTGCAGATCCAGGAGAACGTGCGCGGCGCGGATGTTTTCGTCATGCAGCCGACGTGCCGCCCTGTGGACGAGCACCTGATGGAATTGCTCTTAATGATCGACGCGCTCAAGCGGGCTTCGGCGAGGCGGATCACGGCGGTGATTCCCTACTACGGCTATGCCCGGCAGGACCGCAAGGACAAGCCGCGCGTGCCCATCTCCTCGAAGCTGGTGGCCGATCTGTTGACCACGGCGGGCGCGGACCGCGCGCTGGTCGTCGATCTGCACGCTCCGCAACTGCAGGGTTTCTTCAATATTCCGGTGGATCACCTGTTCGGGTCGCCCGTGCTGGTCAGCTACTTCAAGGAACTGAACCTGCCGAACCTGACGGTTGTGTCGCCAGACGCCGGGGGCGTGGAGCGAGCGCGCTTCTTTGCAAAGAAAATGGATGCCGCGCTGGCCATCGTCGACAAACGCAGGGTCGAAATGAACGTAGCCGAGGTTATGCACGTCATCGGCGACGTCAATGGGCGGACTTGCCTTGTGATTGATGACCTGATTGACACAGCCGGCACGCTGGTAAAGACAGCTTCGGCGCTGCTTGAGAATGGAGCGATCGAGGTGTATGCCTGCTGCTCGCACCCGGTGTTTTCCGATCCGGCGATTGAAAACATTTCGAAATCCGCCATCACGCAAGTGGTGGTAACCAACACGATCCCACTGAGCGAAGCCGCGGGACGCGAGCCCAAGATCAAGAAGCTCTCCATCGCGGGACTGATTGGCCGAGCCATCCAGTCCATCCACGAGGAAACTTCGGTCAGCAAATTATTCAGTTAGGCAGGAATTCAATTATGGCAACAGTAACGGAAACAAACATCCTGGAAGCGCAACCGCGAAACGCCGGCACCAAGAACGAAGCCCGGCGGGTCCGGCGTGGTGGCAAGATTCCCGCGGTCGTCTATGGTGCCGGGCAGGACTCCGTTCCGGTAGCCGTGGACCCACGGCAGGTGAAGCGCATCCTGAACTCGGAAACCGGTCACAACACGATTTTCGATCTCGCGCTCGACGGAGCAACGAAAACCAAGGCCATGATCGTGGACTGGCAGTATGAACCCATCAAGGGGAACCTGCTGCACATCGACCTGAAGCGGATCGCCATGGACAAGAAGCTGGCGGTCATGGTGCCCATCGAACTGACCGGCGAACCGGCAGGCGTGAAGCAGCAGGGTGGCATCCTGGAGCAGATGCTGCGCGAGGTGGAAGTCGAGTGTTTGCCGGCGCACATCCCGAGCCACATCGACGTGGACGTCAGCGAGCTGGTGTTCGGCAAGGTGCTGCGCGTCGCCGATCTGCCGCACAGCGACAAGCTGAAGTTCCTTACCGATGAGAACCAGCCGGTCGCGCACGTGACCACGGTGAAGGAAGAAGTGGTTGCGACGCCTGAGGCGGTCGCTGCTGAAGCTGGTGCTCCGGCTGAGCCCGAGGTCATCAAGAAGGGCAAGCAGGAGACCGAGGAAGGCGCCGCGCCTGCTGCTCCCGAAAAGGCGGAGAAGCCCGAGAAGAAGGAGAAGAAGTAAGCTACGAGCCGCGAGCTACGAGCTACGAGCGAAATGGCGTGAAACTGATCGTCGGGCTGGGCAATCCTGGACCGGAGTACGTGCTCACGCCGCACAACCTCGGCTTCCTTACCATCGACCGCATGGCAAGTGAGCGCGGCATAGACGTTAGGAACCGGCAGTGCCGGGCCTTGACGGGCCGAACACAGATCGGGGAACAGGAAATTCTGCTGGCCAAGCCAGAGACTTTCATGAACCTAAGCGGGCTCTCGGTGCGGGAACTGTTAGCCGAATACCAGTTGCGGCCGGAGACCGACCTGATCGTCATTTACGACGAACTGGACCTGCCGCTGGGCACGATTCGCATCCGGCAACGGGGCAGTTCGGCGGGACATAACGGGATGGAGTCGATCATCGGGGTGCTGGAGACGCAGGAGTTTCTGCGCATCCGGATTGGGATCGCGCCCGTGACGAAGATTCTGAAGCCGTTCAGCAAACGGCAACTCAAGGTGGTGGATGAGGTACTCGATACCGCCGCCGAAGCAGTGCAAGTGATTTTGACCGAAGGTCCGGGGGCGGCGATGAACCGCTTCAACCGCAAGAAGGAAGACGACGCGGAGCCGGACACGGCGAAGTGACAGATTTGGAGAAAAACGAATGAATCGTACTTATGAACTGATGTTCATCGTCCGCCCGGACATGGCGGAAGAGGATCTCGACAAATTGATTTCGACCTTGGATACGGCCGTGTCCACCTCCGGTGGCACTGTTAAGAGCGTGGAGCGCATGGGTAAGCGGCGTCTTGCCTACACCGTGCGCCGGTTCCACGACGGCGTGTACGTGTTGCTGACTGTCGAAGGCAGCGGGGGCTTGATTCACGAACTGGAACGCCGCCTGCGCGTGACCGAACCGGTCCTCAAGTTTCTGAGTGTGCGCATTGACGAGGAGCAGAAGCGGCTGGCCAAGATCAAAGCCATTCGCGAAGCCCGCAAGAAGACGCCCCCGGCGCCCGCTGCGGCACCGGAAGGTGGAGAAGCCGCGCCCGCTACCGCATAAGAAATCAAAGGCCACGGGCGGGGACGCTCGTGCCACGCACGCGATATCAAGAAAGCCGCGGGCGAGCTCGCCCGTGCTAAACACGAGAAATGAAGGAGCATCATGCCTGAAGAAACGAAAGCACCGACTGCCACCGCGGCCGAGCCGCCTCCGGCGTCTGAAGGTCACAGCCAGCGTCCACCGTCCCGAGGCCCGCGTCCCGGCGGCGGGCCAGGAGGACCCCGCGAGGGCGGGCGCAAGTATTTCCGCCGCAAGAAGGTCTGCAAGTTCTGCGTGGAGAAAATCGAGAGCATCAACTACAAGGATGTTCGCCTGCTCGCGCAGTTCGTGGCCGAGAGCGGAAAGATCGTCCCGCGCCGCCTGACCGGAGTGTGCACTCCTCACCAGCGGCGGTTGTCCTGCGCGATCAAGCAGGCGCGCAACATTGCGCTGCTGCCATTCGCAGGGCGGGCGAACTAGCGGCCAAGGATTCGTTTTGATGCGCGACGCCAGAAGGCGTGCCCTGATACGAACCCTCGCACAAAGAATCTAGAAACGGAGTCATTCCATGGAAGTCATCCTGAAAGAGGACGTACCCAAACTCGGCTCTCGTGGCGACGTGGTGAAGGTCGCCGAGGGCTACGGCCGCAACTTCCTGCTGCCGCGCAAGCTCGCCATCGAGGCCAACTCGGCAAACAAAGCGGTGGTCGAACAAATGAAGGCCGCCTCCGTGCGCCGCTCCGCCAAGGAGAAACACGAAGCCGAGGCTCTCGCCAAGCAGTTTGAAGGACTGTCGGTCTCGTTCCAGCGTCGCTCCGGCGAGAACGAGCAGCTGTTCGGATCGGTCACTTCCAGCGACATCGCGGAGGGGCTCGAGAAGAAGAGTTTCCATATCGACCGCCGCAAGATTCAGCTGCACGAACCGCTGAAGGCCGTGGGCGAATTCGACATCCCTGTGAAGCTGCACAAAGACGTGACCGCCCACGTCAAGGTCATCATCGAAAAGGAAGCGGTCGAGTAAGGCAGGCCGAAAGACCTGGGCCGCCCCCGTCCGCTGTAAATGAGGGCGGCTTTTCTTTTGCGGGCGCTTTGTTAATCATTTTTTACATTTTTCTCATCTCGCAGATATCTGAAATCTGTTAAGGGCATTTGGCTGCCTAGCGGGGCGATGCTAAGGCTAATGTAGTCAATTACTTGGACATAGACCAATGGAAGGCAAGAATCTTGCCAAACCCCGGCCTGCCCTGCTCACGGTTGGAATGCTGCGCCGTCCATTACTATGCAAACCGAAATAGCTGCAAGCGAGGGTTTGCTGAGGATAGCGGACAGACATGCCGGCCGAAGCTTGGGTGGTACCAATTACGGTTGGCGAACGTTCCTGCCAGGGCTCGCAGAGTGCCCGGTCGGACAAGCGTAGCGGAACCCAGGACCCCGCCGCACGGGGCCACATGGCCGGGCAAGGAAACCGCATCGACGATACGATGTTGATCCGCGAGGCGCAACGGGGAAATCATGCCGCCTTCGAGGAACTCGTTCGCCACTACGATCAGGCAGTCCTGCGGCTGGCCATGCACTTGACCGGCTCGGAGCATGACGCCCAGGACATCTTCCAGGATGCCTTCCTGAAGGCCTACAAGAATGTAGGCAGCTTCCGCTTCGAGTGCTCCTTCTACACCTGGATCTACCGCATCGTCACCAACCTCTGCCTCGATCACCTGCGCAAACGACAAGTCCGCAAGGAAGACGCTCCAGTGAGTACGGACGCTTCGGGCGAGGAATACAGCCTGCTCGACCAGGTGCCCGACGCGCGGGCGGGGGCGAACCCCGAGCGCGATCTCATGCGCCGTCAATTGGGCGCGCGCATCAATTGCGCCCTGGAAAAGCTGACCCCTCGGGAGCGCATGGTTTTTGAATTGAAGCACTACCACGGTCTGAAACTGCGAACCGTGGGGGAGATCTTGAACACCACGGAAGAGACAGCTAAGAACACGCTCTTCCGGGCCACGCAGAAATTGCGGGGCGCGCTGGCGGATATGCGATGACGCCCGCAGCGAGAATTTATAAAGGGAGCGACCCCGAAGGGGTGCAATTATGAAGTGTGAATGGGTACAAGAGAATATTCTGCTCTATGTTTATAACGAGCTGGCCGATGACGCTCGTTACGAGCTGGAGCAACACCTGGGCCGATGTCCGGAATGCGCCACGGAACTCAAGTCCGCGCGCGCCTTCCACGCGACCCTCTCGCAGCTGCCGGTCGCAGAGCCTACGCCCAATCTGGTAGCGGCGGCGCGCATGCGATTGCAGGAACGGCTTGAGACCGCGCCCCAGGGCGGATTCTGGCAGCGGCTCACGATCGACCCTGCCAGCTGGCTGCGGCAGATGCGCTTCTCTCCCGCACTGGCGGCGGTGATTTTCATCATCGGTTTTGGGGGCGGGATCGCCACCATGGTCAGGGTCAAGCCCACTGATCGCGGCCCGATCGCAGGCATTCAGGATGCGACAACATCGGCCATCTCTCCCGACCAAGCTTCCATCACCGGCATTCGCTCGGTGATTCAGGACCCCGGCTCCAACCAGGTCACCATCAAGTACGACACAGTTCACACCGAAGAAACGCAGGGATCGCTGAACGACCAGCGCATCCAGCAACTCCTGCTGTTCGCAGCGCGGAACAACTACAGCTCAGGCGTGCGCATGGATTCGGTAGACCTGCTCACCCAGAAGCCCAATGACACGCGGGTGCGCGAAGCTTTGATTTATTCACTGCGCTACGACACGAATCCTGGCGTCCGCCTCAAAGCGATCGAGGGGCTGGGCTCGTACGTGAAAGACGACACGCGGGTACGGGATGCGGTGCTGAACGCCTTGATGACGGACAACAATCCGGGCGTGCGCACGCAGGCGCTCCTGTTGCTGCAGCCCGTGAAGGCCGACAGCAGCGTGCGCGCGGCTCTGCAACATCTTTCTGAAACCGACCAGAATCAATACATTCGGTCGCAAGCGCGGACGGTGCTGGCGCAACTGCCGGAGATCGACTAGTTGCTGAATTTTGTATGAAGTGCATAATTCGGAGCTTTGGCTCCTAAAAAAGGAGAAGACGCCCATACTCAACGGGACCTGCTAGGCCCCAAAAGTTTCGGCTCACAAACACCATGGTCAAGAAGTTTTCACCATTGGCCGGAGTGCTGGTTGCACTGGCATTCCTGGCTTCGATCGCGTCTGCCCAGCAGACGAGGGTTTATCGCGACGGCGACTCTTGGACCGAGGAGGTCACCGGCTCTCTTCCCGCGGCCAAGACCGTTCGCGTGCGAGTTGATTTCGGCTCCGTGCACGTGCAGGGTGGCTCTCAACAGAACATTACTTACGTTATCCGCACTCGTTCCTACGGTTCTGATGAGAAGCAGGCCCGGCGTGAATTCGAAGCTTACAAGATCAACACCTCGACTCACGCAGACACCGCCCTGATTGAGGGCGACTGGCAAGGTAAGCACCATCGCCTGTGCTCGGGCGAGTTCGTTATCAATGTTCCACGAAATCTCGAACTGGCCAAGCTGGAGACTTCCGGTGGCGGCGTGACCGTGAACGGAATCGGCGGCCGCGTGGAGGCCGAGAGTGGCGGCGGCAAGATCCACCTCGACGACATTGGCGGTTCGGTCACGGCCCAGACCGGTGGTGACAGCATCGAGATCGGCACCGTTAGCGGCGACCTGCACCTGGAGACCGGCGGCGGCAAGATCTACATCACCAATGCCAAAGGTACGGTTAGCGCTACCACGGGAGGCGGGAACATCGTTCTCGTTTCGGGCGCCCAGGGAGCCACGCTCGAAGCGGGCGGCGGCAATATCGACGTCAAGCAATGCGGGGGAAAACTCAAGGTTTCCACCGGCGGCGGCAATATCGAACTGGGAGACATTTCCGGTCCGGTCGAGATTGAAACCGGGGGCGGCAGCATCCGCCTGGGCTGGGCCAAAGGAGTGGTCCGCGCAGAAACGGGCGCGGGGCGGATTGAGTTGAACGGCGTCTCGTCGGCGCGGGCCGAGACTGGAGCCGGCGGCATCCTGGCAAAGTTCATCTCCTCCACCGGAGAACGCACTGACTCCGTTCTCGAAACTTCCGCGGGAGACATCGTGGTTTACATTGCGCCCGATGTCGCCCTGACCATTCGCGCCAGCATCGATCTGGCGAATGGCCACAGGATCCAGTCAGACTTCAGCGACATCCGGGTGACGAGCGAAGGCGGTGACTGGCCCGGGCCCAAGAGCTTCACGGCCGAAGGCAAGCTGAACGGTGGCGGGCCTACGCTGAAAGTACGCACTACGACCGGGGACATCAAGTTCCTGCGCGCCAGCCGGTAACAGAATTTGCGCGGTGCGGGCGGTTTCATGCCCGCGCCACGCATCATGAATTGAGCAAGAACTCCTGGAAAGCGCCGGAGGACTGTCATGCGCCGATTCATCCTGCTCTTCATGCTGTTTGTTTCCCTGCTGACGGTGGCCGCCTACGCGGCCGAGTGTCCCGTGCTCGACCGAATGGGCGGTTCCTACTCGCTCACCCTGGCGTCTTCGGACACGGGTTTCTCAGGAGACGAGGAAGGCACCGGGGCTTACATGGGCGTGGACATCACGGACGTCACCCCGGAACGGGTGCCGGCGCTGAAACTGAAAGACGAGCGCGGCGTCGAGGTCACGATGGTGGACCAGGACGCTCCCGCGGGCAAGGCCGGGCTCAAGGAACACGACGTCATTCTGACCATGAATGGCACCAACGTAGAGAGCGGCGCGCAATTGCGACGGATGATCCGGGAAACTCCGGCCGGCCGGGTAGTGACGCTCGGCATCAGCCGCGATGGCCAGCCCCTTACCATCAAGGTGCAACTGGCGGACCGACGCAAATCGGTTGCCTGGGGGCCGCGGCCCAAGGATTTCAAATTTGAAATGCCGGCCATGCCCAACATGCCGGACTTCGACGTTCCCGTCTCGGTGGTGGTCGTGCACTCCTCCATGCGCAGCGGCTTGATGGTGGAAAACATCACCCCGCAGCTGGGCGATTTCTTTGGCGTCAAGAACGGTAAGGGCGTCCTGGTCCGCTCGGTCGAAAAGGGCAGCCGTGCAGAGAAGTCCGGGTTCCGAGCTGGCGATGTGATTGTTCGCGTCAATGATCAATCCGTGCGCGACACCAGTGATTTCAGTCATGCCATTCGATCCACTACCACCGGCAGTGTCACGGTGGGCATCATCCGCGACAGGCGCGAACAGAACCTGACGCTGCCCTTGCCCGAGCGCAAAGACTCCGGCGACCTGCTGGAGGAGACCTTCGAAGCGCCCGACATCGAGGCTGAGACCCGCATCGACCTGGGCGAGGTCCGGAACGAGATGGCCCAGATCCAGCCCCAGATGCAGTTTGCGTTGCAGGAGTCCAAGCGCGCTCTCGAAGAAGCCAAACCGGAGATGGAACGGGCACAGCGCGCCATGGTCGAAGAACTGGTGCGCCAGAAGCCGGAGATCGAGCGGGCCATGCGCGAGGCCCGGGCCGCCACCGAGCGCGCCCAGGACGAACTCTGCAGTCGCCAGAAAGAGCTTCGCCAGCGGACCCAGAAGCTGCAGAAGGAACTACAGAAGCAGCAGCGGGATGTCCTGCGGGAAAATCGAAGACAGATCGAGCGCCTGCGGCACGAGCTTCACGGAGACTGGATGCCAATCTAGCCCCACGTGAATGCAGCACTCACGGCGGCCGCCTCGTCGCGTTTCTCGATGACAGGCGCCGCCGTTGAGTTTCGCCAGCCCGCAGAGGGCGAGACGCCTTCGTCACAGCTTGACTGGAATCGTTGCGCTTAGCCTGAGTAGCCTTGCGCCGCGGCTTTATAGAAACTTGGTCCCAGCAGCACCCGGTTGCGGCCGCTCTGCTTGGCCGCGTATAACCCCGCGTCCGCAGACTTCACCAGTTCGTCCCGCGTCGTTCCATGATCAGGGAACGTGGCGACTCCGGCGCTGATGGTGACGCATTGCGGAACGCCCGGGAACTGCCAGGTCTCGACCAGTCGCCTTAGCTTCTCGGCGACCGCCAAAGCATGTTGCGGGTTGGTTTGCGAGAGCAGGATGGCGAACTCTTCTCCGCCATAGCGGCACACCACGTCAATCTTGCGCACTTGGCCGTGGAACATCGAGGAAACCTGGCGCAGCACTTCGTCGCCCAGCAGGTGCCCAAACTCATCATTTAAGCGTTTGAACTGATCGATATCAATCATCAGGACAGCCATGCCCGTATTGAAGCGGCGGGCGCGGTCGATTTCTTCAACTACTCTTAGCTCAAAGAACCGGCGGTTGAAGATTCCGGTCAGCCCGTCGAGGTAGGCGAGTTGCTTGACCCGCTCCACGTAGTGCGCATTCTGGATGGCGGTGGCGCAAATATCCGCAACGGCTTCCAAAGATTCCACATCGCCGTCCTGGAAGCTTCCGGTCTGCTCGCTTTCGAGCATGAGCACGCCGAGGGTCTGCCCGAAGGAGACCAGCGGAATACACATCCGGCATTGAGTTTCTCGATAAAAGCCAACGTACTCTGGACTGCTACGAACGTCATTTTCGATGAGCGTCTTGCCGGAGGCCAAGGCTCGTCCCCACAGGCCGCTGGCAGCTGGGAGCCGCCCGCCGGCGGCTGCGCACGCTGTGAATTTTCCCTGGCTCGCGCGCAGCATCAGGCCATCATCGTCCCGCAGAAGAACCGAAACGTGCCCCACCTGAAAGGTCTGCTGGATGACCGAGCAGACCTTGATAAGGAGTTCTTCCTGATCCAGCACGGCCGTGGTTTCCCGGGCGATGGCGTTGATCACTTCGAGATGACGAGCCCGTTGCCGCTCAAGTGAATAAAGGTGGGCGTTCTGCAGCGCCATGGATGCCTGCGTCGAAAAAAGTGTCAGCAGGTCGATCTTGTCATTGTCGAAGTGATCGACATTCTCACTCTGGCAGTCCAGCACGCCCACGACCTCATCGCGCACCATCAAGGGGATCGCAAGCTCCGACCGGGTACTCTGCGCTGAGGAAACATATTGCGGATCCCGGGAAACATCCGGGGAGTAAATCGGACGCTTCTGCCGGGCCGCCGCGCCCGTAACCCCCTGGTCCAAGGGCAGGCGAGTGCGTTCATGGCCGGCATCCCAGCCGATCTGGCTGCGCGGATACAGTTCCCGCTTTTGCTTGTCCAGCAGCAGGATGGCCACATTCTGCAGATGAAAATAATCGCGCGCGATGACCAGGATCTGGCGGAGGACCTCGTCGAGATCAAAGGTCGACAGCACCGCCTGGCTCGCATCGTAGAGGATGGCGATCTTTTGCATTCGGCTGAAGGATTTTAGCTGTTCCGGAGGGGGGTACCGAGGTTCCGAAAGTAACGTCGGGCCCAGCCGCGCTGGACGGGGCTTCCGCCGCGCGTTACGGAACAACTCACAGCTGCGCTTGCGGACTTTCAACCGCAACTGCAAAGGCAGCTCACAGGAAACTCCAGCAAATCTACTGCCTCCGGTGTCTCCACCATTGCGCCGTCCGGATCAAGCCGAATGCCACGACGCAGAACCAGAAATCCACGGCCAGCCCCAGATCGAGTTGAAACAGCTTGTGACGAGCCGCAACTGGGAGGGACGGCATGAGGACGTAGTACGCCGCGTTGCCCAGCAGCACCGCCAGGAACGACTGCACGAAGTTCACGCTCACCGAAGGTTTAGACACCGTTGCAGCCTCGTGGGAGCCCGAGGGACTGGACCGCGCGCCAGCACACGCGCCCCGTGGCTCCCTGTTACCATTCTCTTCGCATCCTTACCCATGCTGGAACTCTCGACGCCGGTTCAATACATCAAGGGGATCGGCCCTCGCCTGGCCGAAGTGCTGGCCGCCAAGGGTCTTCACACGGTCACGGATCTCCTTCATTATCTGCCCTTTCGATATGAAGACCGGCTGAATCCCCGGGGCATCGCGGAGCTGCGGCCAGGCGAGATGGCGACCGTGATAGCAGAAGTCCGGACGTCCGGATTATTCCGCACGCGGCGGATGCCGATCTTTCAGATGACGGCCGGGCAGGGGCGCGCACGCCTAAAATGTTTATGGTTCAACGGAACCTACCTGCGCGATCGCTTCAAGCCAGGGCAGATGGTCGCCCTCTACGGCAAAGTCGAGGAGGACGGGCGCGGCGAGCTGCAGATCATGCAGCCGCAATTTGAAATCCTAGGCGAAGCGGCGGACGACGGGACCACCGACGCCGCCCATCGGAAATTGGCGGCCTCGCTCGAGGTCGGGCGCATCGTTCCCATCTACGAGTCGGCGGGACAGGGCCGCCTGACCGCCCGGTGGTTTCGCCGCATTATTCGCAATGCCCTCGAAAACATGCCGCCGGAGCAGCGCGATCCGATTCCGGCGGTGGTGCGTTCCCGGATGGCGTTGATTTCTCCGACCGAAGCACTCTGGAAAGTGCATTGGCCCGATGCCGGGGAGAGCCTGGCGGACTTGCAGTCGGCGCGCACCCCCGCTCACTTGCGCCTGATCTTTGAGGAGCTCTTTTTCGTTGAGCTGGGACTCGAGTTCAAGCGCCGGCAGATGAAGGCGCAAACTGGTATTCCCTTCCGCCTCGATGACCGGGTGCGGGAGGCGATCAAGAAGATTCTGCCCTTTCATCCGACCGGCGCCCAGAAACGTGTGCTGAAGGAAATCGCTTCCGACATGGAGAAGCCCTACCCCATGCGCCGACTGCTGCAGGGAGATGTAGGTTCCGGCAAAACCATCGTTGCCTTCGAAGCTGCGATTATTGCAATCGAAAACGGATACCAGGTCGCCTTGATGGCGCCGACGGAAATACTGGCGCAACAACACTACTTTTCGGCACGACGGATTCTGGAGAGCGTGGGCTATCGGATCGTTCTGCTGACGGGCTCGCTGGAGCCGGACCGAAAGCGCGAGATCCGCCGCCACATCTCCCAGGGGAATGCTCACCTGATCATTGGCACCCACGCGCTGTTGGAAGAGACCGTCGAGTTCGCCAAGATCGGGCTGGTGATTGTCGATGAACAGCATCGCTTCGGCGTGATGCAGCGGCTGAAGTTGATGCGAAAAACGGCTGAGGAAGCCCCGGTTGCTCCAGAAGCGGCGCGCGCTGCCCCGACGCAGCGGATAGGCGAAGCCGGCAATAAGAACGCGGGCACCGACGGGGGTTCCGAAAAAGATCCGACACTGCCTCCCGAGCCCGACGTCCTGGTCATGACCGCCACTCCGATCCCCAGAACGCTGGCCCTCACCTTGTACGGCGACCTGGATCTCAGCGTGCTCGATGAGCTGCCGCCCGGCCGCACTCCCATCGTTACCCGCCGCGTGTCCGATGAACGCTCCAGCGAAGTGTGGGACTTCGTGCGCAAGCAGGTAGCGGCGGGGCATCAGGCGTACGTCGTGTATCCGGTCATCGAGGAAAACGAGGAGCGGGAACTCAAGGCCGCCCTCAAGATGTACAAGGAACTGAGCAACCGCGTATTTGCGGACTTGAAGGTTGGCCTTCTGCACGGGCGGCTCGACAACGATCTCAAAGAGCAGGTGATGCGCCGGTTCCAGTCGGGCGAACTGAATGTCCTGGTGGCCACGACGGTTATCGAGGTTGGGGTGGACGTGCCTGACGCCACCGTGATGGTAGTCGAGCACGCCGAGCGTTTTGGATTGTCGCAGCTCCACCAGTTACGCGGGCGTATCGGGCGCGGCGCATCCAAGTCGTTTTGTATTTTGATGACCGGCGGCAAGGTGTCGGAAGAAGGCGAGCGGCGCCTGGATGCCATGGTGCGCACCAACGATGGCTTTCAGATTGCCGAGCTCGACCTTGAACTGCGGGGTCCGGGAGAGTTCTTTGGCACCCGCCAGGCCGGCCTGCCCAGCTTCCTGGTCGCCAACCTGATCCGCGACCGACAGATTCTGGAGGCCGCCAAGCGCGAGGCCGCTGCGGTTATGGACGGCCCGAACACGGAGGTTTCGCAGCAGGAAATCGAGCGCGCGGTCCGCCATATGCGCACGCGCTGGCAGAACACCTACGGCCTGGTCGAAGTCGGCTAGGACGAGGTCGCGCTGCACGCCAAATTTCCCGGATTGGGCGATGAAAGAACATGATGCCTCCCTGAGCCGAATTATGCGGTGCTCATCGCCTTCGTGCTCTCCGGAGTCTGGAGCAACCTGCAAGTCGTGCGTGTGAACGACCTCCGGATCGCTTTGGGAATAACGCAATCAGCAACGTCGCGATTCTCCTTGCCAGGGCGAATGAGGTCACCTTCATCGTGGTTTCCGGGTCCATCAGGCCGCTCGATCTTTCCCATCTCGGCTGGCACGTCGGTATCCCCAAGATCACAGGCCGAGTGCTGGTGCCAAATACTCAGCAGCCCGTAACTGCTAAGAACTGTTTTTCAGCTCGCGCGGGCAGGCGTACGAGAAGAACCGGCAGCGTCTTCCATCGAATGTTGACCCATTCGCGATTGCGGATCAACCGGAGATCTTCTGAGCCGGCTTGGCGCTAATCACGTCCCGCAAACGCCGCGACAGGTTCACCGCCAGGGAGCGGTAAAAACGGGATCCGAGATGGGGATATAGCTCAAACAAATCGAGCAGCGCGGACCACTCAAGTGCACAAACTTCCAACTCGCCGGCAGCCGTCACGCTGGCGCTGGCCATGGCGTTTTCGAGGAACGCCATTTCGCCGCAGACCTCACCTGGCGCGAGCTGCGCGATAAGAGTCTTGGCGGCCCCTTCTACCTTTGCGATTCCCTTCACCAGCAAGTACACCGTCTTGTTCTGCTTGCCGGCATGGATTAGAACGTCATCCTTCTTGAAAACGGTCCGCTTGGCGCGGTCGACAATCAGCATCCAGTCATTTTGCGTCACGTATTCCAAGCGGTTCTTGGCCGTCTGCAACACCGACAACAGTTCTTCGTGGGCAGGATCTTTCTTTTGAGCGTTCATGGGTACTGTTCGATCCCCAAGCTCATATCGAACAGCCGTTGGTTTGTGCGAGGATACCAGAAACCCGCTGGGGGCGAGGTAACCAAAAGGTTTACCCACCGGTACGCGCACCCGTGCGATTTGCCCTGCAAGCCACAATTTTGAGATGTTGGAGTGGCAGCCAAGTTCATCGGAGATCGCTCGATCCCTATGTCAACCGTGAAAGAGTTCAAGTGTGAGATCTGCGGAATCGTGACTTCAAATCCGATTCACTGGTTCGTGATTGAGTGTGGAGATCTGAAGCTCGCCGTGCTCAAATGGAATTTGGAGGCGGCCAGTACCCCCACTGCCCGGCATTTCTGTGGCGAAGGGCATGCCCAGGTATTTATCAGCCGATGGTTTGACTCGGTGTGCGTGCCACCCAAGCGCTGAGGCGGGGGCCGCTTTCGACGAAATCGGCCTGGCCCATGTAAAATCGATTGAGCGACATGGCAGGCATTTCTCAACTGGTGCAGATTGAACTTGGACCGCCGGTCCGGCAACCCAAGCCGGAATGGCTACGCGCCAAAGCTCCGGTCGGCGACAACTTCCACAATCTGAAGAAGTTAGCTCGCAGCCTTGGCCTGCACACGGTGTGCGAGTCGGCGCAGTGCCCCAACATCGGCGAGTGCTGGAACCACCGCACCGCGACCTTTATGCTGCTGGGGGACATCTGCACGCGGCGTTGCGGGTTCTGCGCGGTTCCCAAGGGCAAGCCGGAGGCGATCGACTGGGACGAACCGCGGCGCGTCGCGGAAGCGGTTGCCACGCTCGGGCTGAAACATGCCGTCGTTACGAGCGTGAATCGCGACGACGACAATGTGGGCGGGGCGAAGATTTTTGCGGAGACGATTCGCCAGATCCGCGCAGCTCACGCCCGACTGCCGGATCGAAGTGTTGATCCCGGATTTCCAGGGGCTGGAAGAGCCGCTGCGCATCGTACTGGAGGCGCGGCCGGACGTTTTGAACCACAACACGGAGAGCGTGCCTCGGCTGTATCGCGTGGTCCGCTCGGGAGCGCGTTACCAGCGGACACTGGATCTGCTCGAGAACGCCAAGAAATTCGCTCCCGGAATGGTGACGAAGAGCGGCGTGATGGTGGGACTGGGCGAGTCGATGGAAGAACTGATTGACGTATTTCGCGATCTGGGCGAGCGGGGCGTGGACATTCTGACAATCGGGCAGTACCTGCGGCCCTCCAAGGATCACTTGCCTATGGCGCGCTTCTACACCCCCGCGGAGTTCCAGTTCATGAAGGATGAAGCCCTCCGCTTCGGCTTCCGGCACGTCGAGTCAGGGCCGCTGGTGCGTTCGAGCTACCACGCGCATGAGCAGGCGGCGTCGACGGCGGTTCCGACTGTCTAGCGCAACAATCCTCCCTAAAGGGGCGATGAAACTCAACTGCATACGGCATCGCTAAAGCGATGCCCTGATGCGAAACTCAAGAACAAGCCGCGGCCAAGAAGGCCACGCCGCACAGGCGAGGGCGTCTGTGCCTACGCGAGCGAAGCCCAGCCGCACTTACCACACCCGACAAGCATTCTGGCGCACCATGGCGGCGTCGGACTTGCAGTGGTACGCATCTTTGAACTCTGGCATATTCGAAACCGTTCCATTCACTCGCCACTTGCCCGGAGAGTGCGGATCAATATTGGCCAGGTAGCGCGCAATCTGGTCGGTGCGGTTCTGGCACCAGACGTTGGCAAAGCCCAGGAAGAACCTCTGCTTCGCGGTCAGACCGTCGATGGGATCTGGCTCCTTGCCTGCCAGCGTGTTGAGCAGCGCCATGTAGGCGATACGCAAGCCTCCATTGTCGGCCGTATTCTCCCCCAGGGTCAGTTTACCGTTCAGCTTCACGTCCGGCAGCGCGTTGTAGTCGCTGTACTGATCCTTGATGCAGCCGGTACGCTTTTCGAATTCTTCTTTGTCTTTATCGGTCCACCAGTTCTGCAGATTGCCGTTGAGGTCGAACTTCGCGCCTTCGTCGTCGAAACCATGAGTCAGTTCATGCCCGATGGCGGCGCCGATGGCGCCGAAGTTCATGGCGTCATCCGCCTGGTTGTCGAAAAAAGGCGGCTGCAGAATGCCAGCCGGGAACGTGATGTTGTTCTGCTGCGGATTGTAGCTGGCATTCACGGTGGTAGGCGGATAGGGCCAGTCACTCTTGTCCAGCGGCTTGCCCACCTTATCGAGATCGTGCTGCACCGCGAAGGTCTTACCGCGCAGCGAATTCCCCAGCGCGTCGCCGCGCACGACCTTCAGGCGGGAGTAGTCCCGCCACTTGTCCGGATAAGCGATCCGGTTGGTGATGGCCTTCAGCTTCTTCTCGGCTTCCTTCTTGGTGTCGTCGCTCATCCAGGGGAGAGTCTGGATGTCCTGGCCGAGTGCGGTCTCGAGTGCATTCACCATCTTGAGGGTTCGGGCCTTGCCCTCCGGGCCAAATGTTTCCTCGACGTACTTCTGGCCCACGGCCTCGCCTAACGCGCCCGTGGTTGCGCGCACACAGCGCTTCCAGCGCGGGCTCAGTTCCTTGGTGCCCTGCAAGATGTTCGAGAAGAAATTGAAATTCTCGTTCACGAAGGCGGACGACAGCGTGGGCGCATTGGCATGCACGACGTGCCAGCGCAGATAGGTCTTCCAGTCGTCGAGCGACGTCGATTTCAAAACCGAGTCGAACTGCTTGAAGAAATCGGGCTCGGCCACGTTCAGCGACTGCACCGGAGGCGCCCCGATGTCCGCAAAATATACCTGCCATCCGAACGACGGGTTCAGCGCCGCCAGTTCCTTGGCGGACATCTTGTGATAAATCTTCTCGGGCTCGCGCTGGCTGGTGCGGTCGAGCGACCCCTTGGCCAGTCCGGTTTCAATATCCATTACGACCTGGGCCTCGGCGGCCGCGTTCTCGGAGCGATCCCCGAGCAGCGCGAACATCTTCTGCACGTGGGCGAGGTACTGCTTGCGGATTTCGACCGACTTCTCGTCGTCCTTGAGGTAATAATCGCGGTCGGGCAAGCCGAGGCCGCCCTGTTCGGCGCCAAAGATGACTTGCTGCGCATCCTTAAAATCCGGCTGGGATCCGGATTCGAAAAATGCGCCCACACCTTCACGGTGCAGGAGGACCGCCTCCTTAGCCAACTCGTTCTTCGACTTCAGAGCGGCGATCTGGTCCAGAGCGCTTGCCAGCGGCTTGCTTCCGGCCTTCTCGATGGCAGCCTCATCCATGCAGGAAGAATAGTAATCACCAATCTTTTGCTCGATCGGGCTGCGCTTGGGATCATCGGCCGAGTACTTCTCCAGGATCGTGCGCACCAGAATCTCGCCGCGATCCTGCAGTTCGTTGAAGCGGCCCCAGGCAGGACGGTCGCTCGGGATGGGGTTTTGCGCCTGCCACTTGCTGCAGGCGAACGCGTAGAAATCGGTGCACGGGTCGATGTTTTTATCGAGCATGTCCGCGCTGAAGCGCACATTGCCGGGGGAGGCGGGAGCGGTCGTTTGGGCAGTCGTGAGGCTGGTGGCAGCTAGCACGAACGCGACGAGAATGGTCTTCAGGCTACGCATGAGTTCCTCGAGGGTGAGAATTTTGAATGTGCATGACCAAATCGGAAGGGCCTAGACTCGGTGTCGGGATGAAGTCGGCGGAGAGGCGGGCGTCTTCGCCCGCCTGCACGGGCGAGACGCCCGTTCTTCCACCAGCGGTCTTGCTTGCGACTCCGTTCAAGGCTTCGAGAAGCTGCCGGCGGGCTTATTCCACCGGGCGGTCGACCATTATTGCCTGGGGTTTCTTCACATCGACCCCGTTTGGCACTGGAGGGGCCGGCGACGAAACCAGGTTGACCGGGCGCGCAGGCGCTTCCTGGCGGGCCGCGGCGGCGCGCTCGTCCCATTTGCCGAAGATCATCTTGCCGGCCGTCGTCTGCAGCACCGAGGTCACCGAAATGTCGATGGTCTTGCCGATCATCTTGCGCGCGTTGTCGACGACCACCATGGTGCCGTCATCCAGATACGCGACGCCCTGGTTGTATTCTTTCCCCTCTTTCAGGATGAACACCCGCATGGTTTCGCCCGGCAGCACGATCGGCTTGAGCGAATTGGCCAGCTCGTTGATGTTGAGCACGGCCACGCCCTGCAGCTGGGCCACCTTGTTCAGGTTGAAATCGTTGGTGATGATCTTGCCTTCATACAGCTTGGCCAGTTCGATCAGCTTCAGATCGACTTCGCGGACGCTGGGGAAGTCATCTTCGACGATCTGGATGTTGAGCGACGCGACTTTCTGCAGGCGCTGGAGAATATCGAGACCGCGCCGTCCCCGATTGCGCTTGAGCGAGTCGGCCGAGTCTGCCACCAGCTGCAGTTCGCGCAGCACAAATTGCGGAATCACGATGACGCCGTCGAGGAAGCCGGTCTCGGCAATGTCGGCGATGCGGCCGTCGATGATGACGCTGGTATCCAGAATCTTGTAGCTCTTCTTCGACTGCTTCTCGCCGCCGAAGATGCCACCCAGCGCCGCCAGGTTCAGCAGATCTCCCTTGTTCGCGCCCACGATCAATCCCACGTACGCCATGAGCAGCATGACCAGGATCTGCAGGAAGCTCTGCGTGTGGCCTTCCGGAACGCTGGTGCGGACCACGAGTGCGAAGAGGTAGGCACCGACGATGCCCAGGATGCTGCCGATGGCGGCCCCGATCAACCGCTTCAGGCTGACCAGGCGCAATCGCCATTCGAACAGGATGACGCCGAGGCCGATCAGCACGCCCAGGACAGCATCAAAGTTGGCGCTCCGACCGAAAGGCTGAATGAAGTAACAAGCAATCGCAACAATAAGAACAAATAAGACACGTACCAAGACCAAGTCCACGAGTATGGACCTCCCCGGGAAGACGCACTCGCGAAAGCTTTCGTGAGTAAGGCGCGTCCCGCGTTGGCTCCTCAGATCATGTGGGGCCAACGATCTTTAAAGCGGAGCTATGAATGAGGGATGAAACGGCGCTCCGCTGCCCGACCGTCATTGCTGCCGGGTCGGGAAAACCGCTATCGTAACCGACCCAGTATATACCTCGCCTAAAAGCCGAGACAGTCCCAGAAGCCATCCCTGGCGACCGTTCCACCGCGAGTGCGCTCGTCGCTCCGCCCCTGCTGGTGAGTTATGGCCTGATACACTTTTAGGCATGAAGGCCGTTGTCATCACGCGTTTAGGTGGCCCCGAAGTACTCGAACTCCGCGACGTGGCCGAGCCGGTGGCGGGTCCGGGGCAGGTCTTGGTCCGAGTTCAGGCGGGAGGGTTGAACTTCGCCGACATCATGACCTCGCAAGGCGGATACCCCGGAACCCCCAAGCCCCCGCTGGTCGCAGGACGCGAGTTCGCAGGCGTCGAGGAGGCCACCGGACGCCGCGTTATGGGGTACACGCAATGGGCAGCCTTCGCCGAGAAAGCTGCCGTGGTGCCGGAGCTGCTGTGGACCGTGCCCGACGGCTGGAACATGGAGCAGGCGGCCGCATTTCCCGTGAACTACTTCACAGCGTACTTCGCGTATTGGGAAGCGGGATTTCTGACGGAATCAAATCGCGGCAGGCGGGTCCTGATCCATGCCGTCGCGGGTGGCGTAGGGACCGCGGCCGTCCAGATCGGCAAGATTCTCGGTGCCGAGATGTATGGCACTTCGTCGTCGGAAGACAAGCTGGCGCGAGTGAAAGAACTCGGACTGCAACACGGAATTAACTACAAGGAACGGGATTACGAAGAAGCTATAAAAGATCTGACCAAGGGAGAAGGCGTGGGCGCGGTTTTTGAAATGCTGGGTGGAGAGCACACCGCAAAGAGTATCCGCTGCCTGAGCGACTTCGGAAAAGTCGTGCAGTACGGAACCGCAACCGGAAAACAACCGCAGCTCGATTTGCGCGCCCTCTATGCGAAGGCCGCGAGCGTGCAAGGACTGTGGCTCACGTACCTATCGGGCAAGCGTGAGTTGATGAACCAGGCGTGGAAACAGCTCTCCGCATGGATCGCGGAAGGCAGGCTGCATCCGGTCGTGGGACACGCTCTCGCCGTTGAGCAGGCTTCGCAAGGGTACCGGTTGCTGCTCGAGCGCAGGAATTTCGGCAAGGTCGTGCTGAAGATCGCGTAAGTGGTGCTGTAGAACCTCAAGCTTAGCTCACGAATTAACTACAGAGACACATAGACAACCATAAGGAATTTGCGTTGCGATGTTTTCCATGCCGCTGCGACTCTGTGCTGAAATGTAGGCGCATCCCCGCAATTGATAGTCACGCAATAATCTAGACAGAAACACCGCGGAGCTGTGCTCGCCCCGAGCGATTCAATTGCTAACCCCGCCCCTGCCCGGTCGTCCAAAGTTGTGATCCCGATTGAAACTGGAACGGAACTTTTGATTGGGATCAGACGTATCTGATCAAGATGGTTGGGAACGGGGTGAGAACCGGGACCGATGCCGGTCACGTTCGCCATCTACGAAAAGTTACGGGGTTCAGGGGACTGTCTCAACTCGGTTTGGCGGCCAGGTGAGAACAATCCCCGGAGCAAGAGCACAAGGTCTTGCGGCTTGGCCCTTTTGTCTTGAACCCCGACGGCAGCATTGTAGGCCAACAGCGGGAAAACGCAAGTGCCCCGCGGCTGGCTTGCGCCCAGGCCGCCCAGAACCAAATTCCCGACCTGCTTCGGGAGAGAGAAGGGATTTCCGTATGAAGACTTCGAAGAGTTTATTTCTGGGGCTGGCCTTGCTGCTGGCAACCAGCGCATTCGCGGCTAACAAGGGAACTCTCAGCGTGCAGGAACCGCTTACCGTAAACGGAACCAGGCTGGCACCGGGCGACTACAAGGTGCAGTGGGATGGCAACGGCCCGAGCGTGGAGTTGAGTATCACGCAGGGAAAGAAAGTGGTCGCCAAAGTTCCCGCTCACATGGTGAACCTTGAGAGCCCATCGCAAAACGATGCGGCCGTCGTAAAGAATAACGGCGACGGCACCAAGTCGTTGAGCGAAGTTCGGCTGAGCGGAAAGAAATTCGCCTTCGCGGTTGGAGAAGAAGCTGCCAAGGCCGATGCGTCCAGATAACAGGCCGTGCCGATTGCATAAATCAGGGGAGCCAACCGGCTCCCCAATTCTTTCGAGACAGCAAAGCCTCATAGGTCCAGCGACTTTGAACCTCTGCACAAAGAACAAGAGGAGCGATGTGCTCGCTCCCCCGAATAGGTGAATGGATTTTTCGATCAGTACTTTGGCATCTTTGGGTCCACCCGGTCGGCCCACGCCAGAATACCGCCCGCCAGGTTGTGCACCTTCTTGAACCCGGCCTGCTGCAGGAAGCCGACGGCCTTCGCGCTGCGCACGCCGGAGCGGCAGTGCGCCACGATTTCGCGGCTCGAATCCAGTTCGTTGACACGCTTGGGCAGGTCGCCCAGCGGGATCAGGTGGCCGCCGATGTTGCAGATCTGGTATTCGTGGGGCTCGCGCACATCGAGCACGAAAAGATTCTCGCCCGCGTCCAGGCGGCGCTTTAGTTCTTCGACCTGCATCTCGGGAATGCCCGTCTCCACTGGTTTCTCCTCCCCGCGGATTCCGCAAAATTCATTGTAGTCGATGAGCTTGGTAATCGTGGGATGCGTGCCGCAGGCGGGGCAATCGGGATTCTTCCGCAATTTCAGTTCGCGGAACTTCATGCCCAGCGCGTCGATGAGCAGCAGCCGGCCGATCAGCGGCTCGCCGGCGCCAAGGATCAGCTTGATGACTTCCGTGGCCTGAATCACGCCGACCAGTCCGGGCAAGATTCCCAGGACGCCGCCTTCGGCGCAGGACGGGACCAGGCCCGGCGGTGGCGGCTCCGGATACAGGCAGCGATAGCACGGGCCTGCTTCGGTGGCGAACACGCTGGCCTGGCCTTCGAAGCGGAAAATCGAGCCGTAGACGTTGGGCTTGCCGGTCAGCACGCAGGCGTCGTTCACCAGGTAGCGCGTCGGAAAATTGTCGGTGCCGTCGGCGACGATGTCGAATTCGCGGAACAGTTCGAGCGCGTTCTCGCTGGAGAGCCGGGTTTCGAATTTCTTCAGGTTGACGAAGGGATTGATCGCCTTCAGTTTCTCGGCTGCCGAGTCGAGCTTCTTGCGGCCCACGTCGGCGGTGGTGTGAATAATCTGCCGCTGCAGGTTGGTGAAGTCCACCACGTCGAAATCCACGATGCCCAGCGTGCCCACGCCGGCGGCCGCCAGATACAGCGCCAGCGGCGATCCCAGCCCGCCGGCTCCGATACAGAGAACGCGCGCGGCTTTCAGCTTCTGCTGCCCTTCCATGCCGACCTCGGGCATGATCAGGTGGCGCGAGTAGCGCAGGATCTCGTCGTTGGTGAGGGCAGCGGCTTCGGGTTTGACTTCAAATGTGGTGGCCATCACAACCTCGTTTGTGGAAATTTCAAAACTTGAAAACGGCGGACTGGTCGGCTAGCGACAACAACACGGACAACAGCAGCAGCAGGCGCTGCGGCGGGGCATTCGGGTTCTCAGCTCAGCGGGCATTGTGCCTAACGTCCCCCGGCGATGGAGGGCACTATGGAAATGGTATCACCGTCTTTAACCGCCGTGGCTTCTTTCTGCAGGTAGCGGACGTCCTCATCGTTGAGGTAAACGTTGACGAAGGCGCGCAGCTTGCCGTCCTCGGTGTAGAGGTGGCGACGCAGGTCGGGATGCTGGGCGACCAGGCCGGAGAGGGCGTCGGCGATTGAGCCAGCTTTCACCTCGACCGCGGCCTGCTTCCCGGCATATTGCCGTAAAGGGGTTGGAATGTGGATTTTAGGCATGAGTAAATGATGCCATAGCGGGCGGAAAGATTCGGGGGAATCCGCGTATCAGACCATCCGGGAAACATCGCCTGTTTTAGAAAAGTTCTAACTTCTCGTCTACGAACGTCTTGTCGTTCTCACCCCTCCATTCAAGTTCGAAAGAGTTTGTGATCTCGGCCTTTGCATCTGTGACTTGGGTAATGACGTACGAGTATCCAGACCAATTTGCCTCGGCTAAGTCTGTTTGCGACCATTGCGCCGGATGATCCGGGTGCGAATGGTAATAGCCGACGACGTCGACGCCTTTCTCCCGGGCTTCTTTTTCGACGCGGATCAGGTCCTTTGGGTCGATGTTATAGCGGTTGTGTGGTGAATCGATGCGGGTATTGCGGCAGCGCGCCGTCGCCGTCACGATGCGGATGTTGCCATCCATCTTACCAAGCAGGACGCCGCAGCATTCATGGGGATAGGTTTCCTCGCCGTGGCGGCGGATTTCGGCGTAATCCTTGGGGGTGATTCTTAGCATGAAGGACTATATTCACCACAGAGTCACAGAGAAAACCTCAAGACAATTGGCTTTTGCCTTTCGCTAGCATCTGTGTCTCTGTGGTGAAATGTCTCTCGCGGTTTAGGTCTCGGTCCAGAAGCGCTCGCTCAGATACTTGTCGCCAGAGTCGCACAGGATGCTCACGATTACCGCTGGCTGACCCTTCTTCCGGTTCTCCGCGACCTTCAGGCTGCCGACCACTGCGGCGGCAGACGAAATACCCACCAGCAGCCCTTCTTCGCGCGCCAGCTGGATGGCCATCCTATAAGCGTCCTCGGTCGCAATGCCAATGTTTTCGTCTGCGAGTTTCGCGTCGTAAATTTTTGGGACAATCGCCGTCGCCATGTGCTTCGCGCCTTCAATTCCGTGGAAGGGCGAGTCGGGCTGTAGCGAGATGCAGCGCACGTTCGGGTTCAGTTCCTTCAAGCGACGCGACGTGCCCATGAATGTTCCGCTGGTGCCCAGCATGGAAACGAAGTGCGTGATGCGCCCTTCCGTCTGTTGCCAGATTTCGTTGGCCGTGCCATGGTAGTGAGCCTGCCAGTTGGCGTCGTTGGAATACTGGTCGGCGTAGTAATAAAGCTCGGGATGCCGCGCGTACAGCTGGCGCGCCATGCGGATGGCGCCGTCGGAGCCTTCGCCGGGATCGGTGTAGATGATGTTGGCACCGTAGGCCTGCAAGATGCGCTTGCGCTCGGGCGAAACGTTTTCCGGCATGCAGAGCGTGACCGGAATGCGCTGCGCGGCGCCGATCATGGCATAGGCAATGCCGGTGTTGCCGCTGGTCGAGTCGAGCAGCATTTTGCCGGGCGTGAGCATGCCGGCGCGCAGCGCTTCCGCGATGATGCGCGATGCGGCGCGATCTTTGACCGATCCGCCGGGGTTGTACCACTCGGCCTTGCCCAGAATTTCGACGTCGGGAAGGTCGCGGCCAACACGTTCCAGACGCAGCAGGGGCGTGTTGCCCACACGATCCAGCGCACTGAGGCCCAGCCGTGTCCCGTTGGACGAGGCTGGAGTGGATGCTTGAGCGGTCCCCGCCGGGTTGGTTGAAACCTGCGCCATGTGGATAAAACAGTCGTGACTATAGTAAGGTGCCGGAATCGGCAAAAAGAGGTATCTACTACAGTAATTGGATTATAGAAGAGCTTCGACGGATCCAGCGAAAGTTTCGATACGTACTCTTTCCGTAGGACCTGCATCTAAGGGTGCAGAACGCAGAAGGGATTGATCACGCGAGATGGCAAGCAACGTTGAACAAAAAACCTACGAAGACGCCCTGGTGTATCTGCGCGAGCATGGCTTTGACGTGCTCGAAGCTCCGGGAACGGCGGGCCGCGTCTTCCTGAAGAAGTACAATGTGTCGGCTGCGATCCAGAAGGCGGACAAAGAGGGCGTGAAGATCTTTGCGTATCCGGGTTACCTGGTCGGCACCGAGATCTCCAAGCTGGTCAACAAGGGTTACCAGCAGTTCCTCAAAACCTCAAAGACCGAAGTCCCTGCGACCGCCGATCATCTGAAAGCCTTGCATTCGTTCTCGGAAGAATTGAAAGAAGCGCTGGGACTGCCCAGCTTGTACAACGAGGCGTTGGGGACGGTGAGCGAAGCGTATCAGTACGATCGTATTGTGGACCGCGACAAGCCCCAGGCAGACCGCAAGAAGCGCCCGTGGGAAGTCGCAGGAGCGAAGGCGATGGCGGCGAAGAAGAGCCCCGCGTAGTCCCTCCGCAGAGACTCCCGACCATGGAGCGACCGGCAGCCTGCCCTGTGCGCGGTAGAAGGTCTCTGTCCGCCGAACAGTCCTGCTCCCACGAATCTCCCGTTCACACCACAGCCCAAGATTGTTATGCGAAACTAGTGCGCGACCGGGAGAACCACATGCGCACTCGCCTTGCACTGCTGCTCCTCGCCTTGACCCTCCTGCCCTCGCTTGTTGGCCAGACGAAACCTGGCGCACAGGACGTAAAGACAGCCGTAGAACAAGTCCTTCGGACGCAGCAGGAGGCCTGGAACCGCCACGACCTGGAAGCCTTCATGGCCGGCTACTGGAATTCTCCGGATCTGACGTTCTTCTCCGGCGCCCAGCGCACGTCCGGCTGGCAGGGCGCTCTCGACCGCTACCGCAAAACTTACCAGAGCGCAGGCAAGGAAATGGGGAAGCTCGAATTTTCCGGGATGCAGATTGAACCGCTCGCCTCGGACGCGGCCTTCGTGCGCGGGCAGTGGTATCTCACCCTGTCCGATGGCAAAACGCCCCACGGCCTGTTCACGCTGATTTTTCGAAAATTCTCGGATGACTGGAAGATTGTCCACGACCACACCTCCGCCGCCGAATAAGCCGGTCGAAGGTCGGAGCCGCTAGTCGCGCACGCGGATCTGCACGCGCGTGCCTTCCGGCAACTTCGCCCCATCCAAGACGATGACGCCATCGCGCACAACGCCCTGGAACTCCTGACCTCGTGAAATCGAAAGGGAGGGCGGCGGCGCGCTGCTACGCCCCATGCCTTTGTCCATTGCCAGGTTCGCGAGGCGATCCGCCTCCTGGTTCCCGCCTCGCAAAACGTGCTGGATCGAGAACCATTCCAGCTGCCCGATCATCTTCCGGGCGCGCTGGTAAAGCTCCAGCAGCGTTGGACTCTTGACCTTGTACTCGCCGCGAATCTGCTTCACCAGCAACTCGGAGTCGGCAACGACTTTCAAGGCCTTGAGCCGGTGCTCCAGGGTATAGTGGAGGGCGGCCAGCAGTCCGTTGTACTCCGCGTAGTTGTTGGTCTGGTGGCCGAGGTATTCGCTTAATGCAGCGACTTTTTGTCCCGCATGGTCGGTGATGAGCACGCCGTAGCCCGCAGGTCCAGGATTTCCCCGCGCCCCGCCGTCGATGTGAGCGATCAGGTAGGAATCGGGTGGCTTTTGAGACGGGAAGAGTGAACTGGACCCGGAGTGTGGCGATGTGTTTCCCACGGAAAGAAGAGGACATCGAAGAAGTTTACAACGGAGGTGGCCCCTCCCAGGCAAAGCGGCGCTGAAAGGTGACTACTGAAAGCACGAGCGGCGGCGCTCATTCCTGGAAGACCGCCGCTCGCGCAGCCATGGCCACTCAAATTATGGCCGAGCTTCGTAGACGATGTTGAAGGGTGTTTCCGTGGCCCGGCGGAAGCGATTGAACCCGGCCGAGGTCACAACCTCCCGAATGCGCGTCTCGCCGGCCTGGGCACCCAGGCACAGTCCGACTTCCTGCGATCGTGAGCAAGGCGTGCACAACAGCGTCGAAAAGGAGTAGTAGACCCGCCCCACGGGATTCAGATTGTCCTTCAACTGGTCATTGGCAAA
Source organism: uncultured Acidobacteriota bacterium (assembly GCA_963725575.1). GTDB lineage: Bacteria > Acidobacteriota > Terriglobia > Terriglobales > Acidobacteriaceae > Gp1-AA133. The sequence goes on from CAVRZQ010000002.1 coordinate 72,560, forward strand.
GGGCTCAACGATCATCCACGTGCCGTCCTTGGCCAGGGACTGCCGGACGTGCGCGGCCGCCCCGATCGGGTCGCCCATGTCATGCAGGCAATCGAAGACGGCCACGAAGTCGTAGTCTTTGCCGGGAAACTCCTTTGCCTTTGACACTTCGAAGGTGACGCGGTCGGCGACACCGTTACGCCTGGCGGACTCGCGGGCCGCCTCAATCGACTTGTCGTGGTAGTCGAATCCGAAGAATCGAGAGTTGGGGAATGCTTTTGCCATCAATATGGTGGAAGCCCCTTTCCCGCAGCCGACGTCGGCCACTCGCGCCCCCGCCTCCAGCTTCTCTTTGACATCGCTCAAGGCGGGAATCCATGAGCTCACAAGATTGGCGGCATAGCCTGGACGAAAGAACTTTTCACATCCATGAAAGACGCCGTCCACATGTTCATGCCAACCCATGCCGGCGCCGGTGCGGAAGGATTCCGCGATCCGTGGAACCGCCGCAAGCGAGCCCAAAGCCAGTTCAAATGCTCCGGGCAGATATGCGGGACTGTCTTCCGTTGCCAGCGTGAAGGCCTGTTCTTCACTCAGGCTGAACTTGTCGGTCTTCTCATCGTAGGTGATGTAGCCTCCCGCAGCTTGTGAAGCCAGCCACTCGCGCAAATAGCGCTCATCGGTCTTCGTCTTGGCGGCAAGTTGTGCGGAACTCATGGGGCTCGCCGGCGAGGGCTTTGTAGAGCCCCAACTTCTCCCCGATGACGACCATGCCGGTATGAACCGCGGCGCCGAGATCGGTCACGAATTGACCGATAAAAGCGTTCAGTTTGTTCATGTCAATAGCGGGAACCTGTGTTGTACTCATTTTGATCTGTCTCCTTTTTGAATCGGTGCTCATCCTTTTTGCTGTTGTGCCGCGCGCTCTTCGATCCGGCGAGCAGATCGAAGAGCTGTCATTCCTGGTCCGACGATCGCCTCGACTCAGGGTTCTGGCCGGCGAATGACTGCGCACGAAACGTTGGGGTGCCAGTTCACGAACGCGCCGTTGGGATTGTCCTTCCACGCCCAGACATGCAGCGTGTAGAACGCCGGGAGCCCGAAGCGATTGGGGCTGTCGAACAAATGAAAGAGCTGTCCCATGAGCTCCGGCGGACCCGAATGCTTCGCATTCCACGCGTCGGCGAGAACCAGATAGTCGGCGCCGATCAGTCGCAGGCTTCCGTCGGGCGTCGGCTCGTAGATCACGATCTGGGGACGCGTGGCGTCCAGGACGCCGCTGTTCACCAGGTCTCCGTTCACATAGTGGAGTCCCATGGCCCCCGCGTCGTCGCCGCTCACGCAGCCGAATTGAAGGGCATACCCCTCCGCCTCAGCCACCGACACATCCTTGAAGCGCTCGGTCGAATCCCGGACAATTTTGACAAGGGCGCCCGCCTTGCTCTGCTGGTCCGGCGTCAGTTCGTGTTGTTGCGGTGTCGGCGTGTGCGAGTGGCCATCTTGCGCCAGGGCGCGCGAGGGGCAAACGCTCATGAGAACGAGAGCGATCATGGAATACTGGAATTGCGTCGCGAATTGTCTGACTTTCAGTGTAATAGTGGGAATCTGCGCTGTACTCATTGGACTTATCTCCTTTTTGTGAATCGGTGCTCGATCTTTCACTTGCCGTCTGCTGACGGCTTCTGCGGCAACCGCATTTTGCTAGAATCCGCTCTGTAGAGCGTCTCGTCGCGGGTTGCTCCTCGAGGAACGTGCGCAACGGAGTGCTGAGCCTCGCCCAGCAAGTGCAAAGTAACAAGCATCAGGACGAGAAGTAACGAAACAACGCCAAAGAAAAGCCAAAATCAGGACGCACACGCTGCCTGGCTTTGCGGAAACGGGAGCACACTTGGAGACGAGTCCCCTGAACTATCAATTCGGCGAGTTCACGCTGGACGTCGCCAGGGGATGTGTGCTCAAGGCGGGAGAGGAGATCAAGCTTCGCCCCAAGGTGTATGAAACCCTCAAGTACCTGGTGGAACACCCTGGACGACTGATCGGCAAGCAGGAATTGATGCAGGCGGTGTGGCCCGACGCCTTCGTTACCGACGATTCGCTGGTGCAGTGCACCCTCGAGTTGCGTCGCGCGCTGGATGATCGCAGCCAGCAGTTGCTCAAGACTGTGCCTCGGCGCGGATACCTGTTCACTGCCGAGGTGATCCAACGCCCGGCGCAAGCCGGATCACTTCCCTGCGACTGATTCCTTTGACTTGGCCGATGACCGTGAGCTGTCCTCGGCGAAGATTGCCAGGAAGCGCCACGATCTGCCCATCCCGCGTACTTCGCTCATCGGACGAGAACAACAAGTGGCCGAAGCCAGCGAGTTGCTGCTCCGAGGGGATGTTCGGCTGTTGAGCCTCACGGGTCCGGGAGGCGCCGGAAAAACCCGCCTGGCGGTTGCTGTAGCCGCCGCGATTGCGGACCGGTTCACGGCCGGCGTTCAATTTGTCAGTTTGGCGTCGATCACGCATCCCGACCTGGTGGCGACCGCTCTGGCGGACGCGCTCGAAATCCAGCAGGTCGCCAACCGCACCATCCCGCAACTTATCGGCGATCAGTTGCAGAACTCGGGACCATTCCTGCTGCTGCTGGACAACTTCGAACAGGTCCTCCCGGCTGCGACCGTGGTGGCCGAAACATTGGAAGCATGCCCATCTCTCAAGATCCTGGTCACCAGCCGGTCCTGCCTGCGTATTTACGGCGAACAGGAATTCCCCGTAACGCCGCTGGCGCAGAATTCCGCCATCGAGTTGTTTGTGCAACGCGCGGCTGCGGTCTGGCCCGATTTTGCGATTACTTCAGAAAATGCACCCGCGGTTCAGGAAATCTGTTCACGGCTGGATGGACTGCCGCTGGCGATTGAACTGGCGGCTGCCCGAACCAAGGTGCTGTCGCCCAGCGCCATTCTGGATCGGCTGCAAAGCCGCCTGCAATTGCTGACTGGCGGCGCGCTCGACCTGCCGGAACGGCAACAAACGCTCCGCAAGACCATTGATTGGAGTCACGATCTCTTGAATGAGGCCGAGCGGAAACTGTTTCGCCGGCTTTCCGTGTTTGTCGGCGGATGCACGTTGGAGGCGGCGGAAGCGGTCTGCAACACCAGTCGCGACCTGGGTATCGATCTCTTCGAAGGACTGTCATCGCTGGTGGACAAGAATCTGGTTCAGCGTGTGGACCGGGCCGAAGCCGAGCCGCGTTTCGCGATGTTGGAAACGATTCGCGAGTATGCTCTCGAACGCCTCATCGATAGCGGCGAGGAATCGGCGGCGCGGCGGGCACATGCGGCCTACTGTCTGGTCCTGGCGGAGGAAGGAAATCCGGAACTGAGCCCCGCGGACCGGGCTCGCTGGCTGACGCAATGCGATGTTGAGATCGATAACTTCCGTTTCGCTCTCGACTGGCTGTTTCAGACGCCGGATCTGGACTGGGGGTTGCGTCTCTGCGTGGCTCTGTTTCGATTCTGGGACATGCGGGAACACCTGACCGAGGGCCGTGCCCGGCTGGAAACCGTTCTGCGCCTGGCCGGCGCCGAGCACGCAAAAGAACGGGCCAGGGTGTCGCATTTTCTCGGCGCCTTGGCGACGGCTCAGGGCGATTATCCGGCGGCCGAGCATTTTCTGGAGCAGAGCCTCTCTCTTTATGAAGAATTGGGCGATGAGTCGGGCATCGCCGCGTCTTTGAATGCTTTGGCGGTATCGGCGCGCGATCGGGGTGACTACGCCTACGGCGCAGAGCAATTTTGAGCGAAGCCTCGCCTGCTGGCGTATGCTGTCGGACCGGCTGGCAATCGCGCGCTGTCTTCACAACCTGGCCAACGTGGTCAAGGTTCGCGGCGACTATCCACGCGCTCGATGGGCGCTGCGCGAGGCGACGGACATTTTCGAGGAACTCGGCGATCGCAGCGGCGCCGCCTGGTCTATCAACCAGCAGGGCGACATAGCGCGCGCACAGGGCGACCTGGCTGCCGCTCGCGGATTGTATCAACGTGCGCTTTCAGCCTTCCGGGAAGCCGGAGACCCGTGGGGTTCCGCGCGGTCCCTGACCGATTTGGGCTACATCGACTGTGAGCAGGGAGACCATTTGGCTGCACACGCCGCATACCGCGAAGCCCTGGAGATTTTTGCGGGTTTGGGGCACCGGCGTGGTATGGCACGGGCGCTGGAAGGCTCCGCTTGTCTGGCCCTGGCGCAAGGACACGCCGAACGTGCGCTGAAGCTGGCCGCCGCCGCGGCGCACTTACGCCAGCTGATCAGCGCTCCTCTGCCTCAAGCGGAACAGTCCAAGCTCGATCAGACGCTGCTGCCTGCCTGGAAATCGCTCAGTGAAGCGGAGGGAAAGCGCGCCTGGGCGGAAGGTTCCGCGATGAGCCTGGAAAAAGCTATCCAATACTCTCTGGAGGAGCCGGGGTCTGCTATTTCAGGTTAGCGGGGTCAATTAGACGGCGTACTGCGGCGACACGATCGGCTGGAATGCCTGCCCTGCGGGCGTGCTCCCGAATGCTGTCCTCGTCGGGCGCCAGGTAAACGCAGTAGACCTTGTCCTCGGTGACGTAACTGTGGAGCCACTGAATCTGCGGCCCCATTTCCTTCAACGTCTGCAAGGAACGCAGGGATATGTCCCGGATCTGGGTCTCTGACAGTGTTCCGGCACCAGGGATCTCGCGTTCAATCACGAATTGCGGCACAATGTCGGCAAGTCTACCACCAACGGCACTCGGACTGCTTGGGCGTGGGGATTCCCCACCTTCAGGAAACGCCCTCGAATGAGTTGCTACCGTCCCGCAGCCAAACGGGTGGCGAGTCTTTGCGGCAGGTTGGCGGCGAAGATCCGGTCCTGCGCGCTCTTGAGGTTGTAGGGTACGCGCTGGAAGGTGACGATCCAGTTCTCGGTGTCAAAGATGGCAAAGGCAGCTCGCCAGTCTCCATCGCGAGGCTGACCCACCGAGCCGGGATTCACGAGGTAGCGGACATCTCTCTTTAGCGCGAACTGCATGCTCTCGCTCTGGCCGATGGTTTTGTAGGGCGGACGGTATGCATCCCCCGCTGCGATCTTGAACGAAAAAGCACCCTGCAGGTGCGTGTGCCCGAAAAATGTCACGGATACGGGCAGGGCGCTCAACGGCGCGAGCGCGTCGTGCAGCGTGACCACGTACTCGTCTTCATCGATGGGCGAGCCGTGCACGAACTGAACTTCGGGAAACTCCGGAATCTGGACCGGGCCCTGGGGCAGACTGCGCAACCATTCCAGGTTCTCGGGTGTGAGTTGATCGCGGGTCCACAGAGCGGCCAGCCCCGCGATGGGGTTGAAGTCCTTGAGATCCATCAGGCCGCTGGTAGCCTTGTCATGATTGCCGCGCACGAAATACTGGCCCACTTCGCGCGAACGCTCGATCACCTCGTTCGGGCTGGCGCCGTAGCCCACGATGTCGCCTAGATTGACAACGACATCGTAAGGACCGGCTGCAGCCAGACAGGCCTCCAGCGCGTCCAGATTTCCGTGGATGTCACTCAGAACGAGAATCCGCACTCTGCACCGACAAAGCCGGGATTATACGCTGGGACGCAAGCGCGTGGAGGGATTGATTACCGGGCAGCGGGCCCAGTGCGCGCGGGAAACCTCGGCCAGCAGCGGTAACTGCCGGGCGCATTCCGCGACTCGATCGCCGCAGCGAGGCTCGAACGGGCATCCGGGCGGGACGGCATGCGCCGGCGGGACGGTCCCTTCGATGGTCTGCAGAGGACGGGCTCGGTCAGTTTTCAGCGTGGGCACTGCCTTCAGAAGCCCGCGCGTGTAGGGATGGGCTGGAGCCTGAAAGATATCGCTCCGGCTGCCTAATTCCACCAGACTCCCGGCATACATCACGGCCACCCGGTCGGCGACCTGCGAGACAACCGCCAGGTCGTGCGAGATGAACAGCATCGCCAGGTTGAACCGGGCGCGCAGGCCAGCGAGCAGTTCCAGGATCTGTGCCTGGATGGTTACGTCAAGCGCGGTGGTGGGCTCATCGGCAATCAGCAACTGCGGCCGGTTCACAATCGCCATCGCGATCATCACCCGCTGGCGCATGCCTCCCGAAAGCTGGTGCGGGTAGTCGCGCGCGCGGCGTTCGGCATCGGGAATGGCGACGTCGTTCATGCCTTGCACGGCGCGCTGCCAGGCTTCGCCTTTTGAAATCTGCTCGTGCGCGAGAATGGCCTCGGCAATCTGGTCGCCTACGCGCATGACAGGATTCAAGGCGGTCATTGGCTCCTGGAAGATCATGGCGATGCTGGAGCCGCGCAGGCGGCGTATTTCTTCGTCGGGCAGGTCGAGCAGGCTGCGCCCGGATCCGTTTCCGTTGCTGAACAGAATCTCTCCTGACACGCGTGCCTGGTAGGGAAGGAGACGCATCAGGGCCAGCGACGTGACCGATTTTCCGGAACCGGACTCGCCCACCAGCCCGAGCACTTCACCCGCAGCGATCGTGAAGGAGAGATCCCGAACCGCGAATGGCCCCGTTGGTACGGCGGAGTCTGGAGCCGTTGCAATCTTGGCAGGCCCTTCCTTGCGAAGAAATTCGACGCTCAGCCCACGGACGTCCAGCAATGCGGTCACGCAGTCATGGTAGCAGCAGCCATCATCGGCGCGCAGATTGCGCGGGGGGAAACGCAGGAGCTCTGCGCCACCGATTCCCACCCGATCATTGCCCGAGAATCAGCGGGAGGCCATTCTTGTTGTTCCCGATCACGACAACCTTGGAGTTCGGACTCTTGGCGAGCAACTCGGTCGCCTCGATTCCTTTCCACTCCAGCAACGCGGGGCTGATGCCTTGCGCAACGATCTGCTGGAAGTCGCGGATTCCGCCCGCTTCGATGCGCTTCCGTTCCGCCTCCTGTTTCTCTTTCTGCAGGCGGAAATTCATGGCTAGCGCCTCCTGCTCCGCTTGTTGCTTCGCTTCGATGGAAGCTTTCAGGGTTTGCGGCAGTTGAATGTCGCGCAAAAGAACGTTTTCGACAATCAGCCCGCGCTGGTTGAGCTCTGTCGTGAGCCGGTCATTGATCTGCTTCGCCACCATTTCCCGCTCGCCCGTGTAGAGGGCATTGGCCGAGTGGGAAGCGGTTGACTCGCGAATGGCAGCGCGCAAGGTGGGCTCGATGACCACCGCTTCATAGTTGCCGCCGATCTTCTGGAACACATCGGCCGCCTTGTCGGGATTCAGGTGGTAGATGAGCGAGGTATCGAGATTCATCACCAGCCCTTCACTTGACGGCACGCTGGCGGATTCCTTGATGGTCTGGCTCTGAATCGACATTTCATTGTTGGTTTTGAGCGGATTGATCAGGTGAATGCCTTCCGGTAGAACCTCAGGCGTGACACGGCCGAACAGCGTCAGAACTCCGACGTGCCCCGTAGATACCTTGGTGACGCAACTGAACAGCAAGATGACCGCGATGAGGGCCACAAATGCCAGCCCGGCCAGCTTCAGGATCGGAGCGCCATCCACGTTAATCACTTTGCCCTGGGGGGTGTTGAAGATCGTCATCGACAGTACCTCTCCGCCCCCGATTCTAAGGAGCAACGCGGCGTTCCCGTAAGTAGCTTTGCGGGAGACCATCCCACGACTGGAATTTCTTTCCTCCGCATGATTGCTGCGTGCTGACGACATTTCCACATTCGGAAATTCGCGCCTGCGCGCGGCAAGCAGCAAGCTGCACGTCAGGAAACGCGGAAAATACGCGAAAGGCACGGGCGGCGCCCGGAAATCGTTCGGCGCACTGCACCAAAACTCGTCAGAGCCCTGTGAACGAGCTGCACCCGATTGATTCTGCAAGAGATAAAGACGCGTAGTTTCTATTGACTCTAAAATTGGAAGGAGTAAAAACAACCTCGTTCTTTGGCACGTTCTGGAGTTTTTCCGGTTGGCGCGGCGTCCGGGGCTCAAGCGAGGTCACCCTCACCCATTGCAAAATGACGAGAGGGAAGGCCAGTAAGGGTCTATAGCAAAGCGCTGGTCGAGGAGAACAGGAGCCCACGTCAAAGGCAAGATAGAGTCCCGAGGCGTTGAACAGGTTTGTCCGGTTGGCGGTGAGCCCGGAGCCCGAGCTTAGATCGCGCGTTGCAACCCGCAAGGAAGCGACGAGAGCAGGTCGGCAAGGGTCGAACGCGAGCTACTGGCCGAGATGAATGAGATCAACATCACCTCGGGACTCTTAGTGTTTTTAGCGGATGGCCGATAGCGCCTTCCCGTCACGCAGTCAGTTGGACGAGGGCACTGTCCGCCAGTCGCTCATCTGCAAGCTTCCTCAGCGATTCAGCAAACGACAAGCAGGTTGTGCGGTCAGGTATCCTTGTAATTTGTCGCTCAGGGTATTCGTCATACGTGCGGCCTTCCAGCGCTCTCCCATTCCTGACCTTCCTCACGCCGCCCCACTGCTTGAAGAAGAACGGCACGCCGGCGTCGCGGCACTGGTCACGGATGGAGATGACCCATTCTTTCTTCATAGGACGGGCACCGGGACCGCTTTCGCCGCCCACTATGACCCAACTGATGCCGGACAAGTCGAATTCTCCAAGTCGATATAAATGTGGGTTAGTTTTTTCCTGGCCAGTATGGTCGAATATGCGGCCGCGTACTCTCTGACAATGTCTAGTTTAACTTCGGACCAATAGCCGATTTCATCTACAGCGGTATATTCCCATGCTTCTTAGGCGGATTCTTGTCCCGCTTGGTCTGCAGCATCTCCAGCGCCTGGATCAGCTTCTTGCGCGTCTCCCGCGGCTGAATGACGGCATCCACGAATCCGCGGTCGGCCGCGACGTAGGGATTCGCGAAGCGATCGCGGAATTCTTCGATCTTCGACTGGCGCACTTCCTCTCGGTTCGCCGCCTGCTCCAACTCGCGCTTGTAGACGATGTCAACCGCTCCTTCGGGGCCCATGACGGCGATCTCTGCCGTGGGCCAGGCGTAGTTCACGTCGGTGCGAATGTGTTTGGAGGCCATGACGCAATAAGCTCCGCCGTAAGCCTTGCGCGTGATGACTGTGACTTTGGGCACGGTTGCCTCGGCAAAGGCGAACAGCAGTTTCGCGCCGTGCTTGATGATGCCGCCGTACTCCTGGGTCGTGCCGGGCAGAAATCCGGGAACGTCTTCGAAGGTGACCAGCGGAATATTGAAGCAATCGCAGAACCGCACAAAGCGCGCGCCCTTAACAGACGCATTGATGTCGAGCGTGCCCGCCAGCATGGCCGGCTGGTTGGCGACGATGCCCACCGAGCGACCATTCAGCCGCGCGAAACCCACCACGATGTTCTTCGCGTAGTGCTCCTGCACTTCAAAGAAGTAGCCGTCGTCGATGACCGCGTGGATGACATCTTTAATGTCATACGGGCGGTTCGATTCTGCGGGCACCATCTTGTCGAGTGCGGGGTCGGCGCGATCGACCGGGTCGGTACAGGGCCGGCGCGGCGGGTCTTCGAGATTGTTCGAAGGCACAAAACTCAGCAGCTCGCGCACCATCGACAGGCACTCGGCATCGTCATGAGAGAGGAAATGCGCCACGCCGGAAGTCTCGTTGTGGGTGGTCGCTCCACCCAGTTGGTCTTTCGTGACCTCTTCGTGGGTGACGGTCTTGATCACGTCCGGGCCGGTGATGAACATGTACGACGTTTTGTCGACCATCAGAATGAAGTCGGTAATCGCCGGCGAGTACACCGCGCCACCGGCGCACGGGCCCATGATGGCCGAGATCTGCGGCACGACCCCGCTGTACAGCGTGTTGCGCAGGAAAATGTCGGCGTAGCCGGCCAGCGACATCACGCCTTCCTGAATGCGTGCGCCGCCCGAGTCGTTCAGCCCGATAACCGGCGCGCCCATCTTCGCGGCCAGGTCCATGATCTTCACGATCTTGCTGGCGTTCGCCTCCGATAGCGAGCCACCGAACACCGTGAAATCCTGCGCAAACAAAAATACCAGCCGTCCCTCGATGCGGCCGTAGCCGGTGATGAAGCCGTCCCCGTACAGCTTCTGCTCGCCCATGCCGAAATCGTTACAGCGATGCGTGACCAGCTTGTCGGTTTCCTCGAACGTGCCTTCGTCGAGCAGGAATTCGATCCGCTCCCGCGCCGACATTTTGCCTTCCTTGTGCTGTTTTTCGCGGCGCTTCGCCCCGCCACCTTCTTCGGCCAGGTGGTCGCGTTTCTTCAGTTCTTCGAGTTTTTGTTCGAGGTTCATAGCCCCAGATTATAGGTCGGATTCATCGGGAATTCTTTTGCTCATCCATTCACTTCCGGTTACGCCAACACTTCGTCTGCCGCTGGCCCGCCACTGGCTATGCCCGGACACGGCGTTTGAGAATAGCCCGCCACTTCAGTGGCGGGTCGCCATTAGATCGACGCGCCGTCCCGTAGGGACGGTCGAAATCCCGGTCACGCCTTCCAGTCGTTCCTGCGAGACGCGCTCGTGTCCGGTTGACGTCCGGCGCTGCGGGGCCGGGCTAACTCTCGATTGTCCTTATGGGACCAGGCGAGTTGGCCTGCGGTAACCGGCGATGTACAACCGAGCGAATCCGGGGATACCGCTTCTGGACTAGAATTCCGCATGGCTCGGGGACAGTGCATTTTTTCCGTTGGAAACCTTCTGCTTGCCTGCCTCCTCAACGGATGCGGAGACGGCAAGTCCTCGCCGCCTCCATCCCCGGGCGGCCCACCGCCGGCCCTCACGCTCAGCCCGGTAGTGAGCGGCCTCAGCAGCCCGGTCGACCTGCAGTTCCCGGATGACGGCACGGGCCGCATGTTTGTCGTGCAACAGGCAGGATCGATCCGCATTTACGCGAACGGCGTCCTGCTGGCGACTCCCTTTCTCGACATCACCAGCAAAGTCGATTTCGGCGGCGAAAAAGGATTACTGGGGCTCGCCTTCCACCCGCATTTCCCGCAAAATCATCTCTTCTACGTCCACTACGATCGGGTCTTGAGCGGCCAGATGCAGAGCGTGATCGCGGAATATCAGGTTTCGGCGTCGGATGCGAACCGGGCCGATCCCAGCAGCGAGCGCATCCTGCTCACCGTCAATCAGCCCTTCCCGAATCACAAGGGCGGACAGATCGCGTTCGGTGCGGACGGTTTCCTTTACATTGGACTGGGCGATGGCGGCAGCGAGAACGATCCCCTGCACAACGGCCAGAATCTGCAAACGCTGCTGGGCAAGATGCTGCGGATCGATGTCGATCATCAAAGCGGGGGCCTGCAGTACGCCATCCCACCTACGAATCCGTTCGTCGGCGGTGGAGGCCTGCCCGAGATCTGGGCTTACGGACTGCGCAATCCCTGGAGATTCTCGTTCGAGCGCGGCGGGGGCCGCCTGTTCTGCGGCGACGTCGGCCAGGACAGCTTCGAAGAAATCGACATTCTCGAAATTGGAAAGAATTACGGCTGGAGCGTGATGGAAGGCATGCACTGCTTCAGTCCCGCCACCGGCTGCGACATGACGGGACTAACCCCGCCGATCGCAGAATACCCGCATACCGAGGGCGAGGCCGTCATGGGCGGCTACGTGTACAAGGGCACAGCAATTCCCAGCCTGTCGGGTGCGTACATCTTTGGTGATTACGGCAGCGGCACGATCTGGGAACTGACCGAAGCGCCGCCGGGAACATGGACGCGGACGAAGTTACTTTCCACGGGCCGCAACCTCAGTTCGTTCGGCCAAGATGTCGCTGGCGAGATTTACGTGGTCGATTACAGCGGAAACGTGCTGAAGCTGACGGCGCAGTAAGAGGAGGAAAGAGGACATGCTTGTGTAGGGCCTGCACTCGAAACGCGTTGCACCAATTACGAGACAGCTCTTTCAAAGGGCGGGTTTGAGTGCAACCGCATCCCTTCCTGGACCTGAGAATTATCACTTTTCTGCCAGCCTGAGGGTTGCGTCCTCAAGGCTCAGCCAAAAGCGGCCGGGACAAATCAACCTTAACTGTCCCCACCCTAACGTCGAACAGCACGACCTTAGGATGGGGACCCCGGGTGGGACAACTGCTTCTTGATCCGTGGGTGTTCTATTTGACCTCCGGTATCCCGGCGGCGAACCAAACTCCAGATCCCGCCCCATTCCGGATAAGCAGTACCGGTGTGTCGCAGGAAGTCGGCAGAGCCGGCGACAACAAATCGTCGATTCTGAAGTCCCCGTCGGCCTCAAGGGCCACTCGGTTTGAGCTGTGCGCGGTGGCCGTGGCGGCAGGCCCACAGAAGAGCGTGGCGAAGACACTCGCCCCGGCGTTGGTTCCGATGCCATTGCCGGCTGCTAGAAGCAGGCCCCGTCCTTTGACCCTGATACGCCCATCGGACCTCACATCCGCATCGAGGTCCGCGATCCGCCAGGGCCCAGCGGGATTTACACCCCGTACAACGTTGAGATTGACTGTCCCGGTAGCGGCGACACCGGTAACAGGAATCACACCGATAGCGCCCCTGAATTTCAGGTCCGTATTTTCTTGAGCGGAAGCGAGGCCCGTGATAGCCAGTGCTACGAGCGCTACCAGCAGTCCACGGACCATGGTCCGAACCGCTCTGCCATTGCGAAATTGTCCACTGCGGTCATTGTCCATATCATCCTCCTGGTTACAAACGGTTAAGGTTGTCAAGACACACAACTAGCTCGCAAGCTGTTTGTCGTGCTACGTCGCACGAATCAAAATGGCCTTACGTCTGTAAGTTGTTAATGTCTTTTCTGTTTAACAGTTACTTGGAAGGCGTAATTGGCCTCACCAGACATGACGAGATCCCGGCGGAGTTTGCTTTTCGTGGACGCAATTTTGTGCGAACGAAGGAATTCTTAGTTCGCCGATGCCCAGCCGCGCAGTCTCCCTCGGGGCAAGGATCTTACGGCTGTCTGACGGCTACTCGGAAGGCGTTTGCACTAACAACAAGCTGCGGAAACCCAGCCGCTCATGCGATTACGAGAGCCTGACAAAATGGAGGGAAGAAAGTCGACGAGGCCAGTAGGAGGGGGACGGACTAGTCCGCCGTGCCCGTACCGATCGGCTGGTACTTGTACTGCTTGCCGTCCCAGAATATGACCGAGTCGCCCGCGCTTGAGTCGGCTTCTTCCGCGAAGATGGCGTTGATCTGTTTCTTGCGTAGCTGCAGACGGCGAACCGAAGCCTTCTTCAGGGGCACGTTGATGATTACGAACTTGGCTTTCGGAGTATCGGACCGCCAAGCCTCCGCACCCACTCCGTGGATCACCAGGATCACCAGGTTCTTTTCCATGAGCTCTTCGGACCCAAAGGTGGCGGTCAGCTTCGGATCTCCGTACCCGTAGAAATCGTAGAAGGGATCGACCACTTTGTAGCTGTGCTCAGCGGCGTCGAGCATGGGCTTCTTGCTGCGCGCCACGATCACCAGGTCGTCCACACCGTCTCCGTCCACATCGCGTACATAGGGGGTCGAAATAGGAGTCAGCGCGAACTCCGCGCCGAACTGCTTATGGATGAAATTTTCGTCCACGTTGGCGGCTGGAGCGGCCGCGGCCACCGATGGCTGCGCCGGTGCTGATGTAGCCGCTGGCTGTTGAGCGGTAGCAGGCAGAAGAAACCATCCGGCCAAAACGACCGAGAGCACTGGAAGATGACGAGACGACATAGCCTTACTCTATTCCCGCGGCCGGACTGGCACTAGAGCATGGGAAGGTACGTCAGGACGTGACCTCCTGGGCGCGCGCCAGCTACCCTTTGAAATGCTCCCAGCCTTGCGCCTTCAATGGGGAGGCGACTCCATGCTCATTCATCAGAAGCATGCGCTTCCCGCGCCGGATGTGGCCAATGAGGGTGACCGGCACCCCGGCGATCCAGCTGGGCACACGCTTGCCGCGTGGAGCCGTGAACAGCAGTTCGTAATCGTCTCCCCCGTGCAGGGCGTGACGCAGCTCCGCTTCCGATCCCTGTTTCCTGGCAATGGCCAGTGGAAGCGCTGGAGTGAGAATCTCGGCCCCCACGCCCGATTCCTCGCACACATGGGCCAGGTCAGTTGAGAGGCCGTCGCTAATGTCGATCATAGCCGTCGCCACCTTCTTTGCCCGCAGAAACCGCCCCACGACAACTCGGGGCCCCGGATGAAAGTGGCGGGGGAAATCCTGTGGGTGGACCTTGTGCCCGGCGAAAAGCTCTTCCAGCGCGGCCGAGGCGCCTCCGAGTTTTCCCGTGACATAAATTCCGTCCCCGGGCCTTGCCCCAGATCGCAGGATGGCCTTTCCCCGCGGCACGGATCCAACCACGGCAATGTCGGCAAGAATCCCCGCCGGGGATTCGGCAGTATCTCCGCCCGCGAGGCTCACTTTGAACTCATCTGCCAGGCCCAGCAGCCCCTTCAGAAAACGGTCCACCCAGCTTTGCGCTAGCCTTCGCGGAAGCGCCAGCGACAGAAACACCGCCCGCGGCTCCCCTCCCATGGCAGCAATGTCGCTAAGCCCCCGGGTGAGGCAGCGGCGTCCCACCACTTCCGGCGGGTGCCATGCGCGGCGGAAATGAACATTTTCCAAGGTGAAGTCGGTGGTGACCAGGACCTCGTGGCCGGCGGGAACGCGAAGCACCGCGCAATCGTCCCCGATGCCGGTCAGTACGATCCGACCCCGACGCCCGGCTAAGCGCCGTAAGCGTGAAACCAGCACTTTTTCCTGGAGAGGCACGCCGACCACTATATCGAGCCGACGACCATAGCGCATAACCTCGTCGCTGCCGGAAATTGCAAGGTTCAGGGAAGACGAGCGCTGGCATCTTGTCGGCTGTCCTGAGGGCCTCCCACCCTCCCGGGCCGTAGAAGCGCCTCCAACCCAGCCCTGAACCCCGCTGGTTACTGCCCAAAAGGCCAAATCGGGACACGGGCCTTGGTAACCGAAATGGGAGCCGTTCCGCGTTGACAGGGGGGAACCCAGTTTGTTACCGTTTGGAAGCTGTTTCCAACACCTTGGGCCAACTTAAGTGCTGCATCCCGTTTGGATTGCAGACACTAAAGGTTTTGGGCCTTACCCGGTTCCGATAGGTAGCGAGCACGGATCAGCAAACCCCGCATGGGGCGTAGCTCGGGAAGCGGGATGCACAACCGGACCCCTGTAACCGCAGGCCGTCCGGGCATGGTTTCTGAATTCATCGACGGAAGGAACATTTGCGCAAACGCTTTTACATCCTTTTTGTGGCTCGTGACGACGACGGCCAGCTGCGCAAGATCCCCATCCCCGTCCATTATCTCTATATTTTCGTCGTGGGCGCCGCCATCGGCTTCCTGAGTCTTACCGGGATCGCAAGCTCTTACGCCCGCATGCTGCTCAAGGTTTCCAGCTACAACCAGCTGCGCACCGAGAAAGAGGACCTGAAGGGCCGCTATTCGCGTCTCGAACAGGTTGCCAAAGAGCGCGACGTCCAGGTGGCATCCCTGGGGTCGCTGGCGAGTGAGGTTTCCTCGCTGTACGGCCTGAAGTCGGACCCCACCCTGGTGACGGGTGCCGACGACCAGGTGCGCACGTCCGAGGTGAATTCGTCGCTGGACCAGCTGTATGCACTGAAGAATTCGGCACTCACCGGGGCTACCACAACTGGTCTTTCGCTGGGCTTGACCCGGAATGCCACGACCGCCGATTGGCTGCGCGCGAATTCGGCTCCAAACCTCTGGCCGGTCGAAGGCCAGGTAACGGGGTCTTTCGGGGAACGAATTGATCCGTTCAACGGTGAAGGCGCCTTCCACACGGGTGTCGACATTGCCGCGACAGTCGGCCAACCCGTGGTTGCACCCGCCGATGGCGTGGTCGATTTCGCGGATTTCATGGGCGGCTACGGGCGAGCGATCATTGTGGAGCATGGTCACGGAATTGTGACTCGCTACGGACACCTTTCCGGTTTCGCCGTCGCCTCCGGCCAGCATGTGCGGCGCGGGGACGTGATCGGCTACGTGGGTCTGAGCGGGCGCAGCACCGGCCCTCATTTGCACTACGAAGTCCGGATCAACGATACGCCCGTCAACCCCTACAAGTACCTCCGCATCACCGTCGCCCACACCGGCGGGTTCGCAGCAGGAAGCTAAAAGAGCAGTCTTCAGTCGTCAGCTAATCGCTAGCAGCGGCCAGCTGAGTGCTTTTCAGCCGTCCGTCATACGCTTCCGTACAGCGCCTCGGATTCGTGATTTTCCCTGAGAGTCTTCAAGGACCTCAAGGACCTCAAGGATAGAACTACGACCGCCGAGGAATAGAGCTGGCGACTGCCTACTGCCTTAGTCCCATCCAGCGCTCGGAGACCACCAAAGAATTCCCGGGATTCTGGGGATCGTAGCGGACCGAGGTAGGCAGGCCCAGGCGACAGGAGTGCAGGTTGACCCACTGGCGCAGGTAAGTGATGTCCTGGGACGCCTCGTAGGAAACGCCCGCCACATCGTACTGGTAGATCAGCATGGTGGACGAGCGCTGGTTTTCGAAGGGAAGCTCCTGCACATCAATCACCGTGCCGTCGGTGATGCGGCCCACGCTGTCGAGCCATTCCCGGCGCTTGCGCTCGAGTTCTTCCGGACTCTTGGGCTTGCGGCGCAGCAAAAAATACGCGCTGGATGCAATGGCTCCAACACCCAGCACCAGACTGTAGATACGAAATGGATTCATGACCGACCGGAAGGAAACAGCCGCACAGCGCGACAACTTCCCGACAGATCAGGATAAGCCGGAAATGCGAATCGCGGAAGAGGTGCAGTGGTTACGAACGGGCAAGGCCGGTTTCAGCTCTGGCTATTCGTCCGCGACCGGGTTGCGCAGCGTGCCGATACCCTCCACCGTTACCTCGATCACTTCGCCCGCGACCACCGGTCCGACGCCCTTGGGCGTTCCGGTGGCGATCAGATCGCCGGGCAGTAGCGTCATGACCTGCGCAATGTAGCGGATCACCACGTCCAAAGGAAAAATGAAATCGCGCGTATTGCCGTCCTGCCGAACCTCGCCATTCACCGCGGTTTTCACGCCGATGCCGGCCCAGGGATCGATCTCATCCGTTACCACCGGCCCGACCGGGCAGAAAGTGTCGAATCCCTTCGCACGCGTCCATTGCCCGTCCTTGTTCTGCAGATCGCGCGCGGTAAAGTCGTTTACGCAGGTGTAGCCGAGGATGTAGGCGCGCACGTCCTCTCCGTTGGCGAGCTTGTAGCAGGGCTTGCTGATGACGACTCCGAGTTCTCCTTCGTAGTCGGTGCGCTCCGAGATACGGGGCCGCCGAATCGTTCCACCCGGCGAGTTCAGCGAGGTGGTCGGCTTGAAAAACAGCAGGGGCTCAGTCGGGATATCATGGCCCAGTTCGACTGCGTGCTCGCGATAGTTGCGGCCCACGCACACGATCTTCGATGGCCGCACCGGAACGATCAGCTCCGCATCGCTCAAAGGAATGTGATCCATGCGCTTGGTGCGCAAGTCCTCCATGTCGCCGCCGACTTCCTCCGGGGGCGTAACCAGCAGGCGCGTGATCTCGTCGCGGCCGGCAACGGATTCGACCAGGCCGTAGTGGGCTTCTCCGTTCAATTGAAAGCGGCAATATTTCATAGGCAATTTATCTAACCACAAAGGACACGAAGGAACACGAAGGAAATCGCGTAAACCAGGGCGCCGAGGTTTCCCGCCATGCCCGCTTTTGGCGTGGCGAGGTGGAGGTGCGCTCGTCTGGACGGCCGCGGCGGTTCTTGGTGCGGCTGGTTTTGGCGCTCTGTCCACTTGCCCTTTGGGCTCGAAAAAAAGTATTCACCCTTTTGCGTCAAGGCTGCGGCGGCGCCGTTTCGCGCGCCTCTTCTGAGCGCGCGCTCTCATTGCCGCGCACATCGACTGCCGCGACGGAGTACCAGTAGGTCTTGCCACCGCACCACATTCGTGTCGCGGAACGCAGGCGTCTTCACCAGTTCCGCATTGATCTTCCCCGGCTGGCCCTCTTCCTCGCGGCGGTACACGTTATATCCCGCCAGGTCGGCATCCGCGTCCGGAGCCCAGAGCAAGTCGATAAACGGAGGCTGCCCCGGACCGGAAAAGACCGCTTGCAGCCCAGTCGGTACGCCCGGCGGATAGACGTCCTTGGTGAAAATCCTTTGTGGAGGCGAGTCGTCCCCATCGAGCGCGATAACGCAATGGGCGTGCGCGCCCTCGCCCTCTTCCGCCTCCTCTTTGGACTGACCGCCCGGGCACGGGATCCCTTGAGCCAAAGTCACGGAACTCACAACCGTGATCCGATACTCGTAGGCCTTCTGCCATTCGATGTTTCGATCTTCGTAGTGGCCTCCGGGACAGTTCAGGTCAGCGAGTTTCACGTCGACCCCGCTGTCCGATGATCGCCGGTAGATGCGGTAGAGGTACTGAATGTTAGGCCTGGACTCGGCCTGTTCGCAGTCCCAGCTAAGCATTACCCCATCCGCCGTCACGTCCGCACGAAAATTCGTGGGCGGCGGTAACGTGGGAGCCAGCGGGACCTGTACCTGGTTCGACAGGCCGGCGCTGCGAGCGTGCAGGTTGAGAGCTTCCACCGCATACGTAATCATCCGGGTCGGGTTCTCCTGCTGCAGATCCGCCGGCAGCTTATCCACGAAACTTGCCTGCTGGGACGTGGGGCCTACGGCGTTCTTTGGTTGCTCCATCATTGCGGCGGGTGCGACGTTGCCGACCGGGGTCCCGCAAGTACTCATCAGCGCTTCAAGGCTCCGGCACGCGCGCGTCGGCCCCTGGCGCCGTATGTTCTGCCGGTCCACGGTCTGCGTGGGTACGCTCCAGAACAGGTAGACGCGATTGCCTTTGCGGACAGCGCGCAGATCGACGGGCGGCTTTGGCAACTCGAGCGACGGAGGAAGCGGTGCCTGGACGGAGGCGCATCCCGCCAGCAAAGTGGCGAGCAGGAAGACCGTACAGACGCCTGAGAGATAGCGCGGCGATTTCATCCGAGGGAGCTATCAGCCTACCACGCGTGCGAGCGCCCTGCCGGTCGCAAGTCGTGCCGTATTGCGGAAGTCGGCCATCGCGATAACCCGGCTCCCGGGTACCGGAACTCCAAATGGGGCCGGATGTTCGGCACGCCCTAAGCGGTCGCAGGAGCATCCCAATGTCACCGTGGTGCAGAGGGGAATATCGTTCCGTGCTCCTATCCGACAAGTTCCTTGGCTGCGTCGCGAAAGACCTTGGTGTGCTGGTCGATGTCCTCCTTCGAGGTCACCGGCGACATCAGCGCCATGTTGTGGAAGGGCGTGAGCAAGATGCCGCGATTCATGGCATACAGGTGCATGAAACGCTCCAGGTCGAAGTCCATGGCGTCATGCGCCTCGGTCCCATTGCGAGGGGTCTTCGACGTAAACAGGTACTCGGCCCGGCAACCGAGACGGGTCACGCTCCAGGGCAACTCGAAGTCCACAATCGCCTTGGAGACGCCTTCGGTCCAGCGCTCGGCCATTGGGATCATGCGATCAAACGCTTCCTGGGTGAGAACCTTCTGCAGGGTGGCCCGCATCGCCGCCAGCGACAGCGCGTTCCCAGCCAGAGTCCCGCCGATGCCGCCGGTGTCGCAGTCTTCGAGGTTCTGACGATCCACGATGCACTGCGCCACCTCGGCCGTGAAACCATACGCCGCGCCCGGAACGCCGGCCGCAATCGGCTTTCCGAATACCAGGAAGTCGGGCTCGAGATTTTCGGCACGCGTGTAGCCTCCTGGCCCTGCGCAGATCGTGTGCGTCTCGTCGATCATCAGCAGCGTGCCATGCTTCCGGGTAATCTCGCGCAGGGCGGCGTGATAGCCGGGATCGGGCAGCACGATGCCGACGTTGGTTAAGGCTGGCTCGGCCAGAATGCACGCCACGTCTTCGTGTTGCAGAGCGGCCGCCAGCGCCTCGAGGTCGTTGAATTCGACGACGCTGGTCGTCACGGCCGGATCGACCGGCGGTCCGATATTTCCGCGGCGCGCTTTGGCCACTCCTCCCGCCAAGGTGATGAAGCTCTCGTCCACGGTGCCGTGGTAGCACCAGTTGAACACCAGGATCTTTGGCCGGCCTGTGATATGCCGTGCCAGCCGGATCGAAAAGCGGTTAGCATCGGTGGCGGTCAAGGCGAACTGCCAGTACGGAAGGCCGAAACGCTTTTGCAGCTCTTCGCCGACGATGATCGCGTCTTCGCTGGGCAACATCAGCGTGATACCGCGACGTGCCTGCTGCTCCACTGCCGAAACAGTCGCTGACGGCGAATGACCCGTCATGGCGCCTGTGTCCCCCAGGCAGAGGTCGATGTAACGGTGGCCATCGACGTCGAAGAACTCGGCGCCACGCGCCTCGCGCACAAACGGCGGGAACGCCCCCGCCCATTTAGCCATCCAGTTCATGGGCACACCACCCAGCAGGGACTTGCGCGCGCGCTCGAAAAGGGCAGCGGACTTCGGCCGGTCGGAGACAAACCTCTGCTGTTCCCGCTCCATCAAGGACTGCAGGCGTGCCCGATCAACGATTCGCATGAGGCTCCTCAGCTTGGGTGAAAGTTGGGAGTGTAAGCGGCAGACAAGGGGAGGCGCAAGGGGACCCGGCAGCGATCCCTCCGCCGATTTCCACGACCAGCGAGGCGGCTCAAAGTCTTCCCTTCGTGTCCTTTGAATTCTTGCCACCGTAAGCGCAGCTCACAGGATGTAGCGCGACAAATCCTGATCCTTCACGATATCGGACAGAGTCTTCCCGACATATTCGGCATCAATCTTGATGTGTTCGCCCTTCTTCTCGGGCGCCTCGAAGCTGATCTCGTCGAGCACGCGCTCCATGATGGTGTGCAGGCGCCGCGCGCCGATGTTTTCCGTACCTTCGTTGACCCGAAACGCGAAGCGAGCCACTTCTTCCAGCGCTTCATGCGTGAATTCGAGCTTGACGCCTTCGGTTTCGAGCAGCGCCGTGTACTGTTTGACCAGCGAGGACTTGGGCTCGGTGAGAATGCGGATAAAGTCGTCCATGGTGAGCGACTGCAGTTCCACGCGAATGGGGAAACGGCCCTGCAGTTCCGGAATCAGGTCGCTCGGCTTGGAAACATGGAAGGCGCCTGCTGCCACAAACAGAATGTGGTCGGTCCGTACCATGCCGTAGCGCGTGTTCACGGTAGTGCCCTCGACAATGGGCAGAATGTCGCGCTGCACACCTTCGCGTGAGACGTCGGGCCCGTGCCCACTCTCCCGCCCGGCAATCTTGTCGATTTCGTCGAGAAAGACGATCCCGGAGTTCTCCACCCGGTCGATGGCCGTGCGCGTCACCTGGTCCATGTCGATCAAGCGCTGTTCTTCTTCCTGGATCAGGTACTCGAACGCCTCGTTGACCTTCATCTTCCGCTTCTTGCTGCGCTGCCCGAAGATGTTCGGCAACATGTCCTTGATGTTGACGTCCATCTCCTCCACGCCCTGGTTCGAGATGATTTCAAACGATGGGAAATTACGTTCGCGGACGTCGAGCTCCACCATCCGCTCATCGAGCTTGCCTTCGCGCAGTTGCTGGCGGAGCTTCTCACGGGTGCGAGACTGCGAGTCGCCAACCTCCGTGGACCCTTCAATCACCACGCCCCCGCTGGAGGTATCGGCAGGGCGAGGGGTCGGCGGCGGTAAGAGCAGGTCGAGCAAGCGCTCTTCCGCGTTCAGCTCAGCCTTGTCAGCGACGTCTTCGAGCTTCTCCTCGCGGATCATATCGATGGCGATCTCAACCAGGTCGCGGATCATCGACTCCACGTCGCGACCCACGTAGCCAACTTCTGTAAACTTCGAAGCCTCGACCTTCAGGAAGGGCGAATTCGTGAGCTTGGCCAGCCGCCGCGCAATCTCGGTCTTTCCGACCCCGGTGGGGCCGATCATGATGATGTTCTTGGGAATGATTTCTTCAGCGAGATCGGGCGTCAGTTTTTGCCGCCGCATGCGGTTGCGCAGGGCGATAGCCACCGCACGCTTCGCGTCTTTCTGGCCGACGACATATTTGTCCAGTTCGGCCACAATTTCGCGCGGCGTCAGGTCATCCAGCGCCAGCTGCTCTTCTTCGGCGGTCGGGGGGAAATAGATAGCCATAAAATCAGTCGTTAGCTATTCGTCGGTGGAAGAGTCAGTCAGCCAAGAGCCAACGACTAACAGCCACCAGCCAGATTACAACTCCTCAATCGTGACACTATCGTTGGTATAGATGCACATCTTGCCGGCAATCTTCATCGCCTGTTCGGCGATTTCCCGGGCTGAGAGCTTGGTGTGCGCTGCGAGCGCCTCGGCGGCCGCCTGGGCAAATGGACCGCCGGAACCAATGGCAGCGATGCCCCCGTCGGGCTCAATCACGTCCCCCTGTCCGCTCAGCAGGAACGTCTGGTCTTTATCACAAACCAGCAACAACGCTTCCAGGTGCCGCAGGAACTTGTCGGTGCGCCAATCCTTGGCCAACTCCACCGCCGCCCGGCCGATATTGCCATGGTACTGCTCCAGTTTCGACTCAAAGCGGCTGAACAGCGAAAAAGCGTCCGCGGTAGACCCGGCGAATCCCGCCAGGATCCTGTCCTGATATAGCCGCCGGATCTTCTTGGCGCTGTGTTTAATGACCGACTCGCCTAGAGTGACTTGGCCATCCCCGGCTAAAACCACCTTGCCATCGCGACGAACCGCCAAAACCGTAGTCGAACGTATCAGTCTCTTTTTCGTCATGAGCGCAATTTCTTATTATAACAGCGCAAAACGGAAGGAGTCGGGCATGGCAGGATGCAAACAGCGACGTTCCGGTTAAGATGCTGCGGGAGATTTAGAGCAAGGCCAAAGCGCCTAAAGGCCGCACGAACAGGCAGAGGCATTTTGGCACGCCCTGAGGCGTGCCTGCGCTGCTGTACCGCGACGCCGGGCGAGAACTCCCGTCGCCTCGTCGATCAGGCGTTTACTGTCTCCGGCTTCGTCGCCAATAGCTGGCGCAGCACATACTGCAGAATTCCACCATTCGCGTAATACTGCGCCTCCTGCGGCGTATCGATGCGGACCAGAGCAGCGAATTCCGCCGTCTTGCCGCCCTTGGAAGCTCTCACGCGGATCTGCCGACCAGCGGCAAAGTGCTCGACCAGGTCGCGAATCCCGGTGATCTCAAATACTTCCTCGCCGGTCAGTTCCAACGTCTCCGCGGTCTCTCCCGGCAGGAACTGCAATGGCAGGATTCCCATGCCGACCAGGTTCGAGCGGTGAATACGCTCGTAGCTCTCCGCAATCACGGCTTGCACCCCGAGCAGACGCGGGCCCTTCGCGGCCCAGTCGCGCGAAGAACCCGAGCCGTACTCCTTGCCCGCCACGATCACCAGGGGAACGCCCTCCGCGATGTACTTGGCGGAAGCTTCGAAAATTGACATCTCCGCACCGGCCGGCAGGTGACGCGTGTAGCCCCCTTCGGTGTTCACCATCTTGTTGCGCAGCCGGACGTTGGCAAACGTTCCGCGCACCATCACTTCGTGGTTTCCGCGCCTTGAGCCGTACGAATTGAAGTCGGCCGGCTTGACACCGTGCTCCATCAGGTATTTTCCCGCAGGGCTGTCTTTCTTGATCGAACCCGCCGGCGAGATGTGGTCGGTAGTGACGCTGTCGCCCAATACCGCCAGCACGCGCGCGCCCTTTATGTCCTGGACCGCCGCGGGCCGCAAGGTCATATCGTCAAAGTAGGGAGCCTGGCGGATGTAGGTCGAGTCCTTCTCCCAGACGTAGGTCTGCCCCTGGGGCACAGGGAGCGAGCGCCAACGCGAGTCGCCGTCATAAACCTCGCCATAGCTCTTGCGGAACATGTCGGAGGAAATCCCCTGGACCGCATCCTCCACTTCTTTCTGGGTGGGCCAGATGTCCGCCAAATGCACGGGCTTGCCGTCTTTGCCGCGGCCAATGGCGTCCTTCTTCAAGTCGACATCAATGCGGCCGGCCAGCGCAAACGCAACTACCAGCGGTGGCGACATCAAATAGTTCGCCCGGACCTCCGAGTTAATGCGTCCCTCAAAATTTCGATTTCCTGAGAGCACCGAGGCCACTACCAGATCTTTTTCGTCGATCGCCTGCGACACTTCCGCCGGCAGCGGACCCGAGTTCCCGATGCACGTCGTGCAACCGTAGCCCACAAGATTGAACTTGAGTTTCTCGAGATACGGCAACAGGCCGGCCTTGGCCAGGTAATCCGTGACTACCTTCGAGCCCGGCGCAAGCGAAGTCTTCACCCAGGCCGGAGTTTCAAGCCCGCGCTCGACCGCCTTTTTCGCTAGCAGACCAGCAGCCATCAGCACCGACGGATTCGAGGTGTTCGTGCAACTCGTAATGGCCGCAATGACCACGCTGCCATGCTGGAGAGCGCTCTTCACGTCGCGCGGCACGTGTTCCTCTACCCGAGGATCTTCCACGCCGACCGCCGTCGGATTGCCGCCCTCCTGCTCCCAGCGGTTCTCCTGTTTGCTGCACTATCCGACGAAGCAGTCACAGCCGCGGCGGGTCTGGCTTTCGGTTTCATCAGCGAGGGCAGAGCCTGCCGGAACGATTCCCCTGCGCTTGAAAGAATCACGCGGTCTTGCGGACGCTTCGGGCCCGCCAGGCTCGACTCCACGCGTCGCCAGGTCGAGCGAAAGCAGTTCGGAATACTGCGCCTCGGGAGTCTTCTCGTCGTGGAACAGTCCCTGTTCGCGGGCGTACGCTTCAACCAGCGCAATCTGCTCTTCCGAGCGTCCCGTGAGCCGCAGGTAACGGAGGCTTTCCTTGTCAATCGGGAAAATGCCACAGGTTGCTCCGTACTCGGGAGACATGTTGGCGATGGTTGCGCGGTCGGCCAGCGGTAAGTCCCGCAGGCCCGGTCCAAAGTATTCGACGAACTTCCCGACCACGCCGTGCTTGCGCAGCATCTCGGTGATGGTCAACACCAGGTCGGTCGCCGTCGCCCCTTCGCGCAACCGCCCGGTCAACTTCACGCCCACCACCAGCGGGATGAGCATCGAGACCGGCTGGCCCAGCATGGCCGCCTCGGCCTCAATCCCGCCCACTCCCCAGCCCAGCACGCCCAGGCCGTTGATCATCGTGGTGTGCGAGTCGGTTCCCACCAGCGTGTCCGGATAGGCCACGCGCTGGCCGTCGGACTTCATGGACGAAGACCACGCGCGCCAGGAACTCGAGATTCACCTGGTGCACGATGCCGGTATCGGGCGGAACGATCGCCAGGTTGTGAAACGCTTTCTGTCCCCAGCGCAGGAACGCATAGCGCTCCTTGTTACGCAGAAACTCCAGCTCCGCGTTCAGGCCGAATGCTTTCGCGCTGCCGAACTCATCCACCTGCACCGAGTGGTCAATCACCAGTTCCGCCGGCTGCAGCGGATTGATCAGTTTCGGATCGCCGCCCAGCCGCTTCATGGCGTCGCGCATCGCGGCCAGATCGACCACTGCCGGCACGCCGGTAAAGTCCTGCAAGAGCACGCGACTGGGCGTGAAAGCGATCTCCTTGTCCGGCTTCGACCTGCTGTTCCAGGCCGCCAGGGCGCGCACTTCTTCCTTGGTTACGTTGCGGCCATCCTCGGTCCGCAGCAGATTCTCGAGCAGGATGCGCAGTGAATAGGGCAGATGCTTCGTCAGGATGCCTTGCTGGTCAAGCGCATCGAGACGGTAAATCGTGTATTCCTTGCCACCGACTTTGAGAGCTGAGCGACTGTTGAAGCTGTTCATATCTTTACTAGTTTAGTCGTTCTGGCTGGGATTGCGTAGTGTTGCGCCAGAACGAGGCGCCGCCGAAATCAGGGCATGTCAACTGGCGCGATCCTCGCCGCCATGGGTCGCAAGCGCCTCACTTCGCGCGTAGCAGCAGGACCGGCACACGGATGCGGTGCTGGACTCGGCTGGCGGTCGTGCCTAGAAAGAGATCGGCCAGGAAGCGGTGGCCATGCGTGCTCATGGCAACCAGGTCACATCCTTTCTGCTCGATCCACTTGATGATCTCTCGGGCCGGGTCGCCGTATGCCAACTCCGCTTCGGCTGGAATGCCCACAGACTGGAACTCTGCCCGAACATCCTGCAGGTACGCGGTGTCAGCGGTAATCTCCGGACTCACGGCCTCGGGCCCATAGGTCCTGGCCGCCCACCCGTCGGCGACGTGCAGCAAGACCAGACGACTTTGCGCCAGCTTCGCCAGCTGCTTGATATGTTCAATAATCGCGCGGTCGCTGGGAGTGCCATCCAAGGTCACCAGAATGGTGTCATACATGGGTGCTGTCTCCAGTTCCAGGTTTCATCCGCCACGATGACCTGCCACGCCGATCTTCAGCGAATCCGGCAGGCCATAGATGTCCATCGCGGTAATCAGAATAGCGCTTGCCCACCCGGCCAGCAGAAGAAACCAGCCACTTCCTCCACACACCCATGCGCTTGCCGGAGCTGGTGAAGTGCAGCAGGGGAAACATCGCGAACGGGAGCTGCAGAGCAAGCACGACCTGGCTGAGCGTCAGCAGGTCGTTGACGCTGCTTTCCCCGCGAACGCCAATGACAAGAACCGCCGGCAAAATCGCCAGGCTGCGCGTGATTAAACGCCGCACCCAGGGCCTGATCCGCCAATGCATGAAGCCTTCCATGACGACCTGGCCGGCCAGGGTCCCCGTAATGGTGCTGCTCTGTCCCGCTCGCCAGCAGGGCCACTGCGAACAGTGTGCTGGCGAAGACCGTTCCCAGCAGCGGCGCCAGGGTCAGGTACGCCACTCGGATCCAGTCGCTGTCGGCGCCGAAGTGGATTACCTGGCCTCCCGAGACCGTCGACGCTCTCCTTGCCAAAGAATACGGTGGCCGCCAGCACCAGGATGGCCGCATTCACGCAGAACGCGATCGACAGAGCGACCATCGGAATCGAGCGTGTTGAATTGAACTGCCCGCCGGATGGAGCGGTGCGTCCTTCTGGAACCTTGCGGCTCTGCACCAGCGCTGAGTGCAGGTAAAGATTGTGCGGCATGACCGTCGCCCCGATGATTCCGATGGCCACGTAGAGCCATGCCGGCCTGGCGGAAACGCGGCGTCAGCAGGGCGTGTCCCATCTCCCGGAAGCTCGGCTGCGTCTGGGGAAGAATGAAAATCTCGATGAAGTAGCAGACGCCGATGGTCGCGACCAGCACCAGCACGACGGCCTCGATGGTGCGCATGCCGAAGCGCTGCAGGGCGAGCAGCAGCAGAACATCGCAGACCGGTGATGATGACCGCCCAGAACAGCGGAATGTGGAACAGTAGATTGAGCGCGACGGCGCTGCCCAGCACCTCCGCCAGGTCACAGGCGCCGATCGCGACCTCGCTCAGCAGCCAGTTCGGCCAGCGGGTCCACCTCGGATACCAGTCGCGGCAGCATTGCGCCAGGTCCTTTCCGGTAACCACTCCCAGCCGCGCCGAGATCACCTGCATGAAGATGGCCATCAGGCTGGCGAGCGCGACCACCCACAGCAGGCCGTACTTGAACTGGGCGCCCCCCTGCAGGTCGGTTCCCCAGTTCCCCGGGTCCATGTAGCCGACACTGACCAGAATTGCCGGGCCAACGAATGCCCGCCACTGCTGCCAGAAGCCCGCTTCGTGATGCGGCACTCCGACAGAACTGTGCACGCCCTCCAGCGATACATGATTCCCGGCTCCAACCTCAGAGCCACGCCCCGCCGATGGGCGGCGACCGTCGGGCGCGCGGAGCTGCCCGGGTTCATCTGTGCTCTTCATCTATGGCCCACCCGCCACCAGCCGGCGCAAAGGCCACGCCGGTTGGAAACTAGTGTACACTATGGGAGATTAGCTATAGTTAAGTCTAAAACGCGAGGCGAGCTCAGGAAGCCGGCGAGAGCCAGACCTTCTCCGCCGAGAGCCGGCCCAAAATCACTGCTCCGGCGGCAGTGCGCACCGAGAGAGTCTGATCGTAGTTGCGTTCCACCAGGTCGAGTTTGACTCCCGGCCGGATGCCGCGCGCCTCCAGAAACTCCAGCAAGCGCCGGTCGCGTTCATAGATACCGCTGACCAGGTAACGCTTTCCGGCCTCAGCCTCCGACATAAGGAGCAGACCGCGCCGGCGCCGGCTTGCCGGACTCTCCTGCTCGCTGAGGTTGCCGTGCGGGCAGGGGCGCCCGCGCCCCAGGCGGGCCAGCAACTTCGCCTCAAAGTCGGGCGAAACGGCATGTTCCAGGCGCTCCGCCTCGTCGTGCACTTTGTACCACTCCATCCCGAATACTTCCGCCAGCATCCGCTCAATCAGGTGATGGCGCAACGTCAGGCGGCGCGCGATCTTCCGTCCGGCTGCAGTTAAGCGCACATTGCCATCGACCTGCACGCGCACGAAGCCGTCCTTCTTCAGGCGCCGGAGCGCCATGGTTACCGCCGGCGGGGAAACCTTCAGCCAGTGTGCCAAGGTTGCCGAAATGACGGTCTCGCCTTCGCTCTCAGCCTCGAGAATCGCTTTGAGGTAGTCTTCTTTTGAAACCGTGATCATCATCGGAATTATACGGCGAGTTAAGTACAGTTAACTCGAAACACTGATCTCAGCCATCAGCTATCAGCTTTCGACCATCAGCTGTCCGAACTTTACTGCAAACTGATAGCGGACGGCTGAAAGCCCGAACTCCTTCCACAACGTCTCCTCGGTGAAAGCCATTCCCCCGTTTGACATCGCTCTCCGCTCCCCCTAACCTTGACTGTCCCGACTATGAAAGTTCTTGTCATTGGTGGCGGAGGTCGCGAGCACGCTCTCGTCTGGAAGCTGGCGCAGTCCCCGCGCGTGACCAAGCTCTACTGTGCCCCCGGCAACGGCGGCATCGCGCTCGACGCCGAGTGCCTGCCCGCCGACGTCAAGAGCCTTGATTCCCTCGTGGCCCTGGCCAGCCAGCTGCAACCTGACTTGACCGTCGTCGGCCCCGAGCTCCCGCTCACCCTGGGCGTGGTCGACGAGTTCCAGCGTCGTGGCTGGCCCATCTTCGGCCCTACCCGCGCGGCCGCGCAACTCGAATCCAGCAAGAGCTTCGCCAAGGAGTTCATGCAGCGCCACCATATTCCGACTGCGCACTATGCGATCTGCAAGTCGGTGGATGAAGTGCGCGCCGCTCTTGTTCATTTCCACGCGCCCGTTGTCGTCAAGGCCGACGGGCTGGCAGCGGGCAAGGGCGTGGTCATCGCCAAGACGAAAGAGGAAGCGGCGGCGGTCGCTTCCGACATGTTGAGCGGCAAGATGGTAGGCGCTGCCGGAACGCTGGTTGTGCTGGAAGAGTGCCTGGCGGGCGACGAACTTTCCTTCCTGGTATTCAGCGATGGCGAACGCGTCGTTCCGCTGGTCGCCGCCCAGGATCACAAGCGCGTCGGCGACGGCGACTCCGGGCCGAACACGGGAGGCATGGGCGCGTACTCCACGCCCAGCATTGTTGACGACAAGATGCGGGACTGGCTCGTCCACCACATCGCCGAACCGGTGGTCGCCGGCATGAAGGCCGAAGGCGCCGAGTATAAAGGCGTCCTGTACTGCGGCCTGATGATGACGGCGCGCGGCCCGGTGGTCCTCGAATTCAACTGCCGTTTCGGTGATCCCGAGACCCAGCCCATCCTGATGCGCCTGGAAAGCGACCTGGTGGAAGCGCTCGAGGCCTCGGTCGCGGGACGGGTGAGCGATGGCGATTTTCGCTGGTCGCCGGATGCGTCCGTGTGCGTGGTCATTGCATCGGGCGGCTATCCCGGAACGTTTGAGGCAGGCAAGAAGGTCGCCGGACTGGAAGCAGCGGCGGCCATCGAGGGCGTGAAGGTGTTTCACGCCGCCACCAGTAAGCGCGATGATGTGTACTTCACGTCCGGAGGGCGAGTTCTGGGCGTGACCGCGCGAGCCCCCGATCTCAACCGCGCGGTCGATCATGCTTACGCGGCGGTTGCGAACATCGGGTTCGAGGGCATGCACTACCGCAAAGACATCGCGGCGCGGGCTTTGAGGAAATAGGCTCCACTACCCGGGTTCACCCAATTCGAAATATCCTTGGAGGAAGATGAGCAAGCCACTGGTTTCTATCGTCATGGGCAGCGACTCCGACCTTGAGATCATGCGCGAGGCCGGCAAGGCTCTGGAAGAATTCGGCATCGCCTACGAGATGGACGTGACGTCGGCGCATCGCTCGCCCGACCGCACCGCCGATTTCGCTCGCCAGGCGGCCGGCCGCGGTGTGCGCGTGATCATCGCCGGCGCGGGCGGCGCCGCTCACCTGGCTGGAGTCATTGCGGCCCACACGACGCTGCCCGTGATCGGCGTGCCCATTCCATCCACCTCACTGCAGGGCATGGATTCCTTGCTGGCGACCGTCCAGATGCCCGCGGGAATCCCAGTGGCCACCGTCGCCATCGGTAAGCCCGGCGCAACCAACGCCGGCATCCTGGCCGCGCAGATGATTGGCCTCGCTGATTCGGCCGTCGCCAGAAAGCTCGACGCTCACAAGGAAAAGCTCGCCCGCGGCGTGGAAGAGAAGTCAACAAAAGTTGAAGGCTTCGCAAACTTCCTAAGTTGAAACAGACGCACACGCACCCGTCGTGACCGCCTGATCAAGGAGCTTCCATGGATCCGGGCATCCAGTTCGCGGACCTGCTCGCCTATAACACGGACGAAAACGACCACTGGAAGCGCTGGCTCGCCGAACACGTGGCAGCACTCGATCTGCCCTGCGATGTGCCGCCGTTAACGGCCTTGGATCTTGAGGCATCCTGGTCTCGGAGGGACGCCTGAGAATAGCCCGGAGTTTCAGCACCGGGTACAAGTTGGGAGAGTCACGTCCTAAAAGGGCGCGTTAGAGGTTACACCGATTTCAACGGTCCCCTTGGGACGGCGTTGTTGTTGGCTGGGTTCCCGCCACTGAAGTACCGGCTATCGTCGGTGGTCCGTACAGGGCCACTACATCCCGCGAACTTTGGCCCACACGTATTCCAACTCCTTCAAAATCGATCAGCCTCTTTTACCTTCAGCCCTAGAGTTTCAGACCCTTGAGATATTCCCGGAACTGGTCTCCAAGTTCCGGCCGCTTCAAAGCCAACTCCACCGTGGCCTTCAAAAACCCCAACTTGTCGCCTGCGTCGTAACGGCGCCCTTCGTAGACGTACGCGTAGATGCGCTGCTCTTTCAGCAGACCTTTCAACCCATCGGTCAGTTGCAGTTCACCCCCGGTGCCATGCGGGGTATCCGCGAGAATCTCGAAGATGCGCGGCGTCAGGATGTACCGACCGATGATAGCCAGCTTCGAGGGAGCGTCCTCCGGCTTAGGCTTCTCGACCATGTTGTTGACTTCGAACAGGCGCCCGCCAAAACGTCCGTCCGCCGCCTTGACATCGAGCACGCCGTACGCCGAGATGCTGGGGCCCTCCACGATCTGAGTGGCCACCACCGAGCACTGCGTCTCTTCAAACACCCGCATCATCTGCTTGAGGCAAGGCTCCTGCGCGTCGATGATGTCATCCGCCAGCAACACCGCGAAAGCTTCCTGACCCACCAGTTCACGCGCCATCAGCACCGCATGTCCCAATCCCAGCGCTTCTTTTTGCCGGACATAGGCCAGGTGAATCATGTCCGAGATCGAATGCACGATCTTCAGCAGATCAGTCTTCTTGCGCTCCTCGAGCATCTTCTCGAGTTCATAGCTGACATCGAAGTGATCTTCGATCGATTGCTTTCCACGCCCTGTCACGATGATGATCTGGTCGCATCCCGCGGCCAGCGCTTCTTCCACGCCATACTGGATGATGGGTTTATCGACGATCGGCAGCATTTCCTTGGGTTGCGCCTTGGTGGCAGGCAGAAAGCGCGTGCCCAGACCGGCCGCGGGGAAAACCGCTTTGCAAACCTTCATCGGCATAGAATTCGTTCTTTCCAGCTGTAAATGTAAGCGAGAGTGTCCGCACCCTCAGCCCTGGTGGAAACCCACACACATGCAATAGACAGGTGCCCCGCCGGCGCAAACGGTTGACGAGGCAACCGACCACAATAACAGGAGAACGCACCTTCCGCGAGGAGACAATCTCCTTAGGCCACGCCCGGATTTCCTGTAATAGACCTGAGCTTCTGTCCCACGGCAACAACGTCTACAGCCAAACACACCGACACTTACCAGATGCGCCGCTCTTTCACCTACTCTAAGAATCCACAAGCCCCAAAAAAAGCCGCCATCCCGAAGAATGGCGGCCAGTGTACCGAAGGTTCGACTCTGTTTGTTATCGGGAGATCGCGAAGTAATCGCAAGAACGTGTGTCGTCCCGAACCGAGGATTTCGTAAGCGCAGTCTGGTCTTTGCGTCCTTCGCGGTCTTCCTTCAAGATTCCTGCCGTTAAACGCTCCTGCCTATTGTCTCGAAGCGGACTTACCGCGCCTTGAGGGACGCCATATCGATCACAAACCGATACCGCACATCGCTTTTCAGCACCCGCTCGTAGGCCTCATTCACTTTCTGGATGGGAACGACCTCGATGTCGCTGACGATGTTGTGCTTGCCGCAGAAATCCAGCATTTCCTGCGTTTCCTGGATGCCGCCAATCGCCGATCCCGCGAGGCTCCGACGCCCCATCACGATCGACGCGGCCGCCACCGCATTCTCTTTTTCCGGAATCCCCACCACTACCATGGAGCCATCCACCTTCAGAAGCTTCAGGTACTGGTTCCAATCGATGTCGGCGGAAACGGTATTGAGAATGAGATCGAAGTGCCGATCCAGTTTGCTGAAAGTCTCCGGATCGGAGGTCGCGTAGAAATAATCCGCGCCCAGCCGTTTTGCGTCCTGCTGCTTGCGCAACGATTGACTGAGCACGGTGACTTCGGCGCCCAAGGCATGCGCCAGTTTGACGCCCATGTGCCCGAGACCGCCCAGGCCAATGATCGCAACCTTCTTGCCCGGCCCCGCTTGCCAGTGTTTCAGCGGAGAGTACAGCGTGATGCCGGCGCACAGCAGCGGCGCGCTGGCATCGGGCGCAAGGTTCACCGGCATGCACAACACGTACTTCTCATCCACTACGATTCTTTCGGAGTAGCCACCATACGTTGGGGTAGTTTGATCC
Organism: uncultured Acidobacteriota bacterium; assembly: GCA_963725575.1. Classification (GTDB taxonomy): domain Bacteria; phylum Acidobacteriota; class Terriglobia; order Terriglobales; family Acidobacteriaceae; genus Gp1-AA133. The sequence continues at coordinate 105,586 of CAVRZQ010000002.1, forward strand.
TGTTCGCGGCCGTTGTAAGTCCACGACGTAAGGACGGAACAGTATTGCTCGAGGCCGCGCCGGCACTCAGGACAGGTACGGCACGAATCTATGAAGCATCCGACACCGGCCCGATCCCCGATTTTGAATTTCGTAACTTTACTGCCTACCGCGTTCACCGTACCCACGATCTCGTGCCCCGGAACCATAGGGAAAATGGCCTCACCCCACTCCTCGCGCGCCTGGTGAATATCGGAATGACAAATGCCGCAGTATTCAATGTCGATGAGGACATCGTGTTCGCGGGGTTGACGCCTTTCAAATGAGAAAGGTGCAAGTTTTGCTTTCGCTGTCAAGGCGGCATAGCCGCTGGTCCTGCCTGAAACGATGGATTGCGCAGCATCTTCGATGCCCGCTGAAGCCTGATTTGCACTCATGAATGCCTCCGGCAAAAACGATTATGTAGCTTGGATGTCGCCAGGCTGGCGGACGCTTCAGGCAGGTGCAGCGCTTTTTTCGCCGGCCAGCTCTTCGAGCAGATGTTTGAGGTGGCTGAGCACGTCCTCGGCGGTGGTTGCCTTCTGCACGAATTTCAGCGTCCCGTCGGGGCTGAACTGAGTCCCACGTTGTGAAGCCACGAAGCGGGCAAGGCGCTCGGGATCGACCGTCGCCGTCTGCCGGAACTTGATGCTCACCTCGTCGCGCTTGCGTTCGATAGCGTTCACCCCCAGACGCACCGCGACCAGCTTCAGTTCGGCATAGTCCAGCAGGTTGCGCACCGCCAGCGGCGGCTCCCCGTAGCGGTCGATGAGTTCAGCGCGCACGTCGTGCAGTTGCGCTTCGCGCTCCACGCCTGCCACCCGCTTGTACATCCGCAACCGTTGGTTCTCTTCGGGGATGTACTCGCCCGGGATGCGGATATTCAGGCCGAGGTTGAGCTGGGTGGCGATCTCCTCCTCCGGCATCTCTCCCTTCAACTCGCGCACCGCCCGATCGAGCATCTGGGTGTACAGCTCGAAGCCCACCGCTTCGATGTGCCCGCTCTGCTCGCCTCCCAGCATGTTGCCGGCGCCGCGCAACTCAAGGTCGAGCGCCGCGATTTTGAAACCCGCGCCCAGGTCAGAGAATTCCTTCAACGCGGCCAGGCGGCGGCGCGCAATCGGGGTCAGCTCGATCTCCGAGGGCAACAGGAGGTAGGCATACGCGCGGCGGTCGGACCGTCCCACGCGGCCGCGCAACTGGTAGAGTTCGGAGAGGCCCAGGCGCTCGGCGCGGTTGATCACGATGGTATTGCACAGCGGAATGTCGAGGCCGTTTTCGATGATCGTGGTCGCGACCAGGATGTCAGCTTCGTGATGCATGAACTTCAACATCACTTTTTCCAGCTCCGTCTCCGACATCTGCCCGTGGCCCACTAGAATGCGGGCTTTGGGTGCCAGAGTCTGCAGTTTCGCCGCAATTTCCCAGATGCTCTCCACGCGGTTATGAACGAAGTAAACCTGGCCGCCGCGTTCCAGTTCCTGCTCGAGCGCGGATTGGATCAGCTTCTCATCCCAATTCGCCACCACCGTTTGAATCGCCATGCGGTCCTTCGGCGGCGTTTCGATCACACTCATATCGCGCAAGCCGACCAGCGACATGTGCAGCGTGCGCGGAATCGGTGTGGCCGACATGGTCAGCACGTCAACCTGCTTGCGCATCTGCTTAAGCCGCTCCTTGTGACGGACGCCAAACCGTTGCTCCTCGTCGACAATCAGCAAGCCGAGATCTGAAAACTTGATGTCTTTCGACAAGATCCGGTGGGTGCCGATCAGGATGTCGATCTTTCCCGCCTCCGCTTTCTGCAGGATTTCCTTCTGCTGCTTGGGCGAACGGAAGCGGCTGATCATCTCGATGGTGACTGGAAATGCGGCAAAGCGCTGCTTAAACGTCTCGTAGTGCTGGAAAGCCAGTACCGTGGTCGGGGCGAGGATCGCAACCTGCTTGTTGTCGCTAATGGCCTTGAAGGCCGCGCGCATGGCCACTTCGGTCTTGCCGTAACCCACGTCGCCGCACAGAAGGCGGTCCATGGGTCGGCCCGACTCCATATCAGTCTTCACATCGATAATTGCCTGTGCCTGGTCCTCCGTTTCGGTGAACTCGAAGGCATCTTCAAATTCCTTCATCCACTCGGTGTCGCCGGGGAACGCGTGGCCTTGCGCCATCTGGCGCTGCGCGTACAGCTTCAGCAGCTCGTCGGCCATGTCTTTCATGGCCTTGCGCACGCGTGCCTTAGTCTTTGCCCACGTCGCCGTGCCCAGGTGACTGAGCACCGGCTTGGCGCCCTCGGCCGAGCGATATTTCTGGATCAGGTCAAGACGCGTCAACGGAACATACAGGCGCGCGGTCTCGGCGAACTCCAGTAGCATGAATTCCGCGGGACCGTCGCCCTGGTTGATTTCCTTCAGCCCGTGGTACTGCGCGATACCATGCTCCACGTGCACCACGTAATCGCCCACCTGGAGATCGCGGAAATCGGAGAGAAACGCCGAGACCTTCGACTTTTGGCGCTGCGGGCGCGACGCCACCAGTTCGGACTCATCGAACAGGTCGCGCGCGCCGAAAATCGCTAGGTTCGCCTCCGGAAGGATCGCACCGTCCGGCACGTAAGCCTTCACCAGCGTGGTCGTGAGCAGGTCGCCCGAGAAGTACGCGGTCTCGTCCGCATAGCTTTCGCCGCCGCGAGTGCGGCTGCCCAGCCGGAACGACACGTTGTATTCGGTGAAAATATCTGCGAGGCGCTCGATTTCCCCGGTGTTGGGCGCCGCAAAGACGACGTTCTTGCCGCTCCCAATCAGCTTTTGCACTTCTTCGAGCATCGCGGGGATGGAGCCATGAAAACGCGGCGTGGGCTGCGACGGAAATTGAACGGAAGCTTCGATCTGTTCGGCACGGGTCTCGCCGAGATGCCCAAGGTCCGCGCCCGGCAATGCCGCGCAGGTTTTGCCACCACTGCTCCGGCGGGAGGTAGAGATCGGCCGGCCTGACCAGGTTACCGATCCCGCTCCGCTCGTGAGCCTCCTCGATCCGCGTCCAGGTCCGCTCGAGTTCCTGCTTCAGATTGTCCGGCTCATCGGCGAACACCGCCCCGTGCGGCAGCAGATCGAACAGGCTGCGACTCTCCCGGGCGACCGGCGCATAAAACTCCCATCCCGGAAACACCGTGACCCCGCCCGCGCGCACCGCTTGCTCAATTACTTCTTCGTTTCCACTGATCCGTTTGCCGGAAAGGCGTACATGAATCGCGCCCAGCAGATCTTCGCGCACCGGCGTCTCCGTGAGCGGCAGAAGCAAGGCTTCGTCCAGCGGGCTCGAGGAACGCTGCGAAGCCGGATCAAACTTGCGGATGGACTCGACCTCATCGCCGAAGAACTCGATGCGCACGGGTCGGTCAGCCTCGGGCGAGTACACATCGAGGATCCCGCCGCGCAGGGCGTACTGGCCGGGCATCTCGACCACGTCGGTCGCGTCGTAGCCCACGGTGTTCAGGTGCTGGAGCAAAGGCTCGGTGTCGAACGTCTCGCCGCGGCGGATCGTGCGCGCCAGGTCGGTGTAGTACTCCGTCGAAGCCAGCCGGATGGTCGTCGCCGCAATGGGAGCGACCACCAGGGAGACCGCACCGGTGGCAATCTTCCACAGCGCCGTAGCCCGCTCTTCCTGAATCTCCGGGTGCGGGGAAAGATTCTGGAACGGCAGCACGTCGCGCGTGGGCAAGGCGACGATCGATCCCGGCTCGGCGGACCCGGTGAGTTCCGCAAATCCCTGCAACACCGGCACCAAGTCCTCGGCGGCGCGGTTGTCCGCTACCACCACGATCAGCGGCCGCCCACTGCTTTTCTGGAGAAGAACCAAGAGCAGGGCTTTGGCGGTCGGCGTCAGTCCGGACACACTGATGCGCCCGGCACCCTCTTTGATATGGGAGGCTACGCGTGAGAAGGCAGGCAACTTTTCCACGTCCGCGAAGAGTTCGCGAACGAACGGTAGGGCCATCGCTCTTTTATTCTAACAGCGGAGTGCGAGCTCCGGCCGAGGCGCCGGAATAATCTCACGACCGTGCGCATCCGGCAATGCTATTCGAAAGGGAAAGGCAAACCCGCGGCAGAGCCTACCAGGAGCCCTAACAATCAGAGCGCAGCAGTGGCCGAGTCAGGCAGGTGGGGCCGCCCGCTCCATTGATGCATATTTCCGAGCCCGGAAAGGTGTGGACCTCGAAGCCAGCAGCCCGCAGGCGCTGGTTCGTTCTCTTGTTCTCCTCGATTGCAACCAGGCGGCGCTCTCCGAGCGCAAGTACATTGACCGCGAGGGTGTCCCGTTCCGAAGAATCGATCTCGATAAAACGGTAGCCACGCGCCTTCAGCAGTTCCACAGTCTCAACCGCCAGCCAAGGCAAATCCACCACCACAGTTTTCTCGTCGAGCACGCTGAACAACGACATCAGATGCAGACAAGCAGACGGTCCCGGACCATACGGCAACGGCGCCGCCAGGACTTCCACTCCATGCGGCCTGAGCAGTTCACGCATTTGCCGAATGCCATCGCGATTCGTGCGGTACCCCTGGCCCACCAGCAGTGTATGCGCATCGATCCAGACCATGTCCCCGGCTTCCGTTTTTCCTGGTGCCTTGACCTCGCCGACCGTCGGGATGCCGAGACTCCGGCAGAACTCGCGGTGCTGCGCCGCTTCCGGCACGCGGTTCGCCTTGCCGGGATGCATCGGAATCAGGCCGAAGTCGGTGGGAAGCGATGCGTCGTGGGTGTAGACCGCATCCAGCGTCAGCTCAGGCGAGGCAGGAAGATGCACCACTTCGGCTCCAGCTTCCTCGAGAATCTGGCACAGCGCCCGATGCTGCGTCTCGGCGAGGCTGAAAACGGGCGGCCGCGGAAAACCTAGGCTCCCGGACTGCGCTACGCGATCCGGCGAGTTCCAGCCCGCTGCTTGCGGCGAACAGACCAACACTCTACGAAGCGTGCCGGCCATCGAGTGGCCGTTGTAATTTTCAGTTCCCACAAACGTTGCCATGTTTGAAACCGTATGCCCGCCCCAGGAATCTAAATGGGCATTATGGCAAAAGCAATCTGGGAAAATACGGTTCTCGCGGAGAGCAATCAGACAATTGAAGTCGAGGGCAACCAGTACTTCCCTCCGGACGCAATCAAAAGCGAGTTCTTCAAACCGAGCGACCAGCACACCACCTGTCCGTGGAAAGGCCTCGCCAGTTATTACGACGTTGAAATCAATGGAAAGCGCAATCCAAATGCAGCGTGGTATTACCCGGAGCCGAAACCCGCGGCCAAGCAGATCAAGGGCTACCTGGCGTTCTGGAGAGGCGTAAAAGTCGAGAAGTAGCCAGCTCGACTTCCCAAGAGAAGCCCTCGCAGAATCCTGCTGTCTAGGCCTCCTCTGCGGCGATTCTCCACGTCCTCTGCGGTTAAAAGCTTTAAATAAAAAATCAGGACAGCTCGGAGCCCCCGAAGCTGTCCTGGGAAACCCTCCCGGTTAGAAGGGCAACGTATGCAGCAAGGGTATGCCATCCATGTTTCTGCAATGTTTCCGGCCTGTGAAAATCCCGTGAAAATGTCTCCTGCCTGCACTGTGCAGCCCGTCACATCCCCGCGTGATGATGCGCTCCGTCATGCCCGGCACGCGCTGCTATAGTTATTTTTTTGGGAGGAACTCGCGAGGAGGGCCCATGGCTCGCAAACTCGAACAGTCCCGCAAGTTGCAGAAACGCGCGGAAATGATGATCCCGGGCGGGGTCAACTCGCCTGTGCGCGCGTTTCGCGCGGTGGGTGGAGATCCACCCTTCGTGGTCCGAGGCCTGGGTTCGCACATCTGGGATGCGGACGGCAATGAGTACATCGACTACATCGGCTCGTGGGGTCCGCTGATTCTCGGACACGCCGCGCCCGTGGTCATCGAAGCCTTGGGCGCGGCGATGCGCAATGGCACCAGTTTCGGGGCGTCCACTCCAGCGGAAGCAGATCTCGCCGAAATCGTCATCTCGGCCTTCCCGCACATGCAGAAAGTCCGCTTCGTCAGCTCAGGCACCGAGGCCACCATGTCGGCGATCCGGCTGGCGCGCGCCTACACCAAGCGCAAATACATCGTGAAGTTCGAAGGCTGTTACCACGGCCATGCCGACGCGTTGCTGGTGAAGGCCGGCTCCGGCGTCGCCACGCTCGGCATCCCAGGATCGGCGGGCGTTCCCGAGGAGTTCACCCAGTTCACGCTTGCCCTGCCCTACAACGACACCGAAGCCCTCGAGGAAGCCTTTAAGAAATTCAAGCAGCAGATCGCATGCGTGATCGTCGAGCCGGTCGTGGGCAACATGGGCTGCGTTCCTCCCGCCCGCGGCTACCTGGAAGCACTGCGCGCCGTGACCTCGAATGACGGCGCTCTGCTGATCTTCGACGAGGTGATGACGGGCTTTCGCCTCGCCTTCGGCGGCGCACAGGAGCTTTACACGATTCAGCCTGACCTGACCACCATGGGCAAAATCATCGGCGGAGGTCTGCCCGTGGGCGCCTACGGCGGCCCCTCGGAGATCATGGATCTGGTAGCGCCGCTGGGCCCCGTGTACCAAGCCGGAACGCTTTCCGGCAATCCGCTTGCGATGGCCGCCGGCTATGCCCAGCTGCGCTACTTGAAAGAGCACAAAGACGTTTACGCCAAGCTCGACCAATTGAGTGGTGAGCTGGTGACTGGAGTCGCAACGGCCGCGAAGGCCGCGGGAGTGGTCATGACCTACAACCGCGTCGGCTCGATGTTCACCTGGTTTTTCACGCCCGGCCCGGTCACCGATTGGGCTTCGGCGGCAAAATCCGACACGGAGGCCTTCGGCCGCTTCTTCCGCAATATGCTGGACAGTGGCGTCTACCTGCCACCTTCGCAGTACGAAGCGGCATTCCTAGGTGCAGCCCACACCGAAGATGACGTGAAAAAGACCGTTGCCGCCGCGAAGCAAGCCTTTGCGATGGTCGCGGCCTAGCAACGTGAAACGGTACGCCGCTTCTCGTATCCCAACCCACTCAGCGGTCGGCTCACCCAGGGCGAATGCATCCCGGTCTCCAGCGCGACGCGGCTGCGCGGCATGGCTGCAAGCCTCTTCGCTGGAGGGGTTTCCCTCTGGCTTGTTTGCCATCCCTGTGTAATCGCCTTTTAACGGCAGTTAATCTTCCGGTTTTCCCTCGCCGCTTAGCGACCGGTCATTTGCATCAGGCCGTCCGGGTACCGAGCCCTTTGCACCGTGTGGCTTTGTCCCGGTTTAGCAACCAGCGACTGGCCGGCTAGCTGACGACTGGTGACTGACCCCCTGTGCTCCCATCATCTCCGGCACCGTCACGAACTCATATCCCTTCGCCCGCCACGCCTCGATCAACAGATGGGTCGCGATGACCGTCTGCCAGCGATCCGCGCCCATCGCGATGTGACTACCGTCATGCATCAGGATCACGTCGCCACCCCGTATTTGCCGCGCGCAAGTCTTCACAATCTTCGCCGCCGGCGGTGCCTTCCAGTCCCAACTCGTCACGTTCCACATAATGGTCTCGAGTCCGAGCGAGCGCGCGATCCGCAGCGTGTGCGGCCGGCGCCCACCGAAGGGCGGGCGGAACAGCCTTGGAGATTCTCCCGTCGCCTCCTCGAGGGCGCGTTGGCATTCTTCGAGCTGGTTGCGGGTTTCGACCGCGCCCGAGACCGCCAGGTGTGGATGGGTGAAGGTGTGATTGCCCAGTACGTGTCCGGCCTTGAGAAGGTCACGCACGATGTCGGGACGGCGCTGCACGTAGCGGCCAATCACAAAAAAGGTGGCTCGCACGTCATGCTCCGCCAGCACCTCCATCAAACGCAGGGTGTGTGGATCATTGGGTCCGTCGTCATAGGTAAGCGCAATTTGCTTTGAGACCGTGGGCGCGCCCACGAAGGTCGCGCCGAACCCCTGTGCCCACGGGGCCATCGAGTGATACGCAGCCAAGCCAGCAGCTGCGGCTACACCGGCGCCGATGAAAGGAGCGAGCATTCGCAGCGATTGTAAATCCGGAGCCCTTCTTCCCGTCGAATATTGCTTTGGATGGCAAATGAATGCTTTCCGCCGTTGATCACAAACTCGAGACTCAATCCTCGTCAATCGAAAATTGCGGCTTCCTCTGTTAACTTTTCCCGCAATTGCGTCCTGCGCGCGCTCGGGATATTCTGCAGTAGTTTCCCGCGAGCCCATGGCGAACCTTTTCGAAAGTCCCCGCTACATCGCAGTCGAAGGCCCCATCCGAGTCGGCAAAAGCACGCTCGCCCGTATTCTTGGCGAACGTCTGAATGCCCAGCGGGTCATGGAGCCTGAAGAAAACCCCTTCCTGCGATCTTTCTACGACGGCGAGCGCGGAGCCGCCTTCCAGGCGCAATTCGCATTTCTCGTCCGTCGCTTCGAGCAATTGCGCTCGCTCGATCTCGGCGCGCGCTCGCAGAAAACCGTGGTGGCGGATTTTATCTTCGAAAAAGACAAGCTTTTCGCCTGCCTGAATCTCAGCGACCAGGAACTGGAAACCTACAACCGCTACTACAATTTTTTCCGCGAGCAGTTGCCCACGCCCGATCTTGTCATCTACCTGCAGGCCGCCCCCGAAGTCTTGAAGAAGCGGTTAAAAAAGAAGAACGCCCCCGGCGAGAAGGCGATCAACGACGACTACCTCGAAGAAGTCATCAAGGCCTACGAACACTTCTTCTTTCATTACACTTCGTCGGACCTGCTGATCGTCAACACCAACGAGATCGACTTCGTCGATCACAACGAAGACCTGAAAGAGCTCCTCCGCAAGGTGACCGAGCCCATCAAGGGCACGCAGTACTTCCTGCCATTAGGGAGCCAGGAAGCGGCCAGTGCCTAAAGGCAATGGGTTAGTGGTGGCTATTAGTCAGCCGGGCCCGGCTGCGGCACCGAATTTTATATTCTATGAACCGGTAGCCTGTAAGTGTTTGATAACACATGCCAGTTTGGCAGTCCGGTCTTGCCGACGACCCACAACTAACGACCAAGGACTCCCCCTAGCGTTCTCCACCCTTTCGATCTACACTGTCTGTGGTTAAAGGATGGAACAGGCTCTATCCGGCGAAGCCGGAGGGGCACTGGAGGATATCGTGAGTCTCACCCCGATCGGCGAACCTCGCCACAAGATCACAGTCGCTTCTCTTCGCGAAAAGAAACTCCACCACCAGCCCATCACTTGTCTGACCGCCTACGATTACGCGAGCGCCCGGTTGGTCGATGAGGCCGGTATCGATATCGTCCTGGTCGGCGATTCGCTTGCGATGACCATGCTCGGCTACGAGAACACGCTCTCGGTCACGATCGACGAGATGCTGCATCACGCCAAAGCCGCGCGCCGGGGCGTCAAGCACGCTCTCCTGATCGCCGACATGCCTTATGGCTCTTACCACGTCAGCCCCGACGACGCCGTCCGCAACGCCGCTCGCTACGTCAAGGAAGCAGGCGCCGAGGCAGTGAAAGTCGAGGGCGGCGAAAAGCGGGCCGAACTGATCCGCCGCATCATCGATGCAGAAATCCCAGTGGCCGGACACATCGGCCTCACGCCGCAATCCGTCAACGTCATGGGCGGCTACAAGGTGCAGGGCAAAGACCTTACCGCCATCGAGCATCTCATGCGCGACGCCGTCGCCCTCGATCGCGCCGGGGTTGCCTGCATTTACCTGGAGGGCATCCCGCGCGAAGTCGCCGCCATGATTACCGCGGAGGTCGAGACGCCGACCATTGGAATTGGCGCCGGCCCCGAGTGTGACGGGCAGGTGCTCGTATTCCACGACATCCTCAACTTGACGTTCCAACAACCGGCGAAATTCGTGCGCCGCTATGGCGATGCTGCCGCCGAGATCACACACGCCGTGCAGGCGTTCCGAGCCGACGTAATCTCGCATCAGTATCCTTCGGATTCGGAGTCGTATCATCTGCCGAAAGAGACCAAGGCAGCGCTTGAGACCGTGCTGGAGCGCAAACGGGCCATGCGGCGGTAGCGCCATGACCCATGGAGCGACGGGCGACCTTTCCCGAGCGGAGCCGAAGGGTCCTCGCCCGTCGGCGCGACATGGCTGCCCTCAAAGTTTTCCAAAGGAACGCGACTTTTGCCCCTGCTGAACTTCCCAGCTCAACTTCTCCATGCAAATCAGCACCACGATCGAAGACACCCGCGCGAGTTGCCGAGCCGCTCGCCACGCCGGTAAGCGCCTTGCCCTTGTGCCTACCATGGGCGCTCTCCACGAAGGTCATCTTTCCCTGGTCCGGGCTGCCAAAGCCCTAAGCAACTTCACGGTGGTTTCCATCTTCGTCAACCCCCTTCAGTTCGGACCGACGGAAGACCTTGCCAAATATCCCCGCACCTTCGAGCGCGACAAAGAAATGCTCGAGAAAGAGGGCCTAGACCTGATCTTCGCCCCTTCTGTCGCCGAAATGTACCCCACGACGGCTGTCACTTATGTAAACGTCGAAGGCCTGAGCGAGCGCCTGGACGGCCAGTCCCGTCCCGGACATTTCCGAGGAGTGACCACGGTCGTCTCCAAGCTTTTCCACATCGTTGAGCCGGATGTGGCCGTCTTTGGACAGAAAGATGCCGCGCAGGTCGCGATTCTGAAGCGCATGGTGCGCGACTTGAATATGCCGGTTGAGATCGTAGTTGCACCGATCGTGCGCGAGCCCGATGGCCTGGCCATGAGCTCCCGCAACGCCTATCTCGACCCGCAGCAACGCAAGCAGGCACTGGTTCTATCTCGGGCACTCACGCATGTGCAGGAAATGTTCCAGCAAGGCGAGCGCTCCGCCGGGCAGCTCATTTCTGCAGGGCACGCCATTTTTGCCGAAGAGCCCGCAGTCCGAATGGATTACCTGTCGATAGTCGATCCGCAATCGCTGGAGCCTGTCGATAGCGTTTCGAACGACGCCCTGGTCGCAGTCGCCGCATACGTAGGCTCAACACGCCTCATCGACAACGTGATATTGAAAGCGAAATAAACATCGAAGCACTCGTGACGCCGTGACATCAACATGCCACGTACGCACAGGCGCCGTCGCCTGTGCGGCCCGCTGCGCTTTCTGCCGCGGCAGCGCTGTCACCTTGCAGGAGTGAAACTACCGTCATTGCGAAGAGAGTTCGCCAGGAATTCTCTGCGTCTCATGCCTTCGATCTTCGCATCGTTAGCGCCTTTGCTGTGAAGAGCTTTTCTCTGCATCCCGAAGGCCACCGACTACGCTCTTCTTCCGGACACAAACCTGTTCCCTGGAACGATGTAGCGCAGCGGCCTCTCGGCAGCTTTCGTAATGCCGATGCGCGGGGTGATCTTTACCGGTGGCCGGGGCAATCCATCGTCGGCAATCCACAGGTCAGACCGCGCAGAAGTAAGGTCCTTCTCGTTATCGCGAAGGCGAGTAATGCCCAGGGCCTCAGCCAGCCGCCCGGGCCCGCTGGTCAATCTGCGCAAATCTGCGAGGTCAGCGGCTCCCAATCGCCGTGCGCGGCCCATCTCCGCGATTCCCAGCAGCGGCTCCAGCGCGCGAAACAGGACGCCACCCGCTTCGCCATCCCGCAAACAGGAAACGTTAAAGCAATAGTGATTCCCATAGATGAAATAAACGTAGGAAATTCCGGGCGGCCCCCATAGAACCGCATTGCGCAAAGTGCGCCCAACGAAGGAGTGCGCCGCCGGGTCGTTGCGACCGAGGTAAGCCTCGACCTCGACAATCCGGCAGGCCAGCACCTTCCTTCCGTTCCGGCGCAACAACAGCTTGCCCAGCAGATCACGCGACACCCGCCGCGGATCGCGATCATAAAAGCCGCGGGGGAGCGGAGGCAGGCTGCGCGCGGCGTCCGGTGTCAGGGAGGGCTTACGCGGTGGCGGAAAACCGATCATCTCGTCGTGGGTCTGCATTTCATCCAGTGATACCGGGCCTGCACTACTGTTGTCGAGCCGGGATCGCGGTATCCCCGCCCGCTGCCGTTGGAGTTGTAAAATGACCATACCCTGCACTTCGCGCAACTTCCATCCGTTTCCATCTGAGGAGAAAATATGCTTGGGAGAACTCTGAAGACCATAACATTCGCGGCATTTCTCAGCCTGCTGGCCACAGCGCAGACCATTCCGGCCGGCACCCATATTACGGTTCGCACCGCCCAGGAACTTACTTCGGGCAGCGCGAAAGTGGGCGAGCGGTTCGATGCGACCTTGACCCGTGCCCTGGTGGTTGGTGGCAAGACGCTCGCCAAAGCCGGCGCGCCTGCGCGCGGCAAAGTCACCGTAGCGAAGTCCAGCGGACGACTGCACGCTCCCGGGCAGCTTTCGGTCCGCCTGACTTCGGTACAGATCGAAGGGAGGATGGTTCCGATTTCCACCGGCAGTTACCACCTTGAAGGCAAAAGCCACACCAAGAGCAATGCCACCAAGATCGGTGGCGGAGCGGCGGTGGGCGCGCTGATCGGCGGGCTCGCCGGAGGCGGGAAAGGCGCCGCCATCGGGGCAGGAGCTGGGGGAGCAGCCGGGACCGGTGTCGCGGCCGCGACCGGCAAGGAAGAAGCCATCATCCCGGCGGAAAAAGCGATCAGCTTCACGACGGCCGCGGCGGCGAAAGTGAAGTAAATCGTCCCCAATTTAGCGACGGGTGTCTCGCCGCTGTACAACGCGGGGGGCACCCCGCGACGGAATGATTCTGTGCGCGGAGATCGATGCTATCGCAGGCACGACGATCATCACGGCTGGGTATCGCGTCCTGGAAATACGCGAACCGGACGCACGACGCTCCATGGGCGACCCTTGCAAGTTCGCCCCGAAGTTTCCGGCAGCCTCAGGCGGCCTGCTTCAGGTACCCCAGCACCTCTTCCGAATGCCCTTCGGGCTTCACCTTGTGAAACACGTGCCTGATCTTCCCGTCCGGCCCGATGATGAAGGTCGTGCGCACCACGCCCATCACCTTCTTCCCATACATGTTCTTCTCCTGGATCACGCCGAACGCGTTACAGAGCTTCTTGTCCGCATCCGCCAGCAGCGTGAACGGCAGGTGAAACTTTTCCTGGAATTTCTTCTGTGCTTTGGGGGTGTCCGGAGAAGCGCCCAACAGAACCGCGCCCGTTTTCTGCATCTGTTTGTAGGTATCGCGGAATTCGCAGGCTTCCTTGGTGCAGCCGGGCGTATCGGCGCGTGGGTAAAAATACAGCACCACCGTTTTCCCCTTAAAATCCTTCAAGGAAACCTCTTTACCATTCTCATCCTCTAATTTGATGTCCGGGGCTTTATCATTGATGTCGAGCATGTCTTCCTCCCCAATCCGATCATGGTTATACCGCAGTCCGCGCTGGATCGTCATCTGCGTGCTGCTAGCTCTCGGCCCGGTGCAAATCACGAGTGCACAGCTGGCCCGCAAGGCCAAGCAGGCTAAAGGACCACGCGCTCTGGGACTGCTCGAACTTTCTCCGGACGGCAAGGCCCGCCTCATCCCGATCGCCATCATGGTCGACGGTAAGTTCTACGACGCCGGCGCCTACAAAGCTTCTCCCGTGCCTCTCGCCCTGTGGAGCGACACCGTATACGAGGCCGAGAAGACTGGTGTTCCGCAAGGCTTGTTCACGGTGGCGGAAGCGATGCGCACCGGATCCGACAACTGGTTTGGCGAGGGCAAGTGGCGCCCCGCGGGTTCTGAGCCGAAACCGCGCCACACGGCTGCCAAGCCAAAGATGGGCGACGACGAAGGCCCTCCCAGGTTACGAAGACCGGAAGCCGAAAAGGCCCAAACGCCGGCCCCTCAAGCGCCCGCGACGCCACCTGCCCCGGACAACAAGAAACCCGCACCTCCTACCCCGGGGAATCCGCCCACTCCCACTCCCAGCGCGGAGCCCGGTAGCGCGGCGTCTGGTCAGAAGGCCCCGGACGAGCCAACCTCAACCGCTGCCAACGACGAAGATCCGAACCGCCCCGTCCTGAAGCGAGGGAAGACCGAAACGCTGGGCACTGCGCATCCGGAAGTGGGAGCGTCGACCGGCGTCCCGAGGCGCCCGCTAGGCTCTGCGGCCAACATCGAAACCAGCAAGGCCCCTACCCAGCAAATACCCGCGATCTCCGATGCCGGCGGCCCCGAGCCGCGCCCTTACCTTTACGACATCAAGCCGGACGAGGAACAGAAGTACCGCAAGGGAATGCTAGCCCTGGCAGCCGATGCCGTGCGCGCGACGGTCCAGGAGAGGGCGCCAGTGCTTCCCGCAGCCAAACCGGCACACCGTGCGTCTACTCGTGGCACTCCCAAAGTCTCGCAGCCGACCTTCGACAACATTCAGTTTCGCGCGTTTGATCTTTGGAACACCAACGAACCCGTGTTTGTGCTCAGCGCAATCGCCCACATGCCGAATAGTTCGGGGGCGTCGCCGGAAGCTTCCGATCTTCCTTTCTATGTGACCCTGGTGGCAAAACGGAACATCTATGACGAATTGCGCAAGCTTTACGCCAGCGTCACTGATTCCCGCCACCTCGACGAAACGCCGCGCCTCGAGCTGATCGACGCCGTCGATGCCGACGGCGACGGCCGCGGCGAACTTCTTTTCCGCCGCATCTCCGACGCGGGCAACACCTGGGCGGTATATCGGGCCGGCGCCGACCAGCTCTTCCCATTATTCGAGGGCATGCCCTCAGGCCAGTGACGCCCTACTCAATCGCCCGCCAACCATTTACAATCCCGTGCGAGTTTCGAAGTCTCGGAGATTTCATGCGCCAACTTGCGATCCTCGCATTCGCTTCTTTCCTGGCCGTCGCGTCCGTGGCCGCCCAGGATGAAGACTTCAGCAAGGTCCAGATCAAGGTCACCAAGGTTGCCGGGAGTGTCTACATGCTGGAAGGCGCTGGCGGAAACATTGCGCGCCTCGGTGGGAGACGATGGCATCGTCGTGGTCGATGACCAGTACGCGCCGCTGGCCGAAAGATCCAGACCGCCCTGAAGGGCATCTACCGATAAACCCGTGCGTTTCATCATCAACACCCACTATCACGGCGACCATACCGGCGGAAACGCGTTTTTTCAGAAGCAGGCCCCAATCATCGCGCACGACAACGTACGCAAGCGGCTCGAGGCGGGCGGCCCCGCCGGCAATCTTGGCTCTATTTCCATGGACCACAAGCCGGCGCCGAAAGAAGCGCTGCCCATCATCACCTTCGATCACGATGTGACCGTCCACTTGAACGGCGAAGACATCCGCGCCCTGCATTTCCCCAGCGGACACACCGACGGCGACAGCATCATCTTCTTTCCCAAGTCGAACGTGGTGCACATGGGAGATGACTTCGTCCGCTATGGCTTCCCCTTCATCGATCTCGCCGCGGGCGGCAGCGTTGAGGGCATGATTGCTGCGCTCGAAGAGGTCGTTCCCAAGCTGCCGCCGGATGTGAAGGTCATCCCTGGGCACGGTCAGGTCTCCACCCTCGACGATGTGCGCACCTACGTGAAAATGCTCATCGACACCCGCGCCGTAGTCGAGAAGGGCGTCCAGCAGAGAAAGACGCTTGACCAGCTCAAGCAGGAGAAAGTCCTGGAACCATGGAAAAAATGGTCAGGCGATTTCATTTCCTCCGACGCCTTCATCGAAACCTTATATAACGATCTCACCGGCAAGAAAGACGCCAAGTTTATGAAGCACAATTGACGCCTGAGCGCATCGCGAAACGCCCCCGACTACGCTTGCTGCATCATTCCGTTTGTACGATCTGAACTTGAGAGACACAAAGCCCACCCACCGATGACAAAGTCCCGATCTTCGCTGAGTCGCCGTGATTTTCTGAGTTCCAGCCTCTCATGCGCCGCGGCCGCTGCCTTGGGCAGCGCGCTCCCGTTCGAAGTGCGCACGAAAACTCCAGCCGGCCCGATCGCTTTCCCAAAGAATTTCTGGTGGGGTACTGCTACCGCCGCGTACCAGATCGAAGGCGCGTGGAATGAGGACAGCAAGGGCGAATCCATCTGGGACCGTTTTTCGCACACGCCCCACAAAATCAAGAATGGCGACACCGGCGACGTCGCCTGTGACCACTACCACCGCTATCACGAAGATGTGAATATCATGCGCACCCTTGAGATGAAGAGTTATCGCTTCTCCATCGCCTGGACGCGCATCCAAGCCGCCGGCTCCGGCAGGCCTAATCCAAAGGGACTCGATTTCTACAGCCGCCTGGTCGATACCTTGCTGGAGGCAAAGATTCGCCCGTTTGCCACGCTCTACCATTGGGATCTGCCGCAGGCGCTGGAAGACGCGGGCGGCTGGCCGAACCGCGACACCGCACAACGCTTCGCCGATTATGCCGACATCGTCATGAGCGCCCTCGGCGACCGCGTCCAGTCGTGGATGATCTTCAACGAACCCTGGGTCTTTACGACGCTTGGCTACCTTCTCGGCAACCACGCTCCCGGCCGCACTGACGTCAATGCTTACCTGCGCGCCACGCACGTCGTGAACCTGGCGCAGGGCATGGCATTTCGCGTCATGAAGGGCGTGCGTCCGAAGGCAACCGTGGGCACCGCGTTCAGCTTGTCGCCCATGCAGCCCGCCACAGCATCGCGCGCCGACCTAGAAGCCGCCGAGCGCGCCCACCACTGGCAAAATGTCTGGTTCCTCGAACCGGCGCTCAAGGGCAAGTACCCCGATGCATTCGTCGGCGTCACGCCCGAAATGCTCGGCGTTCAGGCCGGGGACATGGAGAGAGTCCGCGCACCGCTCGACTTTATTGGCGTCAACAACTATTACCGCTGCATCGTCTCTGCGATTCGCCCCAAAGCGGTCAGCCTCAACCCGATCGCAAAGATTTATCCCGTCGAAGTCAAGGTTGGCGGCGACACCGGCCCCAAGACCGAGATGGGCTGGGAAGTTTATCCGCGCGGCTTGTATGAGATCGTGATGCGCATCACCAGGGACTACCGCCGCCCCGTCATCGAAATCACCGAGAGCGGCTGCGCCTACGCCGATGCTCCCGGCAAAGATGGCGTCGACCACGACACCCGCCGCATCGCTTATTACAGCGGCTATCTGAGCGAACTGGCGCAATCCATTAAAGAAGGCGCCGACGTCCGCGGTTATCACGCCTGGAGCCTGCTCGACAATTTCGAATGGGCGGAAGGCTTCAGCAAGCGCTTCGGCTTGACGTACGTGGACTTCAAAACGCAGAAGCGAACTGTGAAGGAATCGGGCCACTGGTACGCGAAGGTGGCCCAAGCCAACGCGCTACCCGCCGCCGCGAACAAGACGGCCGCCAAGTCGTTTGGCAGAGATGAACTAGATTGCTCGTAGTTCAAAGCTCGCAGCGCACCGCTATTTATTCGACACTACTACTTCGCCATTCTCGACTTTGATCCCACCAACATTGTCAGGCAGCTTCAAACGATCGCGCTGTTCCATGAGCCTCTTCTGCAACTGATCACTCACTAGCGAGACGGGCACCTCCAGATCGCCGATCTTGATCTTGGTCGGCTCGAACGTGGCATATCCGTCCTTGGACCCGAGATGACCCTCCATGGTGACCCACACATCTTTCCCCGCGATGTGCGTCAAGAACTGGCCCTTCGCGACATCGCCTTCGAAATTCACCTGGTAATCCTTAACGCTCGGCTCACCCGCACCGAGATCTCCGGAGAGCGGACTGCCGGATCCGTTGACCGTTGGAGCAGCCGTGCTCGAACCCGGCTCCGCAGACAACGCTCCTGAAGCCTGCGCGATAGCAGCGGTAATCTCTTGCGCGTTCAACCGCACCTCTGCGCCCGCCTGTCCCTGCGCCTGAGCCTGCTCCAGTTGGTCGATCTTGTTCTGAAACGATTGCGCGTTCGCCGCGACCACAGGAGCTGGCAATGGCTGCGCCACTGGCGCCGGCTTCTTCAGCACCAGCACCAGTGCCGCCACTGAAGCGGTCAGAGTCGCAATACTGATGATGCGATCAAACTTGATCTTCATTGTTTCCCGCCGCCACCCCAGCCACCCCGTCTATATAGACCTATGGTATCCGCCTAAGACTCCTACTTTGAGATGACCGAAGGTGTTGGCCGGTGGCTAACCCTGCACGCTACGGTCCCGGACTTCCTCCGAGGTCAGGCCGTACAGCGGCGGCGTCGGGACACCTAACATGCTTAGATACAGATAAATCTGGCCTCGGTGATGGATCTCATGCTCCACCATTGCCCGCAACCACTTCCACGTCGTGATCGACGCCCCGTCCGGCGTAGCACACTTGCGGGTCAGATCCTGGGGAACAAGCCGAGAAAAGATTTCCACCGACTCCCGGTGCAATCGTTCTGCGAACACGAGCACCACCTCGTACCCATCGGCCAATTCTTTTCCACATCCCGCATACCGGCTGGGACGCCCGGCCACGGTCTCGGCGAACATGTGGCGTTCGATGGTGGCAATGTGCCGCACAAGATCGCCAAGGGTGAACTTGCCATCACGGTAGGTCCAATCTAACTTGTCGGAAGGAATGCAACGCGCGACGCGCATGGTGCGCTGGTGGATTTTTTCAAAATACTCGAGGAACGCACTCAGATCTCGAATCTGCATATTGGATCAGAGAGAGCTATCGGAAGACCTCTGGGACGATGGATGCGATTTGTTCTCGACGCCCTGTTCCGTGCAAGCCTTCACCCAATTCGGGTCGTTGCTGATCCTCGGCTAGTTTCCTGAGCAATGCCGTCGCCTGTTTGTTCGGCCGTAGGTTCGATAGTCGTGGTTCAAGCCAATCTAGTATCTCTCGTGGCCCGCCGAAGTCCTCGGCATCATTGTCTGGGATCTCGGCTCCGAAGATTTGCTCGGATAACATCACCATCTCGACAAGTTCGATGCTATCCATCGCACGCGGAATCATTGCCGTCTCCCAGTACAGTATTGCGCCACCCTACCCCTCCAGTTTCTTCGTCAGCACCTCATTCACCACCTGAGGGTTCGCCTGCCCCTTCGAAGCTTTCATCACCTGCCCCACAAAAAACCCGATCATCGTCTTTTTCCCCGCCCGGTACTGCTCTACCTGCTTAGGATTCGCGGCAATCAGCTCGTCAACAATCTTCTCGAGCGCCGAAGTATCACTCGACTGCACCGGCCGTCCCTCCTCCTCATAAACCGTCCCGAAGTCTTTTCCACGCTCGAAGCTCAGGTCGTAGAGGTCCTTCAACATCTTGCCCGAGATCGCTCCCGATTCCACCAAATCCGCCGACATGGCCACGCCCTGCATCGTGATCGGCGACTGCCCAATCTCCAAGCCCTTCGCCTTCAGCCGCCCCATCAGCTCGCCCTGCACCAGGTTCGCCACGCGCTTGGGATTTTTCGCCGCTTTCGCCGCCGCCTCAAACTGGCCCGCGAGCTCTTTCGAGAATGTCAGTACGCCCGCGTCGTATTCGGTGATCCCGTAGTCCTTCACCAAGCGCGCACGCCTAGCCTCGGGCAACTCCGGAAGCTGCTTTGCGATCTGTGCTTTCCACTTCTCGTCTACCACCAAGGGCAGTAAATCCGGCTCCGGAAAATAACGATAGTCGTGCGCCTGCTCCTTCGACCGCATGCCGTACGTCTTGCCTTCGTTCGAGTTGTACAACCGCGTTTCCTGGCTGATCTTCCCGCCCGACTCGATCACCTCGATCTGCCGCCCAATCTCATACTCCAGCGCGTCGCGCACGAAGCGGAACGAATTCACGTTCTTGATCTCGGTCTTGGTCCCGAATTCCTTCTGCCCACGCGGACGCACGCTGATGTTCGCGTCGCACCGCAACGACCCTTCTTCCATGTTGCAATCGCTCACACCGGTATACAGGATGATCTCCTTGAGCAACGTCAGGTACTCGTAGGCTTCCTCGGGCGTGGACAGGTCCGGCTCGCTAACAATCTCGATCAGCGGCACTCCGGTCCGGTTCAAATCGATAGCCGTCTGCTCGTCGGCATCGGCAAAGCCTTCATGCAGGCTCTTGCCCGCATCCTCTTCCAGGTGAATGCGCGTAATCCCGATCTTCTGCCCCGCATTCTGCTTCAGTTCGATCCAGCCGAACTCGGCGAGCGGCTTGTCATATTGCGAGATCTGGTAGCCCTTGGGAAGGTCCGGATAGAAGTAATTCTTGCGAGCAAAAATCGATGTTTCGTTGATGCGGCAGTTCAGCGCCATCGCCGCCAGCACCGCGTACTCCACCGCCTTCCGGTTGAGCACCGGCAGCACCCCCGGCATCCCCAGGCACACCGGGCACACATTGGAATTGGGCGAAGCCCCAAAGCGAGTGGAACACGAGCAGAAAATCTTCGTCTCGGTCAGCAACTGGACGTGAACTTCCAGTCCGATCACCGGCTCATACTTGGGGCGAGCCGCGACGGAGGAGTCAGGCGTGGTCACCATATCGTGCGATTATAGCGGCAAGGCTCACGCAGGGACGGGACCCTCGCCCGTCCAGCCAGCCCGAAGGGTTGGGAGATTTGCGCTGACACGAACGTCCGCCTGCCCGAAGATCGAGGGAGCCAGTGGAGCGACGGGCGTCCCGCCCATCGGGAAAGCGCACCTTTCCTGCTCGCCTAGCGCAACCGTTAATTATTTCTCAAACGGAATCTCGAAATACAGTAATTCCCCACCCTTGCCATTCCGCAATCCGGTCAGATAGAAGCGCGCACCAGCCAGCGGCGATGAAATCTCCCTCACATCAAAGAACACAAACCCGGACTGCGTCGAATGTGGTTCCACCGCTTTCGCCGAGAACTGCGCCGCATCCATCTCATCAAGCGCCTTCTTGCCCACTGCGCCCTTCACCTTGGTGCGCGGAAAGGGAAGCGGGTACTTTGGACCGCTGGCCGAGACATGCGCGAGCCGGCGATAAAGTTCGTCATTGCTGGCCGCCGGTATCTTATAGCGATGCCCGGTGATCAACTGGGCCTGCATACCCGCCAGTGAAATCGGCTGGTCGCCGTCGTTCGTCACCACCAGGAAGATGGGGAGAAACCCTTCCTCGTTCCACTTGACGTTAAAGATCTGGGCTTTTTCCGCGTTGTCATAGGGATCCACCGCGGCCGTGGCGCCTTCGTCGGCATGTTCGTCGTGCAAGGGATAAGTCTTGGCGGGCTTCGCTGCCGGCTTGGCGAACTCCTTCGCCAGCAAGATGCCGACACTCGCGAGAAACGACACCACCAGAACGACAATGGTGAAGCCCAAACTGAGCTTGGTATCGCCGAACAGGCGCATAGGTTGAATTATAGCTGGGGCGAGACAGGCCCGCGCGCTACACCTGCGCCGAACTAGCTGGCTCCCCCGGATGTGGCCTGCGTAGCACCGCGGTGGCCAGTGGCAAGGCCAACCAAACCTCCTCCAATGAGACCTGCGAGCACGGACAGCAGAATGATGGTCCAGAGCTCTTTTCGGAAGGTATTTCTTCGTCGAATGACGATAGCCATGGCATATCCCTCTCAAGCCAATGGAAGGGGCGCAGGTACGACTATTATTGGGGACCGGCTACGCTGAGTCAAGCTTCCCGAAACGACATCCCTGCCATTTAGAATGGCGTTACTCCATGTACCTACTCTACAGCGCGCTTCTGGCGGCAGGCCTGTTGATCAGCCTGCCTTACTGGATTTACCAGATGCTGCGGCACGGCAAATACCGCAGCGGTTTCTGGCAGCGGTTGGGTGGCGTTCCGCCCCAAATTTCTCTCTCCTCGCAGCTGCCAACCATCTGGATGCACGCGGTTTCTGTGGGGGAGGTGCTGGCCGTCAGTGAACTCGTCGAACAGTTGCGGCTCCGGCGTCCCGGATATCGCGTGGTCGTCTCGACGACCACGGACACTGGCCAGAAACTCGCACGCGATCGTTTCGGGGCGGAGAATGTCTTCTACTTCCCCGTCGATCTGGCTTTCGCGATCCGTCCTTATCTGGAAGCGCTGCGGCCGCACTTAGTCGTGATCGCGGAGACGGAATTCTGGCCGAACTTCCTACACCTCGCCAAGCGCAACGGGGCGCGCATCGCCGTGGTAAACGCGCGCATCTCGGACCGCTCCTGGCGTGGTTATCAACGCCTTCGCTGGTGGCTACCCAAGGTCATCGGCCAGGTGGATTTGTTCCTCGCGCAGACTCACGAAGACCAGAAGCGGCTGATCGATATCGGAGCGCCCGAGCCGCGTGTCGAAGTTACCGGCAATTTGAAGTTCGACCTCAAACCCACAATGCCTCCGCCGGTGGTGGCGAATCTTCGCGACACCTTTCAGGCCAGCGGCGCCACACCCATCCTGGTTTGCGGCAGCACCGCCGACGACGAGGAAGAACGCATGCTCCTGCAGGCATTTCAGAGTATTCTGGCCAGCCACCCGCACGCGGTGATGATCCTGGCGCCGCGACATCCCGAGCGCTTTGCCACGGTCGCCACATTGCTCGAAAGCCTTGGCGTCCATTTCTTGCGCCGTTCCCTCTGGGGCGGTGAGCCAATCACCGGCGGTGTCGTGCTCCTCGATACGATCGGCGAATTGTCGTCGGTCTATGGACTGGCCGACATCGCATTCGTCGGCGGCAGCCTTGTGCCCAAGGGCGGCCATAACATCATCGAACCGGCGCGTCACGGCGTGGCGATCGTGGTCGGCAACCACACCGAGAACTTCCGCGATATCATCTGCCTCTTCCAAAGCCATAATGCCGTGCGCATCGTGGGCCCGGCGGAGCTCCCACTCGTCCTGATGGAGTTGATTTCGAACGACGCGGAACGCAAAGCCTTGGGACAGCGCGCCGCCGAAACCCTTCGCTCTCAGGCCGGTGCCACCGAGAAAACTGTGGCTGCTTTGGAAAAGCTGTTCGCTCCGGCGAATCCGGCCATGGCCGCCGGCCAACAGGTATGAGTTCAGAGCTTGTAGAGAAGGTTGGGCTCTTCCTGAGACCTGCGCCCTGTCCCCGGAGACCTGACTCACCGTGAATCCGCTCTCGACCATTTACGGGGTGATTGTAGAAGCGCGCAACCAGCTCTACGACCGCCGACTTCTGTCCCGCGAAGCGCCTGCAAGGCCCGGTGGTCAGCATCGGCAATCTCTCGGTCGGCGGCTCCGGCAAGACCCCGTTCGTGATCCGGCTGGGCGAACTGCTGAAAGCACGCAACCTCAAATTCGACGTGCTCTCCCGCGGTTACGGGCGCCAGACTCGTGGCGTTCTGCTGGTCGACCCGGGCGGAGCCTCAAACGACTTTGGCGACGAGCCGCTGCTCATCGCCCGGCGTCTCGACGTTCCCGTTGTGCTGGGAGAAGACCGCCACCAGGCAGGTCTGCTAGCCGAGGAAAAGTTTGGACCGCAACTGCACCTGCTGGATGACGGCTTCCAGCACCGCGCGCTGGCTCGCGATTTTGACATCGTGCTCGTAACCGCTGACGATGCACGCGACCGTTTGTTGCCTTCAGGCCGTCTGCGCGAGCCGCTGACCGCGTTGCAGCGGGCTGACGTCATAGTGCTCACCAGCGGCGCCTCGCCCGATGCCTTCCCCCTCCACGGGAAGTTGGTTTGGCGTGTGCGCCGCGGCATCTTGCCTGAAAGCGTTCCCTTGCGACCGGTCGCTTTCTGCGGCATCGCACGTCCGCAAAACTTCCTACTGCAACTGCGCAAGGCGGGAATCGAACCGGCGGCCGAGGCCGTGTACCGCGACCATCACGCGTATACCGAAATCGATATTCGCGAGTTGCTCGCCCTCAAGACGAAGAGCGAGGCCGGCGGATTCGTGACCACCGAGAAGGACGCCATCAACCTGGGCGGCTATTTCTCCGAACTGCAGCCGGTGGCCGTGGTCCGTGTCAAGATGGACCTGGCCGACGCCCCTAACGCCGTGGATACCATGCTGCGGATCATCTCCGAGCGGAAGAACCGGGCATGAGAGAATCTGTACCCGGATGATCAAGCATCCCAAAGAAGCCGACCGGCTGAAAAAGATTCTCGATGCCTTTCCCAAGGTCACCGTCACGGCGCTCGCCGATCTGGTGGCAGACGAATTTGTGTACGGTGAAATCTCCCGCGTTTCACGCGAGGCCCCCGTGCTCATCCTCAAGCATCGTGAGCGCACAGTCGTTCCCGGTGGCGGCGCGAATGCCATCAACAACCTCGCCGACCTCGATGTAAATGTTCTGCCCGTAGGCATGGTCGGAGAGGACGAGCCCGGTCGCCTCCTGGTCAAGGCTTTCCGTCACAAGCACATTCCAGTGAGCGGCATCTTGAGGGATAAAAGTCACACCACCGTGACGAAGACCCGCATCCTCGCCGGCATGACCCATTCCGCCCGCCAGCAAGTCGTGCGCGTCGATCGCGAGCCCGACGCTCCGCCGAACTCACACTTCACGCGCGAGCTGATCCTGTCTGCACGAGAGTATGCGCGCGCCTCCGACGCGCTGCTGGTGTCGGATTACGGATACGGATCAGCCACGCCCGCTATCCTGAATGCAGTCCGCGCCAAAGGCGGTTTGACGGGTGTCCCGGTTACATTGGATTCGCGTTTCCGCATGCTCGAATACTCCGGAGTGACCGCGGCCACTCCTAACGAGCCCGAGGTGGAAGCATGCCTGGGCACCCAGATTGGCCAGGACTGGTCGAAGCTGGTTGCAGCCGCTGAGCAGTTAATGGCGCGTATGAAATTACAGTCCCTGGTGATCACGCGCGGTCGGGATGGCATGGCAGCGTTCGCAGAACGCCACAAGCCGGTCGACATCCCCATCTTCGGCTCCGACGAAGTTGCCGACGTGACCGGCGCCGGTGACACTGTGATCGCCACTTTCACCGCGGCGCTGGCCGCCGGGGCAAACACGGAAGAAGCGGCCCAGCTCGCCAACTATGCGGGCGGGATTGTCGTGATGAAGCGAGGCACGGCGACCGTGTCGCGGCAGGAATTGCTACACGCGATCGAGCAGGCGCCGCCTGCCACCAGACCCCATTGAGCACATCGCCGAAATCGAAGATTCTCGACCGCGAGCGCCTGCGCCGGCAAGTGGAAGCATGGCGTGCGGCCGGCGACCGCGTCACCCTCGCCAACGGATGCTTCGACCTGCTGCACGTCGGCCACGTCCGCTATCTCCACGGTGCCAAGGAACTGGGCGGCCGCCTCGTGGTCGCCATCAACTCCGACGATTCGGTGCGCTCGCTGAAAGGCGAGGGTCGCCCCCTGATGCCCGCCGAAGAGCGCGCCGAAATTCTCGCCGCCCTTGCTGACGTCGATGCCGTCGTCATTTTTCCCGAGCGCGACGTGCGCGCCATCATCCGCGAAGTCCGTCCCGATGTGCAGGCCAAAGGCACGGACTACACGGTCGAGAGTGTGCCCGAAGCAGATGCAGTTCGCGAGTATGGTGGAAGGGTAGCCATCGTGGGCGACCCCAAGGATCACTCCGCCAGCGAAATCATTCGGACCCGGCTCACGCCGCGGAAGGCGTGATAGCACGATGACCGCCTTGGACACTCCCAGCCGGGGCACAGACTTTCAACGCATTCTCATCGTGCGCCTCAGTTCCATGGGCGATGTCCTGCACGCCCTCCCGGCAGCCGTCATGTTGCGAGACGCTTTTCCGCAGGCCACCCTCGGCTGGGTGATCGAAGAGCGCTGGGCTGAACTGCTGTGTGCCCTCTCCACTCCGCGCTCAGGCGCCCGCTCACCGCAGCGCCCCCTGGTCGACGTGATTCATCCGGTCAGCTTGAAAAAGTGGCGCTCCTCGATTGTCTCCAATCACACTTGGGAGCGCATCGCCGCGGGCCTGAGCGATCTGCGCGCCCTTCGCTATGAGGTCGCCGTCGATCTGCAAGGCGCAGTCCGTTCCGCGATTCTCGCGCGCTGGTCGGGCGCGCCCGTCGTCTCCGGCGCAACCCAGCCGCGCGAGAATCTCGCCAGCCTGTGGTACTCGCGTAAAGTCATCACGCAACGTCCGCACGTGATCGAGCAGTATGCTGAGCTCGCGGAAACAGTGATTGGACATCCGCTCCCCATCCCAGACGCGGTTCTCCCCTGTGATCCCATCGCGGAGGAAGCCGTCGAGAAGCGTCTGCGCGCAATGAACATACGGGGCTTCGCGGTCCTGAATCCCGGAGCGGGATGGGGAGCAAAGCAGTGGCCCGCGGAGCGCTACGGCCACGTGGCACAAGCTCTCTCCCGGCAAGGGATCCAGCCAGTCATCAACTTCGGTCCGCGTGAAGAAGAGCTGGGCAAAGTGGCAGAAGCTGCCAGCGGCGGGGCGGCCCGGGCCATGTCGTTTTCAGTGGGCGAACTGGTCGCTCTAATGCGCCGTGCGCGTTTGTTCATCGGTGGCGACACCGGACCGATGCACCTGGCCGCCGCTCTCCACATCCCGGTCGTGGCGCTATTCGGTCCCACCGATCCGGGACGCAATGGCCCGTTCCGCACGAAAAGCATCGTGTTGCGCAACCCGAGCAGCTCGACCACGCTCACGCACCGGGCCGAGCCGGATAAAGGTTTGCTCGCCCTCTCCGCCGGCGAGGTCGTCGCCGCCGGCATGAGGTTGCTGGAGAACCCCCGTGCCTGAATGGTCCAGAATCGCGCGCCGCATTCGTGTTCCCTTGGGATTCGGCTTCGCGCTGTTCTATCTCTGGATTGCCCGTCCCAGTTGGACATCCCTCGCCGTCGGAACCGCCGTCGCAGTCCCGGGCATCCTGCTACGGGCGCTCGCTTCGGGCCATGTCAAGAAAAATGAGGAACTGACCACCTCCGGCCCCTATGCCTACACGCGCAACCCGCTCTACCTGGGATCGCTCATCATGGCCGCCGGCTTTGCCATCGCTGCGCGCAGCCTTTGGGTGCTCCTCCTGATGCTCATGATTTTCTACTCCATCTACCTGCCGGTGATTCGCGGCGAGGAAGCCTTCCTGCGCCAGAGGTTCCCCAGCTTCGACGAGTACGCACATAACGTGCCCCGGCTGTTGCCGCGCCTGACCGCCTTCGGGACCGCCGGAACTGCCTTCTCGCGTGCGCTGTACCTGCAGCATCGCGAGTACAATGCCATCCTGGGCACTGCAGCTTTAATGGCCGCCTTGATGGCCAAACGGTTGTGGGGTTCAAGCTAGCCAGCCGTAGAGTCACGCTCTCGACTGGCGCTACAGGTTCGCAGCCCCTTTGACTCGTTCACTCCCCCAACCCGCACGCGCTCTGCGGATTCCCTGTCTCTTTGCCTGCTTGCCCATCTGTGCGTACCTGTCGTTGATCTCGCCACAGGCTTTCCCTCAAGGTTCGATCGTTACCATCGGCCCGTCCGCGCAGATCCTGCCGCCACCCCCTAACTATCGTTTTCCCGACGGCCAGGCCTACGTCTACGGCGTGGAGTGGCACTTTTTTAATGCGGGCAGCGCAACCGTGAAGCTGGAGTCCGCCGGCACCGAGCAAAAAGTCGCCGCCGTTGCCGACTCCGCGGGCGTGGCCAACGTGCTCTACGCCGTGCACGATCGTTTCGAGGCCCACTTCGATCCCACGACTTTCTGTTCCCTTGGGTTGACCAAGCACAGCGAGGAAGGCCCGCACAAGCGCGACACCCAAGTAACGTTTGACTATCCCAGGCGCACCAGTGTCCTTCACGAAAAGAACCTCACGACCGGCGAGACCAAGGAGGTCGATAACGACATTCCCCATTGCGTGACCGACGTCGTGACTGGCTTCTACTACTTGGCGTCACTACCGTTACAGCCTGGCAATTCCTACACCTTTCCGGTGAACGACGGCGGGAAGACCGCCGAGGTTGCCGCCCGTGTGGAAGGTAAGGAGAAGCTCAAAGTTCCTGCCGGAACCTACCAGACCATTCGGGTGGCAGCCGAAGCGAATTCCGGCACGCTGAAGGGTAGAGGCAGAGTGTGGGCGTGGTTCACGGACGATGCCAACCACACGCCTGTGCAGATGCGCGCAAAACTAAGTTGGGGGACGCTGCTCTTCCGCTTGCAACGCATCGATCGGCACTAGGCCAACCGGAACGATCAACCTCATGGTTAATCCTTATTGTCCTGGAGGATCCTGCAGTTACCCTGGCGATATGGGAAGCTCGCTCCGGCCGGGCAGACGGGACGCTAGCCCGCTGCGTCGCTCACTTCTGCGCCACCAACCCCTTCGCCCGGCTCAGTTCTGGACGATCCGAATTCGATCCCGCACACACCTTCACCAGTTCCGCGTAATACTGCGCGGCCTTCTGCTGCTTGCCCGCGGCCTCCGCCGCCTGCGCCGCGCCATAAAGTCCGTTAAACCGGTTAGGATTTAACTTCAGATCGGTCTCGTACTCCGCCAGCGCCTGCTCCGGCCGCCTCGCCATCATCAACACCTCCGCGACCATCTCGCGCGTCGGAACGCCCTGCGGCTCATCCCCGAGCGAGTCTTCCTTGTCCGCCAGCGGCTTCAGAATGGCAAGCGCCTGGTCGTACTTGCCCTCCGCAACCTGCATCCAGGCCAGGGCCTGCTGGTGGTCCTTATCGACCTCATCAGCAAAATCCTTCTTCTTCTCGGCCACTAGCTTGGTGTGGATGGCGTCGATTTGCTCGGCATCCTTGCTGCACCTGTTCGGCATTCCCCAGGTGGCCGGCCCCGATGGCGCGCGCCCAGTAGACGATCGAATCCTCCGCCGTGCCCGCTACAGCGGTCGGCGTCAGGGCGGCGGCATCCGACCAGTGATGCATCTCGATGGGGTACAACGCCGTGAAATGCACCAGCGTGGCCGCGCGTGGGTTGTAGTCCATCCCATACATGTTGTGGATCGTGTCCGGCATTGCTCGCACTTCCTCGATCAGAGCCCGCGCATCCGCGTCCCGCCCGCTCTGCAGGTAAGCGTAGAACAGGAAGTCCATCGCATGGAACTGGTGCCCTTCTCCCCCCATGTGCATAGCCGCGGTCTTACGCGTGGCGGCCACCGAAGCCAGATTCGAATTAATGTCATCCTGCCACAAGCCCACGCGCGCAAAGATATGCGAAGGCATGTGCAGCGCATGGGGAGCCGCAGGTGCAATTTGCGCGTAACGCTGCGCCGCCGGCAAGCCCAGTTGCGCCAGTTGCGCCTTGTCGTACGCGTGGATCAAATAGTGCGCTACCCCTGGATGATCAGGCTCGGTGGCAAACAGTTTTTCCAGGATCGCCGCCGCTTTCTTATCGTTCGCAAAGGTGGGGTCGTTCCCTTCATCGGCCGCCAGGATCGACAACGCGTAGAACACCGCTGCCTCGTGATCCTCGGGATTGCGCTGGTACACCTTCTCCATCGCCTTCGAGTAAGCGCTGGCGCGCGCATTGAAATCGCCCTTGCCTCCGTAAAAAGCCTTCATGGCTGCGATGTAATCCCGCTCGCGCGCAGTCGGCGCGTGCAACGATGCCGCTTTCTTGATCTCCGCCTGTCCCTTCCTGGTCGTGGCCGCATCCGGATGGTTCCACAACTGGTGCCACTGGCTCATTGCCATGCCCCACTGCGCCATCGCGCACTTCGGATCGTCCTTGGCAATCTCGGTGAATTCTTTCTCTGCCTCCTCATACCAGAACGAATGCAGAAGCGCCACGCCGCGCTCGAAAGGCTTCTGCACGCCGGCCGCGCAGGACACGGGGAAGTGCACGCTTCCCAATTGCTGCTCGGTCAGGTCCTCGTGATGGTGACCCTCGTCGTCCGCGCGAAGCGGGAAGACACAACACAGCAACACTGCCAGCGTGCAAGCAAAGGTTTTCATAGGAGACCTCGTATGCAGCAAAGTCTAGATGCTCGACAACGGACAGGTCAATTTGAAGGAGCGTGCTCAGCCATGACTTCGTTGCTCGAAATTGCCCGACGGACGATTGAGAGTAGTAGCCTGGCGCTTTTCAGTGCCGGGAAAGCGTTCCATCATTTGCGCCCCGCAGGGCTGCCTGTTTCAGCGCCAAGACATCTGGCCGCTAACCGGATGCATCCTCGCCGCGTCTAATCTACTCTGCAGCCGGATTCGACAGGAATCCTTCGGCGGAGGCGCCTCATGCCCCGGATACTTCTTGCTTTCTTTCTCTTCGCGACGAACCTCGTTGCGTCCGCTCAGACCGAAACTCCCAAAGCAGCCTACGACTTCTCTCTTCCGCGCGAAGAGAGGATCCAGCTGGCCAAGAGCGCCGCTCCTCCGGAAATCTCCGACCACGCCACCGTCTACGTGCTCGACCGCGACCGGATACCTGAAAGTGCAGGATGGAACGAACGGCTTTTCCTGCTTCGTCGATCGTCAAACGCCCCTCAACCTGGAGCCCACCTGTTTTGACGCGGAAGGCAGCGTCACCACGCTCCCGACCAGGCTTTACGCGGAAGAACAGCGTGCCAAGGGAAAGAAAGAAGAGGACATCAAAGCCGGAATCGAAGACGGGTACAAGACCGGCAAATTTCATGCGCCAAAAAGACCGGGAATCGTTTACATGATGTCCGACCAAGGCGTCCTGTTCATCTCCAGCAATAACCAGATGGTGCATATTCCCCCGCATCTGATGTTCTACGCACCCTATGCCACCGACAAGGACATCGGCTCACCCCCCGCGGCCGCGAACATGCCGCACTTGATTCGAGCGGGCCAGCCGGACGCGGTCGTCATTGTCATTCCAAGGCAGGGTGAAAGAGGCAGGTCACTAACTGGACGTCCGGGCCGACTTCACGTAGGGGCAGACGCCCTCGTCTGCCCGGCGGAGCGCCAGCTCCACTCCTGGCATTATCCTTAACCCAATGAGATGTGGAGTTCGACTAGGTCGGGAAGACTCATCCACAATCCCCTCTGAGACCGGGTTTTCAAGCCAGGGTGAAGAGCCTACAACCTTCAAGGTTCTTTACTGAATCCGGAACCGTTCCTTCATCAGCCGCTGGAGGCGGGGCTTGTAGAGGATATCGAAGGCAAGTTCTTTGCCGGGAAACATGGCGAGCGCGGCACGGCGCGCGTTGGCGGTGAGTTCGGAGGCTTCCTCAATCGTCAAATTGGGGTCCTGGCTGATGACGGACATGACCATGCTGATCATGACCTGCAGCCGTCTTATTCTCTTCGCTTCGTCCTGTGTCTCCTGAACACTCGTTTCGCCGCCCCGGTTCGCATTTTCCATACTGCCCCCGAACAGGGACTCGCGGAGAGACGGCCCTGTGTCCCGCGCGTACTGCGGCTGGGAGCGTACTCATGGGCCTGCCTCACCCCTGTTGCTTCCCATTTTCCCGGCATTGAGGGCGGAAAGCAACTCCCCCAAGGTGGGGAAATCCTCCCGCTGGCGGGCTATCGAAGCCCTTGTCCGCCAGGGCTGGCGCAAACCACCGCTCGCAGAGGTACAATCCTAACTGGCGGACACGCCTCAGGGACAGCGCCTCTCGCCCCCAAGCGACGCCAAGTGGAGGAGTTATGCCAGAAAGTTCCGGTCCTATCCCCCCGGCCGCGCGTGTTCCCGATCCCAACGAGAAGTTAGTCAAAGTGTTTGACAGCGAACAGGAAACCGAGGCCATTGTGGTCAAAGGCCTGCTTGACTCCGCCGACATCGACTCTGACATCACCTCGGTCGACGCGGTCCAGGATATGTTCCCGGGCGTCGGCGGCACCGTCATTCTGGTCCGGCAAGAAGATGCCGAGCGGGCTCGCCGCCTTATCGACGAATACCGTCAGTCCCCCGATGGCGACGAAACGTCCGAAATCGAT
This sequence comes from uncultured Acidobacteriota bacterium, assembly GCA_963725575.1. Taxonomy (GTDB): domain Bacteria; phylum Acidobacteriota; class Terriglobia; order Terriglobales; family Acidobacteriaceae; genus Gp1-AA133. The sequence goes on from CAVRZQ010000002.1 coordinate 137,209, forward strand.
CTCAACGAAGACACGCCAGCTGCGGGCTGACCGAACGGCCGTCCAGGTAGAAGCTGACCGCCCCGTTCAGGTCCGTTCGATAGGTTGCCACTCCCTCCTCTTGGAGTCGTTTCAGGGTTTCGATTCGTGGATGCCCAAACGTGTTTCTCGCCCCCACCGAAATAATTGCCCAGCGTGGCTGGACCGCGCGAACGAACTCGCTCGGTCGAACTGGTCGCGCTTCCGTGATGCCCCACCTTGAGCAGGTCCGACTTCAGCAAAAATGTGGCGCCGGCGTCTCGTCGGCTGTCGTGGGGGCAGCCCGCCAGGCTCGGCGGTGAGGGCGCGCATTCCTGATGCACGGTGGCCATCCTCCGCTCCATCACTCCTTCGGCATCTCCCTCCAGCAGGACGCTGGAATCGCGGTAGGCAAGACGCAGCACCAGGGAATCGTTGTTGCGGGGCTGCTGGGTCGTCTGCCAGTCCGCGGGCGGCGAGAACACGTTCACCTGCATTCCTCCAAACTGGAAGGATTCATTGTCGTTGTGGCGCACCACCTGGATACCCAGGCTTCTCGCATAGGCTAGTAGCCCGCTGATTGTTGGTGTCTCCGGCAATGCCCCCACCCAAAGCTGGCGGGGCCGGAAATTATTCAGAACCGCGTGCATCCCACCAATGTGGTCCGAGTGTCCATGCGTGATCACCACCACATCGAGCCGTGAGATCCTGCGCTCCCACAGGTAGGGCGATACCACGTTCTCGCCGAAATCGAAGTCGGACTGTTGCCCCCCAACTGGACCGCCCGCATCCACCAGCAGCGTTTTGCCCTCCGGAGAAACCACTAGGAGCGAGTCTCCCTGGCCAACATCCATCGCGGTAACTTCCAGCACGCCAGGCCGAATGTGCGCTCTGGGAACCCGAGCGCTGACCCACAGCCCCGCCGCCGCTAGCAGCACGAGCCCGCACGCCGCCAGAGCGCTGCGTCGCCACGCCAGCACCATCGCAATTGCCAGCGCGGACACGGCGATCACAATGCTCGAGGTCTCCGGCATGGCCACGCGATAATCCGCAATGCGCAGCCCACCCAACCCGTGCACGGTGCCGGTGATTCCATGCAGTGAGATGGCAGCCAAGAGCGCAGGCACTTTGGCCAGCGGCAACCACACATAGCTCAAGGCCACTGCCATTGCCGCTGCGGGCATCAGCATGCCTGTCAGCGGCACTGCCAACGCGTTCGCCGGAATGCCCGTCACCGTGGCCCGATGGAAGTAGTAGGCCATCGGCAGCGCCAATGCCACTTGCATCAGGGCCGAGACACAGAGCACTTCGTAGGCTGACAGCGTACCGCGCGCCATTGCTCCCAGAATCGCCAGAGACGTATGCCCCCCAAACCACCGCTCTAGGCGCTCTGCCACCATTCGCAAATCCAGCCGCATCTGCGCCACTCGTGGTGGCAGCGTGCGATCGAGATCCGGCGAACTCAGATGGCGCAGTCCCCACAGATAAGGGTGCGACGTTCTCTCCAGCATTGGCGCCGCAATTGCCCCGAGAATCCAGACCGAAAGGAAGGTAAGTTGAAAACTCGGTCCCAAAAGTGATTTCGGATCCGCCACCATCACCGCCAGCGCGGCCGCTCCCACCGCATTCAGTACCGATCGCATGCGATACAGTAGGCGCGCGCCCAAATAGACCGTGAGCATCAACACCGCGCGCCACACCGGCGGTCCAACGTCGGTGACAAACGCGTAGGTTGAACACAGCATCACCGTCAACAGGCTCGCCACTACATTGCTTAGCCGCACCCGACGCATCAACCAGAACACCACAAATGCCAGGATGCTCACGTTCATGCCGGAAACCACCAGGATGTGGTAGGTGCCCGATCGCTGAAAATCGGCGCGCGTTTCCGGCGTGAGAAACGCGCTCTCCCCCACGACCGCCGCGTCCATGAGCGCGGCATCTTCTGCCGTCCACAGAGCGTGAATCTTCCGAACAATGCTGCGATGAATCTGTTCGCGCCACCGCTCGATCCGGTTGCCCACAAACCCTGCCAGCACTTCCACCTTCGGACCCTTGGTCGACGCCAGCACCACGATGCCGTGTTCTCGCAGGTACCCGCGATAGTCAAATGCCCCGGGATTGCGGAAATTCCGCGGCGCGCGCAGCTTGGCCGGGAAGCGCAATCGTTCCCCGTAACGGAAGGTGAGCATGGGAACGAGAGTCCCGCTCTCGTCGTATTCCTGATCGGATTCCTTCGCGTAGACCGCTAACCGCAAGCCGTCGCGAGCCGTTAGGGTATTGGCGCCGCGCGTGACCTCCTCCGTCTCGATATCCACTGACTGTCGCAACCCGCCGAAGCCTGCCTCGCGAGTTTCGCCTTCGTGCTTCACATGACCCGTCACCAGCACTTCTTCTCCCTCAGCGAACGCAAGAACCCTATTGTCCGACTGCGCCTGCGAGGTCCTCTGCTGGATGGCAAACGCACCGGTGAAGAAGAGCACTCCTAAAGCGAGCGGAAAGGCGAGCCATATCCGGCGACGCACGAAATACGCCCCGGCCCCCAGAAAGCCCAGGGCCGCAACCACCCACCACAGCGGGGGCCGCCAGGCATAAGTTCCTCCCACGATTCCCGCTCCATAGGCGAGCGCCGCCCACAGCAGCGGTTGCCGCGGCGGTTTTCGAGCCGCAATTGTTGACTGCGGGATTGCTTTTGTGGGCGACACTTCTTCCTCGCCGAAACTGAAGGCTAGCGCACCAGTTCGACGACAGTCTCGATGTGATAGGTCTGGGGAAACAGATCGATCAAATGAATCTGCTCGACCCGGTATCCATTGCCCGTCAGGGTCCCCAGATCGCGCGCCAGCGTTGCCGGATCGCACGACACGTAGGTCAGTCGTGGCGCACCCAGTCTTGCCAGATTGCGAGCAACTCGCTCTCCTAGCCCGGCTCGCGGCGGATCCACCACAACCAGATCCGGACGGAGCTTTGCGCCCCTGCCCCCCAGGTACTCCTCCACCGTCGACCGCACCGCCTTTACGTTCCGGGGAGAATTGTATTTGAGGTCGCTCGCGGAACCTTGTGACGATTCAACCGCAACGATGTGACGGAAAGACGTCGCCAGCGCCGCCGAGAACAATCCAACCCCAGCATAGAGGTCCAACGCGACCTCCCCCGAACGCCCGCCGGCAACGATTCTGACCAACTCATCGACCAGGAAACGATTCACCTGGAAGAAAGCTCCACCACCCACTCGCAGCGGCGCCGTCATCGTGAGGTAGCGAAACTCACCCGGCCTCAGAGTCCAGTCGGGCTCCTCGGTGATGTGTCCCTGCACACCGCGCGCCACGCCGATGGTCTGTGCAAACGCGTACACGCTGACCACTTCCGGGAGGTCCCGACCCAGCCGCTCGGTGAAAGTCTCCGCCGATTGCGCGCGCCGTGCCCTGTCTTGGTGCGGATCGCCGTACAGTTCGAGCTGCAGTTTCGTGTCGTCGCCGTTCACAAATAGCTCGATTTCCCGCAGTTCGACCGGAATCGCCCCCTCGCGTCCCCATTTCCACAGCACATTCATCGCACGATTGATCAAGGGCGAGCTGATCGGACAGGTCTCCACCGCCAGCACTACATGCGACGAGCCTTTAAAGTACCCCAGCGTGAAGCCGGCGTTCCCGCGCACCTGCAGCCGCGTACGATTGCGGTAGTTCCATGGAGGCGAACCGTGCACCCTTAGTTCGGACGCCAACTCCATCTTTGCCAAACGCCGCAGGTTCTCCTTCAGAATCTCCGCTTTGATCTCCAGTTGCTGTGCATACCTAGTGTGCTGGTAATGGCAACCCCCGCAGCGCTGGAAGTAGTCGCAGCCCGCCTCAATGCGCTCGGCGGACGGTTCAAGAATCTGCGCGACCTCCGCACGCACAAAGCCTGGCTTTTCCTCCAGGAGGGCGGCCTCCACCCTCTCTCCAGCCAGAGTAAACGGCACGAAGACCGCTTTGCCGCGCCCCTTGTCGTCGGACGGCAGACGTGCCAGTCCGTCGCCGCCATAGATGAGTTTTTCAATTGTGAGTTCCAAGGCTTGATTCTATGCTGCCGGGTCGACTGACAACCGGCTCAGAGCTCATTCGGTAGCTGAAACTGGGCCAGGAACGTGTAGAATGTCGCTACCCGCGAGGTTTCTGGCATAAACCGCGCTGGACCTAAGCTCGTTCTTCCGTGCCGGAAACGGCACCCGCCAATGAATCCCATGAAGCTGTCCGTGGTCATGCCGATTTACAACGAGCAAGCTACGTTGCGGCGTGTGGTCGAGGCTGTGCTTTCGCTCAAGGTTCCCTTCGACATCGAACTGCTCTGCGTCGATGACGGATCCAGTGATCGGTCCCGCGAAATCCTGTCCGCGTTGCAAGCCGAATACTCGCCTTCCCTGCGAGTGCTATCCCAGCTCCGCAACATGGGCAAGGGCGCGGCTCTTCATCGCGGAATCCAGGAAGCGACGGGCGACTTCGTCATCATTCAGGACGCGGACCTCGAATACGATCCCTCCGAATACCCGCTGCTCCTAGGGCCCCTCATCCAGGGTAAGGCCGACGTCGTCTATGGCTCGCGTTTCATGGGCGGCCACCCCCATCGTGTCTTGTACTTCTGGCACTCCGTTGGAAACTGGCTGCTCACCTTGCTCTCCAATGCCCTGACCGATCTCAACCTGACCGACATGGAAACCTGCTACAAGGTCTTCCGCCGCGAGGTCATCCAGTCGATCCCACTCGAAGAAGAACGCTTCGGTTTTGAGCCCGAGGTCACCGTTAAGATTGCCAAGCGACGGCTGCGCGTTTACGAAGTAGGCATCAGCTACTCAGGCCGCACTTACGAGGAAGGCAAGAAAATTGGATGGAGGGACGGATTCCGCGCAGTCTGGTGCCTGCTGAAATATTCAATGAAGGAACCTCGCCTGGCCACCCGAGTCGTCACGGACCAGCCTTCTCTTGTGCCCATCGATCGCGATCGGTCCGCCTTTGAACCCGCGTCCAGGTATTCGCTGCGCGACGGAACCGAACCGAAGAATCATTGAGGAGCGCTCATCGGCTGATTCGCCGCCTCCACCTTCCATATCCGCCAGCGCTTGCCCCCAACGCTGGCACTCAGAGCTTCGCGCCGGCCGGCCACAAAGTCGGCCCTCTTATGCATCCCGGGCGCTATTCCGTTCTCGGGGATGGCTTCCACCACGAAGTCGATGTGATTTTCCGAAAGAAACTGCGGCGTGATCGGATTAGGCACGTCGAAGTCGGCAACGACCTGGTTCGAGAGCCTCTCGCCCGACAGGGTAAAATTGGCTTCCTCGATCCCAGTGTTGTTCAAGAGACGGCTCCCCGAAGGCAGCTCATCAATGAAATGAGGATAGGCGTAGGCTTCGCACCGTCTCCAAGTTCCATGACGCACCCGCGCGGCCAATTCGCGCAGTGGAACGAACGCCGAGATGCCGCACGTCGCAATCAAACAGCCCACCAGCAGAATTCCAAAGCTGCGCTCCCTGAACTTTTGGAAGAACGCCAAGAGAGGCGCCGATAGAGCGCATGCCAGTATCCACAACGGCAATCCGAACCGTGGCATGCGCTGCAGTGATATCCACCAGAGCACCAACAGCCCCAGCCACGCCACCAGCAGTATTCTCTCCGGCTGGCCACCCGCACCGAAGACAGACCGATACATCGCAAACAAAAGCGCCAGCGGAACAAATGCGGCAAAGGCCGCGCCAACCCCACTGCCCTCGCTATAGGGAATCAACTGGGTCCCGGGACTACGGAACCACTCAGTCCAGGGATAGATGGCCCACTCAGCCCGGCGCCGCACGAACTTGTTGCTAAACTCGTCGGGCGTAATTTGCGAAGGCGGAAAACCTTTGAAGATCACGTGCTGCCCCAGCTTCACCTGCAGGGGAAACACAGGATTTCCGCTGGCCTGGAAAGCTCGCCCGAACCAGAATAGGCTCGGCAGCAAAATGCCCGCCACGATCACAAACAAAGCCCGTACCAATGTTCGTAAATCGGGGTACGCCTCGCGCCACAATGTGGCCGCCACTGCCAGGCAGAAGACCGCAGCATAGAGATAGAACACCGGCTTGGTCCCAACGCTGATCCCGCAAGCCACTGCGGAAAGCAGCAGGCCGGCCAGGGAACGCGGCCTGCCGGGCTGCCCGGCCGGCTCCAGCGCCCCATCGTTTCGATACAGAAACAGGGCCACCGCCGCCATCAGAAACGAAGTGCCAAATAGATCAACATACCCCGAGAACACCTGGAATTGGACGATGGGCAGGCTGACCGCGATCACCGTCGCCGCTGCCGCCGCTGATTTGTTCCCGCCCACCACCCGATCGGCAATCAGGTAAGTAGCTGAAGCCAGTACCATCCCTGCAAACACATTGACTAGCGGAACCAGGGATTGCCTGCCCGTGCTCAGCAGCCACATCATCCCAATCTCAGCGTTCCCGGGCAGACCGTACTGCCAGCCCCGGGAGGGCGGGATCCGCAGCGAGGCTGTCTGCAGCCAGTGCAGCGCAATCGGGAAGTGATACGCGAGCGCGTCCCAGCCGCTGGGGTACGACGTGAGCAGGTTGCCCGCAAACACCAGGTAGGAGCATGCCAGAAAGGCCCCACAGGCCAGCAGGTACGGCGGAAATTCGTTAGAGCCGCCCAGGTCGTGAACTCGAGCAATGCTCGTCAATTTCGGTACCGGGCGCACGATGCTCCACGCCAGTGTGCCCACCAGGATCGCCGCCTGAAGTCCGACCAACCCCCAGAGATGCATGGCCGGAATCCAACCTGCAATTTGCGCGGCGGCCATCCCATGAACGGGAAGCAGAACCAACACAGTCACCAGCACCGCCCACGCAAGCAACCGCAGCAACCGCGAACTGCCTTGCGCGAAGTACCGCCGATTGGAGATACGCTCGCCCCAGACCCAAGCCGAGACTGCCGCCGCCAGAAAATAAAGGATGGCCGCCATCTGTGTGGGCGTCTCCGATCAGTGCCTGAGTTTGAAAATTGCCTGTTGTGCAGCCCCCAGCAAATTGCGGACGGCAAAACTATGGATCAGCCAGAAGACCGCGCTTACTGCGGTAAGCGCGAGCAGAACGTCCGCCCAGCGTTGCTCTACACCTGTTAAAGCTGCCTTGGACGGCATACGTTCAGCCTTCTCGACGCGGGCGAACTCTCCCCCATTCCCAACGGAGTCAGGCATCTGGCATCGGAATTGACGAGCAGGTTGAGTGTGAGCGAATACGCGTTATTGCTGAGATCACCTTCAGCGCGTGAATCCTTGACAGCTCCGTGATCAGCTCCTCCGTCATGCCGTCGGCGAAGTAGTCTTGTCCTGCGTCCCCTGAAAGATTTGCCATCGGCAGAACCGCAAGGGACCTTATGGATGGACCTTCCGAATTAACGTGGAAGTGCCGCCACGCCACCCAGGCGCCCAGTCCGATCGCACAACAAAAACATAGAGCGAGAACAAAGCCTGCGCGACGCATGGTTCGGGCCGTGACCACCCCCGGTTCAACGCTTTGTTGGCTGTTTTCTGCAGCCAGTTGAGGCGCCTCAACTGGCTGAACCTCCTCTACCGGCGCTATAAACTTGTACCCGCGGCGGGGCAGTGTTTCGATATAGCGTGGGCTCTCGGGTGAATCGCCCAGCAGGTCGCGAACGCGCGCAATGGCGTTGTGAAGGCTGTGGTCGAAATCGACAAAGGTGTCGGCTGACCAGATTTCCCCCCGAAGTTCTTCCCGCGTCACGACTTCGCCGGCATGCTTCAGCAACGTCGCCAGCACTTGGAGAGGTTGGCCCTGCAGGCGCAGCCTTACTCCGCGTTTACGCAGCTGGCCCGCACGCAGATCCAATTCAAAAATGTCGAAGCGCAGTACGCGCGCAGTTTGAACCGGGGCAGACATGGTCGAATTCGCCAAGACTTATGCAGCCTATCATAGCTCCGAATTCGTGGAGAGTTGTCTGCCTTGGCTGTAAGCGCTCCTACCTTCAATACTTTAGCAATGGAGAAAACTTTGGGGACCGATAGGGGCAGCAAGCATTGACCCCCGCGTGCCCCCCGGGCGAAAGTTAGCCCCAGTTCATCGCGCTCGAGAGCAAGCATCTGGCACGAACTCAGGTCACACAGCCAGCCCTGCTGTCCCGAGCGCTATTCCTAAACAAACGGAGGAAGGAGTATCAGAATGAGAACCCTAACTATTTCTATGCTCGCAAGCTTTTTCGTTGCTGGCCTGACGCTCAGTCTCGTGCCCGCAGCGCTTGCGCAAGAAGACCATGCACCCAGCGTCGCCCAGGTTGTGGCCTTGGATGAATGTGATCCGAGCACCTTCAACGCCGCGATCGGCCCCGACTTCTGCAAGAACGTCGCGCTCGGAGCCGCCACCACGCTTCAACGACCTCTTTGATGAAGCAAAAGCCGGAACTCCTGACCCCGGCTGGGACTTCGAGCCGGACGTGCTCCACATCAAGAAAGGGACCACGGTGGTTGTAGCCGACCAGGGTGGCGAGCCTCACACCTTCACCGAGGTTGAGAAGTTCGGTGGCGGCTTCATTCCCGACCTCAATCACGGAGAGGATACGATCCCCGAATGTGCGGGCGGCTTCAAGAACATCAACGTGGCTAAGACGCGAATCTTGCAAGGCAGCGAGCTTCACGTCACGGGTCTGTCGAAAGGCAAACATCGTTTTGAGTGTTGTATCCATCCCTGGATGCGCATGACCGTCGATGTGAAGTAACTCGTAACGACTGCCGGACGCCCCATCCTTGCGCGTTCGTGCGCGAGGGTGGGATTCCGCGGCTCCTTCTCTCTTGGGGTTTTTTCGTTTGCTCTCACATCTCCGAAGACAGTCACCCGTCACAAAAGCTACGGCCGAGGTCGCGCATAACCTGCAACTGCTCCCACTCTTCGCGTTTCCGAAAAGCCTGTCCTGAGGGCAGTAAAAGGACAATTGAAGGGGGACCTGAGCATGTGGGGTGCCTACGACCATACATTAGAATTAATAAGTGGCGGACCTAGACAAAAGAGCCTTCGGCGGACTCGCGCAACTTCTCGTCGCCATGGCAGCGTTGCTGTTTATTCCGGCGTGGAGCCTGGATTACTGGGAGGCATGGGCCTTTCTCGCGGTATTTTTCGTGCCCGCACTGGCGATCACCGTCTACCTCAAGAAAAAAGACCCGAAACTGCTGGAGCGACGGGTGCGCGCCGGACCAACCGCCGAAAGGCAGCGGACTCAGAAAATCATACAATCCATCACTTCGCTAGGATTTATGGCTCTGCTGGTCGTCCCCTCGCTGGATCACCGCTTCCACTGGTCTCGGGTATCTCTCCACGCAACGGTGGCCGGGGATGTTCTGGTCGCAATCGGGTTTCTCATCGTGTTTTTTGTGTACAAGGAAAACACCTTTGCCTCGGCAACCATCGAACTTGCTCCCGACCAGAAAGTCATATCAACAGGACTGTACGCACTGGTGCGTCATCCCATGTATATGGGAGCCCTTTTCTGGTTCGTTGGCATGTCTCTTGCGCTGGGTTCGTGGTGGGGACTGTTCGTGTTCCTCCTGATCCTGCCCGCGCTTATCTGGAGAATTTTCGACGAAGAGAACTTACTCACAAAGAATCTTCCGGACTATTCGGAGTATCGAGGTAAGGTTAGGTATCGGTTGGTGCCGTTTCTCTGGTAAGGAGCCTGGGGCCTCCGCTAGACCGGAGGGTATACCCCCTTCGTGAGCTGCCTTCCCCTGTTGGAAACCATCACAGGTAGAACAAACTCAGCCGCGGCAACCCGTACTTCTCGAGCAGCCGCTTGTGAATGTACTGCTTCAGCAACTGCTCGATCTGCGCCCCGGGCATCTTGCTGCGGTAGGGAGCCAGCTCCCGGTCGGCCTGCGCGCGGACGCTCACCAGTTCTTCATCTGGAGTTCCGGCCAGGAGGGCCGCGAAGAGTTTCTCTTCCAGCACCGTGAGCCGCCGCTCGACTTCTTCGAGGCGCATCGTCTTGCTGGCCGCCAGTTCGTCGGCCAGGCCGCGCAGCGTTGCTGCTGTCTCCCGCGCCAGCGTGTTCGGGGAAATGCTTCCGCCCATGGGCAGGTTTGCCTGCTCCAGCCGCCCGGCATTTTTGCGGAGGAAGGCAGCAATCTCGTCGGGCTGGAATCCGCGAACTGCGTCGGTCGTCGTCTCCGCGACGCCGTCTTCGCGCGTCGCGCCCACGGCGGCTTCTTTCATATCTTCGGCGGCGGCCAGCACCTCCTGCGCGCAGTAGGCCAGGCTGTTGACTTTCCTCGACTTCGATGGCCGCTGGTCGTAGCGATCGAATGCCGCATCGATGCCCCGCAGTGCCGCTGCCAGCGGGATACCAGCGTCCTTCCAGGTCTCGATCAGCGCCCAGTCAAGCGTCGAAAGCAGCAGGATCCCTCCCCGGCGGCGCTGGAAGTGCTCCTCGATTTCCGTGAAGTAGTTGAAGTAGTTTTCCACGCGCACTCAGTGGGAGGAAGAGCGCGGCTTGCCGCTCGTAGCCAGCTTGGGGATTTCGCCTGCAGTTCTTGTTGCCTTGGCCTTCGGATCGGGCTTGCCGGCGACGTTGCGTTCCCAGATGATGCGCAAGCCTTCGAGGGTCAAATCGTCATCGACGGTCTTGATGTATTTTGACGCGGTCCCAATCAAGGGTGCGAGGCCGCCGGTCGCTATCACCTGAGAGTCCTTCCCCATCTCCTGGAGAAGCTCTGCGAGGATGCCGTCGACCAGCCCGAGATAGCCGTAGTACAGGCCCGACTGCAGGCTGCCGACGGTCGTGCTTCCGATGACGCGCGCCGGCTTGCGAATGTCGACTCGCGGCAACCGCGCCGTGCGCTGGAAGAGCGCGTCCGCCGAGATGCCGATGCCAGGACAGATGACGCCGCCGAGATATTCGCCCTTGGCCGAAACGCAATCAAAGGTCGTGGCTGTGCCGAAGTCGACTATCACGCAAGGCCCGCCGTATTTTTCGAAAGCCGCCACGCTGTTGACGATGCGATCGGCGCCGACTTCGGCCGGATTCTCGTACTGCACCGGCATCCCGGTCTTAACGCCCGGCTCGATGAACAGCGGCTTCAGCTTGAAGTAGCGTTCGCACACTTGCCGCAACGTGGAATCGAGCGGCGGCACTACCGACGAGATTATGATGCCGTGTATCCCCGAAGAGTCCAGGCGCTCCATCGAGAACAGGCTGCGGAACAGCACGCCGTATTCGTCGACCGTGTGATTGAGAATAGTGGCAACGCGCCAGTGCGCGACAATACGTTCGTAGCGAGGCGCCTCGGCCGTCTCTTCGCCGGGATGCACTTTAGCAACGCGCGCAAAAACACCCAGCACCGTGTTGGTGTTGCCGACATCGATGACGAGCAGCATAGAAAATTTCTCGTGGAGCGACGGGCGTCTCGCCCGTCAGCCGAGCACACCTCGGCCGCAAAACGCGGTATCACTTCGCGCGAACGGTTCCGCTCAACACAGTTCGCACACCTTCGCGAGGTCCGCACCTGCAGAAACCCGCGCGCATCGAGGCCTTCGGTCACGCCGTCGAAACCTCCGTTTTCGTCGATGTGCACGTGTTTTCCGCGCACGAACGAGGAATGATCGGCGAACCGCCGGAGAATCGATTCACGCGCATTCGGCTTCTCCACCAGAGCGCGGTACTCGCGGTCGAGCGATTTTAGCAAAGCGGCCGCCAACTCCACGCGCGACCACTCACTCCCGGACGCCAGTCGCAGCGAGGTGGCGATGTCGCGTAATTCCTCCGGAAATTTCTGCTGGTTCACGTTAATCCCGATGCCGACCACGACGTGCCGCACGCGTGTCGCCTCTGCGTTCATTTCCGTCAGGATGCCGCAGAACTTCTTCCCATCCAACAGGAGGTCGTTGGGCCACTTCAGGTCGGCATTCACGCGTGAATCGATCTCCCGGATCGCAGAATGAACAGCGAGGCCCGCCGCGAGCGAAAGGATCAAGGCGTCCGACGGCGGCAGATTGGGTCGCAGCACGACCGAGCAATAGATTCCCGTAGACCGTGACGAGTGCCAGCGATTCCCGCCGCGCCCGCGGCCGGCGGTCTGCTCCTCTGCCAGAAAAACGCTGCCTTCGGGCGCGCCTGCCGCCGCAGCCTCCATCGCGGCCGCGTTCGTCGAGCCGATCTTGTAATAGTGCTGAATGTGCCGAAAGAGGCTACCCTTGACCAGCGGCGCGAGGACATCGGCCAGCAAGAGATCCGGAACCGCACGGAGTTGGTACCCGGTCGCGGGATGCCCGTCGATCTCCACACCCAGCGAACGCAGTTGCTGAATCAGTCGCCATACCTCGGAGCGGCTGGTCCCAATCTCCTCGCCGATCTTTGTTCCGCTCACCGCGACCAGGGCGTGATCGCTTAGCACGCGCACGATGCTTCCCAGGCGAACGTCCACCTTCTGGGCGGCACCCACCTTGCCCGTCTTCACTCGGATTGGCCCTGTTTTGCCGATGTCGGGATTATAACCAGTCCTGCGTTTAACCGGCGGCTGGGAAACCGTCCGACTCTTAGTCGCTGGTCGTTACTGGATCCTTCTTGCCCGGGATAAGTTCGCATGCCGAGAGTCTCGCGAACGACGCATGACTGGCGGCCGACGACTCAGGTCTCACGCCGGCACCACCCGCAGGTTCATATCCACGGCCTGCGCGGAGTGCGTGAGCGCACCCACCGAAATGAAATCCACTCCGGTCTCCGCATAGGCGCGTACATTTCCCAGCAGAATTCCTCCGGCACACTCCACCGGAATCCGCTTCTCGCGCTGCGAACAATATTCCACCGCTTTGCGAACATCTTCCACCGCCATGCCGTCGAGCAGCAGCGCCTCGGCCCCATGTTCGAGGGCCAACTGCATCTCGGCGAGGGTGCGCACCTCAATCTCGATCGGCTGCGAGCCGCGGCGGTTGTGATGGGCCCGCTCGAGCGCCGGCACGATACCGCCGGCCAGCGCAATGTGGTTGTTCTTGATGAGCACTCCGTCGGAAAGATCCAGGCGATGATTCTGGCCACCCCCGCAACGCACTCCATATTTGTCAATCAGGCGCAATCCGGGCACGGTCTTGCGGGTGTCGAGGATGCGGGCCTTGGTCCCGCTGACTGCTTCTACAAACTGCCGGGTAAGCGTGGCTACGCCGCTCATGCGCTGCAGAAAGTTCAGGATCACGCGCTCGCAAGAGAGAATCACGCGCGCGTTGTGCCGGATCACGGCCACGGACTGACCTTTGTGCAGGCGGACCCCGTCGAAGATCTCGGGATGGCTGGTGACCTCGTAGTGCGAAACCACCGCTCCGTCGAGCGCCGCAAACACGTCGAGGATCGCCGGGATCACGCCGATGCCGGCGAGGATGCAATCCTGCTTCGCCGCGACCGTACCGGTGGCCTTCTGGTTGGGATCCAGGCACGCGTAGCTGGTCGCGTCGCGCGTCGCGCGGTCTTCGAGCAGCGCGTTCTCCAGGATCGCGGTGATGCGGCGGCTGTTCCAGTCCAAAGTCAGCTCTCAGCTTTCAGCTGTCAGCTCTCAGCTTGAGATTTGTCGGTCCATTCTTGTTCATCTTGCGGGTGCGAAGCTTTTCTGTCGAGCTGCTACTTGCAGCCCAGTTCCTTCATTTTGCTTTTCGTCTTGTCGATCAGGACTTCGTTCTCGCGCTTCTGTCTGCGAAGGCCCTCCACCACGTCCGCCGGAGCTTTCGCAAGGAAGTTCTCGTTGCTCAACTGGCGTTTTGCGTTGGCAACGTCCCTCTCGAGCTTTTCCAACTCCTTCTTCAGGCGCGCGCACTCGGCGCCCACGTCGATCTTCTGCTCATACACGAGGTGTAGGTCGAAGCGGGCGGTGTGCCGCGCACCGGGCAACTTGGCGAGAGACGTTTCCACGAACGTGATCTGTTCGACCATGGCCTGTCGTTCCACCGAATTGCGGTTCTCCTCGATGAGCGTGTGGATCTCCGGTTCGTGGGCGTACACCTGGATCGGCACCTTCACCTTGGATTCCACTTTTAATTCGGCGCGCAAGTTGCGCACGCCGACAATCAAATCCTGCAGCACTGCCATGTGCGTTTCCGCCTTCAGGTCGGACTGCTTCTCGTCAGCCTGCGGGTATGCAGCCTGCGAGATCGACTTCAGCGGGGGCTTCCCGTCATAGATCGCATGCCAGATTTCCTCCGTGATAAAAGGCATCACGGGATGCAACAAGCGGAGTGCCGCCTCAAACAAGGTGACAAGATTGCGGCAAGCCACTTCCGCGGTGCGCTTGTCAGCGCCCTCCTCGAACATCAGACGCGGCTTGATCAGCTCGATGTACCAGTCGCAGAACTCGCCCCAGAAGAAGTCGTAGATTCGGTTGGCCGCCTCGTGAAAGCGGAAGTCTTCGAGCGCCTCGTTGACATAGCTGGCCACGCCATTCAAGCGGGAGAGGATCCAGCGGTCTTCGAGGGTGTCCGCTTTGAATCCGGCAACCCCTTTAGAGGTGTGATCCGTGAAGGCCGGCGCGCCAATCGCATCAGACCCCAGCCGGTCCACGTTCATGAACATGAAGCGCGCCGCATTCCAGATCTTGTTGGCGAAGTTGCGATAGCCTTCCGTACGGCTCGGATTGAAGGCGATGTCTGTGCCGGGGGCCGCCATGGCGGCCAGGGTGAAGCGGGTGGCATCGGTGCCGTATTTTTCGATCACCTCGATCGGATCGAGCACGTTGCCCTTGGTCTTCGACATTTTCTGGCGTTCGGCGTCGCGCACCAGGGCATGGATGTACACCTCGCGGAACGGCACGCTGTTGCGCAGGCCTTCTTCGTGGCTCTCAGGCTTCTCGCCAGTGCGCACCGGCTTCTCCGGCGGCATCATGAACCAGCAGCCCAGCATAATCATGCGGGCCACCCAGAAGAAGAGGATGTCGAAGCCCGTGATCAAAAGCGACGTCGGGTAGAACACTTCCAAATCCCGCGTTGCCTCCGGCCAGCCCAGCGTCGTAAACGGAAGCAGCCCGGAGGAGAACCACGTGTCGAGCACGTCGCTGTCCTGCAGTAATTTCGCCCCGCCGCACTTCGTGCATTTCACGGGCGTGTCGCGCGCCACGATGGTCTCTTTGCAGTCCGCACACCGCCAGGCCGGAATGCGATGTCCCCACCATAGCTGCCGCGAGATGCACCAGTCGTGGATGTTGTACATCCAGTTCAGATAAATCTGCTTGTAGTTGTCGGGCGTAAAGCGGATGTAGCCCTTCTCCACCACTTCAATCGCGCGCTTGGCCAGCGGCTCGATCTTCACGAACCACTGCTCCGACAGGCGCGGCTCGACCACCGTGCCCGAGCGATCGCATTTTCCGAGCGCAATGGTGTAGTCCTTAATCCCCACCAGGAAGCCTAGCGTTTCAAGGTCGGCCACCACACGCTTGCGTGCCTCGAACCGGTCGAGTCCGGCATAAGCGCCGGCATTCTGATTCATGTGAGCGCGCTCGTCCATCACGTTGATCTGCGGCAAGTTGTGGCGCAGGCCAGCCTGGAAATCGTTGGGATCATGCGCGGGGGTCACCTTGACCGCTCCGGTGCCGAACTCTGGATTCGCGAGTTCGTCGAGAATGACCGGGATCTCGCGATTCATCAGCGGCAGAATGACTCTCCTGCCGTGCAGGTGGGTGTAGCGCTGGTCTTTCGCATTCACCGCCACCGCAGTGTCGCCCAGCATCGTCTCCGGGCGCGTCGTCGCCACCGTAATGAACTCTTTCGAGCCCACCACCGGGTAGCGGATCTCGTAAAGCTTGCCGGGCACATCTTCGTGCTTGACCTCGAGGTCCGAGATCGCCGTCCCGCAGTCCGGACACCAGTTCACAATGTATTTGCCGCGATAGATGAGCCCCTGTTCGTATAGGCGGACGAACACCTCACGCACCGCGCGCGAGAGGTTCTCGTCCATAGTGAAGTATTCGCGTTCCCAGTCGACCGACGCGCCCAGCCGCTTCATCTGGTCGAGAATCGCGCCGCCATACTGTCGCCGCCACTCCCACACGCGTTCAATGAACGCCTCGCGGCCGATGTCCCGTCGCGATTTGCCCTCGCTCCGGAGCTGGCGCTCGACCATCATCTGGGTAGCGATTCCAGCGTGGTCAGTGCCCGGAAGCCACAGCGTGAGATCGCCGCGCATGCGGTGCCAGCGGATGATGATGTCCATCTCCGTCTGGTTGAGCATGTGTCCCATGTGCAGCCGCCCGGTCACATTGGGCGGGGGCAGCAGCAGGCTGAACATGTTGCGCGCGTGGCCTGCGGGCGGAGTAGCGGCGTGAAAGAGCTTTTGGTCTTTCCAATAATCTGCCCAGCGCGTCTCGATCGCGCCCGGCTCGTACGCCTTAGGGAGTTCGTGCGGCATCTTGTCCGTGTGTCACAGGATCCCCACAGGAACCTGCTCAGCAGTCAGTTCCGTGGGTGGGAAGGTAAACTTTGATACTACAGGCGGATGGAAAAGTGGGTCAAACCCGGGGAGGGGGACAGGACGCGATGCGAGTATGCCCCCAGCTGAGTCGCGGTGAGAGCGCACTCGTCACGAAGGCAATCTGACTCTTGCCAGCAACTCGCGAAAGCCCGGAGCGCCGCGCAGGGGATCGAGGCGGGGCTCGACCCCCAGAACCATCAATGCCCAGTCCCGCTCTTCAGAGGCCTTCTGCAAGTAGCGCAGGGCTGCATCTTTCTCGTCGAGAGCGACGTGAATAACAGCAAAGTTGTATGCGGGGACGAAATCGTGTTTCGATCGCTCCTCCAGGCGCCGGAGAATCTTGCGGGCTTCGGATTGGCTGCCCCCAGCGGCTAGGCTGTATGCAAGTTCCGTCAACCCTAAAGTGCTGTCCGGCATTGCTTGCAGGACTTTCTGTGATTCTGTGACCGCCTCTGGGTACATCCTCTTTTGGGCATAGACGCGCGCCATCCAAAAATGAACGCGGTAGTATTCGGGATTCAGCTGCAGTGCTTTTTGAGCTTGCTCGAGTGCGTGGTCATAGTCGCGGGCGTAGTAGAGGGTGCGCACAACCTCGGCGTTATTGGGAAGAGAGAGTGGGTCCGAACGCATCGCCTGATTGATCTGTTCCCACGCCTCCTCATGTCGTCCTAGCGTCACCAGGAGCGCCGCGTAGAGACGGTGCTCGGCCGAGTAGCTGGGATTCAGTTCGATCGCGCGTTTGAACTCAACCTCCGCTCGCGGCCAGTCAAACAGACCCATCATGACATTGCCGAGCGAATTGTGGGACTCAGCCAGACCTTCGCTCAGGACTACGGCCTGGCGGGCTGCGTCCCAGGCCTTGGACTCGCCCGCCTGAGGTGACATGGCATCGGTAACCACGAGGAAATAATAGGAGTCCGCCAGGCCCGAATAGGCTTCCGCGAAACCGGGGTCGCGCTCGATGGCTTGCTGAAAATATGCGATCGCCTTCCTGTAGCCTTCGACCGTAAATTGGTTTCCGAAATACCGCCCACGCAGGTAAGCTTCATTCGCTTGCGGATCAAGCGGGCGCGAGCCCGGGGGACCCTGGTATGCCGGACTCAGTTTGATCCGAATCTGTTCCGCGACCGCCTTCGCCACTTCTTCCTGCAGGGTAATGGAATGACTGACTTGCCGGTCATAGCTGTTGGCCCATACATGCACCTGATCGCGTGTGCGAATCAGTTGGACACTGATGCGCATCTGGTCTCCGTCGCGGCGAATGCTGCTCTCGAGGATGTAATCAACGCCCAATTCTCTGGCAATCTGTTGCACGCTCTTGGAGGTGCGTTTGTAAGCCATGGAAGTCGTGCGTGCAATCACGCCCAGCTGGTCCGGGCTTAGCGCTCCCAGTTGGGTAATGATTTCTTCGGTGAGTCCGTCGCTGAAATAATCCTCATTCGGATTTCCGCTGAGGTTCTGGAAAGGCAGTACAGCCAGCATGGTCTGATGCGGAGCCCGTCGGGTCGCAACGGAGGATTGCCTCCGGTAAGCAACAAAGAAGACGAGAAGAAACAACGTCGCCAACATTGTCGAAATCAGAACGATCGTGCGTCGCCCATCGCTGGGCGACGAAACCGGTCTTTCTTTCGGAGAATCGACCGCGGATTCCTCTTCTTCTTCTGCAGAATCGACTTTGCCAATAAACCGGTAACCGCGGCGAGGCAGAGTTTCGATAAACGCAGGGCGCGCGGCCGAATCACCCAGGCAACGCCGCAGTCTTTCCACGGCCGCGTTTAGTCCGTGGTCGAAATCGACAAACGTCTCGTCGGGCCAAAGCTTCTGCCGGAGCTGCTCACGAGTGACGACGTCACCCGAATGTTCCAGAAGCATGGCCAGTACCTGGAAGGACTGGTCTCGCAATTTCAGCTTGAGCCCGGATTTGTGGAGCTCACCGGAACGCAGGTCGGCCGTGTACGGCCCAAAGCGGATTAGTTGTGTGACTGAAAGTTCGCGCCCCATTTACCACCGAGCCCTTGGGGGAAAGGCGATCAGCACGCCCTAGGGACGACATACTACCAGAGCCATAAGCAGCCCGGTTCCCCCCTCGTCCATTTGGATGAGATAGCTGCCGATTGCTGACCATCCTACGTATCATGCCAAAAAGCACTTACGTGGCGACCTCAAAATGACCTACGGGCGAGGTGGATTGCATTGCGGATCGGGCCCGCTTTCGCGGATAGTTCCGCCCACTCGCCGACTGCCGGAGTGGCTGAAACATCCTGTTCGCAGACTTTGGCCCAGGGGCGGCAGTTCGGCGCTCAGACAACTCCACCAGGGCTCAGTGATTTCGAGGGGAGAATCATGAATAGGAAATTGGGCGTGCCCAAGTTTTGTATCCTGCTCGCTACGGTTTGTTTATGTCTCCTTCAGGGATTGTGGGGCCAGTCCCCCAATGTCTCCGTCTTCGCCACCGGATTCGATAACCCCCGTGGCCTCAAGTTCGGCCCCGACGGCTATCTCTACGTCGCCGAAGGCGGCTCTGGCGGCGGGCTGTCGACCGTCGGGCTCTGTGATCAGGCCGCCGGGCTGCCTGCCGGTCCAGGCCCGTATACCGGAGACTTCACGGCAAGGATTTCGAAGGTGGACCGCCATGGCGTCGTAACTACGGTCGCCGACAAGCTCCCCTCCAGCCAGACCAGCGACGCCTTCGGCAATCTGGTTAGCGGTGTGGCTGACGTAGCCTTCCTCCACGGCCGGCTGTACGGATTGCTCGCCGGTGCCGGATGCTCCCATGGCTTGGCTGGCACCAGCAATGGGATCGTTCGCGTCAATCATGATGGGACCTGGACCCTGATCGCCGATTTAAGCGCGTTCCAGAAGGCTCATCCCACCGCGAATCCAGAACTCGATGACTTCGAACCGGATGGCACCTGGTACAGCATGATCGCCGTCGACGGAGCTTTCTACGCCGTCGAACCGAACCACGGCGAACTCGACGTCATCACGCCGAGCGGACACATCCGGCGGATCGCCGACATTTCGGGCGTGGAAGGCCACATCGTTCCGACGGCCATCGCTTACCGGGATGACAGCTTCTACGTCGGGAACCTCGATACCTTCCCCATCAAGGATTCTTCCAAGATTCTCAAGATCACGCGCTCTGGCCGAATCACCTGCGTGGCTATCGATTTCACCACCGTGCTCGGGCTGGCCTTCGACCGCAAGGGCAGGCTCTACGTGCTGGAAAACACAACCGGAAATCCCATGCCTACGCCAGGCACTGGCAAGGTGGTGCGCATCGACGGCAAGAACCAGGTGACCGAAATCGCCACTGGTCTCTTCCTGCCAACCGCAATGACCTTCGGCCCGGACGGCAATCTCTATGTCTCCAACGTCGGCTTCGGTCCGCCGCCGGTTGGCCTTGGTCAGGTGGTGAAGGTCACACTCCCCGCAGATTCCGGGGATTGAGCAAGGTTGCACAGCGGCTCGTGCAGTTGGACGCGTGATCGTGCTGGAAGAACCTCCGAGGGCTGCGGGTCCGTTAAGTCTGCTGGAAGAAACACACAGGCGCCACAGAGCGCCTTGCCAAAACTGGTTCAGAACGCGGCACGCACCGTGGGTGCAGGTGATCAGTCTTTCTTGGGGTCGGCGAGCTTTCGGGCGATTTCCTCCACGATCCTCGGACGCAGCTCCGCGAGGACGCTGTCGACAATGCTGGCGATCGCTTTCGGATCAGTGGCTGGGGAGTTGGTGCTCATCTTCTCGGAAGCGGCAACAACTGCGGGCGCTTCGGGCTCAGACTTCGGTGGCTCCGCCTCGTGAAATTCCTCCTTCGCTGGAGCCGGCTTGGCAGCTGCGCCGGCGATTGAGTCCCGAATGTTTTTCCAGTTGGCGGCCATCTCTGTTCCTCCCACAATCTCGTTTTCGATGCTGGTATCCGCTGCAGCAGCCTGCGGCTCCGTTGTGACAACCGCACTCTCAGCGATTCCTTCCGCTGGAGCGGCGGGCGCCATGTCCGTCGGGTGAACGACCGTACTCTGGACGGCAGAGGTTTCGTGCACAACCGGGGGCTGTGCCGCGCCTGCCAGGGGAACTGGCGCCGCGTCGCGCGCCGCGGCCGCAGACGCCATCGCGTGGACTATGGCGGCGGCTGGCGGCGGTACGGCAAACGTCGCCTCGTCTTGTGTGGCGGTTGCAGCGTTACCGCCCGTACCTGATGCTTCCGCGGATGCCAGGGGGCCGCCCTCCGCACTGACGGCGGCATAGGCTTTCTCCATTTCTCGCTCGAGGGAGATTGCGGTTTCCCCTGTGGCGAGCGATACCTCCTCGGCAATCCAACGTGGGCCGGCGACATGGGCTCGCACCACGCCCACGTCCGCCGTCCCTGCGGCCGCTGCAAAGGCAGCCGGGGTGATCTCGCTTTTCGGTAGCGCGCTCGCCAACACATTTGGATCGCCCCCAGAGGAACTGGGAATCAGCGTCTGCAACGCGGCCATCACTTCATCGTCGGCGACAGCCGGTGCGGGCTCCGAAGCAGCCGGAGCAGAGCGCAATGGCTCAGGGTTTTCAGCGGCCGCCGGGGCTTCCGTGCTTGCCGGGCTGCTTGCTTCCGCAACCACCGTGGCTTCGGAAATCTCGTCCACCGGATTCGCGATGAGTTCGGGCTGCGCTTCAACCTTGGGCTCCTCGACCACCGCGACAGACTCTAACTGCACGGGGTCCGGCGAGGATGACTCGACCGGGCGGCCTGTGATCTCGCTCGGAATGGCCTCCACCTGTGCGGGCTCTTGCGGCACGACCTCTGCGGTCTCCGGCGCCTGAGAAGTGTCCCCAGCTGGCGGGATCTCTTCGATCGGGATCTGGCTGGAGATCTCTTCCGACTGCGCCGCCGGGACCTCGGGCGCAGTTGCGAATGTCATCGGGGCCGGTTCCCGGGCAGGCGCCTCATGGCCGCTGGCCTCGACACTGGTCTCGGCCGCCGGCTCGATTTTTTCCTCTGCCGGCATCTCCGGGGCAGCGCCCGGAGCGGGCGCCGCGCCACTCAACTGCGCCGCCGCCGCCGTGATGGCTGCGATTTCTTCGGGAGTGATGTCATGGGGAAGACCGGCAGGCAGGGACCTTTCGAACTCACTCCCGCTCGCCGCCGGTTGCGACTGATTTCCCCGGGGGGATGGTTCCACTAGGTCGCGAAATCCCTTGCCCTGCGTGGCGGCGTAATCGGGATCCGGCTCGGAATCGCGTGGCTTGGGCGCGCCGGTGGGGATCCGCAGTCGCGCTTTCCAACCTTCGTCTGACTCCGCGGCTTTCTCACTGTCGGTATCCCGGTCAAAGGCGGCCACCGCCTTGGCGAAACGTCCTTGCTTATACGGTTCCGGCTGGGGAATGACCTTGTCCTCCAGCTTGGTGATGGCGGCCAGCAGTTCGCTGGCCTCAAAAGGCTTCACCACAAAGGCATCCGCGCGTGCGCGGCGAGCTTCCTCGGGCTTGAACGGTTCCAGCTTGCCCACCGTCAATAGGACCGGCATGCGCGCCGTTTCCCGGTTTTCCTTAATCCGCTGGCAAACCTCCAGCCCGCTGTACCCAGGCATGTAGACGTCGAGCACGATCAGGTCCGGCTTGTGTTCCGCGATCTTTTTCAATGCTGCGGAGCCATTGTTGACCGTAATGACTTCGTAGCCCGCGTCCGTAAGGATCTTCCGGCCCATGTTTTGGGCGGTCACACTGTCATCAGCGAGCAGTATCTTGCGGGCCAAGGGGTGTCCTTTGGTGAAGGGGGAGATACCGCGAAATTAACCTGTGCCCCAGCGCAAGTCAATGTGGAGACGGGTTACGCGAGGTTACTAGCGGTCATGGCTTGTTGAGGTTGCCCCTCCAGCGCTCTTAACCGCCAAGAACGCAAGCACTTCCCAGGCGCCGCGCGCGGAACAATCTGCCCGCAGAACCAGTCCTTAAAAGGGATTGAGCTTCCCCAGCCCTTTTTTCTTCTTCTTCTTGCTGGTGGAGGTTGGCCCCGAGGGGGTGTTCGAGGAACTGGAAGCAGCGTTGACCGGCTGTGCGGCAGTCCCGGTCTGAATTTCGTTCACCTGGGCCGGCGGGGGAACAGCTTGCCCGGCGTCGGGCGGTTCTACTTTCAGTTCGTTTGAGGCGGGCGCGGTATTCGGTTGGAGTTCATTCGAATCTGCCGCCGCCGGTGGCGTCGCGCCCACATCAGTCGGAGACGTGCTCGGGCTATCCGAACGAGGTGCGGCCTCGTTGGGGGCAGGTAAGGCGGCTCCCTCCTTCGGAATCTCAACCGCGATCGACTTCTCGCCCGGAGCGGACGTGCCCATCAACGCCTGCGCTGCAATCTTCGGCACCTCGGTCGCACTCATTCCCTTGGGATCGACCAGGGGTGGTTCTCCGACTTTGGTAGCGCGCGCCACGTCGGGATGCTTCTTGAACCCGCTCAGTACGTGACTGACCATGCCCGTGGTCTGGCGGCTCTCCTCTTCCGCCTTGTTCTGTGCGATGGCGGCGGGGGTGGCTGTGGGAACGGGGCGATGCAGCGCTTCCAGCCGCCGCTTAGCATCCTCGGCCCGCTCCATTACCGGGTAACGGGTCAGAATTTTCGAGTAGGCGTCAGTTGCCCGCTTGGTGTAGGCCTCGATTGCACGGGCCTTTTGGACCTCGTTGAACTGTTTCGACCGCAAAATTGTGACTTCGGCCTCGTAGGATTCGCCCAGCAAATAAAGCGCCTCATCCGCATGGCTATACAGCGGATAGCGTTCCACCAGTGAGGTCAGACGCGCGATGGCAGCCGGATAGGACTGGCGCAAATAGTAGAAGCGCCCGATCTCGAACTCGCGCTCTGCCAGCACCTCCTGCACTTCGAGCAGGCGCTGCTTGGCTTCCGGCAGCAGCTTGCTGTCGGGATACTGCAGGATCAGGCTGCGATACTCGTCTTCGGCGCGCTTGGCGTGCGTGTAATCGCGGTCCGGCTTCTCCATCTGCTGGTAGTGGATGTTCGCGATCTTGAGCTGCGCCTCGGCGGCTTCCGGCATGTTGGGGAAGAAGGTCTCGAAGTCCTTGTACTCGATTTCGGCCTGCGCCAGCGCTGCCGTGCCGCCTTCTGCGTACCAGGAGTCGCCGACCGCCAGCTTGGCGCGCGCGATGAACTCCGAATCCGGATAGGTGTTGATCAGGGTCTGCAGGGTCATGCGCGCCACGTCGAAGCGGTTGTGCTTCATGGCATCCATGGCGCGGTCGAACAGCACCTTGTCGGGCTGTTTCGAGCCCACGTTCGCGAGCGGATTGTTGACCTTCTTGTTCGTGCAGGCCAGCAGCAGAACAACCAGCGCACCTAGCAGGATGATGACCGGAATACGACGTGACATAAGAACCTCGGGAAACATCATCGCCGGGTTTCACCCCGGCTGGACCGTTCGACGCTCAGGGCAGGCTCCGGAGGGCGTCTGTCCCTACGCGAACTAGACCTTCTGCAGCGTGGCCTCGGTCGCCGCCTTCAACAATTTCTCGGCGTTAGTCTTTGGATCGCCACTTACCGAACACGGCGTTGCCTGCCACCAGAATTTCTGCACCGGCGCGCACCACCTCGGCTACCGTATCGAGCGCCACGCCGCCATCTACTTCGATGCGGAAATTCAATCCCCGCCGGGCCCGAATCTCGGCCAGCCGGCGCATCTTGTGCAACGAGTTGGGCAGGAACTTCTGCCCTCCAAATCCCGGATTCACGCGACATCACCAGGACATAATCCACGATATCGAGCACTTCCGATCAGCGTCTCGACCGGCGTCGCGGGATTGATCACCACCCCAGCCAGCGCGCCATGGTCCCGGATATGATGCAGCGTCCGGTCCAGGTGCCGGCAGGCTTCCTGATGCACGGAGATCCAGTTCGCCCCCGCCTCGGCGAAGGCGGGAATGAATTCGTCGGGATTCTCGATCATCAGGTGGCAATCGAGCGGCAGATCGGTCGCCTTGCGCAGGGACTTCACGACCGGCGGCCCGATGGTCAGGTTGGGCACGAAATGCCCGTCCATGATGTCGACGTGGACCACCGTCCCGCCACCTTCGGTGGCGCGCCGGACCTGGTCCGCCAGATGGGCGAAATCTGCCGACAATATCGAGGGTGCTAGTTCGATCAAACCTGGGTCTCGCAGTAAATTCCTTGCCGAAATTCTAACACGCAAGTTCGGGTGTAAACGGGCGGATTCGGGCGTCGAGAGCTTGCTCCAACCGGAGCCGGAAGCGATGAGAGGGGCGGTCGTCTCGCCCGTCCAGCCGGGGCGGGGCCCGGCTCTCAAGCACATTCCGCGCGATCCCTAACGACCCCGATTAAGCCGTGGGTCCAACTTCGCCGCTGCCGCCAGGAAGCCGGCTACTGTCTCGGGCAGCACCTCCATCCTCCGACCCTCACCGCTCGACACCGGACTTTGCAAGTTGGCATGTACTTCGACCACCCCAGTTCTCTCAACGATGCCAGCGACGTTGCCTGCCCGGATTGCCCCACATGCCATGATGGCTACTCGGTCGGCGGCCGCGGCCACCAAGCATCCGATCATTGCGGCCCCGTCCTCGGCCGTTTGCGCACCTCCTGAGGTCGATACGCGATCGGCTCCCGTACTCACCACCTCCTCCAGCGCCGCCGGCAGCCCAGGAGTTGTATCGAACGCGCGGTGAAACGTGACACTCATTGGACGGGCAAGCTCGACCAGTTCCCCGGTCCGCGCCACATCGACGTGGCCCTCCGGATTCAGAATACCCAAAACCACTCCGGCCGCGCCCAGTTGCTTGGCCAGTACGATGTCCGTTTTCATCACCTCAAACTCATCGGGGAGATAGCAGAAATCTCCAGGCCGGGGACGAATCAGAACGTGCAATGCGATTGAAATCCGCTTGCGCGCCATTGCGATTAAGCCGGCGCTCGGCGTCACTCCTCCCTCCGCCAGGCCGCTGCAAAGTTCCACCCGCTGGGCTCCGCCCTTTTCGGATGCCACGGCCGACGCCACCGAGTCCACACACACTTCCAAAAACACCGAGGGCAGCATGCTGGTTAGTCTCCTCCCACGTGGATGTGTCACCAGCGCTGGACCCGACGCAATCTGCCCTCGTAGGGACGCTTCGCGCATCACAACTAGAGCGCGTTCAGGGCCCGGCAAAACAGCAGCTCGGCATGCAAGATCCTGCGTCGCGAGGCTCTTTCCACAACCATCGCCGGTGCAGTGGAGGTTGTTGGGTAGTCTGTGAGGTTGCGCTCTCCAACGATTCCGCAGCACTCGTCGCGGTAGCGCGGCGCCAGGCGAGTCTACAACAGGGGCAGGACGCCCTAATCAGCGACGCCCCTCTCAGCCGGAGTTGAATCCCTGCGCTTCGCCCTCAACCACCCGCTTCTGCCGGCCGTAATCCTCCGCCGTGCTAATCTCGTTGGACTTTTGGCCATCCTGTGCCCGTCAATCCTCAACTCGTGCCCGCCGCCTCGGCTTTGGCCGCAACTGTTGCCTGGGGCGTGAGCGATTTTGTCGGGGGATACGCGTCCCGCCGCGCCAATGCATTCTTGCTGACCACCATCACGCACGTGAGCGGCACCGTCCTGATGGTGCTGCTTGCTCTCCGATTTCATTCGCCATTCCCGGCAAAGAACGACCTGATCTGGGCGACAGCCGCCGGCCTGTTCGGGGGTGTTGCGCTTGCCATCTTCTATCGCGCGCTTTCGGAAGGAAACATGGGCCTGATCGCGCCCGTCTCTGCTGTGCTGGGCGCCGGCATCCCAACCGCGTTCGGAATCCTGACGGAGGGCATGCCCGGTCCGGCACCCATCGCCGGATTTCTGCTGGCAGGCATTGGAATCTGGCTCATCTCGCGGTCGGAAGGCTCACTGGGGCGGCCGCAGGGCATCGGCATCGCGGTTCTGGCAGGCATCGGTTTCGCGGGTTATTTCCTGTGTATCAGACAAGCGGGCGATGGCTCGGTCTTCTGGCTGGCTGCCTCCTCGCGTTCCGTGTCGTTTCTGGCGACCGGCACAATCGTGCTCACGACTCGGCAATTCAAGCCCATGGACCGCACCGGAGTCGCCTGGGGCCTGGCCGCCGGCGTGCTTGATATCACCGGCAGCGCCATGTTCATCCGCGCCAGCCAGACCGGACGCTTGGACTCGGCCGTCGTCATCAGCTCGCTTTATCCCGCCATCACTGTGCTACTCGCGCGCTTCTTTCTGAAAGAACACTTCTCCCGCTGGAAGCTCGTCGGCCTGGTGGCAGCTCTCTTGGCAGTCCCCATGATCGCCTGGTGATGATTGGAAAATTGAGTAATTTAGTGATTCAGAACTTAGGTAATTTGGTAATTTTGTAATCGGGTAATTTTGTAATTTGCAGGCACCTGCGGGATTGCCTTCAAATTACGCAATTGCCAAATTTCCCAATTACTCAATTTCATGGCCCTGGTCGAAGTCCGCAACCTGACCAAGATCTACCCGCTCGGCGAATCTATCTTCGGCGGCGGAGCGCAGGGAGAACTGCGGGCTGTCGATGACGTCTCGCTCACGATTGAAGCCGGAGAAACACTGGGCCTGGTCGGCGAATCTGGCTCCGGCAAGAGCACGCTCGGGCGGCTGGTCCTGCGGCTAGTCGACCCTACTTCGGGCAGTATCCGGTTTGCAGGTCACGACCTGCTGGCAGCGGGGCGTAGGGAAATGCGCCGCTTGCGCCGTGACATGCAGATCATTTTCCAGGATCCCGTCGGCTCGCTCGATCCAAGGCTGCGCGTTGAGCAAATCGTCGCTGAGCCTTTGGTCATCCACGAAGGCTTGAGCGCCGAAGCCCGCGGCCAGCGGGTGGCGGAACTTCTGCGCGCCGTCGGCATGGACGAATCCGCCGGCCACCGCTTCCCGCACGAATTCAGCGGCGGGCAGCGCCAGCGCATCGGGATCGCACGCGCGCTGGCGCTACGGCCCAAGTTCATCGTCGCCGACGAGCCCGTCTCCGCGCTCGACGTCAGCGTGGGCGCGCAAATCGTCAACCTGCTCGCCCGACTCCAGCGCGAGTTCCAATTGACGTACCTTTTCATCTCGCATTCAATGCCGCTGGTGCGTTACCTGGCCACCCGCATCGCGGTCATGTACCACGGCACGATTGTCGAGACGGGACCCACGGAACAGATCACGGAGCAACCTCAGCATCCGTACACGAAAAGCCTGCTCGGGGCGACCCCGGAAATCGTCGCGTAAAATCAGTACTGCGGAACTCCAGCGGTCGCGATTCTTTTGCCACTTCTAATCTGAAATCATCAATCTGATCTCAAATCCCTGCCGGGTAGCACGTTACTGCCTCTTCGGTTATCCTTGCTGCGCAAATCTCCTGGAGGCGCCTACATGAAACGTTGCTCTGTGTTCGTGCTTGTTTTCTGCGCTCTCGGTTCCGTCGCGCTCGCGCAAAAGAAAAATCCGGTCACCACCGTGATCAAGGAAATCCTGCCGCGCCAGGCGAAAAACCTGCAAGGGGCCGTGGAAACCATGCCCGCCGACAAGTTCTCCTTCAAGCCTACCGAACCTCAAATGACTTTCGGGCACCTGGTCGCACACATGATCGATTCGAACTATTACCTGTGCGCCAAGGCCAGCGACACCGCGCAGCCCAAGATCGCTGCCCCTAAGGAAACCGACAAAGACGCCCTGGTCGTGGCCCTGAAAGCCTCGTTTGATTTCTGCACCGCAAGCCTGGCAAAAGTGGACGACAGCAAGCTGGGCGACACCATTCAGGCCTATGGTGGACGCGAGGTTCCGCGCGCCTGGTCGCTGATTGCCCTCACCAACGATTGGGCTGACCACTACTCCGCCGCAGCCACGTACCTGCGCCTGAACGGACTGCTGCCACCTACCGCCCAGCCGAAGAAATAAGTAGGATTGTTCGTCGCCAGGCGGCGCAAGAACGAAGATCGCCAGCCCTGAAAGGGGAAGAAGAAAAACCAGCGGGGAATCACAGACCCGAAAATTTCCCAGTTACAGGATCACCAACGCCCCCAATCGGCGTCACTCGATCTGCACCAGGCCGCCCGCGCCCGAATTTTCAGGGACAGAGCCCGGCTCCTGCGGGGCGCGCCACGAATCGAAAATCGAGACCTGGTGCACGCACGACACCGTGCAATGCGGCGCGCAGGATTTTTCGGTCAGATATTCGCGCCGAATATCCGCCACGGTGTACTTCTCCAGAGGCACCGCCGGATATCCGCGTTGCTGCGAGCAGTAGTGGACCAGCCCGTCTTCGCAGATGTACAGGTAGCGCGCGCCGGCGCGGCACCGCCACTGGTTCGGACGCCCCTGCGCGATGTTGTCCTGGAACGAATTGATGCGCGTGAAGCTGCGCTTCTCCATCGCCTTCATGGCGTGGTAGACAGCGCGTTCTTCGTCATTGAGCGGCTGCAGCTGCCCGCTGCCGTCATGAATGATGCCGATCGTTGAGCTGAACCCAAGGCCCATGGCGCGCTTGCCGATGGTCAATGCATCCTGCGGGTCCTTCACGCCCCCGCCCACCACCGAGTTGATGTTTACGTGGAAGTCCGCGTGTTCGGCAAGCAATTGCAACTTTTTGTCGAGAACCTTGAGGCTTTTCTTTGAAACATCGTCGGGCGTGACGTTGTCGATCGAGATCTGCAGCCACTCGAGCCCGGCATCGTTCAAGCGTTGAATTCTCTCCGCGACCAGCAGGTAGCCGTTCGTGATCAAGCCGGCGATCATGCCGTTCTTGCGGATCCGCCGGATAACGTCATCCAACTCGGGATGCAATAGAGGTTCACCGCCGCTGATGGTGATCACCGAGGTGCCTAACTCTGCCAGCTTGTCGACCCGACGGAACATGGTCTCGATCGGAACCGGCTTCGAGAAGTCGTCGTATTCGTTGCAATATTCGCAGGCGAGATTACAGCGCCGGATCGGAATGATATGCGCCAGCAGCGGGTGGTCGGTGGATGCGAGACCACGCGCGACCATGCGGGCACCGCGCACGTTCCGCTGCAACACCTTCAGGCGACGTTTCCACAATGTGAGGCTGGACGGCATGACGTTAATTCTTTGTATTAGATCACAGGCCCGGGCCCCCAAGGCCACAGGAAACAGCGTTTGGAGGAAATTGAGAGCCGAATGGATGTAGTCGCCGGTTCGGGGAAACCGTGCCCGACGTTTCAGAAAAGCCGCGGCCGTAGTGCTACTTGCCGCTTCTACCTCTTGAAAGAGGCTCGCTCGGATCAGGACATCGCCTTTTAGCCGCGGCCGGAGCGCTTATCAAGAAGCTCTAGACCGGCTCGTGCCCGGCTTCCTGCAGTGCCTCAACCGCCTTCTCGACCCAAGCCTGCTTCACCAGAACGTAGTCGGTATCGAAAGTGGCCACGGCAAAGATGGGAATCGCGTGCTCCGAGAGGGGCCGCACGAATGACGTAAGGATTCCGGTCTCGGAGAATGGGAATGGTCCCTCCAGCTTCAGGCAAGCCCATTCCTTCTCATGCTGGACTTCGGCGGGAACTTGGGCTTCCGGGCAAACAATGGAAAGTTCGTCGGCGGTGGAGGTGACGGAGAAGAACGAACCGCGGAGAGCCCAATCAGGCACCGCGGTGTTGGGAGGCAGACGACAAATCGCGAACAAACCAGCAACCCGGGAAAACGTTAGCCTGCGCTGCACGGGAGGTCGATCACCACCCTTTTTTGGAGAAGCAAACCATTGTAGCAACCATCCCGAAGCACGTAGAGACAGAGGCCTTCGGGCGCCTGTCCTGTGCGAAGTCGAAGGACCCGGTCGACTACCCTCCGACAGGCTTCTTGTTCTGCCCTATATCCTGTAACCGCCCCTACGCCTCAACCGCTTTCCGCAGCGCCGCGCGCGCCAGCAACCGCGTCGAATCGAGCGGCGGCAGCGGCGACGATTCCTCGTTCACAATAAGTGGGATCTCCGTGCAGCCCAGCACGACCGCATCGCAGCCCTCGTCTTTCAGGTTCCGGATCACTTCTGTAAGATAGGCTCGCGACCGCGGCAGGAACTCGCCGTTCACCAGCTCATCCATGATGATCTGGTTGATTTTTTTGCGCTGCGGCGCATCGGGCATTCGGTAGTCGATTCCCGCCGCCTTCAGCTTCTGCGGATAAACCGGGCCTTCCATCAGATAGCGCGTTCCGAGCACCGCCAGCCGCTTGAAGTGATTGCGCTTCGCCTCGCACGCCACCTCCCGAGCAATATGCAGCCAAGGCCGCGGGGACCGGTGTTCAACCAGATCGAAAGCCTGGTGAATGGTATTATCCGGGCAGATGAGAAAGTCCGCACCCGCACGGGCAAGCTTCTCCGCGGATGACATCATCAACTCGGCTACGCCTGCCCAATCGCCTGGGTCGATAAACTTGAAGTACTCCGCGAGCGAATGCGTGTGCATGGACACTTCCGGATGATTGTGCCGGCCCAGCAGCTCCGCCCCTTCCAGGCAGATTGTCCGATAGCAGAGCGCGGCTCCTTCGGCGCTGCAAGCCACGATTCCAATATGCAGAGGCATAGGATCAGTTCGCGTAGGGACAGACGCCCTGGTCTGTCCGGCTGAGCGAAGCTCGGCTCGCTCTTACGTCCGCGCCACGACCGTATCAAACAAATTAAGGAACTCCAGCTTCTTCTCGGCCGGCAAAAACGCCGCCTCGAACGAATTCCGCGCCAGCTCGCGCAGGTGCTCATCGCTGAAGCCGAAGTTTTCCTGCACCAGCTGGTACTCCCGCGAGAGCGAAGTCCCAAACATGGCTGGATCATCCGTATTCAGCGTCACCATCACGCCCTCGTCAAAATACCGTCTCACGGGATGCTCCCCGATCGCCGGGCACACGCCCGTTTTAAGATTGCTGGTCACGCAGATCTCGACCGGCACCTGCCGCTGCGAAAGTTCCTGCATCAGATCCCGATCCTGCTGTGCGGTCAATCCGTGCCCGATCCGCTCGGCCCGCAGGTTGAGCGCCCCCCAGATTGATTCCGGCCCGGTCGTTTCGCCCGCGTGCGCGGTCAGCCGCAAACCGTGGTCGGCGCTGTACGCATAAACGTCACGGAACAGTTCGGGTCCGGCTCGTCGCTCATCGCCACCGATCCCGAAGCCGACCACGTTGCGATCCTGATACTGCACGGCCAGTTCCGCCACGCGCTGAGCTTCCTCCGACCCGAAATGTCGCACCGCGTCAAAGATCCACAGCAGGGAAACGCCGAAATCGCGTTCGCCCCGAATCCGTCCGCGCTCAAGCCCTTCGAAAATCCCCACAAAATCCTGCTTCCGGTACAGGCAGACGCCTACCGACACATACACTTCCGCGTGCAGAACGTTCTCCGCTTTCAATTGCTCCATTAACCGGTAGGTGATGAGTTCGTAATCCGCCGGCGCCTTCAAGTGCGCCGTGATGTTCTTGAAGGCCATCATAAAACCACTAAAGTCGGAGTATTGGTAGAGCTTCTCGGACTCCGCGAGGGTGGCGGCCTCCAGGCCGTGGCGGTGCTGAATCTCCACCAGCGTGTAGGGGGCGATCGCCCCTTCCAGATGCACATGCAGCTCAGCCTTGGGAAGCGAAAGCACGAAGGCGCTAGGATTCGGATTGGCGAACAGACCCATAGTGCAGATTCTAGATTTCAGATTGCAGATTGGGGCAAATTTCTTCGGCAAGGGAGCGACCGGTGTCTCGCCCGTCGCTAGCGCGGGCATGCTGACCATGGGCGATCAACCGATCGGAACGCTCGCGGAGCCTCTAGAACGCCCCACCGGTTTTACCGTCCCGCGAATTCGCTGTGATGCCGGCTGTACAGCCAGTAAATCGTCAGCCCGATGAACAGCCAGGCGAAGAAACGCAGCCAGGTCAGGATCGGAAGTCCCGACATCAGCAAAACGCAGAAGAACACGCTGAGCACGGGAGCCGCCAAGCCGCCGGGGGCGCGGAAGCCACGGTGCCTGCCCGGATCGCGGAAACGCAGAATGATCACTCCAATCGAAACCAGCACAAACGCGAACAGGGTGCCAATGTTCGACAAATCCGCCAAGGTTCCAATATCAAGAATACCAGCTGGAATTCCGACCACCAATCCGGCGATCCAGGTTGCAGTTGCAGGGGTACGGAAGCGCGGATGCACGCGCCCGAACAGCTTCGGCATCAGCCCGTCGCGCGACATCGCAAACCATACCCGCGCCTGGCCGAGCTGAAACACCAGCAACGACGAAATCATGCCCATCATCGCGCCAAACAGCACGCCCAGTCGCACCCAACGCAGACTGTGCGATCCGGTGGCCAGCGTCAGTTGCTTCAGGCTGTTTACCACCGGGGCCGCATCATCCAGCATCGACTGCCAGGGCACAATCCCCGTCAGGATCACAGCCACTCCGATGTATAGGACCGTGCACACCACCAGCGTCGCGATGATCCCGATCGGCAGATCGCGCTGCGGGTTCTTGGCTTCCTCCGCTGCCGTCGAAACCGAGTCAAACCCGATGTAGGTGAAGAAAATGATTGACCCGCCGGTCAGGATTCCCGAGAACCCGTTGGGCGCAAATGGGTGCCAGTTGGCGGGATGTACGTAGTGCGCGCCCGCGATGATGAACGCAAAAATCGCCGCGATCTTCAGGATCACCATCGTGTTGTTGGCTTCCGCCGATTCACGAATGCCCCGCACCAGGATGACCGTCAGAAACATCACCACCAGAAAAGCAGGGAAGTTGAACCCCAGATGCA
Organism: uncultured Acidobacteriota bacterium; assembly: GCA_963725575.1. Lineage (GTDB taxonomy): Bacteria > Acidobacteriota > Terriglobia > Terriglobales > Acidobacteriaceae > Gp1-AA133. The sequence goes on from CAVRZQ010000002.1 coordinate 170,362, forward strand.
GGCCCGGCGTATACAGCTCGCTGCCCTTCAGGTCCTTCAGGCCCGACGGCAGGTAAGCCGGCGTAATCCAGCGCAGCGCCGGATGCCAGCCAAACCAGTCAAACATGTCGACCAGGTGCGCCGAAAACCCCACGCTGACCGCCATATTGCTGACTGCGTACTCCAGGATTAGGTCCCAGCCGATGATCCATGCAATCAACTCGCCCATCGTGGCATAGGTGTAGGTATAAGCGCTGCCCGCAATCGGAATCATCGACGCCAGTTCGGCGTAGCACAAGGCCGTAAACGCACACACGATGGCCACCAGCACCAGCGATAATGCCAGTGCCGGTCCCGCGCCCGGCCGGCCCAGCGAAGCCGTATGCTTAATCAGGTAATCGAGCAGGGGAGCGTTCAGAATGGACGAGCTGTCAAACTTCTGTCCCGCGATCGCGGTTCCGACCACCGTGAAAATTCCGGAACCGATTACTGCGCCGATGCCCAGGGCCGTTAGCGAGAGCGGTCCCAACGTCTTGGTGAGTCGTCGGTCCGCCTCTTCCGAATCGGAAATCAGCTTGTCAATGGACTTCTTGGCAAAAAGTTGAGTGGTAGCCAGAAGAATGCTCCCGGTGAAGGAATTGCCAGCGGTGGCTGGCCGACAAAACAACGGAGCCGATCCTTGCTTCGGCCCAGGGGGCTGGTGTTTGGGCCCGCCCCCTGGCAACCGAATGACTAGCCGCGCTTCGACTGGCCACGCGCCATCTTCTTGACCTTGCTCTTTTTTGACCCGCGAGCGTAATCCCGCTTCGCTAGCGGCTTCTCGGCCTTGCGTTTTTTGCGCGCGGCCCGTTTGACTTTCTTGCGTTCGTCTTTGCTTAGAGTGCTTGTATTTGCCATAAGTTTGAATTCTGCAGATTGATAATCTGTATTCTGGTACTTGGGAATTTTAGTCTCGTGCAATTTCGAATCTCACGGCGCATGCGCCCGCAAATTACAAAATTACCCGAGTACGAAACTCCCAAATGACTCAATTTCCCAAAGTCCTTCAGGCTTTTTCGAGTTGCGCGTACTTCTCTACCAGCTTCTTCAGTCCGAACCGTGGGAATTGTACCGTAATCTTCGCGTCTTCCCCATCTCCTTCTCGCTGGTACACCGTGCCTTCGCCGTATTTCGGATGCCGCACCTTCTGCCCCGGCCGGAATCCCTTCTTGCCCTTGGGTTCCTCCACAACGCTTTTCGGCAGGTTGAATTTCTTGCCTCGCGACGCGAAAAATTCCGCGATGTTATCGATGGAATTGTAGTTTTTGCCCGTGTAAGCAGGCTTGGCTCGCTCGGTCCGCTCGCGCTGCCAGCTCGCGCTCTGGTCTTCGTCCTCGTAGGAATAGTGCGCCGGCCCCGGACCCCGGTTATACGCATGCCCGCCTGATGACGACCCACCTGCTCGCACCGCACCGGGGGAGTATTCGCTCGTAGCAGCGCGCCGGCGCGATCCCCCTAACTCCTCCACCAATCCCACCGGCACTTCCTCCAGAAAACGCGAAGGCACGCTGGCCTCGGGCAGGTCCGTCCCATACCGCCGGCGGTAAACGGCCCGGCTCAGAACCAGCGTATCCATGGCGCGCGTCATTCCCACGTAGCACAGCCGCCGCTCTTCTTCGATGTCATCCATCTCCAACAGCGTGCGCGAGTGCGGGAACAGCCCTTCTTCCAGCCCACACAGGAAGACCAGAGGAAATTCCAATCCCTTGGCCGCATGAAGAGTCATGAGCGTCACGCGCGCCGATTCGTCATAGCCGTCGGCATCGCTCACCAGCGCCGCATGGTCGAGGAACTGCTCCAGCGTCTCACCCCGGTCTTTCGAATCGAGCGCCGCATTCACCAGTTCGCGCAGGTTCTCGATCCGGGACAACGCTTCCGGAGTATCTTCGTCTTCGAGCAGCTTGATGTACCCGGTGCGATCAATCAAAAACTTGAGAATCTCCGCCGTGGTAGCGGCCCCGCCGGGAGTCCGAAATGCCGCGCCGTCAGCGGCATCCGCAGTGGCCCCGACATTTGTAGCTGCGGCACCCTGCTGGCCGTCGACCGTCTCTTCAGTCATCTCCTCTATCGCCGCCTCAGAACCGGTGGAGCGGCCGGCGTCCTCGCCCTCCGAGTTCTCGTCGGCGAACTTCACATTGCTCTCGCCATCAGCAGCTTCAAAATCAAATACCAGCGGGTCGAACGCGGTCGCATCTTCATCCGCCAAAGGCAGGCTTGCGCCTGCCTCGACGGGCGTGGGCGCCCGGCGCTCCCTTGCTTCGGTGCTTGCGGACAGCCGTTCCACGTAGGTTGCGGCCAGCATCGCTTGCGCGTCTTCGATCAGCTCGCGGAAATTCTTCAGCGCCTGCAACGCCCGCGGAGGCAGCAGTTGCCGCTCAATCGCCTGGCGCAGCGCGCCCCACAGGGAACGCCCCGTCTCCAGGGCCAGCCGCTCGATGGTCTCGATCGTCGTCTTCCCAATCCCGCGCACCGGCGTGTTAATCACGCGCAGAAGGGATACCGAATCGTCGGGATTCAGAATGACCTTCAAATACGAGATCATGTCCTTGATCTCGGCGCGTTCATAAAAAGAGAATCCGCCCACCACGTGATACTTCAGCTGGTAGCGGCGCATGGCTTCTTCAAAGAGGCGCGACTGCGAATTGGTACGGTACAGCACGGCCGTGCGCGGGGTCTCCCCCGCCTCCACCGCTTCTCGCAAGTAGCGAGCGACCCGATCCGCCACAAACAGGGCCTCGTTCTCCCCGTCCGGCGCCTCGTAGTAGCCGATCTTGGTCCCGCCTTGGCGCGAAGTCCAAAGGTTCTTGCCCTTGCGCTTGACGTTATTGGCCACCACGGCCGACGCCGCTTCCAGTATGTTTTGCGTCGAACGGTAGTTCTGCTCCAGCCGGACGATCTTCGCCTCGGGGAAGTCTTTCTCGAACTCGAGGATGTTGCGGATGTCGGCCCCGCGCCACGAGTAGATCGACTGGTCTTCGTCGCCAACCGCGCAAAGGTTGTGGCGCGTGCCCGCCAGCAGTCGCATCAGCTCGTATTGGGGACGGTTCGTGTCCTGGTATTCATCCACCAGGATGTACTGGAACCGGCGGTTGTAGTATTCGCGCACCGCCGCGTACCGACTTCAGCAGGCGCAACGCTTCCAGCAGCAAGTCGTCGAAGTCCAGCGCGTTCGCCTTGCGCAGCTCTTTGCGATACTCCTCGAAGATGTGCGCAATCTTCTCCGTCTTCGGATCCGCCGACTGCAGGTAAATCTCCTGCGGATCGAGCATGTGATTCTTCGCCCAGGAGATCCGCCCGAATACCGTACGCGGCGTGAGTTGCTTGTCATCGACCCCCATCCGCTTCATCACGGACTTGACGACGCTTTGCTGGTCGCTCTCGTCGTAGATGACGAAGTTCTTGGTATGCCCGATCGGAGGCTGTCCCGGCACGGTTGATGGAATCCGCAGCGCCTCGATATCGCGCCGCAGCACGCGTACGCAAAACGAATGAAACGTCGAGATGACGGGTTTGGCGACTGACAACCCGCCCACGATCCGCTCCACGCGCTCGACCATCTCGGCTGCTGCCTTGTTGGTAAAGGTCACCGCGAGGATCGACTCGGGCATCACTCCCACATGTTCAATGAGGTAGGCGATGCGGTAGGTAATCACGCGCGTCTTGCCGCTGCCTGCTCCCGCAAGAATGAGCACCGGCCCTTCGGTGGTCTCGACCGCCTCGCGTTGCTGGGGATTAAGTTGGTCTAGAAAGGACAACGGTGTGAATGCCTCAATACAATTTCAGATTTCAAATTTCAGCTTTCAATTCGATGAAGGCAAATCTGCATCGAGATCGGCTGCGGCGCTCTGCCCAAAATCACAAGGGTTCCTTCGTAGACCTTGGTGTGCTTCGTGGTTAATCCGCCCTTTCCCGCGCTGCTCTGCACTCCGCACACGGGCACCATTCCCGCAGGAACGCCCACGAGTAAATGCCGAGTTCGTGCCCATCGTTCCAGTTGAACTTGATAGCGTATTTGCCTACGCCCTCGGCAGAGACCGGTTTGGCGGTTGCCTTGAACATCGGCAACGCCCCCGGCGCCAGTTTTGGCGGATCGCCCGGCACGCGTCCCGCTTTCCCGCGTTCCTCTTCGCACAACGCGCACGGGCAGGCATCCCGCAGAAACGGAAAGGAATAGCTGGACCGATGGCCATCTCGCCACTCGATCTCCATGCCGGTTCCTGCCGTTAGATTCACCTTGACCGACTTGGGATCCGTGCTGGCGCTGGGCGCTTTCAGCGGGGACTGCATGCTTTCAGTATCGCATAGGGGGAAGGGAGACCCGCAGCCACGAGTTTCCCTCGGCCCTCTTCTATGCCCTGCGACTCTCGCCCATCACCGGGCTGAACAGATAATCCTGGGGCTCGACTGCGAAACCACTCAACCGAAGCAGCGTGGCAATTTGCGCCCAGTGCCGGATTTCATGCATAAGCACGTGGGTGACGATTTTCCGGGGAGTCGCCCGGATCACATGATCCATGATCTTGAATTCTTTAGAAGCGTCCCACTCCTGCGCGGGAAAGGATTCGATCAGATCCTCCAGATCTCTGCGGCTTTGCCGGCCGAATTGGACGAGCGCTCCCAGATCATCGATTGCGATCGCGCTCGAATCCGTTAACGGCCTTCCCGAAAGCCGCTCGACATAACGTTTTTCCGCAGAAAAAATGTGCCGTACTAACTCGCCTATTGCCTGGAAACGCCCATCCCCATTTGGGCCGGCGCTGATCCTCAGAGTGTTTCCGCCATCCTTACCGCTGCTGCTCGAACCACTTTTCACGCTGCCAGGCCGTGTATTCCAGCAGATCGTCGAGACTAATGTGGATGGACATTTCGGAACCTCCCCTCGTGGACAACTATTCTGGACGCACTGAGTGGCCGCTGGTGAACCGAAATGGTTCGCGAGCGGAGACTCGCTCTGGCCGCATGCTCCGTTGGCCAATCCCGCTCAAATCCTGTACAATCTATGTTTTGCGTATCTAGTTCTGAACGATTCTGGAGAGTAGTCCGATGGCACAAGTTTGTGAAATATGCGGCAAGAAGCCGATGAGCGGTAACACCATCAGCCACGCCCACAACGTGAGCAAGCGGCGCTGGAACATCAACCTGCGCCCTGTCCACGCTAAGGTAGGCGCGACCACCAAGCGCATGCGCGTCTGCACGTCCTGCTTGCGCAGCGGCAAAGTCGCCAAGGCCTAAGAGCGAATTCAGCACAGAGTACGCGAAGTTCACAAAGGGGATCGCGCAGGAGCAACTGCGCGGCTCGGATTTCCTTCGTGAGGCTTAGTGTCCTTCGTGGCTATCGCCTTTATTCCACCCCGAGCAGCTGAATATCAAAGATCAGCGTGGCGTTGGGCGGGATCGCGCCAGGGTACCCCTTCGGTCCGTAGGCCAGATCGGGAGGAATCCGCAGCTGGCGCTTGCCGCCGACCTTCATTCCCGACACGCCCTCGTCCCAACCCTTGATGACATCGCCGGAACCGACCCGGAATGAAAACGCCGGCCCTCCGACAGAGCTGTCAAACTTCTTGCCGCTGGTGAGCCAGCCCGTATAGTGCACTCGCACTCGCTGCCCCCTTTCGGCGGTCTTCCCGGTGCCAACCTTGATGTCCCAGTACTGCAGGCCAGAGGAAGTCTTGGTGCCCTCGCCAGTCACCTTGGTAGGCCCGCCTGCCGGAGTTGGCGACTTGCTTTGGGCCAGGGCCAGCGCTGCCGACAGCACAATCAATACGAACATTCCGTGCTTCATTGTCTTCTCCTCGATCAAAACTGATTGACCACAGAGGACACACGAGGATCACAGGGGATTGGGGCTGTAGGCAACGAAGTGGGAATTATTCAGTTCATGTCTACATGCCGCCTACCCCAGCACGGTTCCTTCGTGTTCTTCCGTGTCCCTCGGTGGTTCAAATTTCTAAGCCAGCGCAATCACATCAATTTCCACCAGCACATCTTTCGGCAGTCGCGCCACTTCCACGGTCGAGCGTGCCGGGGGCGCCGTATGGAAGTAGGTTCCATAGACTTCGTTCATAGCCGCAAAGTCGCTCATGTTCTTCAGAAACACGGTGGCCCGCACCACTTTCTCCAGGCTCGTGCCCGATGCCCGCAGAATTCCCGCCAGGTTCTTGATCACGCGGTCCGTTTGAAAAGCGACGTCCCCGGTAACCAGCGTATTTGTGACCGGATCCAAAGCGATCTGCCCCGACACGAACACGAACCCATTGGCCCGGATCGCCTGCGAGTAGGGCCCGATTGCAGCCGGTCCATCTTTCGTCACGATGACATCGCGCATGGGAAAACCCGTCCTTGATCTTGGTCTTCAGGGAAAGCATTCTTCGCCGCTGATTAACGCAGATGAACGCCGAGAAAGTCAATGCTTTGAAGAAAAAACTGAAGTCTTAGCTCGGGGTTTTGCCAACGACCGGCGACCGACGACTACTCCTAGATTTTCTGTAGCCTCTGCACGTCCCTTACGCCGGGGATCTTCCGCAGTCCGTTGATGATGGTCTCCAGATGCTTGAGGTCGCTTATGTCGAGGATGATATCGACTACCGCCTGGCTGTTCGCAGTGCGCGCTTCAATGTTGCGGATGTTCGATTTGGCATCGCCTATGACGCCCGTGATCAGTTTCAGCATGCCGTAGCGGTCGTCGCAGAAGACCGTCAGCTTAACGGGATAAGCATTCGGCGTGGATTCGTCTTTTGCCCACGACACGTCGATGCGCCGCTCGGGCTCATACATCAGGTTGACCACGTTCGGACAGCTGACGGCGTGCACCGCCACACCCTTGCCACGAGTCACGTAGCCCACAATCCCTTCCCCGCGAATCGGGTTACAACATCGCGCCCGGTAAACCAGCAGGTCGCCCGACCCTTTCACCGTGATCGCGTTGTGGTCTCCGCCAAATACGCGGCGCACCACGCTGGTAACCGCCGACTCAGCTTCCTTCGGTTCTTCGTGGTCCGCGAACGGCGGGCCGCCCGCAGGCGCCAGTTTCGCCAGCACCTGCCGCGCGGAGTACTTTCCGTACCCGATCCCCGCCATCAGGTCATCCGGCCGCCCCAGTCCGTAGTCGGACGCAATCCTCTGCAGCTCCTCGTCTTTCAATTCCTTCAGCGGGATACGGTACTTGCGCGCCTCCTTTTCGATCAGCTTCCGCCCAATCTCGATGGCCCTCTCGCGCTGGTGAATATTCAGCCAGTGCTTGATCTTATTGCGCGAGCGTGACGACTTTACGATCGACAGCCAGTCCCGGCTCGGCTTATGTCCCGGCTGCGTCAGGATCTCGACAATGTCTCCGCTGTGCAGCTTGTGCCGCAGGGGCACCATGCGCCCATTCACCTTCGCCCCCACGCACGTGTGCCCGACTTCCGTGTGCACCGAATAGGCGAAGTCAATCGGGGTCGAGTCGCGTGGCAGGACCACCACTTTGCCCTTGGGCGTGAAGGTATAGACCTCCTCAGGATAAAGATCGATCTTCAGCGTGGAGAGAAACTCGTTGGGATCGGAAACGTCCCGCTGCCACTCGACCACCTGTCGCAGCCACGCCAGCCGCTGTTCATCCTGCGCCGAGACTGCGCCATCTTTGTACTTCCAGTGGGCCGCGATCCCCTCCTCGGCCATCTTGTGCATTTCTTCGGTGCGGATCTGCACTTCGAAGGGCGTGCCATCCTCCGTGATCACCGAAGTATGCAGCGACTGGTAGAAATTCGGCCGCGGCATCGCAATGAAATCCTTGATGCGCCCCGGTACCGGCCGCCACACGTTGTGAATGATGCCCAGAACCGCGTAGCAGTCCTGCACCGAGCGCGTGACGATGCGCATGGCGTACAAGTCGTAGACCTGGTCCACGTTGATGCGCTGTCGCACCAGCTTCTTATGAATGCTGTAGTAGCGCTTGGTGCGGCTCTCGACTTTCGCCGTGATCCCGGCTTCCTTCAGTTTGTCACGGACAACCGCTTCGACGCGTGACAGGAACGCTTCGCCCACTTTGCGGTGGGACTCCACCGCTTCCTTCACCTGCTCGTAAGCAATCGGATCGAGGTAGCGGAACCCCAGGTCTTCGAGTTCGCCGCGAATCTTGCCCATGCCCAGCCGGTGCGCGATGGGACCGTAGATTTCGAGCGTTTCCTTGGCAATCTTCTGCTGGCGTTCCGGGGGCAGGTGCTCCAGCGTACGCATGTTGTGCAGCCGGTCGGCCAGCTTGATCATCACCACCCGGATGTCGTCCACCATGGCGAGCATCATCTTGCGCAGGTTCTCGGCCTGCTGCTCTTCCTTGGTGGCGAAATCAATTTTGCTGATCTTGGTGACGCCCTCGACGATGTGGGCGACTTGTTCGCCAAATTCTTTGCGGATGTCGACGATCGTGACGGACGTGTCTTCGACCGAATCGTGCAACAAGCCGGCGGCGACCGCCACCGGATCCATTTTCATCTCGGCCAGGACCAGGGCCACCTCCAGCGGATGCACGAGGTAGGGCTCACCCGAGGCGCGGCTCTGGCCAGCGTGCACCCGGAGCGAGTAGTCGTAAGCTTTTTTGACGATTTCCAGATCGTCCGCCGGCCGGTTGGCCTGTATCCTCTTCATCAGGTCGCGGAACTTCGTAACCGTCAGGACATTGGTTGCGATCTGTTGGCGCAGTGTCGCCATGAAGGATTATAGCCCGTGGGAAACCTGGAAGAGCCTATTACTGAAGCGTGATCCCAGCAGCCCGAGCCGTAACTCAATTATAACGAGCCCGTATTGACTTTTCGGCGGCACAACCCGAGAATCGCCCAACCCGTCCGCCATTCGTCCAGCTTGCGTGGTTTTTCCAGAGAAGGAATCCTGGCCAGGCACTCGCCTCCAGTTCAAAGAAAAGCCATCAACTTCCCGCGGCCCCTCTGCTACATTGGCGCCATGGCTGCCCTCGATTCCGCTCGTGTCCTGTTGTCCGGGGCTTCTGGCCTGATTGGGGGTGCGTTGCAGCCTTCGCTCAGAGCGCGCGGGTTCCGGGTCGCTTGTCTGGTGCGCGGACCTGCGTCAGGGGAAGACCAGATCCACTGGGATCCTTTACAGCCGTTGCCGCCCGACTCCATTTCCGGTTTCGACGCCGTCATCCACTTGGCGGGAGAAACGGTGGCCAGCCGCTGGACCAACGCCAAAAAGGCGAAGATCCGGAACAGCCGAGTCATCAGCGCCCGCAACCTTGCACATTCGCTCGCCAAAGCCAGGAAGCCTCCTCGAGTCCTGATTACGGCCTCTGCCGTTGGCTACTACGGAGACCGTGCCGATGAACTGCTGAATGAAAAAAGCACCTCTGGAACGGGATTCCTAGCCGACGTTTGCCGCGAGTGGGAAGCCGCCAATCAGCCCGCCGCCGATGCCGGCATTCGCACCGTGCAAATCCGCACCGGCATCGTGCTCAGCCCTGACGGCGGAGCCTTGCAGAAGATGCTCCCCCCTTTCCGCCTGGGGGTTGGCGGAAACCTCGGCTCGGGCCGGCAATGGATGAGCTGGATCCATATCCAGGACATGGTCGGAGCCGTGCATCACATCCTGAAAAATGATCTGCTGCAGGGCCCGGTAAACATGACGTCCCCGAAGCCTGTCCCCAATGCTGAGTTCACGAGAACTCTAGCCACAGTCCTGTCGCGCCCAGCCATCTTCCCCGTCCCCGCCTTCGCCGCCAAGCTTCTGTTCGGCCAGATGGCGGAAGAGGTACTGCTGGCCGGCCAGCGTGTGGAACCCGCCAGGCTCATCACCAGCGGCTATCCCTTCCAGTACTCCGACCTGCGCAAGGCGCTCGAAGCAGTGCTGAAAAGGTAAGCGCCTCAAACCGTGTGATCCCGGTTACAACGGAAGCTCGCCTGCTCGTTGCGATCGCCCGGCAACCAAACACAAACCCCGGCCCCAGCCCTCAGCGGTTGGGGCTTTCTAGTCTCCCGAAGGTCCTCAGTTGTAGTTTCCGCTGGACGGCGGCAGGTCGCTGTCTTCTGAGTGGTGGATTTCCTTCTCGAGCTTGTCGAGCAGTTCGTGGCGAACGCCGCCTTTCAGTTCGCGCTGCAGCTCTTCGAGGGCGAGCGCCACCACGTGATAGTGATGGGCGCCGGCAAACCTGGGATCCTTCGTAATATCGAGCCAGACCTTGTGCATCAGGTTGACATCTTGTGGACGCATGCGCGGCGCGTGCGGGCCCAACAGGTATTCGTGCACCGTACCGTCGGTTTCGTAAACCGCGAGCGTCAGGCGCGGGCGCGGTTCGGGCAAACGCTCCCACGCGTCCCCCGTAAGCTTCCCCTGCTCGTCGGCCGTCAGCTTGTTCGACCGTCCGCATACGATGCGGCTGGAGGCCAGCCTCTGGGCCGTCACCATGATCGCCTCGAACACGTCCGTGCCCGGCACCACCAGCAACGACACCGGCTTGCCTTCTTTTTCCGCCACCCCTACCACCGCCGTAAACAACTCTTGCTCGTAGTGGTCGAAAATCTGGCTGGCCTCGAACACCGAGCTTCCGCTGAAGGAATGCTCCCGGTGATAGAGCCGCGCACTCATAACGACCACGTCCTGCTTGGTAGTATCCGCATTTCTCAGGACGGTGCGCAAGTAATGCAGGTTGCGAGGATCGCGCACCGCCACCAGGATGTTTCCGGCACGTACGCCCATGGCTCCGCTACCGAGCTCCTGGTTGCCATAGACGCGGAACTGCTCGAGACCCTCCGGCCTTCCCTTCCGGGCCCGGGCGGCATGCCGCTCCGAGTACGTGAAAACTACAAAGAACACCGCGCTGAAACTGACCCCGGCGATCGTGGCCTGGTACTTTGTGAAAAAATTCACAACCGCGGTCATGAAGAGGACGAGCGAAATGGCGACCAGTCCCAGGGGCACTTCCCGGCCGAACATCTGCAAGTTTCCTGGAACCTTCCACTGGCGTCCTTCCGGTTCCTTGTAACGGAGCACCAGGACAGCCAGCGACATCAAAGAAAAACTCCAGATGACGCCGAAGGCGTACAGACCCGCCAGCAGGAAGACATTGCCCCAGGTTGCAATGATAGTGAGCAGTTGCATGCCCACGATCAGGTTCACGATGCGGTAGGTCGTGCCGTAGTGGTGATGCGGCTTTTGCAGCGCCGGCGTCAGCACGCCGTCCTCTGCCAGGCGATTCAACACCCCATTGGCGCCCACGATGGACGTGTTCTGCGCACCCGCCAGAATCAGCACTCCCACCAGCACCACGAAGCCCCGGAAGAACAGCTTCGCCCAGGTGGGACCCACCACGTTCATCGCAAGCCCGCCAATCAGGTTGCCGAAATATTCCGGCCGCACATGGTCCGGAATGATCATTACCGCGAAAAACGAAACCAGGGACGTGAACAGCAAGCTGTAGATAAAAATTACCAGCCCGGTTTTTTCCAGGTTCTTTAGCTTGGGATGTTCAATCTCGCGATTGACCTGGGCCAGCGTTTCCTCGCCGCTCATGGCCAGCACCGAGTGCCCAAAACCCACGAAGAAAATGATCAAAGTCAGGTGACTCAGCCACGTGCCATTGAGCCAGCCGAGTGACTCCCGGTTGAGTGGGATCACGCCCGGATGCAACGGATTGGGTGGCCAATGGATTCCGATCTTGAAAACCGTGACCGAGCACCAAACGATCAGAATCACCACCATCACGGTGGTGATGATCATGATCTGCACTGCTTTCTGGCTGGATTCGTGAATCCCCTGAGTGTTCTTCCACCAGAAATACAACGCAACGATCGCGCCGAAGAGAGCCGCAAAACTGTTGTCGGGGAAATGGGTCAGCGGGTACCCAAAATGCTGGCTGGTATCCTTGATAAATCCAGCCAGGTATTGGCCCGCCGAAACTGCGCTGATCGGACCCGTCAGCACATAGTCGAACAGCAGCGCCGACACCGAAAACTTCGCCAGCGTGCCGCCCATCGCTTCTTTCACGACCTTGTACACGCCGCCACGCACGAACATGGCGCTGGACTCGATGTACAGCGCCCGCACGCAGTAACTGAACAGCATGACCGCCAGGATGAACCAGGGCGCACTCTTGCCGATGACCTTTTCCGCGTCCCCACCCGCGTAGTACGCCGAGGAGGCCAGGTCGGAGAGAACGATGGCCGCCGCCCGCCAGAAGGAAATGAAGGTCAGCATCACCGTGGTGGCGACGAAGACCTTTACGGCAGGTCGTTTGGAACTTTCCAGAAAAGTGGACATTAACGAAGCCGGGCCCAAACAGGTGGGCTAGGGAAACCTAACGAAGATAGCACAGGGCGCGGCTACCGCACACTAAGCGCAAGGCCGGATTCAACCTTTGGGCGGGCAGGTAACTTTCTGTCACGGTTGGGTTTCCAGCTTGCGGGAAGCCGTTTGCATCGGATTCTTCCCTCAGCCTCTCTCGGAGGCGATGTGGGTCCTGGTCACGCGCTCGTGCCAGCACAGCCCGTCCTCATCCAGGAAGTGCCACGCATATCCCATCCCCAGGGACACACCCGAAAGCATGCCGCTCAGAACGCGCCATCGGCGAAGGCGACGGCTCGCGGGCTTTCCATCAAATCGTTGCACGCGCAACTTGAACGCCCGGAGGCCAGGAGTCGTACCGGAATGCACCATCAGCAGATACTGGTACCCCGCCCAAAAAATACCCCATAGTCCGGCGCCGAACGGGGCCAGCGGCGGCAGCGCTGGCATGGCTTTTGTGATTTTGTAGAAAATGCCCCCGAACAGGCCAGCGGCCGCAAGAACGATGCTCGCGTCGATTGCGACTGCCATCAGTCTTTGCCTCAACGGCGCCGACTGCAGCGGCATGTCAATCCCAGGACGGCGCTCCGGCTCTGCCCTTGCCGTTTCCTCAATTGTCATCCCGCCCAGGGCTGGGGGAGGGGGCACGACTTCGGGCGCCTCCAAGATGCGCGGACGGTCCAGGACCGGATCGGCCAAATCATGCAAGCGCACCGGTGGCGCGTACATCGTGCGCGGAAACTCGATGATCTTCCCTGTTCCTTCGTGCGATCGCGGCTCCGCAACCGGTAAAGCGACCTCGCTGGCCCTGATTTCAAAAGCGGCAGGGTCCGCGGAGGGAGCCACTTCCACGTATTCCATGGCTACCGCCCGCCGAGTCGCCGATGAAACCGGCAACGGCTGCGCTGACTGCGACGAGACGGATGGCTCCCGAACCGGCGTTGCCCAGTTCGTTTCCGGCCTCTCGAATTTCAGACGCAACGACGGGTATCTCGGAGCCCGCGGTCGTCTCCGTGCGTGGTACCGGTGCAACCGCTCCGACACTTCCTGGCGCCAGGAAGATCCATCCTCTTCCGGAAGAAGATTTGGCTGCACTTTCGCCACGGACGCTTCCCGCACCTGGGAGGCCTCCCCTGCGCGACCGGGCGCGTCGCGAAGTTCGTTCAACCCCCCACCCTCGCCATCCAAACCTTGAGTCTCCCCCACTGGCCCAGCTTCTCCATCACATGGCCTCCCGACATTTCTTTCCACGACAAATTTTGGTCGCGAATATCCCGCTTCGCCCTCCAGGCTCGTCGTGGACGCCTGCTCCCTGCCGAAAGCTCCCGGCCCCGCGAACTGTACCTCCGCGCGCATGGTGGGGAGGGAAGGGTCGGAATTCAATTCCAACCGGGGCTGAAACACGATGCCGGCAGACAAAGATGCATCAGGCATGCAGCGGCAAACGCCGCTGCAGAGCGAACAAGTCATGGATGGATTGCGAGAACGCCAGGGCCAGAGCGAGGCCACGTGCGGAACAAAATAAACGGAATCCGCCTGCTTCCGGCGCTTTGCCTCGGGGCCAGCGCCGTGCTAAGGTCACGAAGTCCCCGAAACTAGGACCAGCGTTGGGGTCTCCGTGCGCTTCCGATGATCTCCCGCACACGATTCCTTATCACGGCGGCCTTCGTTTGTCATCTCCTTCTCGCCCCTCGCTTAGTTACCAGCCAGTTGCTGTCCGTTCCGAATCAGGCGGAATCCTCACGTCATGCCGATGGGAAAGGCCTGGCTTCAGCCCCTGAGGCCAAGCGCAGACAAGTTCAAGATACAGAGACTTCGGATCCCCCTTCGCCCGAACTTCCCGCCCTTCAGCGGGAAGTGGACGTCCGGATTCAGGCGATTGAGCAGGAGAAAGACGGCCCGGTCTACAAACTGCGGGGCCACGTCGAGATTCGTTACGGTACCTACTCTCTCTACGCCGACGAGATCACCTATAACTCCGACACCGGCGAAGCTGCCGCCGGCGGCCATGTGGTACTCGACGGCGGTGCCAACGACGAGCACATCGAGGCCAGCCACGGCACCTACAACATCCGCACAGAGAGCGGGAAGTTCTATGACGTCATCGGCACCATCGGCGTTCAGGTCAAGGGCGGGACGACGATTCTCTCCTCTTCCACGCCATTCGCGTTCGCGGGCAAGGTGGTGGAGAAAACCGGGCGTGACCACTTCGTCGTGAGCGACGGTTCCGTTACCACCTGCGAACTCCCGCGTCCCAAGTGGACCTTTAACGCTCATAAGGTGATCGTCGACGTGGGCGGCAACGCAAGGGTGTACCGCAGCAGCTTTCGGATCCGCGATGTCCCGGTCTTTTACTTCCCCTTTGCCGCATTCCCGACCGAGCGTCTGGGCCGCAAGTCTGGCTTCCTCATCCCAAGCTTCGGCCGCTCTTCCACCAAGGGCACGATCCTGGGAGATTCCGTTTACTGGGCGATCAACCGCACCATGGATGCAACCGCCGGGGCCGAATACTATTCGCAGCGCGGCTGGGCGCAGCGCGGCCAGTTTCGGGCCCGCCCGAGCGATACTTCCTACGTGAGCCTCACCTACTTCGGGGTCATCGATCGCAAGAACCAGGGCGGGCAAGATGTCACGCTGAACGGGGAGGGACGCTTCCTGCAGAACTTCCGCGCTGTCGCCAGCATTGACTACCTGAGTTCCTTCGTCTTTCGACTGGCCTTCAGCGAGACCTTCACGCAGGCGGTGAACTCGGAAGTCAAGTCGCAGGCCTTCCTGTCCAACACCACGCGCGGCTTTTCCTACAATGCGCTGGTTCAGCGCTACCAGGATTTCGAAAGCTCCCAGAATGGCGACGTCATCACCATCCTGCACACCCCCAGCTTTGCCGTGTCCAGCGTCGATCGCCGGTTGTCGCACACACCTTTCTACTGGTCGGTCGATGCGGCCGCCGAAGGCCTCTCCCGCAGCGAACCCGGTTTCCGCACCGGCGACCTGCTGGGACGCTTCGATCTCACGCCCACGATTTCTTTGCCGCTCTCGCTCCACGGATGGTCCATGCGCCCCGAGTTGGCGCTGCGCAACACCATCTACACCCAGCAACTGATGCCCAGCACTAGCGGTGTGCGGTACGGCGATCAACGATCCCATCAATCGCAAGGCGCTCGAAGATCACGGTCGAACTGCGTCCCCCTGCGCTCTCGCGCATCTATGACCATGCGATTTTGGGACGCACGCTGAAGCACGTCATCGAGCCCCGCGTGACCTACCGCTACGTGACCGGCGTGGATAACTTCGCCAACATCCTGCGCTTCGATGCGCGCGATATCCTCAGCAACACCAACGAAGTCGAGTACGGCGTCATCAACCGCCTGTATTCCAAGCGAACCTCGGACCAGCCCGAGGACTGTGCTCCGCTGGGCATGTCCTCGCTTCGCATCGGCGCCCCGGGAGAGCAGGTGCAGCCCTGGGAACGCACCTACACGCCCCAGACCTCGCCGTGTCCCTCTGGAGCGCAAGTGCGCGAGATCGTCACCTGGGAAGTTGGGCAGAAATATTTCCTTGATCCCAACTTCGGGGGCGCGCTCGTCGATGGGCGCCGCAACGTGTTCACCACCACCGCCGATTTTTCCGGCATCGCCTTCCTGACCGAACCCCAGCACCTTTCCCCGCTCATCTCGCGCCTGCGGGTGCAGACCAATGCGCAGGCCGACGCGGAGTGGGACATCGATTACGATTTCAAGAAACATCGCGTAAATGCCAGCACGGTGCTGGTCAACTACCACCTTGGCGCATTCACCCTGGGCGGCGGCGACGCTTTCGTACAGGCCCTCCCCGGCCTCGTAAATGCGCCCGCCGTTCAGCAGGACTTCAACCAGTTCCGCGTGCTTTTTGGCTACGGCCACCCCAACAAGCGCGGCTTCAGCGGCGCCAGCAGTTTCGGTTTCGATTCCAACCTGGGCTTCCTGCAGTACGCGACCGCCCAGACCACCTACAACTGGGATTGCTGTGGCGCGACCTTGGAATACCGCCGCTTCAACCTGGGCTCGGTGCGCAACGAGAACCAGTTCCGCTTCAGCTTCACCCTCTCCAACATCGGCGCCTTTGGCAATCTCCGCAAGCAGGAACGCTTGTACTAAACGATTCCGCTTTCTTGCACAACCTAATGAAGATGCGGGCATACCCGGCCGCACGGACGGGCGAGACCCCCGTCCCTCCACAATCACCCCACACTCTTGCCGTCTCGTATTACCATACGATTATGTCCCTGTCCGCCGAACTCGCGGTCAAACAAGCTAGTCTGGAACAACGCCTGCTGGCCCTGGGACGCACCCTCGTCGCCTACTCCGGCGGAGTCGATTCCGCCTATCTCGCCTGGGCGGCGCACCAGGCCCTCGGCGGCCAACATGCTCGCCGTCATCGCCGACTCGCCCAGCCTCGCGCGTACCCAACTCGCTGACGCTGTCGCCTTCGCGAATGAACAGAGCATTCCTCTCGAGGTGATCCCGACCACCGAACTGGACCGCCCGGAATACGCCCGCAATGACGCCTCGCGCTGCTTCCACTGCAAGGACGAACTCTTCTCGGTGATGGAGAGTTTCCGCCAGAACCGCGGCTTCGAGGCCATCGCTTACGGCGTCAATCTCGACGACCAGGGTGACTTCCGTCCAGGCCAGCAAGCCGCCCGCCAACACCACGTGGCCGCGCCGCTGCTCGATGCCGCCTTAACCAAGCAGGATATCCGTTCCCTCGCCCAGGCCGCCGGTCTCCGCGTCTGGGACAAGCCCGCATCTGCTTGCCTCTCTTCCCGTATTGAATACGGCCGTCCCGTTACCAGGGAGGCCCTCTCCGCTGTGGAGCAGGGAGAAGACGCGCTGCGCGCCCTCGGCTTCCGCCAGTTCCGGGTGCGCCACCATGGCGAGATCGTGCGCATCGAACTGGACAAGGAGGAACTGCCCCGCGCTCTCGACCCGGTGTTGGCTGCCGAGTTCACGCGCATCTTCAAGGCTCTGGGATTCAAGTTCGTCACCCTCGATCTGGAAGGTTTTCGTTCCGGCTCGATGAACGCCTTGCTCCCGCCCGAAGACCTGCTCCGGGCCGGCTGATTAAGTGCTCTTCGACGCCCTCCTCCGTCTAACCCCTGTGAGATAATCAGGCTTTAAGCCCTAATGCTGAGGCGGTTCCTATTGACGCTGCTCCGACGCTCCTTTTTGGTTCTTTTACTCGTTTGTCTGGGTTGCTCGGCTCAGTCCGCTCCACCCACTGACACGGCGAAAGCCATCGAACGCCAGGTACGCTCCTATTACAAGCTGCCCCCCGACGTCGCAATCAGCATCGGCCCCATCCGGCCCAGCGATTTTACGAATTACGATGCTGTCAAGCTGACATTCAACAAGGGCAGCCGCAAGGATGAATATGATTTCCTCCTTTCCAAGGACGGCAAGACGCTGATCAAGCTGACCAAGCTCGATTTGACTAAGGATCCCAACGCCGAGGTCATGAAGAAAGTCGACGTGAAGGGACGTCCTACCCGCGGTAACAAGGACGCCAAGGTGGTGGTCGTCAATTACGACGATTTCGAGTGCCCCTTCTGCTCCCGCATGCACCAGACGCTGTTCCCTCAGATCTTCAAGGAATATGGGGATCGGGTTCTGTTCATCTACAAGGACTATCCGCTGGCCGAAATTCACCCTTGGGCCATCCATGCCGCAGTGAATGCCAACTGCCTGGCAGTGCAGAACAACGACGCCTACTGGGATTTTGCAGACTATCTCCACGCCAACCAGCACGTCGTCAACGGAGCGCAGGGGCACGACGCGCAACTGGCCACCATCGACCGGGCCGCGCTGCTGCAAGGCCAGCAGCACAGTCTTGACTTGCCCAAGCTTCAGGCCTGCATCAAGGCGCAGGACGACACCGCCATCAAGGCGTCGATTCACGAGGGCGACTCGCTCGGCGTCAGCGCTACCCCCACCCTGTTCGTCAATGGTGAGGAGATGGACGGCGCGCTTCCCGTCGCCGAGCTGCGCGCGGTGCTCGACCGCGCGCTCACCCAGGCTGGCGTCCAGCCGCCCGCGCACGCGGACACAGCCCCGGCGCCCGCAGTGTCAGGCCCAGCTGCCAAATGACAAAGGGTTCTTCGGTTCGTTGATCCACAACATGAGGGGGATCGTCGCGTGAGACTCAACTCGATGCTGTTCCGGCGGGCGCTCGCCTCGTGCGCCGCCGCCACCCTGATCGTTCTCACCGCTTGCCAATCCAAGCAAGGCGGCGCCGATGTGATGGCCACGGTCGACGGCCACAAGATATTCCGCGTCGACGTCGAAAAGTACTATCAGAACCAGACTGCCGGAACTGACCAGCAGCAGCAAGCTCCCGTCGGCGAGCAGGCCACCAGCCTGCGCCTCAGCATCCTGCGCGAACTGATCGACGACGAAATCCTCATGCATCGCGCCGAAAAGCTTGGCCTGATGGCGACCGATGAGGAAGTTGATCGCAAGATGAACGAGATCAAGTCTCCTTATACCCAGGAGCAATTCGACCAGAAGCTGAAAGACAAGAAGATCACGGTCGACGATTTTCGTCGCGACCTGCGGCGCTCCCTCACCGTCGAAAAAGTGCTCAACAAGGAAGTGACTTCCAAGATCAACGTCACCGATCAGGACGTGAACGACTACTACAACGCTCACAAAGGCGAATTCAATCTGATCGAGGCCCAGTACCACCTCGCCCAGGTCTACGTTTCTCCGATGCCCAACCCGCAGGTCCACAACCTCAAGAACGATAAGGCACAGAACGAAGCCGACGCCCGCAAGAAGATCCAGATGCTATCGAATCGCCTTGACAGCGGAGACGATTTCGCCACCCTGGCTATGAACTACTCCGAGGACACCGAAACCTCCGGCAATGGCGGCGACTTGGGATTCACCCCCGAGTCCTCGCTCCAGCGCACTGATCCGGCGACACGCGAGGTCGTCCTCAAGCTCAAGCCCGGGCAGTATGGGCCGATCATCACCGTGCAGGATCCGGTCAGCAAGCGCGTGGTCGGCTTCCGCATCGTCAAACTGATCGCCAGGGAACCTGCCGGCCAGCGCGAACTCGCCGACCCGCGCGTGCAGCAAGCCATTCGCTCGCAACTTCGCGATCGCAGAGAACAGCTATTGAAGGCCGCCTATTATGAGGTGCTGCGCGACTCGGCCAAGGTGAGCAACTACTACGCGGATGAAGTTCTGAAAAACTCCGGCCCCGGAAAGTGACGAGCCTCCCGTTTCGACGAGGTCATTCTGAAACGATTGTGGAGCGGCTGGCATCCCCGCCCGTCGGAACTTCATCCTGCAAAGATCTCATGACGCGAGGACGTCTCCCCAAGCACAACGAAGCACGTCCGTATCTGGACGGCATGCGAGGCCGGGCTTCCAATCTGAGATCATAATTCTGCAAACTCGATCGATTTCGTACGTTGATTCCAGATTGCCGATTGTAGATTTCAGACTCTAAAACCCAAGGCCCCTCACTCCACCACCGCCAGCACATCCCCGGCATTGACATTCGCCCCTTCGGCCGCGATCAACTTTCGCACGACACCCTTCTTGGGCGATTTGATCTCGTTCTGCATCTTCATTGCTTCCACCACCACCACGCCTTGTCCGGCGTCAACCTCGGCACTTTCTTTGACGAGCACGCGCACGATCTTTCCCGGCATCGGCGCCAGGAGCTTCCGCGGGCCCTTGCCGTCGTCTGCACTGGCGCGGCTGCGCAGGGAACGCGGGTCGCGCAACTGGGCCGCGTAGCGCACACTTCCCACCCAGAGATGCATGTCGAGGGCAGTGCGCTCGCGCTTGATCTCGTACGCTTTCCCGCCAATCAGGATCGACAGCACGTCCCGCCGGGCGAGAATAGCATCGATTTCGACGTCGCGTCCATCGAGCCGGCACTCCCAGCACCCGTCCGCTCGATTCAATTCGAGCCGGTAGTTCTTCCCATCGATATTGACGTCGTAAGTCATGAGCCAACTTGATCGTGAGCCTAGTTCAGCGCTTCTTCCCTGCCTGCCCGTTTCCAGTTGGAAACTTGTTCCGCGCCCGTTCCGTTCGCCCCATCCGCATCCGGGCGCGTAGCCGCTGGCGGATCGAGCACAGCGAACACTCCCGCAGCGATGGCCGCGACCTCCGCCGCCTTCTCATCCCGAGGCGCATCCGCACTTGGCCGTGCCAGCAGCCGATCCAGGTAGCCTGTATCCAGCTTACCCGCCCGGAACTCAGTGTCATTGCAGGATCCGCCGGAACAGCGAAATGTTCGTCTTGATCCCACCCACGAAGTACTCGTTCAGCGCGCGGACCAGCCTCGCCGATGGCCTGTTCCCGGTCCGTGCCGTAGCCGATCAGCTTCGCCAGCAGCGGATCGTAGTCGATCGGCACGGTCCAGCCTTCGTACATGCCGCTGTCTCGGCGGATCCCCGGCCCGGATGGCGGCAGCAGCAGCGTGATCTTGCCCGGACTCGGGAAGTAGTGATTGTCCGGGTCTTCCGCATAAATGCGGCATTCGATGGCGTGTCCGCGCAATCTTCACATCCTCCTGTGTGAAGGGCAGCTTCTCTCCGCCGCGATCCGGATCTGCAGGTGCACCAGGTCGAGCCCGGTGATCAGCTCCGTGACCGGATGCTCCACCTGCAGCCGCGTATTCATCTCCAGGAAGTAGAAATTCTTCTGCTGATCGACCAGGAACTCGACGGTGCCGGCATTCGTGTACTCCGCGGCCTGCGCGACCCGCACCGCAACTTCGCCCATCCGGCGGCGCATGTCCGGATCGACAATCGGCGAAGGCGATTCTTCGAGCACCTTCTGATGCCGGCGCTGGATGGAACACTCGCGCTCGCCCAGGTAGACGGTATTGCCGTGCTCGTCCGCCAGCACCTGCATCTCGATGTGCCGCGGATTGACGATCGCCTTTTCGATGTAGACTTCGCTGTCGCCAAACGATCGCTGGGCCTCGCTCTGAGCACTCTCCAGCGCCGAGCGCAGCTCTCCGCGGCGTGCACCAGGCGCATGCCCTTGCCGCCGCCACCCGCCGCCGCCTTGAGCATCACCGGGATAGCCAATCTTCTCCGCCACCCGCGCCGCCTCTTCCGCAGACTCAAGCCCGCGCGAGGTTCCAGGCACGAACGGCACCGCTGCCCTTTCCATGTGCTGGCGCGCCCGGGTCTTCGAGCCCATCATTTCCATGGAAGCCGCCGTCGGGCCGATGAACTTCACGCCCGCCTCCGCGCAGGCCTGCGCGAAGCTGCGCGATTCTCCGAAAGAAAGCCGTAGCCGGGATGGATGGCCTCGGCGCCGCTGCGTCTTGCCGCCGACAGAATCTTCTCGATGTTCAGGTAGGATTCAGCTGCCGCGCCGGTCCCATGGGGTACGCCTCGTCAGCCTTGCGCACGTGCAGCGCCGCGCGATCCACGTCGGAATACACCGCCACCGACTGGATCCCCATCTCACGGCAGGCGCGGATCACCCGCACCGCAATCTCTCCCCGGTTGGCGATCAGGATCTTCTTGAACATGGCTGGCAGTCCCTGCTGTAGGCGCTGGGTGGCGTCATTCTACTTGGACCGCCACCCTCCACGCACGCCAGCGCCTTCAGACTATACCGACGCCCCGTACCGGCCGCGTGTGAGCCAGATCACAAGAAAGCGTGCCAGAAGCCCGCAAAAGACGGAACCGCCGCTCTGTCAGCTGCTCTCTGCGGCTGTTCGCCGCGCTCCCAGCAGCAGAGTTTTTTGTAAAGCTGACTGGTCGAGGAAACAAAAAGCCCCTCCCGCACGGAAGGGGCTCAAGACTCCAAGGAGGAACACCGCCCTACTTATTTTGATCCATCGTGATACCACCCGTCCCGGGCTGCTTTTCTGCCTTCGCCTTCTTCACTGCCAGGGTCTTGTCCACCCACTCGTCCGCAGTTTTCAGGTCGGCAGCCCGCCCGGCTGGATCGTCGCACTGTACGTCGGCCCGCTCGCGATACATCAAGTTCATGTACGCCATGGCATCATCATAGTCCGGACGGAGCTGCAGCGCCTTGTTCAGGTTGTCGATGCCTTCCTGTATGTTGCTGGTGTTCTTCTCCTTCAACAACGCGCACACTTTCTTGTCCTTCAGCGGCTCGTCGGGTTTCAACCCCAGCTTCGCGCGTTCTTCCATGCGGGGCTGATAGGTCTGGGTCCAGTCGATGACGGCTACCGAGTAATAGGGCTCGGGATCGTTTGGGTCCAGCTCGGTCGCCTTGCGGTAGAACTCCTTCGCGTCGTTAAACCTCTTCATCTGCAGGTACAGGTAGGCAATCCCCTTCACGCTGTTGACGTTTTTGGGATCGCGCTGCAAAACTTCCTTGTACTGATCGATCGCCTGCTCCGCCATCTTGTTGTTGTCGGGAGCGTCGGCGCCCGGAATATATTGCTGGGCAAACGCCGTCGCCAGGTACAGCCGGGCATTTAAAAGAGTGGGGTCAAGCGATACTGCCTGCTGGAAATGGTTGATGGCTTCTTCATATTTGGCATTCTTATAAGCCAGGACACCCTTGTTGAGCTGGTCACGGGCTCTCAGTTTGGAGCAGCCCATCGTCGACAACAGCATCAGGCCGGCCGCTACCAGTGCCAACACACGTACGCTGGTTTTCATTGCCTTATAAGTCTCCCTTGCCAGGAATTCTGGGACCTTACCATTATGGCTAGGATTGCGCAAATCCTGAACGAACCGAGGCCCAGACGCGGTCGCCTGGGCGTACTCTTACCAACCCGAATCCTACCCCTGCACGCGCGGGCGCGCTCGTTCGCGCCCGAGAACTTCATGCAGGTCTTCTGATCCTATTGCCCGGCCTCGATCTTGGCTGTGATCAAGCCCACTTTATCCACGCCCGAAGCGTGCGCGATGTCGATCACGTTGGCCACGTCGTAGAAGGGCACGTTGTCGTCGCCCTTCACAAACATGACTTTCTCCGCGCGCGTCTTGAAGATGTCGGTCAGACGTCCTCCCAAGTCATCCCAGCTGGCGTCTTCCTGATTGATCTTTACGCCCGGAGTCGTGCTGGCGCCGCGATCGATCAACTGCACCACGATGGTACGGTCGGGCGTATTCTGCTGCTTCTGGTTCGGCGGGGGCGGCTGGGGAACCAGCGCGTCCAAGCCTTTCGGGGTCAGGGGCGTGATCACCATGAAGATGATCAGCAGCACCAAGAGCACATCAATGAGCGGCGTCACGTTGATATTCGCGTTCTGGCCTCCGCCCGTGCCAAGTGCCATTGACATAGAAAATCTCCTCTATTGACCACCGGTCGGTGGGGCCGTGGTCGGCGGCGCGGTGCCCGCGCCCTTTTCTTTGCGCTGGTCCGTCAGCAGGCCCAGCTGATCTACCCCTGCGGCGCGGATGTCATCCACCACCTCTACCACGCGCCCGAACTTGGCGCGCGCGTCGGCCCGGATGTAGACCCGCTTGTCTGCCCGGTTCGCCAGCCGGTCTTTGATCTTGCCCGTCAATTGATCTGGCGGAATCTTGTCGTTGCCGAAGAACACATCACCGGTCCGCATCACCGCCACGACCAGCGCGTCTTCCTTGTCGGCATCCGGCATCTGCTCCGGATTGTTCACTTTCGCCAGGTCCACGCTGACGCCCTTCTGCAACATGGGCGTGACCACCATGAAGATGATCAGCAACACCAGCATCACGTCCACCATGGGAGTAACGTTGATGTCGGAATTGACCTTGGCGCCTTCGTTACGTTTTGCCAGTGCCATAGACTCACCTTTCCCTTGCGCTCAAGCGCGCATTCCATCGTCGTCGGGCAGATTCCGCGGACGGCTGCCTGAGTGCCCGGCGCGGGAGCTTATTTTCCCGCGCCGGACCTTGCAACTCATGACCGCAGCAAACACCCCATCGAACTAGGAACGGCGCAGGCTCCGCCGCTTCAGGAAGTAGTCGACCAGTTCGCTCGACGAGTTATCCATCTCCACGTCGAACGCCTCTACGCGGCCGGTCAGGTAGTTGAACATCATCACGGCCGGGATCGCCACCAGCAGTCCCATGGCAGTGGTGACCAGCGCTTCGGCGATACCGCCGGCGACGGCTGCCAGACCGGTAGCCTTCTCCTGCGAGATGCCCTTAAACGCGTTTAGAATGCCGACCACCGTGCCGAACAATCCGACGAATGGAGCGGTCGATCCGATGGTGGCCAGTCCGCCCAAGCCACGTTTCAACTCGGCATGAACGATGGCTTCCGTGCGCTCGAGGGCGCGCTTGGAGGCTTCAATGGTCTCGCCAGGGATCTCTCCCGGGCTGTCCTGGTGGGCCTTGAATTCCATTAAGCCGGCCGTGACGACCTTCGCCAGGTGGCTCTTCTTGTTGCGCTCGGCAACCTTGATGGCTTCATCGATCTTGCCATCGCGCAACGCGCCGGCAACCGCCGGAGCAAAGGCGCGCGACTGCTTGCGGGCCGCACTAAACGCCATCCAACGGTCAATCATCACGCCGATCGACCAGCCCGACATGATGAACAGAATGATGACCACGATTTTCGCCAGAATGCCCATCGACTTGAGCAGCGAAACCAGGTCCCAACCCACCGCTCCTTCCTGGACCACCCAGGCGGCGAGCGCGGGTACATGGTGCACGGTACTTGCTAGATTGGCTACGAACATGAGTTGCTTTCCTCCTCAGGAACTCGTCAGAACTCCGGCAGCTTCGGTCGCTACTAATCCTACTCAGCACTTTTGCGGAAATGGTGTCCCGAGTACTCATCTCCCGGCCCCGGCTAGCGATCACCGGAACGCTTCTGGGCTACCCGATACTCGGACACTGCGAGACGCGGCGACCGCTCAAGGCGTTTCCACGCCCAACCCCGGTCACCGGAAAGGTGGGTACTGGGGAGGGCACTACCTCGTACTGCTGCCGCCACTCAACCTAAAGACGCTGCCTGGGTTTAGCCCCCCGACAGCGTGAAGTTCACTTGAACTTGCGTTTCCACCGCCACTGGCTCGCCATTCAGCATGTACGGCTTGTACCGCCATTGCTTCACAGCTTCGATCGCCGCCGGCGCCAGCATCGGATGTCCGCTGATCAGGCGCAGGTTCTCGATCGCGCCATCCTTGCTGATTTCCGCCTGCAGCATCACCGTCCCTTGGATGCGCGCCTGGCGCGCCAGGGGAGGATACATCGGCTGGACTTTCTTGATCAGCAAGCCCTGCGAGACGCCCAGCGAAACTCGCACGCGCTGTGGAGTCGCGACCTTCGGCACCGCCACCGGCGTTGAACTGATAATGCCGCCGATCACGCCGCCCATTTGGCCGCCCGGAATCCCTCCCGGAACCCCACCCACCACGCCGCCCGACGCCATGTCTGGCGGAGGCGCTTCCTCTTCCTTAATCATCTGGACTTTCTGAGGAATCTTGGTGGGGGTTCGCAGTTGACCGTTGACCAGGTCGCTCTGAATCTGTTTCACCACTCGGACAGGGGTCGCAGCCGGAGGTGGAGGAGGGGGTGGCGGCGGCGGCGGCGCCACCAGGAATGTCATCAGCTGCTGCTTGGGCAGCGCTTCGGTGAAAATCAGCGGCAGCAGGACCAGGACGCCCACCAGGAACGCCTGTAAGACGAACGAAATCGTGGTTGTGGCTCCCCGTCTCGTTCTCAGCCGACCACCTGACTCGATGAGGCTATCTTCGAACATAGGTTTCTCCGTACAACCGGCCCTACGTATTCTTAGACACCGCGCATTTCCTCTTTGCTCCCAAAACCAGCCTTCTTACTGCAACGAGCCTGCCGACCGTCTCCTGCCCACCCGAAACCAAGATCGACTCCATGCAATCAGCAACTTAGCGCGTTCGCGGCTCAATCTTTCCCCATCGCCGCCGCTTGGCTACCGCAATTCTTTTGACGCCACGAACAAATATATTTCCGATTCCAACTCGCCCACCATCGGTTGCACTTAAACGTTGGCCTTTGCCTTTGCCCGCTTTCCCGGGTCCACTGGCATCGAGACCGGCGCCTTGCCTCGCCCCGAGCGCCATTCTTGATACGCCACCAGAATGGGCGCCGCAATCGCAATCGATGAATACGTCCCAATCAAAATTCCGATGACCAGCGCGAACGAAAACCCGTGCAGCACTTCACCCCCGAACAGGTACAGCGCCAGCACAGTAAGGAACGTCAGCCCCGCCGTCAAGATCGTTCGGCTCAGCGTCTGGTTGATGCTGCGGTTAACGATGTCAGCCAGCCTCTCGCGCCGCATCAGCTTGATGTTTTCCCGGATACGGTCGAAAACGACGATCGTATCGTTATTCGAGTAGCCCACCAGGGTCAGGATCGCCGCCACCACCGTCAGAGAAATCGGCTTGTTGGTCAGCGAAAATGCCCCTACCGTTATCAGCGTATCGTGGAACACCGTCACCACCGCGGCGAGACCATAAATCCACTCGAACCGGACCCCGAGATAGACCAGCATCCCGGCCAGCGAGTATACAACCGCCCAGACCGCCTGCTTCTGCAGTTGTGCCCCAACCTGCGGGCCGACGATCTCCACGTTGCGCACGCCAAAATCCGACAAATAGAAACCCTCTTGCAATGCAGCCACGGTCGCGGCGTCCGTCGCAGCCTTTAAGTCGTCCAGGGAACTCAGGACACCGCCCTTCGTCTTGTCGCGATAGTTCACGATCGCTTGAGCCACCGCCGTGTATCTGGCATCGGCATCCGTCCCCAGATGCAGGGGATCCTTCTGCAACAAGTAATCTTTGACCGCCAAGGAGCTGGCGTTATTCAAATCCTGCTTGCCGGCCTGAGCGTTGGCCTCCAAAGCGGTAATGATCTGCGCCTTGCCCTTGTCGAGCGCCGCTTCGCTAGTCTCCTTTTCGGCCAGGTCGATCAGAACCTCGTTGTTCTGTGCAGGGCCATAACTTTGAATCTTGGCGTTATGCAATCCGACCTTGTCCAATGCAGCACGGATGGCATCGTTGTTGGGTGAATGCGAGAACTTCACGTAGACCAGCGTGCCCCCTCGGAAGTCTACGCCCAGCGGGATCCCATGCCAGAAAAGCATCGAGAGTATACCCGCCACGCTGAACACCAGTGAAAAGGCGAGAAAATACCACTTTTTCCCGAGAAAATCTATGTTTGGATTGCGAAAAAATTCCACGCGGCTCTAAACCCCTTCTTTCATGTCTCTGGGCAGCCGGGTTTCGAGATTCCCAAGGTGCAAGAACCCGAAAACCCTGCCATCGCCCACCACGCTACCGACTTTTAAACCTTCCCAAAGAAACTGCGGCCCTTCTACCCAATACTGAGTCCTTCTCCGCGCTGCTTCCTGGCCAGGATGTAGTCAAAAATCACTCGCGAGACGAAGACCGCAGTAAACAGATTCGCCAGCAGACCGAAGGTCAGGGTGACTGCAAACCCCTTCACCGGGCCGGTTCCGAAGACGAACAAGATGAACGCGGAAACGATGGTCGTCACGTGCGTGTCGACAATCGTAATCCAGGCATGCGCAAATCCCTGGTCAACTGCTGATGGTGGGGTTTTCCCATTGCGCAGCTCTTCTCGAATACGCTCGAAGATCAAGACGTTCGAGTCCACGCCCATGCCGACCGTCAGAATCACGCCGGCGATGCCCGGCAAGGTCAACGTCGCACCGCTGAAACCAAGGAAGCCCAGCAGGATGATGAGGTTCAGGATGAGCGCGACGTCCGCATTAATCCCTGCTCCGTGGTAGTAGATCAGCATGAAGATCAGAACCGCCAACATGCCGACGACCGCCGCCTGAACGCCCGAGCGGATGGAATCCGCTCCCAGCGACGGCCCCACCGTCCGTTCTTCCAGATACTTGATGCTGGCGGGCAGCGCGCCGGAGTTCAACACCAGCGCCAGGTCCTTCGCTTGCTGATCGGTAAAGCGCCCTTCGATGACGCCCTGGTCGCCGATCTCGCTCTTGATGGTCGCGACCTCCATAACCTTGTTATCCAGCACGATCGCGAGGGAGTCGCCCACGTGCGCGGACGTAAATTGCGAGAAACGACGCCCACCCTCCGAGGTCAATATGAAGTTGACTTCCGGGGAGCCCGTTTGTGAATTGCGTCCCACTCGAGCTTCGCGCAAATCATGTCCTGCGACGGCGGACACTCGTGAGATCACCCAGACCGCGTCTGAGCCTTCCCCGGTCGCACCGATACTCCGGCCGTGCATGAGTACGGAGTTCTCCGGCAGAACTCCATTGTGGGCCGCCAGTGCCGCCTGCTCGTCCGGGTAGGATTGATTGCGATCCATTGCCTGCCGGATCTCCAGCATGGCGGTCGACTGCATGATCTCTTTCACGCGTGCCGGATCGTCCACGCCGGGAAGCTGCACCAGGATCTGGTACTGCCCCAAGCCGTGTTCCTGGATGACGGGCTCGCTTACTCCGAGCTTATCAATGCGGTTCCGGATCGTCTCAATGGCCTGCGCCACAGCACGGTCCTTTAAATCGCGCAACTGCTGCGGCTTCATGCTGAGCACCCAGGAATTTTCCGCTCCCGAGGTCGCGTCGTATTCGGGCAGACGATCGCTCACCAGGTTCCGGACATCTGAAGTCGCCTCCGGCGGCACGCCCTTGATTACGATCTTGTCAGGATTGTTCGCCGGGTCGGGCTTGGTGATATCGGCGTAGGCGATCTTGCGGGTACGCAGATCGTCTTTCAGCCGCTCGATGGCGCGGTCCGAATCCGCGTTCACGGCATCGTTCACCTGCACCTGCAGGATCAGGTGCGTGCCCCCTTTGAGGTCGAGACCCAGGTGAATGCGGTCGGTCATAGCCGCGAGCAGGCCCGAGCCCGACCAGCTTTTCGGAATCCCGACGATCCCGAACAGGAAGACCAGCAACGTAACGATGATAACGACGACTTTCCAGCGTAAGTTCTTGTTCATGACAGATAAATAAAACCCGTGACCTCGATAAGAATTTCCTGACTCCCGCGTTCGCGTCCTTTGCGACCCCTTAGGGCCCTTGACGGTCAAGTCTCTTCGCCGTGCTCCCCTGTGGCCCTGCTCTGCGATCTTTGCGGTGAAAGCCTCGCTGCACGCAGCCTACTTGCTGCTGGTCGCCTCATCCGACGTAGTAACGGTCACAATCGACCCCCGGCTCACGTCCAGCTTCAAATTGTCGGGCGGGAACCCGCAGTGTGACCGAATCCTCTTTCATCGAAAAAATCGTCCCCTTCAACCCCCCGCTGGTCACGACCTTATCCCCTGTTTTCAGGTCAGCCAGCATCTGTTGCCACTTTTTCTGCCGGCGCTGTTGGGGAAGGATCAGAAGGAAGTAGAACACGCCAAATATCAGAAGAACGGGAGCAAACAATGCCAGGCCCGACCCGCCGCCCACCTGCGCCGCCAGAAAATATAAATTGCTCATGAAGACCTGAAAGACGCACTCCATCTAAAATTCACGCTGATGCCGCTAGCGCCTCGGAGCCCTCGATTGTCACCGCGGGAGTACTCGTGTGTTCCGGCCGGGTATCCTTCGCTTGAACCAGGGGATTCGGGAACCTACGGCTTCGGCTGAGACGTGACACCAGAAAGAAAGCGCGTCCCTTCCCCAAGCCGAATAGAATGCCGCACCCTCCGCATAGTGTCAAGGTAGAAACTAAGGTTGTGGACGGTATTTAACACCTGTGCCAGCACTTCGTTAGAGGCATATAGGTGTCGCAAGTAGGCCCGCGAATAGCGCTGGCACACCCGGCACCCGCACTTGGGATCAAGTGACCCGCCGTCACTCGCATAGCGGGCCTGCTTGATCGAAATCTTCCCCTCCGAGGTAAACAGCAGGCCATGCCGCGCAGCCCGCGTTGGCAGCACGCAATCCATCATGTCGATCCCAAGCCCGGCATAGGTTGCGATCTCTTCCGGCGTCCCCACCCCCATCAGGTACCGCGGCCGATCCGTGGGAAGATGCTCCAGCGTGGCCTCCACGACTTCCCGCGTAGTCTGACGCGGCTCTCCTACGCTTAACCCGCCAATCGCATAACCCGGAAACCCAATCTCCACCGTCCGCTCCGCCGATTCCCGCCGAAGCGCAAACTCCATCCCTCCCTGCACAATCCCAAAGAGGGATTGCGTCGCTCCCTCCCACGTAGGGTCAGACACCCTCGTCTGCCCAGCCGAGCGAAGCTCGCCTTCATTCTCTACCTTCCTATCCGGCCCAGCCTTGTCATCCCGAGGGGCGAAGCGACCAGGAACCTGCTCTTGCTGACGGCTGATGACTGGCGACTGACGACCAACCCAAGGCACCTGCCCCTTGTGCTCCTCAAAATACCGCTTTGACCGCTTCGCCCACCGTAACGTCATCTCCATCGACGCCCGCACCCGTTCGCGCTTCGCCGGAAACTCTGTGCACTCATCGAACGCCATGATGATGTCGGCCCCCAGTCCGATCTCCGCCTCCATCGCGCTCTCCGGACTAAAAAAAATGCGACGACCCTAGGGAGCGCAACGCCCCGGCATGGGTAAGGAATTGTGCGAGGCGTTTCCCGTCTTCGAGGAGGCGCTGGAGGAGGCGTGTGGGTACTTCGACGGGCTGCTCGGATGCTCGCTGCGAGGAGTGATGTTCGAGGAGCCTGGCGTCAAGAGCCTGGACCGGACCATGTTCGCGCAGGCTGGGCTATTTGCTTTCGAGGTAGCGCTCTACCGTCTCCTTGAGTCGTGGGGACTGACGCCCGACTACCTGCTGGGTCACTCGATCGGCGAGCTGGTCGCCATCCACGTGGCGGGCGCGGTCTCGTTGCAGGACGCGTGTCGGCTGGTCGCTGCCCGAGGTCGGCTCATGGACGCCCTGCCTCCCGGCGGAGGGATGGTGGCTGTCGAGGCCTCAGAGAAGGAGGCGCTAGAGGCGCTCGACGGGCTTGACGGGCGTGTCGGGCTGGCGGCGGTGAATGGCGCCTCGGCGGTCGTGTTCTCCGGGGAGGAGCAGGACCTGCTGGATCTGGCCCGTGACTGGGAGCGCCGCGGTCGCAAGATCAAGCTACTGCGAGTCTCCCATGCGTTCCATTCTCAGCGTATGGACCCGATGCTGTCCGAGCTGCGCGAGGCCGCGGCGAGCATCGCTTTCACTGCGCCGAAGCTCCCCGTCATCTCGAACCTCACCGGCGAGCCGCTCTCCGGGGAGCAGTTGAGCGATCCGGGCTATTGGTCAGAACATGCACGCGCGCCCGTGCGCTTCATGGACAGTGTGTCTTGGCTTGCGGGTATGGACGTGCGCACCTTCCTCGAGTTGGGACCCGATGGTGGACTGAGTGCGCAATGCCGGCAGGTTCTCGACGAGCTTCGCTGCGACGACGAGGCATTGAGCGATGGGACGGCCTCTCGGCCACAAGCCTTGCCGACACTGCGCCGTGAGGGATCCGAGCCCCGTGCGCTAGTGGGGGCGCTGTCCCAACTGTGGGTGAGGGGCGTGCAGGTCGATTGGGGCGCCCTGTTCGGCAGTACCTCGGCCCGAAAGGTGGAGCTTCCTACATACCCATTCCAGCGTCGGCGCCACTGGATTGAGACCTCGACCCCACGCTCTGGTGGCGATGGGGCAGCGGTGAGTGTGACTAGTGGCGTTGACGGCGATCTGTGGAGCGCCGTCGAGGCCGGCGACCTGGGGCGCTTGGCCGAGACGCTGGGCGTGGAGGCGAGCCCCTCCGGGGGCTCGCTCGAGGAACTGTTGCCAACGCTGGATGCGTGGCGGCGTGAGCGGCTGGCGCGGTCGAAGATCGACGATATGCGCTACCGGCTCGATTGGAAGCCGGTGCCCGAGCCTCTTGCGAGGAGCTTGCACGGATCCTGGCTTGTGGCTGTCGGCAGCGATTGGCGTCGAGACTCATCTGCGGTGGCGATCGTCCAAGCGCTTGAGCGTCACGGCGCCGACGTGGTCCCGTTGGAGCTCGACATGCCATGCGTGGAGCGCGCATGCCTCCAGCGCGACGCGATCCGCGCCAAGTTGACCGATGCGCTCGCACACATGAACGGCGACGATGGGGCGATCGGCTCGGCGCCGGTAGGTGTGCTCTCGCTCCTGGCGATGAGCGACGGCGCAAGTCACCTCGAGCAGGGCATTTCGCGCGGATTGGCGGCCACCTTGTCGCTTGTCCAAGCGCTCGGCGAGCTCGAGCTCGAGGGACGTCTGTGGATCGCGACACGCGGAGCGGTGGCCGTGGACGCCTCCGAGCCGGCGCATGACCCGGTCCAAGGTTTGGTGTGGGGCTTGGGACGGGTGATCGGCTGGGAGTATCCGCAGCTTTGGGGCGGTCTGATCGATCTCCCGAACGAGCTCGACGAGCGCTCGGCCGGGCGTCTGTGTGGAGCTCTGGGCGGCGCCACCCACGAGAACCAGCTGGCCCTGCGCGTGACTGGCCTGCGCGGGCGTCGGGTCGTGCGAGCGCCTATCGGCTCGCATAGCTCACCGACTCCTTGGCGACCCCACGGCACCGTTCTGCTGACCGGTGGCACGGGCGCCATTGGGACTCATGTCGCGTACTGGCTGGCGAACATGGGCGCCGAGCATCTGGTGCTTGCGAGCCGCAGCGGGGAGCACGCCCCGGGCGCCAAAGAGCTTGTGGCAGAGCTCGCCGAGCAGGGGACGCGGGTCACCGTTGCGGTTTGCGACGTCAGCGATCGCGGCGCTGTCGAAGGACTGTTGAGCTCGATTGGTGACGATCCTCCGCTTTCGGCGATTTTCCATGCGGCCGGCGCGAGTCGCGGCGAATGGCTTCGTTCTGTGACGGACGAGCAGCTGCCACCGACGCTCGCGCCGAAGGTCCAAGGAGCGATGCATCTGCACGAGCTCACACAGCATCTGGATCTGCAGGCGTTCGTTCTGTTCTCCTCGATCACGTCGATCTTCGGAAGCGCCAAGCTCGGCGTTTACTCAGCCGGCAACGCCTTCCTCGACGCCCTCGCCCAGCACCGACGCGCGCGAGGCTTGGTGGCGACGTCGATCTCTTGGAGCTCGTGGGCGGGCGAGGGCATGGCCGGAGACGAGGAAGAGCTGTCTGCTCGCGCGGGTCTGCGCAGCATGTCGCCCGATTTGACCATCAAGGCGCTCGCCCAGGTGCTCGATCGCGACGAGGCCCACACCATGGTCGGCGACATCCAGTGGGATCGGACGGCTCCGGTATTCACGCTGGCCCACCTTGGACCGCTGATCGGGGATCTGCCCGACATGAAGACAGCGCTGGCTGAACAGACGGGCGTCGAGGGCGTCGAGGAGGCTCGCGCGGGCTCGTTCAGTCAACGGTTGGCGAGGATGCCAGGCGAGCAGCGACGGCAAGCGGTGCTCGAGCTGGTCCTGTCCGAGCTGGCAAGCATCATGGGCCGGCCGGCCTCCGAGCCGGTCTCGCCAGAGCAGGATTTCGTCGAGCTGGGTTTCGACTCCGTGACGGTGATGGGTCTGCGCGCGAGGTTGGAGTTCGCCAGCGGCTGCCAGCTACCTCCCACGACGATCTTCGACTATCCGAGCGCCGATGCCTTGGCTGGATACCTGCTGGGCATGCTCGACGATGCGAGTGCGAATGGGAATCCCGAGGGGGAGCAGGCCCCGAGGCCGATCGCAGGAGATTTGGTCGCAGATGAGGCTCGCTCCATGCCCGCAGCCGAGCACGGGACGCTGGGCAAGCTGCTCGTGCACGCACGCGAGGACGCTTCGCTTGAGGATTTCATGCGCACGCTGGTTGCTATGTCCCGATTCCGTCCGGTGTTCGAGGGACACATCCAACCGGAGAGCTATCGCCCACCGACTGAGCTTGCGCGAGGCGAGGGGCGACCGCGCGTCATTTGCGTGCCGTCGGTGCTCGCCATCTCCGGTCCCCATCAGTACCTGAGGTTTGCTCGTGGCTTTGCGGGCGAGCGGAGCGTGGTGTCGCTGACGCTACCCGGGTTCGAGCCGGAAGAGGCTCTACCGGCCACCTTCGATGCGGCGGTGGATGTTCACGTTGAGGGCGTCCGGGAGTTGGCCGCGGACGGCCCGTTTGTCCTCGTCGGTCACTCCTCCGGCGGGATGCTCGCCTACGCGTTGGCCGCACGACTGGAGCAGATGGGGATCGCCTCCCATGGAGTGGTCATGATCGACACATATTCACCACACGGTGTATTCGGCGCGGGCCTGAACCAGATCGTTGACGGGATGCTCGAGCGCAACCGCGCGTACCACTCGATCGACGATGTCCGCCTGACCGCGATGGGCGCCTATCTGCGGCTCCTGCTCGAATGGGAGCCGCAGGTCATCGATGCTCCGTCGCTCCTGCTGAGCGCCGCGGAGGGGCGGTCCGGGACGAGCGCGGCCGGGGATGAGCCGGCGGCCTGGGAGCTGTTCGACACCGGACTCGAGATTCCGGGAGACCACTTCTCCGCGATGGAGGAGCACGCCGAGGGAACGGCGCGGGCGGTGGAGGACTGGCTGGGCAGCATCCGCGAAGGCGAGCCCGTGGGATAGATCCGAAGCCGTTGGGGAGACCGCGAACTGGTGGAACAGGGTCCAGGCTGCGGGGAGACCGCGAACTCGTGGGACAGGGTCCAGGCTGCAGGGGAGACCGCGATCCCGCGGGATTGACTTACTCCCCGCGCCAGCGGGGGGTGCGCTTCTCGGCGAAGGCGGCCATCCCCTCGCGCAGGTCGTGCGAGGCGAACGAGGCGCGGCGCAGCTCGATCAGCTCCGCTTCGAGCTGCTCGCCCAAGCCGTCGCGTCCGTCAAGCAGCGCCGCGATCACGCGCTTGTTGCCGGTCTGCGATAAGGGCGCGTTGCCGGCCATCTCCTCACCCAGCTCGAGCGTGACCGCGTCAAGCTCTTGGGCGGGCACCGCACGGTTGACCAGGCCCCACTGCTCGGCGGTGGCGGCGTCGATGTAGCGACCGAGCAGGAATAGCTCACGAGTGCGCGCCGCGCCGATCGCGTCGATGAAGCGGCGCAGTCCCGTGTGCGAATAGACGAGGCCCAGCTTCGCGGGTGGCATGCCGAGCTTGATGTCGTCCTTCGCCACGCGCAGATCGCATGCCAGGGCAAGCTCCAGCCCGCCGCCGATCGTGTGGCCGGGTAGCGAGGCGAGCGTTGGGTATGGGAAGGCCTCGAGCGCTTCGATTGCTTCGGTGAAAGGGTGCGCCACGAGCGCCTCGGCGCGCTGCTCGAACTCCTCGTCGGGGATCTCCCCGATGTCATAACCCGCCGAGAACATTCCCCCGGCGCCTGTCACGATCACGCAACGCGCGTCTGAGCCGGCGGCTCCCAATTCGGCGAGCGTGGCGGTGATCGCATCGAGGATCGGGTGGTCGAGCGCGTTGCGCTTGGCCGGATTGTCGATCGTCAGCCGGACCACGCCCGCGGCCGGACGGTCGACCAGCAGCTTGCCGTCGGCCAGCGCGCGCGTCACTCCAGCACGACCAGCGTGTCGCCCTCGTTGACGGCCTGGCCCTCCTCGCAGAGGATCTCCACGACCTTGCCGGCGTCCTCGGCCTCGACCGGCATCTCCATCTTCATCGACTCGAGGATCGCAACCGTGTCGCCCTCCTCGATGTTGTCTCCCACGGCGCACTCGATCTTCCAAACCGTGCCGGTGATGTGAGCCTCTACCTCAGCCACGCCTATGACCTCCAGGGGATGCCGTTGGGACGGCACCATCCCCTGTCGTGCAAGGGAGTAGTCGCCGTTGGATAACAGCGGGGAGAATACCCGCCGTGGCCAATCGACTATGACCTCGGATGTCTTCGTGATAGTTGCTGCCTACAACGAGGCCGATAGCGTCGCGGCGACGCTGGCTGCGCTCTCTGTCACGTTTCCGGAGGCGTCGCTCTGGGTTGCCGATGACGGCTCCACGGACGGAACGTGCGTCGTTGCCGAAGCAGCGGGCGCCACGGTAGTGCGTAGCGAGCAAGTGATCGGCAAGGGTGGCGCGGTCACGCTCGCGGCACGGCAGGCTTTGGCTTCCGGGGGATCGGTGGCGTTGCTTTGCGACGGCGACTTGGGCGAGTCCGCGGCACGCCTGGGGCCGCTGGTGGAGGCGGTGCGCCAGGGAGAGGCTGACCTCGCCGTAGCGGCTTTCTCAAGGCGCGTCGGTGGCGGCTTCGGTATGGCCGTTGGCTTTGCCCACTGGGCGATTCGCCGGCGCTGTGGACTTGTGTTGCGAGCCCCCATATCGGGGCAGCGTGCACTGACTGCACAGACGCTCGCGCGTGTGCTGCCGTTCGCGCATGGTTTCGGTATGGAGATCGGCATGACGATCGACGCTGCCCGCGCGGGCGCACGCGTGGAGGAGATCGACTTGGACCTGTCCCATCGTGCCACCGGCAAGACCTTTGCCGGGTTCCTCCATCGGGGTCGTCAGCTGGTTGACTTCATGCGCGTGTATCTGGCGCGGCGCTAGGCTCGCGTCGAGATGACAGCGCGCACATCGGGGCGGTCACGTCTGGAAGGGAGGCGAGGATGATCTTGGCTATCGACCAAGGCACTACCGGCACCACCTGCATCGTGTTCGACGAGCAGGCCGAGCCGGTGGGACGCGCCTATCGCGAGTTCACCCAACACTTTCCCGAGCCAGGTTGGGTAGAGCACGACGCCCGAGAAATATGGGAGGTGACCCAGGGCGTCGCGGGTGAGGCACTCACGGACGCCGAAGTGCGTCTCGGGGAGCTCACGGCTGTGGGGATCACCAATCAGCGCGAGACCGTATGCGTGTGGGATCCCTCCACGGGCGAACCTTTGCACCAGGCGATCGTGTGGCAGGATCGCCGTACGGCCGCTCGTTGCGAGGAGCTGCGCGCCGCTGGCCACGAAGACCTCGTGCGCGCCCGCACGGGCCTGGTGCTGGACCCCTATTTCTCGGCCACCAAGATCGAGTGGCTGTTGCGCAACGTGGAGGGCCTTCGCGAACGCGCCCACAAAGGTCGGGCTATGTTCGGCACGATCGATGCCTGGCTGATTTTCAAGCTGTGCGGCGAGCACGTCACCGACCCTTCCAACGCATCGCGCACGATGCTCTACGACATCCAGGAGGGACGCTGGGATCCCGACTTGCTTGCGTTGCTCGACATTCCCGAGCGAGCTTTGCCCCGCGTGGCGAGTAGCGCGGGCACGGTTGGACACACTCGCCCACATGCCCTGTATGGGCACGCCGCACCTGTGGCCGGCGTGGCGGGCGACCAGCAGGCGGCGTTGTTCGGGCAGGGATGCGTCGATCCGGGCATGGGCAAGAACACGTATGGGACCGGTTCGTTTGCGCTCTTGAACGCCGGCTTCGCTGCTCCCGCGTCGGCGCCGGGTCTGTTGAGCACCGTCGCCTGGGGAATCGGCGCCTCGACGAGCTACGCCCTGGAGGCCTCGATCTTCGTGACGGGCGCCGCCGTGCAGTGGCTGCGAGACGGCCTGGGCGTGATCGAGCGCGCAAGCGACACCGAGGCGCTCGCGGCCTCTTTGCAGAGCAACGACGGGGTCTACTTCGTGCCTGCGCTGACGGGCTTGGGCTCGCCGCACTGGGATCCCTACGCACGCGGCACGATCGTCGGTCTCACCCGCGGCACGGGACGGGCGCATCTAGCGCGCGCGACCCTGGAGGCGATCGCCTACCAGACAGTGGATGCGCTCCGCGCGATGGCGGCCGCCTCGTCTGAGCCCTTGTGCGAGCTGCGCGTCGACGGGGGCGCCACCGCCAACGCGTGGCTCATGCAGTTTCAGGCCGACGTGCTCGGGGCGCCCGTCTCAGTGGCCCAGATGCCCGAGACGACTGCCCTTGGCGCCGCCTGTTTGGCGGGAGTGGGGACGGGCGCCTGGACGATCTCCGACGTGCGCGATTCCAGGCGAGAGGGCGCCCTCTACGAGCCGCGCATGAGCGCGGACGAGCGTCAGACGCTGCTTGCCGGTTGGAAGGATGCGCTTGCGCGGACCAGGTCTCAATGACGTTGTTCGGGCCGGCACATGTGCCGGCCCGCCGAGTGGCGCATGCGCCACTCGGGACATCGCCGCATGCGGCGATGTCTTCCTGATGATGGTCGCGTAACTTTGCCTGCCCGGCGATGTAGAGCAATTAGATGAGCGAGCTCGCCCCGATGCGCGAACAGGTCTACACCGACCCGCGGCCCAAGGAGTACTTCGACCGCTTCCACGAGCGAGCCCGCACGCGCGAACCGGACTGGTGCTACGAGGCCACGCGCCTGCTGACCTCTTTGTATGCCTACACGTTCTTCAGAGCCCGTCCGATCTCGACCGAGAAGGCCCCCGGCTCTGGTGCCGTGATCCTCGCGCCCAACCACTTCTCCTTCATGGACCACTTCCTGATGGGTTGCTACATCCGGCGCAAGGTCCGCTTCATGGCCAAGTCGCAGCTGTTCAAGCCCCCGATGCAGTTCGTCTACACCCACGGCGGCGTCTTCCCGGTACGCCGAGGCGCGCGCGACGAGGAGATGTTCGTTACCGCCAAAGCGATCCTAGAGCGCGGCGGGGCGATCACGATGTACTGCGAGGGTGGACGCTCACGCGACGGCAAACTGGCCGAGCACGCCAAGGCCGGTATCGGCCGCATCGCCTTGGAAACGGGAGCGCCGATCGTGCCGATCGCGATTCACGGCTCTTCGCGCATCCGCAACTGGAAGCGCCTGCAGTTCCCCAAGGTGACCATCCAATACGGCGATCCGATTCGCTGGGAGCCGATAGAGGGCGCCACGCGCTCCCAACAGCAGGCCGTTGCCGATGCAGTGCTCGACGAGATCAAGGTGCTCTATAACGGCCTGGAGGAACACGGTCGCAAGGGCATGCTCAAGCGTGTCCGAGAGCAGCGCCGCGCCCGCATGAAGGGCACCGCGACGGCCTGAAGCCGGCCTCTGTCTACGCCCCACGATTGGGGGGGGCTTGACATGAAGATAAGGGTCGGGTATAACGTAGCCATGTCCTGACATCCTGTTCGGGTGTCGGTCGAAATAAAGGTCGGGTTTGGGTTGGATCCTGTGGTCTGACGCTAACCGGTTTCAGCAGGGCCCTTGGGAG
Organism: uncultured Acidobacteriota bacterium; assembly: GCA_963725575.1. GTDB lineage: Bacteria > Acidobacteriota > Terriglobia > Terriglobales > Acidobacteriaceae > Gp1-AA133. The sequence continues at coordinate 209,628 of CAVRZQ010000002.1, forward strand.
AGGGACCGGGTCGTTTCTGAGAGGGAGTTGTTTTTCGCGTGCATTCATTGGGGATAAGCGTGTTTGAGAGTCCGTGTGTCAATGGCGGGTCCGTTATAGGACGCGTCAGCGTCGCTGACGCGTCTCTCTCTCTCTCTCTCTCTCTCTCTGGCCGAGCCGGCGTCTAGCCGCTAGGTCTTCTCGCCGCGACGTTTCGTCGCGGGTATCCGAGCCGAACGCTCGGGTAGGCAGTACACGCGCGATTAGCGCGCTTCGTGTTGGTGTCTTTCAACGGGGCGCGCGTTCGCGGCTGCCCGAGGAGGGGATGGTTCGATGAGTACTCCCAGGCTTTGGGTGTCGATTGCTGTCGCGCTGTGCGCGGCATTCTCAAGCGCAGCGTTCGTGGCGGCCGCTCAAGCTGGGCTGCCCGACGGGCGCGCGTATGAGCTGGTGACGCCGCAGGAAAACTACGGCAGCGAGGTCTACCAACCGATGGCGCCCGTCCCATATACAGGGACGCAGACGGAACTTCATTTCCAGGCTGCGGCGGATGGCAACCGCGTCGCCTTTGTGGGCGGTCCGACGATCGGCGGCAACGAATCGCAAGGCAACAACGGCGGCAACGAGTATCTAGGCACCCGCATGCCTAACGGTGAATGGAAGCAAACGAACATCACACCGGAAGTCCCGGGTGTAAGCCTCTCTGCAGGATACCGCCAGAGAGATAGTTTACGAGGTTTTCTCCAGCGACCTCTCGGTCGGCTTCTTGGAATCGCCGGTGCCGCTGACCTCGACGGCGCCGGGCTACGGCGAACCTCTCCCCGAACGCTACGGACTCTATGACGTGCTGTACTCGACTAAGACTGAAGGTGGCGGTGGCTATACACCTCTCTTCACCGCCAAGCCGCCGTACAGGAGTCCTGGAGAATTCGAGACGGTTGGGGGAATCGCCCCTGAAGCCACCCATTTCCACCATCTTACTTTTGCGGGCGCGTCGAGTGATCTGACTCATGTTCTGTTCTCTGCCAATGACGCTTTGACGGGTGCCTCTGAAGGTCGTCCGGCGGCCGAAGGCGGGGCTGAAGCCGCCTTCGCCGGCGAGAACAACCTCTATGAGGATGCCGGCGGGCGGTTGCGGCTGGTCAATGTGTTGCCTGACGGTACGACGCACGCCAATGCCGAGTTCGGCAGCGGCCCGAAAATCAATGGAGGCTTCACTGAACGCATCAGCCATGCTATCTCTGAAGATGGGTCGCGGATCTTCTGGACGGACCTCGCTACCGGCCATATTTATGTGCGTGAGAACGGTACGAGCACTGTGGAAATAAGCTCAGCCGGTGAATACCAGACGGCGTCCAGTGATGGGTCGCTCGTGTTCTACACCAATGGCGATCTGTATGAGTATGAATTGGCTGGCGCTAAAACGGTCGATCTGACGCCTGGTGTTCCGGTCGAAAAGGTGGTCGGCGTGAGCGACGACGGCAAATACGTTTATTTTATGACGACGGGCGATGAACTCGAGTTGTGGCACGACGGCACCACGACGCCGATCGCGATCGCGCACAGGAAAGAAGTCACGGGTGACGTGGCGCCAAGCGGACGGAGCATCGTATACACCGAAACAGGCTACTCCATTTCGGTTTTCGCGAACGTCTACGTCTTCAGTGTGGATACAGGTTCTTTGTACTGTTTGGGGTGTACGGCGGGCGGTACACAGGGACTGCTGCCGGACACCAGTGTGCGGCGTGCTTATCAAACCAGATGGATTTCTGATGATGGCAGTCGTGTGTTTTTCGACAGTCGTGCGGGGCTTGTCCCGCAGGACACCAACGGAGAGTTGGATGTGTATGAGTGGGAGCGACCGGGGGCGGGTGGTTGCACCCAGGTCGAAGGTTGTATCTATCTGCTCTCGGAAGGCACCAGCATCGATAACTCTTATTTGGCTGATGCGAGCGTTAGCGGCGACGATGTGTTCATCGTCACGCGTGCGCAGTTGGTGGGCGCCGACCGAAACGATTTGTTCGATATGTATGACGTGAGGGTGGATGGTGGTTTGCCGCCCTCGCCGCCGGCTTGTACTGGTACTGGTTGTCAGGGTGTGCCTAGTGCTCCGCCGATCTTTGCGACTCCGTCGAGCGTGACGTTTGCGGGTGTCGGTAATTTCTCTTCGACTGAAACTGTTGCTAAGGCGAAGGCGAAGCCGAAGAAGAAAGCGAAGCCGAAGAAGAAGGTCAAGAAGAAGTCCGGGAAGCGGACTGGTGGTAAGTCTAAAAAGGCGAACAAGAGCGCGCGCAAGTCTGCTCGTATGCGTTCGGGTGCAAAGGGGGGACGGTCATGAGCAAGCGCTCTTTCAAGCAGGTATTCCTGATCGCGCTGTTGGCGATATCGGCGTTTTTGGCACTGGCTGGCGGTGCGTTCGCGCTTGAAGCGAAACCGGGCTGGGAGTCGAACACGCGTGTATATCCAACCAACCTGAAGCCGGGCGGCAAAGGAGTAGTCGAGGTGCAGGTCTTTAATACCGGTGCGGGGTCTACCACAAGTCCTGTCACCGTGACCGATACCTTGCCTGCGGGGCTGGAAGCAACGGAAGCGGGTGCGCTTGAAAACTTCGGAGAAGTCAACAGGGAACTCGTCGAATACTACGAAGAAAACGAAGTCAGCCTTGGTTTGGAGCAGTTGCGTGTGTGGGATTGCTCTGGCACTACGGTCGTGACGTGCCACACGGGGCCGGGGGCACGGGGTATCGAACGACCGATCGACTCCGGTTTTGCGGGGCGTATCGGGATCAAGGTGAACGTTGTGGGCTCGCCCGGCGCTGGGACCAACAAGGTGACGGTCAGTGGCGGTGGGGCATCTAGTTCATCTGAACGTACTTCTGATCTGACGATCAGTCCGACTAGTCCCGGGTTTGGTCTTGCCGGCCAGTTCGATGGATGGTTCACAAACGCCGACGGCACACCGGACACGCAGGCTGGGTCGCATCCGTATGAGATGACGCTTAACTTCGCCCTCAACAACGCTGGCGGCGAAGTCCCGGCGGGTGGTCCGTTGCGTGATCTGTCGATCAAGTTGCCGCCTGGTCTCGTCGGTGATCCGCATGCGGTGCCGCAATGCTCACGACAACAGTTCATATTGAGTGTGGGGGGTGAGTGTCCGCCCGATACGCAGGTTGGGACGGAGAGGCCGTCGCTGAACCCCAATGGCGAAGCTGGCTATGGGGACTGGGGGGCGCGTCTTCCGGTGTATAACCTCGTGCCGCCGCCGGGTGAGCCCGCGGAGTTCGGGTTCCAGTTCGCCGGGTCGCTGATCTTGATCGATACCGGTGTTCGCAGTGGCTCTGATTATGGGATCACCGGCACCGCTCGCAACCTCTCGCAGCAGATTGTGTATAACAGCGTCACGTTCTGGGGCGTGCCAGACGAAGCGAGTCACGATCACGAACGATGCCAGAGCACGACTTGCGGCTACTCGGCGGGGAACGCTACACCTAGACCATTGTTGACGTTGCCGACATCGTGCGAAGGGCCGCAGGCATTCGGAGTCACAGTCGACAGTTGGAACTCCAGCCTGCCCTCAGCCAAAGAAACGGTCGAGACGCACGATCAGAATGGTGTGCCTGGCGGGTTCACTGGTTGTGAACATCTTGGTTTCAACACCCAGTTGGATATCGCTCCGGACACGTCGTTTGCGGATACGCCTGCTGGTTTGACGGTCGACATAAAAGTCCCACAGGAAGGCCTGTCTCAAGCCGGTGGTCTGGCGATATCGAATATCAAGAATACGACTGTGGCGTTGCCCGAAGGCGTGGCTATCAATCCGGGTCAAGCGGCTGGTCTGGACGCGTGTGGTCCCGGCGAAGACGGTTTGACCACGGAAGCCGAAAAGGCTGAAGGCAAGGAAGACAACGGTCCGCCGCACTGTCCTAACGCTTCTCATGTCGGCACCGATGAAATAGAAACACCGTTGTTGAGCAAACCGCTGAAGGGCAACGTGTACATAATGCCCTCCAATCCCCCGCACGTACAGTTGTTGGTGACGGCGGAAGGCGAAGGAGTGTTCGTCAAGCTTGTCGGTGACGTGCACCTAAACGAACAGACGGGCCAGCTCGTCACGACGTTTACTGATACTCCTGAGTTCCCGTTCACTGATTTCAAACTGTCGTTCAGTGGTGGTGCGCAGGCGGCATTGTCCACTCCGACGCGGTGCGGGACGTATACGACCACGGGCGACTTCACGCCGTGGAGCACTCCGGTTGTGGAAGACTTGTTTCCGCATAGCAGTTTCCAGATCACAGCAGGTACCAATGGTGCTGCGTGTCCTTCCTCGCCGTTGCCGTTCGCTCCGTCGCTGATCGCCGGATCGACCACGGATCAGGCTGGTGGGTTCACCGACTTCTCATTGTTGTTGACCCGTCCTGACGATCAGCAGCGGGTATCGAACCTTCAGTTCAAGACGCCCGAGGGTCTGTTGGGGATGATCGGCAACGTTCCTCTCTGTCCCGAAGCACAAGCGAATACTGGGAGTTGTTCTGCGGCGTCACAGATTGGTCATACGGTCGTTGAGGCTGGTCCTGGACCGTATCCGTTGGTGGTCCCGGAACCGGGTCAACCATCAGCGCCGATCTATTTGACTGAGGGGTATAAGGGCGCACCATACGGTCTCTCGATCGTGGTGCCGCTGCACATCGGACCGTTCGTGCTGCCCACACAGATTGTGCGAGCGAAGATCGAAGTAGACCCCAGGACGACTGAATTGACGGTCACGACTGATCAGTTGCCGCAGATCATTGCTGGTGTTCCTGCCGATTTGCGTGCGATCAACGCGGTGATAGATAGGCCTGGGTTCATGTTCAACCCGACGGGTTGTGAGCCGCAGAGCTTCTCCGGTACCGCGACAGGGACAGAAGGAGCAAGCGTACCTATCGGCACGCACTTCCAGATGGGTTCCTGTAGGAGCTTGACGTTCAAGCCTGATTTCAAGGTCTCGACGAGTGGGAAGACCTCTAGGAAGGATGGTGCGAGCCTAGACGCGAAGATTATTTATCCGAATGGTCCGTTCCCCGATAATCAAGCGTCGATACAGTCCAACGTGAAAAGCATCAAGGTAGACCTGCCTAAGCAACTACCGTCAAGGTTGACGACGCTACAGAAGGCTTGCACCGCCGCGACGTTTGAAGCTAACCCGGCGTCTTGTCCGACGGATTCGAAGGTTGGGACAGCGACAGCGATCACACCGGTGTTGCCGGTCACCTTGACTGGTCCGGCGTACTTCGTGTCTTATGGTGGCGCGAAGTTCCCCGAACTAGTGATCGTCCTACAAGGCTACGGCGTTACCGTAGACCTACACGGCGAAACGTTCATCAGCAAAGCGGGCATCACGAGCAGCACGTTCCGTCAGGTGCCGGATGTCCCGATCACGAGCTTCGAGTTGAAGCTACCCCAAGGCCCATTCTCGGCTTTGGCTGCGAACGGGAACCTGTGCACCAAGAAATTGTTGATGCCTACGGCCTTCACGGGCCAAAACGGTGCTGTGCTCAAGCAGAACACGCCGATCACGGTCACCGGCTGTGCAAAGCACAAGGCAACCAAAACGAAGAAGACCAAGAAGAGCAAGAGCAAGCCTAGGAAATAGTTTGCTGCGGTCGCGCGCCGGTGAACGATATGGCGCGCGACCGGCCGTTGGCGCGAGCAGGGGAGTTGTAGACGCGATGCCACCCCAGGAAGTAGTTAGTCGCCAGGTTGAGCCGGCGCGTTTGAGTGAGGCGTCCGGGGAGCCTAGGCGTGAGCAGGTCGCGAGGATTCAGCGTGCTCGGATCTTGACGGCGATGGTCGATGAGGCGGCTGAGCGTGGCGCGGGCAATCTCACGGTTGCTCGTGTGGTAGCCCGGACGGGTGTGTCGCGGCGGACGTTCTATGAGTTGTTTGAGTCTTGCGAAGACTGTCTGCTTGAGGCTTTCGAGGATGCTGTCGAGCGGCTTGCGACTGTTGTCCTCCCGGCGTATGAGCAGTCTGGGTCTTGGCGGACAAGGATGCGTAGGGCTCTAACAGCGGCGCTTGAGTGCATGGCCCGGGACCCCTTCATAGGACGGCTGCTCGTCGTCGACTCCCTCGGCGCTGGGGCGATGGTCCTCAAGCGACGTGCATGGCTAGTTGATACGGCGATCGCTGCGGTAGAGGAGGGTCGTAGCGAGCCGAACGGTCATGGTGAGCTGCCTTTCGCGGCGGAGGGCGTCGTCGGTGGCGTGCTCTCGGTCATCCACGCACGTTTGCTCGAAGATGATCCTGGAGGGCTGGTTGAGTTGGTGAACCCGCTGATGAGCATGATCGTGCTGCCTTATCTTGGGCCCGCGGCGGCTCGCAAAGAGCTCGAGGGGCCAGTGGCGGTGGCGCCGCCGGCGACGACCGCTGTCCGGCGTGATGACCCGTTGCGAGAGTTGGAGATGCGCCTGACCTATCGCACGGTCAGAGTCCTAAGAGCACTCGCAGCCCAGCCAGGCTCCTCAAATCGGCAAGTGGGCGACGCAGCAGAGGTCGGCGACCCCGGTCAGACATCCAAGCTACTAGCACGGCTGCAGGGCTCGGCCTGATCGAGAACATCGCCGACCGATCGATCCGTGGCGCCTCCAACTCCTGGATGCTCACCCACAGAGGACGGGAAATACAGGCAGCCATCGCCACCAACGCCACGCCACCAGACTAAAAACACCGCCCCGGCACCCCGGCAATCACGACCTTCCATGCTTGGGGGGCTTGACATGAAGATAAGGGTCGGGTATAACGTAGCCATGGCCTGGCGTCCGGTTTGGGTGTCCGGTCGAAATAAAGGTCGGGTTTGGGTTGGATCCTGTGGTCTGACGCTAACCGGTTTCAGCAGGGCCCTTGGGAGAGGGACCGGGTCGTTTCTGAGAGGGAGTTGTTTTTCGCGTGCATTCATTTGGGGATCATGTGCTTGAGAGTCCGTGTGCTACTGGCGGGTCCGTTATAGGACGCGTCAGCGTCGCTGACGCGTCTCTCTCTCTCTCTCTCTCTCTGGCAGAGTCGGCGTCTAGCCGCTAGGTCTTCTCGCCGCGACGTTTCGTCGCGGGCATCCGAGCCAAACGCTCGGATGGGTATTACACGCGCGATTAGCGCGCTTCGTGTTGGTGTCTTTCAACGGGGCGCGCGTTCGCGGCTGCCCGAGGAGGGGATGGTTCTATGAGTACTCCCAGGCTTTGGGTGTCGATTGCTGTCGCGCTGTGCGCGGCATGCTCAAGCGCAGGGTTCGTGGCGGCCGCCCAGGCTGGACTGCCGGATGAGCGCGCGTACGAGCTGGTTACGCCCCAGGAAAACTACGGCAGCGAGGTCTACCAGCCGATCTTGGGACTAAATTTCGCCGAATATTCGGGTGGGCAGACGGATCTCCATTTTCAGGCTGCGGCGGACGGCGATCGTGTCGCCTTCGTGGGCGGCCCGACCATTGGCGGCAACGAATCGCAAGGCTACAGGAAAGGCAATGAGTATCTTGGCACCCGCTTGCCCAATGGTGAATGGAGACAGACGAACCTGTCGCCGGAAGACCCGGGAGTGAGTCTCACCTCGGTATATGCCGAAGAGATGGTCTACGAGGATTTCTCTAGTGATCTCTCGGTCGGTTTCTTGGAGTCGCTGGTGCCGTTGGCCTCGACGGCGCCTGGTTACGGCGAACCTCTGCCCGAATTCGGTGGACTCTATGACGTGCTGTACTCGACTAGGACTGAAGGCGGTGGTGGCTATACGCCCCTCTTCACCACCAAGCCGCCATACAGGAGCTATAGAGAATTCAAAACGGCTGGGGGGGTACGCTCTCCTGAAGTCGATCTTGGCCACCATCTCGCTTTTGCGGGTGCGTCGAGTGATCTGACCCACGCTCTGTTTGAGGCCAATGACGCTTTGACGGGTGCCTCAGAAGGTCGTCCGGCAGCCGAAGGCGGTGCAAGCCCCAGTTTCTCCGAAGAGAACAATCTGTATGAGGATGCCGGCGGGCAGTTGCGGTTGGTCAATGTGTTGCCTGACGGTACGACGCACGCCAATGCCGTATTCGGCAGCGGCAGGATATTCCACCATGTCATCTCTGAAGATGGGTCGCGGATTTTCTGGACAGACCTCGCTACCGGCCATATTTATGTGCGTGAGAACGGTACGAGCACTGTGGAAATAAGCTCGGCTGGCGAATACCAGACAGCGTCCAGCAACGGCTCGGTCGTGTTCTATACAAATGGCGACCTGTATGAGTATGAATTGGCGGGTGCTAAAACGGTCGATCTGACTCCTGGTGTCCCGGTCGAAAATGTGGTCGGCGCGAGCGAAGACGGCAAATACGTTTATTTTATGACGACGGGCCATGAGCTTGAGTTGTGGCATGACGGCGCCACGACGACGATCGCTGCTCATCCCGCAGTCTCCTTCACTGCCGAGGTGGCGCCAGGCGGACGGAGCATCGTCTACACGGAAAGAGAATCATCTTTCGCTGCGAACATCTATGTCTTTAGCGTGGACACTGGTTCTGTCTACTGTTTGGGGTGTACGGCGGGCGGTACCCGGGGAACGCTGCCGGACACCAGCAGTTGGGGTGACTACCAGACCAGGTCGATCTCTGACGATGGCAGTCGTGTGTTTTTCGACAGTCTTGCGGCTCTTGTCCCACAGGACACCAACGGAAGGTTGGATGTGTATGAGTGGGAGCGACCGGGGGCGGGTGGTTGCACCGAGGTCGAAGGTTGTATCTATCTCCTCTCAGAAGGCACCAGCCTCGATAATTCCTATTTGGCTGACGCAAGCGTTAGCGGCAACGATGTGTTCATCGTCACGCGTACGCAGTTGGTGGGTGCCGATCAGAACGATTTGTCCGATCTGTATGACGTGAGGGTGGATGGTGGTCCCCCTCCGTCGCCGCCGGCTTGCACAGGTACTGGTTGTCAGGGTGTGCCTAGTGCTCCGCCGATCTTTGCGACTCCGTCGAGTGTGACGTTTGCGGGTGTCGGTAATTTCTCTTCGACTGAAACTGTCGCCAAGGCGAAGTTCAAGCCGAAGGAGAAAGCGAAGCCGAAGAAGCAGACCAAGAAGAAGAAGAAGAAGAAGTCCAGGAAACGGTCCGTTAGCAAATCCAAAAAGGCGAACAAGAGCGCGCGCAAGTCTGCTCGTAAGCGTTCGGTTGCAAAGGGGGGACGGTCATGAGCAGGATCACTCGCAAGCATGGGTTGTTCGCGTTGGTGGCGGTGCTGGCGTTCTCGGCGTTTGCCGGTAACGCCGCCGCGGCGGAAGCGAAACCGGGTTGGGAGTCAAACACTCGTGTATATCCGACCCATTTGAAGCCAGGCGGCAAAGGTATCGTCGAGGTGCAGGTCTTTAACACCGGTGCGGGGTCTACCACAAGTCCTGTCACCGTGACCGATACCTTGCCCGCGGGGCTGGAAGCGACGGAAGCCGGCGCGATTGAAAACTTCGGAGAAATCAACAAGGAAGTAGTCGAAGGCTACGAAGAAAACGAAAGCGGTACGTTGGAGCAGTTGCGTGTGTGGGATTGTTCTGGCACTACGGTCGTGACGTGTCATACGGGTCCGGGGGTTAGGGGTGTCGAACGGCCGATCAATCCGGGTTTTGCCGGGCGTATCGGTATCAAGGTGAACGTTGTGGGTTCCCCGGGTGTTGGGACGAATCATGTGAGCGTCAGTGGTGGTGGGGCGCTTAGTGCTTCTGAACGTACTTCTGATTTGACGATCAGTCCGGATCCTGCTGGGTTTGGTCTTGCCGGCCAGTTCGATGGATGGTTCACGAACGCCGATGGCACACCGGATACACAGGCGGGATCGCATCCGTATGAGCTGACGCTCAACTTCGCGATCAACAACGCCGGCAGCGAATTCCCGGCGGGTGGTCCGTTGCGTGACATGGCGGTCAAGTTGCCGCCTGGTATCGTCGGCGATCCGCATGCTGTGCCGCAGTGCACGCGCAAGCAGTTCCTCACGAGCTCCGAAGGTGGGTGTCCGCCAGACACGCAGGTTGGTGTTGACAGACCGTCGCTCTATCCCAAAGGCGAAGAAGGCTACGGCGACTGGGGGCCGCGGTTTCCCGTGTTTAACCTGGTGCCGCCGCCGGGTGAGCCCGCCGAGTTCGGGTTCAATTTCTCCGGGACTGACATTCTGATCGATTTCGGTGTTCGCAGCGGCTCTGATTACGGGATCACCGGCACCGCGCGCAACATCGGAGAACAGCCTGTGTATAACAGCATCACGTTGTGGGGTGTGCCCACCGAATCGACACACGATTTCGAACGCTGCGGACGCGTCAATGAAATAGCATTCGGGCAGTTGCAACTATTCCGTGGGAGCAGTCGTGCCCAGGCCGTTGCTGACGTTGCCGACTTCGTGTGAAGGTCCGCAGACCGCCGAATTCACGATCAACAGTTGGAACGCCAGTCTGGGGACAGCCAAAGAAACATTTGAGTTTCACGATCAGAATGGTGTGCCGACTGGCTTCACTGGTTGTGAACATCTTGGTTTCAGCACCCAGTTGGATATTGCTCCGGATACGTCGTTTGCGGATACGCCTGCTGGTTTGACAGTCGACATAAAAGTCCCACAGGAAGGCCTGTCTCATGCCGAGTGGTCTGGCGATATCGAATATCAAGGATACGACTGTGGCGTTGCCCGAAGGTGTCGCTATCAATCCCGGTCAGGCCGCTGGTCTGGACGCGTGTGGTCCCGACGAAGACGGTCTGACTACGGAAGCTGAAAAGGCTGAAGGTAAGGAAGATAATGGTCCGCCGCATTGTCCGAACGCGTCTCATGTCGGTACCGATGAAATAGAAACACCGTTGTTGAGTAAACCGTTGAAGGGCAACGTGTACGTGATGCCGTCGAACCCGCCGCACGTACAGTTGTTGGTGACCGCTGAAGGCGAAGGTGTGTTCGTCAAGCTCGTCGGTGACGTGCATCTGAACGAACAGACGGGCCAGCTCGTCACGACGTTTAGCTAAGACGCCTGAGTTCCCGTTCACGGACTTCAAATTGTCGTTCAGTGGTGGTGCGCAGGCGGCATTGTCCACGCCGACGCGGTGCGGGACGTATACGACTACGAGCGACTTCACGCCATGGAGCACTCCGGTTGTGGAAGACCTGTTCCCGCATAGCAGTTTCCAGATCACTGCAGGTACCAATGGTGCTGCGTGTCCCTCCGTCGCCGTTGCCGTTCAGCCCGTCGATGATCGCGGGGTCGACGACTGATCAGGCTGGTGGGTTCACGGACTTCTCATTGTTGTTGACTCGTCCTGACGATCAGCAGCGGGTATCGAACCTTCAGTTCAAGACACCCGAGGGTCTGTTGGGCATGATCGGCAACGTTCCTCTCTGTCCCGAAGCACAGGCGAATACTGGGAGTTGTTCTGCAGCGTCACAGATCGGTCATACGGTTGTTGAGGCTGGTCCTGGCCCGTACCCGTTGGTGGTCCCTGAACCGGGTCAACCATCAGCACCGATCTATTTGACCGAGGGGTATAAGGGTGCACCATACGGATTGAGTATCGTGGTGCCGCTGCACATCGGCCCGTTCGTGCTGCCCACACAGGTGGTGCGGGCAAAGATCGAAGTAGACCCAAGGACGACTGAACTAACGGTCACTACCGATCAGTTGCCGCAGATCATTGCTGGTGTTCCCGCCGATCTGCGTGCGATCAACGCGGTGATAGACAAGCCTGGGTTCATGTTCAACCCGACGGGTTGTGAGCCACAGAGCTTCTCCGGCACCGCGACAGGCACAGAAGGATCAGCGGTGCCCATCAGCACGCACTTCCAGATGGGGTCCTGTAAGAGCTTGACTTTCAAGCCTGATTTCAAGGTGTCGACGAGTGGGAAGACCTCTAGGAAGAATGGTGCGAGCCTAGACGCGAAGATCGTCTATCCGAATGGTCCGTTCCCCGATAATCAAGCGTCGATACAGTCAAACGTAAAAAGCATCAAGGTAGACCTGCCAAAGCAACTACCGTCACGGTTGACGACGCTGCAGAAGGCCTGCCCCTCAGCGACGTTTGAAGCTAACCCGGCGTCTTGTCCGGCGGATTCGAAGGTTGGGACGGCTACGGCGATCACACCGGTATTGCCGGTCACCTTGACTGGTCCGGCGTACTTCGTGTCCTATGGTGGCGCGAAGTTCCCCGAACTAGTGATTGTCCTGCAAGGCTATGGCGTCACGGTGGACTTGCACGGTGAAACGTTCATCAGCAAAGCGGGCATCACGAGTAGCACGTTTCGTCAGGTGCCGGATGTCCCGATCACGAGCTTCGAGTTGAAGCTACCCGAGGGTCCATTCTCGGCTTTGGCCGCGAACGGGAACCTGTGCACCAAGAAATTGTTGATGCCTACGGCCTTCACGGGCCAAAACGGTGCTGTGCTCAAGCAGAACACGCCGATCACGGTCACCGGCTGTGCAAAGCACAAGGCAACCAAAACGAAGAAGACCAAGAAGAGCAAGAGCAAGCCTAGGAAATAGTTTGCTGCGGTCGCGCGCCGGTGAACGATACCGGCGCGCGACCGGCCGTTGGCGCGAGCAGGGAGTTCTAGACGCGATGCCACCCCAGGAAGTAGTTAGTCGTCAGGTTGAGCCGACGCGTTTGAGTGAGGCGTCTAGGGAGCCTAGGCGTGAGCAGGTCGCGAGGATTCAGCGTGCTCGGATCCTGACGGCGATGGCCGATGAGGCGGCTGAGCGTGGTGCGGGCAATCTCACGGTCGCTCGTGTGGTTGCCCGGACGGGGGTTTCGCGACGGACGTTCTATGAGTTGTTTGAGTCTTGCGAAGACTGTCTGCTTGAGGCTTTCGAGGACGCGGTCGAGCGGCTCGCGACTGTTGTCCTCCCGGCGTATGAGCAGTCTGGGTCTTGGCGGACAAGGATGCGTGGGGCGCTCACGGCGGCGCTTGAGTGCATGGCCCGAGACCGCCTGATGGGACGGCTGCTGATCGTGGAGTCCCTCGGCGCTGGGGCGATGGTCCTCAAGCGACGTGCATGGCTGGTTGATACGGCGATCGTTGCGGTAGAGGAGGGTCGTAGCGAGCCGAACGGTCACGGTGAGTTGCCTTTCGCGGCGGAGGGAGTCGTCGGTGGCGTGCTCTCGGTCCTCCACGCACGTTTGCTCGAAGACGATCCTGGACGGCTGGTTGAGTTGGTGAACCCGTTGATGAGCATGATCGTGCTGCCTTATCTTGGGCCCGCCGCGGCACGCAAAGAGCTCGAGGGGCCAGTGCCGCTGGCGCCGTCGGCTACGACTGCTACTCGGCGTGATGATCCGTTGCGAGAGCTGGAGATGCGCCTGACCTATCGCACGGTCAGAGTCCTAAGAGCACTCGCAGCCCAACCAGGCTCCTCAAATCGACAGGTGGGCGACGCGGCAGAGGTCGGCGACCCCGGGCAGACATCCAAGCTACTAGCACGCCTGCAAGGACTCGGCCTAATCGAGAACATCGCCGACCGATCGATCCGCGGCGCCCCCAACTCCTGGATGCTCACCCACAGAGGGCGGGAAATACAGGCAGCCATCGCCACCAACGCCACGCCACCAGACTAAAAACACCCCCGGCACCCGGGCACCCCGGCACCCCGGCAATCACGACCCTCCATGCTTGGGGGGCTTGACATGAAGATAAGGGTCGGGTATAACGTAGCCATGGCCTGGCGTCCGGTTTGGGTGTCTGGTCGAAATAAAGGTCGGGTTTGGGTTGGATCCTGTGGTCTGACGCTAACCGGTTTCAGCAGGGCCCTTGGGAGAGGGACTGGGTCGTTTCTGAGAGGGAGTTGTTTTTCGCGTGCATTCATTGGGGATAAGCGTGTTTGAGAGTCCGTGTGTCAATGGCGGGTCCGTTATAGGACGCGTCAGCGTCGCTGACGCGTCTCTCTCTCTCTCTCTCTCTCTGGCAGAGCTGGCGTCTAGCCGCTAGGTCTTCTCGCCGCGACGTTTCGTCGCGGGCATCCGAGCCAAACGCTCGGATGGGTAGTACACGCGTGAGTAGCGCGCTTCGTGTTGGTGTCTTTCAACGGGGCGCGCGTTCGCGGCTGCCCGAGGAGGGGATGGTTCTATGAGTACTCCCAGGCTTTGGGTGTCGATCGCTGTCGCGCTGTGCGCGGCATGTTCAAGCGCAGCGTTCGTGGCGGCCGCCCAGGCTGGACTGCCCGACGGGCGCGTGTACGAACTGGTGACGCCGCAGGAAAACTACGGCGCCGAGGTCTACCAGCCGATGGCGTCCGTTGAATATTCGGGTGCGCAGACACAGCTCCATTTTCAGGCTGCGGCGGACGGCGATCGTGTCGCTTTCGCGGCGGGGCCGACTGTCGGCGGCAACGAATCGCAAGGCTACAGGAAAGGCAATGAGTATCTCGGCACGCGCTTGCCTAATGGTGAATGGAGGCAGACGAACCTGTCGCCGGAAGACCCGGGAGTGAGTCTCACCTCGGTATATACCGAAGAGATGGTCTACGAGGATTTCTCCAGCGATCTCTCGGCCGGTTTCTTGGAGTCGCCGGTGCCGCTGGCCTCGACGGCGCCTGGTTACGGCGAAGCTCTGCCCGAATTCGGTGGACTCTATAACGTGCTGTACTCGACTAAGACTGAAGGCGGTGGTGGTTATACGCCTCTGTTCACCACCAAGCCGCCGTACAGGAGTCATGAAGAATTCCGGACGGCTGGTGGGGTACGTGCCCCTGAAATTGGTAGTCGCCATCTTGCTTTTGCGGGCGCGTCGAGCGATCTGACCCATACTCTGTTCGAGGCCAATGACGCTTTGACGGGTGCTTCTGAAGGTCGTCCGGCGGCCGAAGGCGGTGCAAGCGCCAGTTTCGCCAACGAGAACAATCTCTATGAGGATGCTGACGGGCAGCTGCGGCTGGTCAATGTGTTGCCTGACGGTACGACGCACGCCAATGCCGTATTCGGCAGCGGCACGATATTCCACCATGTCATCTCCGAAGATGGGTCGCGGATCTTCTGGACAGACCTCGCTACCGGCCATATCTATGTGCGCGAGAACGATACGAGCACTGTGGAAATAAGCTCAGCCGGTGAATACCAGACCGCGTCCAGCGATGGCTCGGTCGTGTTCTATACCAATGGCGACCTGTATGAGTATGAATTGGCTGGTGCTAAAACGGTCGACCTGACTCCTGGCGTTCCGGTCGAAAAAGTGGTCGGCGCGAGCGAAGACGGCAAATACGTGTATTTCATGACGACAAGCCATGAACTTGAGTTGTGGCACGACGGCGTAACTACGACGATCGCTGCGCATCCCGAAGTCTCCTTCGACGCCGAGGTGGCGCCAAGCGGACGGAGCATCGTCTACACGCAAGCAGAATCTTTCTACCCTACGGACATCTATGTTTTCAGCGTGGACACTGGTTCTGTGTACTGTTTGGGGTGTGCGGCGGGCGGTACCAGGGGAACGCTGCCGGACACCAGCAGTTGGGGTGCTTACCAGACCCGGTGGATTTCTGACGATGGCAGTCGTGTGTTTTTCGACAGTCGTGCGGCCCTTGTCCCACAGGACACCAACGGGAAGTTGGATGCGTATGAGTGGGAGCGGCCGGGGGCGGGTGATTGCACCCAGGTCGAAGGCTGTATCTATCTGCTCTCGGAAGGCACCAGCCTCGATAACTCTTATTTGGCTGATGCGAGTGTTAGCGGCGACGATGTGTTCATCGTCACGCGTGCGCAGTTGGTGGCTGCCGATCAGAATGTTTTTTTTGATCTGTATGACGTGAGGGTGGATGGTGGTTTGCCGCCGTCGCCGCCGGCTTGTACGGGTACTGGTTGTCAGGGTGTGCCTAGTGCTCCGCCGATCTTTGCGACCCCGTCGAGCGTGACGTTCGCGGGTGTCGGTAATTTCTCTTCGACTGAAACTGTCGCCAAGGCGAAGGCCAAGCCGAAGAAGAAAGCAAAGCCGAAGAAGAAGACCAAGAAGAAGTCCAGGAAACGGTCCGTTAGCAAATCCAAAAAGGCGAACAAGAGCGCGCGCAAGTCTGCTCTAAAGCGTTCGGGTGCGAAGGGGGGACGGTCATGAGCAGGATCACTCGCAAGCAGGGGTTGTTGTTCGCGTTGGTGGCGGTGTTGACGTTCTCGGCGTTTGCCGGTAGCGCCGCCGCGGTCGAAGCGAAACCGGGTTGGGAGTCGAACACGCGTGTATACCCGACCGATTTGAAGCCGGGCGGCAAAGGCATTGTCGAGGTGCAGGTCTTCAACACCGGTGCGGGGTCTACCACAAGCCCTGTCACCGTGACCGACACGCTGCCTGCGGGGTTGGAAGCGACGGAAGCCGGCGCGCTTGAAAACTTCGGAGAAATCAACAAGGAACTCGTCGAAAGCTACGAAGAACTGGACGATTCAGGCGCTTCCGTCGAGCAGTTGCGTGTGTGGGATTGTTCCGGTACGACTGTCGTGACGTGCCATACGGGGCCAGGGCATGGGGGTGTCGAACGGCCGATCAACCCGGGTTTTGCCGGGCGTATCGGTATCAAGGTGAACGTTGTGGGCTCCCCTGGCGCTGGGACGAATCATGTGACTGTCAGTGGTGGTGGGGCGCCCAGTGCTTCTGAACGCACTTCTGATCTGACGATCAGTCCGGATCCTGCTGGGTTTGGTCTTGCCGGCCAGTTCGATGGATGGTTCACGAACGCCGACGGCACACCGGATACGCAGGCGGGATCGCATCCGTATGAGCTGACGCTCAACTTCGCGATCAACAACGCCGGCAGCGAATTCCCGGCGGGTGGTCCGTTGCGTGACCTGGCGGTCAAGTTGCCGCCTGGCATTATCGGCGATCCGCATGCTGTGCCGCAGTGCACGCGCGAGCAGTTCCTCACGAGCCCTGAAGGTGGGTGCCCGCCCGACACGCAGGTTGGTGTTGACAGACCATCGATCTATCCCAAAGGCGAAGAAGGCTTTGGGGATTGGGGGCCGCGGTTTCCTGTGTATAACCTGGTGCCGCCGCCGGGGGAGCCTGCCGAGTTCGGGTTCAACTTCTCCGGAACTGACATCCTGATCGATTTCGGTGTTCGCAGCGGCTCCGATTACGGGATCACCGGCACCGCGCGCAACATCGGAGAACAGCCTGTGTACAACAGCATCACGTTTTGGGGTATGCCCACCGAATCGGTACACGATTTCGAACGCTGTGGACGCGTCGATGAAACACATGGCGCAGGTTGCGGCCATTCTGTGGGCGCTGCCGTGCCCAAGCCGTTGCTGACGTTGCCGACTTCGTGTGAAGGTCCGCAGACCGCTGAACTCACGATCAACAGTTGGAACGCCAGTTTGGGGACAGCCAAAGAAACGTTTGAGTTTCACGATCAGGATGGTGTGCCGACCGGGTTCACCGGTTGTGAACACCTTGGTTTCAACACCGCGCTGAATATCGCGCCGGATACGTCGTTCGCGGATACGCCTGCCGGTTTGACTGTCGACATAAAAGTCCCACAGGAAGGCCTGTCTCATGCCAGTGGTCTGGCGATATCGAATATCAAGGATACGACTGTGGCGTTGCCTGAAGGTGTGGCTATCAATCCCGGTCAGGCCGCTGGTCTGGACGCGTGTGGTCCAGGCGAAGACGGTTTGACCACGGAAGCCGAAAAGGCTGAAGGCAAGGAAGACGATGGTCCGTCGCATTGTCCTAACGCGTCTCATGTCGGCACCGATGAAATAGAAACACCGCTGTTGAGTAAACCGCTGAAAGGCAACGTGTACATAATGCCGTCGAACCCGCCGCACGTACAGTTGTTGGTGACCGCTGAAGGCGAAGGAGTGTTCCTCAAGCTCGTCGGTGACGTGCACCTGAACGAACAGACGGGCCAGCTCGTCACGACGTTTAGCAATACGCCGGAGTTGCCGTTCACGGACTTCAAACTGTCGTTCAGTGGTGGCGCTCAGGCGGCATTGTCCACACCGACGCGTTGCGGGACGTATACGACCACGAGCGACTTCACGCCTTGGAGCACCCCACTGGTGGAAGACTTGTTCCCGAACAGTAGTTTCCAGATCACTGCTGGTACCAATGGTGCTGCGTGTCCTTCCTCGCCGTTGCCGTTCGCTCCGTCGCTGATCGCCGGGTCGACCACGGATCAGGCTGGTGGGTTTACGGACTTCTCGTTGTTGTTGACCCGGCCTGACGATCAACAGCGGATCCAGGGTTTGCGGTTCAAAACACCCGAGGGTCTGCTTGGCATGATCGGCAACGTTCCGCTCTGTCCCGAAGCACAAGCGAATACTGGGACGTGCTCATCGGCGTCACAGATCGGGCATACGGTCGTTGAGGCTGGTCCTGGCCCCTACCCGTTGGCGGTCCCGGAATCGGGTCGACCACCAGCACCCATCTATCTGACCGAAGGGTATAAGGGCGCACCATACGGTCTCTCGATCGTGGTGCCGTTGCACGTCGGCCCATTCGTGCTGCCCACACAGGTGGTGCGGGCGAGGATCGAAGTAGACTCCAGGACGACCGAACTAACGGTCACGACCGATCCGTTGCCGCAGATCATTGCTGGTGTTCCTGCCGATCTGCGCACCATCAACGCGGTGATAGACAAGCCTGGGTTCATGTTCAACCCGACAGGTTGTGAGCCCCAAAGCTTCTCCGGTACCGCGACAGGCACAGAAGGAGCAAGCGTCCCTATCAGCACGCACTTCCAGATGGGTTCCTGTCGCTCCTTGACCTTCAAGCCTGACTTCAAGGTCTCGACCAGTGGGAAGACCTCGAGGGCTAACGGTGCGAGCCTCGACGCGAAGATCATCTATCCCAATGGTCCGTTCCCCGATAATCAGGCGTCGATACAGTCCAACGTGAAAAGCGTCAAGGTAGACTTGCCTAAGCAACTGCCGTCGAGGTTGACGACGTTGCAGAAGGCTTGTCCGTCAGCGACGTTTGAAGCTAACCCGGCGTCTTGCCCGGCAGACTCGAAGGTTGGGACAGCGACAGCGATCACACCGGTGTTGCCGGTCACCTTGACTGGTCCGGCGTATTTCGTGTCTTATGGTGGCGCGAAGTTCCCCGAACTAGTGATCGTCCTGCAGGGCTATGGCGTTACCGTGGACTTGCACGGCGAAACGTTCATCAGTAAAGCGGGCATCACGAGCAGCACGTTCCGTCAGGTGCCAGACGTCCCGATCACCAGCTTCGAGTTGAAGCTACCCCAAGGCCCGTTCTCAGCATTGGCGGCGAACGGGAACCTCTGTGCGAAGAAACTGGTGATGCCCACCGCCTTCACGGGCCAAAACGGTGCCGTGCTCAAGCAGAACACAGCGATCACGGTCACCGGGTGCGCAAAGCACAAGACAACCAAAACAAAGAAGACCAAGAAGACCAAGAGCAAGCCTAGGAAATAGTTTGCTGCGGTCGCGCGCCGGAGAGCGATACGGCGCGCGACCGGCCGTTGGCGTGAGCCGAGGGAGTTGGACGCGATGCCATCCCAGGAAGTAGTTAGTCGTCAGGTTGAGCCGGCGCGTTCGAGTGAGGCGTCCGGGGAACCTAGGCGTGAGCAGGTCGCGAGGATTCAGCGTGCTCGGATCTTGACGGCGATGGTTGACGAGGCGACCGAGCGTGGCGCGGGCAATCTCACGGTCGCTCGTGTGGTTGCCCGGACGGGGGTTTCGCGACGGACGTTCTATGAGTTGTTTGAGTCTTGCGAAGACTGTCTGCTTGAGGCCTTCGAGGACGCTGTCGAGCGGCTCGCGACTGTTGTCGTCCCGGCGTATGAGCAGTCTGGGTCTTGGCGGACAAGGATGCGTAGGGCGCTCACAGCGGCGCTTGAGTGCATGGCCCGGGACTCCTTCATAGGACGGCTGCTCGTCGTCGACTCCCTCGGCGCTGGGGCGATGGTTGCGAAGCGTCGTGTGTGGCTGGTTGACACGGCGATCGCTGCGGTCGAGGAGGGTCGTAGCGAGCCGAACGGTCACGGTGAGCTGCCTTTCGCGGCGGAGGGCGTCGTCGGTGGCGTGCTCTCGGTCATCCACGCACGTTTGCTCGAAGACGATCCTGGAGGGCTGGTTGAGTTGGTGAACCCGCTGATGAGCATGATCGTGCTGCCTTATCTTGGGCCCGCGGCGGCACGCAAAGAGCTTGATGTGCCAGTGCCGCTGGCGCCGCCGGCCACGACTCGGCGTGATGACCCGTTGCGAGAGTTGGAGATGCGCCTGACCTATCGCACGGTCAGAGTGCTAAGAGCACTCGCAGCCCAGCCAGGCTCCTCAAATCGGCAAGTGGGCGACGCAGCGGAGGTCGGCGATCCCGGCCAGACATCCAAGCTACTAGCACGCCTGCAAGGACTCGGCCTAATCGAGAACGCCGCCGACCGATCGATCCGCGGCGCCCCCAACTCCTGGATGCTCACCCACAGAGGACGGGAAATACAAACAGCCATCACCACCAACACCACACCAACCAACTAAAAACACCCCTCGAGAGCCGCACGACCCCCGAACATTCTCGGGAGCCGCACGAACCCGAACCCGAACGCTCTCGGGAGCCGGACAACCCCGGCCCCCGCAGCGAAAGCTTCTAAGAGGTCATTCCGACGAACTGGCCGCCGGTCACGTTCAATACCTGGCCGTGCACGTAGTTCGACCAAGGCGAGCACAGGAAGAACACGCCGCCCGCGGCCTCCTCGGGCGTGCCGGGGCGCCCGAGCGGGATCAGCATCGAGGCCATCCCGCGCATCTGCTCGGGAATGCCGAGTTGCACCTTCTCGCCGCCGATCTCCATCGTGTTGTCCTCGGCCTTGGCGGCCGTGAGGCGCGTCTCGATGAAGCCGAACGCGACCGCGTTGACGTTCACCTTGAACTGGCCCCACTCCTTGGCGAGGGTCTTCGTGAGACCGGTGACGCCAGCCTTGGCCGATGAGTAGTTGGCCTGGCCCGCGTTGCCCATCGTGCCCGAGATCGATGAGATGTTGACGATCTTGCGGAACACCTCGTTGCCTTCCTCGCGCTCCTTCTTGGCGGGCTCGCGCAGATGCGGCGCGGCGGCGCGGATCACCTTGAAGGGCACGATCAAGTGGATGTCGAGCATCGCCTGGAACTGCTCGTCTGACATCTTGTGGATCGGCGCATCGATCGTGTAGCCGGCGTTGTTGACGATGATGTCGATCTTGCCGAACGAGTCGATCGCGGTCTGCACCAGTTTGTCCGCGGCGTCACCCTTGGTCAGGTCGTCTGAGAACACCGCCGTCTCGCCGGAGATCTCTTTGGATGCCTGCTCGGCGATGTCGCCGTCGAGGTCATTGATCAGGACCTGCGCGCCCTGCGATGCCAGCAGCTCGGCTGTAGCGCGTCCGATGCCGCGCGCCGAGCCGGTCACGATCGCGGCCTTGCCGTCGAGTACTCCCATAGCTGTCGATTCTCCTTGTAGTGGACACCCCTACATCTTCGCCCCCTCCGGGGGCTCCAACACTCGAGGTGTTGGAGGGGGTCAGGAGATTATCCGCCCAGCCAGGCCAGTGCCGCCCTCGGGAGCTATCCGTCGATGATCGTGCCGAAGTCCTGCGTGTACATCCCGCCGGCCTGGCCGCCTGACATCGAACGGGGCAGGTCCGGGTCGACGCCAACGCCGGTGTAGCGGAAGGAACCGTTGAGGATGTTGGCGCGGTGGCCTGGCGATTCCATCCACGCTTTGACGATGCCCCTGGGGGTGCCCAGCCAAAGCGTTCCCCAAGCGATGTTCTCGCCGAGCGTGTAGCCGACGTTGCCGTTGGGGATGAAGCCGCTCGCTTCGATGCGCATCAGAAGCGTCGAGCCGCTGGGGCTCACGTGGGAGAAGTAGTCGCGGGCGTCCATGTCCTTGGAGTGCCCGAGGGCGGCATTCGCCAGGCGCGGATCTTCGATCAGGGCCGACTCGCCGAAGCGGATGCGTTCGTCGTTGACCAGGCAAAGCGTGGCTGCGACCACGCTTGCGACGTCGCTCGAGGTGGGGGTGAGGTTGGCGCCCGGGCATTCGTCGGCGGCGGTCGCCGGACGCGTCCGGCGCGCATGGTGCACGGTGCGCTTATGCGTGTGGTGCTTGCTTTTGTGCTTATGGCTGCGCTTGTGGTGTTTGCGGGGTGCGCGATGGATCGTCTCGTGACGAACACGTCCTTTCCCATCGGCGCGCGAATGCGTGTCCGCGGCACTCGCGCCGACCGGCAGGAGCAGTAGGAGGGCGGCCGTGGTCAGGCCAGCAATTAGTACAAGACAGCGATTCACGCTTGATGTATCGGCAACGGCGCCTCTCTCGCTTGAATCGGCTTTGTCCCGCTGGACAGAATGTTGCGGCGCTCGAATATCCGGTTTGTGGGCGCAAGCCGGAGCGTCTGGGCTGTGCGCGCACATGGCCATGGTTGCTTCGCGCGCGTATGGGCATGGCTGGCCGAGTCGTCGCATCCACCGCATAGACTCAGACCGTTATGCCAAGCGATCCGGCAACTCAGCCGACCGACCTGGAATCGGAGATCGGCGCCGCCAGTGGGGTGCTACCGGCCCAAAGTCTGCGCGACGCTGTCACGAGCGGCTGGATCACGGCCGGCGACTGGCGGGTGCCCCTGGAGCAGGTCCAGCCCGCGAGCCTGGACTTGCGTCTTGGCCGGTCGGCTTGGGCGTTGCGCTGCAGCTTCCTGCCCGACTCGGGCTCGACGGTCGAGGAGAAGATCGAGGACCTTGCTTTCGATGAGATCGACCTGCGCGATGGGGCCACACTGGAGCGCGATCGCCCCTATCTGGTGCCTTTGATCGAGGAGCTGCACCTGCCCCAAGGGGTGCGCGCCAAGACCAACCCCAAGAGCTCGACCGGGCGCCTGGACGTCTTCACCCGCGTGATCACCGACCGTAGCCACCGCTTCGATGAAATCGCCGCCGGCTACAACGGCAAGCTCTACCTGGAGGTCGTCCCACGCTCGTTCGCGATCCGCGTCAAGCAGGGCCTGTCGCTCAATCAGGTGCGTCTCAGCCACGGCGACGCGCGCCTGAGCGACAAGGACCTGGTTACCGTCCACGAAGAGTTTCCTTTGCTCTACCTCGACAGCCACGCCTTGCGCGCCTCCGAGCTCTCGCTCGCCGACGGTCTGTTCTTGAGTCTCGACATCCAAGGCAGCCCCGAGAACATCGTCGGCTACCGCGCCAAGCGCAACAGCCTGCCAGTCGATCTGGAGCGGATCGGCAAGCTCAAGTGGCAGGACTACTGGGAGCCGGTGCACCCCGAGCGGGGTGGACGAATCGTGCTCGAGCCCGAGGTCTTCTACCTGCTGCTCTCAGCCGAGGGCGTCAGCATCCCCCCCTCCTACGCCGCGGAGATGCTCGCCTACGATCCGACCGCCGGCGAGCTGCGCACCCACTACGCCGGATTCTTCGATCCTGGCTTCGGCTACTCCCGAGCGGGGAACCGCCACGGTTCGCGCGCCGCGCTGGAGGTGCGCGCACGCGACGTGCCCTTCATGGTCGAGCACCGCCAGCCGGTGTGCAAGCTCGCGTTCGAGCGCATGGCAGGCGAGCCCGACGTGCTCTACGGTCAGGACATCGGCTCTAACTATCAGGGCCAGGAGACGATGCTCAGCAAGCACTTCGCCGAGCAGACCGCGGGCCACGCGCAGCCGGCGCCCAAGGGCGACGAGGAAGCTCTGGAGTCGATGCCCCCTCGCGGCGACTGAGCTCCGCGCGGCCGGCTCGCTCAGTTCGCATCCGCCGGCAGCAGCACGAAATGCGTGTCGTCGCCGGGGGGTCGTACTGCACGGAAGTGGCGTTCGTCGAGCGTGGCGATCCGGGTCGTTTCCAGGTATGCCGCCAGCGCGACCAGCGAGGCGTCGGTCAGGCCCAGGTTGATCGACTCGTACCGACTCGCGACCTCGATCGTCTCAAACAGCGCCGAGCGCCACCATTCGACCGTATAGGCGCCGTCGCGGAAGTCTGCGCGCACTGCCTCCGCCGCGACCGAGCCGCCCTTCAACGGGACCATGTGGTCCAGCTCGGCGAGCACGAGCGGGGTGGTGCACAGCTCGTCTGGTACGTCCTCCATCCACTTCCACACGCGCTCGTGGTCGTCGTCGCCTTGGTCGACCAACGCGAGCACGACGGAGGCGTCGAGGACGATCACACTTCCCCGAACCTGGTCTCCGCCAGGTACTTGTCTAGGTTGCGCGCCAGGTCGCCGGGGCCGGAGAAGAGTCCGACCGCGCGCGGGCGCGGTCGGATACCCGCCGCGTCGGCGAGCGCCCTGCGGATCAAGGCCGCCTTGGTCGTGCCCTCGCGCTCGGCCCGGAGCGTCAGCTCGCGATCCACCTCTGGGTCCACATAGATGCTCATCTTCTTCATGTCCTTCCAATCGTACCACCTGGCACCTACCACCTGTCACCCGTCGGATAGCCCCGGCGCGTTGACCGGGTTGTTCCTCCTAATCCGACGAGGCGGCCCGAGTGGGACTACAGGTCGAGCAGGCGGCCGAGAATCTCGCGCATGATCTCGTCCGAGCCGCCGCCGATCGGCCCGAGGCGGGCGTCGCGGGCGGCGCGCTGGGCCCAGTGCTCGCCCATGTAGCCCATCCCGCCGTGGATCTGCAGGCACTCGTCCATCAGCTCGAAAGAGGCGCGCTGGGTCATCAGCTTCGCCATCGTCACCTGCTTGATCGCCTCTTCGCCGGCGACGAAGCGGCGCAGCGCGTCGTAGGTGACACAGCGCGCGGTGTAGGCGCTCGTGGCGAGGTCGGCCAGCTTGTGTTTGATCGCTTGGTGCTTTGAGAGCGGCCGGCCAAAAGTGGTGCGCTCGCGCGCGTACTCGGCGGTGCGCTCGTAGGCGAGCTGCATCGCGCCAACCGTGCCCAGCGCCATCGCGAGGCGCTCCCACTGGAAGTTGGCCATGATCAGCTTGAAGCCCTCGTGCAACTCGCCGAGCAGGTTCTGCTCTGGCACGAACACGTTCTCAAAGGAGATCGTGGCGGTGTCCGAGGCGTGCCAGCCGAGCTTCTCTAGCTTGGAGGAGCTGACGCCCTCGCCGCGGTCGATGATGAAGAACGAGATGCCGTGGTGGCCGCCATCCTGGGTGGTCTTCACCGCGGTGACCATGAAGTGGGCACGCACGCCATTGGTGATGTAGGTCTTCTCGCCGTTCACCACCCAGCCGCCGTCGACCCGCTCGGCCTTCGTGCGCAACGCGGCCACATCCGATCCGGCGTCGGGCTCGGTGATCGCGAGCGCCCCGATCTTCTCGCCTTTGATCGCGGGCACGAGGTACTGCTGCTTGTGCTCGTCGGTGCCGAACTTCCAGATCGGGGGTGTCGCGATGTTGATGTGCGCGCCAATCCCCGCGGCGGTGCCGCCGGAGCCGATGCGTGACAGCTCCTCGACGAGCACCGCCTCGTGCAGGTAGTCACCACCTTGCCCGCCCAACTCGGTTGGGTACTTCAGGCCGAGCAGGCCCTGCGCGGCGAGCTTTCCGAACACCTCGTCGGGAAACCAGCGCTCAGCCTCCCATTGCTGTGCATGGGGAGCGAATTCGCGATCGAGGAAACCGCGAACCGACTCGCGCAGCGTTTCATGCTCCTCGGTGAACGGAGGAGTGGGAGATGAGATGGTCAAGGCGTGAAGGGCGCCTGGATCAAAGGCCGTATGAGCGGCCGATGACGTCCAGCATGATCTCGTCGGTCCCCGCACCGATGCGGTTCAACCTTGAATCGCGCCACGCGCGCTCGACGCCGTACTCCTTCATGTAGCCCGCTCCGCCGTGGATCTGGATGCACTCGTCGGCGACTTCCACGGCGATCCGCGAAGCGTGCAGCTTCGCCATCGAGATCTCGCGCACGGGGTACTCGCCATTGGCGAAGCGCCACGCCGTCACATACACCATTTGGCGCGCACTCTCGATCTTGGTCGCCATCTCCGCGAACTTGTGGCGGATCACTTGGAATTTGCCGATTTCACGGCCGAACGCCTTGCGCTCTTTGGCGTATTCGAGCGTGCGATTGAAGCATTTCTGAGCGCCCGCAACCGAGCCGGCGGCGCCGATCAGGCGCTCGCCCTGAAGCTCCCACATGATGTGGTAGAAGCCCTTGCCGACCTCGCCGAGTACGGCGGTCTCGGGTACGCGCACGTCCTGGAAGGCCAGCAAGGCCGTGTCGGAGGCGTGCATGCCGAGCTTCTCGAGCTTCTTCTCGCGAATCACTCCGGGTGCGTCCATTGGCACCAAAAAGAGGGTGAAGCCACCGTAGCCCGCGTCGGGGTCGGTCTTCGTCACGAGCACGATCACATCTGCGCGGTGGCCGTTGGTGATGTAGGTCTTCGAGCCGTTGATCACGTACTCCTCGCCATCCTTCACCGCGCGCGTCTTGATCCCCGCTACGTCTGACCCCGCGTCGGGCTCGGTGATGCCGATGCACAGGATCTTCTCGCCTTTGATTGCCGGCACGACCCATTCCTGCTTCTGCTCCTCGGTACCAAACGCGAGGATCGGGGGCATCGCCATGTCGGTGTGCACCGCCACGCCCATTGCCAACCCGCCCGAGTTCGCACCCGTCATCTCCTCGCCCAGCACGAGGCTCGTGAAGTAGTCGCCGCCCTGACCGCCGTAGGCCTCGGGCTTATCGAGGCCGAGCAGGTCGAGCTCGCCCATGCGCCTGAACACCGAGTCGGGGAACGTCGTCTCCTCCCACTCCTCTGCGTGCGGCGTCAGCTCTTTTGTGACGAAGCTGCGGATCGACTCGCGCAGCTGTTCGTGCTCATCGGTGAAAATGAAGTGCTTGCGCTTGCTCTGATGGTCGGGCTTCAAGACGGTGTCGGTGGCGGCCATTTCGGCTGTGGCTCCTTGGTTCGTTTCGTGTCGTCGCGTTGGTCGTGTTCGTGCAAGCCAGACGCTAGCGCTTTGCCAGGGACAGGCTACCGGTTACTGGCTGGGCGGCCAGCGCGTGCTGGTGGACTCGGCGGACGGTTAGGATGCCGAACGTGTCCGAGGAGTGTGTGCTCTATGACGTGGCCAACGGTGTGGCCACGATCACCCTGAACGAACCGGCGACTCGCAACGCGCTCTCGGCCGAGGTGCTGGGCGGCTTGATCTCCTCGTTCGAGTGCGCCCGCGACGACGAGGCCGTGCGGGTGGTGGTGCTCGCCTCCTCGCACGACACAGTCTTCTCCTCTGGCGCCAACCTCGGCGGCTTCGCAGCCGAGGTCGCGCTCGTGCACAAGCATTTCGGCTCGGATCGCTTTGTCGGGTTGTTCAAGCTGATCGTCGGGCTCGGCAAGCCGACACTGTGCGCCGCCCGTGGGCACGTGCTCGCCGGGGCGCTCGGGATCGCGCTTGCGTGCGATTTGATCGTGGCCAGCGAGGACGCCACGTTCGGCACACCCGAGATCAACGTGGGCGCGTTCCCGTTCATGATCATGGCGCTGATCTACCGCAACATCGCTCGCAAGAAGGCCAACGAGCTGCTGCTACTTGGCGAGCGCTGGTCGGCACAGGACGCGCTCGCGGCGGGACTCGTCAACAAGGTGGTACCTGCCGGAGAGTTCGACGCGGCGGTGGGGGAGTGGGCAACGAAGCTAGCTTCCAAGTCGCCTTTGATCATGCGTCTCGGCAAGGAAGCGATGCGCCGACAGCTCGACATGCCGCTCGACGACGCCTTGGATTATTTGCGCGCCCAGCTCACGCTTGCCATCTCCACCGAGGACATCGTGGAGGGCGTCACCGCGTTCTTCGAGAAGCGCGAGCCCCAGTGGAAGGGACGATGAGCATGTATTTGCAAAAAGCGATGCCCTGCGCGCGCGTGCGCGTGCGCGTGCGCGCACAGGGCGCCCTCTCGAGGAACATATGAGTGCAGAGCAGACCACGTCCCTTTTGCGCCCGCTAGTCGAGGACCTGCACGCCCGCCGCGAGCAGATCCGCCTCGGCGGCGGCCAGGAGAAGATCGATCGCCAGCACGAGAAGGGCGCCTTGACCGCACGCGAGCGAATAGCCCTGCTGGTCGATGACGGCACGTTCGTGGAGCTCGGCATTCACGGTAAGCCCCACACCTCCCAGCGGGCGATGGACGGGGTAGACGCGCCCGCTGACGGCGTGATCACCGGCTACGGGAAGGTGGACGGACGCCTCACCGCCGTGTGCGCCTATGACTTCACGGTAATGGCCGGATCGATGGGCATGACCGGCGAGTTCAAGGTCACGCGCCTACGCGAGCTTGCCTTGACCAAGCGCATCCCGTTCGTGTGGTTGCTCGACTCCGCCGGAGCGCGCGTGCAGGAGGCCGCCGGCGCGATGTTCGCCGGCTCCGGTCACCTGTTCCGCGAGGAGGTGATCATGAGCGGCGTCATTCCTCAAGTGGCGGCACTGTTGGGACCGTGCGCGGCAGGCACCGCCTACATCCCCGGTCTCGCCGACTTCGTGCCAATGGTGAAGGGCCGCGGCTCGATGGCTTTGGCCGGTCCCCATCTGGTGCGTGCCGCGGTGGGAGAGGACGTCACCCAGGAGGAACTGGGCGGCTCGCGCGTGCACTGCCGCAAGTCCGGCGTGGGCGACATGGAAGTGGCAAGCGACGAGGAGTGCATCGAACGCATCAAGCAATACCTCTCATTCATGCCGCAGAACTGCGAGTCGCCGGTGCCGATCCGGGCGGGCGGGGCCAAATCTGATCCGATCGAGCGCGGCGATGATGAGTTGCTCGATGTGTTGCCCGAGTCCAACCGCAAGCCCTACGACATGTACGAGGTGATCAAGCACATCGTCGACGACGGCGAGATCTTCGACATGAAGGGCCAGTGGGCCAAGACGATCATCACTTGCTTCGCACGCTTCGGTGGGCGCCCAGCTGGGATCGTCGCCAATCAGCCTAAGCAGCTTGGGGGCATCCTCGACAACAACTCCGCCGACAAGGCCGCACGTTTCGTAAACCTCTGCAACGCGTTCGGGATTCCCTTGGTGTTCATCCAGGATGTGCCCGGTTTCATGGTGGGTACGAAGGTCGAGGCTGAAGGCATCATCCGCCATGGCGCCAAGATGCTCTACGCGGTAGCCAACGCCACTGTCCCCAAGATCACCGTCATCACGCGTAAGGCCTACGGCGCCGGCTATTACGTGATGTGCGGGCGCGCGTATGAGCCCGACCTGATCGTGGCCTGGCCTTCGGCCGAGATCTCGGTCATGGGCGCCGAGGGAGTCGTTGAGATCGCTTTCCGTAAGGCCGTTGACGCCGCAGAGGACCCGGAGGCCAAGAAGGCCGAGCTGATCGAGAACTTCAAAAAGATGTTCGACGTCTACATCGCCGCCGGCAACGATCTAGTCGACGATGTGATCGACCCGCGTGAGACCCGACTCACGATCTGCCGTGGTTTGGAGTTGGCCGAGGGCAAGAAGATCGAGCGTCCCTACAAGAAGTCGGGAGTCGTACCAGTATGAGCGCAACCACTTCCATTCCCACGATGCCACACCCACGGAGGGCCTCATGAGCTTGGACGATCCCGCAGTCATCACCTGCTCGATCTCGGGTGTGATCGCCAACCGCGAGCAGTGTCCCGCGATCCCCTACACCCCAGAGGAGTACGGCGCCGAGGCCAAGCGGGCCGTGGATGAGGGTGCTTCGATGATTCACATCCATGCCCGCAAACCCGACGGCACACCGTCCTATGAGATCGAGGACTTCTCTGCGATCACCGAGGCGATCAGGGGTGCCGTGGACGATGTAATCATCAACTACTCGACCGGCACGATCGGTGTGCCGGTCCCCAAGCGCGTCGAGTACCTGCGTGCCTGTCGCCCTGAAGTGGCAGCTCTGAATATGGGCTCGATGAACTACGCCAAGTACTCGCGCTCGCGCAAAGAGTTCGTGTTCAAGATGGTCTTCAACAACCCCTTCGAGGAGATCGTCGAGCTGCTGCAGGCAATGAACGAGCTTCACATCAAGCCTGAGCACGAGTGCTTCGATCTCGGGCACGTCGGCTCGTTGACGCCCTTGGTGGACATGGGCGTCCTGAAGGCGCCTTTGCACGTGGACTGTGTGATGGGGGTGATCGGCGGCGTACCGCCGACGCCGCGCAACCTGGCGGCAATGGTCGACAACATCGGTGATGTCCCCGGGGGTGGGCACGTCAAACATCACTGGGGGGTGATCGGCATCTCCCGCGACCAGTGGACTTTGATCGCCACCGCGCTCACGCTCGGCGGCTCGATCAGGGCCGGCGTCGAGGACAACCTGTACCTGCCCGACGGCACGATGGCACGCTCCAACGGCGACCTGATCGCCCAGGCACGCAAGATGACCGAAGACGTCGGTCGGCGTCCGGCCACGGTCGCCGAGGCGCGCGGCCTGCTGGGCATCGCCTGATGGCCGGCGCGGGGTACTGGCCTTCCGCGTTGTGGAGCGCGTAATGAGCTTGCCGCTAGAGGGCATCCGCGTTCTGGATCTGTCGCGTCTGCTGCCGGGCGGCTTCTGTTCGCTGCTGCTGGCCGACTTCGGCGCCGATGTCTTGAAGGTGGAGGACACTGGCGCCGGCGACTACATCCGCTGGGCGTCTCCCTATTACGAGGGCGCCGAGGACAGCGCCAAGTCCTCGCTGTTCCTGTCTTTGAATCGCAACAAGCGCTCGATCCGGATCGACCTCAAGAACGAGGCGGGCCGCGAGGTATTGCTGCGGCTCGTGCGCGAATACGACGTCGTTTTGGAGTCGTTCCGCCCGGGTGTACTCGATCGGCTTGGTGTCGGTTACGAGCGCATGCGCGAAGTCAACCCGGGCATCGTCTACTGCGCGATCACCGGCTACGGCCAGACCGGGCCTAAGCGCAACGCCTCCGGCCATGACATGAACTACTTGGGCTTGATCGGCCTGCTCGGTCTCTCTGGCGAGAAGGATGGGCCGCCCGTGCAAGCCGCCGGTCAGATCGCCGATCTCGGCGGCGGGGCATTGATGGCGGCGTTCGGGATCCTGGCGGCGCTGCGCGAGCGCGACGGCACCCCCGCAAGGGGTGGAGACTCCTCGGCCGCCAGAGCCGGATCAGGCGAGGGCCAAATGGTCGACGTGTCAATGGCCGACGGCGCGCTCTCCTGGCTGGCGATGGTCGCCGGCCAGTATTTCGCTGACGGCGTCGTCCCCCGTCGGGGCGAGCAGATGCTGGCAGGCTCGGTCGTCTGTTACCGCCCTTACGAGTGCGCTGATGGCTGGGTCACGTTGGGAGCTTTGGAGCCCAAGTTCTGGCAGGCCTGGTGCCGCGGCGTCGAGCGCGAGGACTTGATCGAGCAGCAATTCGAGAAACCGGACTCTGACGCGCACGCCCAGGTCGTCGAGGTTTTCAAGGGGCGTACGCGCGCGCAGTGGACTCAGTTCGCCACTGAGCACGACTGCTGCCTGGAGCCGGTCTTGGACGTCGACGAGGCGCTCGCCTCCGATTTGGTGGGCGAGCGGGAGATGGTGGTCACACTTGACCAGCCCGGCGTGCCGGATGGCGTCCGTCAGCTCGGAATCCCCGTCAAGCTCGATCGGACTCCCGGCGAGCACAACCGCCTGCCGGGGCCAGGTCTGGGCGAGCACACCGAGCAGGTGCTGCGCGCGGCGGGCTACAGCGACGAGCAGGTGGCAGAGCTGCTGGGGCAGGGCGCGGTGGCGGGTGCACCCGATGGTGCCAACCAAGCCTCGTTTCTAGGCTGATCGGGTCTTTCGGCGCTATCCTTCGCAGATTGACTGATCAGTCAATCCATCCATATATCGGCATCCCCACGCGGCGCGTGGCGGTGCCCCGTAATGGTGCCAGGGGATGCTCGGGCGGAGGAGGCGTATGAAGGCTGCCGCCGTGCAGCTCAACTCGGGCTCGGACGTGGAGGCGAACATCGCCGCCGCCAACACGTATGTGCGGGCGGCTGCCGCGGATGGGGCCAAGTTGATCGTGCTGCCCGAGAAGTGGACGGTCATGGGCAGCTCCGAAGACCTACGTAGCGGCGCTCAGACGCTTGACGGGTCCGCAATCGCGTGGGCACGCCAGACGGCGGCCGAGCTGAAGCTCGATCTTGTGGCGGGCTCGATTGCCGAGCGCGTCGAGGGCCGCGAGAAGTTGGGGAATGCGAGCATCCATGTCGGCCCCGACGGTGAGATCAAGGCGGTCTATCGCAAGCTGCACATGTTCGACGTGGAGGTAGAGGGCAAGCGCTACTGCGAGTCAGACACCGACGAGGCCGGCGAGGAGGTCGTCTCAAGCGTTCTGGCCGACGGCTCCAACCTGGGCATGGCGATCTGCTACGACCTGCGCTTCCCCGAGCTGTTCCGCGTGCTCGCGCTGCGCGGCGCACGCATCGTCTCGCTCCCCGCCGCCTTCACGCTGCCGACGACGCGCGATAACTGGAAGCCGCTCGTGCGCGCCAGGGCGATCGAGAACCAAGTGTTCATGGTGGCCGCCAACCAGGTTGGCCAACACCCCGGCGGCCACCACTCGGGTGGCTGCTCGATGATCGTCGATCCCTGGGGGACGGTGCTCGCGCAAGCCGACGGCGAGACGCCCGGGTACATCGCCGCCGAGCTTGACTACGCCCACCAGGACGACATCCGCAAGCGCATACCGCTGCTGGAGCATCGTCGTCCGGAGGTGTACGCGTGAGTTCGACCCGCGCCAAGGCCGTGCCCGACCGCCGTCGCGCGATCCTCGACGCGGCCGTGCGCGTCTTCGCGCGCCAGGGCTTTCACGCCTGCCGCGTGTCCGACATCGCCGACGAGGCCGGCGTGGCCTACGGCCTGCTCTACCACTACTTCCCCTCCAAGGACGACGTCCTCAGCACGCTCTTTCTCGAGCGCTGGGGCGTGATGCTTGAGATGATCCGCGAGGTCGACCGCGAGCCCAAGCCGGTGCGCGAGAAGCTGGGGGCGATCGCCTCGTTCATCGTCGACAGCTATCGCCACGACCCGGACATGATGAAGGTGATTATCGTCGAGGTCACGCGCGCGGCCAACTCCTTTGGTCAGACCCATCTCGGCCAGATCCGCGAGGCCTATCGCCTGATCGGCGAGATCGTCACCAAGGCCCAGCGCGAAGGCGTCTTCAAGCAGGAGATCGACGCCGAGTTTGCCGCGATGACCTTCTACGGCGCGATCGAGCAGGTCCTGACCGGCTGGATCTTCGGCCTGCTGCCCCAGGGCGAGGAGGAGTTCGAGCGGGCCAAGCAGATGGTCGTCGAGACCGTATGCGGCGGCCTTGAGTGCGCACCGCCGGGACCGTCCGCCTGACGACCTCGGGGCCTCGACTTCGCTCACTTCGATTCCGGGGTGCGTGGCGGCTACCAGCGGGCGCGGTGGTGCTCGACCACGCCAAGCGCATGGGCCAGCGGAATGCCGCCCGGCAACATGCCGCTGAAGGTGCCGAAAGGCGCTCTGTAGTCGCTGCGCACGAGCCCCAGGTTCTCGCTGCGGCGGCGCTCGGCCTCCGGGGCGAAGACCAGGCGCGAACCGTCGCCTGAGGCGATCGCGGTCAGGTCGGCAGAGAAGCTAACCGGCGCCACCTCGTGGGCCACGCCCGCCACCCACACGGCTCGCTCGCTACCTGACGGCGGGTCGTTGACACCCTGTACCAGGTTGAAAGCGAGCGGCTCCCCGTTGGGCCCAGAGCCGACCCGGCAGCCCACCACCACTCGGTCACGCGCGCGTGGTAGCCGGCGGTGTCGTCGATCACGGCAAGCGCGTCGATCTCCACCGGCGTACGAGCACCAAGCGCGAGCGTGCCGTGAGCGCGTTTCCCGGCCTGCTTGCGCGTCCACACGTAGGCATCGCCGTTAGGGCAAGTCGCTTCGATGCCGTCGTCTTCTTCGAGTGTGAGCTCGAGTGAGACCTCGTCGTCGCGGATGCGCAGGCTCCCGGGTGTCAAGTCCAGCGCGCCCCGCCTCGGGATCATGCGTGTGCGTTCGATCGTCGTGCCGCCGCCCGGCGCGACACCGGCACGCTCGTAAATCCCCCAAAACGTTTGCCGAGCCGGCCCGACTTGGATCGAGGCCGCGCAAATCATGACCCGCTCGTCGAATACCCCCACATAGCGCCAGCGCTTGAGTGGGCGGGTGCCTCGAAACAGAGGCATGCGCGCCGGCGGCAAGGTCCACCGCCTCAGTCGATTGAACCGGGCTCGGCGATCCACACGCTCTCGATCCCGAGCGCCCGGCAGAGGGTGTCGAAATGGCGGTCGTAGTGCAGTACGCCTGCGCCGCGCTCGGCCGCCGCGGCGGCTATCAGATAGTCCGTGGCAGGGAGGCGTCGCGCGCCGCGCAGCTCACGTGAGGCGCCGATGGCCGCTGTACCGGCGCCGGGCGTGACATGGGCCGCTGGTAGCGCCGCCAGGGTCCGATCGAGATCGGCGAATGCCTCTTGGTCGGGAGCTGTCGCGAACAGCTCGAGTGCCACGACGGGACAAATGGCAAGCAGGTCAGCTTCCTCGGTGGCGAGCCAACGACTAAGCACGTTTGGGTTGCCTTGGCGGTTCCAGGCCGAAGTGTCGAAGACGAGCGTTTCGCCCGAACCGTAAGGCTCAGCGCGCGGCATGCAACTGCTCGGAGATACTGAAGTCGTAGCGGTCATCCTCGCCGGTGGCGATGCGACGCAGATGCTCGTGGGCTTCGCGCCGTGCGTCTCGCTCGGCACGGAACGCCTCCGCGCCACGCAGCGCGAGATCGCGCACAGTGCGCGAGCGCGACTCGGTGCCGGTGCCACCGAACTCCGCCAACGCGGCGGTGAGCTCTGCGTCGAGTGTGACCTGTATCCGGGGCTTCGTCGACGGCACCAAGCGAGTGTACCGTACGGGTGGTACACCCCCTACGGGATCTCCGATTACTCTGTCCATATCTCCCTTATCCGACAGGCATTGGGAGGTGGGACACGAGAAGTTGACGTTACGGCTTGCGCGCCGCCACGATCAGGTTGTAGAACATCGCCGCCGGTAGGCGCGACTCCAGCAGCGTGCGGTCCACCTTCTGCAGCGCCAAGTAGCCGCGATAGGCGTAGTTGCGCCAGCCCCAGGGCACGTCTTCGGGGTGGGCGGTGGCCTCCAAGGTGCGGTTGGTCCAACCGAACCAGTTGGCCAACAGCTCCTCGCCCGTGACGCGGATGTCCTCGAAGCCCGCGTCGCGCGCCAACGTCGAGAGTTCGCCCGGGGAGAAGGCGTGCACGTCCACGAAACCCTCGAGCGACGCCTCGGGCGCGCCGCCGTCGGCCGGTGGGGCGGGGCGGGCGCGGATCGCCCGTCGCCACAGGGGCGCCGCCGCACCGGCGGCGCGCTTGGGCACGGTCGCCAAGCGGTCGCCGTAGCGCGAGGGCTCGCCCGCGAACAGGACCGTTCCGCCAGGCGCCAAGACCCGTGCGAACTCGCGGAAGGCCTGAGCCAGGTCGGGGATATGGTGCAGGATCGCGTGGCCGATCACCAGGTCGAAGCTCTCGTCCTCGAAGGGCAACCGCTCGGCGTCGGTGGGCACGGTCGTCACGTCCAAGCCCAACCGCTCCGCGTTGGCGCTGAGGGCGGACAACATTCCGGGGGAGATGTCGGTGCAGGTCGCCTCTCCGATCGTGCCCGCGAGCATCAGGTTGAGCGTGAAGTAGCCGGTGCCCGAGCCGATCTCCAAGGAGCGCTCGAAGCGGGGTGGGTGGGTCGTCGATCCAAGTCCCAAGGCCTTGCGTACCTTGGAGGTGACCTGCGCTTGGCCGACATCGCCGAAGTCGATGCCCCACTTGGCGTCGTAGTGGTTGGCCGCCACGTCGTGGTAGCGGGTGTTGACGTCGCGGATCTCCTCCGCATCCAAAGTCGGTGTCATGGCCGGGACCATATACTCGCGCGCTTGTCCGTGTCTCTCTATGAGCAGCGCAACCAGCCCGAAGGTGTGCCCCCGCTCGCGCTCACGGGCGAGCGCACGCTGCCGGACGTGCCCGAGGAGAACTATTGGTTTCGCCGCCATCTCGCGGTGTACGAGTGGATCGCCGCCCGTGTGCGGGGCTTGCGCGCGATTGACATGGCCTGCGGCGAGGGCTACGGGTCGGATGTGCTTGCCCATAGGGCTGCTTCGGTTGTCGGCGTGGACGCCAACCCCGAGGCCCACGAGCACGCCCGGCTGCGCTACACCCGCCCCAACCTGCGCTTCGCGAGGGACTTGGTCGAGACGTTCCCAGAGCCGGCTGACGCGGTCGTGTTTTTGCAGACGATCGAGCACCTCCAGGACCCCTCGGCGGTGCTAAGGCACTTCAAGTCGCTGGTGGGGACCCACGGCGTCGTGTTCGTGTCCACGCCCAACGTCCTCACTCTGGCGCCCAAGGGAGCCGAGCGCTCGGACAACCCTTGGCACGTGCACGAGTACAGAAGCGAGGAATTCGAGATGCTGTGCCGTGACACGTTCGCCCAGGTCGAGATGTATGGCCTGTTTCACGCCCGCAAGCTGCGCCTCCACGCGCTTGCTTTGAAGCTCGGCTGGGACTCTGTCCATCCGCGCCTGAAGCTGACCAAACCGTTCTACGACTGGTTCACGCCCGCGATCGCGGCGAGCGACTTCGCGCTGCGGGCGGCGGGCGAGGCGAACCTCGACATGGCGCTCGACTTTGTAGCGGTTTGTCGACCGTAAAAAGGTTGTATATCGCGAAATGGACTATTGCGACGTCAACAAGTCAGACCAATCAGCCCTGGACACTAGGTATATCGCGAACATACCAAGTAGGTATGCTCTAGATAGTCCTTCTCGGTATACTGCTTGTATACCTTATGAGTCTTGACACAAACCCGTTCATAACCGAGCGTCCGGTAGGGATGGAGGACATCGTCGATCGCGATGTCGAGCTGGAACAGCTCACGAGCTACGCCGAAAGCGGTCATGCGGTGAGGCTGACCGCTCCGCGACGCTATGGCAAGACCACGATCGCCAAGCGCACACTCGACATCGTCGAACATCGGGCCGGCTTGCACACGGTGTATGTCGATCTCTACGGAGTCGTGACACTCGAGCAGGTGTCTTTGCGCATCGAAGACGCCTATGACCACTGTCTGCGCGGCGAGGTCCAGCGCCGCGTGCGCAGCATCCTGCGAACTCTGCGGCCGAGCGCCGGCGTGGGCGCTCCTGGGATCGCCGGTCTACAGGTCTCCTCTGCGCCGCCCGAGACGGACGCCGAGCGCCGACTGCTCGCAATGCTGGAGCTGCCTGCGCGCACCTTCGAGCGCGATGGTGTCCGCACTGTGGTCGTCTTTGACGAGTTTCAGGACGTCATGAGCGCGGGAACCGGCGTTGACACGTTGATCCGCTCTCGCGTCCAGCATCACGGCGATTGCGCCAGTTATGTCTTTGCCGGATCTCATCCATCGATGATGGCCGGTCTTTTCGATGACCGGGCTCGCCCGCTGTACGGCTTTGCACGACCGCTCACACTGCATCCACTCCCGGCGGAAGCTCTCGGCGAGTACATCGTCGCCCGCTTTGTTGCCGGCGGCCGGGATCCCGGTCCCGCGCTCGAGCTGTTGCTCGATGCCTGTGCCGGGCATCCACAGCGAGCGATGTTGCTCGCTCACCACCTTTGGCAAGTCACCGCCCGGGGGGAGGAAGCGGATGAGCAGACCTGGCTTGTTGTGGTTGCCGCGACATTGAGCGAGCTCCACGAGGCGTTCCAGAGAGGGTGGGATGCGCTCACACCGAACGAGCGTCGGGTGCTCGAGATCATCGCGACCGGTGACCCGCTCACGGCGCGGGCGACGCTGCAAAAGCATCAGATCGGCAAGGCCTCGGCCCTGTCCTCGCGCGACAGTCTGGTCGCGGCTGGAGATCTAACAGAACCCGGCGCCGGAAGCGCACGCTTTACCGATCCACTCTTCGCACGGTGGATCGCAGAAGGACGCCGTGCGGGTGGCACGTAGCCGGCCCCGGGGCGAGCTGGCGATCGTCCTGCACACGCACATGCCCTACGTGGAGGGCTTTGGCACCTGGCCGTTCGGCGAGGAGTGGCTGTGGGAGGCGATCGCTGGCAGCTACCTGCCTCTGCTTGACCTGCTCGACGAGGGCGCACCCTTGACCGTGTCGTTGACGCCCGTCTTGTGCGACCAGCTGGAAGCGCCGGGCGTGGGGGAGCGCTTCGAAGCGTTCGTCGACGAGGTGCGCAGGCGCACGCACGCCGAAGACATCGAGGGTCTGCGCGAGAAAGGCTTCGAGACGCTCGCGCGCGAGCTGGAGCGCTCTTGGGGCGAGTACGAAAGCGTGCTTGCCCGTTTCCGCAAGCGCGGGGGAGACCTGCTGGGTGCGTTCGCGCCCTACGCCCAGTGGACCTCGAGCGCCACCCACGCGGTCCTGCCGCTGCTCGCGACTGACGCCGGCATCCGTGCCCAGGTGCAGACCGGCGTGGACTCCCACCGCGCGCGCTTCGACTCCTGGAACGGAGGCTTCTGGCTGCCGGAGTGCGCCCACGCTTCCTACCTGGAGCCGTTGCTGGAGGAGGCGGGTGTGAGGGCGACGTGCGTCGAGCTGACTGGCCGCTTCGGGCTGGGCGCGCGCGAGCACCTGCGCGCCTACGTGGGCGAGGCGGGCGTGGTGCTCGCGCCGATCGATCGCGCCACGATCGCGCGCGTTTGGAGCGGGGCGGGCTACCCGGCGCACGGCAGCTATCGCGACTACCACCACCACACCGTCCACCACCACAACCCGTGGGCCAACGACGGCTCCGTCTACGAGCACGACCTCGCGCTTGGTCTCGCGCGCGAACATGCACGCGAGTTCGTGGCCGCCACGATCCAGCGCCTACGAGCTGCGAACGAAACGGACGATCCTCGCACCGCATTGCCCGGCGGCGGGTTGGTCGTGTGCGCGCTCGACACCGAGTTGCTCGGGCACTGGTGGTACGAGGGCGTCACCTGGCTGCGGGCGGTGGTCGAGGAGTGTGAGAGAGAGGGATTGCCGCTCGTACGTATCGATGAATCCGCGGCCTTGCAAGACCCGGCGCCGCTCGGGGCCCCCGACTGGGAGCCGAGCACGTGGGGCACCGACGGCGATCTCTCGACCTGGTCGGGGGCGGCGGTGGCGGACATCGCGTTTCAGACGCGCGCCGCGGAGCTGCGCACGGTTGCCGCCGGACACTCCGCCGGCCAAGCCGCCGTGAGGGAGCTCTTGGCGCTGCAGGCGAGCGACTGGGCCTTCATGGTCTCGCGCGGCCTGGCGGCCCCGTATGCGCGCGAGCGCTTCGAGGGCCACCGTGACGCGCTGGCGCGCGCGCTGGCCGATGGGCCGGATGCAGGAGCGGAGAGCGTTCGCAACATCGCCGTTCACCTAGGCCATTCGGGCCGCTTGCGGATCTTTTAGACAAGTAAGGGTTGACATGAGTTCGGGGCTCGTGTATAAACAACTAGTAGCTCTCCTGCCAGACGGCAGGTGGCCCACCCAGATCGGGGCGGGCCGGTTGAGGGCACAAACATAAGGTCAGGTAAGGGTCGGTCTTCGTGGCCGGCAGTTTTTGAACGTTTTGACGGGGACCTTTGGGAGAGGGACCGGGTCACTTCTGAGAGGGAGTTGTTTTTCGCGTGCATTCGTTTGGGGATCATGTGTTTGAGAGTCCGTGTGTTTTTGGCGGGTCTGTTATAGGACGCGTCAGCGTCGCTGACGCGTCTCTCTCTCTCTCTCTCTCTCTGGCCGAGCTGGCTTCTAGCCGCTAGGTCTTCTCGCCGCGGCAGCGTCGCGCGGTATGCCGAGCCTGGGGCTCGGATAGGTCACTTGCGCGCGAGATGCGCGTGTGGTGGCTCGTATGCCGTTGGTTGTGTGTCGACGGTTGATTCTTGGCGTCTGTGTGTGGGCGCGCGTCATGTTGGTGTTTTTCGACAGGGCGCGCGTTCGCGGCTGCCCGAGAAGGGGAGGATTCGATGAGTGCTCACAGGCGGTGGGTATCGATCGCTGTTGCGCTGTGCGCGGCGTGCTGCAGTGGAGGGCTGGTGGCGGCTGCTCAGGCTGGGCTGCCGGATGGGCGCGCGTACGAGTTGGTGACGCCACAGGAAAACTACGGCAGCGAGGTCTACCAGCCGTTCTTGTCTGAAAGTTTCGTCGAATACGTAGGGACGAAGACGGGGCTTCATTTCCAGGCGGCGGCGGACGGCGATCGTGTCGCCTTCGTGGGCGGCCCGACCATTGGCGGCAATGAATCGCAAGGCTTCAACAAAGGCAATGAGTATCTCGGCACCCGCTTGCCAGACGGTGAATGGAAGCAGTCGGACCTGTCGCCGGAAGTCCCGGGTGTGAGTCTCTCCTCGGAATATGCCGAAACGATGTTCTACGAGGATTTCTCCAGTGATCTATCGGTCGGTTTCTTGGAGTCGCTGGTGCCGTTGGCCTCGACGGCGCCTGGTTACGGCGAACCTCTGCCCGAATACAGCGGACTCTATGACGTGCTGTACTCGACTAAGACTGAAGGTGGTGGTGGTTATACGCCTCTGTTCACCACCAAGCCGCCGTACAGGAGTTATAGAGAATTCCAGACGGCCGGAGAATTTGTCGCCCCTGCCCGCTCGCACCATCTTGTTTTTGCGGGTGTGTCGAGTGATCCGACTCATGCTTTGTTTGAGGCCAATGACGCTTTGACGGGTGCCTCAGAAGGTCGTCCGGCGGCCGAAGGCGGTGCAAGCGCCAGTTTCGCCAAAGAGAACAATCTGTACGAGGACGCTGACGGGCAGTTGCGGCTGGTCAATGTGTTGCCTGACGGTACGACGCACGCCAATGCAGAATTCGGTAGCGGCCTTACATTCCACCATGTCATCTCTGAAGATGGGTCGCGGATTTTCTGGACGGACCTCGCTACCGGCCATATTTATGTGCGTGAGGACGGTACGAGCACTGTGGAAATAAGCTCAGCTGGCGAATACCAGACGGCGTCCAGTGATGGCTCGGTCGTGTTCTATACCAATGGCGATCTGTATGAGTATGAATTGGCGAGTGCTAAAACGGTCGATCTGACTCCTGGTGTCCCGGTAGAAAAGGTGGTCGGCGCAAGCGAAGACGGCAAATACGTTTACTTTATGACGACGAGCCATGAACTGGAGTTGTGGCACGACGGAGCCACGACGCCGATCGCTGCTCATCCCGAAGTCTCCTTCGCTGCCGAGGTGGCGCCAAGCGGACGTAGCATCGTCTACACGCAAGGAGAATCATCCTCCCCTACGAACATCTACGTTTTCAGCGTGGACACTGGTTCTGTGTACTGTTTGGGGTGTGCGGCGGGCGGTACCCGGGGAACGCTGCCGGACACCAGCAGTTGGGGTGATTACGAAACCCGGTGGATTTCTGACGATGGCAGTCATGTGTTCTTCGACAGTCTTGCGGGGCTTGTACCGCAGGACACCAACGGGAAGTTGGATGTGTACGAGTGGGAGCGACCGGCGGCGGGTGGTTGCACCGAGGTCGAAGGCTGTATCTATCTCCTCTCAGAAGGCACCAGCGTCGATCATTCTTATTTGGCTGATGCGAGCGTCAGCGGCGACGATGTTTTCATCGTCACGCGTGCGCAGTTGGTGGGCGCCGATCAGAACGATTTGTTCGATCTGTATGACGTGAGGGTGGATGGTGGTCCCGCGCCGTCGTCGCCGGCTTGTACGGGTACCGGTTGTCAGGGTGTGCCTAGTGCTCCGCCGATCTTTGCGACTCCGGCGAGCGTGACGTTTGCCGGTGTCGGCAATTTCTCTTCGACTGAAACTGTCGCCAAGGCGAAGGCCAAGCCGAAGAAGAAAGCGAAGCCGAAGAAGAAGACCAAGAAGAAGTCCAGGAAACGGTCCGTTAGCAAATCCAAAAAGGCGAACAAGAGCGCGCGTAGTGCTGCTCTAAAGCGTTCGGGTGCGAAGGGGGGACGGTCATGAGCAGGATCACTCGCAAGCATGGGTTGTTCGCGTTGGTGGCGGTGCTGGCGTTCTCAGCGTTTGCCGGCAACGCCGCCGC
The DNA here is from genome assembly GCA_963725575.1 of uncultured Acidobacteriota bacterium. GTDB lineage: Bacteria > Acidobacteriota > Terriglobia > Terriglobales > Acidobacteriaceae > Gp1-AA133. The sequence goes on from CAVRZQ010000002.1 coordinate 251,467, forward strand.
GGTCGAAGCGAAACCGGGCTGGGAGTCAAACACGCGTGTATACCCAACCCATTTGAAGCCGGGCGGCAAAGGAATCGTCGAGGTGCAGGTCTTCAACACCGGTGCGGGGTCTACCACAAGTCCTGTCACAGTGACCGATACCTTGCCCGCGGGGCTGGAAGCGACGGAAGCCGGCGCGCTCGAACCCTTCGGTGCGATCAGCAACGAACTCGTCGAAGGCTACGAAGAACTGGGCGATCAGCAAGGCGCCAACATTGAGCAGTTGCGTGTATGGGATTGTTCTGGCACGACTGTCGTGACATGTCATACGGGGCCGGGGGCCGGGGGTGTCGAACGGCCGATCCACCCGGGTTTTGCCGGGCGTATCGGGATCAAGGTGAACGTCGTGGGCTCTCCTGGCGCTGTGACGAATCGAGTGAGTGTCAGTGGTGGGGGAGCGTCCAGTGCTTCTGAACGTACTTCTGATCTGACGATCAGTCCGGATCCTGCCGGGTTTGGTCTTGCCGGCCAGTTCGATGGATGGTTCACAAACGCCGACGGCACGCCGGATACGCAGGCGGGATCGCACCCGTATGAGCTGACGCTCAACTTCGCGATCAACAATGCCGGCGGCACAAAACCGGCGGGTGGTCCGCCGCGTGACCTGGCGATCAAGTTGCCGCCTGGCATCATCGGCGATCCGCATGCTGTGCCGCAGTGCACGCGCCAGCAGTTCATCACGGACCCCGAAGGTGGGTGCCCGCCCGACACGCAGATTGGTATTGACAGACCGTCGGTCGGCCCCAAAGGCGAAGAAGGCGGCGCGGACTGGGCACCGCGGTTTCCCGTGTACAATCTGGTGCCGCCCCCGGGGGAGCCTGCGGAGTTCGGGTTCAACTTCTCTGGAAGTAACATTCTGATCGATTTCGGTGTTCGCAGCGGCTCCGATTACGGGATCACGGGCACCGTGCGCAACCTCCCAGAACAGCCTGTGTTCAACAGCATCACGTTTTGGGGTATGCCCACCGAATCGGCACACGATTTCGAACGCTGCGGACGCGTCAACGAAATAAATGGCGGGAGTTGTGGCTACTCTGGGGGAACGGTCGTGCCCAAGCCGCTGCTGACGTTGCCGACTTCGTGTGAAGGTCCGCAGGCCGCCGAACTCACGATCAACAGTTGGAATTCGAGCTTGGCGCCGGCCAAAGAATCGTTTGAGTTTCACGATCAGGATGGTGTGCCGACTGGGTTCACTGGTTGTGAACACCTTGGTTTCAACACCCAGTTGAATATCGCTCCGGACACGTCGTTCGCGGATACGCCCGCTGGTTTGACTGTCGACATAAAAGTGCCACAGGAAAACTTGACTAATGCCGGTGGTGTTGCGATATCGAATATCAAGGATACGACTGTGGCGTTGCCTGAAGGTGTCGCTATCAATCCGGGTCAAGCGGCGGGTCTGGATGCGTGTGGTCCAGGCGAAGACGGTTTGACTACTGAAGCTGAAAAGGCCGAAGGCCGTGAAGATAATGGTCCGTCGCATTGTCCAAACGCGTCTCATGTCGGTACCGATGAAATAGAAACACCGCTGTTGAGTAAACCGCTGAAAGGCAACGTCTACATAATGCCGTCGAACCCGCCGCACGTACAGTTGTTGGTGACCGCCGAAGGCGAAGGAGTGTTCCTCAAGCTCGTCGGTGATGTGCATCTCAACGAACAGACTGGCCAGCTCGTCACGACGTTCAGCAATACCCCTGAGTTGCCGTTCACTGATTTCAAACTGTCGTTCAGTGGTGGAGCTCAGGCGGCATTGTCCACACCGACGCGTTGCGGGACATATACGACCACGAGCGACTTCACGCCTTGGAGCACCCCGCTGGTAGAAGACCTGTTCCCGCATAGCAGTTTCCAGATCACTGCCGGTACCAATGGTGCTGCTTGTCCTTCCTCGCCGTTGCCGTTCAACCCGTCGATGATCGCCGGGTCGACCACGGATCAGGCTGGTGGGTTCACGGACTTCTCATTGTTGTTGACCCGTCCTGACGATCAGCAGCGGGTATCGAACCTTCAGTTCAAGACTCCCGAGGGTCTGTTGGGGATGATCAGCAGTGTTCCGCTCTGTCCCGAAGCACAGGCGAATACTGGGACTTGTTCTGCGGCGTCACAGATCGGGCATACGGTTGTTGAGGCTGGTCCTGGCCCGTATCCGTTGGTGGTCCCGGAACCGGGTCAACCATCAGCACCGATCTATTTGACCGAAGGGTATAAGGGCGCACCATACGGGTTGAGTATCGTGGTGCCGTTGCACGTTGGACCGTTTGTGTTGCCCACACAGATTGTGCGGGCGAAGATCGAAGTAGACCCAAGGACGACTGAACTAACGGTCACTACCGATCAGTTGCCGCAGATCATTGCTGGTGTTCCTGCCGATCTGCGTGCGATCAACGCGGTGATAGACAAGCCTGGGTTCATGTTCAACCCGACAGGTTGTGAGCCACAGAGCTTCTCCGGTACCGCGGCAGGCACAGAAGGAGCGGCGGTGCCCATCAGTACGCACTTCCAGATGGGGTCGTGTAAGAGCTTGACGTTCAAGCCTGATTTCAAGGTCTCGACGAGCGGGAAGACCTCTAGGAAGAATGGCGCGAGCCTAGACGCGAAGATCATTTATCCGAACGGTCCGTTCCCTGATAATCAAGCGTCGATACAGTCCAACGTGAAAAGCATCAAGGTAGACCTGCCAAAGCAACTACCGTCGAGGTTGACGACGCTACAGAAGGCTTGCCCCTCAGCGACGTTTGAAACTAACCCGGCGTCTTGTCCGGCGGATTCGAAGGTTGGGACAGCGACAGCGATCACGCCGGTGTTGCCGGTCACCTTGACTGGTCCGGCGTATTTCGTGTCTTATGGTGGTGCGAAGTTCCCCGAACTAGTGATCGTGCTGCAGGGCTACGGCGTTACCGTGGACTTGCATGGCGAAACGTTCATCAGCAAAGCGGGCATCACGAGCAGCACGTTTCGTCAGGTGCCGGATGTCCCGATCACCAGTTTCGAGCTGAAGCTACCCCAAGGCCCATTCTCAGCATTGGCCGCGAACGGGAACCTCTGTGCGAAGAAACTATTGATGCCCACCGCCTTCACAGGCCAAAACGGTGCCGTGCTCAAGCAGAACACACCGATCACAGTCACCGGCTGCTCTAAGCACAAGACCACCAAAACAAAGAAGACCAAGAAGCACAAGCAAACCAGTGCTCACAACAACAAGACCCAAAATAAATGAGATGAGCCTCAAGGGCAGGGCCCGCCCCGCGAGCGGCCTGGCGTCTTCCGGCGTGGCTGCTCGTGAGGGTGGTCATGTCGAGGAGATGCAGCGTCGGCGTTTGCTGTTGGCGATGAGCGAAGTGCTTGCCGAGCATGGCTATGAAGATGCGAGCATCGGGCGTGTGTGCAAGCGTGCCGGTGTATCGCGGCGCACGTTCTATGAGATCTTCCACGATCGCGACGAGTGCCTCCTTGGCGCGTTTGACGCGGCCGTGGAGCGGATCGCCGAACCCGTCCTCGTCGCGTGGGAAGGGGAGGGGAGCTGGCGCGAGCGGACTCGTGGCGCGCTAACCGTGCTGTTGGAGCAGCTGGATGCTGAGCCGGCCGCTGCGCGTGTGTGCGTGGTCGAGACGCTCAAGGCTGGGCCGAGCGTGATGGAGCACCGCGCGCGTACCGTCTCGGTCCTTGTCGACGCTGTCGAGCAGGGACGCGGCGAGGCTAAGCCCGGTAGCGAGCCGCCGCCGCTGACGGGACAGGGAGTGGTCGGTGGCGCTTTGTCTGTGCTGCACACGCGTCTGCTAGAAGCACCCGGGGCTGGCCCGCGTCCTCCGTTGAGTGATCTGTCGGGCGCATTGATGGCGATGATCGTCCACCCCTACCTCGGCTCCGCGGCCGCTCGCCGCGAGCTCACGCGTCCCTCCCCGAAGGCCAGGGGCACACACAACGGTACGATCAAGGACCCCTTCAAGGACCTCTCGATCCGCTTCACCTACCGCACCGCGCGGGTGCTCGCCACGATCGCCGTCAACGCCGGTGCGTTCAATCGCTTCGTCGCCAACAGCTCCGGCGTCTCTGACGACGGCCAGATGTCGCGCCTACTAACCCGCCTGGAGCGCGCCGGCCTGATCGAAAACGGTGGGGAGGGACGGGTCAAGGGCGAGGCCAACGCCTGGACACTCACCCAACGCGGCGAGGCGGTGCAGGCGGCGCTTGCCGGTAGCTGAACGCTGACGCGCTGGCCGATGGGCTGGATGCAGGAGCGGAGAGCGTTCGCAACATCGCCGTTCATCTAGGCCATTTGGGCCGCTCGCGGATCTTTTAGACAAGTAAGGGTTGACATGAGTTCGTGGCTCGTGTATAAACAACTAGTAGCTCTCCTGCCAGACGGCAGTGGCCCACCCAGATCGGGGTAGGCCGGTTGAGGGCACAAACATAAGGTCAGGTAAGGGTCGGTCTTCGTGGCCGGCGGCTTTTGAAACGTTTGACGGGGACCTTTGGGAGAGGGACCGGGTCGCACTTTTGAGAGGGAGTTGTTTTTCGCGTGCATTCATTTGGGGATCATGTGTTTGAGAGTCCGTGTGTTACCGGCGGGTCCGTTATAGGACGCGTCAGCGTCGCTGACGCGTCTCTCTCTCTCTCTCTCTCTCTCTGGCCGAGCCGGCGTCTAGCCGCTAGGTCTTCTCGCCGCGGCAGCGTTGCGCGGCCGGCCGAGCCTGGGGCTCGGACAGGTCACTCGTGCGCGAGATGTGCGTGTGGGGCCTCGTGTGCCGTTGGTTGTGTGCCGACGGTTGATTCTTGGCGTCCGTGTGTGGGCGCGCGTCATGTTGGTGTCTTTCGACAGGGCGCGCATATGCGGCTGCCCGAGAAGGGGAGGGTTCGATGAGTGCTCACAGGCGGTGGGTATCGATCGCTGTTGCGTTGTGCGCGGCGTGCTCGAGTGGAGGGCTCGTCGCGGCCGCTCAGGCCGCGCTGCCTGACGGGAGCGCGTACGAGTTGGTGACACCCCAAGAAAACTACGGCAGCGAGGTCTACCAACCGCAGGCGCCCGTCAATTTTACGGGGACGCAAACCGAACTCCATTTCCAAGCCGCCGCGGATGGCAACCGTATCGCTTTTGTGGGCGGCCCGACTGTCGGCGGCAACGAATCGCAGGGTTCCAACGCCGGTAACGAGTATCTCGGCACTCGTCTGCCGGACGGGGAATGGAAGCAGACGAACATCACGCCGGAAGATCCCGGTGTGACTCTCAATCCGGAAGCTGCCGAAGAAATTCTATATGAGGATTTCTCCAGTGACCTCTCGGTCGGCTTCTTGATGTCGTCGGTGCCGTTGTCCTCCACGGCGCCGGGCTACGGAGAAGCTCTGCCCGAACGCTACGGACTTTTTGATGTGCTGTATTCGACTAAGACCGAAGGTGGTGGTTTTACGCCTCTGTTCACCGTCAAGCCGCCGTACCGAAGCCCCAGAGAATTCAAAACGGCTGAAGGAATCGGCCCTGGGACCTTCCTCGTCATAGAACACAATATTATTTTTGCGGGTGCGTCGAGCGACCTAACGCATACTCTGTTCTCCGTCAACGATGCTTTGACTGGTGCTTCTGAAGGTCGTCCGGCGGCCGAAGGCGGTCCTGAAGCCTCCTTCGCCAGCAAGAATAACCTGTATGAAAACTTCAACGGGCAGTTGCGGCTAGTCAATGTGTTGCCTGACGGGTCGACGCACGCCAATGCCGCGTTCGGCAGCGGCATAAAACAGCACCCCCGTCGCCGGGTTGAAGGTATCAGCCATGTCGTCTCTGAAGATGGGTCGCGGATCTTCTGGACGGATCTCACCACTGGTCATATTTACGTGCGCGAGAACGGTACGAGCACGGTGGAAATCAGCTCGGCCGGTGAATACCAGACAGCGTCTAGCGGTGGCTCAGTTGTGTTCTATACCAATGGTGATCTGTACGAGTACGAACTGGCGGGTGCTAACACGGTCGATCTGACGCCTGGCGTCCCGGTCGAAAGAGTGGTCGGTGCGAGCGACGACGGCAAATACGTTTATTTCGTAACGACGGGTCACGAGCTCGAGTTGTGGCATGACGGAGTCACCACGACGATCGCGCACGCCGAAGGAATCACCGGCGAGGTGGCCCCAAGCGGACGGAGTATCGTCTACGACGAAGAAGAAGCCTTCCATCCCGGCCTCGCGAACATCTACGTTTTTAGTGCGGACACTGGTTCTTTGTACTGTTTGGGTTGTACGGCTGGCGGCACGAGGGGATTGTTGCCTGACACCAGTAACTGGGGTGCCTATCGGACTAGGTGGATTTCGAAGGATGGCAGTCGTGTGTTCTTCGACAGTCTTGCGGGGCTTGTCCCGCAGGACACCAACGGGCAGTTGGATGCGTATGAGTGGGAGCGGCCGGGAGTCGGTGACTGCACTCAACTCGAAGGCTGTCTCTATGTCCTCTCGGAAGGCACGAGCATCGATAGTTCTTATTTTATTGATGCGAGTGTCAGTGGTAATGATGTGTTCGTCAGCACGCGTGCGCAATTGTTGAGCGCCGATCAGAACGAGCTGTACGATGTGTATGACGTGCGGGTTGGTGGTGGTCCGCCGCCCTCGCCGCCGGCGTGTACTGGTAGTGGCTGTCAGGGTGTGCCGAGTGCTCCGCCGATCTTCGCGACTCCGTCGAGTGTGACGTTCGCGGGTGTCGGTAATTTCTCTCCGACTGAAAATGTCGTGAAATCGAAGGCGGAGCCAAAGAAGAAAGCGAAGCCGAAGAAGGCGAAGAAGAGGTCCGGGAGACGGACCACCGACAAGTCTAAAAAGATAAATGAAGAGGGCGCGTAAGTCTGCTCGTATGCGTTCGGGTGCAAAGGGGGGACGGTCATGAGCAAGCGCTCTTTCAAGCGGGGATTCCTGATCGCGCTGGTGGCGATATCGGCGTTTTTGGCGCTGACTTGTACTGCGTTGGCGCTCGAAGCGAAGCCGGGCTGGGAGTCGAACACGCGCGTGTATCCGACGAACCTGAAGCCGGGTGGCAAAGGGGTTGTCGTGGTACAGGTCTTCAACACCGGTGCGGGCTCGACCACAGGTCCTGTCACCGTAACCGACACGCTGCCTCCGGGGCTGGAAGCGACCGAAGCCGGTGCGATTGAAAACTTCGGTGAAGTAAACAAAGAAATCGTTGAATACTACGAAGAAAACGAAGCCGATCTGGGGTTGGAGCAGTTGCGAGTGTGGGATTGCTCCGGCACTACTGTCGTGACGTGTCATACGGGACCTGGCGCCGGGGGTATCGAACGGCCGATGGAATCTGGTTTTGCGGGGCGTATCGGTATCAAGGTGAATGTCGTCGGTTCTCCAGGTACTGTGACTAACCGTGTGACTGTTAGTGGTGGTGGGGCGCCCAGTTCTTCTGAACGTACGTCTGATCTGACGATCGGCTCGACTGAGCCCGGGTTTGGTCTCGCGGGCCAATTCGATGGATGGTTCGGAAATGCCGATGGCACAACCGATACACAGGCGGGGTCACATCCGTATGAGATGACGCTCAACTTCGCCCTCAACAACGCCGGCGGCTACTTCTCGGCGGGTGGGCCGTTGCGTGAAATATCGCTCAAGTTGCCGCCTGGTCTCGTTGGCGATCCGCATGCGGTGCCGCAATGCTCGCGACAACAGTTCATCCTGGGCATAGGGAGCGAGTGTCCGGCCGATACGCAGGTCGGTACGGACAGGCCTTCCGTCAACCCCGAAGGCGAAAGGGGTAACGCGGATTGGGGGGTGCGAATTCCCGTGTATAACCTCGTGCCACCGCCGGGTGAGCCTGCCGAGTTCGGGTTTCAATTCGCGGGATCTCTGATCCTGGTCGACACTGGTGTTCGCAGTGGTTCTGATTATGGGATCACCGGTGCTGTGCGTAATCTCTCCCACCAGATCGTGTTCAACAGCATCACGTTCTGGGGGGTACCAGACGAAGAAAGTCACGACCACGAACGATGCGTGAGCTCGACTTGTGGCTTGCCGGCGGGGAGTGCTAAGCCTAGGCCCCTGTTGACGTTGCCGACTTCGTGCGAAGGACCGCAGACGTTGGGGCTCACGGCCGACAGTTGGAACTCCAGCCTGCCTACATCCAAAGAAACAGTTGAGATTCACGATCAGAATGGTGTGTCGACTGGGTTCACCGGTTGTGAACATCTTGGTTTCAACACCCAACTGAATATCGCGCCGGATACGTCGTTCGCGGACACGCCGGCGGGTTTGACTGTCGATGTGAAAGCGCCGCAGGAAGGCCTGTCTGACGCCGACAGCCTCGCGACGTCGAACATCAAGGACACGACCGTGGCGTTGCCTGCAGGCGTGGCTATCAATCCCGGTCAAGCCGCCGGGCTGGGCGAGTGCGGTCCAGCAGAAGACGGCCTGACCACCGAAGCCGAAAAGGCCGAAGGAAAGGAAGACAACGGTCCCGCACACTGCCCCAACTCATCTCAAGTAGGCACCGATGAAATAGAAACACCGCTCTTGAACAAACCGTTGAAGGGCAACGTGTACGTGATGCCTTCCGAGCCGCCTCATATCCGGTTGCTGGTGACAGCTAACGGCGAAGGAGTATTCGCCAAGATTGTGGGTGACGTTCATCTGAACGAACAGACTGGCCAGTTGGTGACGACGTTCAGCGATACGCCGGAGTTGCCGTTCACGGACTTCAAACTGTCGTTCAGCGGCGGGGCTCAGGCGGCATTGTCGACCCCGGTGCATTGTGGGTCATACACCTCCACAAGCGATTTCACGGCATGGAGCAGTCCGGCGGTGGAAGACCTGTTCCCGCACAGCAGCTTCCAGATCACCGCCGGTACCGGTGGCGGTGCCTGTCCTTCCTCGCCGTCGTCGTTCACCCCGTCGATGATCGCTGGATCCACAACCGATCAGGCCGGTGGGTTCACCGACTTCTCATTGCTGTTGACCAGGCCGGACGATCAACAGCGAGTGTCGAACCTCCAGTTCAAGACACCCGAGGGACTGTTGGGAATGATCGGCAACGTCCCGCTCTGCGCTGAAGCACAGGCGAATGCGGGTACGTGCTCGTCCGCGTCGCAGATTGGGCATACCGTCGTTGAGGCCGGTCCCGGCCCCTACCCATTGGTGGTCCCGGAATCAGGTCAATCGCCAGCACCGATCTACCTGACAGAAGGCTACAAGGGAGCACCATACGGGCTGAGCATCGTTGTGCCGTTGCATGTCGGTCCGTTCACGCTACCGACACAGGTTGTGCGTGCGAAGATCGAAGTGGACCCAAGGACGACTGAACTGACGATCACGACCGATCCGCTACCGCAGATCATTGCCGGTGTTCCCGCCGATCTGCGTGCGATCAATGCGGTGATCGATAGGCCTGGGTTCATGTTCAACCCGACTGGTTGTGAGCCGCAGAGCTTCTCCGGTACCGCTACAGGCGCCGAAGGAGCAAGCGTGCCGATTAGCACGCACTTCCAAATGGGGTCTTGTCGCTCGTTGACGTTCAAGCCCGACTTCAAGGTCTCGACCAGCGGGAAGACCTCTCGCAAGAATGGTGCGAGCCTCGACGCGAAGATCGTTTATCCAAAGGGTCCATTCGGGGATAATCAAGCGTCTATACAGTCGAACGTGAAAAGCATAAAGGTAGACCTGCCCAAGCAACTACCGTCACGCTTGACGACATTGCAGAAGGCATGCACCGCCGCGACGTTCGAAGCTAACCCGGCGTCTTGTCCGGCCGATTCGAAGGTCGGCACGGCTACGGCCGAAACACCGGTGCTGCCGGTCACGTTGACCGGTCCGGCGTATTTCGTGTCCTATGGTGGCGCGAAGTTCCCCGAACTAGTGATCGTCCTGCAAGGTTACGGCGTCACCGTGGACCTACACGGCGAAACGTTCATCAGCAAAGCGGGGATCACCAGCAGCACGTTCCGTCAGGTGCCAGACGTCCCGATCACCAGTTTCGAGTTGAAGCTGCCCCAAGGTCCGTTCTCGGCGTTGGCAGCGAACGGGAATCTCTGTGCGAAGAAACTGTTGATGCCTACCGCCTTCACGGGACAGAACGGTGCTGTGCTCAAGCAAAACACTCCGATCAGCGTGACCGGCTGCACGACGCACAAGACAACCAAAGCAAAGAAGACCAAGAAGCACAAGCAAACCAATGCTCACAACAAGAAGACCCAAAATAAATGAGATGAGCGTGAAGGGCAGGGTCGGCGCTGGGAGCGGCTCGGTGTCTTCCGGTGTGGCTGCTCGTCAGGGTGGTCACGTCGAGGAGATGCAGCGTCGGCGCCTGCTGCTGGCGATGAGCGAAGTGCTCGTAGAGCATGGTTATGAAGATGCGAGCATCGGGCGTGTGTGTAAGCGTGCCGGTGTCTCGCGGCGTACGTTCTATGAGATCTTCCACGACCGCGACGAGTGCTTTCTTGGCGCGTTTGACGCGGCTGTGGAGCGGATCGCCGAACCCGTGCTCGTCGCGTGGGAAGGCAGTGGGAGTTGGCGTGAGCGGATGCGTGGCGCGCTAACGGTGCTCTTGGAGCAGCTGGATGTTGAGTCGGCCGCTGCGCGTGTGTGCGTGGTCGAGACGCTCAAGGCCGGGCCGAGCGTGATGGAGCACCGCGCGCGTGTCGTCGCCGTACTCGTAGACGCGGTCGAGCAGGGGCGCGGTGAGGCCAAGCCCGGTAGCGAGCCGCCGCCACTGGCGGGACAGGGCGTCGTCGGCGGCGCGCTATCGGTGCTTCATACCCGTCTGCTCGAGGCGCCATCGAGTGGCCCGCTACCCCCGTTGAGCGAGCTCACGGGCGCCCTGATGGCGATGATCGTCCACCCCTACCTCGGCTCCGCGGCCGCCCGCCGCGAGCTCGCGCGTCCCGCGCCGAAGGCCACGGGCACACACAACGGCACGATCAAGGACCCATTCAAGGACCTATCGATCCGCTTCACCTACCGCACCGCACGAGTACTCGCCACAATCGCCGCCAACGCAGGCGCCTCCAACCGCTTCGTCGCTAACACTTCGGGCGTCTCAGACGACGGCCAAATGTCTCGCCTCCTAACCCGCTTGGAGCGCGCCGGCCTAATCGAAAACGGCGGTCAGGGTCGCATCAAGGGCGAGGCCAACGCCTGGACACTCACCCAACGCGGCCATGCAATACAAACAGCACTCACCGGAAGCTGAACGCTGACGCGCTGGTGCGCGTGCTGGCTGACGGACCGGCTGCAAGGAGCGGAGAGCGTTCGCAACATCGCCGTTCATCTAGGCTATTCGGGCTGTTCGCGGATCTTTTAGACAAGTAAGGGTTGACATGAGTTCGGGGCTCGTGTATAAACAACTAGTAGCTCTCCTGCCAGACGGCAGATGGTCCACCCAGATCGGGGCGGGCAGGTTGAGGGCACAAACATAAGGTCAGGTAAGGGTCGGTCTTCGTGGCCGGCAGTTTTTGAACGTTTTGACGGGGACCTTTGGGAGAGGGACCGGGTCACTTTTGAGAGGGAGTTGTGTTTCGCGTGCATTCATTTGGGGATCATGTGCTTGAGAGTCCGTGTGTTTCTGGCGGGTCTGTTATAGGACGCGTCAGCGTCGCTGACGCGTCTCTCTCTCTCTCTCTCTCTCTCTCTGGCCGAGCCGGCTTCTAGCCGCTAGGTCTTCTCGCCGCGGCAGGGTTGCGCGGTCGGCCGAGCCTGGGGCTCGGACAGGTCACTTGCGCGCTAGATGCGCGTGTGGGGACTCGTATGCCGTTGGTTGTGTGCCGGCGGTCGATTCTTGGCGTCCGTGTGCGGGCGCGCGTCATGTTGGTGTTTTTCGACAGGGCGCGCGTTTGCGGCTGCCCGAGAAGGGGAGGATTCGATGAGTGCTCACAGGCGGTGGGTATCGATTGCTGTTGCGCTGTGCGCGGCATGCGCAAGCGGAGGGATCGTGACGGCTGCTCAGGCCGCGCTGCCGGATGGGCGCGCGTACGAGTTGGTGACGCCACAGGAAAACTACGGCAGCGAGGTCTACCAGCCGGGCTTGAGCGTGGAATTCGCCAAGTACACAGGGACGCAGACGGAGCTCCATTTCCAGGCTGCGGCCGACGGCGACCGTATCGCCTTTGTGGGCGGCCCGACTATCGGCGGCAACGAATCGCAAGGCAACAACGGCGGCAATGAGTATCTCGGCACCCGCTTGCCTAACGGTGAATGGAGGCAGACGAACATCACACCGGAAGACCCAGGCGTAAGTCTCTCCGAAGAATACGCCAGAGATATAGTCTACGAGGTTTTCTCCAGTGATCTCTCGGTCGGTTTCTTGGAGTCGGTGGCGCCGTTGGCCTCGACGGCGCCTGGTTACGGCGAACTTCTCCCCGAATCTGGTGGACTCTACGACGTGCTGTACTCGACCCACACAGAAGGTGGTGACGGCTATACGCCTCTGTTCACCATCAAGCCACCGTACAGGAGCTATAGAGAATTCCAGACGGCTGGGGGGGTACGCGCCCCTGAAGTCACCTTTGGCCATAATCTTGCTTTTGCGGGTGCGTCGAGTGATCTGACTCATGCTCTGTTCGAGGCCAATGACGCTTTGACGGCTGCTTCTGAAGGTCGTCCGGCGGCTGAAGGTGGTGCCAGTGCCAGTTTCGCCGGCGAGAACAATCTGTATGAGGATGCCGGCGGGCGGTTGCGGCTGGTCAATGTGTTGCCCGATGGTACGACGCACGCCAATGCCGTATTCGGCAGCGGCGGGATATTCCACCGTGTCATCTCTGAGGATGGGTCGCGGATTTTCTGGACGGACCTCGCTACCGGACATATTTATGTGCGTGAGAACGGTACGAGCACTCTGGAAATCAGCTCAGCTGGCGAATACCAGACAGCGTCCAGCGATGGCTCGGTCGTGTTCTATGTCAATGGCGATCTGTATGGGTATGAATTGGCGGGTGCTAAAACGGTCGATCTGACCCCTGGTGTTCCGGTCGAAAAGGTGGTAGGCGCTAGCGAAGACGGCAAATATGTTTATTTTATGACGACGAGCCATGAACTGGAGTTGTGGCACGACGGCGCCACGACGCCGATAGCTGCTCATCCCGAAGTCTCCTTCAGCGCCGAGGTGGCGCCAAGCGGACGTAGCATCGTCTACACGGAAGGAGAATCATCCTCCCCTACGAATATCCATGTTTTCAGTGTGGACACTGGTTCTGTGTACTGTTTGGGGTGTGCGGCGGGCGGTACCCAGGGAACGCTGCCGGACACCAGCAGTTCGGGTGCTTATGAAACTCGGTGGATCTCCGGCGACGGCAGTCGTGTGTTTTTCGACAGTCTTGCGGGGCTTGTCCCGCAAGACACCAACGGAAAGTTGGACGTGTACGAGTGGGAGCGACCGGGAGCAGGTGGTTGCACCGAGGTCGAAGGCTGTATCTATCTCCTCTCGGAAGGCACCAGCATCGATAACTCTTATTTGGCTGATACGAGCGTCAGCGGCAACGACGTGTTCATCATCACGCGTGCGCAGTTGATGGGCGCCGATCAGAATGATCTGTACGACATGTATGACGTAAGGGTAGATGGTGGTCTGCCGCCCTCGCCGCCGGCGTGTACGGGTACTGGTTGTCAGGGTGTGCCGAGTGCCCCGCCGATCTTTGCGACTCCGGCGAGCGTGACGTTTGCGGGTGTCGGTAATTTCTCTTCGACCGAAACTGTCGCTAAGGCAAAGTCCAAGCCGAAGAAGCAGGCGAAGCCGAAGAAGACCAAAAAGAAGCACAGGAAACGGTCTGTCGGGAAATCCAAAAAGGCGAACAAGAGCGCGCGTAGGGCTGCTCTAAAGCGTTCGGGTGCGAAGGGGGGACGGTCATGAGCAGGATCACTCGCAAGCAGGGGTTGTTGTTCGCGTTGGTGGCGGTGCTGGCGTTCTCAGCGTTTGCCGGCAACGCCGCCGCGGTCGAAGCGAAACCGGGTTGGGAGTCAAACACGCGTGTATACCCGACCCATTTGAAGCCGGGCGGCAAAGGTATCGTCGAGGTGCAGGTCTTTAACACCGGTGCGGGGTCTACCACGAGCCCTGTCACCGTGACCGATACCTTGCCTGCGGGGCTGGAAGCAACGGAAGCGGGTGCGCTTGAAAACTTCGGAGAAGTCAACAGAGAACTCGTCGAAGGCTACGAAGAAAACGAAGTCGGCGCTAGTTTGGAGCAGTTGCGTGTGTGGGATTGCTCTGGCACTACGGTCGTCACGTGTCATACGGGCCCCGGGGCCGGGGGCGTCGAACGACCGATCGACTCCGGTTTTGCGGGACGTATCGGGATCAAGGTGAACGTTGTGGGATCACCCGGCGCTGGGACTAACCGGGTGACCGTCAGTGGTGGTGGGGCGCCCAGTGCTTCTGAACGTACTTCCGATCTGACGATCAGTCCGGCTAGTCCCGGGTTTGGTCTTGCCGGCCAGTTCGATGGATGGTTTGGCAATATCGATGGCACACCGGACACGCAGGCAGGGTCGCATCCGTATGAGATGACGCTCAACTTCGCCCTCAACAACGCCGGCGGCACATACCCGGCGGGTGGTCCGCTGCGTGACCTGTCGATCAAGTTGCCGCCTGGTCTCATCGGCGATCCGCATGCGGTGCCGCAATGCTCACGACAACAGTTCATATTGAGTTTGACGAGCAAGTGTCCGCCCGACACGCAGGTTGGGACGGACAGGCCGTCGCTCAACCCCAGAGGCGAAGCAGGCTATGGGGATTGGGCGGCGCATCTTCCTGTGTATAACCTTGTGCCGCCGCCGGGTGAGCCCGCGGAGTTCGGGTTCCAATTCGCCGGGTCGCTGATCTTGATCGATACGAGTGTTCGCAGCGGCTCTGACTATGGGATCACCGGTACAGCTCGCAACCTCGCGCAGCAGATCGTGTACAACAGCATCACGTTCTGGGGCGTGCCAGACGAAGCAAGTCACGATCACGAACGATGCGTGGGCACGAAATGTGGCTATTCGGCTGGGAACGCTGAACCTAGACCATTGTTGACGGTGCCGACATCGTGCGAAGTACCGCAGACATTCGGAGTCACAGTCGACAGTTGGAACTCTAGCCTGCCCGCAGCCAAAGAAACGTTTGAGATGCACGATCAGAATGGTGTGCCGACCGGGTTCACTGGTTGTGAACATCTTGGTTTCAACACCCAGTTGGATATTGCTCCGGATACGTCGTTTGCGGATACGCCTGCCGGTTTGACTGTCGACATAAAAGTCCCACAGGAAGGCCTGTCTCAAGACGGTAGTCTGGCGACATCGAATATCAAGGACACGACTGTTACGTTGCCCGAAGGTGTCGCTATCAATCCCGGTCAGGCCGCGGGTCTGGGTGCGTGTGGTCCAGGCGAAGACGGTTTGACTACGGAAGCTGAAAAGGCTGAAGGTAAGGAAGACAATGGTCCGTCGCATTGTCCTAACGCTTCTCATGTCGGCACCGATGAAATAGAAACACCGCTGCTGAGCAAACCATTGAAGGGCAACGTGTACATAATGCCCTCAGATCCGCCGCACGTACAGTTGTTGGTAACCGCCGAAGGCGAAGGAGTGTTCGTCAAGCTCGTCGGTGACGTGCACCTAAACGAACAGACGGGACAGCTCGTCACTACGTTTAGCAATACGCCTGAGTTGCCGTTCACGGACTTCAAACTGTCCTTCAGTGGTGGCTCTCAAGCGGCATTGTCCACACCGACGCGTTGCGGTACGTATACGACCACTAGCGACTTCACGCCGTGGAGCGCTCCGTTGGTGGAAGACTTGTTCCCGCATAGCAGTTTCCAGATCACTGCCGGTACCAATGGTGGTGCATGTCCTTCCTCGCCGTTGCCGTTCAGCCCGTCGATGATTGCTGGTTCTACGACTGATCAGGCTGGTGGGTTCACGGACTTCTCATTGTTGTTGACTCGTCCTGACGATCAGCAGCGGGTATCGAACCTTCGGTTCAAGACACCCGAGGGTCTGTTGGGGATGATCAGCAGTGTTTCCGCTCTGTCCCGAAGCACAGGCTAATGCGGGTACGTGCTCATCGGCGTCACGGATCGGGCATACGGTTGTTGAGGCTGGTCCTGGCCCGTACCCGTTGGTGGTCCCGGAACCGGGCCAACCACCAGCACCGATCTATCTGACCGAAGGGTATAAGGGCGCACCATACGGATTGAGCATCGTGGTGCCGTTGCACGTCGGCCCGTTCGTATTGCCCACTCAGGTGGTGCGTGCGAAGATCGAAGTAGACCCCAGGACGACTGAACTGACGGTCACGACCGATCAGTTGCCGCAGATCATTGCCGGTGTTCCCGCCGATCTGCGTGCGATCAACGCCGTGATAGACAAGTCCGGATTCATGTTCAACCCGACAGGTTGTGAGCCACAAAGCTTCTCCGGCACCGCGACAGGCACAGAAGGAGCAGCGGTGCCTATCAGTACGCACTTCCAGATGGGTTCTTGTAAGAGCTTGACGTTCAAGCCTGACTTCAAGGTCTCAACCAGCGGGAAGACCTCCAGGAAGAACGGTGCGAGCCTCGACGCGAAGATCATCTATCCGAACGGTCCGTTCCCCGATAATCAAGCGTCGATACAGTCCAACGTAAAAAGCGTCAAGGTAGACCTGCCTAAGCAACTACCGTCAAGGTTGACGACGCTGCAGAAGGCCTGCCCCTCAGCGACCTTCGAAGCTAACCCGGCGTCTTGTCCGGCGGATTCGAAGGTTGGGACAGCGACAGCGATCACTCCGGTATTGCCGGTTGTGTTGACTGGTCCGGCGTATTTCGTGTCCTATGGTGGGGCGAAGTTCCCCGAACTGGTGATCGTGCTACAAGGCTACGGCGTTACCGTGGACCTACATGGTGAAACGTTCATCAGCAAAGCGGGCATCACGAGCAGCACGTTCCGTCAGGTGCCAGACGTCCCAATCACCAGCTTCGAGCTGAAGCTACCTGAGGGTCCATTCTCGGCATTGGCCGCGAACGGGAACCTGTGCACCAAGAAACTATTGATGCCCACGGCCTTCACGGGCCAAAACGGTGCCGTGCTCAAGCAGAACACACCAATCACCGTTACCGGCTGCACAAAGCACAAGACAACCAAAACAAAGAAGACCGAGAAGCACAAGCAAGCCAGTGCTCACCACAAGAAGAAATAGTCCGGTGTCTCCCGGCGTGGCTGCCCGTCAGGGTGGTCATGTCGAGGAGATGCAGCGTCGGCGTTTGCTGTTGGCGATGAGCGAAGTGCTGGCCGAGCACGGTTATGAAGATGCGAGCATCGGTCGTGTGTGCAAGCGTGCCGGTGTCTCGCGGCGTACGTTCTATGAGATCTTCCACGACCGCGACGAGTGCCTTCTCGACGCGTTCGACGCGGCCGTGGAGCGGATCGCCGAACCGGTCCTCGTCGCCTGGGATGGGGAGGGGAGCTGGCTCGAGCGGATGCGCGGTGCGCTAATGGTGCTGTTGGAGCAGTTGGACGTTGAGCCGGCTGCTGCGTGTGTGTGTGTGTGGTTGAGACGCTGAAGGCCGGGCCGAGCGTGATGGAGCACCGTGCCCGCATCGTCTCGGTCCTTGTCGATGCTGTCGAGCAGGGACGCGGTGAGGCTAAGCCTGGCAGCGAGCCGCCGCCGCTGGCCGGACAGGGAGTCGTCGGCGGGGCGCTATCGGTGCTTCATACCCGTCTGCTAGAGGCGCCATCGAGTGGCCCATGTCCTCCGTTGAGTGAGCTCACGGGCGCCCTGATGGCGATGATCGTCCACCCCTACCTCGGCTCGGCGGCCGCCCGTCGGGAGCTCGCGCGGCCCTCCCCGAAGGTCACCGATCCCCACAACGGCGCGATCAAGGACCCCTTCAAGGACCTGTCGATCCGCTTCACCTACCGCACCGCGCGGGTGCTTGCCACAATCGCCGCTAACGCCGGCGCTTCCAACCGTTTCGTCGCTAACAGCTCCGGCGTCTCCGACGACGGCCAGATGTCTCGCCTACTAACCCGTCTAGAGCGCGCCGGCCTGATCGAAAACGGTGGGGAGGGACGGGTCAAGGGTGAGGCCAACGCCTGGACGCTCACCCAACGCGGCGAGGCAGTACAAACAGCACTCACCGGAAGCTGAAATCGCTCGACGCCCCCACCTGGCTCAACCGTCAGCCGGCAAGATCTCGAACGTGCCGCCCTGCAGTGGCGTGACGGCGCGAAAGTGGCGTTCGTCGAAGGTCAGGAGGCGCTTGGTCTGGAAGCGCTCGGCGAGCACCACAATCGCACAGTCGGCCAGGCCGAGGTCCAGGTCCGCGTACTGTCGCTCAAGCGTCTGGACCGTCTCGTAGTCCTCGATCTCCAGGCCGGCGACGACGAAGCGAGCGGCGGCCAGGTCGCGCACGAAGGCCGACCTCGCCCGGCGCCCGAACCGAGTGCCGAGCAAGTAGTCGATCTCGGCCGTGACCGGCGCGGGCATAGCGAGCGCGCCCGACTCCTCGCGGAGAACTTTCAAGATCGCCGGCCGGCGAGGCTCGTTCGGGTCGGACATCGCCACGATCGGGGCGGCATCGACGATGAGCGTCACTCGCCGAAGCCCTCTAGCAACTCGTCCTCGGGGATTTGCGAGATGGGCCGGCTGTCTCCGTCGATTCGCTCGAAGCCGGCCGCCAACGCGAAGTCTCGATCCAAGGATGGCTTCGGTTGGTAGGTGGCGACCGCTTCGCGCAGGACTTCAGCTTGCGATCTGCCCTCTTGGCGAGCCAGTCGCGCCAGGCGCTGGGCCTGAGCATCGTCGAGATAGACGCTGGTCTTACGCATCGCAGACAGTATAGGGTGTAACGTAGGGCATACGGGCAATCGAGCGGCTCGGGAGCCTTGACGGCTGATCCCAGAGGGGGGGATATATATCCTAGCCAGATAGTATATACTGAGCTATTATGGCGAAGCATCTGGTTGACATAGACGAGCAGGCGCTTGCCGATGCGCGGGTCAGGCTTGGTGTCGTCACGATCAAGGACACCGTCAACCGTGCGCTGCGGCTGGCCGGCGAGGATCGCGGTGCGACCGTCAAGGCTTGCTTGGACGCGCTTGCCGACGCAGACCTCGCCCCGCGCGAGCAGGCATGGCGCTGACGCACCTGCTGGACACGAGCGTCCTCACACGGTTGCACGAGCCGTCCGTCCGGGAGGCGATCGAGCCGCGGGTCGAACTCAGACAACTGGCTCGCGCCGGGATCAGCGATCTGGAGATCGGCTTCTCGGGCCGCAACGCCTCCGAGTGGGATCGCCTCATCGAAGCCTTGGAGATCTTCGAGCTGATCGATACCACCGCCGAGGACGTGCGACGCGCCAAGCAAATGCAACGCCTGCTGGCCGCCAAGCACCAGCGCGGTTGCAAGCTGCCCGACCTGCTCGTGGCCGCAGCCGCGGAGGCCAGCCGCTTGACTGTGCTGCACTACGATGCGGACTTCGATCTGATTGCCGCTGCTACCGGCCAGTCATGCGAATGGATCGTGCCGGGCGGCTCGGTCGATTAGTCGCACGCGACTGCTTCGACCTACCCGTGTGGGTGGCGGCCCGCCGGGCCATCGAGCGGGCCGGCCCTGCCGTGACCTAGGCCGTTCGGGTCGTTCGCGGATCTTTTAGACAAGTAAGGGTTGACATGAGTTCGGTGCTCGTGTATAAACAACCAGTAGCTCTCCTGCCAGACGGCGGATGGTCCACCCAAATCGGGGCGGGCCGGTTGAGGGCACAAACATAAGGTCAGGTAAGGGTCGGTCTTCGTGGCCGGCAGTTTTTGAACGTTTTGACGGGGACCTTTGGGAGAGGGACCGGGTCACTTCTGAGAGGGAGTTGTTTTTCGCGTGCATTCGTTTGGGGATCATGTGTTTGAGAGTCCGTGTGTTTTTGGCGGGTCTGTTATAGGACGCGTCAGCGTCGCTGACGCGTCTCTCTCTCTCTCTCTCTCTCTCTGGCCGAGCTGGCTTCTAGCCGCTAGGTCTTCTCGCCGCGGCAGCATTGCGCGGTCGGCCGAGCCTGGGGCTCGGATAGGTCACTTGCGCGCGCCATGCGCGTGTGGGTACTCGTTCGCCGTTGGTTGTGTGTCGGCGGTTGATTCTTGGCGTCTGTGTGTGGGCGCGCGTCATGTTGGTGTTTTTCGACAGGGCGCGCATATGCGGCTGCCCGAGAAGGGGAGGGTTCGATGAGTGCTCACAGGCGGTGGGTATCGATTGCTGTTGCGCTGTGCGCGGCATGCTGCAGCGGAGGGATTGTGGCGGCTGCTCAGGCTGGGCTGCCGGATGGGCGCGCGTATGAGTTGGTGACGCCGCAGGAAAACTACGGCAGCGAGGTCTACCAGCCGATGGCGCCCATTGAATATTCGGGGGCGCAGACGGAACTCCATTTCCAGGCTGCGGCGGACGGCGATCGTGTCGCCTTCGTGGGCGGCCCGACCATTGGGGGCAACGAATCGCAAGGCTACAACAAAGGCAACGAGTATCTCGGTACGCGCTTGCCTAATGGTGAATGGAAGCAGACGAACCTGTCGCCGGAAGATCCCGGTGTGAGTCTCACCCAAGGATATGCCGAAGATATGCTCTACGAGGATTTTTCCAGTGATCTCTCGGTTGGTTTCTTGGAGTCGGTGGTGCCGTTGGCCTCGACGGCGCCAGGCTACGGCGAACCTTTGCCCGAATTCGGTGGACTCTACGACGTGCTGTACTCGACTAAGACTGAAGGTGGTGGTGGCTATACGCCTCTGTTCACCACCAAGCCGCCGTACAGGAGCTATGGAGCATTCCAGACGGCTGGAGGGGTACGCGCCCCTGCGGTCGACCGTAACCACCATCTCGCTTTTGCGGGTGCGTCGAGTGATCTGTCCCACACACTGTTTGAGGCCAACGATGCTTTGACGGGCGCTTCAGAAGGTCGTCCGACGGCCGAAGGCGGTGCAGGCGCCAGTTTCGCCACCGAGAACAATCTGTATGAGGATGCTGGTGGGAAGTTGCGGCTGGTCAATGTGTTGCCTGACGGTACGACGCACGCCAATGCCGAATTCGGCAGTGGCCACGTATTCCACCATGTCATCTCTGAAGATGGGTCGCGGATTTTCTGGACAGATCTCGCTACCGGCCATATTTATGTGCGTGAGGATGGTACGAGCACGGTGGAAATCAGCTCAGCCGGTGAATACCAGACCGCGTCCAGTGATGGTTCGGTCGTGTTCTATGTCAATGGCGATCTCTATGAGTATGAATTGGCGGGTGCTAAAACGGTCGATCTGACTCCTGGTGTTCCGGTCGAAAAAGTGGTCGGCGCGAGCGAAGACGGCAAATACGTGTATTTCATGACGACGAGCCATGAGCTGGAGTTGTGGCACGACGGAGTCACGACGACGATCACTGCTCATCCCGTAGTCTTCTTCAGCGCCGAGGTGGCGCCAAGTGGACGGAGCGTCGTCTACACGGAAGGAGAATCATTCTCCCCTTCGAATATCTACGTTTTCAGTGCGGATACGGGTTCTGTGTACTGTTTGGGGTGTACGGCGGGCGGCACCCAGGGAACGCTGCCGAACACCAGCAGTTGGGGTGCTTACCAAACCCGGTGGATCTCTGACGATGGCAGTCGTGTGTTTTTCGACAGTTTTGCGGGGCTTGTGCCGCAGGACACCAACGGGAAGTTGGACGTGTATGAGTGGGAGCGACCGGGGGCGGGTGGTTGCACCGAGGTCGAAGGTTGTATCTATCTGCTCTCGGAAGGCACCAGCGTCGATCATTCTTATTTGGCCGATGCGAGCGTTAGCGGCAACGATGTGTTTATTGTCACGCGTGCGCAGTTGGTTGGCGCCGATCAGAATGATTTGTTCGATCTGTATGACGTGAGGGTGGATGGTGGTCCTGCGCCGTCGCCGCCGGCTTGTACTGGTACCGGTTGTCAGGGTGTGCCGAGCGCTCCACCGATCTTCGCGACCCCGTCGAGTGTGACGTTTGCGGGTGTCGGCAATTTCTCTTCGACTGAAACTGTGGCTAAAGCGAAGGCTAAGCCGAAGAAGAAAACGAAGCCGAAGAAGAAGTCCAAGAAGAAGTCCAGGAAACGGTCTGTCGGGAAATCTAAAAAGGCGAACAAGAGCGCGCGTGGTGCTGCTCGTAAGCGTTCGGGTGTGAAGGGGGGACGGTCATGAGTAGGATCACTCGCAAGCATGGGTTGTTCGCGTTGGTGGCGGTGCTGGCGTTCTCAGCGTTTGCCGGTAGCGCCGCCGCGGTCGAAGCGAAACCGGGCTGGGAGTCAAACACGCGTGTATACCCGACCCATTTGAAGCCGGGAGGCAAAGGTATCGTCGAGGTGCAGGTCTTCAACACCGGCGCCGGGTCGACTACAAGCCCTGTCACCGTGACTGACACGTTGCCTGCGGGGCTAGAAGCGACGGAAGCCGGCGCGCTTGAAAACTTCGGTGTGATTAGCAACGAACTCGTCGAAGGCTACGAAGAACTAGACGATCAGCCGGGTGCCAATATTGAGCAGTTGCGTGTGTGGGATTGCTCTGGCACGACAGTCGTAACGTGTCATACGGCGCCGGGATTTAGGGGTGTCGAACGGCCGATCCCTCCGGGTTTTGCCGGGCGTATCGGGATCAAGGTCAACGTCGTGGGCTCCCCTGGCGCCGCGACGAATCATGTGACTGTCAGTGGCGGTGGAGCGTCCAGTATTTCTGAACGTACTTCCGATCTGACGATCAGTCCGGATCCTGCTGGGTTTGGTCTTGCCGGCCAGTTCGATGGGTGGTTTACAAACGCCGACGGCACACCGGATACGCAGGCGGGATCGCACCCGTATGAGCTGACGCTCAACTTCGCGATCAACAATGCCGCCGGCACAAAGCCGGCGGGTGGTCCGCCGCGTGATCTGGCGATCAAGTTGCCGCCTGGCATCATCGGCGATCCGCATGCTGTGCCGCAGTGCACGCGTCAGCAGTTCATCACGGACCCCGAAGGTGGGTGCCCGCCCGACACGCAGATTGGTATTGACAGACCGTCGATCGACCCCAAAGGCGAAGAAGGCTCTGGGGACTATGCACCGCGGTTTCCCGTATATAATCTGGTGCCGCCGCCGGGGGAGCCTGCCGAGTTCGGGTTCAACTTCTCCGGAAGTAACATTCTGATCGATTTCGGTGTTCGCAGCGGCTCCGATTACGGGATCACCGGCACCGTGCGCAACCTCCCAGAAGAGCCTGTGTACAACAGCGTCACGTTTTGGGGCTTGCCCACCGAATCGGCACACGATTTCGAACGCTGCGGACGCGTCAACGAAATAAATGGCGGGAGTTGCGGCTACTCTGCGGGAGCGGTCGTGCCCAAGCCGTTGTTGACGTTGCCGACTTCGTGTGAAGGTCCGCAGACCGCCGAACTCACGATGGACAGTTGGAACGCCAGTCTGGGGACAGTCAAAGAAACGTTTGTGTTCCACGACCAGGATGGTGTGCCGACCGGGTTCACCGGCTGTGAACACCTTGGTTTCAATACGGCGCTGAATATCGCTCCGGACACATCGTTTGCGGATACGCCCGCCGGTTTGACCGTCGACATAAAAGTCCCACAAGAAGGCCTGACCGGCGCCAACAGCGTCGCGATATCGAATATCAAGGATACGACTGTGGCGTTGCCCGAAGGTGTGGCTATCAATCCCGGTCAGGCTGCCGGTCTGGACGCGTGTGGTCCAGGCGAAGACGGTTTGACTACGGAAGCTGAAAAGGCTGAGGGTAAGGAAGACAATGGTCCGTCGCATTGTCCTAACGCGTCTCATGTCGGTACCGATGAAATAGAAACACCGCTTTTGAGCAAACCGTTGAAAGGCAACGTGTACATAATGCCGTCGAATCCGCCGCACGTGCAGTTGTTGGTGACCGCCGAAGGCGAAGGTGTGTTCCTCAAGCTCGTCGGTGATGTGCACCTGAACGAACAGACGGGCCAGCTCGTCACGACGTTTAGCAATACGCCTGAGTTGCCGTTCACGGACTTCAAACTGTCGTTCAGTGGCGGCGCGCAGGCTGCATTGTCCACACCGACGCGTTGCGGGACGTATACGACCACGAGCGACTTCACGCCTTGGAGCACCCCGATTGTGGAAGACCTGTTCCCGCATAGCAGTTTCCAGATCACTGCCGGTACCAATGGTGCTGTGTGTCCCGGGTCGTCGTTGCCGTTTGCTCCGTCGATGATCGCTGGGTCGACCACGGATCAGGCTGGTGGGTTCACGGACTTCTCATTGTTGTTGACCCGTCCCGATGATCAACAGCGGATCCAGGGTTTGCGTTTCAAAACGCCCGAGGGTTTGTTGGGCATGATCGGTAACGTTCCACTCTGTCCCGAAGCACAGGCGAACGCTGGTACGTGCTCATCGGCGTCGCAGATTGGTCATACGGTTGTTGAGGCTGGTCCTGGTCCGTACCCGTTGGTGGTCCCGGAATCGGGTCAGCCACCAGCACCGATCTATTTGACCGAAGGGTATAAGGGTGCTCCATACGGGTTGAGTATTGTGGTGCCGTTGCACGTTGGACCGTTCGTGCTGCCCACACAGGTGGTACGTGCGAGGATCGAAGTGGATCCAAGGACGACTGAATTGACGGTTACGACTGATGCGTTGCCGCAGATCATTGCTGGTGTTCCTGCTGATTTGCGTGCGATCAACGCGGTGATAGATAAGCCTGGGTTCATGTTCAACCCGACGGGTTGTGAGCCGCAGAGTTTCTCTGGTACCGCGACAGGCACAGAAGGAGCAGCGGTGCCTATCAGTACGCACTTCCAGATGGGTTCTTGTCGCTCTCTGACGTTCAAGCCTGATTTCAAGGTTTCGACGAGTGGGAAGACTTCTAGGAAGAATGGTGCGAGCCTAGATGCGAAGATCATCTATCCGAATGGTCCGTTCCCTGATAATCAAGCGTCGATACAGTCGAACGTGAAAAGCGTCAAGGTGGACCTGCCTAAGCAACTACCGTCGAGGTTGACGACGTTGCAGAAGGCGTGCACCGCTGCGATCTTTGAAGCTAATCCGGCGTCTTGTCCGGCGGATTCGAAGGTTGGGACGGCTACGGCGATCACACCGGTGTTGCCGGTCCAGTTGACCGGTCCGGCGTATTTCGTGTCTTATGGTGGCGCGAAGTTCCCCGAACTAGTGATCGTCCTACAAGGCTATGGCGTCACCGTGGACCTACACGGCGAAACGTTCATCAGCAAAGCTGGGATTACCAGCAGCACGTTCCGTCAGGTGCCAGACGTCCCGATCACCAGCTTCGAGCTGAAGCTACCCCAAGGCCCATTCTCAGCATTGGCCGCGAACGGGAACCTCTGTGCGAAGAAACTATTGATGCCCACCGCCTTTACAGGCCAAAACGGTGCTGTGCTCAAGCAGAACACACCGATGACAGTCACCGGCTGCACAACGCACAAGACAACCAAAACAAAGAAGACCAAGAAGCACAAGCAAACCAGTGCTAACCACAAGAAGAAATAGTCCGGTGTCTCCCGGCGTGGCTGCCCGTCAGGGTGGTCATGTCGAGGAGATGCAGCGTCGGCGTTTGCTGTTGGCGATGAGCGAAGTGCTTGCCGAGCATGGTTATGAAGATGCGAGCATTGGGCGTGTGTGCAAGCGTGCCGGTGTCTCGCGGCGCACGTTTTATGAGATCTTCCACGACCGCGACGAGTGCCTTCTTGGCGCGTTCGACGCGGCCGTGGAGCGGATCGCCGCACCCGTCCTCGCGGAGTGGGAAGGGGAGGGGAGCTGGCGCGAGCGGGTACGGGGCGCGTTGAGTGTGCTGTTGGAGCGACTGGATGCTGAGCCGGCCGCTGCGCGTGTGTGCGTGGTTGAGACGCTCAAGGCTGGGCCGAGCGTGATGGAGCACCGCGCGCGTACCGTCTCACTCCTCGTAGACGCAGTCGAGCAGGGACGCGGTGAGGCTAAGCCCGGCAGCGAGCCGCCGCCGCTGGCGGGACAGGGCGTCGTCGGCGGGGCGCTATCGGTGCTTCATACCCGCCTGCTAGAAGCACCCGGGGCTGGCCCGTGTCCTCCGTTGAGCGATCTGACGGGCGCGTTGATGGCGATGATCGTCCACCCTTATCTCGGTTCGACGGCCGCCCGTCGCGAGCTCGCGCGGCCCTCCCCGAAGGCCGCCGATCCCCACAACGGCGCGATCAAGGACCCATTCAAGGACCTATCGATCCGCTTCACCTACCGCACCGCACGGGTGCTCGCCACAATCGCCGCTAACGCCGGCGCGTCCAACCGTTTCGTCGCCAACACTTCGGGTGTCTCCGACGACGGCCAGATGTCGCGCCTACTAGCCCGCCTGGAGCGCGCCGGCCTGATCGAAAACGGTGGGGAGGGACGGGTCAAGGGCGAGGCCAACGCCTGGACACTCACCCAACGCGGCCAAGCAGTACAAACAGCACTCACCGGCAACTGAAGCCGCTCGACGCCTCCAACTGGGGTTCCAGCCGCCAAGCAAGTCCAACGCCTGCTCGCCGCTAAGCACAGGTGGACTGAAGCTCAACCGTCAACCGGGCAAGACGGCTTACTCCCAGCGCAGCTCTTTCGGCGCCTCGCGCATCCGCAACACCTTCGCCGGCACGCCGCCCACGACAGCGTTTTCGGGCACGTCTCTGGTCACGACTGCGTTTGTGCCGATCACGCTGTTGTGGCCCACGCTCACGCCTCGCAACACGCAAGACCCGTAACCCATCCAAACGTTGCTACCGACGCGCACGTCGCGCTTGTAGATGCCCTGCAACCTGATCGGACGCTCCACCTCGACGACGCCGTGGTCGAAGTCGATCAGCATCACCCGGTCGGCGACGATGCACTCGTTGCCGACCGATACGTGCTGGTAGGCGGAGATCGTGCACTCCTGACCCATCACGGTCTTTGCGCCGATCGAGACTTCGCCCTCATGCACCCTGATCTTTGTGCCGTGGCCGATCCACGACCAGCGGCCGATCCGCAGCGTCGCGTTCTTGCCGATCTCCAGCTTGACCCCTGGGCAGAAAAAGCAGATGCCGTCGGTTTGCAGGCGCCCGCGCCAGCGCAGCTTCAGCCACAACAGGCGGGCGCCCAATAGTGCGTAGTGGCGGTTGAACATGTTGTTCGCGCGCATGAAGCGCAGCAGCGCCAACGCTCCCCTGCGCCGCGACGGGGCGGGCGGTTGGGGGGACGAGGGAACCGACAGGCCCGTGATCTCGGCGGTGGTCATCTGAGTGGTTGCTCCACGACGCCAATCGTATTCGGCGCGCCTGTAATGATTGCGCCCCGCATGACAGCCACCCTCGCCCAACGCCTGCTCGACGGTGACCGCCGCGCCCTCGCGCGTGCGATCACTTTGGTCGAGGACGATCGCCCCGAGGGCTGGGATCTCGTGCGCGAGGTCTACCCCCATACCGGCAAAGCCGCCGTTTACGGCTTCACCGGCCCGCCCGGGGTCGGTAAGTCGACGCTGATCGGCGCTCTGACAAAGGCCAGACGCAAGGCCGGGCGCTCGGTCGGGGTGCTCTCGATCGATCCCTCCTCGCCCTTCACCCAAGGGGCCTTGCTCGGCGACCGTATCCGTCTGACCGAGCACTTTCTCGACAAGGGCGTCTTCATTCGCTCGATGGCCAACCGCGGTGCGCTCGGCGGTCTTTCCGAGGCGGCCTTGCAGGCGGCGCTCCTGCTCGACGCGGCCGGGCGCGAGGACGTGTTCGTGGAGACTGTCGGCGTCGGCCAGGCCGAGATCGACATCATCGATCATGCCGACACGATCGTGCTCGTCCTGATGCCCGGCTCGGGAGATTCGATCCAGGCGCTGAAGGCCGGCGTGATGGAGATTCCCGACATCATCGTCATCAACAAGGCCGACCATCCCCTGACCGACACGATGGTGCGCGAGATTCGCGGGGTCCTGTCCTTGGCGAACCTCGACGGTAACGCAGAATCGAGTCCCACCCACCCGCGCTGGCGTGTGCCGATCGTCAAGACCGAGGCCGCCCACGGCAAGGGCGTGGACGAGTTGATCGCCCAACTCGACGCCCACCGTGAGCACATCCTGGGGGAGGGCACTCTGCAAGAGCGGCGCGGGCGCAACCTGCGCAACGAGGTCTTGGCGATCGCCACCGCCCGCATGCGCCGGCGCCTGGAGGACGAGTTGCGCGAGGATGTCGAGTTCAAGCGGCTCTTGGACGAGGTGGTCGAGCGCCGTCTGGACCCGGCCAGCGCCGCCACGGCGCTACTGGAGCGCCACCGAGGCTGATTACGCAAGGTTGCTTTACGCAGACTTGTGTAATGGACAGCGGCTCCTCGCGTGTAGAGTCCCACCCGTCATGGACTTCGACTATCTCAAAGTGGCCGACCGAACTTGGCCAACCTTGATCCGACTGATGGGTGGCCACGCCAAGGTCTATCGCGCCACCGGCGGGCGCATCGGCCACCGTGTGCCAGGCGTCCCCGAGATGCTCCTGCTCGACCACGTTGGCGCCAAGAGCGGCACCCACCGCTACACCCCGCTCGTGTTCGCCCGCGACGATCAGAACATCGTCCTGATCGCCTCCAAGGGCGGCTATCCCAAGAACCCGGCCTGGTACTACAACCTCAAGGCCAACCCCGATACCACGATCCAGATCGGGTCAAAGCGGACGCCCGTACACGCTCGCGAGGCTAAGCCCGAGGAGTACGACCGCTTGTGGAAACGCGCGGTCGAAGTCTACGGCGGCTACGAAGAATATCGGCGGCGTACGGATCGCCAGATCCCGCTCGTGGTGCTCGAACCCCGCTAGGCCCCTAGGGCGCGGGCGATCACCATCTGTTGCACCTCGTCGGTGCCCTCGCCGATCGTCAGGATCTTCGCGTCCCTATAGAAGCGGCAAACCGGGTACTCCTCGATGAAGCCATAGCCGCCGTGGATCTGCACGGCCTCCTCGCTGCACTTCACCGCGAGGCGCCCGGTCTTGAGCTTCGCCTGGGCCGCCGTCAGCGTGAAGTTGCGCCCCGCATCCTTCTCCAGCGCAGCCTTGTAGACGAGTAGCCGCGCCGCCTTGATCTCCGTCGACATGTCCGCCAGCTTGGCTTGGATCGCCTGGAACTTGGAGATCGGCTTGCCGAACGCCTTGCGTTCTTTGGCGTAGGCCAGCGCCTCGTCAAGCGCTCCCTGGGCCAGCCCTACGCCCATTGCCGCCACACCGATACGGCCAATGTCGAGGATGTGCAGGAACTGCTTGAAACCCTGCCCCCTCGGGCCCAACAGATTCTCCTCGGGCACCCTGCATTCGGTGAACGTCAGCGGGCGAGTATCTGAGGCGTTCCAGCCCATCTTCCTGTACGGCTGGCCCTGCTCGTAGCCGGGCGTGCCGTTGGACACGATGAGGTTGGAGATCTCCTTAGGGCGGGTGGGATCCGATCCATCGCCCGTCACAGCTGTGATGCACACGACACCCGAAATGTCGGTCCCCGCATTCGTTATGAACTGCTTGGCCCCATCGATCACCCATTCGCCTGAGCCCGACCCATCCCCGTCCAGACGCGCGCGCGTGCGTGTATTGCCCGCGTCCGAACCGGCCTCCGGCTCGGTCAACCCGAACGCGCCCAATCTTTCCCCCGAGCACAACTGCGGCATCCATTCGCGCTTCTGCTCCTCGGTGCCGAACAGGTAGATTGGCTGGGTCCCAAGCGAGGTGTGCGCGCACAAGGTGATCGCCACCGAGGAGTCCACACGCGTCAGCTCCTCCACAGCCAGCGCATAAGCGAGCGTGTCCCCACCGCCCCCGCCGTACTCCTCGGGGAACGGGATCCCCATCAGTCCCAGCTTCCCCAGCTGGGCGACGATCTCATACGGGAACGACTTCGTACGATCGAGCTCCTCGGCAACCGGGGCCACCTCGCCGACAGCGAACTCGCGCACGGTGCGTCTGATCAGCTCATGGTCGGGGGAGAGATCGAAGTTCATCGCCCGGCATTCTCACAGACCGCTCTAGGATTGCCCGTCATGGCTCGCATGCGCCTCCTCCTCGACGTCCTGGCGCCCCGCCAGCGCTACCGCTACGGGCCCCATCGCTCGCAACGCGCCGACCTCTATCTGCCCCGGCGATCCGGGCCCCACCCGGTGATGGTGCTCATTCACGGTGGCTCTTGGCAGGTGCGCTACGGCAAGATCGTCATGCGTGGGCTTGCGGGTGACCTGATGCGCCGAGGCTGGGCTGTGTGGAACATCGAGTACCGCCGTGTCGGTGATGGCGGAGGTTGGCCAATGACCTTCGAAGACGTTGCCGCCGCGATCGACCATCTCGCAACAATCGACGCCCCGGTGGATCTGGGGCGTGTGAGTATCCTCGGTCACTCCGCGGGTGGACATCTGGCGCTATGGGCCGCCGGTCGCACGAAGCTCCCCTCAGGAGCGCCAGGCACGCCCTCACCCATCGCAGTGCGGCGAGTGATCTCCCAGGCCGGCGTCTGCGACCTCGCTGAGGGCTACCACAGGGTGCCCGAGGGCGCCGTGAAGAGTCTCATGGGCGGCGGTCCCGAGCAGTTGCCCGAGCGCTACGCCATCGCCGATCCAATGGCCCACGTGCCCTTGGGCATACCAGTGCTACTTGTGCACGGAACCCAGGACGAAACGGTATCCATCGATCTCAGTCGCAACTACGAGCGTGCCGAGCGCGCTGCCGGAGGCACGGTCGAGTTGGTCGAGATCGAGGGCGAGGCCGGTCGTCACCGCGCCCACATCGATCCTCGGGGGGAGGCCTGGGCCGCGGTCGCTTCTCGCTTGGATGGTTACCGGCGCAGCGACAGCGCGCCAGTGCAGCTCGCCTAACTCGCTAACAGTAGGAGCGCGCGAGGTCTACGAGCAGGCGCACACCGTAGCCAGAGGCACCCTTGCCGACGTACGCACGCCCCAACTCCCAAGCCGAACCAGCAATGTCCAAGTGCGCCCAAGGGGTATCCCCGACGAAGTGCGACAGGAACGTGGCGCCCACGATCGTGCCGGCCTTACGACCCTCCGGAGCATTGTCCAGATCGGCGTACCTACCTTTGATCAGCTCGTCGTACTCCGGGTGAAGCGGCAACCGCCAAACGATCTCCCCGCTGCGCTGCCCTGCCTCCGTGATCTGGCCGGCGAGGCCCTCGTCGTTTGAGAGCAGCCCCGCGTAGGTCGAGCCGAGTGCGATGATCACCGCGCCCGTCAGGGTTGCCAGGTCCACGACCCGCTCGGCGCCCGATGCGATCGCATGACAAAGGCAATCGGCCAGCACGAGCCGACCCTCGGCGTCGGTGTTGTTGACCTCGATTGTCTTGCCGTTGGAGGCCATCACGATGTCCCCTGGCTTGACCGAGCGTCCGCTCGGCAGGTTCTCGGTGGCGCCGACTACGCCCACGATCCGCACCGGCAAACCGATCCGCGCGATCGCCGCGATCGCCGCGAGGACTGCCGCGCCGCCGGACATGTCGAACTTCATCTCGCTCATTTTCGGTCCTGGCTTCAGCGAGATGCCGCCGCTGTCGAACGTCACCGCCTTGCCCACAAGACCCAGCACTTGCCCTTTAGCGTTCGGGTGCTCGTAGCGCAGCGTGATCAGTGCCGGCTCCTGCTCGGAGCCCTGTGCCACGGCCGCGAACGCCCCCATCCCGCGCTCCACGATCCCTGCGCGGCCCTCGATCTCAACGGACAGGTGCTCCAGTTCCTCTCCGAGTCTGCGCGCATGGTCGGCCAGCGCGCTCGGCGTCAGATCATTGGCGGGCCTGTTCTGTAGGTCCCGCGCTTCGTTGGCGGCCTGCGCCACGATCCGAGCCTCCTCGACCGCGGCTCCCAGGTCGCCCTCGCCGGCGAGGATCAAGCTCTCCAGGTGCTTTGGCTTAGCCTCGAGGCCGTCTGTGCCCGTCCCCGCGTCCTTTGCTTGGGACTTGTGCATGTCGAAGCTGTAATCCGCCAGCACCGTTCCCTGCACGAGCGCCGCCGCGACCTCACCGGCCGCCTCGTCGATGCCTTCGGGTAGCTGCCAGCAGAGCGTCTTGGTCGAAAGCTCCTTCGTGCGCTCACGCGCCCCCGCCGCCGCCACACGCGCGCGCTCGAGCGTGAAGTCGCCGCGCTCACCCAGCCCCACAACCAGCCAGCGCTTGCCCTGGGCATGGGCCAGCGCCAAGGACTTCGGCGCGCGTCGCGCCTCGCCGCTGGCCAGCAGCTCGGCCACCTCGCTCGGCGCTCCAGCAGGTGTCTCAGACCCGGCGAATACGCCTACCGCAATTGTGTCGGCGTCGTTTTGCCCTGCTCGCCGGCTGCTCCAAGACACGTTCACGATCCGCGCACGATAGCTGCCCCGCTAGCATTCCCGTCCCCAGGTCATTCACCCCCGGCCCCTTCACCCTTTGCCAGGGTGGGTGGGACCAAACCTAGATCAGGAGAATCCCCCAGATGCCCAAGACCGTGATCCTCGGCTCCGCACGCACGCCCATCGGCAAGATGGGTGGAAGCCTGTCCACGCTGGGAGCCACCGAGCTCGGCGCCGTCGCGATCCAGGCCGCCTTGGAGCGCTCCTCAGTCGAGCCTGCCCAGGTGGAGCACGTCGTGATGGGTCAGGTCCTTCAGGCAGGCCAGGGCCAGATCCCCTCGCGCCAAGCCCAGATCAAGGCCGGCATCCCCAAGGAGGTCTCCTCCGAGACGATCAACAAGGTGTGCGCCTCCGGCGTACGCGCCACGGTGATTCTCGATCAGGCGATCCGCGCCGGGGACGTCCAGGTGGGCGTGGCCGGCGGCATGGAGTCGATGTCCCAAGCCCCCTACCTGCTGCCCGGGGCGCGCTTCGGCTTTCGCATGGGCGACGTCAAGGCGCTCGACGCGATGGTCCATGACGGTCTCACCAACCCCTTCTCCGGCAAGCAGATGTTTGTCGAGGCCACCGAGGTCGGCGACGAGCTCGAGATGACGCGAGCCGATCTCGATCGCTGGGCTCTGCGCTCGCACGAACTCGCGCTGAAGGCCACCGACGAGGGTCGTCTGCCCGAAGAGATCGTCTCCGTGACAATCAAAGGCAAGAAGGGCGACACCATCGTCGAGGTCGATGAGGCGCCTCGCCGCGACACCTCGCTCGAGCTGCTGGCGAAGCTGCCCGGACTTGTTAAGGACGGCACCCACACCGCAGGCAATTCGCCTGGTGTCAACGATGCCGGCGGCGCGCTCGTGGTTGCTTCCGATGAATGGGCATCCGCCAATGGCAAGGAGGTCTTGGCTGAGATCGTGACCCACGCCCAGTCCGCCGACGAGTTTGCCTACCTGGCTCGTACACCTGCGTCTGCCGCCAAGAAGGCGTTGGAGAAGGCCGGCCTGAAAGCCGAGGACATCGACCTGTGGGAGATCAACGAGGCCTTTGCCTCAGTCACGCTCAACTCGATCCGCGTGCTGGGCATCGACGAGGACAAGGTCAACGTCAATGGCGGCGCCGTTGCCCTCGGGCATCCGATCGGCGCGTCCGGCGCGCGCATCATCGGCACGCTCGTCTACGAGCTGCGTCGTCGTGGCGGCGGTTACGGCTGTGCCGCGATCTGCTCCGGCGGTGGACAGGGCGACGCCATCATCATCAAGGTCTGAGCCCGTGTCCGCCGAGGCGCCCGCCAAGGGCAAGATCCGCGTAGTGGTGGCCAAGCCCGGCCTCGATGGCCACGATCGCGGCGCCAAGATCATTGCGCGCGCGCTGCGCGACGCCGGCATGGAGGTCATCTACACCGGCCTGCACCAGACGCCCGAGCAGATCGTCGAGACGGTGATCCAGGAGGACGCCGACGCGGTAGGCCTCTCGATCCTGTCCGGCGCCCACATGACTTTGGTGCCACGCGTGGTCGCGCTTCTGCGCGAACAGGGCGTCGATGACGTCATCGTCACCGTCGGCGGCACGATCCCCGCCGAAGACATCCCCGAGCTGAAGAGCCTGGGCGTTGCCGAGGTTTTCACGCCGGGAGCGCCCACTCAGGCGATCGTTGATTTCATCCGGTCCGCGACGACCGAACGTACCCCTGATTGACTCGTCAGTCAACTCAGGTAGGATTGCCCCATCGACATCCCTGAAGGAGTTAGCTGAATGAAGATTTGCGTCCTGGTGAAGGAGGTTCCGGACGCCGCCGTCGAGAAGCGCATCAACAGCTCGACGGGGCGCATGGACCGCAGCGGGGAGAAGAACCTCAACCCGTATGACACGCACGCCATCGAGGCTGCGATGCAGATTCGCGAGGGCGGCATCGCCCCTGTCGAGGAGATCGTGGCTGTGACGATGGGCCCGGAGAGCGCCGTGCGCGCTCTGCACAAGGCCGTCTCGCTCGGAGCCGACCGCTCCGTCCACCTCTCCGACGAGGCCGTCGCCGGCTCGGACGTGGCCGCCACCGGCTATGCCTTGGCACAGACCCTGGATCGCGAGAAACCCGATCTGGTGTTGCTCGGCCAGCAGTCCGACGACGGCGAGTGCTACACGATCGGCGCGGTCGTGGCCGAGCATCTCGGCATGCCCTCCCTGACCCAGGTGATCAAGATGGACGTCGAGACCGGCGCCCTGCGCTGTGAGCGCCAGGCCGAGTACGGCTACGACACCGTCCAGATCAACCTGCCCGCCGTCATCTCCGTGGGAGACGCGATCAACGAGCCGCGCTATCCCTCGCTGAAGGCGATCATGGGCGCCAAGAAGAAGCCGCTCGACACCGTCACCACAGGTGACGTCGGGATCGACGCTTCCAAGGTCGGTGGCGAGCATTCCGCCGCTCAATGGGTCGCCGCGAAGGCTCCCCCGGCCAAGGCCTCCGGCGAGATCATCGAGGACGAGGACACCGCCGAGACCGTCGAAAAGATCGTGTCCTGGCTCGACGAGAGGAAGCTGATCTAGATGGCCAACATCCTGGTCTACGCGCTCCACTACGAAGGCGCGATCAACAAGAACTCACTGGGTGCCGTCTCTGAGGGCGCCAAGCTCGCCGCCGAGCTCGGCGGCGAGGCGCACGCGATCCTCGTCGGCGAGGGCGTCCCGCAGGACCTTGCCGCGTCGCTCGGCAATTATGGCGCTAAGAAGGTCCTCATTGCCGAGGCCCCCGAAGGGCTCGCCCAGCCAGTCGTCGACGCGATGGGCGCGGCGATTTCGAACGGTGACTACAAGTACGCCTTGTTCGGCGGAGGCCTGCTCGGCTTCGAGATCGGCGCCGGCCTGGCTGCGCGCCTCGGCGCTGGTGTGGCGATGGAGGTCACCGCCGTGCGTGCCGAGGGCGGCGAGCTGATCGCCGAGCGGCCGATCCTCGGCGACTCGGCCATCTCGGAAATCAAATACCGCTCGCCCGTCGGCATCGTGATCGGGCGCCTTAACGCGTTCGAGATCAAAGAGACCGGCGCTGGCGCAGCTCCCGTCGAGCAGGTCAGCTTCGAGCTGAGCGATCACGCCAAGCAGGCCACGATGGTCACGCGCGGCGAACAGCGCGGCGCCGATGTCGACATCGAGGGAGCCGACATCCTCGTAGCCGGCGGCCGCGGTCTCGGCAAGGCCGAGGGCTTCCAGCTCGCCGAGGACCTGGCGGCGGCGTTCGGCAACAACGCCGCGGTGGCGGCCACCCGTGCGGTCGTGGACGCCGGCTGGTACCCCTACGCGGCCCAGATTGGTCAGACCGGTAAGACGGTCTCACCGAAGCTGTACCTAGCGGCCGGTATCTCCGGTGCGATTCAGCACAAGGTCGGAATGCAGTCCTCGGAGAACATCGTCGCGATCAATAAGGACTCGAACGCGCCGATCTTCGAATTCTCCGATCTCGGCATCGTGGGCGATCTGAACAAGATCCTGCCCAAGTTGACCGAGGCCGTGAAGGCCAAGAAAGCGTCATAGGAATGGGATCTGGGCGGATGCGCGAGCGAAAAGGAGCGGCAAGTCATGTCATCTCATAACGGCTCAAGCAATGGGAAGGTCGTTCCAGCGGCTTTCCCGCCGCCCGTCGATCCCCAGAAGGAATTCGTCAAGCACGGCCTCGACCCCGAGGACGAGCTGATCGAGGTCGGCGTGGCGATCGTCGGCGGCGGCACCGCCGGCCTGGCCTGCGCCAACCGACTTTTGCAGCTACTCGGAGATGACCCCGAGACGATGGAGCGCCTCGGCGAAGTCCCCGTAGCCGTCGTCGAGAAGGCCAAGACTTGCGGCGGGCACAATCTTTCCGGCGCGGTAGTACGCCCGGCTGCTCTCGAAGAACTGTTCCCCGACATGACCCGCGAGCAGTGGCGCCAGGAGGGCTTCGCTTTCGGCGAAGTGACCAAGGAGGCCGTCTATCTGACGCCCACCTCGAAAATGTCTGTCCGCATCCCCACGCCGCCTCCGTTCAAGAACCACGGCAACGAGGTCATGTCCGTCTCCGCTCTGGCTCGCTACCAACAACAGCAGGCCGAGGAGGCCGGCGCCTACATCCTCACCGAGACGGCCGCCACACAACTGGTGGTTGAGGAAGGCCAGGTCGTCGGTGTGCGCTCGGGCGATAAGGGCCGCGGCAAGGAGGGCGAGGAGCTCGGCAACTTCGAGCCTGGCACCGACATCAAGGCCCACGCGACCGTGCTCGCCGAGGGTTGCTGGGGTCACTTGACCGGCGCCGCGATCCGTGAGTTCGACCTCGCCAAGGGCCGCGAGCCCCAGGTCTGGGAGCTTGGCGTCAAGGAGGTCTGGAAGGTCCCCAAGCCGCTTGACCGCCTGATCCACACGATGGGTCCGTGGCCCCTGAAAATCTCCTCCAAGTACGGTCAGATCGGCGGCACCTGGATCTACCCGATGAAGAACGAGAAGACCGGCGAGGACATGGTCTCGATCGGCTTCGTCGTCGAGCTCGACTATGCGGACGCCACCACCTCCGCCCACGACCTCTTGCAGACGTTCAAGACCCACTCATTGGTGCGTTCGATCCTCGAGGGCGGCGAGCGCGTCGCCTGGGGCGCCAAGGCGCTTCCAGGGGGCGGCTACTGGTCGATGCCCAAGCTCTCTATGCCTGGCGCCGTGCTCGTAGGCGACGCCGGCGGCATGGTCGACACGATGGCGCTCAAGGGCGTCCATCACTGCATCAAGTCGGGCATGCTCGCCGCTGAGTCGATCTACGCGGCGATCAAGCGCGGCAGCAGTGACTTCTCCGACTACGAGCAGGCGATCGAGAACTCCTCCGTCGGCAAAGAGCTGTGGGAGGTCCGCAACGCACGTCAGCCCCTGCAAAAGGGTCTACTTCTCGGTGGCCCCTTGTCCGGCATCCAGCAGATCACAAAGGGCAAGCTCCCCGGTCGCGCCGACTGGCACCGCAACGATTCGATCCCCGTGTTCGTCGGCAATACCAAGGACGTCTACGTCAAGCCGGACGGCAAGTACACCTTCGACAAGCTCTCCTCGGTGTTCATCACCGGTAACGCCACGCGCGACGACGCCCCCAACCACATCCGCGTGCAAAAACAGGTGCCGCGTGAGATCGCCGAAACGTGGCGCTGGATGTGCCCAGCCGGCGTGTATGAGATCCCCGAGGACGCGCCGGAGACGGGTACCGTCGACGTGATCGTCAACTACACCAACTGCGTGCAGTGCGGCGCGATCACCGCCAAGGGCGGGCGCCTCACAACACCAGAGGGCGGAGACGGTCCGCTCTATCAAATCACCTGAGACCGAAGGTCTCGTTTCCAACCTCACCCAATCGTCTGCGGTTTTCCGAAACCACAGACCCCCACCGGTGTTAGAGGCTTTTGAATGGCAAGGACGTTCCATCTCATGCGGGCCGCCAGGGCGGCGTTGATCGGCGGCTGCCTACTGGCTTTGCTTGTCTGCGCGCAGGCTGCTTTCGCGAACACGATCACGGACGGAGCCGCAACTGTCGGGATCGAACAGTGCGTGACCTCGACGGTGCAGCTGGAACGTTCGGCCACGTTCACCGCGCAAATGAACGCCACGGGCGCGACCCAAAAGATGGCAATGCGCCTGGAACTACAGCAGCGCCAGCGTGGGGAAACCGAATTCCACACACTCATCGCTCCTGGCTTCGGTGTGTGGCGCGTCTCCGAATCGGGCGTGAAGATCTACAAGTACGTCAAGCAGGTCACCAACCTCGACGCGCCCGCGGCCTATCGCGTGCTCGTGCGCTTTCGCTGGATCGGCGAAGCCGGGCGCCTGCTCAAGCACGATGAACTGCACACGCCTCGCTGCGTCGAGCCGCCGCTGCCGGGGCAGGTCACGCAGGCCCCGCCCGCTCCCGCGTGACAATTCTCCAAGGCCGCCCGCGCCCGCGCGGGGGCGGTCCTTTTTGACGCGTCGGCCGCAGGCGACGCGTCACTCGCTAGAATGCTTGGACGATGAAGGCTTCGATCCACCCAAACTACGTCGAGGCGCACGTGCGCTGCATGTGCGGCAACGAATTCACCACACGCGCCACGCAGGATGAGATCCACGTAGAGGTGTGCTCCAACTGCCACCCGTTCTACACCGGGCGCCAGAAGCTGGTGGACACGGGTGGACGCGTCGAGCGCTTCCAGCGCAGGGTCGCCAAGGGTCGTCAGCACAAGGCGCAGACGGCTGGCACTCAGGCGCAGGCTCGCCCCCAGTAGCACGATGTCCTCTCGACCGGGTGCCGGTGGGAGGGTGCAGGTCAGCAATCTGCAGGCGACCGCTGGCGCGCACGCGACCCGAGCCGCTACCGACACGAGCGCGGTGGGGGAGCTGCCCGACGGCGAGCTGACCGCGCGCCGCGACGCCCCCCTTGGTGGACAAGCGGTACTCGAGGGCGTGATGATGCGAGGTGTACGCCACTGGGCGGTGGCGGTGCGCAAGCCGCTGCATCCCGACGCCGAGCAGAGCGAGGCCGAGTCTCGTGAGGACGGGTCTAGCGAAGGCGCACCGAATGACACGCCATCACTCGACGCGCCGTCGCTCGACACCGAATCGCACGACGGCAAGCCCTCCAATCTGCACGATGTCTCCCACTCTTTCGAGGTGGCATTCGAGCGCGAGGGAGAGCTGGGCAGGGAGGAGGAGGAAGGAGAAGCTCGAGGAGCTCGGCGAGATCGAAGTCACCACTTTTTCGCTCACCTCGGCCCTGTCGCGTCACCGCTCGCTGCGGATACCCGTGCTGCGCGGGATCGTGGCGCTCGGCGGCTCGCTTGCGATCGGCTTCAAGGCGCTGGGTATCTCCGCCAATGCGCAATTGCCCGAGGGTGAGGCCGAGGAAGACGCCCAGGAAATCGGCGCGGGCGTCTGGGCCGGAACCGTCGTCGTGGCCTTGGTCTTCGCGATCGGCCTGTTCTTTCTGTTGCCGCTCGGCCTGACCAGCTTGATCAAGGGCCAATTGAAATCCTCGGCCCTGTTCTGGATCGTGGAGGGCTGCGTGCGGACCGCGATCTTCCTTGGCTACATGTTCGCGCTGTCGCGCATCAAAGACCTGAGGCGCGTCTTCGAGTACCACGGAGCCGAGCACAAGACGATCTCTTGCTTCGAGGCAGGCTTGCCCCTGACCCCCCAGAACGCCCAGCGCTTCTCGCGCCTGCATCCGCGTTGTGGCACCAGCTTCCTGTTGATCGTGATGGTCGTCTCGATCTTCGTGTTCGGGGCGGTCGGCCTGCCGGCCTGGTATTTGCTCGTCATCTCGCGCATCGTGGGCGTGCCGATCATCGCCGGCATCTCGTTTGAGATCATCAAGTTCGCGGGCCGCAATCGCAACCGGGGTTGGGTCAAAGCGATCATGTGGCCAGGCCTC
Organism: uncultured Acidobacteriota bacterium; assembly: GCA_963725575.1. Classification (GTDB taxonomy): domain Bacteria; phylum Acidobacteriota; class Terriglobia; order Terriglobales; family Acidobacteriaceae; genus Gp1-AA133. Next base: position 291,156 of record CAVRZQ010000002.1, read on the forward strand.
AAGTTGCAGCTTTTGACCACTCAGGAGCCGAGTCTCGACCAGCTCGCGGTGGCGATCGCTGCTCTTGAGGCGGTGCTGGCATTGGAGACGCCCGGCAGCATGGACGCGGCCGATCTGGTGGGCGTCGAGGTCGTGGCCTAACCCACTCGTCGTGCCCCGTTTGAGTGTGTCCTGCGGGTGTCCGTAGGTTCGTCCATCTCGCTTGACACCGTCCGGGCCGTCTGGTTTGGTTCGACTCCACGAGGCGACACACAGAGGGCGCGCGGCGTCCTTGCGGCAAAACTGACCTGGGAGCGGTGACATGAGCGCGGAAGAGGCGAGCCGGATAGCGCGGGCGGTACAGCGGATGAAGCACTCCAAACGGGCTGTGCAGATCGCGCTGCCGACGGCCGCAGCGCTTGGGGCGGGGGCGGCCATCGCGGCCGGGGCGATCCCCGGGAGCGACGGGACGATTACCGGTTGTTACAACAGCAAGACAGAAAACGGTGTTCCGCAGGACATAGTCATCGATGACCAGCCGGAGGCGCCTGGTGCCCTACGCGTCATCGACCCCAATCTGTCCCACACGGTAACCCCGGCATTCGGTGGGCCTGCGATCCCCAACCTGGACGCGGTATGCGAACCCGATGAGACACAGATCACCTGGAACGAAAAGGGCCAGGAAGGCAAAGAAGGCAAGGAAGGTAAAGCAGGCGGATCTGGTGCCCCCGGCGGCCAAGGTGCCCCCGGCACGCCGTTGATCGGTGGAACCACCTTCGGTGTGAGCGGCGGCGGCAGCACCTTCCTGAAGATCGACGGCATTGAAGGCGAGTCGACTACGAAGGACCACAAGGGCGAAATCTCGATCGAGAGCTTCTCGGTCAGCGCTCAGGGCGCCCAGGGCGCCGGCTCGCAGTCCTCCGGCGCAGGTGCGGGCAAGGTGAGCATTCAAAGCTTCTCGATCACCAAGACGCTCGACAAGTCCTCGCCGCTGTTGTTCCAAGCGGCGGCCACGGGGCGCCACTTGAAAGACGCGGTGCTCTCGTTCGCGCACAAGGCCGGCGGCAAGGAACAGACGTACTTGAAGTTCGACTTCCAGAACGTGCTGATCTCCTCCGTACAGGACGGCAGCTCAGGTGGAGGCCAACCGACAGAGCAGGTGACGTTCGCCTTCCAGAAGGTCCAAGAGTCGTTCGTCGAGCCGAACGGCAAGGTGGGGGCGACGGTGAACTTCAACCTCTCGACAAACCTGAAGCTCTGAGCGCCGCCGAGGCCTACGAGCGCCTCACCTACCCGGGTTTCGCCTATCCGGCGACCCACCCGGGGCGCTCCGAGGCGATCGGCAGGCTGTTCGAATTGCGGCCGGCTCCGGCGCGCTCATGCCGTGTGTTGGAGTTGGGCTGCGGCGATGGCGGCAACGCTCTCTCGATCGCTCAGACCCTGCCGGATGCGAGGGTGCTCGGCGTGGACGCCTCGCCTGGCGCGATCGAGCGGGGCGTGCGGCTGGCGCGGGCGGCGGGGCTCGCGAATGTGGAGCTGCGCTGCGCCACGTTCGAGCAGCTGGGGGCGGGCTTGGCCGAGGTTCCGGGCAAGTGGCCCAGCGAGTCGCACGGGAACGAGCCGGCCGAGTTCGACTACATCGTGGCCCACGGCGTCTACTCGTGGGTGCCGCCCCAGGCGCGCGGCGCGCTCTTGGATTGTGTGAAGCGTTGTCTGGCGCCAGAAGGGATCGCCTTCATCAGCTACAACGCCTACCCGGGCAGCTATCTGAGGGACATGGCGCGCGACATGCTGCGCTACCACGTGCAGGAGGTGTCCGACCCGGGCGAGCGATTGGCCAGGGCACAGGAGCTGATGAAGACGATCGTGGAGATCGACCAGCCCAGCCCGTTCGCTCGCGTCCTGCGCGAACAGATGGAGCGGATGCTCGGCTACAGCGATGCCTTGCTCTTCCACGACGATCTGGCCGAGGTCTCCACGCCCTTCTACTTCCACGAGTTCGTCGAGCATGCCCGTGTGCGCGGCTTGCAATTCCTCTCGGAGGCCGACCTGTTCGAGAGCCAGATGCGTGACGTGCCCGAGAGCGCCGGGCAGCTGATGGCGAGTCTGCCCGAGGACGCGGTTGTCAGAGAGCAGTACATGGACTTCTTCAAGAACCGCATGTTCCGCCAGACCCTGATCTGCCACGAAGCGACTCCGCTCAACCGTATGCTCGATGAGGCCGCGATCGAAGGCCTATGGATCTCATCCAGAGCGCGCCGCGGAGGGGGTGCGGAGGGGAAGGGGGAGGAGGGGCGTGCCCCCGGCGAGACCCATCCCGTCTCGAAAGGACCCGCGCTCGGCGAGGACCCCGAGGCGCGTACGTTCCTAATCCCCGAGGGTTTCTCGATGACCACGAGTGAGCCACTTGTGCAGGCGGCCATGGGCGCGCTCGCGGAGGCCTGGCCACGGTCGGTGGCATTCCCCGCGCTGCTGGTGCGCGCACGTGAGGCGACAGGGGCTGAGGCCTCGTCTGAGCTGGTGGCGGCGCGGCTACGCGCAGTTCTGTTGCAGGCCTATCTGGCGCGGATTGTGATGCTCAGCGGCTGTCCGCCGCCGGTGATCGGCGAGGTGGGCGAGCGGCCCACCGTCAGTCCCCTGGCGCGCGCTCAGAGCGCGGCTGGCCTGAAGGCGCTCAGCTCGCTGCTGCACGCCAACGTTCGCCTCGACGGCGAGCTCGAAGCGAGCATGCTGAATCTGCTCGACGGCACGCGAACGCTCGCCGAGGTAGCGGCTGTGCTCGGTGCTTCACCCGAGCAGATCAAGGAGTGTGTGGAGCGGCTGGCCTCGGTGGGGTTGCTCTGGGCCACATAGACTGGCCTTCATGATCGAAGACTTGATCGAGCAGATCGAAGCGCGCTTTGCCGAGCTGGGCGAGCAGATGACCGACCCTGAAGTGATCGGCGACCGCGAACGCTACGCCGAAGTCGGACGTGGCTATCGTCAGCTCGAGCCGGCCGCCAAGCTGGCCAAAGAGTGGCGCTTGGCCAGCGACGATGCGGCCGGCGCACAAGAGCTGATCGCCGAGGACGGCGAAGACGCCGAGCTGCGCGAACTGCTCGACGGCGCCCGCGAGCGCATCGAGGCACTCGAAGAGGAGATCCGCTTCGCGATGGTCGAGCGCGATCCCAACGACGAGAAGAACGTGATCGTCGAAATCCAGGGAGGCGCAGGCGGTGACGAGGCGGGTCTGTGGGCGGGCGACGTCTACAGGATGCTGACTCGCTACGCCGAGCGCGCCGGGCTGAAACCGGAGCCGCTGGAGATAGGGGAGGGCAAGTACACCTTCGCGGTCAAGGGCGAGAATGCGTACTCCATCTTCAAGTTCGAGGGTGGCACCCACCGCGTGCAGCGCGTTCCCCAAACCGAGTCCCAAGGACGCATCCACACCTCCACTGCCACAGTCGCAGTGCTGCCCGAAGCCGAGGACGTCGATGTGGAAGTCAACCCTGGCGACCTGCAGATCGACGTCTACCGATCCTCGGGGCCGGGTGGCCAGTCGGTCAATACGACAGACTCCGCGGTGCGCATCACCCACAAGCCTTCAGGGATCGTCGTTTCGATGCAAGACGAGAAGTCCCAGCTACAAAACCGCGAGAAGGCCTTGCGCGTGCTGCGCGCCCGGCTGTACGAGCGGGCCTTGGCTGAACAGCAATCCGAGCTGGCCGCCGACCGTCGCTCCCAGGTCGGCACGGGCGACCGCGCCGAGAAGATCCGCACCTACAACTATGGCGAGCGCCGTGTCACCGATCACCGAATCAAGCTCACCGTCCACAACCTCGACCAGGTCCTCGAAGGCGAGCTGGGGGAGACCACCGCCGCCCTGCAGGCGGATGAGAAGCGCCGGCGCCTAGAGGCCCAGACGGCCGTCTGAGTCAGGGCGAGCGCTGCCCGGCTGCGCCTCTGGAGGAACGCTCATGTCCCACTCCTCAGCTGGACCGCTTGCTCGTGGGACCTCCGTCCGCGATGCGCTCGACGGCGCCGTCACGGCGATCGCCGCGGCGGGCTGTGAAACGCCGCGCCTGGACGCCGAACTGCTGCTTGCACAAGCGCTTGGCGTCTCGCGTGAGCGGTTGTTCATGGCAGCCGGGCGAGGGAGCGAGGCCGAGTTGACCGTAATGGGCCTCGCAGTCCGTACGTTTCAAGATTTCGTGCGCCGCCGCTCGGTGCTGCGCGAGCCGGTCGCCTACATTCTCGGCCGACGCCACTTCCGCCGCCTGGAGTTGGCTGTCGACGCGCGTGCCCTGATCCCGCGGCCTGAGACCGAGCTGCTCGTGGAAGTCGCGCTCGGGCTGCCCCACGGAGCTCGCGTGCTCGATGTCGGTACCGGCAGCGGCGCGGTCGCGCTCGCCCTCAAGGACGAGCGCCCAGATCTCGATGTGACCGGCAGCGATCTAAGCGAGGGAGCCCTGGCGCTGGCGCGCGCCAACGGCGAGCGGCTCGCACTGGACGTGCGCTGGCTCGCGGCGGACCTCCTGGAGGGCGTGCCCGACGAATACGACGCGATCCTCTCCAACCCGCCCTACGTGCCCGACGGCGACAGGGCCACGCTCGCGCCTGAGATCCTGCGCCACGAGCCCATGTCGGCCCTGTTCGCGGGCGAAGACGGGCTCGACGCGATTCGTCCACTCCTAACGCAGGCCTTCGCGCGCCCGACGGTGCGTTTGCTGGGCTTGGAGGTCGGCGCAGGCCAAGCGGGCGTCGTGGCCGAGCTGATGCGGACGCCGGCTTCGCCGACGTGGCCGCCGAGCGCGACCTGGCCGGCATCGAGCGTGTCGTAGTCGGCAGACGGGTATGACCAACCGAGCAGACGATCGACCGCCGCGCGAGTCGCGCCTGCGCGGTACGGGTGCGCTTGCGGCCGTATCCGCCGAGGACACGGCGCGGCTGCGCCAATGTCTCGCCGGCGACGGCGTAGCGCTGATCCCCACCGACACGGTCTACGGCCTGGCTTGCAACCCCGACAGCGAAACGGCCTTGCGGCGCATCTACGAGCTGAAGGGGCGCCCGCCGGTCAAGCCCGCGGGGGTCATGTTCTTCTCGCTCTCCTCGGCCTTGGAATCGCTCCCCGAGCTGGGCCGCAAACCAGCGCCGCGCTCAGGGCTCTGTCGCCCGGCCCGGTGACGCTGCTCATACCGAACCCCGCCAATCGTTTCCTGCCCGCGTGCGATCCCTCAGGCACCGGCTCGGCGCTGCTCGGGTTGCGTGTGCCCACGCTCGACGGTCAGCTCGCGACACTCGCAGGCGTGGACCTGCCCGCCGCCCAATCGAGCGCCAACCTCTGGGCGGCACCGATCCTCGTCGCATCCAGGACGTGCCGGTCGAGCTGCGTGAAGGCGTCGAGCTCGCGCTCGACGGCGGCGAGCTTCCCGGGATCGCCTCCACGGTGATCGACCTGTCCGGCTATGAGCAGAGCGGACGCTGGCGGGTGGTACGCGAAGGGCCGCTCGATGCGGGCTTCCTGCAAACGGCCTTGGCCGGCTCCTGCTAGCCTCGTAAGCGCAGCTGCGACTGGCGCGAGAGGTGGACATAACCACCGGGGAGCGGCTCGAAAACATCGCCGCGCGCCTGGGCACCCATAGCGATCACAAGCTCTAGGAGCGTGCCCATGTCAGACCTCAGCCCCGACTATTTCAACCGCCCGCTCGCCGAGGTTGACCCCGAGGTCGCCGAAGCCATAAATGGCGAAGCTGCGCCGCCAGCAGCAGACGCTGGAGATGATCGCTGAAGAAGCGGCGCGCCGCCTCTTCTCCGCCTGGGGGCATGGCGAGTTGGACATGATCGATCGCAATGAACTGAGGTTGGGCCAAGCTTGGATAAGCCCCTTAACTAGCGCGCTTCATCCCTTCCATGAGCAGGGGGCCTTCCGACTTTTGCAGTTCAGCTGCTACCTGCTCCATCTGCCGCATCGCGCGCAGGTGGTTTCGCCCCGCGATCTTGCGGACATCGTCGTCGGAGTATCTGCGGCGCAGCAGTTCGGCAAACAGGTACGGATAGCGAGTCACGTCATCGAGGCCTTCGGCCATCGACTTGTTGCCGGCATCGTAGAAGTCTGCGCCAATGCCAATGTGATCGATGCCCGCGACCTGTCGGATATGATCGATATGGGCAGCAACGTCGGAGATGGTCGGCCGTGGGAAGGGATGCTTCTGTTCCCAATCGCTCTTTCCTTTTTCGAGAGCTTCATCGGTCTCGGCATGTGCATGCAACTCGCGCACGGCTTCCGTGCGTTGTTGCTGCCACACCGGGTTCCTGGGGGAGATGAACTCGTTGATGAAATTCACATGCACGACTCCGCGGTTGGCCGCGATTTTCTGGAGAACATCGTCGGGAACATTGCGAGGATGAGGATCGATGGCAAAGGCGCTGGAGTGGGAGCAGATGACCGGAGCACGGCTCACGCCAAGCGCGTCGCGCATGGTGTCGGCGCTAACGTGCGAGATATCCACGAACATGCCGAGGCGGTTCATCTCGCGCACCACCTGCTTGCCGAATCCGGTCAGTCCATAGTGCTCGGGCCGGTCGGTCGCCGAATCGGCCCAATCAATATTGTCCCAGTGCGTGAGGGTCATGTAACGGGCGCCAAGTTCGTGGAAGATACGCAAGGCGGCGGGGGAATTCTCCATCATGTGGCCGCCTTCGACGCCGAGCAGGCAAGCGATGCGTCCCGCTTTATGAATACGCTCGATGTCATCGGCGGTGCGTGCCTGTTCGAAGTCGGGCTGGCTGCGAATCAGGCGTAAAGCGACATCAAATTCGCGCAGTGATTCGTGAACGGACGTGTGGGTGCGCTGGGTGGCCGACTCGACGAAGACCGACCAGTATTGCGCTCCGACGCCACCTTGGCGAAGGCGAGGGATGTCCGCACATAAGCCGGGCTGGATCTTCCCGAGGTCGTATTTTGCGAGATCACCGTGAAGTTCCAGCAACATCGAAGGAAGGTCATTGTGGGTATCGATCAAGGGAGCGTCTTGCAACAGCGCAACTGCCCGCTGAAGAAGAGCCGGATCGGGCAGCGGCCCCTGTTGATTGGACGCCGATTGCACTCGCGAGGGAATCAACAGCGTGTTGCTCAAAAGCCGGGCATCCATCCATGCCAGAGCTGTCAGAGTGCCGGTTGCTCCGAGAAAGTTCCTTCGAGATAGCACGCAGTTCTCCTTCGCCACGCGGGAGTATATCGAAAACGGGCTCAGAGAGGCTATCGGTTCTGTGCATTCAGGAGTGGCGCATGGCTGCGCACCAGGGCGAGCGCGGTCACATCGTTGTGGGGGAGCGGGACCTTTATGAAGGTCTCCGCTGCGCGGAGCACGGCAACACACAACTCGTGCGCATTGAGCCCGACGGACTGCTGCAGGCTCGCCGTGGCTCCTGGCAGGCCGAATTCCTCTCCGTGGCGCTCCGCTTCCACAATTCCGCGCGAAACCACCAGTAACGCTCCGCCCGGCGGCAGCGCGCAGGTCGAGGCGCCCTGCGGAACGTGCGAGAACAATCCCAGGGGCAGCCCGGTCGCCTCCAGCCGCGTGATCCCGGTGTCGTCGCGAACCAGCGCCGGGGTGTGGCCCGCATTGGCGTAACAGACGGTGCCCAGGTCCTCGTTGTAACAGCCGAGAAAGCCGGGACAGGCGCGAATACCGCCACGCAGGATGGTGTGGTTGATCGACTGGCAGAGTTCCATCATGGCAATGGCTTCGTTGAAGTCCTCTCCGGAGAAACGGCGGGCCACCATTTTCCGGAGCGTGTTCTGCGCGGCGCGCAGGCTATCGCGCGTATCGGCCCTTCGGCCAGCCATGTCAAGCAGCGCGAACACCAGGCGCGAGCGCCCCGCACGCACGAACTCGTAAAAATCGCCCGCCCTGCGCTGGTCGTGGTAGACCGCTGCGACCTCGGCACCTCGCAACCCGGGCACTTTGCAAGGAATGGGATCGACCGGTGGCGAGTGGGATGCGCCGTGCTGAAACAGAAACCGCCACCATCGAAGTCCCGGATTACTTTGCTCGCCGGGAGTGTGTGGTTCCGAATTCATGGCCGGACTCTCGTTGCGTAACAGTGGGGCGTGTCCCCAGCAGGAAAATGCAGCTCCGAGGTAAAGCCGAGACAGAGAATGGGCACCCAAAGAACAGATCGGCAGAAGATGCACTGGAGTTTAGTCAGAACGCACTACCAACCCCAGCCGTGACGGTGCCACAAAGCAGACATGGTCTGAAGTCGTAGACGGACACCTGACACGGGAGGCCTGAGACCTGCCTCCCACCCCTGTTAGAATCAAAGATTAGCCGTACACTCATGGACGCCGCCTACATCCGGAACTTCGCGATCATCGCCCACATCGACCATGGGAAGTCCACCTTGGCCGACCGCCTGCTGGAGCTGACCGGATCGCTGGCCATGCGCGAGATGCAGGAGCAAGTCCTTGATTCCATGGACCTGGAGCGCGAGCGCGGGATCACCATCAAGGCCCATGCGGTCCGCATGGTCTATCCGGCGCAGGACGGCAAGACTTACCAGCTCAACCTCATCGACACTCCCGGCCACGTGGATTTTTCTTACGAAGTTTCCCGTGCTCTGGCGTCGTGCGAGGGCGCGCTGCTGGTGGTCGACGCGTCCCAGGGGGTTGAGGCCCAGACGCTGGCGAACGCCTACCTCGCGATTAATCATGGTTTGGAGATCATCCCGGTCATCAATAAGATCGACCTGCCCAGCGCCGACATTCCCCGCGCTAAAGAAATGATCGAAGGCGCGGTCGGTCTCGACGCTTCCGACGCATGCCTGATCAGCGCCAAGACGGGTCAGGGCGTACCCGAAGTTCTGGAGGCGATCGTCAAGCGTGTTCCACCTCCCAAGGGATCTCCTCAACGCCACCTGCAAGCGCTGATTTTCGACTCCTGGTTCGATCCCTATCGCGGCGTGGTCGTTTTAACGCGCGTGTTCGAAGGCACTCTGAAGAAGGGCCAGAAGATTCGCTTGTGGTGGAACGGTCGCGTCCTGCAAGTCGAAACCCTGGGCGTGCTCACGCCCAAGCCCGTCGAAGTCGAGGAACTGGTTGCCGGCGAAGTCGGCTTTCTCATCGCGAATATCAAGAACGTCGCCGACACGAAAATCGGCGACACGATCACTGACGATGACCGCCCCGCCATCGAACCTCTTCCCGGCTTCGAAGAGATCAAGCCCATGGTCTTTGCGGGCCTCTATACCGTGGACGCGCATGAGCACACCCAGTTGCGCGAAGCGCTTGAGAAGCTGCGCCTCAACGATTCTTCCTTCTTCTTCGAACCCGAAAGTTCGGTGGCGCTGGGCTTCGGTTTCCGCTGCGGATTCCTGGGCCTGCTGCACATGGAGATCATCCAGGAGCGCCTGGAGCGCGAATATAACCTGGAACTGATCACCACCGCTCCGGGTGTGCGCTACAAGGTCACGAAGACCGACGGCGCTTTGATCGAAGTCGACAATCCGTCGCGCTGGCCTGACCAGAGCGAAATTGCCAAAGTGCAGGAACCGGTCATTCTCGCCGTGATTCTTACGAACGAGGAATTCGTCGGCGGAATTCTGAAACTCGTGGAAGAAAAGCGCGGGAAGCAGAAAAGCTTCGAGTACGTAAGCGGCTCACGCGTGATGTTGCAGTATGAACTGCCTTTGAACGAGATCGTGCTCGACTTTTACGATCGCCTGAAGTCGGTCTCGCGGGGCTACGCTTCTCTGGACTATCACCTGGCCGGCTACTGGGAGTCGCCCATGGTCAAGCTCGATATCCTGGTCGCGGGCGAACCCGTCGACGCGCTCTCGCTCATCGTCCATCGCGAGTTCGCCTACGATCGCGGCCGGGCGCTGGTTTCAAAAATGCGCGAACTCATTCCCCGGCAGATGTTCGAGGTGGCGATCCAGGCTGCGGTGGGCGCTAAGATCATCGCGCGCGAAACGGTTGCGGCCATCCGCAAAAATGTCCTTGCCAAGTGCTATGGCGGCGACATCACCCGCAAACGCAAACTGCTGGAAAAGCAGAAAGAAGGCAAGCGCCGCATGAAGAGAATCGGGCGCGTCGATATCCCTCAGGAAGCCTTCCTGGCCGTGCTAAAAGTAGGAGAAAACAACTCGTAAAGTACGGCTTTGTGCCCGCCGCGCCGCTGTATACCCGAAAGTTGTACGACTCATAGATGTGCAAATCTCAAGGGTTGCTTGAAATTTACAGGCGGCGCGTGGCGTTTCTCCTCGCCTGTGGAAATATGCGTAACATTATATAAATAAAGTCTCTTACGGCGAGACTTCGGGCTCGGTGACCCCGACCAGGTGGTCGCTTTCTTTTGTTCACTAGAACGGGGGATTGCCCTTCCACAAGCTTTTCCACAGCACAATGGGGTCGAAAGCAATGCGCCGCGCTTGATTTCGCTCAACATCCGAGGGGAACTACCAGGGCTTGCGCTTCACACTACTCCTCGGACGCGATTCCTCCCTCCGCCAGCGACTCGAAGCGAGTGGAGTGCTTCAGGAACGCCAGGTTTACACGTCCGATGGGGCCGTTGCGTTGTTTGGAAATGATGATTTCGGCGCGACCCTGCAGGTCCGGGTCGTCCTGCTTGTAGACCTCTTCCCGAAAGATAAACATGACCAGGTCCGCGTCCTGCTCGATGGAGCCTGATTCGCGCAGATCCGCAAGTTGCGGACGATGATCCCCGCCCCGGCTTTCGGGCGCGCGGCTCAACTGCGAGAGTGCGATGACGGGCACGTGCAGTTCTTTGGCCAGCGCTTTCAGCCCGCGCGAGATGGCCGAAACTTCCTGCGTACGATTCTCGTAGCGCTTGCCCCCGCCCGACATCAGCTGCAGATAATCGACGACAAGCAAGTCGAGTCCACCTGAGGACTGTTGCAGGCGGCGTGCTTTGGCGCGCATCTCGCTGAGCGAAACTCCCGGCGTGTCGTCAATGAAGATGCGCGAAGTGGCCAACTCCTCCATGGCGCGCACCACCTTCTGCATGTCATCGCGCCACAACGAGCCGGTCCTCATTTTGTGCGCGTCCACCCGGGCGCGCGAGCAGAGCAGGCGCAGCAGTAAGGCCTCACGCGACATTTCCAGGGAAAAAATCCCGACCACTTTTCCGTCGAGGATGGCGGCGTTCTCGGCGATGTTCATGGCGAAGGCAGTTTTGCCCATCGAGGGCCGCGCCGCCAGGATCACCAGATCCGACTTCTGCAGGCCGCTGGTCATCTCGTCAAGATCGTTGTAGTGGGTCGCGAGACCCGTAATGCGCTGGCCGCGCTGCAGGAGCGCGTCGACCGACCCAAACGAATCCTTGACGATGTCCTGAATGCCCAGAAAGCCGCGCCCGATGCGCTTTTCCGAGAGTTGGAAGATGGCCGCTTCGGCGTCGTTCAGGATGTCTTCGGCGGCATCGGACTGGTCGGCGGCGCGCGCGATGGCGGCATTCGCCGCATGAATCAGCCCGCGCAGCAGCGCCTTGTCGCGGACAATTTTGACGTAGTGCTCGATACTCGGCCGATCGGGAACGCCATCGAGCAGCGACGAAATATAGGCCATGTCGCCGATGGCCTGCAGTTCCTTGTTTCGGCCCAGTTCTTCGACCAGCGTGATGATGTCGATCGGCCGCGACGACTCTGACAGGTCCACCATGCGCGCGTAGATGCGCCGGTGGGAATCGAGCGAAAAATCTTCCGGCCGCAGATGCTCGGCAGCCTGGTTGTAGGCAAGGTTATCGAGGAGTATCGCCCCAAGGATGGACCGCTCGGCCTCTGCGCTCGCCGGCAGTGCACTGATGCTGTAGTCGGTCGTTGCCAATGCGCTACTCGTGCCCCCTCAACCGGAAGAAGATCTTGGTCAAACTGAGTTGCGATACTACCGAGGAAAGCGTTGTGGAAGGTAAGTGGGTCATTGGAAAACTCCGGCCGCAAAGAGAATTTTTCGGTCGCAAAGTTGCAATGGCTGGCCTCCAAACCTGGCGGTCGATATTCAGTGCAGTATAAGCGAACAAAAAGCGAATATCAATGCGCACGTCGAAACTGTCGTCCTTCAAAGGGAACCCGGCTCGGTTGCGGAAGCGTCCATGCACTTACGTGCTGGTGACTGCCGTCGCTGCGCGACTCAACACCGGGCATGAAGGTGGACCGCGTTGGAGGCCGCGACTCGCGAGTCAATTCCTGGTCAGAACCGCCCAACATCCACTTGCAGGCGAATGCCGGGGTGCAAGCAACTTGACCCGTCACCTAAAAGTGGACGGCGCCTCAGCACATGTGTGGAGTCAACTTCGGAACACAATGAACGAACACAAAACTAAACGTCCGGAGCTAAGAGCTGGCAGCCGGCTCAAGACAAATGCGGTCCAGGCCAGCCACCTGGACCGCATTGTTTGGCGGAATATCCTGTCGCCCAGTTCCACGCACGAGGCATGGGGGAGTTCATCTCTCACGCGCGTTCCGAGGAGCGCTCGCTGAGGATGCCACTCGGCAGATCGTCGTTGGCGGAGCGAACTCCGCACATCGATCTGCAGCACCACGGTGGCCGGCCGCCAGTCCTGCCGTGTGTGGAGGACCCTGTGAGGAGGCCGCAACGCCCGGGCAACCAGTTCAGCGCCGTAACGCTTTTCTGGAGGGACCCTCCCGGCAATTCACCCTCGAGAATTACCAGGAACCGCCGGCTCTGCCGCAATGCTCTGGCAGGGCACGCAGGACATCTCGCTTCGATGTCAGCACTGTGCGCTTCGCGTGACCGCGCAGCAAGCAAAAATCCGCGCCGCATTGTGCAGAAACTGTGGATGCCGGCAATTCCTTGTGGAAAGCGCTGGAAAAATCGGGCGGAATCCATTGATGGCTGCGAAGCCGCCCAGCGTGCGCACCAGCAGAATTCAACCGCACGGGCGAGCCCGGCAAAAGCTCGGCACAAACGAACATGAATGCGACAACATCCCGATGTTTGCTCCGGGCAGCGACGCAATCGCTTCATCGCGAGGATCTTTCAACAGGCGTGCAATTTTGCGAGCGGGTACGGTCCTCGTCGCACTGCTATCCGGGCTGACCGGACCGGCTCAGGCAGCCCGCGCAGGATAGCGGCGCGCAATCTTCAACAGAAACCCGTGGGCTCGATGCGGGAAGGCAGTGGCCGGCAAAAACATGAAGGGACAATGCCCGTCCACCACCTGGATGCCGTTCTGCTTGCAGAATTCGATGGCCTCCGGGCTCACCGCTCCTCGCCCACCGGCCCGGTACATCCAGATGCGGCGAACGCCTGCTTCGGCACAGTCCCGCACTACCCGAATAGTTTCGTAAGACGGCGTCATGACCAGCACGCCCTCGACCGGTCCCTTCACGGCCTGCAGGCACTGGAAGCACTCGCGGCCGTCGATTTTCTCGGCTACCAGGTTGACCGGAACCATGTCGTACCCGCGCTCGCACATTTCGCGAAACAGCTTCCGGCTGAAGTCCTCGGGGTCGCGCGACACACCCACCATAGCGATGCGGCGAAGTGCGAGAAAATCCTGAACGTCACGAATCGTTGTCACAGGAGCCTCCTGACCGACACTCCATTGATAAGCGTGCAGCCGATTTTTTTCAGTGACTCGCATCACGACTCTTCTCGGCGCAAAGTAAGCGGCGACCTACGCCTTTACCGGCAAGCGTTCGCGCCGCCAAGCTTCTGAAACCGCCACACCTGCCGCATGGTCATCGACCACCAGGACCAGCCGATGATCGTGATCGCTGTAAATGGCCTCAATGTTCACTCCCGCCCCGGCCATCCGTCGGGCAAGCTTGCCCAATTGCCCCGGCTCTACCTGGTTCAATCGCTGTACGATCACCTCACGCTCCGCCAGGACAACGATGCCCGCTGCTTGCAGCGCCCGGCGGGCCGCGGCCCCGTCAGCGAAAAGGAAATGCGCTAGTCCGCAGCTCGCGAGCACCCAGGCGCCTCCACCCTCGATGCTCACACCAGCGCGGCCCAGTGCTTCCCCCACCTCGGCCAGTGCTCCGGGCCGGTGCTCCAGCGCGATTGCCAGATCCTTCATGGTCGTTGCCTCCGTCGGCTCGCTATGAACCGAGCCCGCCTCTCTTTCGTGAATACATAGCCACTACTCGTTCACTTCCTCGATATGCTCGAGCCCGATCGCTTTTGATCCGTCGCGGTCGTAAACCTTTCCTGTAACCTGCACGAGTTTCCCGGCAAACGGCAACAGCCTGGAACGCACGTCGACGTCAGGCATCTTCGACGAGACCGGATGGTAGACCTCTTCGGTCTTGGTCAGAATGAGCAAAGGCGAGCCCGCCCTGACGCACGCCTCAAGACATCCGTTGGGCAAAGGTTTGACTACCTCGTGAAAGCGATGCACGCACCCGCTGTCTCGCACGTAACCCACGATGCTGGCGGTGGGCGCGTCATCCGGGCTCTCGAGGGCGCGAGTCATCGCGCCGCCGGCCAGCAGCACCAGCACAATTCGAATCACTGTGTTCATTGGATCCTCCGGGAAACTTTTCCGAGCAACGGAATTATTTTCACGCATGGGTTTACATCAATAGTTCATGTATGATCGAAGTATGGATGTAGCAACTTCCCTGTCCAAAGCCGGTTCTTTGGTCGGCGATCCCTCGCGGGCCGCCATGTTGTGGAGTCTTTTGGGAGGTGAGTCGCGCCCGGCGAGTGAATTGGCCATGCTGGCCAATATTTCCCCGCAGACCGCCAGCAATCACCTGCGGCTTCTCGTTGAATCAGGGTTCCTGAAGGTGGAGTCTCTAGGCCGCAACAAGTTCTACCGCTTGGGTGGGGCTCCGGTTGCGGCCGCGCTCGAGTCTCTGGCCACCGCAGCCCACGGGAAAGCTACTCCGGGCGGAATTGCCCTGCACACCGCTCCTGAGCTGGTCTTCGCGCGCACCTGCTACGACCATCTCGCCGGAGAACTGGGAGTGGCGCTGCTCGAGCGCCTTCGGCACATGGACTGTCTTCGCGCACATGCCCGCGATTACCAGTTGACTGCGTCCGGAGAGAAATTCTTGCGCGCCTTGGGCATCGATCTCGGCGCTGCTCAAGCCAAGCGCCGCCGCTTCGCTTATGCTTGTATGGATTGGAGTCACCGCCTGCCACACTTGGGCGGCGCTCTTGGTGCAGCATTCCTGGATTGGCTGTTCCGCAACCGACTGCTGGTGAAACGCAATGCCAGCCGCGCCCTTCGCCTCACCGACCTAGGGCAAAGACGCCTGCATCAGGCCTTCGCCATCCGCCTTACGCGCACCGGCACGGCCGTCGTGCGACCTTGAAGGACCGCCGAACTGGAAGAACGCGGGCTACCATCACCCCTCTCCAACGGTAGTCCGTTTTTAATCGGCAAGCTTTTTCCATCGGCCATCCGTTTCCCATCTCATCGCCGTTCCCTATTCTCATTTGATCCTGAGCGAAGCAAAGAGCCTATGCATTCTGCCGCCGGCAAGGGAGCTTCCGGTGCGAATGGCAAGGCGTCCTCAGTCCAAATGCCTCAACGTCGCTTCAGAGCCTCCAGTTCGTCCATCGTGCGCGGCCAGTCCGAGCCCAGTAACCGCGACAAGCCCCGATCCGCGAGAACCTTCCCGCCAGTCTGGCAGCGAGCGCAGTAGTTGGTTTCCTTGTCTGCATAACGAATCCGCAGAACTTTGTTTCCGCATCTCGGACACGGCTCGCCGTAGCGCCCATGCACCGCCATGCCTTCGCGAAATGCAGTGACTTTCTCCGGGAAGGCGCGCTTGGCCTCGTCTTGCAAGCGATGGATCCAGAACTGGAGCGTCTGGCGCGTGGCGTGGAAGAGCCGCTCCCACTCCTCTGGCTTCAGCTTGTGAGTGAGCGCAATCGGCGAAAGTTGCGCCGCATGCAGGATTTCATCCGAATACGCATTGCCAATACCACTCAGCAACCGCGGATCGGTAAGCGCTCGCTTGAGGGTGCGATTTTCCGCTGTAAGAACGGTGCAAAACGAGTCGAGATCGCTGGCCAGAACATCGATCCCTCCCGCATCCAGCGACTCCAGCCCCTCTTCGCCCCTTACGATATGCAGCGACGCGCGCCGCTTGGCGCCGGCTTCAGTCAGGACGAGCGAGCCCAGGGGAAAATCAAAGGCTGCCAGGCTCTGACGACCCGCGAGCTTTGCCCCTGGCGACCGCCAGTGCAGCCGCCCTGCAATCATCAGGTGCAGCACCAGCCAAAGATCGCCGTCGACTCCAAAGGCGATCCGCTTGCCAACTCGCCGCAACTCGCGCCCCACCCGTCCCTCGACGCTCGCCAATGGTGGTTGCGCGGTTCGCAGCAGGAATGGGCTTGCCAGTCGCACCCGCTCCAGCGGCTGCCCGACCAGGCGTGGTTCGAGGGCGGTGATGTAGGCGGCGATATCGGGAAGCTCCGGCATAATCTACCAGCTTGCATGCCGGCACCGCGTTTCGCAACCTCCCGTTTGACCACACGCCTGGCTTCCTGTTCCTCTCAGGAAGAAATCTCTCCCAAGCATCGACTTGACTAACTCATCCCAACACTGCTCCTGTTCCACCACTCCCGACCGCACGCCGAGGGAGCGTGGCCCGCCGGGTGATCTAGTCTCCCGAGGGTATTGTCCCAGCCGGGTTACGCGGTGACGAATCCGCAGCGTTGTAGCAGGGCCACGAAGTGCGGGTCGGCCCGGAGAGGATCCCATTTGACTTCGTTAGGGAGGAATGCGAGATGGACGTCGCGCAGCGCGAAGGCACGGTGGAGCCAGTCGAGTGCCTGGTCGTACCGGCCAAGACCGAGGTGAATTAATGCGTGGGCGTACGGAGGAACGTAGCGCTCCCGGCCGACCGCGTCCAAAATGGTGAGCACTTCCTGGGCTTCTTGCGGACGGGCCGTGCGGGCAAAGATGTATCCGCGGAGCGAGAGCGCCTTGCTGTTGCCACCGGAGAGGCGCGCGGCGTCATTGAGAGCCTCGAGAGCACGTTGCGGCTCGCCCAGTTGCTCGTAAGCCTGACCGAGCTGCATGTGGCCGACCCAGAATTCGGGATCAATGGTGATCGATTGTCTTGCGAATTGCAGGGCGGCAGCATAGTCGCGAGCCATGAAGGCGATCTGGGACGAAAGCGCGTGGTGGCCGGCGAGCAGGGGGTCGAGTTCGCGCGCCCGGGCGATCGCCTGCGCGGCCTCGTGGGGGCGGCCCCGGTGCGCGAGCACTATACCGAGCAAGCGGTGCGCCAGGGGATAGTGGGAATCGAGATCGATGGCGCGGCGGAAAGCTGCTTCGGCGGCGCGCCAGTCCCAATCCAGCCAGAATTTCACGAAGCCTGAAGAGGTCTGGCTTTCGGCGAGAGTGGGAGCGGCAGTGACGGCGTGGCTGGCGGCTTCGCGCGCCATCGGCCACACGGTCAGCGGAGCAGCGTCCCCGTTGATGGGGCTCGCGGTGTAGGCGTCGGCCAAGCCCGACCAGGCCAGCGCGTACTGTGGATCGATTTTGGCGGCGCGGGCAAAGAATTCACTGGCACGACGAGTGGTTGCCGCTGACAACTGGTTCCAGAAGTAGCGGCCGCGCAAGTAGAGATCGTAGGCTTCGGCATTCCGGGTTTGGCGGCGGGCGATCGCCGAGAGGCACTCAGGCGAAAGCTGAAGACGGACCTGTTCACCGATGGCCGCGCTGATCTCGCGCTGAAATTCGAGCATGCTGCTGGGCTGGCTGTCGTACGACATCGACCAGATCTGAACCTGGTCGGAGACGCGGATAAGGTTCGAGCTGATGCGGACACGCTCGCCTTCCGAGCGCATGGAACTTTCCACCAGGTACGCGGCTCCCAGTTCGCGGCCTACCTCGGCAAGAGTTTTCCTCGCGTGCTTGTAGGCCATCATCGTGGTGCGGCCGATTACGCTGATGCGGCTGGGTTCCACCTGGCCGACCGTGGCGATCACTTCTTCGGTGAGTCCGTCGGCAAGATATTCGCGTTCGGGATCGGCGCTTAAATTGTGAAAGGGCAAGACCGCGACGGTAACGCGGTCGGCTGCGAGTCGGGCCAGGCTGGCAAAGCCTTCAACCCTGGGGATGAAGTGATAGCCCTTGCCCGGAACCGTCGCGATGTAGCGATTCTCTCCTGGATTTTCTCCCAGCACTTTGCGCAACGTTGAGATGTTCTGGTTGAGGTTGTTTTCTTCAACCACCGTGTCGGGCCAGACCGCGCGCATCAACTCGTCCTTGCCGATGACCTTCCCCTGGTGCTGCACCAGATGAAGAAGCGTGTCGAAGACCTTGGGAGTGACCGGAACGGGTTCGTCTCGTCGCAGAAGCAGCCGTTTGCCCACTTCCAGGCGGAAGTCGCCGAACTGGTAAATGTCGGGTTGCGCGCTCATAACAACGGGGAGGCTTTCAGAATTCTTCAGAACTTTTCACGACGATTCTAAGGACTTTAGCGACGTCTGGGAAGAGGATCAACCCGCACTGCCGGGTAATGATCCGGCGACAAATCTGCGGGGAGGAAAGAAAGCGTATGCGATCCAACATTCTGAAGGCATTGTCGGTATTAGCGCTGGGCATTGTGGTCGTGCTGGTATTTGGGCGGCGTGCGGCGGCTGAGCCTGGGGGAGGCGCAAAGGAATTGGTGGGGACCTGGCGAGTACAAGTGACGCTGGTGGACTGCGCGTCGGGAACTCCGCTGTCACCG
Organism: uncultured Acidobacteriota bacterium; assembly: GCA_963725575.1. Taxonomy (GTDB): domain Bacteria; phylum Acidobacteriota; class Terriglobia; order Terriglobales; family Acidobacteriaceae; genus Gp1-AA133. The sequence continues at coordinate 309,798 of CAVRZQ010000002.1, forward strand.
CCTTTTTCATCTCTCCTGACATTTGCGGTTGGCGGGACGATGACCGAGGATACAACCAATCCGGCATTTGGGATCGGGCAACGCAGTGTGGGCCAAGGAACCTGGAACTACCAGGGCCGGCACACTTACGGGGCTAAGAGCGTCACCTTCATCCAGTACACGACGCCCCCGAATCCCGCGATGCACAACCCCGGGTTCGATGCGGGAGAGCAGACAATCACGCAAACCATCACGTTCAAGGACGGTCCTGATGCCTGGAACAGCACAGCGGCCATCGCATTTATCGATGGAACCGATCCTAGCACGGCACCCTACCGGACTGGATGCGCAGTAGCCAGCGCTCAGCGCTTCTAGATGGGATATCCTTGCGCGTGCGGTACGGCAAGGATGGGATTCCGTCGAAGGTCGGGGCTATATATCGGAAAGTTCCGAAACGGTTACCAGTTGGCAGGTCGCGCCGGTATTTCGCAACACTGCGCAGGATGCCTCTGCGTCCCTTCATTCCAGGACAGTGCCCGCCCCCCAAGGGCACTATCCAATTCATCTGACCCCGTCGACGGTCTTCGTTCCCGTCAGTGCGATTAGCCGCGGCTTCACGTGGTTCTCGGAATCGAATGTCGTTTCCGCGGCCGCGGAGTAGTGGAGAATGCTCTGGCGCAGGCCCTTCGGGATGATTCGGTCAGGTTTTGAGGTGATGCGTTCAAGCAAGCGCGCGTAGGTTTGGTCGGCGCGAGGGTAGTCGCCAATACGGAGCGGTAGCCAGTGTCCAGGTCAATGTTTGTTGCGAAGGCGCCAGACAACCAAGTCGCCGGAGCCTACATAGAGCGTGAGGTTGCCGAAGAATCGCTTGCCGAAAGGGTAGCCCATGTCCTGGATTGCCGAGAGCCGTACGCATAGACGTGCGCCTCGCGCAAGTGTCCTTCCGCTGCGCCTGGAAATCGTTTCAGGAGTAAAGGCGTATCGAATCGTTCCAGGCCAGATCAACCAGTTCTTCATGAGTGAGAACGGAGTACGCGGCGCCTCTCTTGCGTTCCGCCACCTTGCCTCTCGACAACCGAGCGACCGGGGAGGTCTGGCCACGCCTGGTGCCGGCACTCATGGCCGCGGGAGAGCCGATCCCAACTTGAGAGCCTATTGTATCGGGCCTGTTGACGACCAGAACACGGTGTTGGCGTTGCTGCCGAGCACCCGGATGGTACCGACTACGATCACGAGAATAACGGCCAGGGTCACAGCGTATTCCGCGACGTCTTGTCCTTCGTCATTCGACCAAAGCTCGGAGAGAAGGGGGAGGGACATGTTGCACCAGCCTGTGTGAGATTTCGCCCATTGTGATGCACAGGCGTAATAAAAACAAAGATGACCAAGGTAATCGGTGGCAGCGCGATTCTGTAATCGGGAAGGCCATTCAAAAGAAAGGCACGGCCAAAGCCGTGCCCCATAAACATCTGCGTCGATCAGCGAAACCTGCGGCTAGTCCCGCACTCCATCCATAAACGCCCGTAGTTTCCGCGAACGCGATGGATGCCGCAATTTTCGCAGGGCCTTCGCCTCGATCTGCCTGATGCGCTCGCGGGTGACTGCGAATGACTGGCCGACTTCCTCGAGCGTGTGCTCGCTGCCGTCTTCGAGACCGAAGCGCATCTTGATGACCTTCTCTTCGCGCGGCGTCAGCGTACGCAGCACCTGCGAAGTCTGGTCCTTCAGGTTGACGTTGATGACCGCCTCGGCCGGCGAGACCACGCCCCGGTCCTCAATGAAATCACCCAGGTGTGAATCTTCCTCTTCGCCGATCGGCGTTTCGAGCGAGATCGGTTCCTGCGCGATCTTGAGGACCTTGCGGACCTTCGCGACCGGGATATCCATGCGTTTGGCTATTTCTTCCGACGTAGGCTCGCGTCCCAGTTCCTGCACCAGCTGCCGCGACGTGCGTATCAGCTTGTTGATCGTTTCGATCATGTGCACCGGGATACGAATCGTACGCGCCTGATCGGCAATCGCGCGGGTAATCGCCTGCCGGATCCACCATGTGGCATAGGTCGAGAACTTATACCCACGGCGGTATTCGAATTTGTCCACGGCTTTCATCAGGCCAATGTTGCCTTCCTGAATCAGGTCGAGGAACTGCAGCCCCCGGTTGGTGTACTTTTTGGCGATCGACACCACCAGGCGGAGGTTGGCTTCAATCAGCTCCCGCTTGGCGTGCTCGGCGTCCATGTCGCCCTGGATGATCTCGCGCTGGGTGCGCTTGAGTTCCAGGAACAACACGCCCGCTTCCTGCTCCAGCTTCTCCATCTCGGCGCGGATGGAGCGAGCCTGGCGCCGGTACTCTTTCTTCTGGTCCTCGCTGCGAGTTGCGTCGGCTTTCCGTTCCAGGTTCTGGGCCTGGCGGTCAAGCGAACGCATGCCGTCGACGGTCTTGTTGACCCGCTCGATCAGCCGCTTGCGCTCGTTGTTGGTGAAGCCCAGCGTGCGCACCGCGAGCGAAACGCGCACGATGCCGCGCCCCAGGGCGATGCGGTATTTGCGATGGTCCTTGGGCCGCTTCTTCTGCGAGACCAGCGCGAACTTCTCCTGCAGCTGGCCAGCTTTTTTGTAGTGTTTGGCGAGTTCGTCGATCTTCCCGGTGAACTCCTTCAGTCGGTTCTGCAGGATGTCATCAGTAATCTCTTCCTCGTCGAAAGTGACCACTTCCTTGATGGAGCGCACGCCCTTTTTCAGGTCGTCACCCATCGCCAGCAGTTCGTGAATCACGATCGGCGAGCGCGAAAGCGCCTTGAGCACGCGCAACTGCCCCCGCTCAATACGCTTGGCGATTTCGACTTCGCCCTCGCGCGTAAGCAGTGGCACAGTCCCCATCTCCCGCAAGTACATGCGGACGGGGTCGTTGGTTTTTTCCAGAGCGCCGGGAGTCAGGTCGAGCTCAACGTCTTCGGCGCCTTCTTCAGCTTCTTCGAATTTTTTATCGAGCGCGGAGGAAGGCATCTTGGGGCCTTCCAGCACATCGATCCCTTGCGTACCGATTGTGGTAAGCAGATCATCCAGGTCTTCGGGACTGTGCACGTCGTGCGGGATCAGGTCGTTGACCTGATCGTAAGTGAGATATCCCTTCTCTTTGCCTGTATCGATCAGCTTTTTAATATCGTCGTACTTGTCGTCAAGAGCCAAGACGGATTATCCTCAAAGCGTCCTTGGTAGGACGCGCTACCTTTCCAGTGGTGGGAACGTGGCATTGCGGGATTGTGCCGGGGCACAAACTTTCAGATTATAGCAGACAGCCAAGTGCCTGCACATCCGGAAGTTATCCGATTCTCCCTGCATCTGCGCGCTCGCATCTCCAGCCGGTGTAATCATTTAGATGCCATTTCGAGGTATTTCGGTCCATACATTTTCGGGGGCGCTTTGCCCCAAAACCGCACCTGGGTAAGAGCTTCGCTCAGGCGGGGCGCTTTCGGGGTGAGTCCGGATCTTCGTCAGCCAGGCTGGGATCGCGCAGAGCGTGTTTGAGCCGGACTTTTTCCTGCAATAGGCCCTGCATTTCGGCCGCGTCCTTTCGACCTGGGGACTCCAGTTCCCGCTGTACCTGATCCAGCCGGCGTCGCAAGTGCATGCGCCGAAGCGCTCGAACGGCGCCTTCCACGCGCTCAGCCGTAAGTTCCTCGGCGTCTTTTAACAAGATCGACGCCAGCCGGCGGCGGTCGGAATCCGCGAGCGGCAACTCCATGACGTCGGTCACCTCGAGCCCGCCGGCGAGCAGCGTTTCCATCAACGACTCGGTCGCCAGGCCCTGGTGCAGGCGCTCACTCTGCAGGGCGAAGCGGGCCTGCCGCGCAGGATCGAACTCCTCTTCTGCGCCGTCCCGGGCGGAGAGGTGCTCTTCGCCGGCTTGCATTTCATTGCCGGAAACCAGGGCGCGGATCAGGATGCGCTCGGCGTCGGTCACTTGGGCTTCGGGCGCGGACTTGATAGCGGCCGCCGAACGACTAGCGGCCACGTGTTTCAGTTCCTGACGCAGCACGGCGGAGTCGATCCCCAGTTTCTGCGCGATCTCGTGGGCCAACTCATCGCGCACGATGCGGCTGGGCACGCGCTGGATGTGGGGCAACAGGTGATTGACCGCTTTTACCTTGCCTTCGGGAGTGCGCACGGGGAATTGCCCGCGAGCACGCTCAATCAGGTAATCAAAGTAACGTTGCGAGTGGCGGAGAGCGTTGGCGTAAGCGTCCTTGCCCTTGCGGCGGATGAAGAGGTCGGGATCAAAGCCGTGTTCGAGGGTCAGCACCTTGATCTGGAATTCCTCCTCGACCAGAAGTCCGAGGGTGCGCTCGGTGGCCTTGGCGCCCGCGGTGTCGGGATCGAAGTTGACGACCGCGTTCTTGCTGTATCGGCCCAGCAGCCGCGCCTGCATCTCAGTGAAGGCCGTGCCGGAGCTGGCGATGACGTTTTGAAAGCCCGCCGCAAACACCGAAATGCAGTCCATCTGGCCCTCGACGAGGATCGCGTAGTCGAGCTTGCGGATGGCTTCCTTGGCGTGGTCGAGATTAAAGAGCACGCGCGACTTGGAGTAGATTGCCGTCTCAGGCGAGTTAAGATATTTCGGCCCAGCCTTCTCGTCGTTCGAGAGCGTGCGCCCCGTAAATGCGATGATGCGGCCCGCATCGTTGGCGATGGGAAACATCACGCGGTTGCGGAACTTGGCGTACATGGCGAGAGCAGCTTTCAGCTCTCGGCTCTCAGCTTTCAACTTGTCCAGCGGTTCCCCACCCTCCGAGATACCCACTAACTCTTTGTCGTTCCGAGCGGAGCGAGGAATCTGCTTTTCCTGAGGGCTGACAGCTGACGGCTGAGAGCTGTCTTTCCACGAAAACAGCCCACTTTCGCGCAGCAGTTCCTCGTCGAATTCGCGGCGCAGCGCGTCGCGCAGCAGAAAGCCGGAGTCGGGTGCGTAGCCGATGCTGAACTTGGCGATGATGTCTTCGTCAAGGCCGCGGCCGACCAGGTAGGCGCGCGCGCTCGCACCCTCGGGCTGCTTCAGGCAGTCCTGAAAAAATGCGCTCGCCCGCTCCTGGACCTCGAGCAATGCCATGCGCAGGCGCGCTTCCTTGGCCTCCTGCGGGCTGCTGAACTGGACTTTCGGCAGCGCGATGCCGAGCTTTTGCGCCACCAGTCGCACGGCTTCCGGGAAGGTGATGTTTTCGATCTTCTGCACGAAGGCGAACACGTCGCCGGACACGCCGCAGCCAAAGCAGTGGAAAAACTGCCGGGTGGCGTGCACGGAGAACGACGCCGTCTTCTCGTTGTGGAAAGGACAGAGCCCGGAGAAGTTCTGCGCGCCCGCCTTCTTCAGCTTGACGTAGTCGCCCACGATGCGGACGATGTCGGCCTGCTGCTTGACGGTTTCCTTGAAGTCAGCGGTGGGCATGCAGGTGATAGAACCCTTCAGGAGAATTGTGCGGTAGAAGTTGCGCGTTCAGCATACCGCAAGCTGGGGCAGCCTTAGGAAAAGCTGTGAATATTGGGGAATAAGCGTGGAGGAGCGAGGAAAAGGGAGGCGGGCTCGCGCACCCTATCTAAGATGTGTCGCCCCCGTGCCCGTATCCGAAACAGCAAGGCACGCGGTCAGTAACCCGCCCGCGCGAGTCGTCTCGATACGGATCGCTTTGGCAAAGCGGCGGCTTGATTCTCACAGACTGCTATCCGTTCGGATAGTCCACTAGCCTAATGGTTAACAAATTCTCCCGGTCGGACCAGGCGAGAGAAGAGGACATTTTGTGCGCGCCTCGCCCATGACATTGCGATCAAGACGCTTAGAGCAGAGTATCGTCACCTGCGAATTGACGCCAGGCTTGGCAAGCCGATTGCCTAATGCTAATGCGTGGGATGCGCGCTGGCCGATCGTCGGCGACGCCAGGAGGAATGTATGACGCTCTCCAAAGGAACTCTGCTGAAGGCGGTACTGCTGGGAACGATGGCCGTGCCGATGCTGACCGTTTCGGCCCTGGGACAACAGGAAGTTGATCCGGCTTGGTACGACCCGTGGGCGCCCTCGGCCAAGGTTGCCGTCGGGACCGCGCACGTGAAAGCGACAGACTCCAAGCCGCGGAGGCTAAGTTCGGTGTCGGCGGCGCGTCCAAAAGACAAGAAGCAGGCGCGAGCCGAATCGGCTCGCCACTCCGAGCGCGCGCAAGCCATGGCGAGCGCTCAGCCGCTGCGCTAAACCAGCGCGCGTGGGGGCGGACACTTTTGTCCGCCCCGCTTTATTTTTCCCACGCCGTTCATCCCGTTTTCTGACCGTAACGCTAAGTTTGCTGGGCACAGGCCTGTTCGGTTTGGCCACCGTTATCCGGAGAAAACTGAAAGCATAGCCGCCCTGGATGAACTCCCGACTTTTATCTGCCGATCATTGCGTGTAAGCTTATTCCATTGACCCGGGCACGCACCCCCCCAGCATGCCCGCGGAACACGCGCCGACTTCGTTCGCTGTTGATCCCTGTGGCATTGAATCGCTCCGACTACGGGATGTTCCCTATTTCAAGGCGCACTTCGCGAGAGGTACCCTCGCAGTAGAGACCGCCCGTCCAAGTTCAGCCCGGGAGCCCTTCTTTACCAGCATTTCTAACTTTAAGGAGTGAATCCGTGAAAGACGTCCACGAACTACTGCAGGAGAAAGAAATGGACCGCGCGCGAGTCCAGAAGGAAATCGAGGCACTGCGGTTGATTATTCCTTTGCTTGAAACGGAAGCACTGCCGGAACCGGACGCCCGAAAACAGCCAGAACATGAGGTCGAATCCGCCTCGACTGCGCAAGGCACCGGGACCGAAGGGCCTAGTTTTTCGTCGCTCCAGACCGAATCAAGCTTTTGGAAGCGGCGGCGCTAGGACCTCGGCAACAGGCCGCGTCGACCCCTGCGGGACGCGCCGGCACCACCATCGCCATCGGATCTAAGGTTTACCCCCGATCTCACCAAGCCGCCTTGCACTTGCCTTCCGCTAGACTCTGAGCTCGACCACCGTCGCCCCGCCCCCGCCTTCGTTCTGCGGGGGTTCAGCCACCGACAGAACGTGGGGATGCTTTTGCAGGTATTGGCGGAGGGCTTTGCGCAGAATGCCCATGCCGCTGCCGTGAACGACGCGGATGCGAGCCAGGCCCGCAAGAAAAGCGCGGTCCACGAACTTTTCGACTTCGCTGGTGGCCTCGTCCACGGTGCGGCCGATCACATTGATCTCCGAAGGCACATTTCCATCCGCACGATCGAGCGACACCGAGATGCCCCGGGCCCGGGCGGCGTTGACCGGGGACTCGGCGGCGCGCGCGATGACCTCCGCGATGTCTGCGCGAGCGATCTTCATTTTCATGGCCCCGATTTCGACTTCGAAGTGATGGTCGTCAATGCGCCGGGTGATGACGCCGGGGCGGCCCACGGACTTGAGCTTGACCGTGTCGCCCTGGGAAACGTGCTTGACTAGCGCCGGCTGGGCATCGGGGTCGCCCTGGTCCGCCCCGGTCGAATGGGCCACCACCGCGGAATCGAACTGCTCGCGGAATTCGCGGCGCATTTTAGCGATGCGGCGTTCGGCATCCTTGGAAAGCTTTTGCGCGGCAGCCCGATCCTGGATCGCGTTGACGGTCTCCCGGGCGTGATACTCAAAGTCCTTGAAAAGGCTCTCCAGCTTTTTCTCCATTTCGCGAACTTTGGCCTGCTGCTCCTTTTTCCCTTCGGCAGCCAGGCGCGATTTCTCTCTTTCCAGTTCCTGTTCGCGCGCGCGAAGACGCAGGCGCTCGGCTTCGGCATCGCGCAGCTGGGCGTGCAACCGCTCAAGAAAGCGGGCGATGTCCTGCGTCTGCGTGCCGATGCGGGAGCGGGCGGCTTCGATGATTTCGACATTCAGCCCCAGGCGCTGGGCGATGTTGATGCCGGCTGAGGCTCCCGGAACGCCCACATGCAACTCGTAAGTCGGCTGCAGCGTGGCTTCGTCGAAGCCCACAGCGGCATTCACGACTCCTGCCGTGTTCACTCCGTAGACCTTCAACGAGGTGTGATGGGTGGAGATGATAGCGATGCAACCGATGCGGCGAAAGTGGTCGGCGATGGCTACCGCCAGCGCGGCGCCTTCCTCGGGATCGGTGGCGGAACCGAGTTCATCGAGCAGCACGAGCGATTGCGGAGTGGCCGTGCGCGAAAGGAAGTCAATGTTGGTCACGTGCGCGGAGAAGGTAGAAAGATTCTGCTCGATGGACTGGTAGTCGCCGATGTCGGCAAGCACCGCGTCGAACACGGGCAGTTCCGCACGATCCGCCGGAACCGGCATTCCGGACTGGGCCATCAGAGCAAGGAGTCCGACAGTCTTCAGAGTAACCGTCTTGCCGCCGGTATTGGGGCCGGTAATAACGAGTTCCCGGCGGTCTCCTTCGAGTTCGATCGAGACGGGAACGACTCTGCCGCCTTTGACCTTGAGATTGCGTTCCAGCAGCGGGTGACGAGCATTCTGGAGGAGGAGCCGGGCTTCGCCCCGGGTGGACGGAAGAGGGCGTCCGTCCCCACGTGTGCCCTGGTCCTCCGCAGCGGCCTCCTCGGTTCCCACCGATAAAGTTACGGGAACGCAGAAATAGTCTTCCGCAAAGCGCGCCTTGGCGAACTGCAGTTCCAGCTCAGCCAGCACTTCTGCCGCGCTGCGAATGGCGTCGGCACTCTCGCCGATGCGGCGGGTCATTTCGAGGAGAATGCGGTGGATCTCCGCCTGTTCTTCGTCCAGCAGGCGAACCAGATCATTGTTCTGCTCGATGGTTTCGATGGGCTCGACAAAGACCGTCTGGCCGCTCGAGCTGCTGCCGTGAACCACTCCCGGCACCCTCCGTTTTTGCTCGATCTTCACCGGAATAACAAAACGCTCTCCGCGAATAGTAACGAGCTCGTCCTGCACGGTGCCGCCTTCGGCGAGACGCCGGAGATAGCCGCGCAGGGATTCCTGGATGGTTCGTTTCTGTTTGTCAATGTCGCGGCGGATGCGGGCGAGTTCGGGCGAGGCTCGGTCTTCGAGCGTGCCGTCCGGCTGAATTTTGTTGCGAAAGGAACGCAGGAACTCCGTGAAATCGGCGATGCCCTCGGAGAGCTGCGCGACGGCGGTCCATTCCTTCATTGCGGCAGGCGGGCTCAGCGCAATTTCGCGCCACTCGGCAGCGCGGTCGACCACCAGAATCACATCGCGGATGTCGGTAGTTTCGAGGGCGGCGCCGGTGATGCGCGCCCTCTCGATCAGCTTGCCGACGTCCAGCAGGCCCGCAAATTCGAAGCGGCCGCCCACCCGGCGGAATTCGCGAATCTCGGAGGTCAGTTGCTGCTGCAACTCGATCCAGCCGCGATCCACCGAGGGCGCCAGCGCGGCAATGCGCCCTCCGCCGAGCGGCGACGAGGCGTACCCGCGCAGCAAGTCACGCAGCGATTCGAACTCAAGCACGTGTGCGCTGGTGTGGGCGAGAGGCATGGCGCTACCAAAAATATGTTACAGGAAGCGGAGTGAGTTGCCTCGTCCCGCCGTGGTTCGACGGCCGGGACACCGCTCCTGCGCTGCGTCGGGATTACACCGTTACTTTATGAATGGTGCACGGACGCAACCGAACCCCACGCCAGCCTAGGAACCGCCTGCTTCCACCGCCGCTGCAGCTTGGGCCGCGGCCGGAAAGCGCAGGGTGAACAGCGCTCCGCCTTCCGTCTTGTTCCGGCAGCTGATGTGCCCGTGATGGTCCTGAACGACGCCGTAGGTAGCGCTCAAGCCGAGGCCCGTGCCCTTGCCCACCGGCTTGGTCGTGTAGAAGGGATCGAAGACGCGTTGCGGGTCGGCCATGCCCGGACCGGAATCAGAGAATTGCACGACCACCTCCTCGCCGATGTGCTGGGCAGTGACTAGCAGAGCTCCGCCGCCCACTTCGTTGAGCGCGTCAATGGCGTTTTCACTCAGGTGGAGGAATGTTTGCAAAAGTTGGTTGCTGTTGCCCCAAATGCGCGGGAGTCCGGGCTCAAGAACGGCTTCGACCCGGATGTTTTTGCCACGAATCTGTACATCATGCATCTGCAGCGCGCGCTGTACCAGAGCCGCCAAATCGATCAGGACCTTTTCCGAGGGGTTCTGCTGCGAGAAACTCAGAAGGTCAGCGACCAGGTCGCGAGTGCGGCGGGCTTGCTGTCCGATTTTCTGTGCCATGGAAGCCTGCTCGCCTCGCAGTGATGTCTGGGCGGTCAGCAGTTCGGAATAACCAAGGATGGCCGCCAGCGGGTTGTTGATTTCGTGCGCCGCGCCCGCCACCAGTTGTCCCAGCGAGGCCAGCTTCTCCTTTTGGACCAGGTGACTCTGTAGCCGCTGCAGGTTTTCGTAACTCTGGCGGGATTCGTCGAGCAAGCTGATCAGCTGGCGATCGAGCAGGAATTGCTTCAGGAAGACGAACAAGCCCAACACCAGAGTCGCCGCCAGGGTCACCAGCAGCCGGAAATCCCGCAGATGCGGCGCCACCTGATTCGTAAAAAGCGCCCACAAGCCCAGCAGCGGCAAAGACAGAATCGCGATCATCGCCAGGCGTGGGACAATACTCAACCACCGGCTGGCTGGTTGCATCACCGGAGATGACACCAGATTCGCCCGTCGTGCCGAGAAGGCCGTCCATATCAACCAGCCCACGGCTACCAGAAACAGGAGATCGTAAATGCTCCCGCTGTAGTATTGTTTGCGGGCGATCGCTGCATTGATCGTCTCCGAGCCCAGGGTATAGAGCGCGCTGGCGACGAAGAGATTCCAATAAACCTTACGCCATGCGCCTTGCGTGGACGTCGCCGCCAGTCCCAGGATGAACACCAGCACCAGGTTTTCCAGCAGGTACAGCAGGTCATAGTTGCGGCTATAGACCGCCACGTTCAGCGAGACATACTGATCCGGAAACACCACAAAGGCATACAGAAATACCCACCAGATCAGCAGCATCAGGAAATTGATGGCATCGAGCAGCGCCTTGCGGTCTTCCAGCGGGCGGTGCGGTCGCAGGGCTACGGCAGCCATGCAGGGAACCACGTGAATAAAGAGGATGACGTCGCCAATGCAAGGTTCCGGCAACTCTTGCCGCAGTACGACTTCGTAGTAGGCCCAAATTCCCGTGTTGATCGTCCAGAGCACGCACCCAAAAGCCATCAGCAGCCAGAACATGCGCGCCCGCTTCTGCAGAAACGCGTTCCAGCAGAAAGCCACGGAAGCAACTGCCAACAGCACGAGCGCAAGCAGGTCGCCGAAGGCGGTAATGCCTGCACCCTGGGGCACGAACCACTCAGCGGACGCAACTGCCAGTGTGAGCAGGGCGACTCCGGCAATGCCGAGTTTTCGCACAGAAGTCATGAATCACCCTAGTCTATGGGACGGACCCGCCTGCTCGAAGATTACAACCGGGGATTACCCCCTTACCAAAGTACTCATCTATGTTGCGCCCATGTGAGTGCGGCTTCACTACAAAACTGCATCTCTGCGTGAGTTCGGTCGATCCGCTGAATGCACCTGTAGTCAGTGATTTCGGTCACATTTGCAGGCTACCAGCCCCAGCGGCTCTCGGCCTGTCATTTTCGCCGCTGGCCAGCGGGGCCGTTTGCTAGAATCGTGGCATGGCGTTCCCGGTTACACGCCTTCGCCGCCTGCGCAGAAGCGAACCCCTTCGCTCGCTGGTGCGCGAAACCCGCCTCACTCCCGAAAACTTCGTCTACCCGCTGTTCGTCTGCCCGGGAACGGGCGTGCGCAAGGAAGTACGCTCCATGCCGGGGGTCTTCAATCTATCCGTGGACGAAGCGGTCAAGGAGGTTCGCGCGGCACGCTCGCTGGGTGTCTTGTCCGTGATCCTGTTCGGCCTGCCCGAAAGCAAGGACGAAGTCGCCACCGGAGCCTGGGCCAACGACGGTATCGTGCAACAGGCGGCCCGCGCCATCAAGCGTGAGGTTCCGGACGCGATCCTGATGGGCGATGTCTGCCTCTGCGAGTACATGTCGCACGGGCACTGCGGCATCGTGAAGGCCGCTCCTCAGTCTCTCGGCGCTGCGGTAGCGGCGCCGCCGGCCACAACCACCGAATACGAAATCGTCAATGATGCGACTCTCGAACTTCTCGCGCGTACTTCGGTCTCGCTGGCCCAGGCTGGAATCGACATCATCGCTCCCTCCGACATGATGGACGGCCGCGTGGGCGCAATTCGCAAGGGGCTGGATGCGGCCGGACTCGAGAATACGCCCATCCTTTCTTATGCGGCGAAGTTCGCCTCCGGGTTCTACGGCCCGTTCCGCGAGGCCGCCGATTCCGCGCCCCAGTTCGGCGACCGCCGCTCCTACCAGATGGACGGAGCGAACTTCCGGGAAGCCATGCGCGAGATCGAACTCGACCTGGAAGAAGGCGCCGACATGATCATGGTGAAGCCGGCCATGCCATACCTCGACGTGATCGCCGCCGCCCGCGAGCGCTTCGACGTCCCGCTGGCCGCCTACCAGGTGTCCGGCGAGTACGCCATGATCGAAGCCGCAGCGCGCAACCACTGGATCGACCGCGATCGCGTGATGATGGAGTCTCTGGTCTCCATCCGCCGCGCCGGCGCGAGCATTATTCTTACCTACTACGCGAAGGAAGCCGCTCGCCTGCTGGGCTAGAAAGCCGGTCGTCGAGGGCCGCTCGCGCCCACCTCCGTCCCTTGCCTTTTTGACACTTAGGGGTATGATGACCTACGGTGGATCGTTTGGTGCGAGGTTCGATGCATGCCGACTAAGCCTTTTTCTGCCCCTCCTCTTGTAACGCTTGTGGAATTTCGAATCCAAATTTCTGGCCTGGGGTCGGCTTTGCAAATATTTGAGGAGTTATCGCGGCGAGATTACCGGAGATTTGCGTCCATACCGCTTGGTCAACAGCCGCCTTCTCCGCGACGCCGAGCGAAAAGTAGCTCTTCCCGTACATCTCCCGCGACGCCGTCATCCCGGTCAAAAAGTAAAGCTCAGAGGCCACAAGCTTAAGAACATCCAACTGAAAGTCGCTGGCCATCATTGTCTCCTTCCGGCCATTGGGATTGTTTCGCGTTCTGTCCTTCACCATTCCGCGAATCTTCTCAAGACTCTACCACTGCCCGGGCGGCGGGTGGCTGCGACGAATCCTTTTCACCTGTCGTAAAATTACGTATTTGCGTCTATATCGTAACTACTCAATTATCAAATTACCCGATTACTCAATCGCCAAAATGATTTCTGTCGTCCAACTCGGCACGATTGACTACCCAACCGGGCTGCGGCTGCAGCAAAAACTCGTCGATTTACGGAAAGAAGGTCGCATCGGCGACGTGTTGCTCCTGCTTGAGCACGCGCCGGTGATTACCCTGGGCCGCAATGCCAAGGCGGCCAACGTTGTTGCCGCCGAAGAATTGCTGGCCCGGCGAGGAGTGGGGGTCTTCGCGTGCGACCGCGGCGGTGACGTCACGTTTCACGGCCCTGGCCAACTCGTCGGCTATCCCATTTTCGATCTGCGCGGCTTTCCAGCAGCCGACGGGAAGCGCAAAACTCTCGGCGTCATCGAGTACGTGCGCCGTCTCGAAGAAGTCCTCCTCCGCACTTGCGCCGATTTCCGGATTCCCGCCGCACGCTTGGCCGGGCTGACGGGCGTCTGGACGTCGCCGGAACCTGCCGATGATCTTGGAGAGACGAGCGTCCCCGCTCGTCCTGGCGAATCGCAAGCCCGATCGCATCTGAAGGAGCAAGCCAAGATCGCCGCCATCGGCGTGCATATCTCGCGAAGCGTGACGTCCCACGGGTTCGCGCTGAACGTGAACACCGATCTCAGCTACTTCGGCCTGATCATTCCGTGTGGCATCGCCAACAAGCCAGTCACCTCGATAGCGCACGAACTGAAATCGCAGGTTCCGCTGGACGATGTCGCACAGTCCATCACCCGCAATTTCGGAACTGTCTTCCACAGCCAGATTCTCTGGGTGGACAGTCTCGATGCGCTCCTCGGCGAACCAATCGGAGTGCCCCTTAAGACGCCGACTGAGCTGCGCCAACTCCATAAGGAAGACGATACTTTCTGGGCATGAGGAGTTGGTGAAAGCCTCACAAACGGTTTAGCATTCTCACGAAGTCGCCCGTCGAGCCTCCATGGCCAAGAAGAAGAAGCCTAAACCATCACGATCCCAGTCGAACCACAAGGGGACATCCCGACCTGCGGCGACGAGGGCCTTCGTCGCTACGCACCTACACCATCCTCGATTATCGTCTCGAGAAGCCGAGCATCTCACTGCGCCAGGTCCGCGACGGCGACTCGGTCCGCTACGAAGTCTCGGGCGATCTGAGCGCTCCCGTCCCGCCCATCCGCGATTCGAAATATCTCAGCAAGCAGCAGTCCATCGAGATTTACCGATGGATGCTGCTCAATCGCAAAATGGAAACCGCCCTCGAGAATCTGTACAAGCAGGGCAAAGTGGTAGGCGGCGTGTATTTCGGCCTGGGCCAGGAAGGCTGCTCGTGCGCCTCGGCTTACGCTCTCAAGCCGGAAGAATGGCTCGGCCCGATGATTCGCAACCAGGGATCGTTGCTGGTGCGCGGCTTCTCGCGCGCGCGACATCATGATGCAGTACATGGCGAAGGCTGGTTCACCCACCAGGGGACGCGACGCGTCCTCTCACTTCGGCGACCTCCAGAAGCGCAACGTGGTCGCGCCCATCTCGACCCTGGGCGACCTGATCCCCGTGCTCGCCGGAGTCGCGCTGGGCGCGCGCCTGCAGGGCAAGAATATTGCGGTGATGACCTACATCGGGGACGGCGGCCAGTCCACGGGCGTGACCTATGAAGGTCTTAATTTCGCCGCTGTCCAGAACCTCGGCCTGGTGCTGTTCGTCGAGAACAATCTCTGGGGCTACTCGACACCGGCCGATATGCAGTTTCGCGTCGAGGATCTGGCAGAGCGAGCCATCGCGTACGGCATTCCCGGCGTGATCGTCGACGGCACCGACCCATGCCAGGTCTACGATGCTGCCCACGAGGCGTGCGAACGCGCCCGCCGCGGCGAAGGTCCCACGCTGATCGAGGCGAAGATGATGCGCATGAAGGGCCACGCCATCCACGACGCAGCCGAGTACGTTCCCAAGCCGCTATTCGATTATTGGTCGAAGCGTGATCCCATCGCGCGCTTCGAAAACTATCTCGTGAACGCGAAGAAGTGGCTGACCCGAGCGGAGAACGAGAAGCTGATTGCAGGCGTAGATGCGGAATTAGAGGCAGATCGAGAGTTCGCGGTGGCGTCCCCTCTGCCCGAACCAGAAACGGCCGCAGGTGGAACGTATTGTGCGCCAGGCTGCCACGAAGTCAAGGCAAAGTATGCGGTGCCAATAGTGAAGGTCGGGAAACCGTCCGCAATCCGAAACAGCGAAGCTGCGGTGCATTTGAAGTAGCAGCCACTTGAGATAGCAGGCTTTGCAGGGAAGCACATGAATCAGGTCGGAATGAAAACGAGAGCTGGAGGTCAAGGGCTATTAAGAGCTAAGGCTGCCAGCTAACCGCCAATACCTGCCAAACCCATGCCCACCCTAACCTATCTCGAAGCCATTCGCCAGGGAATCTGGGAAGAAATGGAGCGCGACCCCACCGTCTTCTGTATCGGCGAGGACATCGGCATCTACGGGGGAGCGTTCAAAGTCACCGACGGCTTCATAGACCGCTTCGGCCCCGAACGCGTCATTGACACGCCCATTGCCGAATCGGCAATTGTCGGCGCCGCCTTTGGCGCCGCGCTCACCGGGCTGCGCCCCGTGGCCGAATTTCAGTTCATGGACTTCATCGGCTGCGCCTTCAACCAGATCACCAACATGGTCGCCAAGTCTCATTACCGCTGGGGTGCGCCCGCGCCAATGGTTATCCGCGGTCCAAGCGGCGGTAACGTGCACGGTGGACCCTTTCATTCGCAGAATCCCGAAATGTACTTCGTGCACACGCCCGGACTGAAGGTCGTCTGCCCGGCCACCGCCTACGACGCCAAGGGCCTGATCAAAGCCTCGATCCGCGACAACAATCCCGTCATCTTCTTCGAACACAAGTATCTCTATCGGCGCATTAAAGAAGATGTCCCCGCCGACGATTACATCGTGCCCCTGGGAAAGGCCCGCTTGGCCCGCTCCGGTCGCGACCTCAGCATCATTACTTATGCCGCCATGGTGCACGTCGCGCTCGAAGCCGCCCAGCAGCTCAGCAAGGACGGCATTGAACTCGAGATCCTCGACTTGCGCACCGTCTCCCCGCTTGATCGCGCGGCCATTGCTGAAACCGTTCGTCGGACGAACAAGGTGATCGTCTTGCACGAGGACGTCCGCACCGGAGGCATCGCCGGCGAGATCAGCGCCATCCTCAACGAAGAGGTTTTTGATTCCCTCGACGGTCCCATCGTCCGCCTCGCCGCGCTCGACACCCCGGTTCCATTTTCGCCGCCGCTGGAAGAGTACTTTCTGCCCAAAGCCAGCGACGTGATCCGCGAGGCCCGAAAGCTTCTGGCCTACTGATCCACCCCGCGCTCCCCCAGCAACGTTTGCTGAGAATCAAATCACTCTCGCACCCTGCCGAAGGCTCGTCCGTTCCCCTCATCTCGTTTATGATAGAAAGCCTGCGGACAGTTAACGAATCCCGCTGCACTCCAATGTGCTCGACAGGCCGCGGAACCTTATTGCCAGGAACGGCTCTCGAACAAGACTGGGAGACTTCATGCGAAATTTCATTCTTGGTGTACTCATCACTCTGGCCGTTCTGATTCTAGGTGGCCTGGGAGCGGCGCTGCTTGGCTTCATCCCCACCACCGCCAATGCGACCCCTCCCAGGCTCGAAACTCGTCTCGCCATGAGCGCGGTCGATGCCTCCACTGAACACCATGCGGCGCACCTGAATAGCCCCGTGCTCCCCTCCGCCGAGAACTTGATTGACGGGATGAAGATCTACACCATGAATTGTGCTAACTGCCATGGCACCCTGGACAACAAGCCCTCCACGTTGGGGAGTTCTTTCTATCCTCCGGCGCCACATTTGGTTCAACATCCCCCCGACGATCCCGAATGGTTTACTTACTACATCGTTCGTAATGGCATCCGTTACACCGGCATGCCCGCCTGGGATAAAACACTCGGCGATCAGGACATATGGAAAGTCACCATCTTCCTGTCGCACATGGAAAAGCTGCCCGCCGCGGCGCAGGATTATTGGAAGAGCGCCTTTGGAGTCCCGCCTCCAGCGGGCGAGGCCGATAACGCGCAACACGACCACCATTGATCGTGATTTGCGAAGCGTGTACGGCGGAGACGCCGGTTCTGGCATTTCTCGGCCTGCCGCGGGGCATGCCTGCTCGCGTAAAATCGCCCGCCTGACTCCTGCTACCGCCACCTATATAATAGGAATTTGTGCTTGGCCCCAAATTCATCCCAGTGGGCCGCGTGGAAGGAACTTATGCCGACTGACGTCATCATGCCCCAGATGGGCGAGTCCATCTTTGAGGGAACGATCACCAAGTGGCTCAAGAAGCCGGGCGACAAAGTCCAGCGCGACGAGCCTCTCTTCGAAATCTCCACCGACAAAGTGGACGCCGAAATCCCTGCCCCCGCCTCCGGTGTTCTGCAGGAAATCATGGTCGGCGAGGGAAACACCGTGCAGGTGAATACCGTTGTCGGCACGATCTCGGCGGATGGCGAATCCGCTGCCCTCGGCCAAAGCCGCCACTCCCACCGCTTCGGCTCCGGCAGCCCCACCGAAAAAAGAGTCCGATTCCGGCGCCTCAACCGCCGGCTGCCAGCGCCCTGCCAGCCCAGCCCTCGAGACGACGACGAGGATGTTCGCTCGTCGCCCCTGGTTCGCAAAATCGCCCGCGAGCACAACGTTGATCTTGCGGCAAGTAACGGGCACCGGCCTGGCGGACGTATCACCAAGCAGGACATCATGGCCTTCATCGAGAAGGGACCTGCCGCTGCTCCTGCGCCGCCGGCTGCACCCTCTCAGCCAGCGCCGCCGGCTTCGCGCCCCGCTACCAACTCCCGCTCCCGCGGCCATCCCGGGCGATCTGGTTCCCCTGTAGCCAGATGCGCAAGATCATCGCGCAGCGCATGATCGAATCGCGCCGCACCAGCGCCCACGTTCACTGCATGTTTGAAGTGGACCTCACCCGCATCGTCAACCTGCGCAACAAACTTAAGAACAGCTTCGAGCAGCGCAACGGCGCCCGCCTTACCTTCATGCCGTTTTTTGTGCGCGCCGCGATCATCGCGCTGCAGCAGTACCCGATCGTGAATGCGTCACTCGAAGGTGACAACGTTCGCTACCACCGCCACGTGAATGCCGGTATCGCGGTCGCTCTCGACTGGGGACTGATTGTCCCCGTCTTGAAAAATGCCGACGAACTGAACTTCCTCGGCCTGCAGCGCGCCATCACCGACCTCGGCGAGCGCGCTCGCACCAAGAAGCTCATGCCCCAGGACGTCGAAGGCTCTACTTTCACCATCACCAATCCTGGCCAGTTCGGCGCGGTGTTCGGCTTGCCCATCATCAACCAGCCCAACTCCGCCATCATGGGCGTCGGCGGTATCACCAAGCAGCCCATGGTCATCACCGACAAAGATGGCAACGACTCCATCGCCATCCGTTCCGTCGTTCACCTGACTCTCGGCTACGATCACCGTCTCATCGACGGCGCCGTTGCCGACCAGTTCATGGCCCTGGTCAAGAAGACGATGGAAAACTGGAGCGAGGACGTCGGCTAGTCGCCTCCGGGCACCAGCGCGAGCCATCGGTAGTGTCGATCCAAAGAATAAGGGCAGCGGGTCCTAGTGCTTCCGCTGCCCTTCTTGCCGGCCTGCCCGAAGCCGCTACTTTCCAGCTGGCTTCGCCATGCCTGCCGACTTCGAGTACTGCTCGATCGCTTGGATTAACGCCTTGATATCAGCAATCAGTTGCTGATCCAGCAGGATATTGATGCCATTCGCCGCAGCTACGTCCGATGGCAGCGTCAGCGGCCCGCTCATCGCGTCGCCGTTCTTCGCGACGAATGACCCTGTGCCCACCGAGGCCACCGCCTCATCGACATAAGCCTTATTAGCGGCCAGCCCACTATCAACATATTGTCTGGAAACCGGCGGCGCGGCCGTCCCCGATCCCGGCGTGGCCCGCACCGCGCTGAGGGTGGTCGGTGAGGTCGTACCCACCAGCCAGAATTCCGTGCGCACCACGTCATCCAGTTGAAAGACGACGGCGTAGTACGTGCCCGCCGGTGTCGCGCCCGCATTCGGAACCAGGTCCACCACCAGCGATCCGTCCGCCCCCAGCAGCACGCTCTTGGTGCCCGCCGCCACCGGCTTCGCATCCGAGGTCGTGAACGCAGGCCACGAAATCAACACGGTTCCGGAAGCCGGCACCCCATCGGCCCGGTACAGCGTGTCATTCACGCGCGTCGTGGCCGGAGCCGCATCCGCCGCCACCGCGGCCGGCGCTTGCGCCAATCCCCACCACACCAGCAATACCGAAAGCAGACCACAAAAAAGCCGCCCCTCCGGGCGGCGCCGCGCATCCAACATGCCTTCCTCCTGTAACCGATCCTTCAAGCCAGCCCGCACTCGCCGCGCCCGGCCTTCCTTCGCGCTCTTCACGAATGCTTTGCGATCTTCGCGGTCAAAAGCTTTTCTCCGCGCCCTCTGCCACCCCTCGGCGCTCTCTCCAGTTAAACGCTTTTCTCCGCGCTCTCGAGAGGTCAGCGGTTCGTATCAGGGCACACCCCTTCAGGCGTCCCGCACGGCTCGTAACGCCAGGCGGTGTTCACCGCGGTCCGTCCCCTCCTGGGTGAAAAACCCCGGCGCCTCACTTCCGCGTCGCCGCGTACCCTTGCAAAAATTTCTCCACGCTGCGCACGTACACGTCCGCAAAATCCACCACGTAGCGCTTGCTCTGGATCAGCCGCTTTGCCTCTTCCAGCTTGTGGCCCAGAGCACGCATCACCGCCAGTGCCATCATCGGCGCCCGGTGAACTCCCGCTGCGCAATGGATGTACAACTTCGTTTCGCTTGGTCCAGCGCCCGCAGCGCAAATCCACTCCCCGCTCAAACACCGGCCTCGGTTTCGGCTGGAAATCGTCGTCCACCGGGTTCCACAGCACTTCAATCCCGAATGGCTCCGCCAGCGGCGTGTCATCGAACTCGATCTGCATGTCGATGATATGCGTGACCCCGGCGGCAGCCACCTGCGCCATCTTCTCTTCGACCCAGATCCCGCCTCCGACCGCAATCCGATCGGTCACCCATGTCATGTCCATGCCCTGATGCCCGTCTCCAGCCACAAACTTCTGATTCAGAAACCTCATCGAACGCAGCGTCATCCCGAACCCGGCCCCAAACTTCACGCCAACTCCGCAATCCCGGCTACCAGCCCTAAAACCCAGAACCTGAGTCCTGAGGACCCGATGCCTGAATTCCTCATTTTACCGAATCGCTCCCCGCCGTCGTCGGAAGAACCTTGTCCTCGTCTTCTTCCTCCGCGGGTAGCGTGTGCGGAAACTCAAATTTGGTCAGCAGCACCCTCGCCAGATCGTTGCTGTCCACCGGTTCCGCGTCCGTCGCCTTCGTAGCCGGGTACAGCCCGATTACCTCGAACAGATACTTTAACTGCGCTACGTGACCTTTCGCCGCCTCTTCCGCGGCCGCTTTTGTCATCGTCTCGGCCTCGTCGGCCACCACGCGCCGGACCCGTTCCCGCAATTCCTGCAAATTTACCGGTGCCTTCGTTTCGCCCCGACCCGTCGCTTTCTTCTTCTTGCTACGCGTCGACTTCCTCGCCGCCTTCGTCACGATCCTTCCTCGCTCTTTCTTGCTACGCCCGCCCACACCCGCATTTCCCCAGGATTGTCGTCCTGAGCGACAGCGAAGGGCCTCTGCACATCGTCTCCACCGCCACTCCGCTCAGCGGCGACACCGCCCTCAATCCGATGTCGTATAGCGCACTGGAGCCACGACCCGTCGCTGTGGCAACCCACCGTCGCACGTCTGCACGACTCAAAGGGACGAACACCCTGGACACCTTCAATCCCGTACCCGAGGGACGCCCCGCCTTAGCCCAGCTCTGCAGCGCTCGGTCACGCGCGCCCGGACTCAAAGCCCCGGAGGAGCGACCTGCCCGCGAAAACATCCCCGCAAAAAGAAAAGGCGCGCTGGGGGGCGCGCCTCTCAGAATTTTTCTGCTTTTTCTCGTTCCCTACTATCTAAATCCAGAATACCAAGTTGCGCAGGGTAATTGGGACAGGTTTGCGAAGTTTATTTCGCCCATTGAATCACATGATTACGAGATCTTCCTCGCTTTCTCCCTCTTGACAGACTTCCTGAACCAATTCTTTCGGATCGGCCACAGCCTTCAGAATTCCCACCTCCAGAAAAATTTCGCTGAGCTGGTCGAGCGCATCCGGAAGCCTGCGCTCTACCGTCTTCCGGCACATCCCCAGCCGGCGCCCCGCCTCCTCGTGCGAGAATCCCTGCAAAATCACGCGCGCAATCAGTTCCTGCGATAAGCCGTTCAGCTTCGCCACGCTGCGCTCCACATCGTGCACGAAGATCACCACATCCTCAAAACTCGAAGCGCGGTAAGACGTGACCCTGCTGCGAAAAAATTCCTGCCCCAGAATCGATGGTATCTTCCCCATCTCCACCGACATGCGAAAGAAGCGCCGCAGCAATGCCGCCGTCCGCTGGCGGTACATCCACAAGTCCGGATTCCTTCCCGAATCCCATGACTCCTCAAGCCACTCCGGCGATTCGATCGACGCTGCCAGAAAACCCAGCGCGGCCGTCATGCGTTGCCTCCTTCTGCACACACGCCGGCCAGTTCTGCCAGGCAACCTTCCATCTCATCGATCGAGTTCACCGCCGCCACCACCAGCACCCGCTTTCGTCGCGGCCGCGGCATGTCTGCCATGAGCGGCATGCATCTCGGACAATAGATTTCGCTCTCCTGCTTCGACCGCAGCCATAAACCCCCGCACCGCTCGCAATACTTCAATTCCACCGGTACCAGCACGTCCTCAACACTTTCCATGATTGCCTCCTGAAGGCACTGCGTATGAATTGACTTGCTGAAAAATCGACCTGGGTATAAATGCATTTCAACTCTTCCCCTTGACCTTCGCGCCTGCTGTGCGTTGGCCAACGACTATCGACCCATGACCAAAACAAAAAAGCCCCGCGCCGGTTTCCCGGACACAGGGCTCGTTTTTCTTACGATGACCTGTTTGCTATTTAGTTGGAATTGCCGGACTCTCTCCCTTTCGCAAAGCCTGAGTTTCTAAGACCTAAGTGCCAAGACCCTGCTGTCCTGAGACCTAAGACCTGACACCTGAGACCTGGTTGCGGAAGTAGCCCTCCTCGTAACCGGATTTCAGCACGCGGCCATTCTGCACCACCACGCTGACCCGGCCCGTAAAATGAATTGCGGATAAAAGTTGCACCAACGAAGCAGACAGCAGTTCCGATTCGCGCACCTTGCGGCGAAACTCCCCGAAACCCCTCTCTTCCTCGAGAGCGCCGATAAACTCCATAATGACTCCGAGCAATACTACACATAAGCTATAAATGCTGTTCAGCCTATAGCTCGTCGTCTTTGAAGTCAAGAAGATGACTATGCATTTGACACAGAAGACGCCAAAACTCTAGGCTGGAAGCAGCCGTGACAGGAGCAGAACAATGAAAATCTATTGGTGGCAAGGTGGAGTTCACTTGGAACCGGAAAACGGGGAGGATAGAGATGCCCTCATGCGGCTATGGAATGCCGAACGGGTGCAACCCGAATCCTCCCCTACGGAATCTGGATCAACTGGCAAAGTCGGAATAGAGTTTCTTAACGGCAGCATCCGAGATCAATAAATTGTGCCAAGCCGCATGGTCCTTCTGCTCTGAGACGAGCAGGCGATCGTTGGCGTCAATGTATTGACGCAGATCGTTGCGAAGCTTCTCGGCATCGAGCGTATTAGAAGGGAGCAACCAATCTGATTTGAGAATACGTTGTGCGCCTAATTGTTTAAGGCGCCTAATCAGTTCGTCGTAGTTTTGTCCTGGCTTGTCGAGATCGTAGCCAATCCAGTAGAGCGCCATTTGGGGAACATCTCGCTTTCTCCCCCCTCAATGGTCGTGGATTATACGCTGTGCTTTTAAGGAAGATCTAAAGTGATCTTGAGGGCAGCTTCGATGCTGGTCATTACGGTTTTTTCCAGCTTTCCCAAATGATCCCTGAGACGAGTCTTGCTGATTGCCCTGACCTGTTCGCAGACGACGATCGAATCCATCCGTAATCCGCCTATTCCGGCAGAGACTTTAACATGGCTAGGATAGAGTTTCTTTTTGTTTGCGGCGTCGGTTATTGAACATACCACTATGACGGGGCTGAAGCGATTAAGAGCGTCACGGCTTACCACAACCACCGGTCTAGTTCCACCTTGCTCGGAACCTTCCGATGGTTGGAGGTTAGCCATAAATACATCACCGCGCAGAACTTCCGGCATAAACGGGTTCATCCTCTAGGTCAACTTCATCCAGACCGAGAGCCTCCCAATCGCTATGCTCAAATTCCTCAGCCAGGAGTTGCGCCTCTTTTTGATAGTCCGCATCCTCAGCCATGCATGAGAATGCCGCATCTATTTGACGGCGTTTGTACATCCGCAAATATGCCTTGATCGCGGTCACAATTAAGTCATTCAAACTGATACTCGCGCCTGCGCCGCCCTTTTCCTTATCCACAACGCATTTCGCCTGATCGTAGATGGGACGAGGGAGACGAATAGTGGTTGTACGGGTTTGCTTCCGTGCCAGTGCCATACGGCCTCCTTCTCCAGAAATGGGGGAAATTCCTGACTTCCAAAAAGCCCCTACATTTCGAACACAAAATCGATTACAATCTGCCTACCAAAACTGCAGTCCACTATGTGGATAAAATATATATTCAGAAAAGAACACGTGGAAGATCACGAAGGTAATATCAATATCCACTAGTTATATAGATGCACTTTCGTGTACCTGTCAACATGAATATTTAAGGCCCACAACCTGTGGTATGCATAAATCTTGGACCACCAGTTGGAGGGTCGAGCTTGAATTTGGGACAGTTTCCAGCTAAAGAGGAATCAGGGGATCGAAAGTGAAGAGATCAGTCGGCTTTCCTGCGGTCATCGGACCGTAGGTTGCCCCCTTCCGGCCAAGGTGCTGTAACACCTTGGCCGGAAGGGAACCTTGCCACCATTAACCAAGTAGGCTTTAGGCCTACCCTCAGAGGAAAACGATGGCAAAACCATCTAAAGCCAAATCCACAAATGGGGCTGTATTCAGCCCGCACATCACTCTCAAAAATGGCCGCGTGATCTACGCTGCCGACTACGGATTGAAAGCGTTCTGCTTCTCTCCGCACTCACCCAAACCGAAACGCTAAAAACTGACCGGGCGCGGAAGCGCCCGGTTTTACATGTGTCTTGCAAGTTTTCCGATACGGAAGGCGCAACCCGTTGGGCGAGGACGCTGCCTTATAAGCGGTCAGCCGTGGTGACACACGGCGGAGTTCGATTCTCCCGCCTTCCGATCTTTGTTTGTAGCGAATCTGAACGCTTCCCTGGGGAAGGGAGCCACTCTCTCTGGCCTTAGGCGATAAAGCAGAGTGTCTATCGTCTTTGGAGCTGCCTCCCGGCATACGCTCCGCCAAGGGTGAGTATAGCGACACAATGCCAGATGTGAAAGACCCACAACTAATTGTGCCAAGCATTGTCAAGCCCCTACACCTTTACTCTTGAGATACGTTCAACTGCCAACGATGATGCATGTCACAAGTGTACCAAATGGAACAAGCGTAACGATTGTCACAATTGTGACAAGACAATGCAAGAAGTTTTTCAACGTGCGTCCCAAGATGCCTAACGACCGCCCAAAACTGAGTTCCTGGAACCTCAGAAACTTTCCTGATGAATTGAAAGCAGAGCTTCAAGCGAGGGCTAAGAAAGCAAGAAAGACGGAACCGCGATGGGTCGCGGAAACGCTATGCGAAGCGCTTGGACTTCAGATGAAATCATATGTAGACTCTGCGTATGAAAGTGGAGAAGAAAAAGTTCGATCTGGTATTGAGCAAGATGTTAAAAACGGCTCCCCAGAAGCGCGCCCCAAAAGGAAAGCGAAGAAAGTCTAAGGCCGCACGAACTTCGTGAACGCAGTTTCCTCGACCAGTTTGCGATAGGGCATCGCGCCGATCCCGGCCATCCTGCTCAATGTCTGCTCGAAAATGTCCGCATCTTCCCGCCGATTGAATCGGAACGAAAACTCGTCCAGATAGCGTTGCAGGTGCTTTATCGAAAGCTGATGGTAGCTGCCTATCACTGCTCGCTTGAACAGGGAGAATGCGTTTTCGACCGTGTTCGTGTGGACTTCGCCTTTGACGTATTCCTTGTGCGAGTGGCGGATTTTGGAGTGCTTGGCATTGCGGAATTTCGTGATGCGGAAGTTGTAGGCTCCCGCGTCGTCCGTCATGATCTTTTCGACGCCCTTGTCTACGCGAGTGGCGATGGCTTCATAGAGCGTTCCGGCCTTGTTGTCTTCGACGTGGACGAGCCGAAGAGGACCGCCGCGCTGCCGGATCCCGAGCACTACGTCCTTGTTCTTGAGCTTCGCCTTGTGGCCGCGCTGCTTGCCGCCGATGTACGTTTCGTCAATCTCGACTGTTCCGGTGAGCTTCAATCCCCCAGGTTCGTCCATCGCTTCCCGGATGCGGTGCGCCAGATACCACGCGGTACGGTAGTTCACTCCCAGATGCCGTTGAAGCTGCAGCGCCGACATGCCCTTCTTGGCGTCTATCATCAGCGCAATCGCCATGAACCACTTCGCCAGGGGCAGGTGGGAGTCGTGGAAGATCGTGCCCAGAGGTCGCGGAGAACTGCTGTCTTGCAGGTCTTCTCTAGGCACTGGTAAACCTGTGCGCGCTTGTTCTTGGTCTCCTTCTTGCGCGTGATCTTCGAGACTTCCTTGGCTCCGCAGATCGGGCAGCGAACGCCATCGGGCCAGCGCATTCCTTCGAGGTAGGCCAAGCACTGCTCGTCAGATTGGAAGGCTTTGGTTACGTCTATGAGGTTCATTCCTTACCCCGAATGCTTCCGCAAGCGTTCTTCTTTCTCTTGCAAGCAGACGGTTAATTTCCTCTACTAGCGCCATTAATTTCTCGTCGTCTTGCTCGATCTCGGCCTGTTGGCAAAGTCCGCCAGCGTTCAGGTATCTTGTCCATGCAAACATATTACCCTTGACAGCCGTTCTGTGTCAAGTGCATAATCATCGTCAAGAACTTTATTTCCTTTCAGATGTTGCAATTTTACGTATAAATATCACCTCGCTATAAGCGCGTGTTATACTTCCCGCATGAAATTCAAGGCCCTGCAGGAAAATCTGCGCAAAACCCTCTGGGACCGGATTGACGAAGGCGACCTCACCGGATTGCGCCTCGCCCAGCAGACCGGTTTCAAGCAGGCTCACATCTCCAACTTCCTCAACCGCAAGCGCGGCCTCAGCCTCGAAGGCATGGATAAAGTCCTGAATGTCCAGCACCTCTCCGTGCTCGACCTGATCGATCCCACCGAGGTCAACAAGCGCGCCAGCATCCTGCCGCCCACCGAGGACGAATTCGATAACGTGCTGCTGGTCGACGGGCCCGTGGCCGCCGCCGAACCGCTGGTCATGAGCATGAACGTCCGCGAGATCCTGAAGTTCAAGAAGAGCTTCCTGCGCAAGATGCGGCCCGAACTGGAGGGCGAGCGCGAAAACTGGGAGCGCTTCGTGATCATTCGCGTCGACGCGCCGCGAAGGCATGAGCATGTATCCGCGCCTGTTGCCCGGCGCCACCGTGCTTATCGACCGCCACTACAACTCGCTGAAGCCGTACCGCAAGGGCGAGTTCAACATGTACGCGGTCGCCAAGGACGGCGACTGCACCGTGAAGTATGTCGAGGTCGCGGGCAACCACCTCATTCTGCGTCCGCACAACCAGGCCTATCCCATTGAAGTCCTGACCATGGATGACGGCAAGAAGTGCCGCCGACTACCTGGTCGGCCGCGTATGCTACGTGGGCATTGAAACCTAGCGCGCACGCCGGGCGGCGTGAGCGGCAGCTAGTTCGGTGATTTCTCGTCCGGAGCTTTGTCTTGCGCAGGCGCCGCCTTCTTCGCCATGGACCGGACATAGTTCACCATGTCCCAGATCGTTTCGTCTTTCACACGATCCCCTTCGGGCGGCATCTGATCCTTGCCTTTCTTGATGATGTAGAAGAGCTCGCCGTCCGTGCGGTCCTTCAAAGTCGCGGGATCGGTCTCATCGTGCATCTTCAAGTTCATGTCGGTAGCCACGTCCCCTTTGCCATCGCCCGCTTTCCCGTGGCACATCACGCAGTCGTAGCCATATTGCTTCTTTCCGCGAGCCAGGGATTCAGGCGTGGACTTGACGGGATTCTCCTGGCGCGTGGCTTCGACCGGAACCGCGTAGTAAGGCGTGTTCGCACTGGACTTGGGCGGGGGCGGCGTTTCCTGCGCCGCAACCAGAAATGCGATCAGCAGCATGGCTGTAAAGATTGCCAGAGTCTTCCCCATCCTGGGCCTCCTCGTCGGACCGGACAAGATGCTTCGCCAGTCTACTCTCCGCAGGGCCCCATCGCCTTGCGCGGAAATTGGCCGGAGCGTCGGGAGTTGAACCCGTATGGGAGGCTGGGTAGCCCGATTCCCAATCGCTTTACCCACTACGCGCTCCGGTGACGATCCAACTGCTGGATCGCCCCAAATCACAGGCTATGCCCAACGGCATGGCCACGGTGTGAGCAAGATCACACGGCAATGTATCAACGCCAGCCTTGCGCCGCATGCGCCATAGCGCGCGCCCGACAAACCGCTATGATGGGAATGGTACGTCCATAGAGTCATGCGCAGGGCGCACTCGGGGAGGTGAGAGTGGCGGGCACCCAGGAAGTCATCGCTGCTGTTGAGTCGGGAAATGCAGACCAACTCAAAGCGTTGCTGGCCGGGGACCGTTCCCTGGCGGGTGCGCGTGACGCAAGCGGAGTCTCGGCCCTGATGCACGCCCTCTACCACCGGCGCCCGGATCTGGTCGATGTACTGCGCGCGGGACATCCCGACCTCGACGTTTTTGAGGCCACCAGCCTGGGACGGCCGGATTTGGTCGAAGAACTGGTGAGCCGGGATCCCCGCCTGGCCAACGCGCGCTCGGGCGATGGCTTCACTCCCTTGCACTTCGCCGCCTTCTTCGGACACGACAGCGTAGCTCGCATGCTACTCGAGCACCACGCCGATGCCGGCGCGGTCGCCAGCAATCCCATGCAGGTGACGAAGCTGCACTCGGCGGCCGCGGGAAGAAATCTGGCCATCGTGCGCGCCCTGCTCGAACACGGTGCGCCCGTAAATACCCGCCAGCAAAAAGGCTGGACCGCGCTGCATGCGGCCGCCCAGCAGGGGGATCAGGCCATGGTGGAGTTGCTCCTGAAGTACGGAGCGAATCCCAACGCGAAAAATGACGACGGCCTTACGCCGGATCAGATCGCTCACGAAAAGGGCCACACCGAAATCGCCGAGCGCCTGCGAGCCGCGTGAGCGGCTGGGTCGTCCCTACGGGACTTCGGGTCACGTCTCGGGAACCACCCAGCGCTGAAGCGCCCGGCTAAGTTAGGTCGTGCCTCTGGCACGCGCGTCAGCGCGTTATTATCGTTCTTGGACATTGAGCGCCTGAGGGTGATGATTAGAACGCCGCAGGCTGGTCAGAACGTGCCGGAGGCACGAACTGCCTGCGTGCTCAAGAATGCGGTTGCTGGCATAGGTATGCGACATGCGGGTCGTCCCTCCGGGACTTTCGGTCACTTCTCGGGCGCTACCCAGCGCTGAAGCGCTGGGCTAAGCTGGTTTGTGCCTCGCTGCTTGCCGCTGCGCTGTGGATGATCGCGCGCCTGCGCTCGACTGCGCGGCGATGAAGGTCGCCTGCCTTTGCTATCATCGAAAATGTCTTATGCACTTCGACGAAGAAGACGACGTCATTCCGTACATTTCCGGGACAGGGGAGGCATTCATGGACGTGCCAGGAATTCCCGCGACTGGCTCGCGCCGCAATGAAGATATCGCACTCGACATGATGAAGTTCATCGCCATGACAACCGGCTACGGCAGGACCAGTTCGGCCGGAGGCGTGGGCTTCGAGAAAACCAGCGGCGCCGCCAAGCCCGAGGAATACGCCGCGCACCTGCTGGAGCTTTATAGCAAGTGCCTGGATCGGGTGATGAAGAAGTAGTTCGACGGTCGGCCTGCACTCTGTGAGGAGGGCTTAATTCCCGCTTCCATCCTGCAGCCCGGTGGCTCCGCGGCCCCGGCTAAGGTTTAGTGAGGCTGGCGGGTCGAGTGCCGCGTCCTTTCCGCTTCCATGTAGGATTCACGAACGGGCAGCCCAGGATGAACGGACCGTACTCAAGAAACACCCAGGCTGCCCGTATTTCTCCAGTTCCCGGCTGGAGGGGGCCCAAGGAGAGAACCTGTTGCACCGCATCATCCCGCTGCGGAACTATCAAACGCCCGCTCGTCACTGACTCTTTTCCCGGCGTCGTACTGCGCAAATCTTCGCAGGTACTCTTGTACCCGGTCAGTCGCCTCTTTTTCAGTGGCTGCGGAGCCTGCCACCATCAGCATAGAAGGTGGTGCTTTGCGCGTGATCGCATAGTGGAACCGGATCGCCTCATGCCGATTGGCCACCCTGAATCCATTAATCACGCCCACATAGGACTCGTTCTCGATCGTCATGAGGCTTACCTCGCGCCGCCGTTATTCTTAGCGATCCATTTCGATCGCGAACCGCGGCCCAATCTCCCCCTCAGGTGTCTGACTTTCGTGCTTGCGTCCTAGGAAGCCACGAACTGCTCCAGCGCCGGCTTGTTGTGGATGATCAAGGTAGAACCCTTGAGTTCGACGATGTCCCTCTTTCGAAACTCCGACAGTGTCCGTGTGATCGTTTCCCGGCTCGTCCCAATCAGCTGCGAAATGTCCTCGTGGGTCAGCACGAGCCGTACGCGAACGGTCCCGTTGTCGATCCGGCCGTCGGCCGCCGAGTCCAGCAGGAATTTGGCAACCCTCCCGGCGACGGAGTGCAAAAGCCCGATTGAGCGAACCCCATCGTAGGCGTCCTGACATTCACGACTGGTCTGCTGCGCGGCACGCAGAGCCGCATCGCCGTGCCCTTTGAGGAAGCGAAGGAAGTCTTCCCCGCTCACAAAGCTCAGGTGGCTGGGCTGCATCGTCTGCACCGTCACCTCATACGGTTTGCCGGTCACCACGGCATGCATACCGAGCACTTCGCCCGGCTTCGCGATCCGCTGGATGAACGTCTTCCCCTGGCGGGACGTGGTGGAAAGCTTGGCCTGGCCCTGGCAAAGCAGAAAAACTCCACGCGGAGATTGGCCTTCCACAAAGATGACCGCGCCTTCAGGAAAGACGGCGGCGTGCTTGATCTGGTGGAATGCCTTGAGAGACTCGCGGGAAAGAGCGCAGAAGAAATGGTCCGAACGCAGGTGACAAGCAAGACATTCCGCGGACAAACCGTAGGGCGAGTGCATGAACGTCCTCATGAGCCCTCGGGGAGGCCGGCGTCAGACGAGATCGCTTCGCGGCCATCCACGGGAACCTTAGTAAAAGGGAGCCCACCACTGCTGCCGCGGCCCTCGACGCGCCTGACAAACATCCAGGAGCCCGGCAACCTTATGAATCTCGTTAGTTCAACACCCCGATGCCTGGAAGAGACGATAGCCAAACAATATAGGGCCGCCCGAAGTATCTGTCTGTTCACAATTGCACACTTCTCTTTCCGGATCACCATCAAGACCATAGTGCCTTGGAGGGGCGAACCGGGAGAGGGGTCCGAGGATTCGAGGACGCGTACTTTGAGTTAGTCGTGCAGGACAACACTAAGAAGCGAACTATGCACCTGCAATCCGCCGTTATAGTGAATGAAGCCGAGCTTCCGGAATCGATTCATGAAGAAATTCACGCGGGAGCGGGTGGTGCCAATCATTTCCGCCAAGGTCTCTTGATTCACGCGTGGGATCACGGTTTCGGGCGTGTTTTTCTTCCCGAAGTGAGCCAGAATCAGAAGAGCTCGGGCCAGCCGTTTTTCGCTCGAATTAAACAACTGATCGATTAAGTCCGCTTGCGTGCGGTTGTGACGGTCGAGCAGATACACCACAAACAGGTCCGACAACTCGTGCTGCTCGTGGAGCGCACGCAGCATTTCCCCTCTTTTGATCTTGAGGACAGAGCAGTCGGTGATGGCAGTAGCGGTTGCGAGGCGCACGGACTGATCCGAGGCCAGGCATCCCTCCCCCAGGAAATCGCCGGGGCTGAGCAGTGCAATGGTTGCTTCCTTGCCTTGTTTGGAGAGGACGCTCAGCTTCACACTTCCTTCCTGAAGGTAAAACACGTCGTCGGCTCTCTCTCCTTGCGAAAAAACAAGTTGCTTTGGGCGATAGCGACGAATCACTCGGCCGACGCCGGCCATCGCCAGGAACGCCTTTGGATCGAAGCCCTTGGATTTCCTTTGGACGCTGCGCTTTCGAGTTGGCAATCTGCGAAGCGAGGGCATGAAGAAGTCCCGTGTAAGTACAATGAACTTATCACCATTGTGCGCCAGCGTACAGAGACATTGTGACTCCGGAACCTTCGAGGCGCAAGCCAAGAAAACGAAGAATTTGGGGCTCAGTGTGGCGAAAGGCAACAGCCTTGTCTCTGTAAAATGTCCGGGGCGATGGCGGGCGCCGCTACGCTCACACCGGCTGCTGGCATTCCTTTTCGTGGTGGAGAGCAGTCTCTACTTCACGCTATGGCGGAAATCACACTCCTCCGACGGCGCCCGTGAAAGTCCTGCCAATAGGGATTGCCCCTGCTAGGCGGGGGGCCTCCGTTGGTTTTAGGCAGGGTGTCTCGCTACAGCTCCTGCCGGCCCTGGCTACACAGTCGAGTCACGGTCGGCAATAAATCGCCGATTGCTTCCGACTTGGGAATGAACGCGTCGACCAGCTTGTAGGTTTCTTCTGGAATCTCGCTGCCCGAGAACATGACGACCAGCGTCTCCGGCCGGATGCGCCTTATCTCAAGCGCAACCTCGTGTCCATTCATCTCAGGCATACTGTAGTCGAGCAGCACCGCGTCAAACCTGGACATGGTCGCAAGTCTCACACCTTGTCGCGCTGATACAGCAGTAACCACGACATAGCCCGCTTTTTCGAACAGCGATTTCTCGTATTCCAGGATCGCCTGGCTGTCATCAATGCAAAGCAGCATTCCTTTTGGCGTTGGTCCTCGATATACCCGACTCATCGGTGCCTCCCAAAAACAAAAAGGGGCGATACTCCGCTTCAGTGTGCAGAAGTGCATCGGGCCCTGTCTGGTCAAAATTGATCAACCTGGGGCGGAGTGGCCGCTCCGCCGACCGTTCCCCGGCTTTCTCTCCCGTCTCGCTTCGAGATCAAGTCGTGCTTCCCGGAAATTCCTGGGAGTTCGTTCTGGCGCGACTTGCGCACCCGGGCTGCGTCTGCCACAATGCGCGGCACAACTGTTGTTGAAGCTGACTTTACGATCACCACTCTGTGGAAAGGACACCTATGGCAACAACCGTGCCGGATCCGGTGGCGTTGGTGAAGCAGGCGTCGAAGTGGGGAATCGTGTGGGGCGTGCTGCTGATCGTCCTGGGGATGCTGGCGATTGCTGAACCCCTTCTGGCCGCGATCGCGCTGGCCACGTTTATCGCCTGGCTGCTGATCTTCGTCGGCGTCGTGCATGTGGCGGTGGCGTTCCACGCGCACTCCGGCACCAGCCTGGGATGGAAGCTGCTCATCGGACTGGCTTATATCTTCATTGGCGGGTACCTGCTGTTCCGGCCGGTGGTGGGCGTCGCCACCCTCACGCTCATGCTGGCGTTCCTGTTCATGGTGGAAGGCGTGCTCGACTTCATGTTGTGGTGGAAGTTGCGTTCCTCCAGCGGCGCGTTCTGGATCCTGGTGGATTCAATCGTCACGCTGGTGCTGGGCGGGATGATCTACGTGCGCTGGCCTTCGAGTTCCGCGTGGGCGATCGGGACCCTGGTCGGCATCAGCATGATCATCAGCGGCGTAACGCGCGTGATGCTTTCGATGGCGGTGAGGAAGCTGGCGTAAGGGCAGGTGCTGGGTCTCAGGTCTCAGGCTTGTGGCCCGGAGCTCGTAGCTCTTGGGCTCTTTTTCGCGAGCCCCCCACCTTCACCACCATGGGAAAAGCCGCGGCCAGGGCCACGGCTTCGTTATTTTTCTCGAGGAGAGGGCGCGCGTTACAAAACGCTAGCGGCGCTTCTTCTTGGTGCTCTTTTTCTTCGCTGCTTTCCGGGCAGGCTTTTTCTTGGCGGCTTTCCGGGCTGGCTTCTTCTTCGCCGCCTTCTTGGCGGGCTTCTTTTTCGCAGCTTTCTTGGCGGGCTTCTTTTTCGCAGCTTTCTTGGCGGGCTTCTTCTTGGCAGCTTTCTTTTTGGCTGCGGGCTTGCGGGCGCCGCCTCCGCCGCCTCCGCCGCCTGCGGGTCTGGGAGGAACCGGCACTACTTCCTCCACTTCGATAACCGACTCCCGGATTTCAGGCAGGCCGGCTTCTTCTTCCTCTTCTTCCTCTTCTTCCTCTAGGATCTCCTCCGGAGTCTCGCCATAGGCGCCGGTGTCGCCATATTCGTCCATCTCATCGTCGAGTCCGTAGAGGGTTTCGTCGTGAAAAGTCATGGTTCCTCCTGGTGTTGCGCAACGGTTAGCGCTTGCACGTCGCCCAACCCGGCGCCGCGCGCGGGGAAATTAAAAGACAACTGGAAAACTGCTTCGTTCGTCTGAACGGGGCGCGATTATAGCAGAGAACCCGGTGTCAGGCGCTAGACCTTGCGTCATAGTTCTTGGGTCAGGCGTCAGGTATCGGGTCCCTAGTGTCAGGTGTCAGGTCTCAGGTACCTCTGGTTCCATGGATCCCTCTGCAGCAACTGTCCTTGCATAGGCGGGACCTCTGCCCCTTACCGTTCGATTGCCGCACATACGACGGACGGGCAACGGAGGCGGAATGAAGAAGGATCATCCTGAGACCTGCGCTTAAGGCCTTATCACCAGCACCATGCCGGGACGAAGGATCGCGACATTGCGGTTGTCCCGTTTCAACGCGTCGACCGTGGTTTTGTAGGTCGACGCGATCGAATACAGGGTCTCCCCCTGTTTGACCTTGTGGTGCACGATCGCGTCGGTCTGCCGGTTGGCGGCCGCCAGCGCCTTTGTGTGCTTGGATTTAGAGCGCTTCGCGGAGGAGAGTTGGGTAGCAGCGGCGGCTGGCGAGATGGGCAGATGGACGTAGAGCACCCTCCGCCCGTTGAGGCTGTCGCCCTTAAGATGGTTCCAGCGGCGGATCATGGCGGGCGGCACTCCGAAGTTGTCCGCAACTCTCTGGACCGTGTCTCCCTTATGCAACTTGTACCGGATGGCGCGGCGGGCATACGTGGCCGTGTCTTCGGTGACGGCGCGCTTGCCGGGCGCGATCGGGATGGTCAGCTTGCTGTCGGGGCTGAGCGGTTCTCCGTTTTCGAGGTTGTTGGCCTCGGCAATCGCCCGCGGCGTACTGCGATAAGTGCGCGCAATCGAGGCCAGCGTGTCTCCCGCCTGGACCTTGTGGTAGCGCCACCAGACTCGCATGTCGGCGGGAACCGCGGAGATGGCGGTCTGGAATTTTTCCGTGGTTCCTGCCGGTAGATGCAATTCGAACTCGTGATCCTTGGGCGTGGTCATGCGCAGCAGGCTGGGATTCAAATCCTGCAGGTCCGAGGCGGACGCGTCCACGCACTCGGCAACCAGCCGTATATCGACGGGGTAGTCAATTTTCACGGTGTCGTACGGAACGGGCTGCGCTTTCTCAAGATGATCCAGGCCGTACTGGGTCGGGTTCTTGGCCATGATGGTCACGGCCACAATGATGGGAACGTAATTGCGAGTTTCCTTGGGCAACACGTTGCGGCGATAAAGCTCCCAGAAGTCGGCATAACCGGTGCGCTTGACCGCGCTCTGCACCGTACCCGGCCCGGAGTTGTAGGCCGCCATGGCCAGGTACCAATCCCCAAACTGGTGGTAAAGGTCTTTCAGGTGGCGGGCGGCGGCGCGCGTGGATTTTTCAGGGTCCTGGCGATCGTCGATCCACCAGTCGCGCTGCAGACCGTAGCCCCGTGCGCGGCTGGCCATGAATTGCCAGATTCCGCGGGCGCCGACCCGGGACAAGGCCAGCGGGTGGAACCCGGACTCGGCTTGCGCCAGGTAGATCAGGTCTTGCGGAACGCCCTCTTCTTTCAGCACGCGGCGGATCATCTCGTCATAGCGGCCGGAACGGGTCAGGGCATTTTCCAGGGTGCCGCGCCCACGCGTCGAGAAGTAGCTGATGTAGCCGGCGACCTGGTCGGTCATCATCAGCGGCAAGTCGGAAGGCGTGGACTTGATCTCCGCCTCTGCCTTGGCTTTCACGTTGGCGTCGACCGGTACGGCGGCCTCGTTCGCCTCGTCGATGGGCGCAGGCTCGGATTTCTGCTCGGTGAATCCGTCCCCTTGCTGCAGGGCCTGCATCTCGAAGCCATTGATGCCTTCGAGGATGCGGTCGAATTCGTTTTCCAGGCGCGGATCGGAATTGATCTCCAGGTTGCTGCTCAGCAGGAGATCGAAGGCGTGGTCAAAATTCTGGCGAGCAGCCTCGAGATGTCCGGCGGTGTAGTTGTCCTGGCCGGACTGGTATTCCTTCTCGACTTTGGCGATCAGGTCCGCGACCGGGTCGGCCGAGGGCGCTGGAGAGGACGTGGCTACCGGCTCCGGAATTTGCTGGTTCTGCACCTGCATAGCGGAGGTGGCAGGCGTCGCGGCCGCGAGCGCAGGCGGGGTGGCCTGCTTTCCCGGCAGCATGGTTGTCTGGCGCCGGTCAGACGGGCACGCGCACGTCGCAAGGACGGCCGCCAGGAGCGCGATCATGGCATAGAGTCTCTTCAATCCATTTTCTCTCTATGAGTTACAGCCACCCGCCCTCCCAAAGCTTGGATGCAGAAGACCTGCAAAATGGTACCCTCCAAAGTTTTCCACGGTCAATTCACAAACGACCCGGTGCGGGGTTACGTTCGGCATAGGGCGGGCGGGGCATCGTACTCGCGGAGAAGCCGAAGGGCAAGAAGTTTGGGGAGCCTGTGCGCTGCGCACATCTCTCCTCATCCGCAAGGACCGCGCATGTCTCGCAGACCCCAGCGCTCAGATGTACCAAGTTCCGCGTTCGTGCAAGTGTCCCCCGAAGGCTTGCTCGCTTACTCAGTTGGGGCGTCGACAGAGCGCCACGAGGGCCGCTTGAAACAAAGGTCGGCCCCAAGCAATGCTTCGACGATTGAGACACAGCCCTATCTCGGCAGAACTTCCTTCAACGCCCCCTCAATGCGATCGAGTTCCTCGCGAATCACCCGGATGGACTGCTGGTTGCGCGAGGTGTGCGGGTGCGGAGAGATCGCTTCCAGCGCCGCTCGAATCTGGTGGTTGCGGTCCCAGATCAGGTTGAGCTTGGCGATGGTTCGTTTGCGATGCTGGTAGATGCTACGAACGAAGGAGGTCGCCAGCCAGGCGAAGATGAGTCCGAAAAAAGTTTCGATGGGCAGCCGATCTTTGGCGCCGTCATAATCAGAAAACAGCAAGCGGTACACGCTTCCCCCATTCCCAGGGAAGCAAAGATGACGCCCACGCCGACCATGTAGACCGGCAGAAGCTCGAGGGTTTGATAAGCCGATTGACTGTTCTTGAAACGCATCCTCACCAGCTCGAGAGCCATGAAACACCCGTGTGATCGAATTACCGCTCTGGGGGGTTCCAGCGCGACCGCGCCATGGTAAACCAGTTTGCGCCAATGGCGAAAGGGGAACTCGCGTTCGGAGTCATGGGTGGTGTAGTCTCGTGGCCTGCCGCGCTGCTCGCGGCTGGGCGGGATACACTAGAAAGTCCGACGTCGTTTTAAGGACGTGGCCGCTTTCCCATGGGCAGCATTGCATGATCAACTTCCTCACCATCATCGGCGTGGGATTTCTGCTGGGCATCCGGCACGCGACTGACCCGGACCATGTTATCGCGGTGACGACCATCGTGAGCCGGCAGCAGAGCATCCGGCATGCGGGCCTGATCGGCGTGCTGTGGGGACTGGGGCACACCATCACTATTGTGCTGGTGGGGACCGGAATTATCGTCTTCAACCTGGCGATTCCGCCGCGCATCGGGCTAGCCATGGAGCTGGCGGTGGGGCTGATGCTGATCCTGCTGGGTGTCCTGAACCTGAGCGGAGCGACGCGCTGGATCACGGAACGTTTTACTCCCGCGCATAGTGCCGGGGTCATCCATTCGCACGTGCACCGGCACGGAGGCGAGGCCCACGTCCACACGCACACCCACGAACCCGACGCACATCTTGGCCTGGAGGAACGTCCGCGGGTCCGGTGCAGCAACTGCTGGAGCGCATGGGGCTCTACCAGCTGCTGCGTCCGCTGGCGGTGGGCATCGTGCACGGGCTGGCGGGATCGGCGGCGGTGGCGCTGCTGGTGCTGACCACCATCCGCGAGCCGCGCTGGGCCATCGCCTACCTGCTGGCGTTCGGGCTGGGCACGATCGCCGGCATGATGGTGATCACCATGATCCTGGGCGCACCCTTCGCCTACACGGGCAAGCGCTTCGCGAACTTCAATCGCGGGCTGGGACTGGCGTCGGGCGTGATCAGCATCGCTTTCGGATTATTCATCACCTTCCAGATCGGCTTCGTGGATGGACTCTTCAGCGCACACCCGCACTGGATGCCGCACTGAGCGAACCAGAAACTTAAACGGACCTTCCAGCCCAAGGATGGAGTTTGCCCGGCGTGGGGCGTAGCATGGACAGAACGTGGGGTTGAAGCCGTCGTTGAGTAACGCGCCTACGCTGGAAACCCTAAGGAGAAGGCCATGCGAGGAAGTTGGCAACCGTGGATGTTGGGCATCGCAGTCCTGGCGGGCAGCTGTGTGTTCGCCGGCGCACAAGGCCCGGGCACGGCGCCGCCCCCGCCGCCGAATGCGCCTCCGCGGCGCAGCGTGGAGGCACTGAGCGAGTTGCGCTGGCTCACGCAGCAGCTCAAACTGACCCCGGAGCAGCACGAAAAGCTGCGCCCGATTGTGGTCGACGAGGGCGAGCAATTGCACACCGTCAGGCTCGATGAACGCCTTCCTCCCGACCAGAAGCGCACGAAGATGCTCGAGATCCGGCGAGCGTTCGCGCCGAAGATCGCCGCGCAGCTGACTCCCGAGCAGCAGGAACAGTGGAAGAAGATGCAGGAGAATTTTGAAGGCAAGCGCCCGGAGGGAGGAAAAGAGACAGCGACGCCTCCAGCCTCGCCGAAATAGGTGTTGTTCGCCGATTCCTGGCAACCACGAGGCAGCCCTTTGGCTGCCTTTGCCTTTGCCCCATGCCCGTGCACCTTGACAGCACATGGCGCCCAGCCGTGGTGCGCGCGAGGACGCTCGCACGCTATCATGGGAAGCAGGCATTCATCATGAAAGCGATTCAGGTCAAACGCGCAGGCGGTCCTGAAGTACTAGAACCGGTCGAACTCTCCGTCCCGGAAGCCAAGGGCAGCGATGCGGTGGTGAAGATTGCCGCTGCGGGCATCAACTTCATTGACGTGTACTACCGTGAAGGACGCTACAAGGCGGTGCTGCCCTTTGTTCCCGGGCAGGAAGGTGCTGGCGATGTGGTGGCCGTGGGCCCGAACGTCACCAATGTGAAGGTCGGCGATCGTGTGGCCTGCATCATGGCATTAGGCAGCTATGCCGAGTACGCCAGCGTGCCCGCGGATCGCCTCGTGAAGATCCCCGAGGGCGTGAGCCACCAACAAGCGGCCGCCGCCATGCTGCAGGGCATGACCGCGCACTACCTTTCCCATTCCACCTATCCCGTGAAGAAGGGGGAGACCGCGCTGGTTCATGCCGCTGCGGGAGGAACTGGACTGCTCCTGGTGCAGATGTGCCACAACCTCGGCGCGCGCGTGCTGGCGACGGTTTCGACGGAGGAGAAGGCGAAACTGGCGCGGGAAGCAGGCGCCGATGAAGTGATCCTCTACACGCAGAGCGATTTTGAAGCGGAAACCAAGCGGCTCACCGACGGCAAAGGCGTGGACGTGGTCTACGATTCGGTGGGAAAGACCACGTTCGAAAAGGGGCTGAATGTTTTGCGGGTGCGGGGATACATGGTCCTGTTTGGCGGCTCCAGCGGAGCCGTCCCACCTTTCGATCTGATCCAGTTGTCGCAGAAAGGATCCCTGTACGTGACACGGCCCACCCTGACTCATTACGTCGTCACCCGCGACGAACTCGATCATCGGGCGGAGGCGGTGTTCAACATGATCCGCGCGGGCAAGCTGAAACTGCGGATCGCGCATACCTACCCGCTCAAAGACGCAGCCCAGGCGCATCGCGATCTGGAAAGTCGCAAGACGACGGGCAAGCTGCTGTTGCTGACCTAGTGCGCAAGGCAGGAATCGTTGCCGCGCGCCGTCCCCAGGATGCTCGTCATGCAAATGCGCTGTATAGACCCGGGAATCGCGTCGCGATTTCTGAACGCTTTCGCGCGGGCGTTGCACTTTTTGTACGATTCGCTTTCCTTTACAAAGCTTTACAGTCACCCGGCCCGAGCGGCAGCAACCCCGTTCCACCCGCAGGGCATCGGACTAATAACAGTCTCCTGGTGTGAAGCGTAAGGCCAGCCGGTTCCCTTCGGCATCACTCGTGCGACACAAAGGCCAAAATGGTTACAAGTACCGTTGATTCTGTAGTGGGCGCGCTTTACTCCGAACATGTGAATCCGCAGTGGGTCCGATTGCTGGACTTGCTGGAAATGAATGTGCGCTACGAGCGTTGCCGCGGGAGTGAGCTGTTCACCGCGGATGGCCGGCGCATTCTGGATTTTCTTTCCGGATATTGCGTACACAACGTGGGGCACAATCACCCGGCGGTGATCGCGGCAATCCGCGAGGAGTTGGAAAGTTGCGGGCCGGCGATGATCCAGACACATGTCGCGGAGCGGGCCGGCGAACTCGGTGAGCAATCTGTGCCAGCGCGCGGGCGGGCGCCTGACGAAGGTGTTTTTCGCGAGTTCCGGCAGCGAGGGAGTGGAGGCGGCCATCAAGCTGGCGCGCGCCCACACCAAGCGCGCCGGACTCCTGTATGCCAATGGCGCATTTCACGGGCTGACCTGCGGGGCGCTCTCGCTGATGGGCGATGCGTTCTGGCGCGAAGGATTCGGACCTCTCCTTCCCGAGACCGAGGCCATTCCTTTCGATGACGTTGACGCGCTGGAGAAGAAACTCCGCGCCAAGAAGTTTGCTGCATTCATCGTGGAACCGATCCAGTCGGAAGCCGGCATTCGCGTGCCGACCCAGGAGTATTTTCGGGCGGCGCAGGCGCTCTGCCGGCGCTACGGAACGCTATTGGTATTCGACGAAGTACAGACCGGGATGTATCGCACCGGCCCATTCCTGGCAGCGCAGAAGTTCGGAGTAGATCCGGACATGGTGGTGCTGGCAAAGGCCCTGAGCGGCGGCCTGGTCCCGGTGAGCGCCGTGCTGATGACCGAGGCAGTCTACGACTCGGTGTACGGATCGCTGCGGCGGGCCATCATCCACACCTCCACCTTCAGCGAAAACAGCCTGGCCATGCGCGCCGGACTGGCTACGCTGGCGGTGCTGGAATCGGAGAATCTGGGCCAGCGCGCCAGCGAGATCGGGCGCCTTGCTGCGCCAGCGGCTCGCTGAGGTCCTGCACGGGTACGAGATGGTGAAGGAAATTCGCGGCGAGGGGCTTTTGCTGGGAATCGAGTTCACGGCTCCGCGCTCGCTGCGCTTGCGCGTTCCCTTCGAAGCGTTCCTGCGCATTCACCCGGCAATGTTTGGCCAGATCGTAGTCATGCGGATGTTCCGCGACCACGGAATCCTCACGCAGATCTGCGGCAACAACTTCCTGGTGCTGAAGGCGGCGCCTCCGCTGGTAGTAACCGGGGAGCAGATCGAAGAGTTTGTTGCGGCCATCGGAGGATGTGGTCGAAATGGCGCACTACCTCCAGCGCGTTCTGGTCCGAAGCGCTGGGGCTGGCGCGGAGAGCGATCAACCTCTAAACCCAGCTCGCAGCTGTCAGCTCTCAGCTTTCAGTGAAAACCTGAACTGAGAACCAAGAATTGAGAACTTCAAACATGCAGATTGTCAGCGCCAAGAGCGCTTTTCCCAAGCACTACTACCCGCAGGAGATGCTGTTGGCGGCGCTTCAGCAATACTGGGGCGACCGACTGGCGAAGCCCGAGGTGCTGCGGCGGCTGCACAAAAACGTCGGAGTGGACGGACGCTTCCTGTCGCTGCCGATCGACGCGTATCCCCTGCTCAAGGGCTGGGGAGAGGCGAATGACCACTGGATCCGCACCGCGCTGGAACTCGGGCAATGCTCGATCAGCCGGGCGCTGACGGCCGCGGGCCTCGATGTTCGCGATGTTGGCGCGTTGTTCTTCACTTCGGTGACCGGGATTTCCAGCCCCTCGATCGATGCTCGTCTGGTCAACCGCATGGGCTTTTCACCAAACGTCAAGCGCGTGCCCATGTTTGGACTGGGCTGTGTGGCGGGCGCAGCAGGGATTGCGCGCGCGGCCGACTATGTGCGGGCTTATCCCGATCAGGCGGCGGTCCTGCTGGCGGTCGAGCTCTGCTCGCTGACTCTGCAGCGCGACGACCTGTCGGTGGCGAACATGATTTCGGCAGGATTGTTCGGCGACGGGGCGGCCGCGGTCGTGGTGGCGGGCGACGAATGCCAGCGAACCCAGCCGTCGAATGGGCCACGGATCCGGGCGACGCGCTCGGTCTTTTATCCGGAGACCGAAGACATGATGGGCTGGGATGTTTCGGAGAAGGGCTTTCAGATCGTGCTGTCGCCGGAAGTGCCGGAGCTGATTCGGCGGCAACTGGGCCAGGATGTCGACAGCTTTCTCGCCGATCTCGGCCACGCACGAGGGGACATCGGCAGCTGGGTGCTGCACACGGGCGGCCCAAAGGTGCTGCAGGCCACGGCTGCGGCGCTGGGACTTGAAAATGGCCAGCTGGATGCGTCGTGGGATTGCTTGCGGCGCGTGGGAAACCTGTCGTCGGCATCGGTGCTGGTGGTGCTCGAAGACGTCATGAAGAACCGCCGGCCCGCGCCCGGAACGCTGGGCCTGCTGGCGGCGATGGGGCCGGGCTTCTGCTCAGAATTGGTGGCTCTGGAATGGTGATGGCCGCCTGCGCGGGCGAAAATCAGGTCTTCGTGATTGGCGGCGGTCCGGCCGGACTGGCGGCGGCATTGGCGGCGCGCCAGCGTGGCTTCGATGTTGCGGTCGCTGACAGCTGCGCTCCGCCGATCGACAAGCCATGTGGCGAAGGCCTGATGCCCGATGGAATTGGCGCCCTGCAACACCTCGGCGTGACCATCCCGGAAGGCGAAGCACACCCGTTCCGAGGAATTCGGTTTGTGAGTGGAAGGCTTTCCGCGGAAGCTTTCTTCCCCCACGGCTTTGCGCTGGGCGTGCGGCGCACCAATCTGCATCGCATCATGGTCGAACAGGCCGAGCGGGCAGGAGTGCGCTTGTGGTGGGGTGCGGTGGTCACTGGATTGCACCCCGAGGGTGTGCTGGTGCGCGGCGAACTGGTTCGCGCACGCTGGATCGTCGGGGCCGACGGCAGCAGTTCGCTGGTGCGTCGCTGGGCTGGTCTCGGTTCTCATCTGCACAGGAAGGAGCGATACGCCTTCCGGCGGCACTACCAGGTCGCGCCCTGGAGCGACTTCATGGAACTGCACTGGGGAACGCGTTGCCAGCTATACGTCACGCCGGTCGCGCCCGAACAGGTTTGTGTCGCGCTGATCTCGCGCGATCCGGCTTTGCGTTTGGATGAAGGGTTGCGTGAGTTTCCGGAAGTGTCGGAGCGGCTGCGTGGGGCCGCACAAGGATCGGTCGAGCGCGGAGCGATGTCGGTAACGCGCAAGCTCGCGCGCGTGTGCACAGGGCGCGTCGCGCTGATGGGCGACGCGTCCGGCGGCGTGGACGCCATCACGGGCGAGGGCCTCTGCCTGGCGTTTCGGCAGGCGGACCTGCTGGCGGACTGCCTCCGCTCGGACGAACTGGGACGCTACCAGGCCGGGCACCGATCGCTGGCGCGGCGCCCGGCGCTGATGTCCAAGCTGATGCTTCTGCTGGAGCACCGCGAGGGCCTGCGGCAGCGCGTCATGCGGGCTTTCCTGAGCGAGCCGAAACTGTTCGCGCGCATGCTGGCAACCCACGTCGGGGCCGTGCCTCCGCTGCAGGTCGCCAGCAATGGACTAGCTTTAGGCTTAAGATTGCTCACCGCGTAAGCGTGTGTTTTTGGGGCGAGGAAAACTGTCTTGATGAAACGGATCGTGGGACTTGGCAGAGTCGCGGTGTGCCTGTTATCGGCCTTCGCTGGAACAGCCGGCGCGCAACAGGTCGTTCTGCAATGCGACCCCGCCCAAACGGCCGCCGATTTTACGCTGGGCGACGTGCTCCACACCGTGAAGGGAAGCTTTCACTTGAAGAGCGGCGAGATCCACTTCGATCCGGCGACCCGGCAAATCGGCGGCGAGATCGTGTTCGACGCGACCAGCGGGCAGAGCGGCAACCAGAGCCGCGATCGAAAAATGCACA
This sequence comes from uncultured Acidobacteriota bacterium, assembly GCA_963725575.1. Taxonomy (GTDB): domain Bacteria; phylum Acidobacteriota; class Terriglobia; order Terriglobales; family Acidobacteriaceae; genus Gp1-AA133. The sequence goes on from CAVRZQ010000002.1 coordinate 353,638, forward strand.
AGGAGGTACTCGAAAGCGCGCGCTATCCCGAGATTGGATTCCGGCCCGATCGCGTCGAAGGCACCGTGGCCGCGACGGGAACGTCGACCGTCCAAGTGCATGGCATGTTCCGGATCCACGGGGCCGAACATGAGATCACCGCTCCGGCGGACGTGAAACCGGATTCGGACCACTGGTCGGTCTCCTCGCATTTTTCTGTGCCCTATGCCAAGTGGGGCATGAAAAACCCAAGCGTACTATTCCTGAGAGTGGGGAACTCGGTGGACATCACGTTTCATGGAACCTGCAGCACGGCGCCGGCCGCTCCACGATAGATCAGCTGTCGGCTATCCGCCATCAGCTATCAGCCAAGTCTCCGCCGCACCACTGGGTCACGATATGGGCCAGGACCTTGGTCGCGGCGATCACTTCTTCCAAATCCACGTGCTCGTTGACGGTATGGGCATCGAAAATGTTGCCCGGGCCGTAGAGGACGGCGGGCATGTCTCCGTGGTTGGTAAATAGCCGCAGGTCCGAGCCGTAGGTGACGCCTTGCACGACCGGAGGCTTGCCAAAGGTTTTTTCGTGGCTGTCGGCAATCATCCGGACGATCGGCGCATCCTGCGGGATCTGTCCGGATTCGAACTGCCCTTCGAACCATTCGAGAATGGGCGGGTGATCCTTCAACCACGCGTCCGCCGCCGCCGCACTGGCCAGGGCCGCGGCCATGGCCTGGCGCGCTGCACCGGTCGATTCTCCCGGCAGCACGCCGAAGCGGCCTTCCACCACCAGTTCGTCGGGCACGGTCGAAGGCCACTCCCCGGCGCGGATGGTGCCGAAATTTACCGGAGCGATGTTGTTGGGATCTTCGTAGAGAGCATTCTTATATTCGACGTGCCGTTTGCGCTCGAGTTCCTGTACCGATCGCAACACGAGATAGAACTTTTCGATCGCGCTTACGCCGTAAGGCTTCATGCAGGCGTGGATGGCGCGTCCGGAGACTTTCACGCGGAAGGTGAGCGCTCCCGACTGGACCGGGCAAAGATGCAGGCGCGTGGGCTCGGTGATGATGGCAGCCTCGGCCTTGAATCCTTTGACGATGGTGGTGAGCGTGCCGACGCCTCCGCTCTCCTCTCCAATTACGCTTTCGAGCAGCACGTCGGCCGCGGGCTGAAAACCCATCGACTGCAGGGTCTGAATCGCAAAGAGATTGGCCGTGACGCCCGCTTTCATGTCGCAGGAACCGCGTCCATAAAGCTGGCCGTCGCGGATCGCGCCGCTCCAGGGCGAGTCCGACCAGAGACTTGCGCTGCTGGTCGGAACCACGTCCATATGTCCGTTCAGAATGAGCGAGCGTGGCGGCGACGGTTTAGGACTATGTCCGCTGCCCGGCCAGCGTCCCACGACATTCAGGCGCTCGCGGAACGGGACACCGTCGTCGCAAAACGCGGGATGGTACCGGAGTTCATCGAGGTCGGAAGAGAGCACGTCGACGGCTAGGCCGAGCGAGCGAAGTTTGTCAGCGACGAAGTGCTGCGCCTGCTGCTCGTGCCCGGGAAGACTGGGCAATTGCACCAGTTTCTGCAGAAAGCCGATCAGATCGCCGCGCAGGGCATCCACTTGAGCGGCGATTGCTGGTACGAGGTCAGGCATTTCGCAAACCTGATTTGCAAAGTCCGTCTGACATTCAGTCCATGCGACATCAAGCACACAAGCCAGTAACAGTGCTTAGTGCTTCTTCCTGGAGTATGCACTGGCGTAGGCGGGCACCGGAATTTCGGGACTGCAGCGGGCGTCGGGGACGGGCCGCCGCGCCACGGTCTCGAGCGGAATCACGCCGGCCCAGGTTTTGAAGCTGTAGTCCTCTTCATCATCGATGGGCGGCCCCTGCCGCACCTTGGCCGAGAATTCGGTGATAGGCACGCGCAGGGCGAAGGTCGCCTTCAATTCCCGCTCATGGGGCTGCCGCGAATCAGCCCAGCGGCCGGGCAGGATGTGTTCGGAAAGCAAGCGCAGCGCCTCTATCTTCTCGGCCGGATCCTGCACCAGAGTAGCGGTACCCAGCACAACCACGGAACGGTAGTTCATGGAGTGATTGAAGATGGAGCGCGCCAGCACCAGCCCGTCGAGCAGCGTGACCGTGATGCAGACGGGAAATCCCTTGTCCAGATTGCGCAGCATGCGGCTGGCGGCCGAGCCGTGAATGTAAAGATTGTCGCCCGACCGGCCGTAGGAGGTCGGGATGACGAAGGGCTGGCCATCGACAACGAAGCCGACGTGGCAGATGAAGCCTTCGTCAAGAATGCCGTAAATGGCTTCGCGATCGTAGACGCCGCGATCGGCCTCGCGAACCACGCGGGTGCGCGGCGTGGGGGCGGAAGTTTCGGACATGTATGGAGTAGCTCCCGGATTTCGTGAAGAGTGATGGAGAATCTTAACAGGCTCTAGGCGCTGCGCGGTGGCTTTGGGTTGTAGGCAACTGAGAAGCCAGAAGCCGCGGCAAAAACTGCCGCGGCCGCACAGGCGAGGGCGTCTGTGCCTACGCAGGTCGTAAGCGATGCCTGGGTGTTAGAGCCTCAAGCCTAGAGTCTGCACTCCCAACCCGACGCGTGCAGCCAGCCTACCAGTTGATCCTGATCGCGAACTGGAACTGCCGCGGATCGTAGGCCGCGGTCGGCGTACCCGCATTGGTGAACAGCGGGCTGACCGCGGACACGTTGAACTTGTTGGCGATGTTGAACATGTCGGCGATCAGATCCATGTTGAAGCGCTCGCTGAAGTTGATGCGCTTGGCGACCCGCAGATCGTCGAACACCGTCCAGGGCGCGACGCCGGCGTTGCGGCCCAGGTTGCCGTCGAGCTGGAGCAGGGTTGGCGTGGTCCCGGTCGCCGCGAATCCGTTGATGCAGGGCTCCTGGAAGATCCCGGACGGCGAGTACTTGGAAGCAACCGGCGCTGCGCAGGCAGGATCCGCGAAAGTGTTTGGCCGTCCGGTCAGCGAGGACAACTGGAGGTTGTCGCCGTTGCCGGTAAGGACGTTGAACGGGCGGCCGGAGGCCACCTCGACGAGCGGAGCAAACGTCCAGTCGCTGAGGAACTTGCCGCCGAAGCCGCTGCCCACCTTGCCGGTCTGGTAGACGCCGCTGAAGACAAAACGGTGGCGCTGGTCGAAGAGCGAGTTGGAGCGGTCGAGCCCGGGGTAGTAGCTGTCCTGCGGCGTGAGCGTGGACTGCAGGTCGGTCGAGTCGTCGATCGCGTGCGACCAGGTGTAGGAAGCAAGAAACTCGTAGTGCTTGCTGAAACGCTTGCGCAGGTTGGCGGTGAAGCCGTGGTAGATCGAACTGCCGTTGGAATAGTTGGCGTCCATGTCACCGAAGGGAACGCAGTCGGTATAGGTGGCGGGATCGCAGTTCGCGTTGAATCCCTGGCTCGCGAGGCCGCTCTCGATGGATTGCGCCAGATCCACGCAGGCACCGGCGCCCGCGCCGATCAGGGCGGCGGCGATGGACGGATTCAATCCGCCGGGACGGAAGAAGTTCATCAGGGAAGAACTGACCCACGGACCAAGCAGACCGGATCCGCAGGGAAGGCCGCCCCCGGTACCTACCGTGAAGGGACTGGCCGGAGTCTGCCCCGCAGCGAGAGCTGCGTTGAAGTTGGCCACCATCAAGTCGCCGCGAATGGTGTTGGCGTTGATGGGACGGTTGAGATGCCGTCCGCCGTTGAAGTTATAGGCCAGCCTCAACGCGAATCCGCCGCCGAGATCGCGCTCGATGGTCAGGTTCGCCTGCTGGGAGTAGGCGTAGACGAAGTTCTTGGCTTGCGGGTAGCCGAAGGGTTGGAAGCCGAGCGGCAGGAAGGTCGATTGCGCCGGGTTGGCGAGGTTCAGGTTCAGATAGTTCTGGTTGAGGAAAACCGACTGCGGAAAATTCAGCGCCTGGAACTGCTGCTGGTTCGGCAGGTAGCCAAGATTTGCATTGGCGAGCGGAAATCGCGACGGCGTACAGCCCGGCTGATTCAGCAGTTCCCTGGAAAATCGGAATCGCGTTCAGATTGCCCGGATCTCCGTCGGGCCGCTGCAGAGGCGAGGTTCCGCCAAAGGCCAACTGCCCGCTGGACGAGCCGTCCGAGGCATCGCCCAGGAAGTACAGGCCGAGCAACGGGTGGTCATAGAACATTCCGTAGGAAGCGCGGACCACAGTCTTGCCGTCCCCCTTGGGATCCCAGGCAAGGCCCGATGCGCGGCTGAAAATTGTTCTTGTCGGTCTGAATCCCTTTTTGCAGTCCCAGCAGGTTGTAGGCGGGAAGCGCGAGTCCTTGCGGCGGCTTGAACTTGGGTGGGAATTCGATGTCGTAGCGCACGCCGTAGTTCAGGGTGAGGTTGGGGCGCACGCGCCACGAATCCTGCCAGAACAGGCCCAGAGGCTTGTTCGAGAACGAGTCGCTGGGACTGCCGAGCCCCTGGATGAAGTCTCCGGGCAGGCCAGCGCCGTACGCTTGCACGGGCGACAGGTCCGGGAATTCGATGGGATGCGTCGGATCCGCGGGATTGGGAGATCGGGAAACTTCAGATTTGACGCGGTGAAAGAGCCGAAGTCATACACGCCGCCGTAGTTCACGGTGAAGGTCGCCTTCAGCGGCAGGTAGTTGAAGTCGGCACCGAACTTGGTGTCGTGCGCGTCCGATGGTCCAGGAGAAGTTATCGGTGAACTGGTAGCGTTGCTCGGTGCGCTGAATGTAGGAGTAGGGCTCGCGTCCGAAGTAGGCGAAGCCGGGAATGTTGACTGCAGGATCGGCGCCGCCCGGAATGGCCGTGTTGTAGAAGTACGACAAGCCGCGGCGGGCGTACTGGAAGCGGAACTCGTTCACCTTGTTGTTGCCGAGCGTCCAGGTGTCCTGCACCATGCCGGCGACGTCGCGGTAGGTCTGCTGCGAAGTGCGCGAGTAGGCGTTCTGTCCGAAGGGCTGATCCTGGCCGCTGACTTCAATGCCCGTGACCGTGCTCGGACTGACGTTGGCGCGGAACGTCAGGCGATTGCTGTTGCTCACGTTGTGATCGAGGCGCAGCGAGTACAGGCTGGTGCCTTCAAACACGGGGAAGTTGCCGATCTGCGAGGCAAGGGTCTGAAACGAAGCGGGCGTGGGGGCACATGGTCCAGGAGGAGCGCAACTAGTAGGGAAGCCTGTCCAACTGGAAAGCAGGCCCCCAGTCAAAGCCTGGACCATCGGCGCGGGCCACGCTCCCTGTACTGCCTGGCCCGATGAGGCGCCCGCGAGCACCGCGTACTTGCCAACGCCCTCTGCGACGGCTGAGCTCGCCCCCTCCAACGCCAGCACGGTCGGATTGGTCAGGAAAGCGATCTGTTCTGGCGTCAACTGCAGCGAACCAAAGGGCAATCCGACTAACGTCGTATCGAATGGAACCAGGCCAAAATTGTCCTGTCCGATGCTCGAGAATCCCGGTCTCGTGCCGGCGCGTGATTTCGTAGGAGAAGTAGTAGTAGGTCTTGTCCTTCTTGATCGGGCCACCGAACGCTGCGCCTGCCTGCACCCGGGTGTAGGCGGGATTCGGACAGGGCGGCGTGAGGCATCGGAACGGATTCACGGCCTGGAAGTTACGATTGCGCAGATAGCCGAAGACATCGCCGTGAAACTCGTTCGATCCGGAGCGGGTGATGATGTTGACCACGCCGCCGGAAGCGCGTCCGTACTCGGCGGCGTAGCTGTTGGTGATGATCTGGAATTCCTGCACCGCTTCCTGCGAGACCGTCGAGCGCACGCCGTTGGTGGAATTGTCGGTGGCGTCGGCACCATCGACGTTGACCAGGTTCGAGCGGGCGCGCTGGCCGCTCGATGTTCAGGCCCGAAGTCGGCGCGGCTCCGGTGTTGGGAGCGTTGTCGCGCACCACTTGGGAATCGGTCAGCGTGAAGTTGATGTAGTTGCGGCCGTTGATCGGCAGATTGTCGATGCGGCGCTGATCGATGGTGTCGGTCGTGGAACTACGCGTCGTCTCGACCAGGTCCGCCTCCGAACTGACGGTGACCACCGTGGCCGCGCCGCTGATGTTCAGCGTGACTGGCAAATCCTTCATCTGGCCCACGGTCACGGCCTGGTCCTTGGCTTCCGTCTTGCTGAAGCCCGGTGCCTCAATGGTGACGGTGTACACGCCCGGAGGCAGCGACACCAGACGATATTCGCCATCGGTGTTCAGGGTCGTCGACCGCTCAAAGGCCTTGGCCTGCTCGCGCGCGGTTACAACCGCGTTGGTGACCATGGCTCCCTTCTGATCCTTCACGGTGACATGCAGGTCGCCCGACGCGGAACCTTGAGCAAAGGCCAGGCCAGTGCCAATCAGAGCAAGCAACAGGGCAGCTACGATCTTCGACGTGGAATTCATAGGGGTCTCCCGAAAGAACCGCGGCAGAGAAAAGGCGCGCGCGGCAGAAGGCGAACTCTATTCACAGGGTGCACGGTTCGGGGCGCTTGGGTCCCGGTGGTTTGTATATCAGGAGATAGCGGGAAAGCAAGATAAATTCATGACGGGAATAGGGTTAGTTAGCGATGCGGTGCCAGAATGGTCGGGACCGCGCGGATCAGCGCTCAATCCCGGAGTCAGTGCGCTGCCGGGTTTGGAATGCCCAGGCCATGCGCGGAGTGTTGTGAGAGATGCCGAATCGTCCCCTGGCATCGAGCAAGATGATGCCGCCGTGTCCATTGACGCGCGCCTTCAGATAGTTGATGGCTTCCTGCGCGGCCCACTCGGGGGCGTTCCCGGCCAGCACACGATCGACCGACCACTTGGCAAGTACCAGCTTCATGATGGGCTCGCCCCAACCGGTCAGCGAAGCGGCGGCGCTTTCATTGTCGGCATAGCAGCCGCAGCCGATGAGGGAAGAATCGCCCAGGCGCCCTGGAGCCTTATTCAGCGTGCCTCCGGTGGAAGTCGCGGCGGCGATGTTACCGTCGGCGTCGAGCGCCACGGCGCCGACCGTATCGTGGGAAATCGCGGGCGCGAACAGGTCCGGAGCCGCCTCGGTGGCATGCGCCTGGTAGGTGCGCAACCGCTCCACTTCGCGCGGGATGACGAGGTCGCGGTTGTCGCACAGGGGAATTCCATGCTCGGCCGCGAAGCGCTCCGCGCCTTCGCCTACGAAGTAGACGTGCGGGCTCTCGCTCAGGATCTTGCGCGCCGCGCGAACCGGATGGCGCAGCCGCTCGACTCCGCCGACTCCGCCACCACGAAGCGTCGAGCCTTCCATGATGAACGCGTCGAGCTGCACTTTGCCGTCACGGTTGAGAAAACTGCCCCGGCCGGCGTCGAAGGTCTCATCGTCTTCGAGCACGACGACGGCTTCTTCGACGGCATCGAGCGACGAACCACCTCTGTTCAGGACGCGCCAGCCTGCAGCGACGGCGTTGCGAACACCGTTCAGATGAGCCTGGACCATGTCGTCGGGAATGGCCCAGGCGCCGCCGTGAACAACGAGAACAGGATCGGTTGGCACGTCCACCTCGTCAGGGAAAATGCCGGGATAGTCTAGCACTCGAGTCATGAGCTTCGGGCTGCGGGCTTCGAGCAACGAGGTGCCGGCTTCGCTTCGGCCTGTGGGCTTGCGAGGATCGGGGGAAGGTTGCCTGCCGACGAACAAATGTAGGGCAGAACTTCCCAAAACGGAGTGGGTTCTCATTCGTGACGGCGCTGGCTGGACGTGCGCGCCGCCAGGGATCGGAGGATCTTATGACCGGTACGATGATTCTGAAGAGGGCGGTGCTGACGGTGGTTTTGGGTGTGGGCGCGTTCGCGTCTTTGGCGTGGGGTGAGACCGATCGGCGCTATGAAAACCCGCGCCAGGAACAGCGGGAGCGCCGCGCAGTGCGCGATAGCGACAGGCGGGACGAGCGCAGAGATATGCGCTTCGATCGGGCTCGCGAGGAGCGCCGCGAGCATGAATGGCGGGAGCGTCACGAACGCAGTCAGGAGTGGCGCTAGATCCGGCCAGAACAACATCGACATGAGGCGACGGAGGTGAGCGAGGCTGGGACATCCCAGCCTCGTTTCTTTTGCAGCCGACCGTTCAATGGAGGCGCGACTACAGGCGTCGTCGCGGGATTCCTGCTAATGCGATTGGCCGGCCGCGGCCTTCGCGCTCACCGGGTTTCCCTCGTAATCCCGCACCTCGACCGCTCCGATGGAGAGTTTCTTCAGCTGCTCTTCGATTTTGGCGCGATCGCCGGCTCCGACCACAACCGCATTTTCCGGATGAATGTACTTTTTCGCCGTGCGTTGCACGTCTTCGGAAGTTACCGCTGCGATGCCGGCCGGCAACAGTTCGTAATAGTCGAGCGGGAGCCCGTAGGTGAACAGATCACCGACGGTGTTGGCGGTTTGCTCTGCGGACTCGAAGCGTCCCGCGAGCGATTGCGAAAAAGCACCCTTGGCGAGTTTGAGTTCTTCGTCAGTGGGCGCGCTGGTACGGATCTTTTCCATTTCCTTGAAGATTTCCTGGATGGCGAGTCCGGTTGAGTCGGTGCGCATCCCACCGCCGGCGGCGAACAAGCCCGCGGCGCGCTGGTAGACGAAGAACGAAAAAGCGCCGTAGCTATAGCCGTGCTCCTCGCGCACGTTCGAATTAATGCGGCTGGAGTACGAACCCACCCAGAATGTTGTTCATGACTTCGAGGGGAGCGTAATCGGGAGTCGAACGGGCCACGCCCGGAGTGCCGAGCAGGACAAACGTCTGGGCAGCACCGGGTTTGTCGACGATGTAGACGGCGCGCGCCGGCTTGAACTGGACCGCGGACGGCTCATGCCGGGCGCTGGTGCTGGTCCATTTGCCGAAATACTTCTCCGCCAGCGCGCGCGCTTCGGCGGGAGTAAGGTCGCCCGCTTAGCACCAGGGCCGAGTTTGCGGGCGCATAACCGCGTTGCCACATGTGAAGAATATCGTCGCGGGTGGTCGCTTGCGTGGCGGCAATCGTGCCCTCACTGCGGTAGCCGTAGGGATGGCCGGGACCGTAGATCATCTTGTGCAGGACTCCGATGGCCAGTTGCGCGGGATCGTCCTGGATCTGCAGGATGTCGGTCTCGCGCAGTTTTCGCACCCGTTCGATTTCGGCCGGAGCGAACTTGGGATGCAGCGCGACGTCCGAGAGCAGGTCGAGCCCGGCATCGACGTTCGGTTTCAGGGTGCGGATATCCACGATGGAGTCGTCGCTGACGGTCAATACCCGTAACGAAGCGCCGATCTGGGCAGCAGCGTCGGCGATCTGCGAGGAAGTGCGGCGTGTCGGTTCCCTCGGGCAGCATCTGAGAGGTGAACGAAGCCAGGCCGGGTTTGTCGACCGGGTTGGCATCGCTGCCATCGAGCACGAGCAGGTGCGCCACCACGATGGGCAGTTGATGTTGCTCGACCAGGATCACGGTCAGCCCGTTGGCCAGCTTGAAACTCTGGGGGACGGGCAAGCTGAGTTTCCCAAGCGACTGGGGTGCCGGCGGCTTCGCGCGCCACGGTTCGTCCGGCATGGTGCCGGCGACGGTTTCACTTTTGGCCTTCGCATCCGGCCCTTCCTGGGCGCGGGGAGGATCGTCGACGACGCGATCGCCGGGCACTCCGTACACGACCGCGCGGGCAGATGGTTTGAGCTTGTCGGCGGCCACCCGCTTGACGTCTTCGACGGTTGCGCGGTTGTAGCGCTCCAGATCCTTGGGCAGATAGCCGGGATCGTGCAGATAGTGGTTGTACTGGTTCAGGCGGTCGGCGACGCCTCCGAAGCCGCCCAGCCGCTCGAGGCCGCTGATCATGCTGCGTCTCGATCATGTTGCGCGCGCGGTCGACTTCGGCCTGGCGTGGGACCCTCGGAGCGCAGCTTGTCGAGCTCCTCGTCGATCGCCTTCTCGAGATCCTCAGGCTTCACCCCGGGTTTCGCCGTGGCCTGTAGTTCGAAAACGGATCCGAGCAGCAGGGTCTGCTTCTGGACGGAGACGTCCTGCGCGATCTGCTTCTCGTAGACGAGCGTTCTTGTACAGCCGGCTCGACTTTCCGCCGCCGAGGATCTGGGCGAGCAGGTCGGCGTCGGCGTCGCCCGGCTGGAAGATCGACGGCATGATCCAGGCCATGTAGACGCGCGGCAGCTCGACCTGGTCGGTCACCTGGCGGCGTTTCTCTGCCGTGATCTGCGGGGACGTGGCGGTGATTTTGGGCACCGGCGGTCCGGCAGGAATCGAGCCGAAGTACTTCTCGACCAGAGCCTTGGCTTGCGGCCTGATCGATGTCGCCGACGATCGCGAGGCTGGCGTTGTTCGGCGTGTAGTACTGCTTGAAGAACTCGCGCACGTCGTCGAGCTGCGCGGCCTGGATGTCCTCGTGCGAGCCGATCACGTCGGCGTAGTACGGATGGTCCTGGGGAAAGAGCTGGTGAAACAGCTCTTCGTCGACGAGGCCGTAGGGCGCGTTCTCGACGCTCTGCCGCCGCTCGTTGCGCACGACGTCCTGCTGGTTGGCCAGCTTCGGCGTGGTCGAGCGTTTCGAGCAGGTAGCCCATGCGGTCGCACTCGAGCCACAGCGCCAGCTCGAGCTGGTTCGACGGCAGCGTCTCGAAGTAGTTGGTGCGGTCGAAGTCGGTCGTGCCGTTGATGTCGCTGGCGCCGGCGGCCTCGAGGAACTTGAAGTGCGTCCTTGGCGCCGACGTGCTTCGAGCCCTGGAACATCATGTGCTCGAACAGGTGCGCGAAGCCGGTGCGCCCGGCCCGCTCGTTCGCCGGGCCGACGTGGTACCAGAGGTTGACGGCCACCAGCGGCAGCCGGTGGTCCTCGCGAGGATCACGTCGAGGCCGTTCGGGCAGCGTGTATTTCTCGAACTTGATCTCAGGTGCGGGGACCGATGCGGCGGCGCGGGCCCACACGGTGCGGCTGAGACCCACCATGCTCAGACACAAAAGGACGGCAAAGCAGCGGACCCACGAGGCTTTATAGGTGCCGAAAGACTTCTTCATTAGGATCTTCTCCCGAAAAGAGCGGCGCAAAGTTAGACTGGCGGGCCATATCAAGGAAAGCAGACAGTCAGGGTAGACAAGTGTTCAGGCAGCCGAGCGGCCGGCCTCGGCGGGCGGATCGAGCACGCTCGGTTTGCAGCCAGGTGTAGTAGATGCGGTGGGCCACGGTAATCGTCGAGAGGACCGCAATCACCCACAGGACGGGCGCCATCCGGTTGAACACGGCTCCAATGATGAGCAGCACCAGGCGCTCTGGCCGTTCCATGAACCCGACCTTGCAGGTACCGATCAGGGACTCGGCGCGCGCCCGCGTGTAGCTCACCATGATCGGAGCTGATCATGGCGAGCGCCGCCAGGACCACGTAGAAGAAACCGACCCCCGCGCGAGTAATAGACCAGTAACCCGAAGAAAAGGGCGGCATCGCTGTAGCGATCGACCACGGAATCGAAGAAGGCGCCAAAGCGCGTGACCTGGTTGCTGGCGCGAGCGACCCGGCCATCCACCAGATCAAAAAAGCCGGCACCGAAGATCACCAGCCCAGCATAGAAGAACATGCGCGCCTGGTTGTCGGCGTTGGCATAGCCGAACAGAAACGCGGCGACGATGTCGATCACCAATCCGAGGAAGGTGAGGAAGTTCGGGCTGATGCGCGCCAGGGCCATGCGGTTCACGATGGTCCGCAGCAACTTGCCGCACGTATTGTCCGAAGGCGCTGGTCCAGGTCATCCGGCTTGACTCCTCGTCGTGAATGGTGATGAGGCTCAGGATCTCCATTTCGCGCTTGCCGTTGGGCGTGACCACCGTGGCGGTGTCGCCCACTTTCTTGTTCAGCAGCGCGCGCCCGATCGGCGAAGTGGTGGAAATCTTGCCTGGCCGACGTCGGATTCTTCGCTGGTCACCAGCTTGTACTCGATTTCCTCGTCCTTATCGTTGTCGTAGACCTTAACAGTTGAGCCCAGCCCGACTTTGTCCTTCGGGATGTTGTTCAGGTTGATCAGGGAAAGATCGGCCATACGTCGGCCTAGCTGGCGCAGGCGTGCCTTCACAAACTCCTGGCGCTGCTTCGCCATGTGGTACTCGGCGTTTTCGCTCAGGTCGCCCAGGGCCACGGCTTTTTTCAGCTCTTTGGGCAGTTCGTGACTGAGCTCGTGTTCGAGCGCGTTGATCTCATCCTGGAGCTTCTTCTTCGATCTGCTCAGTCATACTTTGCGGAATTATAAACCGCAGGGCTCGCTGATGGACTTGCCAGCGGATGGCTTTTAGCGAAGCTGGCAATCGCCAGCCGGTACTGGACGTACTCCACCCGATCAGGTGAAATTGCGCCGCCAATCCGCAAACGGCGACGCAGGTTAAGATTTGCCCGTCGAGTAAGGTCAATGATCTTCGTTCGTATTGCGACGGCCAGCAGTCGCAGGACCCGCGTCAAATTGCCTTTTCGGGTCTGCTTAGGGTAGACTAGAAGATAGTTGGTCCTTCATAGGTTGTTCCGGCGCTCTTAAGGGTGTTCCCTCATGATCAGTAGCGACGGTTTCCACATCGGCGACAAGGTCGTCTACCCCAACCATGGCGTAGGAATTATCGAACAGATCAGCAGCCGGACGATCGGCGCCATCGGTCGAGACAATTCTACCTGCTCAAGATCAAGGCCAGCAGCCTGAAGGTCATGGTGCCCTTCCACAACGTGGACAGCGTGGGATTGCGGCGCGTCGTGCGCAACGGCGAGATCCAGAAGATTCTTGATTTTCTGACAGATGGCGAGTGCCTGAACAACGCCGACTGGAAATACCGCTTCAAGGAAAATTCCGAGCGGATGCGTACCGGCTCCCTGCTGGAAGTCGCTGCCGTGCTCAAGGGCCTGCTGCTGCTGAACCAGTCCAAGCCGCTGTCGTTCCGCGAGAAGAAGATGCTGGAACGCGCGCGCTACCTGCTGGTGAGCGAACTGGCCATGGCCAAGAACTGCGAAGAGCGCCAGGTCGAGGACGTTCTCACAAAGCCTCTCTCCAAGTGCAAGCTTGCGATTCCCGGAAGCTTCGGAATTCGAAGCTTAGCTGATAGCTGATGGTCGTTGGCTGGTAGCTGGGCGCTCTCCCTATTCCCGGCTTTACTCCCTGAGAACACTAGGGCTGCAAATCAACCGAACAAACCTCGCGCTGAGGGCTTGAGATCACCACGATCTTGAGTCCCATCAAGCGAAGAGCAGTACGCTGCGTGTGGTAAATCTTGCACAACATATCGTCGGCGTTGTCCGCGCGAACCAAAGCCATTCGATCTGCGAGCGAAACACGTATGGTTGGGTATTTCATTTCGAGGCCAGCCGTGAATGCTTGTATTGAATTACTCAAAACCGGCAATCGGTCAGGAACGATAGCGTCTGAGGCTGGAGGAGTCCAAAAGGTCTCGTCTGCGAACATCACTCTAGCCACTCGCGCGTTGGCGACCCATTGCCATCGCCGTACTGATTCCAGAACACACCATCGTGCCAAATTCCCATAGCCACTTTCCCCTGGCTTCACCGTTATTGTGTTTTCGTAGGAATACACGGTCAAATCAACTTCTTTCAGAGCGCTCCACAAAATTCACATCGAACCGGATTCCCGTTATTCGTTGGCTCGGAAGTCTTCTCGTACCAGATCACAAGGCAGCTTCCCCACGGATCAGAATCGTTCGTTCCAAGAGTGGCGAGGAAGCAGCAGGGAGGGGAAGCTAGCGACGGGAAAAGGGCTGTCAGCCAACGACCAAGAGCCAACGACTGGCGACCGACGACTGCTTCATTCCCCAGCCACGTCCCCCACGGTTTCAGCGATTCCACGTGGTCGAAGATGATCTTCATTGCGGCCGAGATCGGAATGGCCAGGATCAGGCCCATGCCTCCCCACAGCCATCCCCAGAACAACAACGCCATGGTCACGGCCAGCGGGTTCAGTTGCATGCGGTTTCCGAGAAACTTCGGGTAAAGAACATTCAGTGCGAAGAAATGCAGGGCAACGACCACCAGGGCAAGGACAGCCAAGTCCCCAGAGTCGAGTTGGCCGAGGCCGACCATCAGCGGCGGAGCCAGGGCGAGAATGATCCCGAGGTAAGGGACGAGGCTTAGAAAGCCGCTGATCGCGCCCACGGATGAGGAAGAAGGGCAAATGGAGCGCGCCAAACACCGCCATGCTGACCGCCGCCATCAACAGTCCGATCAGCAGGTTGCCCACCATGAAGCTGCGGATCATGCGGGAGATCAATCCCAGGGTGGTGTAGGCGGTATGCCGGTGTTCCATGCGGAACAGCATCACCGTCGCGGAACGCGCGTGCTGCTGCCAACTGAACATGAAGTAGATGAGGAACGGAACAAAGGTGAGGGCAAAGAACAGTTGCGAGAACGAACCAAAGCCCCGGGTTACCAGTTCGGTGACGGGGCTGCTGGGCTGCACCTTGATCACGTTCTTGTCTTCGGTGGAGGGGCGGAGCGGGTTGCAAAGACTCGGCTCGTTCGCGAAAACTCATCGCCGCCGCGCGCATCCGTTCCGAGTATTTCGGCAAGACCTGCACAAAGGCGGAAGCCTCGTTATCAGGACGTAGCTGATCCATCCGCCAGCACAAGCAGGATGAATACCGCGATCGCCGACGACAGGCCGCGCGGCAAGCGGAACCTGC
>CAVRZQ010000003.1:0-258175 GCA_963725575.1 uncultured Acidobacteriota bacterium
CGGTCAGCGCGAAACACGTTGCCAGACCTGTGCCGATGCTCCAGGCGAGCATTTCGCAGAGGTGCGCGAGATAGACAGGATGGCGCACGCGGGCGTGGATGCCGTTGGTCACGAGGCGCTGTTCCGCGTGCTCCGCACTGAGTTCAGGCGTGCCTTGGAGCTGCTTCAAGCTGAAAGTCGCGCCGGCGCTTTTGTAGAGTGAGACGCCGAGCGCGAACAGAGCGGCCGCGGGAATCCACATCCAGCCGCTCTCATAGAGAGTGACGCGGCGCCAGGGGGCTGTGACCAGCACTACGACCACCGCCATGCTGGCCCATAGGGGAACAAGCATTCGATACGGCGAGCGCGGGTGCGTACGCCAGTAATCGGTTCGCGGGTGGATAAGTAGCCAATACCCAGGGATGGTCGAGTAGACAGCGCAGACGAGCCAAGCCACGGTCCGCAGGATTTGCAACACGAGTCTATTTTAGCTGGTGCCGCGGTGTTCGACGGGCGGGGATCCTTCGGCGTGGCTCAGGGCAGGCTGCCCGTGGCTCCACTGGCCTTCTTTGTGGCACAGTAGAGAGCACATGGGGGATTCGGAAATACTATTGGAGAGGACGGGTACGTTCGCGTACCCGGACCTGGTGCTCTACCAGGTGGCGCGCTTCTTCATCGTGGCTGGACTCGAGATGCAGTCGGTGGCGGTGGGGTGGCAGGTTTATGAAATCACGCGGCGACCGCTCGACCTCGGGTTGGTGGGGCTGGCGCAGTTCCTGCCGGGTGTTTTTCTGTTCCTGGTTGCGGGACACGCCGCGGACCGGCACGACCGGCGGCGCGTTCTCGACATCTGCTATTGCGGATTCATATTGTGTTCGGGGTTGCTGTGGGCGCTGACCGTGCGAGGATCGCGTTCTGTCCACCTGATCTATGTGGTGCTGCTTTTCCTTGGGGTGGTGCGTTGCTTCAACTGGCCGGCGAGCCGGGCGCTGCTGCCGCAACTTGTGCCTCCGGAATATTTTTCGAAGGCGGTAGCGTGGAACGCGACCACGTTCCAGACCGCGACCATTCTGGGGCCGGCGCTGGGCGGCGTGCTGTACGCGGCCGCTCGCGGACCGCACGTGGTCTATGGCACGGCCACCGGGTGCAGTGCGTTCGCGTTACTGGCGACCTTGTGGATTCGGTCGAAGAGTCAGGAGCGCCCGCCCGAAGAGATGAGCCTGCACACCGTCATGGCGGGTTTCCGGTATGTTTGGCGGGAGAAAGTGGTGCTGGGATCGATCTCGCTCGATATGTTTGCGGTGTTGCTGGGAGGTGCAGTGGCGCTGCTGCCCGTGTATGCCAGCGAGATTCTCAAGACCGGTCCGTGGGGCCTTGGGTTGCTGCGCAGCGCGCCCGGCGTGGGCGCGGCGGCGATGGCGATCTTTCTGGCAAAGCGGCCGATTCGGGGACGCGCGGGATTGATCATGTTGTGGTGTGTGGGCGGATTTGGAGTATTCACGATCCTGTTTGGAGTGTCGCGAAGCCTGGTGTTGTCGCTGGTAGCCCTGCTGCTGGTGGGTGCGACTGACATGGTCAGCGTGATCATCCGGGCGACCCTGGTGCAGTTTGCTACTCCGGATGAGATGCGGGGAAGGGTCAACGCGGTGGATATGCTTTTCATCGGAGCATCCAACGAGTTAGGCGAGTTCGAGTCCGGTTTAACGGCTCACTGGTTCGGGACCGTCCCGGCGGTGGTGCTGGGCGGGGTGGGGACGCTGGTGGTGATCGCGTTGTGGGCTTGGCAGTTCCCGGAGTTGCGGAACGTGGATCAACTGCATCCGGTGGAAAGAGGGCATTAACCACAAAGGACACGAAGGAGCACGAAGGGAAGCAAACCACCCGGTGGTGGCGGATGAGCATCCAGTTGTTTTGCGCCCGTCGGTCTAATTCACCTTGGTGCGCCCAACTATTTTCCCCGGATCACGGTCTTGGCAGCGCTCATGTTGTCGAAGCGATCGTAGACGCGCATGACGACCACGTGCTCGACCTGTCCGGATTCGTTCTTCTTTGCCTGGGCCGCTCCGGCCTGAGGAGCGAGACTCTCCGCCGGGATGGAAACCTTGAAATCGTACGTCTCGGTCTTCGCGTCAGCGATCTGGCCCACGGGTTCGACGTACTGCCAATCGTTAGCGTCAAGGGAGTACTCGGCGCGCTTGATGGGCGAGAAACCGTCGGTGGCGCGGAAGGTAACGTGGATGTTGCCACCTTCCATCTGGGCGTGAAGACTTTCGATATTGGGAGCGGTGGTATCGACTTCGACGCGGGCACTCTCTTTCTCAGCCGTGAGTTCTTCGCCGGGAGAATGCGAGGGTGCATCGGAAGCGACGACTTTGAAAGTGTATCCGCCATCCGGGAGCAGGCTGGCGTCGAAGGAGTAAAACTTGTCGGTCAGGCCGTCCTTCAGGAGGAGCCAACGGGATTCGCCCTCACCCCGGTAGTAGAGCGAGTAGACGAGCTGGTCATCGTTGTCATCGTGCGCGACCCACTTGACACCCATGGAGTCGCGGTCGTGCATGGTGGGCACCGGAGCCTCGAACCGGGGCTGCCCGGGATTCATTCCAGAAGCGCCGCCGCTCATGTCGGGGACGGGGCCCATCGGCTTGGGAAGGGGCTGGTAGCGCACGCCGATCTGAACGCCGACGTCGTCGATATCGGGAGCGACATTTTTCGACAAATAGTTGAGTGTCACGCTGTCGAGGCGGGGCGCGGGGTTTCCGGAGTGGAGGATTGCTCTCCACTGTACGAAGCGAGCGGCGGGAATTCCGGTTTCACCATCCTTTGGGGTATCGATTTTCTTCCAGGGACTCCAGTTCCGGTCGGGATTGTCGACGTTGCCACTGCGAGTGAACAGTTCGACGTTGCCGGTGCCGCGAAATTCAGCGCGGCCCCAGCGGGAAAAGATCTTCGCGTCGTAGACATCGCTTTCGTAGCGGCCTTCGGTCTGCGGGGAGGGGCCGAGGACGAAGATTTTGCCGAGGTTGCTGCCCGATGCGTACAGACCACCGCCCGGCGCTTTCGCGAAAGCAGTGACCTGGGAAGCGCCGACCTTAAGCAAGTCGCTGAAGTCGTCTTCGCTCTTCATCGCAAAGACGTGGCCGCGGTTTCCGGTTCCTGCGAGTAACCGGTCCTGGTTGTCGAAAGCCAGCGCGTATACGATGTCTTCCCGCGACGTCCACATGCGGGTGGGGGAACCGTCAGGAGCGATGCGGTAGATCTCGGAGCCGCCGGTAGCGCCCACGCCGGGTGCGGGAAAGTTCATCATGGGCGACATCATGGGCTGGGTCGGCGTGATTACAATGCCGCCCGCGGGGCCCACCATCGTCTGGGAAGGAGGCGGGGTGGGGCCGGTCGGTTGGCCGAATCCCGGCATGGTGGTCTGCCCGGGACGCTTTTCGCCCACGCCCGCGGCATAAATGTTGCCGGCGGCGTCGATGGCGAGCGCGGTGATTTCTTTCTTGGGAGCGCTGTAGAGCACGAAGGCTTCCCCGGAGGGCGCGATGCGATACACCAGTCCGCTGCCGTCGGAGCCGGCGATCAGGTTTCCTTTGGGGTCGAGCGCGAGCACGCGGATGTGGGACTTCGTCGCTCTTGAAAAATACCGTGTGATCGCCTTTGGGCGTGACCCTGTAAATTTCACCGCGGTCGCCGGTGGCGACGTAGAGATTGCCCGAACCGTCGAACGTGAGGTCCCAGATGTACTTGGTGCCGGGATCGAAGTAAACGGACGAGGTCCAGTTCGGGTCCAGTTGTCCCTTGGATTTGTCGGGCGGATTGGATTTCGCGGTATCGCCTTTGGCGCTGCCGTGCTTGTTCTCGATCCTGTAGACCTTACCGTCCGGGGCGGTGCCGGCATAGACCACGCCGTTGTTGACGACTAGGGCCTGGACCTGCAGTTCGGTAGGCTCGAAGATGGTGGTGGCTTGCCCCTCGGGCGTGATGCGGTAGACGCGCGCGGGAGCACCCGGCAGCGGCATAGATGTTGCCGGCATCATCGGATGCGATGGACCAGAGGTAGGTGGAAGGGGCGGTATAGAGCGCTTTGAAGGCGGGCGCCAGCTCCAGACCCCCGGTGCTGCGGATCGCCACGCCAGTAGCTGTACCCTTGGTGAGTTCCTCAAATTTGGATTGTTCCCAGGTCCGGGTGCCTTCGGCAAAGGCGCTATGCGCAAGGGTAAGAGCCAGGAGGACAGTCAACTTCCGGGGATGGATCTGCAAGTCTTGCACCTCGATGTTGTGATCTGTGGCGCGGGAAATTTCAGGGTAACACGGTTCCCAGGGCGGCGAGACGCGGAGGTTCCAGGGGTGCTTCACGGGAAGCGGCACCCGCTCCGCGATCTCGTGCTATTTGATCGTGATGGTCAGAATCTGCGCGCCGGCCACCACAAAATCGAGCGGCGGGGTGGCCACCTCATTGACGGACGACTCGCCCAGCACCACCATTTCCTGCGTGCCGCGCATGCCGTCCATGACGTTCATGACCGAAAGGGGCAGGGTCGGCATGACTTTGTCGGCGACCATGGCTTCGGGATCCGCCTCGAGCAGCGATACGTAGACGCGATTATTCGAGTGCTCCTTGTTCAGCAGGGCGATGGTGGAGGCAAGGTCAAGCTTGCGCGCCATCATCGGCATGCCGCGGCGCATCCGGTCGAGGGTATCTCCGTCGCTGACCAGGATGCGAAGAGGACCTTTGGAGGTGGAGGTCGGGATCCTGATCGAAATCTGGCGGACGATGCGCTCGCCGCGATAGGGAGCGAGCACGGTTTCGACGATGATTTCGTCCCCGGGCCGAGCCTCCGTCAGGTCAGTGCGTGCGCTCTCGAGACGGGCCTGACGGCGTTCGTGGACGAGATCGAAGTCGAGTTTCACGGCCTTCACGGCGGGGACATCAAACGGGTTGTCATAGATGCGGCCGAAGCGGTCACCGAGGGAGAGCGCGGCCAGGAATGCCGCGGGCTGGCCGGCATCGGTGGGCGCAAACATATTCTGCAACTTCACCTCGGGGTAACCCTTCACGCTGATGACGCCGTTTAGGCGGTAGGTGATTTCCTCACCGTAATCGTTGATGCCGTGCAGTGCGTTGAACACCGTCGCCATCATGGCGACCGGGCTGAGGCGCGGATTGTTCAGCACTTCGTAGTGAATCTCTTTGGTGGCGGCGCCGTTGTGGATGTTCAGCGTCACCGGGATCATCTCAGGCTCCTTGTTGAGGATACCCATGATGCCGGTGTGGCGATCCTGGACGAATGCGCCAGCGGCTTCGGTCGTGTTGACGATCTTGAAGGCGTTCAGCGGCGAAGGCAGCGTGGCGAGCACGTCCGCCTTGGTCATGGGCAAATCAACACTGCCGAATTGCAGCAGCGGATGGCCGCATGCGAGCAGACGCTGGGGATCGATGTAGGTGACGGTGCAGGTCGCGGCGATGTCCATGTCGCCCCGTACCAGCACGGCACTGACGGCCGAGCCGGGCTCGAGCGGTTCGGGCTGCTTCTGGTCGCTTGAAGAACCGGCACCCATCACGGGGACGATGCCGCTGGCGGCGAACTGCGGGGCGAAAAGCTTCACAGCCTCTTCGCTGAAACCGTTGAACACGAGCGGGGCTTCGATCGGCTTCAGGTAATTGGCGACGTTCTGAACGGGTAGAGTCGAGGGCTCGCCGGGGCCTGATGTTTTGGTCGCAGCGTTATCGGAGCGAGCGCTGACAGCGGGAGAACCACCGCCGGGGCTCTTGTCGAGCGCGTTGATCTCGAGCATGTCGGCGATCGGGGTAACGCCGGCAATGGGTTCCTTGGAGAATTCGCCGATGCGAAATGCCAGGGCGCCCGCGAGTTTGCCGTCGAAGTAGACGGGGCTGCCGCTCATACCCGCGACCACGCCGGTATACTCCGCCTTGGCGCCATGCAGGCGGACGAGAATGATGTCGCCCTTGGGGCCGTTCATGTTTTTCAGGACACCGAGGACTTCGACTTCCATCGATTCCGGCTTGGTGCCTTGGAACACGGTGTAGGCGATTCCGCGCATGCCGGTATGAATCTGACTGACCGGAATAGTTTCTGTCGTCTTAGGCGGCTGGGAAGCGGGGAGTTCGGCGGCAAACCCAAAGAGGGTGAAGAAACAAGAGGTGGCGGCGAGCGAGAGAACAACTTTTCTCATTCAATTTGCCCTGGGGAGCCCTGCCAACACGGCTCGAGCCTGACTTTCACATTAGACTCCGCACGATAGCGAATAGTTGCCGGGGAGGAGAGAACCTTAGGACCGAGCAAAACATCCCAATCGCGAAGCTGTGCGTCTATACTATCATCAACAATATTTCTGCATGAATGTTACTTTCGTGCCACAGGTCGACTGACGTGGTGAGGATTTATGGGCAACAGTTTCCCTTGTAAGCTTCTGTTAATAATGGCTTTATGTGCAATTGTGCTGAGCGTGGCGCAGGTGCGCGCGCAAGACGCCCCGCAGCAACCGTCGCCGGGGGGCGCGCAGAATCCGAACAAGCAGGATGCGCCGGCCGATGCGGGCGGACCGGGAGGCGATGTGGGGCCGTATGCCATTCCGAAAAAGAAGGACGAGCCGCCGCCTCCGCCGCCCTCGGAGAAACCCAAGAAGATCGAGGGGATGCCGGACTACTCGATCAAGGTGGACGTACCGCTGGTCAACCTGGATGTACTGGTCACGACCAAGGATGGGCAGTTCGTACCCAACCTGAAGAAAGAGAACTTCCGGATTTACGAGGATGGAACGCCGCAGGCGATTTCGAACTTCAACCAGTCAAACGCACCCATCACGGCCGTGTTGCTGGTCGAGTACGCGTCGACGAACTACAACTACATGTACGAAGCGTTGAATGCGTCCTACAATTTTGCAGCCACGCTGAAGCCGGACGACTGGATCGCGGTCGTGTCCTATGACATGAAGCCGCAGATTCTTACCGACTTCACGCAAGACAAGCGCGCAGTTCTGGGGGCTCTGAATATGCTGCGCATCCCGGGCTTTTCGGAGCGCAACCTGTTTGACGCCCTGTACGACACAATCGATCGCATCGAAAATCTGGAAGGCCGGAAATACATCATTCTGGTTTCTACGGGGCGGGACACATTCAGCAAGCTCAATCTCGACCAGATTCTGAAAAAGCTGAAGAACACGCAGAACATCACGATTTACGCGATCAGCATTGGCCGCGCATTGCGTGAGATGATCGATGCCCGGATGGGTGGGGCCGGGGGAATCATGACAACCGACTGGTTGCAGGCAGACAACCAGATGAACACGTTTGCGCGCATGACGGGAGGCCGAGCCTACTTCCCGAGATTTGATGGGGAACTGCCGGAGATTTTTCACGACATCGGCAGCGACATTCGAAACCAGTACTCGATTGCCTATCACCCGACCAACCCCAAGCTGGATGGAACGTACCGCAAATTGAAAGTCGAACTGGTGGCGCCCGACGGCGGGACTCTGAAGGTCCGGGATCAGAAGGGCAAGGACGTGAAAGTCCAGATCTATGCGCGGGACGGGTATACGGCCAAGCATCAGGTGGAATAAACCAGCCGTCAACCCTCAGTTGTCAGTTCTCAGTGGGCACGCAAGGGGCAATTAACCGGGCACACTCCATCACCGCTAAGACTGCTTCTCAGTGTGCGTGGAAGAAGTGATCCAGCACGAATAGGCAAGCCACCCCCAGGAAAACTACCAGGGCCATTCTGACACCCGGTTCCTTGTTGACTTCCGGAATCAGGTCAGAGGCGGCGACGTAGATGGTTACTCCGGCGGCGAGGGGCAGGCCTTCATTCACCTGGTGGCGGAAGAGTGCCATGGTAAGAACACCCGCCAGGGTGGCGGCTCCCAAAAGAACCGAGGCGCCCCAGGCAAAGGCTCGGGTGCGGCCGCTGGCCAGCATCACGGACGCGACCGTGAATCCTTCGGGAATCTTGTGCAGGAAGACGGCAAGGAAAATGACCCAGCCGAGCCAGTTGGAAACCAGAAAACCGGCCGCGATCGCGATGCCGTCGAAAAACGTGTGAATGATGAGGCCGATGAGGACGGAAAAGCCCTTATGGGGACGGACGAATTCGTCCTCGTGCGTTTCCTCTCCGAAGTGGAAGTGGGGCGTGACAGTGTGCTCGAAGAAATGAATGATCAAGTATCCGAGCAGGATGAGGAAGGCGGCATAGCGGCCGCCCAACTCAAGGCTGGTGGGTACGACCTCGACCAGTGCGGTTGACAGCATGAAACCGGCGCCCAGAGCGACGAAGTACTTGAGGTAGCGGCGCTCCCAATTTCTCTGGACGATGATGGTGCCGCCGAAGACGTTGGCACCAGCGGCGGTGAGGCCCAGCAGGATGCTGGTGAGGATGGGGCTCATTTGCTGGGCGATGATAGCAGACGAGTTCTCAGTTCTCAGTTCTCAAACTGAGAACTGGTCACCCGCTGTGCCGAATATGCAGTACGTCCCCATCTTGCACGATGTAGTCTTTGCCTTCGAGGCGGAGCTGACCCTTGCTGCGGGCGTTTGCTTCGGAGCCGGCTTCGAGCAGTTGGTCCCAGCGAATGGTTTCGGCGCGGATGAAGTGTTTTTCGAGGTCAGAGTGGATGGCGCCGGCGGCTTCAACGGCGCGAGTGTTCGACAGGGATCGTCCAGGCGCGGCATTCGTCTTCGCCGATGGTGAAGAACGAGATCAGACCGAGCAGGTGATAGGTGTTGCGGATCAGGCGCATCAGGCCGCTTTCGGTCAGGCCGTAGCTGGACAGAAATTCGGCGGCATCGTCGTCGCTCATCTCCGCGAGTTCGGCTTCGACCTTGGCGCAGATCGCGGTGGCTCCTGCATTGGGACGGGCGGCAACTTCAGCCAGGTTGTACTTGCTGACCGCGGCTTCCAGGTCTTTGCCCAGTTCCTGGGCTCTCGCTGACGTTGAGAACGTAGAGCATCGGTTTTTCGCTCAGGAACATGAAGCCGCGGAGGCGCTTCTTGTCTTCGGGCGTCATTTCCATTTCGCGGAGCGGTTTCTCGGTTTCGAGGTGCGCCTTTGCGCTTGATGAGCAGTTCGTTTTCTTTTTCGAGTTCGGGCGAATGCATTTTCTTGAGATCCTTGACGAGACGCTCCAGGCGCTTCTCGATCTGGCCTAGGTCGCTGACCATCAGGTCGAACTCGACGTTCTTGATGTCGCGCAGCGGATCGATGGGGCCAATGTGCGGAATGGAGTCGTCTTCGAAGGCGCGGAGGACGTGGACGAGGGCGTCGACCTGGCGCAAGTGGCCGATGTAGGCGGTCTCCTTGAGCGCGTCCTGGCCGATAGCGCCGACGTCGACATACTCGACTGGACGCGTGGGTCAGCTTCTTCGGCTTGTACAATCGCGGCCAGGCGGTCGAGGCGGTCGTCGGGGACCTTGGCCACGCCAATGTGCGCCTCGCGCGGGTTCGCGAGGGCTGGGCCGAGAGGGCCGCCTTGGTGAGCATGCGGAATAGAGATGTTTTGCCCACCTGGGGCAGGCCGATAATTCCGGATTTCATGAGTCAGCTTTCAGCCGTCGGCGATCAGCGCCAAAGGCGGAGGGATCACAAACATTACAGAATAGACGACCGGGGTCGCGAGTCCCAAGTTCCATGCCGGGGTCGGAAGAGTTCTTTACCGCAGAGAGCGCAAAGAAATGCCGCAGAGGACGCGGAGACAGCCTGCGTCCTCAGAGTCGGACGCGATTACCAGACACGAGGCAATTCATTATGTGATTTGGCGTGCGGTGCAGAACAGCGCCCCGATTCCCAAGGCGAGCACTGCGACTTCCAGCCGGACCGACCATACATGCAGTGCGTCGAACTGCATTCGGCCTGGGTCGGTCGTGGCGACCGTGTCGATGTCGCCGAATTGCGCGCGCAGTGCGGCCATCTTCGGGGAGATGCCGAACTGGGAGACCGCGGTGAGGAGGAGCATCAGGATAATTAAAACGTGGCGCGCCGCAAGCAATTGTGCGGACCCGGTAGTCAAGCTCGAGAGCAGTATCGAACTTCCGAGAAAAACGACCCCGGCGAAAAGGCCCATCCAGTGCAGGATTCCGAGCGAGTGCCCGACCACGGTGCCGGCCATGTGCCGGGATGGGAGAACGTGGAAGGCGGTAGGGGCCTCGACGAAGGACAGGAAGATGATGCCGCCGATCCAGACGGTGAGCGACAGGAACATGAGGAAACGAAGAAAAGTCATGACACGGGATTATAGCGCCCAGCCAGTATTGCCGCTGCGAGTGCACAGGTCCTTCGCTTCGCCCAGCATGACAGTTAGAAAGAAAGTTGCAGGAGGGTTAGAACAGAGAGACCTGAGACCTGCGACCTGCTCTCCTACACCGGCACTGCCACGCTCTCCGCGATCTCGCGCATGACCTGCTCGGCTTGATCCGATTTTTTTAGGGTGGACGAGTAAGAGCCACTGACCACCACGCGGTGAGCGAAGACGGGAACGACCAGCGGCTTGAAGTCTTCCGGGGTGCAGTAGGTGCGGCCTTCCAGGAAAGCCATGGCCTGCGCGGCGCGGTAAAGCATTTGCGATCCGCGCGGGGAGACGCCCAGGGACAGGAATTCCGACTCGCGCGTCTTGCGCACGATGGCCAACGCGTAGGTGACCAGGGAGTCGTCCACGCGAACTTTCGCTACCGCCTCCTGCATTTCGAGAACGTCGGCGCCGGTGAGAACCGGTTTCAGGGTGTCGAGCTGCGCGGCGCCTGCCGCGGATCGCAGGATTTCACGCTCCGCCTCGGCGTCGGGGTATCCCATGTGCACGCGCATCAGGAACCGATCGAGTTGTGATTCCGGCAGAGGGTAGGTGCCGTGATGTTCTACTGGGTTCTGGGTCGCGAGAACCAGGAAAGGTTGGGGTAGAGGGTACGAGTGCACGTCGATCGTGACCTGGCCGTCGTTCATGGCTTCGAGCAACGCAGATTGCGTCTTGGGAGTGGTGCGGTTGATCTCGTCGGCCAGCAGGATGTTGGTGAACACCGGGCCACGCTTGAATTCGAATTGCTGTTCGATGGCGGAATAGATTGAGATGCCCAGAACGTCGGAGGGCAGCATGTCGCTGGTGAACTGGATGCGCTGAAAGCCGCAATCCAGGGCACGCGCCAGGGCCTGTCCCAGAGTTGTCTTGCCCACGCCGGGGACGCCTTCAATCAGCAAGTGGCCGCGGGCGAAGATCGACACCAGCGCCAGGCGGATGACATCGTCTTTGCCACGGATGACCTTGCGAAGGGTGGCCTCCAGTTGCGCGGCTCGATGGGTGGCGGCGGTGGCGGTTTCCGGGGACATTCGAAGGTGATTTTACTATGCGGTCTGGGGTGTAAGCCGTTACTAACGTAAGGGCACCTGATCGTTGTTAGCCGTTAGCTCCACATCTTAGCTAGAACGGCGCGGTGACGGCTTCTTGCGCGGAACGTAGCGCGCGAAAGCGCTCTCAACCACAAAGGGCACAAAGGGACACGAAGGAAGACGGGACAGGCCTGCGTACACCTTCGTGGTCCCTTGGAAGGCTGTTTACCGCGCTGACACTTGCTCAGCCCTAGCCGACCTGCTGAAACTGCGATGGCCGACCCGTCAAGCGCTCGATGCGCTTGGCGATCGGCGGGTGGGTCGAGAACAGGTTGCCGACATTCACTCCCAACAGCGGTTGAATGATGAAGAGGTGGGCGGTCGAGGGGGTAGCCCGCATCGGGACGCGCTTGGAGTAAGCCTCGAGCTTTGCCAGAGCGCTGGCCAGGGCGTAGGGGTTGCCGGTCAGGTGCGCGCCGGTTTCGTCGGCCTGATACTCGCGGGAACGCGAGACCGCCAACTGGATCAGCATGGCTGCCAGCGGGGCGACGATCATCATGACCAGCGCGCCCAGGCCACCGCCACGACGCTCGTCTCGCCCGCCGCCGAAGAACATGGCAAAGCGGGCGGCGTAAGTGATGGCGCCTGCCAGCGTCGCTGCGATCGAACTGATCAGGATGTCACGGTTGTTGACGTGGCCGAGTTCATGCGCGAGTACGCCTTCGAGTTCATCGTCGTTGAGCAGGCTCAGGATGCCTTGGGTCACGGCCACAGAAGCGTGCTGCGGGTTGCGTCCGGTTGCGAAGGCGTTGGGCGAGTCGGTCGGGAGGACATAGATTTTCGGCATCGGCAAGGCGGCCTTCTGGGTCAGGCGCTCGACGACCTGGTAGACGCGCGGCAATTGTTCGCGTGTGACGGCCTGGGCGCCGTAGGTGGCCAGGGCGATCTTGTCGGAGAAGAAATAAGAGACGAAGTTCATGACCGCCGGCGATGATGAGGGCGGTGAGCATTCCTCGCTGGCCCCCGAAGTAGCTGCCAATGGCCATCAGCAAGAGCGTCAGGCCGGTGAGGAGGAAAGCGGTCTTAAAGGTATTTCCCATAATGTTTTTCCTGTATTTGATTGGATGTCGCAGAATTCTCAGGGATGCTTGCGGCCATGGGGAGTGCATCCAAAGGCTTCGGAGTTAGCGTAAGGCCAGTGGAATCAGGGGCATATTGGCGCGACTAGCATGGCTCACCGGGATGGGATTGGCCAGGGGAAAGGCCAGCAAGCGCCTCCCTCGCCTCGTTGCATGATGCGCGTGACTTTTTCTGTTCCTCGCAGGCACGCACGGGTCACACTGCGAGTTCATTTTCGCGCCGATTTGCGGCTTCCGGGGGGATGCTCCAGCTGTCTGACCTCAGACTCGCTGTTCTGCCGGCGACACGTCACTCCAGCAGAATCTTCTCACTGCTCTTAGACCTTTTGGGCGTCGCGTTTTATCGCTCGCTCCAGCGTGCCGTCCAGGGCGGCTTTCGCTTTTTCGTATTCCTGCTGCGAGATTTTCCCTTGCTTGTGCTCGACCTCGAGTTCGAACAATTCTTCCTTCAGGGCTTCGAGCAGCATCGAGGGGCGAGCCGGAGCAACCGCCGTGGCAGTTGCTGTGGCTACACGCTGAGTCTGGACCGGGGCGGTAGGCCGGGGAATGCGGGATGTGACGGGCGCCCGTGGAGATTCGGGAGTTTCTAATTCAGTCGCGTATCCGTCGGCGGGAGCGAATGCGGTGCGCTGGCGCACGGTGACGTAATAGGCGCCCCCGCATAGAGCGAGCGCGAATCCGCCGATAATCCACCAACGATATTTCTGCAAGGGATCGGGCGCATCGATCGGGGGCGCCGAGGCCTCCTCCGGGACGGGGCTCCTGGGCATTTGAAGACCCGCCCATGGCGCCGCCGTTGGTGCTGCCCTCCGGGGCGTTATTTGCGGCAAGCACGCCCGAGCCCGAGAGCTTAAAACTCAGCGGCTGGCCGGGCTGGGTCATGGTTGCGACCTGAACGTTGGCGTCCGGCTGCTGGGGGTCGTTCATGGAATCAAAATGAGCGCCGGAGCCGGGCTCGAACTGCATCGACTTCGGGATCATGACGACAAAGTGCTGCATGCCATAGACGGCTTTGGGATCAATGGTAGCGGAGCCGGAATAGGGCAGAGTGTACTGCACCTGGAACTGAGTTTCCCCGGGGCGTAGCGGGAAGATGAAGGCGTAGCGATTCTTCTCCGATTGCGGAACGGGAGCCGAGTTGAGCGGATTGCCGTTGGCCGTTTTGGCCATGCTTTGCGTAATCTTGGCGCCGTCGGGAAGATAGAACTCAAAGTTGCGGTCGTTCATCTGCGTCCTGGGCGGTTTCGACTCATTGTCGACGGCGAACAGGCGAATGACTTCGAGCTGCCCATTTTCCACCTGGAAGCGCATGACGTCGGCGGTCACCGAGATGCCTTCGAACTTTCTTGCCCACGTCGAAAACTTCAAGCTCGACGGACGTGGTTCCCGGGGGGGCCATGCGGTGGTAGGTCACGCCCCCGTGAATGGCGCGAATGAGGTGAGGGCCGCCTGCGTCGTCATAGTTGAACTTGAAGTTGCCCTTGGAGTCGGCCTTGGTGCGGGCGGCTTCCTCCATGCCATTGGCGAGCTTAATGAGGACGACTTCGTCGCCGGCGCCGGGTTTGCCAGTGGTTCCGTTCTTCACGGTGCCGGTGAGGGTCTCGGCGGAGGCAAACGTGCCGAGGGTCAAAGTCAGTAGGAGTGTTGCCGATTTGAGAGTGAGGTTCAAGCCCTCGCTCCTTTCCTGTCGTTGAGTGCGGAAGCCGCAGTGGCCGCAGCCTGTTCGAGGCGGGCGATTTCCGAGAGGATCGCGGCGGCTTCATCTTCCAGGGAGGTCTTCATTTCCTGATAGTCGGAATCGGGAAACTTGCCTGCCTTGTATTCGAAATTGAGGTCGCGCAGGTTGTCGTAGACCGCTTCCTTGCGCTCGCGCAGATAGATGAGACGGGTTTTCACCGGACCGGTATAGATCTGGCCGGGAATGTAGAAGACGTACACCAGGGAGCCCAGCGTGAGCAGCGCGCAAATCAGAATGACGGTCACAGGTCAGTCTCCTTGTCAGCCTGATCGCGGAAACGCTCGCGCTCGGGGCCACGCAACGGCTGAAGGCCATCGGCAAAAGCGGGGGTGGGACGCAGTCGCCAGGAGCGCACTACGAGTACAACCGTCGCTAAGCCCGCTGCCAAGGCGACGAACGGCATGATCCAGGCGACGCGGCCAAAACCCTTGGTGCTGGGCGCGGCCACCACGG
Source organism: uncultured Acidobacteriota bacterium (assembly GCA_963725575.1). Lineage (GTDB taxonomy): Bacteria > Acidobacteriota > Terriglobia > Terriglobales > Acidobacteriaceae > Gp1-AA133. The sequence goes on from CAVRZQ010000003.1 coordinate 14,638, forward strand.
TGGTGCCGTATTTCTGGACGAACGACTGCAATGTGAGATCGTCGTTGTCGCCGCGGTCCAGCGCGGCCGCCAGTTCGCCGCGCATGCGGTCGGAATACTGGCAGCCCACGTGATTGCACTCGAGCAGAATCTGGTTGCAGCCGCAGACGCACATCAAATGGTGGCCGATGTCGCGAAAGCGTGCGTCCTCATCGCCCACGCCCAGGAAGGTGAAGAGTGCCAGGACGATGAGCAGCAATTGTGCGGCTCGCTTCAGATCCGAATTAGACCGAAATGACATCAGTCTCCTGCTCCTACCGCTGGAGCGGTTTGCACGCGTGCCGGCACCCGGGCAGGCAGCGGAGCGGCATTAGGCACGAGCGCGGTGATCGTCCCGAAGATCATGATGATCAACCCGGTCCAGATCCAGGGCACCATGGGGTTCAGGTGAGCCTTGATGATGGGGCGTCCGGTATCTTCGTTGCGGCCCTCGTAGACCACATAGAGGTCGCTGACGAGGAAGAGATCTTGCGCATAGGTCGGGTAAATACGCGGGATGGTTTGCGGCTGGGAACTGGCCTTGTAGAGCCGCCGCTCCGGATACATGGTGGTGATCTGTTCGTTGCCTTTGAAGACATTGATGATCGCCCACTCATTGCTGAAGTTGGGGTTGTCGTCCTGGGTGTAGGACTGGCAGACCAGGGTGTAGGGACCAATATTGATCTTGTCCCCAAAGCCCATTTCCTTTTCCGCGTCGCGATTGAAAGGAGTACCCAATATCCCGATGATGACCACGGCGACGCCGAAGTGCACGATGTAGCCACCGTAGCGGCGAGTGTTGCGATGCCAGAGGTGAAGCATGGAGCCGAAGAGACTGAAGCCGGTATGGCGCGAGATGACGCGGCCGCCACGGACGAACTCCGAGATCACGGTAAAGATGACAAGAGCGGCGAGCATGGCGGCCATCAGCGAGTAGAAGTACGCGATGTCCTTCCAGGGCCGCACGCCGAGGATCATCATCAGGACGCCGAGCGACAGGGCGCCTATAGCGGGCCACATGAAGTTGCGCTTGAGGCTTTCAAAGGACGTACGTCGCCAGGCCAGTAAGGGGCCGAGGGCGGTGAGTAGGAGGAGAAACAGCGCGACGGGAACGGCGACGTTGTTATAGAAGGGTGCGCCCACCGTGACCTTGTTGCCTTGCACCAGTTCAGAGATCTTCGGGAACCACGTGCCCCACAGAACGACGAAGCAGGCCACGACGAAGAGCAGGTTGTTGAACAGGAAACTCGACTCGCGCGAAATGATCGATTCTAGTTTGTGTTCACTGCGCAAATGCGACTTATTCGCCACGTAAAATCCCGCAAAGGTGGCGAGCGACACAATCAGGAACCAGAAAAACCACGCACCGATCGACGACTGCGCAAAGGCGTGGACCGAACTGATGATTCCGCTGCGAGTGAGGAACGTTCCGAGAATCGCGAGCCAGAAGGTGGAGAAGACCAACCACATGTTCCAGGTCTTCAGCATGCCACGCTTTTCCTGCATCATTACCGAGTGCAGAAAGGCAGTACCAGTGAGCCACGGCATCAGCGATGCATTTTCGACCGGGTCCCAGCCCCAATAGCCACCCCAGCCGAGAACCGAATACGCCCAATGCGCGCCCAGGAAGATGCCGATGGTGAGAAAGCCCCATGTGACCATGGTCCAGCGGCGGGTGATGTGAATCCACTTTTCACCGGGATACCGCATGATCAGGGCGCCCAGCGCGAAAGCGAAGGGCACGGTGAACCCCACGTAGCCCAGATAGAGCATAGGCGGGTGAATGACCATCTCGGGATACTGCAGCAGCGGATTGAGACCGCTACCGTCGGGAGGCACCTGGCCTTCGAGAATGGCGAAGGGATGGGCGGCGATGTTCAAGAGAAGGAGGAAGAAAACCTGAACAGCCGCGATCACGACTGAGGCGTAGGCGAAAAGGCGAGGATCGGTCTTGTAGCGCAGGCGCAGGACGAAGCCGTAAGTCGCCAGCAGAAGAGACCAGAACAGCAGCGAGCCTTCCTGGCCGGACCATAGCACTGCGAATTTATAGGGTCCGGGGAGATCCTTGTTGCTGTGATGGAAGATGTAGGCGACCGAGAAGTCGTCGGTGAAGGCGGCGGTGACGAGCACGATCGACGCCAGCAGGATAGTGCCGAAGGCGGCGATGCCGGCGCGACGCGCGGTCTCCCCAAGGCGCTCCGATCCAGGACCACCGACGATCAGGGCAACCGCACCCACCAGAAAGGAATAGCTGGCGAGACCGAGCGCCAACAAGAGCGCAAAACTACCGATTTGCGGCAGTGCCATACTGCTGAATTGGGACATGGGGAAACCCTTGCCTATCTTTTCAGAAACGCGCGACTAGAGCAACCCGGAAGACCCCAAATCAGCCTTCTTGACATTCAGGGTTTCTGCTAATGCCACCAGGTCACGCTGAGCAGGTTCGGTACCGACAAAAGGGCACCGTGTGGCCATTCTAACGGCTTCCGACGCAATGCATATGCTGTCTCATCCCTCGATCAGGGACAAGTGCCGGAAGTACAACTTCGGGATAGTTCCAAATCCCAGTCAGGCCGCATGCAAACAGCAGATCCGGCGAGGTTAAGGTGGGTTCTGCAGGAAGGTCTGCACTTGCCGAATCAGGGATCCGGGCGGGCAGGGTTTACGAAGGAAGATCACGTTGAGGCCGCTATACTCCTCCTCGGCCTCGGTCATCCCGCTGATTACGAGGACGGGAACACGGGGGCACAGCTGGCGCAGCCGGGTGACGAAGACCGAGCCGCTGGCGCCGGGCATGACGTGGTCGGTCACGATGACCTGCACTCCGCGCCGGAAGCGAGCGGAGAAAGGCCAGTGCGTCCTCCGCCGAGCCGGCGCAGGCGACAGAAATACCCGCGTCGCGCAGCACCGTTTCGCGGATGCGCAGCTGGATTGCGTTGTCATCGATCAGGAGGACTTCAGGCACGAAACTTCCGTCGGGGGCATCGGCCTTTAAGAGCACGAAGCTCGCTTGTTCAAGCCAGCCGCCTAGGCCGATTGCTGATGCTGTGCGCGGTAACGTTCGCGAACTTCGCGCTCAGCCAGCAGCCAGTGCTCATCTTCGTGCCCTGTCTCGCGTCCGTGTTGCTCCCAGAGTTCATAGGCGCGACGACGGATTTCCTCGTCCAGATTGATGGGCACGATGTTCTTGCGAGCATCGGGCTGGGTTCTGCGGATTTCTCTGAATTCGGAAATGCTTTCGGGCGCAACGGAGGTGACGGGCGTCGCGACGGTTTCACCGTTCGTTTTTCCGGCGTTGTTGCGAGGGGTTTTTGCTCTTGCCATGATCGGATACTCCTTACAAGTTCCTAAATTAAGAAGTGAGTCGAACTGATGAATGAGCCACATTTCTACACTTCGACCGGCGTCTGAAGGATGAATGTTGGTTTGGAACGGATGATGTTCTAACTATAAACCCTCTTGGGAGGATCGGACAGGGTGAAGCGAGAAAAAAATTGTGAAAAGAGGGATGGAGGGGAGTTTTTCTACAGGCAAGGGGGGAGCAGGTCAGTGGAAATCGTGGGAGCTGTTTCGGCGCGGGTGACAGAGAGTGGAAGTACGCGCTCAGCCTTCACGGAGATCACGTTGTCCTGATTTTGCAAGATGCCTTCAATCATCAGGAAACGTTCGGAGATGAGGAGGATGCGGTTCTTCTGGAGCAGGTCGGGAGTGACGATAGCGTTGGCGATTCCGGTTTCGTCTTCAAGGCTGAGGAAGACGAATCCTTTGGCGGTGCCGGGACGCTGACGGGCGATGACGCATCCGCCGATACGCAGGCGACGGCCACTGGGAATGGATTTAAGGGAGGCGGCAGGATGGATGCCGAGTGCCTTCATTTCGGCACGACAGTAGGCCATAGGATGCGGTCCGATGGTGAGACCTGTGCCGTGGAAGTCGGCGACCAGGCGTTCTTCGTGGGTCATGGGATCGAGGGGAGAGGGGGAGTCGGGTTCGGGGAATTCTTCGAGCAGGGGACCAGAGCGGCGCATGGCTTTTTCGACTTGCCAGAGAGCGTCGCGCCGGGTCAGTTTCGAGTTTCGAGTTCCGGGTTTTGAGTGGGTGGGTGGAGTGATTGAGTTCAGCGCGCCGATCTCGGCGAGGGTGGTGAGTTCGTCTTTGCGGAGTTCGGGGACGCGGCGGGTGAGGTCGTGGATGGATTGGAAAAGGGCGAGGCTGCGGTCGCGGACCAGGGCCTGGGCAGCGGCTTCGCGCAGTCCGCGCACGTATTTTAGGCCGAGACGGAGGGCGAGTTCGGGAGCGGGTTGGTTTTCACGAGAGAGACACAGAGGTACGGAGGAATTGAATTTCTGCTTGCCGGAGCCTGATCTGAACAGAACCGATGTGTCGCTCGGGGAGGTTGTCTGGCAAGTTTCATTCCTTTGCCGCTTCGCGGTTGGGTCGATGTTCGATCGGGTGTAGGCGCCGATTTCGTTCCAGGGAATTTGCACGGCAATGTCATTTCGTGGGCTGATAGCTGATGGCTGATAGCTGATAGCTGGTTCCATCGTTTCTTCGCTGGCGACTGGCGACTGGCGACTGACAACTGGCTCCAGCGTGCACAGCCAATCGGACTTTGTCACGTCAATGGGCAGGATTTTCAGGCCGTGGCGCTGCGCGTCTTTCACAATCGTGGCGGGATGGTAGAAGCCCATGGGCTGGTTGTTCAGCAGGGCGGCGGTGAAGGCGGCGAGGTAGTGACATTTCAGGTAGGCGCTGGCATAGGCGATCAGGGCGAAACTGGCGGCGTGCGATTCGGGGAATCCGTAGAGCGCGAAGGAAGTGATCGACTGGATGATCTGCTCCTGCGCTTCCTGCGTGATGCCATTGCCGGTCATGCCGGCGCGCAGGCTGGCTTCGATTTCTTTCATGCGGGCTTCCGAGCGCTTGAAGCCCATGGCGCGGCGCAGTTCTTCGGCTTCGCCTCCGGTGAAGTTCGCGCTGATCATGGCCATGCGCAGCAACTGCTCCTGAAAAAGCGGGACACCCAGGGTGCGCGCCAGCACGGGTTCGAGCGAGGGATGCGGGTAAGTGACCGCTTCGCGTCCCTGGCGGCGCTGCAGATACGGATTCACCATCTGGCCGACGATGGGGCCGGGGCGAATGATCGCGACCTGCACCACGATGTCGTAGAAGCGTTGCGGGCGCAGGCGCGGCAGGCACGACATCTGGGCGCGGCTTTCGATCTGGAACATGCCGACGGTGTCGGCTTTCTGCAACGTGGAGTACACCGTGGGATCGTCGGGCGGCAGGTGCGCGAGATCGACTTCTTCGGTGTAGTCATTGCGGATCAGCTTGATGGAATCTTCGAGCACGGCCATCATGCCGAGGCCGAGCAGATCGACTTTGATGATGCCCAGGTCGGCGCAATCTTCCTTGTCCCACTGCACGACCACGCGGCCGGGCATGGAGGCGGGCTCGAGCGGAACGACGGAATCGAGCTGTCCCTGGCAGATGACCATGCCGCCGGAGTGCTGGCCGAGATGGCGCGGCAGATCCTGCACGGCGAGTGCAGAGCTCGAAAATATTTGCGGAGGCGCGGGATGGTTGAGGTCGAGGCCGGCATCGTGGAGACTGGCGCTCGAGCGCGTCGTTGGCGTCCTTGTATTCCCAGGTGGCGACAGCGGCGGAGATGTTGTTGAGCGTTTCGGCGATCGAAGCCCATGACCTTGCCCATTTCGCGGGCGGCGAGGCGGCTGCGATAGGTGATGACGTTGGCGGTCATGGCGGCGCCGCGCTGCTCCGTAGCGCTGGTAGACGTACTGGATGACGCGCTCGCGCTGATCGCCGCTGGGGAGGTCGAGATCGATGTCGGGCCACTCGCCGCGCTCTTCGGAGAGAAAGCGCTCGAAGAGCAGTTCCATGCCGACGGGGTCGACAGCGGTGATGCCGAGCGAGTAGCAGACGGCGCTGTTGGCGGCGGAACCGCGGCCCTGGACGAGGATGTTCTGCTCGCGGCAGAAGCGGACGATGTCCCAGACGATGAGGAAGTAGCCGGCGAGGTCGAGTTTCTCGATGAGTGCGAGTTCGCGTTCGATCTGGCGGCGGGCGCGTGTTGCAGATCTTTATTGTGAAAACCGTCAGTGGAAGGGCTGATCCGGAGAGCGAGATGCCATAACGCCAGCGCGGCGCCTTCGTCGGTGCGCTGGCGCAGGAACGACATCATGGTCTCGCCTTCGGGCACGGGATAGCGGGGAAATTGTAGCCCAGATCGTTGAGCGTGAATTCGAGGCGGGCGGAAAGTTCGACGGTGTTGGCGATGGCTTCGGGGAGATCGGCGAAGAGCTGCGGACATTTCTTCGGGCGACTTGAGGTGGCGCTCGGAGTTGCGGGCGAGCAGGCGGCCGGCGGTCGTCAGGGTACGGTGATGGCGGAGGCGGTGAAGACGTCGCAGAGTTGCGCGATCGTGCGGCGTGGCGTAGCAGACACCGTTGGTGGCGAGCAGCGGAAGATGGAGCGCACGGGCGATTTCGATGGCGACCTGGTTGCGGGATTCTTCGTCGCGATGCGAAGTGGCGCTGCAGTTCGACGTAGACGTTGTTGTGGCCGAAGATGTGGGTGAGGTGGTTGACGACGCGGCGGGCTTCGGTGGGACCTCCTTCTTTAGTGCGGCAGCCAGCGGGCCTTCGTCGCCGCCGGTGAGGCAGATGAGGCCGCCGGCATGTTGTTCCAGTTCGTCCTCGAAGACGGCGCCTTCTTCTTTCCTGTGGGCCCGGAGCTTCATGCGGGTGATGAGTTGGCAGAGGTTCTGGTAGCCTGCGCGGGAAGCCACGAGGAGGGGAAGTCGGAACTCACCACAGAGACACAGAGACACAGAGGGATTTCAGATTTTTGATTACAGATTTTTGATTGCTTTTCTCTGTATCTCTGTGACTCTGTGGTGAAATGTTTTCGTATCCCTGCAAACAAAAAGACTCGCAGCTCACTTCGGCTCCGATGTGGGCTTTCAGGCCAGCCTGTTTGGCTGCCAGGTAGAAGCGCGGGGAACCGTAGAGGCCATCGCGGTCGAGCAAAGCCATGGCAGGCATGCCCCGACTAGAACAGACGGAGATCAAGTTCTCCGGCAGAGTAGAACCTTCAAGGAAGCTGAATGCGGAGCGGGAGTGGAATTCGATGTACATCGGGAAACAGTTCTCAGTTCTCAGTGAAGGACGAATTCACCACAGCGATACAGAGACGCAAAGAAAAACCAAAAACATTTCAGAAATTACTATTTTGTTCATGCAACCCAATTGCAGTTCACAAAGCTCAGAATCTCTGAACCTGGACCTGAGACCTGAGCCTGAGACCTGAGACCTGAGACCTGAGACCTGAGACCTGCTTTAGTCATAGGTTCCCTCCAAAAACCAAACTCCCTTAAGCAGGTCGTGCACCAGGCGGTAGAGGGACAATGAATTGCTGACGACTGGCGACTGGCGACTGCTGACTGGTGCTATCGCGATGTCCCATTCGTCGCGCGCCCAGCCGTCTTGTTCCCACCAGTCTCCGGAGGAGCGCCAGGGGCCGGCCATCCAGAGAATTTCTCCTTGAATTTCTTTTCGTTTGGGACAAACGAGGTGAGCGGGCTTGCCATCGCGTAACGTGACCGTGGCGCGCACGGATGGACGGAACATGCGCAGCGCGGTAACGGGCGCGCGGGAAGCAGTGTTGGCTGAGTTTTCTCTTTCTCCTTCGGGCTCGGCGGGCACGAAGCGCTGCATGCGGAACGCCTCGGGGCGGTGCGAGTCGAGCAATTGCAGCGAGCCGACTTTGTCTTCGCCGACCATGCCGGCGATGCGGGCCAGGGTAAGTTCGAGTTTCTCGGGTTCGGGGGTGGGCGGTAGGAACAGGCCACCCTGCGTGGTGCGCGGCTGCGCCGGGGTGGCGGAGAGATGTACTTTCAGGATCGGGGCGCCGGGAGGATGCGCTTTGAGATCGAGTTGCAGAAGCTTGAGGAAGACTTTTGCGTCGAGCATGGGAACGGGAAGCTGGAGAGTGCGGGTGAATAGTGAGGAGGGGGGCGCGGAGTGCCGGGCGTCGCCGGCTGACTGTCGAGCTGGCGCCCGGCCTGGACAGACGGGAGCGTCTGTCCCTACGTGGGCTGTGGCGGCATTCCTCCGTGGGGGTGTCTTCCACAAAGTGGAAGCCGTTGTCGAGATCCAGTTGCAGGCACAGTTCTTGTGCGGCACGGGCGCGCGCACCCAGGCGGGCACAGAGTTGATCGAGCATGTGAGCCAGGAGGAAGGCCAAAGGTTCGAGCAATACGAGCGGGTGCTCGAGTTCTATGGCTTCTTCAAAGATCAGCGGGGTCTCGACCGGGACCAGTGTTCGTGAGGTTGCGCCGCGGGCGAGTTGCTGCAGGCGGATACCAAGCTGACCGAGGCGTTCGCTGAGAGCGACCTCGGGAAGTGCGCACAGGGCACGGAGATTGCGCACGCCCCACAAGTCGAAAGTTTCGAGGAAGCGGATGGCTTCCTCTGAGGGATTAGAGGAAGTGAGTTCCGGAAACAAAACATCGAGCGGCAGATTTCCCATCCGCTCGGCTTCTTTGCCTTCGGGGATCACGGTTACGCCGGAGAAGCCGCGGGCAGCGAAGCGGGCCGTGTCGGGATTGAACGCGGTGGCCACGTTGGCTTCGAGGCCGAGGTCGGAAGTGCGGCGAGCGATGTCGCGCGCGATCTTGGGAAGAGAGCCGAAGAGGGATTCGAGCCCGGAGAGATCCAGAAGAACTGTGTCGGGGGCCGTGTCCTCGATGCGCGGAGAGAACGATTGTGCGCAGTCGAGCAGAGCTGCGTGGGCGGTGGTCTCCTGCAAGGGAGAGCGTGGGCGCAGCACGATTTCGGTGCAGGGCTCGACCTGAATCTTCGTCATGCCGGGCTCGATGCCGGCACGGCGCGCTTTTTCGTTGACGGTGAACACCTTCTGCAGCGGAGGCTTGCCTTCGAGCACTGCGATGGCCTGCGAGCGCAGTTCGGGTTCAGCGCGGAGTATGGCCTCTGCGGGAAAGTCGGGAACGAAGATGCAGGCGAAAGGCATAGAACCCAGTCGTTGGCTGTTAGTCGTTGGTCGTTGGCCCAATCAGCCATCAGCTCTCGGAAAACTCTTTATCCCATCCAGGCGGCTCTTGTCTGAAAAGCGGTGCTTACGGATTGCACTGGTTTGCGTTCGGTGCGGGAGCGTATTAGTTCGGCTTGGATTTCCATGCCGCTAAGAAGTTCGGTGTGCGATGGCCGTTCTTGAGCGTAACTGCCATTGCCCTTGTGCGACGTCTGCCCACTGAGAACTGAGAACCGAGAACTGAGATCTGAATCCTGGCGACGGACGACCGGCGACTGACGACTGTTTCCCAACTGCAACGACAACGAGGCGCAGGATTGCGCACAGGGTTGCGTGCCGATCACCAGCAATATCGTTGGGGTGTTTTCCACGGTACGGCGGAAGCGGAACCAACTGGTGAGGGGGATGCGACGTACCATCTTCAGCGAAATACCGGCTAGATCGATGGCGACCATGCCGAAGCCGCTGCTTTGCAGGAGCAGGTCCGTGGCCCGCAGGGCTTGTTCGACGGGGTCTTCCATGCGGCGGCGTTCCCATTCCTCCAGGCTGGTGGCATGGCGGCGCTGGCACGATAAAGCTGAGGAGGACGAATGCGCTCCGCAGCGGATCCAGAGAAGCCGTTCGAGGTTTACGCCGGCGGCCGCGGCGGAACGGGGATCAAATGCGTCGCTCGCGTCAATCAGCGTGCAGATTTCTTCGCGGCGGGTGGCGGCGGCCAGGGAGGAGAGCATCAGGCTGGTGCGTCCGGAAGAGTCAGGGCCGCAGATTTCGGTGAGGCAACCGCGGGGGAGGCCTCCAGTCAGGGCATCGATCTGGGAGACTCCGCTGGAAGCGGTGTCGGTTGCGGGGCGAACCTCCAGGCGGGATGCTGGGGTTACGCCATCCCACCGGGGGGTTCCCGAAAATTGTTTTAAGAGAACCGCGGACTTGGGTCCGGCGACCAAAGGAAAATGGCCGGTGGCCTCGATATGGAGAAGCGGGGAAGACATGGAATCCTCGAGATTCAGGGAAGGCCGCAGTTGGGCATCCCTATAGTTAGAGCGGAAAGCGAACTTTTGTATGTTCGCTTTTTATTCGCCTCTAAGAAATTCTGCTACCGCGGACAAAGATTGTCAAGAGGGCAAGAAAAGGCCTGAAAATACGGGATTTCTCTAAGAAAATCCTCCCACAGGGCCTGAATTTCCGGGACGCCTGCAAGATGCCCGCGTGAGACGCCGGCCTACTTTCCAGCGTCACTCAGAAGTGACTTCGGGGCATTATCGTTGATCGGGGCATTATCGTTTGAATTGATGGGACGTCTTCGAGGGCTCGCAGGTAACGCTCGGCCGAACGGCGAAGGGCCTGCTTGGCATTCCCTTGCACCACAAAATTGGGCCAAGCACCATACAATTTCGTAAACGCAAACGGCTCAAGCACGGAAACGATTCGGCGCACACTGGACGCGCCGAGCGGAATGAAATTGGGATAGCTGTACATGAAGCTGACGTAGCGTCTGTCAGGACAAAGCTGGGGCTGATCCCGGTGAACAGGGCGCCTTGCATGAAGTCAGCAATGTTTTGGGTGACGCGCTCAAGGTCGGTGTTCAATCCAGCAAGTTTAGACTCTAAGCTCCTGAGTTGCGCCTCCAGTTCTCTAAGGCATTTACCGGCAGTCTGCACAAGGATCGCCTCCCTGTGGACCTCCCAGGCAAGAGCCCAATGTCGGTATGGCTCCGGCCGCCGAGCCCGCGGCGGCGCCTGCCGCACCAAGGAAGCAGCACCAGAAACGTAGCAGTCGCCAAAGGCGCTTTTCCGCCGCAAGGAGAACAAGGAACCCGATCAGGTTGCCGGTTGAAGCACCGAACCTGGCGTCAGACAACGAATGTGAGCACGACTTAGCTTGAAGCGACACCGTTGGTGACGTTGCCCATTACTCCAGAAAATGGTTACGTACTGTCAGAGCGATGGCAAGAGGTGATTGGTAGCGCTACCGGGAATCGAACCCGGGTTTGAAGATTGAGAATCTTCCGTCCTAACCCCTAGACGATAGCGCCACTCGGCAGAGGTAAATTATAGCAAAGGCTCGGGCGGTTCGATGGCCTCGGAATGGTGATCTCTTGCAGCAGGCAAGCAGGGAAATGGCGCAAGGCGAGCGTTATTTCAAGCACTCCAGACGGTAGCCGACTCCGCGCAAGGTTTTCAGGTAGCGGGGATGACAGGGATCGCTTTCGATTTTCTCGCGCAGGCGGCGGATGTAGACGTCCACCGACCGCGACGTGACAAAGGCAGTTTCCTTCCAGACCGCATCGAGGATCTGATCGCGTGTGAAGACACGCCCGCGGTGCGCCGCCAGGTACTCGAGCAAGCGAAATTCGCGCACGGTGGTCAGTACGGTTCGGCCTTCAACCCTCACCGTCATGGAAGAGGCATCGATCTCAAGATCACCAAGTTTCAGAGTTTCCGGAGGCGGAGTTTCGCGCTGAGTGCGGAGCACGGTACGCACGCGGGCGACCAATTCGCGAGGACTGAAGGGTTTGGTGATGTAGTCGTCGCCGCCGAGTTCGAGACCCTTGACCCGGTCGGACTCGTCGATCTTGGCGGTGAGGAAAATCACCGGGGTCCTGGCCAGAGTGGCCGTCAAGCGAATCTGGTGGCAGAGATCAAAGCCGTTCGTTCCCGGGAGCATGACATCCAACAGGAAAAGCGACGGCTGGTCGCAAAGTGCGCGCCCGAGAACCGCGGAGCCGCTGGCAAAGGTCTGGATCTCGTAACCAGCGGCCTCGAGATTGTGCCGGATGAGGCGCGCGATGTCTTCTTCGTCTTCGACGACGAAGATGCGATGGCGGTGCGTGTTGAAAGCGGCCTGCAGTTCGGTAGCTTGACTCACTGGTTGCGTCGTTTCCGTCGAGAGCGAATCAACCATGCCGCAGCGAGTCGCAGACGGGCGGAGGCACGACCCCTATTCAGACTGTAAGGCCCGAATGTTGCATGAGTGTGTCGCGAATGTTAACGGCCTATTAATTTGTACACAAGGGAGGGAGGTCCTTCCAGGAAGCAGGCTGGCCGCCAGGGAGTTCGATGTTTGAGCTGAGGGCTAGGGAGCCAGGACTCTCTTGGGTGGATGGCGGAGCGTGTGCCCCTCTATCAGGCCGTAGAGTTCCTCGGCCAGGTTCTTGGTGTGATCGCCGCAACGTTCGAGCGCCTGAGCCATCAAGAGGACGTCAAAGCCTAAAGAGTCCTTCTCCCGGATATTGTCGGCCAGATGCCGCTGGAACATGGCGTGGCAGATCCGGTCCAGTTCGGCATCCATGCGCAGCACCTTGCGGGCATTTTCCAAATCGAGGGAAACAAAGCCACGGTGAATGTCTTCGAGCATGTCATGCAGGATGGCGGACATCTGGACGAGATGACGCACGTCGCTGCCGGAAACCTGGCCACTGCGAGCCTGCACCCGCTGCGCCACACTCAACAGCAAGTCGCCGATGCGTTCAAGATCCGTGATGCACTTCAAACACGCGAGCAACTGGCGAGCTTTGCGTTCGTTGACGCGGGTAATGGCGCCGGGGAGTTGCTCGTCAATCAGGCGTTCGAGCTGGTCCAGTTCCTTCTCACAATCGCGGATTGCGAGAAACGCCATCCGGGAAGAGTTGGTCAACAAGTCCTGGATGTTGAAGGTGGCATCCCGAGCGATGAGGCAGGCCTTGAGAGCCATGCGCATAAGTTCGGCTTGCGTGCTATTGGCCTTGGATTTGGCGTCCGCGTCCTTTGCTTTGGCCTTAGGCCTTGCTGGCTTGGGTTCGGCTACGGGTTTTCCTGCGCGGGCTGGTCTTGTAGGCATCGCCTGCCCTTCGGGGGACGTGATCGATCGCAGCGGGAAGCACAGCTGGACAGACCATTGTAAATGGCGAATGTGAATAATCTGTTAAAAGGCGTGCGGGATTCCGACCGACTTCAGCAGCCATGCGGAACGACGCCGCCCTCCGCACATGTATAATTTTTCGTTCCTGGCGCGGAGTCGTCGCCTTCGAGTAGGACAACGCGCGAAGATTTCGGAACTGTGAAATCGTCCGACGACGGAGTCTGAAAGGACCAATGCATCCATGAAAGAAACCGCGCAGCAGTACATCCAGCGAATCCTCGGGCACGTGGAGGGGAAAGATCCCCTGAAGGTCCAGAAAAGCACGGCAAAGAAGATAGAGAAGCTGATCAAGCCCCTCAGCAAGAAGCAAATCCGGCGGCGTCCGGCGCCCGGAAAATGGTCGATTGCGGAGATCCTGGCTCACCTTGCGGATACCGAGGTGGTGGGCAGCTGGCGGATGCGGCTGATTCTCGGGGCTGACGGCACGCCGATCCAGGCGTTCGATCAGGATGTGTGGGCGAAGACGTTCCGCTACGAGGAGCGGGATCCGAAGCATTCCCTGAAGGTCTTTCGGGTGCTGCGGGAGAGCAACCTGTCGCTTTTAAAGTCGGTGCCGCGTAAGCTGTGGGAAAACCACGGGATGCATTCGGAGCGGGGCAAGGAAACGATAGCCCATATTGTGCGGATGTTTGCAGGGCACGATTTGAATCACTTGCAGCAAGTGGAGAAGATCGCGAAGTCCAGCCGCAAGTAAGTGCATGAGATCTCCAGGATGAACCTGCTTCAACATTACCGGCAGCTAGTCAACTATGACGAATGGGCGAACCTGGAGGTGATTGGCTCGTTTCGCGCGGCCGGCGGCCCGCCCGCGCGGTCGTTGAAACTGCTGGCCCACGTCGTGGCTGCTGAACATGTCTGGCTGGCGCGCCTCTTGCAAAGGCCGTCCCCGCTTCCGGTGTGGCCCGAGCTTTCGCTGGAACAGTGCGAGGAGCAGGCGCGGTTGCTATCGGTTTCGTGGCGCGACTACCTGGCTGGCGACACAGCCGGTTCACTCGATCGAACGGTGTCCTACAAGAACAGCAAGGGGGAGTCCTGGACGAGTTCTGTGCGCGACATCCTGACGCACGTATTCATGCACTCGGCATATCACCGAGGCCAGATTGCGACTGATATGCGGCAGGCCGGTCATGTACCTCCCTACACCGACTTCATCCACGGTGTTCGGCAGGGACTGGTCGTGTAACGCGTCATGGCGGACCTGAAGTTCTACGTGTTTCTGGGCTCTCAAGCGTTGGCCACTCTGGTGTTGCTGGCCCTGCTGGCATTCTGGCCGGGGGCTTGGATCCCACAGAGGATGGTGGGATCAGTGCTGCTGGTGGTAGGCATGGCATTTGTATTTACGGCAAGGCTCCAGTTGGGACAGTCGTTTTCGGTCTTTCCGCGGGCGAAAAAGCTGGTGACGCATGGTTTGTATTCGAAGATACGGAATCCCATCTACGTCTTCGGCACGATTGCCATTGCGGGCATGTTCCTGATTCTGCAGATCCCGCGTTTGTGGGTGTGGCTGGTTGTTCTGGTGTTGATCCAGGTCTTTCGCGCCCGCAAGGAAGCTCGTGTGCTCGAAGCGAGATTTGGAGACGAGTATCGCGCCTACCGCAACCACAGTTGGTTCTGAAGCGAAGGGTAATGAGCATGCCCAGAATGAGTAAGCGGATCTTGACTTTGGCTATCGTGTACCTGTCGCAGGTCCTGCCTGCGGCCTTCGCGCAATTGGCGCCGCTTCCGGTTCCGGTCTCCGACAACGCGGTGGCCAGCGCGAAAGCCGGCAAGCATGAAGGCCTCTATTCATTCATGGGAATCGGCGCAAAGAAGACCTGGGATTCGATCACGAACCGAGCTTTTGTACTGGATCTCAATGCTGGGAAATGGAGCGAACTGCGTCCCGTTCCGGGGCCCGCGGGCCGGATCGGGGCGTCAGCGATCAGCGCGCGCGGGCAGATCCTGCTGCTGGGCGGCTACACGGTCGATGGCCATGGTGGTGAAATTACAGTCTCCGATGTCTCAGTGTACGAACCGGCGGGACAACGATGGTACCGCGGGACAGATCTGCCGGTGGCGGTCCACGACGCCGTGGTGGGCGTGTACCGCGATCGCTACTTGTACGTAGTCGGCGGCGGATCGCGACGGGACGCGGTTTCCAATGTGCAGGTATACGACATCGAGAAGGACAAATGGCAACCAGCCACTGCAATTCCTGGGGCGGCCGTATTCGGGCACGCGGGCGGTGTCCTCGATGACACGATTGTCTACGTGGATGGTGTGCACAGGAATGCAGAAGGGTCTTACGTGGCTTCCGACGAATGTTGGATCGGCAAGATCGATCACAAGGACATCGCCAAGATCCAATGGACGAAGTTGCCGGAGCATCCGGGAACGGCGCGGTACCGGATTGCGGCAGGCGCGAGCGAGAAGGAGCACAAAATCTACTTCTCGGGCGGAAGCGATACGCCCTACAACTACAACGGAATTGGTTATGACGGGCACCCGGCGGAACCATCCGCGGTTACGTTTGCCTTCGATGCACGCAGTGGGCAATGGCAGACCGTCAACGAAGACACTCCCGATCCGACCATGGACCATCGCGGACTGCTGGTCACGCGCGAGGGATTGGTGCTGGTGGGAGGGATGGAAAAGGGTCAGCAGGTAACCGACAACCTGAAGGTGATTCCGCGTAAGTGAATCGAGTCGACCAGTACGACCCTAGGTGATCTGGCTTCGGAAAGTGGGCCTTCGTAGGATCAGGAAAGAAAAGAACCAAGCCTCCTGATGGGAAAGGGCGGACAGCGAAAGCTGACCGCCTTTTCTTTTTAGAAGACGGAGCGGCGCCAGTCAGTTCCGGCCAGGAGTCCCAAAGGTTGCCAGACGGCGAGTGTGGAACTCAGAGACATCGATTCCATCTCTTTGCACGGAAGCTTCCTCTTCTGCCCACACGAGGGACTCTGTATCCTGCAATTTATCTAGAAGTTGTGTCGCACAGGGTGCGCAACAGAAACCTTTCACCGGGCGATCTTCGGAGTTCTGTTCAGCGCTGCAATTCTCGAATTGGAAAACCGATGGCTTTGTCTCGCAGATATCGCAGAGGGTGGGCGCATCGGAAAACAGCGGATCAAACGTAGAAAAAGACAGTTGGTTTCTCATCTTGTGCCTCACAATCAGGTCTAAATTCAAACTCAACACGGCGCCTGGGATTCTCACCAGGCGCCTGTTGTCAGATACTCATGAATCGACTTGGCTGCGCGGCGTCCCGCGCCCATCGCCAGAATCACGGTCGCACTGCCGGTCACGATGTCGCCGCCGGCGAAAACTCCCTTGCGCGACGTCCGTTGCGTGTCCGCATTGGCATTGATATAGCCGCGCTTGTTGGTCTCGAGGCCGGGCGTGGTGCTCTGGACGATGGGATTTGCGCTGGTGCCGATGGCCATCACCGCGACTGACAAGGGCAGATCGAACTCTGAGCCGGCGATCGGGACGGGTCGGCGTCGGCCCGACGCGTCGGGTTCTCCCAGTTCCATGCGCACGCAGCGGGCAGCCTTCAGCCAACCTTGACCATCGGACAGGAACTCGACCGGCGCGGTGAGCACCTGGAAGTCGATGCCTTCCTGTTTCGCATGTTTGACTTCTTCGGCGCGCGCCGGCATTTCAGCCTCGCTGCGGCGGTAGAGCACATAGGCTTTGCCTGCGCCCAGGCGAAGCGCCGAGCGGATGGCGTCGAGCGCCGTGTTGCCACCGCCGATGACGGCGACGTGCTTGCCGGCCAGATCGACCATGGGTTCGTCGTAGCGCGGAAATTCGTAGGCGTGCATCAGGTTGATGCGCGTGAGGAATTCGTTGGCAGAGTAAACGCCGTTCAGGTGCTCGCCGGGGATGCCCATGAACTGCGGCAATCCGGCGCCGGTGCCGATGAAGACCGCGTCATAGCCTTCTTCTTCCATCAGTTCATCGATGGTGACGGTTCGCCCGACCACGACGTCCGTCTCGAACTCGACGCCCATGGCGCGCATGTAGTCGACCTGTTCGCGGATGATCTGCTTGGGAAGCCGGAACTCGGGAATGCCGTAGACGAGAACTCCGCCGACTTCGTGCAGCGCCTCGAAGACGTGGACCTGGTGGCCTTTCTGCACCAGATCCCCCGCGGCGGTGAGACCGGAGGGGCCGCTGCCGACGATGGCCACCTTCTTCCCGGTAGGCGGAGCCTTTTGGATATTGTTGAAATCCAGGTGCTGCTGCTCGTAGTCCGCGACAAAGCGTTCGAGGTAGCCGATGCCGAGCGATTGCACTTTCTTGCCCATCAGGCAGCCGCCCTCGCAGTGGTCTTCCTGCGGGCAGACGCGTCCGGTGATGGCGGGAAGAACGTTGTCTTCGCGGATCTTGGCAGCGGCGCCCAGGAAGTCGCCGGCCACGATCAGTTGCACAAACTCGCGCACCTTCACGCCGACCGGGCACTTGTCCGTGCAGGCCGGCTTGGCGCATTCCAGGCAGCGCAGGGCTTCCTGCCGCGCCAGTTCCGTCGAGTAGCCCAGATTGACTTCGGTGAAGTTGGTAGCGCGCAGCTGCGGCGAGTTGCTCGGGCATGTGCTGCCGCGGCATCTTCATGCGCTCTTTGAGCGGCAGCGGATTCAGCGAAGGCTATCTTGGCTGGTGGCGTCATCGGCTGGCCTCCGCTCGAGGCGCAAAGCTGTCGAGTTCCTGCTCGCATCGACTGCCGCTTGATCTCGATTTCGTGCTGGAACTCTGCCATCGATTTGCGCTCGGCTTCGCGATACATCGCGTTGCGCTGGACCAGCACTTCAAAGTTCACGCGGTGCGCATCGAACTCCGGACCATCGACACAGGCGAATTCGCTTTTGCCGTCGATCAGCACGCGGCAACCGCCGCACATGCCGGTGCCGTCGATCATGATCGGGTTCAGGCTGACGATGGTGCGAATGCGTTCTTTGCGGGTCACGTCGGCGACCGCCTTCATCATCGGGATCGGACCCGACGGCCAGCACCAGGTCGATGCGCGTGCCGTTGTTGATCAAGCTGGCGCAGCTTGTCGGTGACGAAGCCCTTGTCGGCGTAGCTGCCGTCGTCGGTGGTGATCATGAGGGTGTCGCTGACTTCGCGCATCTCGCTTCTCCAGGATGACCAGGTCTTTGTTGCGCGCGCCGACGATCGAGATGACGCGATTGCCGGCTTTCTTCAGGGCTGCTGCGGTGGGATACGCCATGGCCGTGCCGACGCCGCCGCCCATGACGACCACGGTGCCGAACTTCTCGATCTCCGAAGGCTTGCCGAGCGGCCCGACGACGTCGAGGATGCGGTCGCCGGTTTCGAAGGAGTTGAGCAGGTGGGTGGTTTTCCCGATCGACTGCACCACGATGTTGATGGTGCCGCGCTCAGGATCGGAGCGTTCGATGGTCAGGGGGATGCGCTCGCCCTGCTCGTAGAGCCGCAGGATGACGAACTGGCCCGGCTTCTGCTTGCGGGCAATGCGCGGGGCTTCGATGACGAAACGCTTGATTCCAGGGGCAATAAAGGCTGCGTGAACGATCTTGAACACGGACACCCCGTATGTACTCGTCCTGATTGTGGGGGAATCATGTCAAACCGGGCTGTGATGCGGGTCACGCGCTAGGGCGAGCCGGGTCACGTTGGGGCAGACGCTCTCGTCTGCCCAGCCGGGCAACGCCCGGCTAGGTTGTTGCAGGCAGGGAAATTGGCCGAACTGGCGCTCGGCTGCCCAGACGAGGGCGCCTGGGCCTACGTGGATTCTGCCGGTTTGAAGATCAGTCCCTGGCTGGTTCTGCCGTTCATGACAACCACGAGCGGGGTCTCGAAGCGGAGGTGGCGCACGCAACCGTCCTCGTTTACGGAGGGGGTTGACGCTAACCACTGCCAGTCGACGAAGCCCTCGCCGGCGTCGGGGTTCACGGTGAAATAGCCGACCTGGAAGGCAGTGAGATTCTGGAAGAAATGGCTGCCTTGCGACGGGGTGACGCGAAAGTCGCGGAATCCGGCTTCGACGATGACCCGGGCTCCCGAGATCTCGTCCCATTCCACGGGAATTCCTAGCCAGGGTTCGGTCGAACCCCAACGCCCTACACCGATCAAGAGGTACGGACGACCCTGCGCGTTCAACTGCGCGTTGAAATGGGCCACCCCACCGGCCACTTCTTTGCTGCGGGCCCGCTCGAAGCGATGAAAATCGACCACTACCACGTCACGTAGATCTGTGATCCGACCATTGCCCAGCACTTTGGAACTCTGACAGACGAGACTAGCGGGATCGACCTCATCCAAACGAAGCTCTTCACCCTCGCGCGATAGAACGAGTGGGCGGACCTGGAGAAATCCAAAGTCCGCGGAATCGCCGGGCTTTTGCGGAAGGCGGACGGCGAACTCGATTTCGACGGGCCGGCCGAATGCCTCTTCAGCCATTCTCGTGAGTTGCTCGAGGAGCGGGGCCAGCGGAAAGACGCCGTGCTTCAAGACGGGTGCAAAACTCACCAGACGAGTGCCCGACCGGCTGACGCCATCGTAGACGACGTGATTGTCCGCGGAGTAGGTCGAGGCCAGGGCGTACAAGGTGCCATCCGACTCTGCGGCATCCAGCCCGAAGCGAGCTTCCCGCAGGTTTGCGGTCGGGTCCTGGTTGCCGCGGTCTGCGTGGTTCAGTTCAAGAGCCCAGAAATCCGATTGGGAATTCGTCAGGATGTCTTCTACGGACGAAAACTGAAGGATGTGCCGGGGATAGCGTGGGCAAAATGCGAGGCACTTGCCGCCATCCACCACCGCGCGTCCAAGCCCCAGGGCGACCGCGGCAATGCCATCGCGATAGTTCATAGGCGGGACGGGGTAGAAGTTGTAGGAGCGCGCGACCCCGGAAAAGTCCGGGTAAAAACGATTGTCGTGGGACGCGCCCACTACCTGCTGGAGGATGACCGCCATCTTTTCTTCTTCGAGACGGTAGGGCGTCGCCCGTACATATGCTTTTGCATGCTGGCTGAAAGTGGAAGCGTAGACGCGTTTGATTGCTTCCATGAGCTGTTCCAGCCGTACAGAGAGTTCAGCGTGCTGGTTGCCCAGCATGAAAGTCTCATAGACGCCGGTAAAGGGCTGGTACTGCGAGTCTTCGAGCAGACTGGAAGAACGCACGGCCAGCGGATAGCGCACCTCACTCAGGAACTCGAGGAGATGGTTCCGCACCGAAGCCGGCAGTGAGGCTTCGAGGAATCGGCGTTCGATCTGGGCATCCTCGGTGCAGTTGAGGGCGAAGTCGGCGAGGTCGTTCTCGCTCAAGAAGCGGTCGAATACATCGGTCGCCAGGACAACGGCGGGTGGAACGGTCACCCTCACATGGGGGAACAGACGGGAGAAGCGATGTTTGCGTAAGAGGTGCCGCATGAAGGCGAGTCCGCGCGCTTTCCCGCCGAGGGACCCGACCCCGATGCGCAGGAAAAAAGCATCGGTCGATGCCAGGGCAGCGGGGCTGAAATCTCCGATCAGGACTTCGCTCTGTTCGCTGCGATAATCCGCGATGGACGCAATCAGATCGCTGCGCAGGTGCTCGGTGCTGGCGAAGTCGGATACTTTGCGAGGCCGGAGTTTCTGGGCGAGGGCGAATTCCGTTCTGGCCATGAGCCAGTGCGAGAAGTGGTTACGCTGTGCGTGGTAGGCGATGCTCTCGGCCGGCACTTGCTGAAGCATGGTTTCGAGGCCGCCGAGGTCGCTGGCGCGTCCGACTTCTGAGAAATCCTGGAGCCGGAAAACGAAATCGCCAAAGCCGAACTGCTCCGTGAGCACGTGACGCAAGTCAGCCAGCAGAGTGGGCGAGCGCTTGCGCAAGAACGAAAGACGTTCCGCCAGAGCGCGCTCCCGGAACTGGGTGCGGCTGGACTGCAAGACGATGGGCACGTCCGGGACCGCTTCCCGGATCAAGTGCGCCAATTCGAAGCCGGCTTCCGCGCTCAATTCGCCGCGCCGCGGGAATTCCACGTCGGACACGACGCCCAGCAGGTAGTTCCGATACTGCATGACCAGCTGTTCTGCTTCCTCGTAACTTGAGGCGAGCAGAATCTTCGGGCGTGCCCGCATCCGCAGGAGTTTGTGGGCGACGTTGATTCCTTCCTGGATGACTCTGCGCGACTGGGAAATTAACTCAGTGTAGATGACCGGCAGGAACGACGAGTAATAGCGAATGTTATCTTCGACCACCAGGATGATTGGCACCCCGATGGCAGCAGTGTCGTGCGGCGCGTTGCGCTTGTCCTCGACGTACTTAACGATGGCGATGAGCATGCGGACATTGCCCTGCCACAAAAATACACGTTCGATATCACTCGCGGGATTGCGAGCCACGAAGTGCTTGAGTTCGCGGTAGTCGTAGGCGAGGACGACGATGGGAATATCCAGGCCGGATTGCCTGATATTCCGGGCAAGGCGGGCCGCGTCCATGTCGCCGACCTCAAGGTTGGTGACGACCAGGTTGAATCGGGCTTGAGAGCGCAGCAGCGCCAGCGCCTCGCTTCCGGTGGAAACTTGCGCGATGCTGGGGATCTGCTGGAGATTGAGTTCCAGCGATTCTCCGATCAGGAGTTCATTGAGGCGGCCGTCCTCCTTCAGGATGAAAGAATCGTAGAGGCTGGAAACCAGCAGGATATCGCGCACGCGGAAGGGCATGAGGTTCTCGAAGCCCTCGAAGAGCCTCTGCGCGTCCATTCCCGCGTCGAGTACCGGTTTCGTGCTCATGGCCCGATCCTGGGTTGCTCCATATAGAAACAGGCGGGGAGGAGTTCGTCCACCCCGCCTGACGGTGTTCTGGCGACAAGAGGCTTAGACGAGCCCCTGGTCCAGCATGGAATCGGCCACTTTCAGGAAGCCGCCGATGTTGGCGCCGTTTACCAGATTGCCGGGCGTGCCGTATTTTTCGGCGGTCCGGAAGCAGTTGTCGTGGATCGCGATCATGATCTTGTGCAGGCGATCGTCGACCTCGGCGCGAGTCCAGCTCAAGCGCGCGCTGTTCTGCGCCATCTCGAGACCGGAGGTCGCGACGCCGCCGGCATTGGCGGCCTTCGCGGGACCATACAGAATCCCGTTTTCCAGGAACAGCTTGGTAGCCTCGAGGGTGCTGGGCATGTTCGCGCCCTCGGCGACCACCTTGACGCCGTTCTTGATGAGATTCGCCGCGTCCTTGGCATTGATCTCATTCTGGGTGGCACTCGGGAACGCGCAGTCCGCTTTGATGTTCCAGAGCGGATTGTGATCGGACTTGACGTCGGTGGCCATGAAGATTGCCTTCTTGAATTTGTCGGCATATTCACGGATACGGCCGCGGCGCGAGTTCTTGAGTTCCATGACATAAGCCAGCTTCTCGCGGTCGATGCCATCGGGATCGCAAATGACGCCATTGGAGTCGGACACGGTGAGGGGTTTCGCGCCCAGATCAAGAAGTTTCTCAATGGTGTACTGCGAAACGTTTCCGCTGCCGGAGACCAGGCAGAGCTTGCCCTCGAGAGAGTCCTTGCGGGTCTTCAGCATCTCGGCAGCGAAATAGACGCAGCCGTAGCCAGTAGCCTCGGGACGAATAAGCGAACCTCCCCAGTTCAGGCCCTTGCCGGTGAGCACGCCGGTGAATTCATTGGCGAGACGCTTGTATTGGCCGAACAGAAATCCGATTTCGCGTCCACCCACGCCAATATCGCCTGCCGGAACATCGGTGTCGGGACCGATGTGGCGATAGAGTTCGGTCATGAAGCTCTGGCAGAAGCGCATGACTTCATTGTCGCTCTTGCCCTTAGGATCGAAATCCGATCCGCCCTTGCCGCCGCCCATAGGCAGCGTGGTGAGCGAGTTCTTGAAGACCTGTTCAAATGCCAGGAACTTCAGGATGCCGAGCGTGACCGACGGATGGAAGCGCAGGCCGCCCTTGTAGGGGCCGATGGCGCTGTTCATCTCAATGCGGAAACCACGATTGACCTGGATCTTGCCCTGATCGTCGAACCATGGAACGCGGAACATGATTACGCGCTCGGGTTCTACCACGCGTTCCAGAATCCGGGCGTCGCGGTACTCGGGATGCCGCTGCAGAACGAGTCGCAGAGACTCGAAGACTTCCTGTACAGCTTGGTGGAACTCAGGCTCGGCGGGATTCTTTGCCTTCACCTGGGTCATAACCTGTTCAATGTAATCGCCCGAGACTCGAGTTTCGGACGGTGTCAGCGTACCTGCACTCATATCGAAAACCTCCTTGATTTATAAGGGCTGCGGTTAGTAACTCTACACCTTCGAACTGCGCTCGGCGACCCGGTTCGGCGCCGGACTCTATACCAATTCGAATTCACTCTTTCGGGCTCCTGCGCCACATGGGGAGCTGCGGGTTCCAGCAGTGGACGTCTTTCTGGAAGTCACGCGATTCCCGACCGGCACCTACCAGTTCGGCAGTCTCTTCAACTGGCTGGGCGATTTGGGCCAGATAGGCATCGATTCTGGATTTGAGATTGGGATCGGAGAAAAACTCAATCAGTTGGGCGCAACGAACTTCTCCATGCCCCTCGCACAACGGGCACTTCAACAGATCATGATGTTCATTCATGATTTACATACCTCGATGGGACCTTGGGAGTCCCTGGACAGGCGAACGGAAGGCCAGCCCATAGCCGATTAGACGATCCCGGGAGGCTTGCGGCAGTGATTCGAACCACACGAGGTGGTGAGCTACCTCACAACCGGATATAGATGAAAGCAAGGGGCACTGTCGAGATGAAGTGCCGGGGAGTGTATCTCCGGCGGCGAATCATGTGCCGGGAGACTTCCCGGAGGTGCCGGTTCGGAGCCACCCTCCGCCCCAATCGACGTCTAGCGGGCTCGTGCGAGCACAAGGGTGATGTCGTCCGGCTGCTCCTGGTCACCGATCCAGTCGTCGACGGCCGCGGTCACGAGTTCCGTGATCTCGGCGAGGGGGCGGGTTCGATGCTCGCGGACCAGGTTGACGAGTCGTTGCTCGCCGAACTCCCCGAAATCGTTTTCCGGCTCGGTGATGCCGTCGCTGTAGGCGATGAAGATCTCGCCGGGCTTGAGTTGCTCGGAGCCTTCCTCGAAAGACAGATGGTCGAACAGCCCCACTACCATGCCGCCGGCCTCTAGCCGACGAATCGAACCGTCATCACTGATGATGACGGGAGGCAGGTGGCCGCCGTTGCTGTAGGTCAACTTCCGCGAATTCCCGTCATAAACTGCCAGAAATAGCGTCGCATACTTCTCCTGCGGAGTGCTTTCGTAGAGCTGGTGATTGAGCAGGGAAAGTAGCGCACCGGGAGAGACTTCGACGCCTTCGACCCCGGAGGCCAGCATCATTCCGGAACCGGACGCCGCTCCGATTGCCACCGGTTCACGCGTAAGGGGCATGCCCTCCATGCTGTAGGCACGCACGGCGGAGTGGATCGTGGCCATCAGCAAAGCGGCGGAAATTCCTTTTCCACTGACATCGCCGGCGGCGAGGATCAGCTTATCGGTATTCACCGTCAGGAAATCATAGTAGTCGCCGCTCACGGTGCGCGCCGGGCGACAGAAGCCATGAACTTCCAGAGATTCGAGCTGGGAGACTTCCTTGGGGAAAAGCTGGGCCTGGACCTCCTGTGCGATTACCAGCTCATTTTCGAGGCGTTGCTTTTCCTTCTGCTCAAGGATCAGCCTTTCGATGGACGCCGTCATGGTGTTGAAGGAGTTTGCCAACTCCGCAAGCTGGTCGCTCGACTTCACCGGAATGCGATGACTGAAGTCTCCACGATCGATGTGTTGCGTGGCCCGGTACAGTTGGGCGACGGCGCCGGTGATGGAACGGGTGAGGCTCGTGCCAATGACAAGGGCGAGCAATTCGATCACGGCCAGTACGATGGCGATCGCCAGAAGAATCAGCTCCACGCCCTTGGCAAAATCTCCTAAGGCGGCAAACAGTCGGTTGTATAGCACGGAAGGCCGAGTTTGTACCTTCACCAAAGGCGAGCGTTGCTCACGATCGCCCGTTTGCCAGTTGATTACGGGCAACGGCGTGCCAAAGGTGATCTGGTGATCGAACATGCTGGCGGCGGCCGGAACCGTGCCCGCAGTGAACGTCGCAGGCGGAACTTCGCTGCCCTCGATGTTCACGCCGGTTTTTTCATCGGGAACCGCAGTCGGAGGAACTCCTGTTGTTGGGCTGCTTGCGGAGTTGGCGGGACTGGTGTCAGTCTCGGATCGCGCCGCCGGCTCCTGCAGCACCAGACCGGTGCCGTACAAAGTGATTTCGCCGAGATTCTTCGCAATCTCCTGCACGAGTTCCTGATCGAGTGCCTCGCTGGAGACAACCGTCAGCATTTCCGAGCGCACCGACAACACATTGGCAGTGCGCAAGTAGAGATTGCCATGATCGCGAACGATCTCACTGAAAGAGCCGCGGATGAAGGAAGGTTGTGCAAAGGGAGTTTGGCCCTTGGCATCGCCACACACGGGCAGGGTTTTTGCGCCATACCAGGCACAGACGTCGCGATGTTTCCAGATCACGTCAGTCTTCCGCAGGCTTTCGAGCAGCGCAATGGTAGGCGGTTCCGAACGCTGCAGCCGGATAGCAAGCTCGTTCGCGATTGCAGAGTTTACGGCCTCGACGTTTTGCAATTGCAGATGGATCTCAGATGTCACGATGAAATTCGCGAACTGCCCGGCGAACAAGTAAAGGGTTGCAAAAGCCATTGCGAACAACAGCAGGGTGGGGATGACCCCAATGAATACATAGGTGACGATCAGGCGATTGCGCAGGCGCCACAGGATCCTGTTTTTGAGCCAGCGAAAAGCCAGGACACAGAAGAAGAGAATTGCAATGAAGCTGAGGAAGCTAACCCAACCGCCAAGGCTTTCGCCCCAGGAGAGTTTTAGGACGGCAAACAACTGCTGGAGCAAGAAAAGAAGCAGGGCCAGGCCCAAGGCATACCAGGCTGCCCAGGCCACACGAGTGCGCGGCCAAAGGCCCCATTTAGCCAACCTGCCTTGCAGCGCTGCGTAGGAGAGGTCCATGAACTCAGAGGTCGATTATGACAGAAACGCCCGCGGCAAATGCGGTTCAACGCGCCACTTTCCAGAACTGGGGAGGCAGGGCGTCGGGAAAATCAGGGCTTGAGAGCCGCTTCCGTTTCCGGGCGGTGAGCGGGAGCTACGTGCGGATCGGAGAGTGTGCCGGTAACGGCCATTCCGGGCGAGCCATCGGGAACCAGTTTGAAATCGAGTTTCCGGTTCAGCGAGGCTTTTCCGGTTACGGTGTAGCTGGCAGTAGGTGAATTCAGGGTGGCCTCCTGCAATTCGATTTCGCCTTGATGGACAGCCAGCAGCCCAGTAAAGCGCCGGACTCGCAGCGGAGCGGTGGAGAGCACAATGTGGGGAAGCGCCCCATCTCGCATATCAAACTGCAGGCTGCCCTTGGCGGACGCGAGCAGATCCGCAGCGGAAAAACCGTTCAAGTCAATCTGGTACTTGGCATTGGCAGCCCCGGTGATCCAGTGGTCGTGCATGGCGTCGGCCAGTTGGGCCAGGGAGATGCCGTCTAGCGCGCCGCTGCCGGAGTACACCGGGGGCTTGGCAGTGAAATCGGCCCGCCATTCCCCATGATGTTTTCCGCCCAGTATGTCAGCCCGCAGATCCGAGAAGCGCAGTTTTCCCTGGTCCAGGGACAACTTGGCAGCGACCCGCGTAGCCACCAAATTTCGAAGCACAGCGCGGTCGGCAGCCAAGGTGCCATTTGCGTGGATTGCCGCGAGGAAGGAGCGGGCGCCGGGGGCGGTCCCCGACGAGAAGCGGTACCAGGGTCGCCGAGGAGGATTTGGATTCAGCCAGTCATTCAGACGGTCGGTGGAGATTTCATCGGCGTGCAGGTCGAAGGTCACCGCGCACGTTGAGGCCGCCGAGCATGGGCGCGGCAAAGACAGATCCCCCGTCCACTGTGTGCCGGCGAACGAAGCTGAAACAGCCTCGATCTTGGTCGCCGACTCTCCCAGGGTGATTCGGGCTGAGGCAATGTCCACGGGTCCATTCAAGCCGCGGATCTGTGCCCGGACCGAGTGCAGTTCGGCGGTTCCGGTAGTCACAGGGCCCGCGAATTCTGCCCATTCTCCGGCGATCTGCAGATCGAGCTTGGCAGAGCCAGTCGCCGCGGGATGCGCCACCGGGATACCGGAGATCCGAGCGACCTGCAGCAGTCGCTGCAGGTCCGACTCGCCTTTCACCGAAATGCTGTATCCAGCGCGCGCGACCCACCCGTGCACTAAAGCCGGGGCAGGGCGCCCGAGCTTGAGAAAGAGGGGACCGAACGACAAGTGCGGTTCGTCGGGTTCGTGTGCCGGGCCCGTGTCGCGGCGAGCGAGCACCTTTTTTGCTGTTTTACCCGCGGAAGCTGACACCAGCGAGAAGGGAACAACGTCCAGCGCCAGGTCGGCTTTCGCCGCCTCCGATTGCAGGTGGAAATTGCTGGTCTGGCCGCCGCCTTCGAAGAAGATCGAATTGGGAGGCCCACTGGCGCGCGCATTGAGCTTAGCCTGTACCGTTCCGGTCGCTCGCAGATCGTCCGGGAGATTCTTCTTGGCGCGGCGGACGACGGCGAGCATGGCGTCAACGGGGAACCTTGTCCGCAGTCAACTGCAGTTCGAAATGACGGGGACCGAGCAGGTTGGTTACTTCTCCCGTCAGGGCGAGCGCACCATCGCCTGCCGGCGATTGGCACAGAATCTGGCGAAGGCTGCGATCCGCAAGGTTGTAATGCGCGTCGCAATGGCTCTTGAGTTCCAAAGGCCTGTTGTCGGTGATGTCGTAGCGATGGAAGTCCTCGAGAAATCCATCGCCGCGAACCACCAGGTCCGCGGGCGCTCCCGTTAAGGCGACGGAGAGACGCACTGCCCCTCGCCAGCCTCTATCCTCGCCTGACAGCAGCTTGGTCAGCTGCCCTAGCTGCCCTCCATCCCATTGCAGGTTGAACTGGATCGGCGTCTCGCGAAGCGTGGCGGCCCTCTGCCACGTTCCATCTATATTGAGCTGTCCGGTATCGCTCAGGTTGAAGTCGGTGCGTACGGGCTGACCTCTGAGGCGCATGCCCCATGCGTTCTCCGAATCCTGCCAGAAGGAGTATTTGGCGTCGGTCACGGCGAACGGCTTTTTTTCCGGACCAAACTTGAAGTTGATGCGGGCGCGATCCGCTTCGATATAGGGGAAGGCGGGGCGTGACTCGGAGGGGCTCTTACTGGTGGGAGCCACGGTAATGCTGGCAGTGCGCTCGAGGAACGTTTCCACGTTCCAGCGGCCGTCGTCGCGGCGAACGAGGTTCAAGCTGGGCTCGGAGAGATTCAGACGTGAGATCTCAAGACGTCCTCGAAACAGCGAACTCAGACGCAGGGAGGCCACGACGTCCGGCGCGCGCAGAACTGGCTCCGCGCCGAAGGCGGGATCGTCATGAACGACAAAGCCTTCCAGGTCAAAAGCCGGTTGGGGAAGCAGGCGCAAGTGCACGCGGTCGATGTCAACCCGCCGCTGCAGAGCCATGCCGATCGAACTTGCGATGCGGGTCTTGAGGCGGGTTGCTCCCGGCCTTACCAGAAACAAGGCGAGGACCAGCGCGGTGCACATGAGGACCACGCCGCGTTTGGAGCGCAGGTTCACTGGACGACCCGGAAGGTTCGACGCCAGCGCGTCTCGTCGAAGAAATGGACAACCACATGCACAAGGAAGCCAATGCGCTCGCTGAATTCGGTATGCCGGTACTGGTCCGGTGGAGTGTTGAACGACCAGTACACGAACATGGGGCGGCCGATGACATTTTCCTTCGGGATGAAGCCCCAATAACGACTGTCCAGGCTGACGTCGCGGTTGTCGCCCATGCCGAAATAGCTATCCTTCGGGATCACGATATCGTCGCCTTCGATGTGGGAGCGCATCTGCAGTTGCCAGTCCGGAGATACGTTGTACGCGTCGGAGGCAGGAATCGCGGGAAAGTTGTCGCGGTAGGGATCGTAGAACAAGGGCCCCTTGTGCATCACGTAGGGCTCGTTCAGTTTTTCTCCATTGCGGTACACGATGCCATCGCGCAGATGGATGCGGTCGCCGGGGATGCCCATGATTCTCTTCACGACGTACAGGCCCGGTTCGGCGGGAGAGAGGAACACGACGATATCGCCACGCTTGATATCCCGGTAAGGAAGCAGCGGCCCCATCCAATTCGTTCGAGGCGCGAACTGTTCACGATTCACGAAGACGTGGTCCCCGATCAGCAGGGTATCTTCCATCGAACTGGATGGAATCTCGAAAGCCTGAAGAATGAACGTGATAATGAAAAGGCCGGTGACCAGCACGGCGGCCAGCGAGGCGAGAAACTCCACCGTGGTTTCGCTCTGTTTCTCTACGGGAGGATTGTCTTTCTTAGCCATTTCTGTCGGTTCCGTGATCGGCAACGTTGATTTCTTCAGCTGACAACGTGAAAGGTGCGGTCCCAGCGAGTGATTTGGAAGAAGTGAGTCACCGCATAGGCGAAGTGATAAAGTTTATCACCCACCGAGGCCGGGATTGGCAGGTCGTTGTCGGTATTGCGGATCGACCAGTAGATCAGCAAAGGCCGCCCGATGATGTTTTCGCGCGGTACGAAGCCCCAATAACGACTGTCGGAGCTGTCGTCCCGATTATCGCCCATCGCGAAGTAGTGACCTTCCGGCACGATCAATTGACCACTCTCCACCAGTTTGGGCATCTGAACCCACCAGTCGGCATTGATCCCCGGATCAAGAACGTCGAGACGCGGAAAGTCATCCCGAAAAGGATTGCGCTCCGTTTTGAAATAGCGGACGTAGGGTTCGGCCAAGGCAATCCCATTGACGAAAACTCGCTTGTTGACGAGGTGAATGCGGTCGCCGGGAACCCCAACCACTCTTTTAACAAAATGTTGCGCCGGGTTGACCGGATAGTGAAAGACGATGATGTCGCCGCGACGGATCGAGCGATACGGAATGATGGAGTCGACGATTCCGCCGCCGCCGTAGCAAAGCTTGTCGACGAGCAGGTAGTCGCCCGTCAACAGGGTGTTTTCCATCGAGGGCGAAGGTATTTGAAACGCCTGCACGATGTAAGTGATGACGAAGACCGCAATCACGATCGTAGCCAGCAGAGATTGCGTCGAAGTCAACCAGTCGGGGGTCGCATCTCTGGGCGGATTGGGTTGAGTCATCATTGGGGCTGGCGTGCAGGCGACTTGTGAGCAACTTTCTCTTCGGCGACCGGTGGCAGGGAGGCTAAATGTTCAAGGACCTGCCGGGCGGCATCCTGTTCCGCTTTCTTTTTCGTGGAACCCTCGGCTCGTCCGATGAATTCCACCTTCGTCTGCCCCGCAGAAGAGAGCCGGACTTCCACGGTGAAAGTCTTGCTGTGCTCGGGACCGACTTCTTTCACCAATACATACGATGCCTGCGGCCGGCCGGTGGCTTGCAAAGTTTCCTGCAGAGCCGATTTGAAATCCATCACTGGCACGCCGGCGGTTTCCGGATTCATGCGCGAAAGTTCGGGGGCAATGACGGTTTGCAGAATGAACCGGCGGGCATTTTCGAGGCCGCCATCCAGGTAGAGGGCTGCCAGGACAGCCTCCAGAGCATCCACAAGGAGTGCGGTTTTTCCACGCCCTCCACTCTTTTCCTCGCCGCGCCCCAACCGCAGGTAAGTTCCCAGGCCCAGGCTTTGCGCGACTTGAATCAGATGCTTCTCGCTCACAAGATGGGCCCGTAACTTGGAGAGTTCCCCTTCCCGAAAAGCCGGAAAACGGCGAAACAGTTCCTCGCCGGTTACCAGCGCCAGCACGGCATCGCCGAGGAACTCAAGCTGTTCGTTGTCACCGGTGCGCAGGCCATCCTTTGGGGTCTGCAAGGCTTCGAGTTCTCGCGCCTGGGAACTGTGCGTCAGAGCCTGATCGAGGAGTTCAGGGCGCTGGAAGTGATATCCCAACAGCCCTTCCAGCGCCGCTATTTCTTTCGCTTTCATGCGGATTTGAGGGGTCCGGCTACTGGTGTTCGAGAGTCCGAGCCCCGCGGTTGGTGCGTTGTGAATCGCCTGTCAGTTCTTCGGCTGGTCAGGGGTGGCCGGCTTAGGAGCCGTGGCGTTGCCGCCCACCAACTGGTTGAGACGATCGCGCTCCTGGCGCGCCAGTTTGCCGGCGCTCGTTCCATCCTGCGTCAGATCGACCGCGTGATTGGCTTCTTTGAGCGCTTCGGGATATTTGCCCTGGCGATCCAGAGAAATTGCCAGTCTAAGAACTACGACCGGATCGGGCTGCGAGGGATAGGCGTCGACGGACTTACGCAGGTCAGTCTCGGCGCCGGCGAAGTTATCTTTTTTGAACTCCAGGGTTCCGATGATGGAGTACGCGAACGAACGCAACTGGCCTTTGTACGCGTCGACTTGATCCTGGGGAGTGTTGGGCGGGATCGAAATATCGGTGTCGACGGTCTGGAGGGCCTTCTGGGACATCTTCATCGCTTCGTCCAGACGCTGGTCCTTGTCGAGGTCGGTGTCATGCGTTTTCTCAGCGAGTTCGCTGGCGACGGTTACGAGCAGTTCGGGATCATCCCCGTCGAGCGCGAGGCCCTTGCGTCCCATTTCGACAATCTTGTCGGAATTGCCGGCGCGCTGGTAGCTCCGCATCGCGGACTTGTAAAGCATGACGCGCAGTTCGCTGTCGGGAAATTTCGTGGCGAAATCTTCCGACGCCTTTTCGGCCGCGGCCGCGTCGGTCAGGGCGATGGCCGTCTTATAGGCTTCGTACTCCGGTTGCGTCTTGGCCTGCGGAGGACGCTTCGGCGATACCGCGGTGGCCGGCGTCGCGGCCTGCGCGGAAGGTTGACTTTGGGTGGTCGGCTTGCTGTTGGACTGCGCGAAGCTCCCAGTCGCAACTACCAGCACAGCACCGATCATCGCTACTTGCTTCATGCTCTCTCCTTGAGATGCGACTCTCGCGTGCGAGAATCGAGGTACTTTCCTAGTAAGGCTTACTGCCGAGGAGCCGGGGGCTCGTACGGTTGCTGCAGACCGCGCTCCGCCGCCGCTTTCACTTCGGGCAGAGTACCACCTGTGTTCAGCGCCGCGTGATACTGATCCAAGGCATTTTCACGCCGCTCCTGGAGGTCAAAAATTCTACCGAGATAGATGTGCGACCACGCAATCACCTTCGGTTCCTGGGCCACTTTGAGGGCGCGTTCAAAATACCCCGTGGCCCCAGCCATATCTTTGTTGGCGGCGGCGACCTGCGCCAGAAGGAACAGCGCCCGGCCCGGATCTTCGTGGCCCTCGCGCAGGGCCTGCTCGGCTAAGTCCTGGGCGGTCTTCAAGTCGCCGGCAGCCAGCCGTTTCTCGGCGAGGAGCAGGAGATGTTGGTCCCTCGGCCGGGAAAAGCTCAGCACCTCCGGAGAAGCATCACTGGCGAACTGAGTTTCAGCGGCGCGCTTTTCTTCTTTCTTAACATCAACGTTGGCCAACAAGTCGAGGTACGCGCTGCGAATGCCGGCGGGATCCTTTTCGAACTGAGCCAGGGAATCGTAAAAATAACGAGTCAGTATGAAGCCCTGCTCCATGGATTTTTCCACCGCATCGGCGCGCACCGCTTCTGGAGTCTTACTGCTGCCCTGGGTGCGGATCTCGACGGCTCGAACCAGGCACTCCGTCACCAGCAGGGACGTATCGATCTTGAATGCCTCCTCCATCGGAGCCCTCTTTACGGAGTCGAGAAGCGGCTCAAGCCGCTTGATCGAGGCCGGGTATTTCAAAGACAAGGGGTCGAGCAGGTAGTGAAGGTACGTGTGCCGGATCTGCTCCATCTTCAACTCGGAACCAGCCGGTGAAATGACTACATAGTAATCGTTGCCGTAATTACGGGCGTTGACTTGACCGGGTGCTCCCATGGGTTCGAGATACACGGTGAAGCCGCGGCCCAGATAGCCAGCGGAGGGAAGCTTCAGGTAGATCTCAGTATCGAACAGGGTCTTGGAGAGGGGTTCGTGGTAGCGCTCGGTCAGGCGCGCGTAGGCGTCGCGATGCTTTTGCCAGATAGCGTGCAGGCCCGCCTTGTCATAGAAAGTCGATGCCAGCCTCGCGAACCCGACCACGTTCGCCGCATCCGGCGGCAGTTCGCTCTCTTTCACCTTGGGAAGAAAATTCGGAGGATCGCCTAAATACAAGGCCAGCGAGATGTACTGCGCCAGATCTCGGGAGGAATCGGGGCGCACATGCTCGTGGTAGTACTGGCACATCAGGTTGGTGGTTTCAAGGGCATCGTCGGAGTTGCGGGCGGCCCTGGCGATCTCGCCACGAATCTGTTTTCGAACTGGGTCCGAGAGATTCAATTCCTGGTCATAACCGCAGGCATTGATCGAAGCCAGGATCGTAAAGACGGTTTCGCTCGTGTCGAGCGTAACTTTGGGAGTATTCTGCGCCACACACGCCGACGTGAGCAGCGCGAGAAGCACGGCAAATATCGAATGTCGCAACCGGAAACCCAGGAAAACCTCCAACCGGGCGGTACGCTGTGGGAGAGACAACGACATAGTTTAAGAGGTTCCGCGCGGAGGGTCAAACATAAGCAACTTGGATCGGCCCGCCCACGGTCGGTGGAAGCGAGCCCAAAGCCGTTGCTCTCTTAGCCGCGCACGCTGATCTTCGAGAACGAGAGCACGGCATGGCCCGGGGTGGGCCGGCCCATCGACATGGCCGGGCGGAAGGTCGTGAAGATAAGCATTCTCTTCACTTCGGGCAGCAGTTTCTGGGAGCCGTCCGAATCCGAAATGATGCGGTAATCCTGCACGCGTCCGTTGGCGTCGACGTACGCTTCGATGACCAGCGAATCCTCGTTTACCGCATTCAGCGTCGCCGGGAAGAAGGATTCCTGCAGCTCGGGACCGGTGTACAACATCAGAGGCACATCGTTGGTATTGCGCGCCTGCAGTTCCGGCAGCGTCAGCCCCATGACGAAGCCGAAGATCGCGATGGCCGCAATTGTACCCGCGGTCGCAGGGACCATGAAAGCATGCAAGGCATTCTCGAGCCGAACCAGCAAGCCCTCGAGGCGGGAGTGTTTGTTGGCGGCGGCTTCACGCGAGATCGCGACTCGAAGTTTTAATGCCAAATCAGCGGGCGCCTTGGGGCGTCCCGCCCTGGCCAGCAGTTCCTGAGTCTGACGGAGCAGCGCATACTCCCGATGGCAATGAGAGCACTCGTTGAGATGCGAGCCCAGCGCGTGCATCTCTGTCCCCGAGACCGCTCCGTCAAGGTACGGCGAGAACATCCCTTTAGCCTCGGCGCACTTCATGACGCCACCTCAAGTCCTTCTCCAGAATCACCGATCCGACAGCGAGAATCCTGTTCGGATTCCTCCGGGCTGAGCAGCCCTAGTTCTGGGCCGACTTCCCGGATGTATCCGGTCAGGCGGCGCCGGAGTGCATCGCGGCCGCGCGTCAAACGCGATTTCACGGTGCCCAGAGACACTTCCAGCACTTCCGCGATTTCCTCGTAAGACATCTCTTCCAGATCCCGCAGAATTACGGTGCTGCGATAGGGTTCGGGTATCTTGCGTAATTCCTGTTCGACGCGCGCTCGAACCTCTTCATGGGCGACACTGTCGAAAGGCGATTCTCCCTCATCCACAAGAGTTTCCTTTACTGCCAACCCGCTGCCCTGCGCCGCATTGTTCTGTACGGGCTCCATCGAGGTTTCGCGGGCCTTGTGACGGAACCACCAGCGCCGCCGGTTGGAAGCTTCGTGCACGGCAATCCGGTAAATCCAGGTTTTTAAACTCGACTGGCCGTGGAAATGTTTCATTCCGCGAAAGACCTTCAGGAAAACTTCCTGAGTGGTGTCGGCCGCATCGGCTGGGTCGGTCAGGATGCGGTACACCAGCGAGTAGATCGGCTGGTGGAACTCGCCAATCAGCCACGCATAGGCTTCCTCGGACCCGGCCTTCAATTCCGCGACGATGGCTGCTTCCAGGTCCCGCGCCCCGATCGCACTCGCTACGTCACCCAAGGTGGCTGCTCCCGCCATGACTCTCACGGCGCACCCCGTATTATAGGATTTCGCGCTGCAAACCTCATGGAAAAACGATCTGCCGCGCGCCCAGCAGTCCCGAGTCCGAAAGCAGGGTCGACACCTACTCTACATAGAACCCGGAGGAGTGTCAGGAGTTCCCGGACCGAAGCGCTTTGTTTTCAATAGATGCGTAGAGGCACGGGTTGGCACTGGCGCCGGAACGTCCTTGCTGTCGTGGATGTTCGAAACGGGCTTCGCCCAGGGATGCGATTGTCTACTTCTGAGGCTGAGTCGGCTGGGCCGGTGTCGCTGCCGACGTAGGGGGCCGGGGCACTGGCTTCTTCTTGGGAGTGGGCTTCTTCTTGGGTTCGTTGTCATCCACGACGATCTTCTTGGGCGGTGGAGCCGGCGTGGCCGCCTGCAGGGCCCTCACCTGGGTGCGCAGCTGGTTGAGTTCCGTCTCCTTCGAGGCTGTGAGGTTCTCCAGGCGCTCGCCCAGAGAGCGGCGACTCCTCTCGAGGGCATTCAGATCGTTAGAAAGAGCCTGGAACTCGTCCTTGGAACCGAAGGCGCCCGCCGATTCAGCAACGCTCCCAAACACGTCATAGAGCACGTCAAGATTGCGATACAGTTTGAACGTTGCGCTCAGGTCCTCGGGAGAGTTCTGCACTTGGGCGATGATTTCCGGCAACGCGGACTGCAGATTTCTCTTGATGGAATCGACATTGGCCAAGGTTTGTTTTTTGTAGCTCGAGTCCATCTTCCATTTTTCTACGCGCAGTTTGCTCAGATCGGCCTGGGTTGCCTCGGAAGCCTGTTGCAGCGGCGCCAGGATCGTATTGAGCTGGCTGACGGAGGCGTACGGCACCGGGGGACCGGCGGGTGTAATTTGCCCAATCACAAAAAGCGCCGAACAGAGCAAGAAGATCAGAATCGAAATACGTATGAAGTTCAGATTCATTGTGTGAGGTGGCCGCTCCCGTTCAGCATACTAAGTTTCGACATGTTCCCGCAATTCGGTCGGAGCGCCAGTTTGACTATCTCTAAGAGCTGCGGGACAATGAAAAGGTTGGAACCCATCTTGTGACGCGGTGTTGCCGCGCAGTGTGGGCCTGTGGCGCAGTTGGGAGCGCGCTTCCATGGCATGGAAGAGGTCGTCGGTTCGAACCCGACCAGGTCCACCAAATTATTCGCCCAGAAATCTTCTGATTCCTGCGGTTTTGACAGTCGAACAACTCCGGCCGCACCCTTGACTTAAGGACTGATTTCGATCGCAGTGCCGTCGGGCACTGCTCGCCAGATCTCATCCATCTCTTCGTCGGTGACAGCAATACATCCGTCGGTCCAGTCTCGGAGGCGATGTACACTGCCGACCCATCCGAGACCGTTGGGCAAGCCGTGAATCATGACGTCGCCGCCAGGGGCAACACCAGACTTTTGCGCCCGCGTCCGATCGTCGGCATTCGGGTACGAGATGTGAAGGGAACGGTAGAAGTGGCTGTGTTCGTTGCGGCGATCGAGAATGTAGGTTCCTTCCGGAGTCTTGTGATCGCCTTGCTTTGTCTTCGCACCAACCGGGTCAGGTGCCCAGCGCCACTTTGTATTTCTTAAGAACTTTGCCATGGTCTAGCAGGGTGAGCGTGCGTTCGTTCTTCAGGACGAGAACCTTGTCGGCATGCGCGTCGCGTCGTTGGGGAGGCGGTTCTGCGCCTGACACATGTTAACCATGATAGCGAGTGGAATAAGACAGGCTGAGAGAACTCGCGGAAGTGTGCGGGTTGCACGAAGCATCTTGCTGTGCTGGAACACGAAAAGGAACGAGCAGAGTATAGCTGGGGGCGTGCGGGGGTGCTAGGCTCCTGAGTATGGTCCCGGTTCGTGTCTTGACATTTTGCTTGGTGCTGGCGGTGTGGTTCGGCCCGGCCGCCTCAGTCGCGCAGACGGCGGTCCCTGCAACGAAACGCTTGGCCTCGTGGTCGGTCCGAGTGAACCCTGTGAAAGTGGTGAACGGCGCGCCGGTTTTGCTGGAGGTAACGTCCCCCGCGTTCCTAAAATCTCTGACTGCAACCTGGTTGGGGCACGACCTGGTTTTTGATCGGAGTGCCCGCAACACTTGGTTCGTTTTGGCCGGGGTCCGGCTGGAAACGAAGCCGGGGAGCTACCCGCTCAGGCTGGAGGCGGCAACGGAGGCGGGGGAGCATATCCGCTTCGAGCGCAACCTGCGAGTGAGCGCCGCAAAATATCCGACTGTCCAGCTGACCGTCTCGAAGAAGTTCACCGCTCCCAGTCCTGAGCAACAGGAAAGAATCAAGGCAGATCAGGATGTGAAGCACGAGGCTTTCAGCCACGTGTCGCCGGAGCGCGAGTGGTCTGGTCGCTTCTCGCCCCCGGTGAGCGCTGAAACTTCCGATGTCTTTGGGACGCGGCGCATTTTTAACGGCGTCACCAAGAGCGTCCACCAGGGCCTCGACTACCGGGTGCCGCCCAGCACGCCGGTGTCCGCGGTGAATGGTGGTACGGTGCTCCTCGCGCGTCCGCTCTATTTTGAAGGAAATTGCGTCGTGATCGATCACGGCCAGGGACTGCTCAGCCTTTACTTGCATCTTTCAGAACTCAAGGTGAAGGAAGGCGAACGGGTCGAGCGTGGGGCGCCGATCGGATTAAGCGGGGCGACGGGGCGAGCGACCGGCCCGCATCTGCATCTGGCCGTGCGCTGGCAAGGGGTTTATTTGAATCCCGCGGCCCTCCTGGTGCTTCCACTGCCGGATACCGGGTCAAGCAGTGCGCGGACGCGGGAGTGATTTACAGTCGCGGACCCGGATGTTTTGCGGATGGTCGAGGGCTGGCGGTGGGCTTCGTCGTCTCTTTCAGATCGAGGTTGCGGATCAGCCGGTGCAGGTAGTTCGGGTGCACGCCCAGCGCCTTCGCCGCTTCCGTGCAGTTGCCCCGGGCTTCCTCGAGTGCATTCTGAATCAGACGCTTCTTCAGGTCCTTCACCGCGGCGTGATACTTGGCCTCACCCACCCCGGGGGCGGGATCGCGTTCGAGCAGGTTTTCGGGTAAATCCTCCGGCAGGATGTCCTCGGAAGACCCCAGCACCAGGGCGCGCTCGATCACGTTTTCCAGTTCCCGCACGTTCCCCGGCCAGTCGTAGTTCAGGAGGCAGGCGAGAGCTTCGCGGGAAAGCGGCTTGGGCTTGGCGCCGCATTTCTTGCAGTGTTTTTCCACCAGGAAGCTGACCAGCATGGGGATGTCATCTTTGCGCTCCCGCAGGGGCGGCATGGTCAGGCTGACAACGTTGAGGCGGAAATACAGGTCCTGGCGGAACTCTCCCTTGCGGGCGGCCTCATCCAGATCGCGGTTGGTGGCGGCAATCAGGCGAATGTCCACGTGAATGGGACGGTTGCCTCCCACGCGCTCGAACTCACGTTCCTGTAGCACGCGCAGCAATTTGACCTGCAGAGATGGAGCCAGTTCGCCGATCTCGTCGAGAAATAACACTCCACCGTCGGCAACCTCAAGACGGCCCTTTTTCTGCGACACGGCACCGGTGAAGGCACCTTTCTCGTATCCGAACAGTTCGCTTTCCAGCAGGTTCTCGGGAATCGCGGCGCAGTTGATGGCTACGAATGGCTTGGCCGCGCGCGGGCTCTTGCGATGAATGGCGCGCGCGGCCAGTTCCTTGCCGGTGCCGCTTTCGCCGCCGATCAGCACGGTGGCATCACTGGGGGCCACGCGCGCCAGGAACTGGAATACATCCTTCATGCGGGCGCTTTCGCCGACCAGGGTGCGATCGAGTGTGATCTCGGTCATCAGTCGCTGATTCTCGTGTTCCAGCCATTGCAGCCGGCGCGCATTCTCCAGCGCCACGGCTGAAATCCCGGCAATCGCCGTTACCAATTGCAGGTGGTCTTCCTTGAAGCGGTCGGCGATGCTGATGGTGTCGAGATAGATACACCCGATGGTCCGCTGGAAGACCGTGAGCGGGACACAGAGTAGAGAGCGCACTTGCAGGGCAATCAGGCTCTCGACCGTGCCCAGGTTGCTGCTGCCGGGCACATCGGAGCCGAGGATCGCAAGACCTTGTTCGAGGACTCGCTGCGCAATCGTGCGGCTGACGCGGACCGGGTGCTCGTTCGCCGCGTCCCGGTGGCGAGCGAAGACGGAGCTGAACTCGCGCCCGTTGGTTCCGTCCAGCAGGATGGCGCCACGTTCCGCCGGGGCAACGTCGAAAATCAGGTCCAGAATCTGGGTCTGCAACTCGTCGAGATCGCGGATCGAGTGCACGACGCGGCTGATTTTCAGCAGCGCACTCAGGTTGCGCGCCAGGCGAGAGGTCGCGGGCAGTTCGCTGAGGATCTTGTCGGGTTGGAGGTACAGGACGTCCTGCGGACGGATCTCCGCCGTGGCGTGCGTCAGTCTTTCGTCTTCGAACTCCACTACGCGGCTTGATCCGGAGTCTTATCATCGTCTTCGAGCAGGAAACGGAAGACCGAGTCTCCGACCGCAATTTCATCCAGGTGGTGCAGCCAGTGGTCCGTGATCGCTTCGCCGTTCACCAGCGTGCCATTGCGGCTGTCCAGGTCGCGAAGCTTGAAGCCGGCGCCTTCGCGGTGAATGAGGCAGTGCCGGCGGGAAACCGAAGGGTCGCTGATCGGCAACCCGTTGGAGGCGTCGCGGCCCAACGACAGCTCTTCCATGGGCAAGGCGAAGACCGAGTCTCTGAGGGGCCCGGAGACCGCCACCAATCTTGGGTTCAGCCGTTTCTAATTGCGGTTGCCGTTTCGTCCATTGGGTGCGCCGCCATGGTTCGTCCCCGAGGCCTAGGTAGCGACTATCCGGTAGGATAGTCGACTATCCGATCGGATAGGGCCTTTCTTATATGTGAAGGTAGGCATTCCGGCGCTTCACGCATTTCGCGATAAATAGTAAGTATTTTATTATCAGTATGTTACTTTGGATAAGAATGACGATCCACAGCCGATTCTGGACTTGGTGGTCCAGTTGCTCTGTTGCTGGCGACGACTGGCCTGGCAAAAGCGACGGGGGAAGCGCTTAAGTTCCGCTAGGCAGTGGTGGGAATCGAGGACACCTAGGGACCCCCTCATAGGATCCGCGGTTCCCCTTTTATTTTGCTAAGCGCAAATTCCAAATGTCCAAGTTCCAATCGCGCTGAGTAGCTCAGCCGGTCGCTGCCACATCTTTGATGGCGGGTTCCGGCGCCACTGGAATTTCCGCAACTCCATCCCGAAAGGTTACCGTTTTTCCTGAGATCGCCGGCACTCGATCGCCCGGAACAAGGATGCCCACAAGGTTGAGAGGGTCGGCGGCAGATACGGTGATCGTCTCGCCTGTCGTCGGCAGTTTGCGCGTAGCGCGAACCGATTCGACCGCTACAGGCAGCGCAAACTGCTCACCCAGGAATGCCATCGACGAAGCGGCCGCCGCGAATCTCTCCACGATCTTCCAGGCGCCGGAAGGCCATCAGAAGTTCCCGCCAGGTGGGCAGGTTGGCCTCGCGGGCGATCACGTCTCGGAAGACAATCCCGTAGCGCTTCAACAGCATCCAGCAAGTGGCTTCGAGAGAGCGATTCCTTTCGACCAGGTCCCCGGTGTGCAGGAGCGCCCAGCGTCCAGCGCTGTGTCGAGGGCGGGCGGTCCGGCCGCTGCCCTGTCCGGACCGGCGTTTGGGATCGATGAGGGAGCGGAGGTTATCGAAGCCATCCGCCGTGATCAGGCCACCGGCGACCAGTTCCCAGAGGGCAGTCTCGATCTCGGCTTTGAGCTTGCTGGTTCCACGCACGACGTCCGCAAAGAAAGAAGCGCCGCGCTGCCGCAGAAAATCGAGCACTTGCCGGGCACCTTGGCTTAGTCCCCGGGCTTCGGGCTG
This sequence comes from uncultured Acidobacteriota bacterium, assembly GCA_963725575.1. Lineage (GTDB taxonomy): Bacteria > Acidobacteriota > Terriglobia > Terriglobales > Acidobacteriaceae > Gp1-AA133. The sequence goes on from CAVRZQ010000003.1 coordinate 55,556, forward strand.
GTCGGCGCCGGGATGTCTCGGGGTCATCCAGTCGGCCTCTTCGCGGATGAAGAATGTGATGGGCGCCACGCTGGTGGGGATGACACGCCGTTTACCTTCGGCGGAATCTTCAAGCGTGGCCGGATGGGGCGAGAGACGGCCCCATCCCACCGCACCGGTAAGGCAAAGTTGGTCGAGCCACTTCGGATCGTAGTCGGCCACGCGCCGCGCCAGAATGTGACGCTCCCAGGCATTGGCGGGAATTTCGAAACCCTGCAACTGGCGTAGCACCTCCAGCGTGCCCCGCTCGCCCCCCACTTGCGTCCCAGGGGCGACGTGTTGCCACCGCGCCAGCCAGCGCATGAACTGCGCCGCTGTAACCGGCTCGATCTGTTTGCGGAGCGTGGCGACGGTCAAGCGATGAATACGGGCAAGGAGCCGCCGGTCGCACCACTCCGTCTCCTCGACCTTGGGATCGCTGAACTTGCCACGCAACACACTGCCGCTGGCCTCCATACGAAGCAAAGCTTTCTCAATCTCAGCCGCAGGCAGCCCAAGTGTGTTTCCGAGTTGCGAGGCGCTCGTAGGTCCCAGATGCGAGACCCATCCAGTCACCATCGACAGCAGCGCATCGTCGCGAGAGGGAACAGTTCCGTCGATTTCGGGTAAGGACGGCTCAAAGTGCGCAGCAGGGAAGAGCAAAACAAAACTCCGAGCCTTCTCAGCCGCCACCCAGTAGCGCCGAGGTTGTGCCGAGGGTACCTCCACTGCCGCTATGGTCGCCACTGCGGCGCGGCCCTGGAACATGAGGTTCTCGAAAAAACGGCCCCAGGGATCCGTAGCCTTGGCAGTCGTGGTGACCAGAGCGTTCTCCTCGACCGCGCCTGCCGGACTTGGGCAATCCTCCGGCAACGCCCCCAGGGTATGCAGCACGTCGTGCAGTTCGTCGGGGTCGCGCACATCGGGCCAGGCTTCTTCCCGGACCTTCGCGATGGCGGCCGGTTCGAGTTTGCCGACTTCTTCCAAGACAGACTCCGGCAGGACCCGCCGCATCTCAACGGCGCGCGCGCGGCGCTCTTCGAGCGGCGCGTCATCCAGGTAGGCGTAAGGATTCGCATTCAGGATTTCATGCGAGAACTGCGAAGGCACGGGCGTATCGACCGCAACGCAGCGGATGCTTCCGTCGCTGATGCCGGCCAGCAACTTCTGCAATCCTTCGATATCCATCGCCTCGGTGAGCACGTCCTTCATGACTTCGTGCACCAGAGGGTGATCCGGTATCTGGATGTCGCCTTCGATGTTCTCCTGGCAGGCGGCCACATCGGGGAACACGGAGGCCAGCAAATCGTCGGAACGGATGCGCTGAATCTGCGGAGGAACCTTCTTGCCGTTTTGGAAGCGCAGCAAGGCCAAGCGCACGCGAAGCGTCCCAGCGCCAGCGCGTGCCGAAGATCGGCGACGCGAGCGACGCCTGCTCCAGAATCGGCTGCACCGTTTCGGCCTGCAGGAACTGGAACACGTCGGCCAACGGAAAGCTGTGCTGCTCCGCCAGTGCGATGTTCAATCCGTTGTCGGTGGCCGCGGCCTGCAGTTCGAAATTGAAACTGCGGCAGAACCGCTTGCGCAGCGCCAGCCCCCAGGCCTTGTTGATCCTTCCGCCGAAGGGCGCGTGGATCACGAGTTGCATGCCGCCGCCCTCATCGAAGAAGCGCTCGGCAATCACCGTGCTTTGGGTCGGCACCGCGCCCAACACTGCTCGCCCTTGCAGGACGTACTCGACGACTTGTTCGGCGCCGGAGTCATCCAGACCGCATTCCTGTTTCAGCCACGAAACCGCCGCCGCCACCTTGGGGTTGTTCTGCGACACGTTTATGGGGGGAGTGTCGGCAAGGATGTCGCTGACTTTTTGCCGCAGTTCGGCGACGTGAGAGGAAAGCTCTTCGGTGCGCGCGGGTGCCTCGCCACGCCAGAAAGGAACGCTGGGAGGCGCGCCGTGCGCGTCCTGGACCAGCACGCGGCCGGAGTTCGACTCGACCCGGCGAATCATCCAGGAGGTATTCCCCAGCAACATGATGTCGCCCTTGTTGCTTTCGACCGCGAAGTCCTCGTCGACAGTACCGACGACAATGCCTTCTGGCTCAGCAACGACCGTGAACAGCGCGTTGTCCGGAATGGCACCGCCGCTAGTGATGGCAGCTAGCCGGCTACCTCTGCGCGCGCGCAGTTTCCCATTGACCCGATCGCGATGCAGGTAGGCGCCGTAGCGGCCGCGTCGCGCGGCAATCCCCTCCGACAGCATCTCGAGAATCGAGTGGTAGGTTTCGAGCGAAAGATTGCGGTAGGGGTAGGCGCGGCGGATCAGGTTGAACAGGTCGACCTCGCCGCACTCCTCGGCGGCGCAGGCCGCGACGATCTGCTGCGCCAATACGTCCAGGGGAGAGTCTGGAATGATCAGGCGGTCCAGGTCGCCATGTCGAATGGCGTGCACCAACGCTGCACACTCGACCAAGTCATCGCGCGTGGTGGTGAAGAACCTGCCCTTGGGGACCGCGCCCCGCCAGTGTCCAGAACGCCCGACGCGCTGCAAGGCTACGGCAATAGCCCGCGGGGAGTTGATCTGCACGACCAGGTCGACCGTCCCGATGTCGATGCCCAGTTCGAGCGATGCGGTCGCCACCAGTACCTTAACTTGGCCTTCTTTTAATTTCTTTTCCGCGGCCAGCCTCAGCTTGCGCGACAGGCTTCCGTGATGCGCCGCAACGTTGTCTTCTCCGATCCGTCCGCCCAGTTGGTGGGCAACACGTTCCGCCATCCGGCGCGTATTGACGAACACAAGCGTGGAACGATGCTGTTCGACCAGTTCGGTCACGCGGGTGTAGATCTCATCCCACATCTCGTTGGACGCGACTGGCCCAAGCGGGCTGGGCGGCACTTCGACCCCGAGGTCGAGTTGACGCTTGTGGCCGATGTTGACGATCACCGGATCGTGGCGACCGCTGCCGGTCAGGAAGTGGGCCACCGCTTCAATCGGTTTTTGGGTCGCTGAAAGTCCAATACGCACCGGCGATCGGTGAGTCAGTGCCTCCAGTCGCTCGAGCGAGATCGTCAGGTGAGCGCCGCGCTTGTCATCGGCTACCGCATGAATTTCATCGACGATCACGGTCTCGACGTCGCGCAGGATCGCTCGGCTCTTCTCCGCGGTCAGAAGAATATAGAGCGATTCCGGAGTAGTGACGAGAATGTGAGGCGGCCGCTTGAGCATCGCACGCCGTTCGTGCATCAGGGTGTCGCCGGTGCGTACGGCGGTGCGGATCGCGGGCATCAGCACACCCCGCTCGCCGGCCATCTGTAGAATTTCACTGAGAGGCATTTCGAGGTTCTTCTGGATGTCGTTGCCCAGGGCCTTCAGCGGGGAGACATAGAGAACCTCCGTGCGGTCCTCAAGGTTTCCGGCGAGGGCTTTGCGCACCAGGCGATCAATACAAGCGAGGAAGGCGGCGAGCGTCTTGCCGGATCCAGTCGGGGCAGAGATCAGAGTCGTTCGTCCGGCCAGGATGTGCGGCCAACCCTGTTCTTGCGGCTCAGTGGGCGTTCCAAACCGCTGGACGAACCACTCCTGCAGCAAGGGATGGGCCCACGCGAGCGACTGGGGAACCGGGAGGGACATCCCCAGTATTTTATCGGATTCTGGACTTTCGTAAATTATTCGCCTGAGGGGAAGGGCCAGATCCGCAAGGCGAAGGCTTCGCGAAATGCTAGAATCGCCGCGATGCCCAGAACTAATTCAGCCCAAGCCCGCGCGAGGAAGATCAAACTCATCCTGTTCGATGTGGACGGAGTTCTGACCGACGGCAAGATCTGGATTTTCCCTGCACCGGCCGGAGCTCAACCGACGACCCGGGAACAGGCCGCGCAGTACGAGGACAAGGGTGGATTCGGTTTGCTCAGCAATACCATGATCGAGGCGAAAGGGTTTCACGCGCACGATGGCACTGCGTTTTCCCTCGCCCGCCTGGCCGGAATCAAGACCGGCCTGATTACCAAGCGAATTTCTGAAACCGTTGCCCTGCGCGCGCGCGACCTGAACCTGGAACACGTGCATCAGGGCATCCAGGACAAGCTCACATGTTTTGAGGGCATTCTTAAAGACGAAAATCTGCAGCCCTCGGAAGCGGCCTTCGTGGGCGACGATGTCATCGATCTTCCCGTGATGCGTAATTGCGGATTCGCCATTGCGGTCGCCAACGCGCGCAAGGAAGTGAAGAAGGAGGCGCACCTGGTCACGGAACATGCCGGCGGGGAAGGTGCCGCTCGCGACGCAGTCGAATACATTCTGAAGGCGCAAGGAAAATGGAAGCGCGTGGTGAGTGAGTACATCTGCGAACGGAGTCCGAAAAGCAGCTCTTAGCCGTTAGCTTTGAGCTCGCATCAGCGCAGATGAACTCGGGCCTTGTGAGCGCAGGGCTATATCCATTCGCCCCCCGCTATAAAGGCAGTTCCATTCTTGGTGTTTGCAGCCCGGCTGAAATATCTCTCAAACCGGAATCAGATCAAGTGTTAGCACGATTGGTAAGAGTGGTCTTCAGAGTCAGCTCTACTCACCCCAGCCAGGAGCTAATGGCTAAGACCTAATAGCTGAATCAAACAACCCACTGATTGCCTGCTTGGGGCGTGCTCGGGTCGGCAATCAGTGGGTTACCGTTTCTCCTTACTCACCCTGTTGTTTTCAGGAGTAATTGCCACACTCTAATACTTCGACCGCAAGTCTGTTTCGGGTTTTACAAAACTTTACCTTGGGCAAAGGCGACCCCGGCTTCAATCGGTGATCGCCGGGGGACGCGCCGACATCAGCTCGGTAAAACGCGGGTCTTTGCGCAGGCCCGCAAACTCTTCGTCCTTGTAAACGCTGTCGATGCTTTTGTAGCCCTCTTCCATGGCGCGGCGCAGGTACTCGAGCGAGCGCTCGGTAACACCCATCTTGGCGTAGAGCTTGGCGACGACGTAGTCGTAATGTGCGCGGTCTTCCGGCTTCGACATCTGCGCCGCGACCCCGGTGCGAGACGTTCGCTCAAACACATCCGGGTCGAGTTGCAGTGCATGCCCGTAGGCCGCAACCGACTTCTCAAATTGCTTCTTGGAGAAGAAAGCGGCACCCAGGTTGCTGTAGTAGGACGCGGCGTCGTCGCGGAAGCGAATCGCCTTGTTGTAGCGATCGATGGCTTTGCCGTACTTTTTCCCGATGTAGAAGATCACGCCGAGGTTGTTGTACGCGTCCGAATATTCCCGGTCCGCATGGATGGCGTTCTCAAAACTCTTCTTCGCGTCGGGCCAGCGCTGCATGAGCAGCTCAACGATGCCGATCTTGTTGTAGAGGGTCGCAGCCTTCGGTTTCTTGGCCAGCGCAGCTCGGTAGTAGTCGAGCGCGTCCAGGTAGAGCTTTTGCGCGCGCAGGGAATCGCCTCGCTGCTCCAGGGTCTCGGCGGTAGCATCGTTTGGGGGCGGTTCCACGCCGCGAATCGCAGGCGGGCTGACCTGAACCTGATCGGCATCCGGGGTGGCGAGAACAAAAACCGATTCCAGAGAGGGCGGCCAGACAAACCAGCAGCATGAAGGAGACGATCCAGGCTCGGCGAGGAGACATGGCAGTACCTCCTGAAAGGAGCAGCATCCCAGTCCCGGAGATACGCTTCGCCGAGGTCCCGGGCGCTGACTTCGTCGTCCGCTAGTGGGGTTCTGTCCCCCCGCTATCCGGTGGTTTGGACGGCTTGGGCGACGATTTGTCGTCCTTAAAGATACCCACAATTTTGCCAAAAAGTCCTTTTTTCTTTTTGTCCGCATCCGTACCCGCCTGTCCGTCGGTGGCGGCTTGGGTACCGGCAGGGGGAGGGGGGAGGGGCTTGTCTCCAAGACCCAAGAGGTGGGAAAAGAAGCCGCCCACGCTGCTGGACTGGTCGCAAGTCTCCCGAGGCTCCGTTCCGGCTACGAATGCTGCGGTGTAAGTCTCTGGGCAAGAGGGCGTTGCGAGGCGATTGGTCCCCTTGTCGAGTTGTACATCCACCACCCCGGAGGGCTGATTGAAGGCCCGCATGTCGGCGTACTCGGGTAAAATGCTGGCCTTTTTCATGAATTCGGTCCATATGGGAGCCGCCGTTTGGGCCCCGCTAAGGTGCAGGTCGCTGTAGTCGTCGTACCCCACCCACACGATGCAGAGCAGGTTGCTGGTATAGCCGGCGAACCACCCGTCATGGGAACTGCCGGTTTTGCCGGCTGCGGGCGCCTGAAATCCCCGGCCTCGGACGGCGGAGTAGCCGAGACCAAAATTTACGACGCCTTCCATCATGTCGGTCATGACGAACGCTATTCGGGGATCCATGATGGAACGCTTGTCCGGATTGAAGTCCTGCAGGATGTCCCCTTTGGCGTTGCGAACGGAAGTGAGGAAGATTGGTGAAATCCGCGTGCCGTCGTTGGCAAATGACGTGTACGCTCCGGCCATTTCGAGCGGGGTAGCGTCGTATGCACCCAGGGCCATGGCGGGCGTGGCTTTGACTGAGGCGATGCCGGCGCTCTTGGCGAGATCGGCAACTTTGTCGTAGCCCACCTCCTCGGCGAGTTTCACGGTGGCGTTGTTCAACGACATGGCCAGCGCGTAGCGCAGGGTGACCGGGCCGTGATACTCCTCCTTGTAATTTCTGGGCTCGTAGATCTGATCGCCATATGCGAAAGTGGTGGCCGAGTCATCTACCATCGACGCCGGGGTCAGAACGGTGCTGGTCCCATCGAGCGCGGTATTCATCGCAGCAGCATAAACAAAGGGCTTGAAGATCGATCCGGTCGGACGTTTTGCGATGGCGTGATTCAACTGGCTGAAGCCGTAGTTGCGTCCGCCGACCAGCGCCAAAACCGCGCCGGTATGAGGATCGAGGGCCACCAGCGCGACCTGGGCCTGGGGTCCGCTTGCCACGTGGGTTTCGAATTTTCCTTTCCCCACTTTCACTTTGCGGGTGCGCATCCGCGTAACCTGATCGTCGACCAGCTTGATGCCCATTTCGACCGACTGGGCGGCTGCCCGTTGCAGGTCGGGATCGAGTGTTGTGTAGATGCGGTAAGCCTGGTCGTTCAGTTCGCGCTCGTTGAACTTGTTGACCAGCGTGTCCCGCACCATATCCACGAAATAAGGTGCGTCACTGGCTTCCACATTGGGCGGCGCCAGCTTCAGCGGGGATGCCTTGGCCTTGTCCGCTTCCGCCCGGGTGATGGCGTGCGTGTCGGCCATAGCGTCCAGCACGACGTTGCGACGTTCCAGCGCACGCTCAGGATGGCGATAAGGAGAAAGATAGCTCGGCGCCTGGATCAGGCCGGCCAGCAAGGCCGCTTCCGGCAGAGTGATGTCCTTGAGGTCCTTGTTGAAATACGAGCGTGAGGCTTCTGCAAAGCCGCTGATCGTGAATGAACCCCGTTGGCCAAGATCGACCCGGTTCGCGTAGAACTCGAAAATCTGCTGCTTGCTGAATTTCTGCTCCAGCTCGAGCGCGATCATGATTTCCGACAGCTTGCGTTTAACCGTCTTCTCGGGCGTGAGGAAGAAAGCGCGCGAAAGCTGCATCGTGATCGTAGAACCGCCCTGCTCATGGCGCTGACGGGTGACGTCGATCCAGAAGGCTTCCGCGAGGCGAAGGAAATTGACACCGCCGTGCTGAAAGAAGCGCCGGTCTTCGATCGCCAGCACCGCGTCGACCATTACCTTGGGAATTTCGTCATACTTGACCAGTTGGCGCTTGGAACGCTGTTCGGCGTCGAATAGCGCAGTGACCAGCTGCGGTTCCAGTTCGTAGGCGGAAAGTTCGCTGCCCCGGCTGGTAATGCTATCCACTTTGCCGTTGTGCACGACGATGCGGGCCGGATCCGGGCTGTGGTAAGACTCCGGGCCCGGCGTAATCTCGATGCCATCAGCCAGCAGGCGATAACTGCCCAGGGCAGACTGATCGGCTTTGTCCGAATAGCCTGCGTGCCGCAGTTCGGCGGCGATGGCTTTCGGCTGCACGGTCTGGCCGGGACGCACTGTTTTGGGAATGGCGTAAATGCGGGCAGAGTTGCTGAAAATCGGACTGCTGAACCGCTTGGCGATCACGCGATCGTACTTCACATAGAAATACGAGAAGGCGCCCACCACCAGCAAGGCGAGAGCCACGAAGACGAACAGGACGGCACGCACGACGGGGTCCTGGTGGAAGGCGCCATTCGTCTTCTGCGCTGGGCGGTTGATTTTCGGAATCTTGAGTCTTATAGCCACGTTAGATGGGCGGAGACACTAAGCAGGCAACACGAATTGCCACCATTCGACGACGAGGCGCACCAACGTGTCTTTCGGGCCACAGCACAAACACCCAGTCTTTCCCCGTATCGGGCGTGGGAAGGATGCCTCTATTCTAACCCGGGGCACCGAGTTTTGGCCGGACAGAAAAAAGCACGTTCCCCGGCTGCCGGTTCCCGGTGGACCTCGTGCCGCGCAACCGCGATTAATTCGTAACTGCGAAATAGGGACTGGTAGCCACGCCCAAGTCCGGTAGGCCGCCTGACACGGCACCGGTCGTCGGATCGATGATCCGAACTCCGACTTGATTGGAAGGAGTCAAGATCCCGAACAAAGCTGTGCCGTTCTGATCAAACTGGCAGGCCGCCAGGTCAGATAAGCTGGTAAAAGGGGATCCCTGTAGCTCCGTCAAGGCGCCTCCCGCGAACTGAAAGCCTTCCAGCGGAATCCTGGCCCCGAACGTATAGACAAAGTTGCCACTGGGGTGCATTACCAAAGCGTCGACTAGATTGACAGTCGGAAACGAGGCTGACGAGGCCAGGAGCAAAACTCCGGTCCCCTGCTCAATCGGCACAACATCGATTTGGTTGGCGCCATTCACGGCGAGCAAGAATGTGCCCGCAGGATTGATCTGGACTTGACTCGCTTCTAAAGCAAACGGGCTTCCTAAGATCGGCGACAGCGCCCCGCTGTTCGGATCGATGAGATAACCGAGGGTCCCCCCATGGCTTGTGGCGGCGGTCGCGTATAGATAATTTCCCGTACCGTCGACGTTCAAGCTGGTTGCCTCGTAGCCGGGGTTGGGAAAGGGCGAGCCCGGCACGAGTGTTAGCACCCCGGTGCTGGGGCTGATCGTGAAGGCTTCAAAATCGCCAGATGCGAAGTCGGCTGCAAACAGGAACCTTCCCCCGTTCGAGTCCGGGTCAGCAACAAGCGTAGTCACCGGGGAGGGCGCCGGGAATGGACTCCCCGGAATTGGAGTCAGTGCCCCGCTGGAATGGTTGATCAAGAAACCCATCACTCCCCCACTGCCATTTTGATCGGGAAGATAGAGAAATTTCTTGTTGACCACTACCATGCTCCCCGTGGTGGATTGCCCGACGACCGCAGAAACTCCGGGTAGTACCTCGAAAGTCGTAGCCGTTAGCTCCGCAGTATTAATCGCGTTGTTCGCCCCGCTGCTGCCCCGGTAGAAAAGAAAGTCGCGGGCCCCGCCTCCGTTGTTGTTCGAGCCCGCGCCACACACGGACCCCCCCGTATTCAGCGAGCCTCCGGAGTTGCCGCCAGACCCACCGAAGGAGATGCCGTTGCAGTTGGACTGCTGACCGCAGGCTGCCAGGAACAGCAAAGATGCTGCCACAACCAGCAAGGAAAAAATGTGCCTCGTGTATTTCATTCAACTCTCCCTGCCGAAGGACGTAGACGAGGCGGTACTCCATTCCGCTGCTCGCGTCTGACCTTCGGAGAACTCACTGGGTCCGGCGATGGGACAGTGCGCGTCCGCCGATACGTTTCAGTGCGGTTCGACGGCACTCCTGCGGATATTAGGGCACCTACTACCAAGTAACAACGTTACGCATGTCGCGGACAATTAGTAACCAAGCGGGTAACGTCGTGTTTTGGCAGTGCAAGTGGTGTGCAGGCAACGACAAGCTTCCCCCGCCAAGGGGGGATGTCCGGAGGCTCGTCGAGCTGACTAGAAGGCGCTCTTGTTCTTGCTCTGGGGGTGAAACTGAAGATCCACGGGATAGCCGGGCAAATCGAGATGCACAAAATATTCGGTCTCAATGAAGACGCTACCGTTGCCCGACGGACCAGTACGCTGGACTTTAATCTGTTCTCGCGTGAGGGGAAGCTCTAGTTCCTGAGCGCGCTTGAAAACAGCATCGCGAATCACTTCGTCGCCCTTGGTGCTGTAGGTGCCCAGACGGGCTTCGCTGTCGAGGGTGTCCTGGAACTCGTAGTTCGCAAAGTATGGCGGGATAACCTCAGCGCCCACGTACACCAAGCCGCCGAGCAAGCCGAAAACGAGAATTAGTTTAATCGTGCCCATATTGCTTTCCGCGTGCGGCCGAGCAGCCGAAGGCAAAAGCTTCAGAGCGCAGGCCTCAGCAAATTCTGAAAGTATTCGGTTATTGCGCCGATGCTAGCATCCTGCATTTGGCGAGTCGAGCGCTGAACGACCTCGATAGTGCCTTCGGTAACCTTTTTCCCTACATTGACACGAAAGGGTATGCCCACCAGGTCAGCATCCTTAAACTTGACCCCTGGCCGTTCGTCCCTGTCGTCCAGTAACACGTCGAACCCGGCGCCCTCGAGTCGGCGGGCAATGTCTTCGGCCGTGGTCCGGACTTTGTCGTCGGAGACGTTCGTGGGCACGACCACGATCTCAAAAGGCGCGACCTGGGGCGGGAGCCAGAACCCGTTCTCGTCGTTGTTCTGCTCGACGATGGCGGTCAGGATGCGCTCCATCCCAATGCCGTAGCAGCCCATGATCGGCATCACTTCTTTGCCGTTGCGGTCGAGCACGCGGGCCCCCATCGACTCGGAATACTTGTAGCCCAGCTTGAAGATGTGCCCGATCTCAACCGCCGTGTCGATGCGCAGGGGCGCGCCGCAATTGGGGCAGGGCTCTCCGGCCGTCACGCTGCGCAGATCGGCATAGGCCGTCGGGTGAAAGTTCACCTCTGGAGTTACATTCTTGACGTGGAAGTCCTCTTTATTGGCGCCGCAGATCAGATTCTTCCTGCCCTTCAGCGCTTCGTCGACGATCAGGATCGGTTTGTCGCCATCGTCCAGGCCCTTGGCCCAGTCGATGCCGATCGGTCCCAGAAAGCCGGCCGGAGAATGGAATAACGCTTGAATCTCGTCTTCCTGCATAGGACGAGTCTCACGCCCTGCGACTGCCGTCGAAAGTTTCGCTTCGTTCATCTGGTGGTCGCCGCGCATCAGCAGGATCACCGCGCGCGGCGTCGTCTTGCCGCTCTTGGCCTCCACTTCGTTGGCCATCAGCGCGAGTGTTTTAATCTTGTTCTTCGGCGAGACGCCCAGGAAGCGCGCAACATCGTCAATTGTCTTCTGGCCCGGGGTGTGGACCAGAAGTGGCTTGCCATCGCCCTCGGGTTCGAGGTCTGCCACGGGCTCCAGTTTCGAGGCCGCCTTCTCCATGTTGGCCGCGTAGTTGCACTTTTCGCAGCTGACGATCAGGTCCTCGCCGGCAGGCGTGCGGACCATGAATTCATGCGACTGGGATCCGCCCATCGCACCCGAGTGCGCCTCGACCACCATGTACTTCAACCCGCAGCGGTCGAAGATGCGGCAGTAGACGTCGTAGTGTTTCTTATAGGAAACGTCGAGACCGGCCGCATCGATGTCGAACGAGTACGCGTCCTTCATCGTGAATTGCCGCACGCGCAGCAATCCTGACCTCGGGCGGGGCTCGTCGCGGAACTTGGTTTGAATCTGGTACCAGATCTGGGGCAGCTGTTTGTAGCTGCGCAGCTCTTTGCGGGCGATGTCGGTCATGACCTCTTCATGCGTCATGCCCAGGGCCAGCTCCGCGCCCTTGCGGTCTTTGAGCCGGAACATGTTGTCGCCCATGAGCGTCCACCGTCCGCTCGCTTCCCAGATCTCGCGGGGATGAATGGCCGGCAGAAAAAACTCCTGGCCGATCGTGTCCATCTCCTGGCGCACGATGTTCATGATCTTGTTGAAGGAGCGTTGCCCCATGAAAAGGTAGGAGTAGATGCCGGCGGCCAGCTGGCGGATGTAGCCTGCCCGCACCAGGAATTTGTGGCTGGCGACTTCGGCATCAGCCGGAGCCTCACGCAGCGTGGGGATGAAGAGTTCGGACCAGCGATGCATATCGGGTACCTTGTTGAAGAATAAGCTGTTCATTGTAAATGATTGAACCCACTAGCGAAACTCACCGGCACCTCCGTGGTAAGCGGTGCCTGCATCAGATACGAAATACTTGATATTACCTTATTACATGGTAATATTGAACTGAACGCGGCGCCATCATGACGAACACAGTGACGGAGGCTGCACTGAAGGTTGCAGACGAAGTCTGGATAACGGCAGCCCTGCTGCATCGCGACCATCCTGAGGCAGAAGACTTCGCAGTCGAGGAGATTGTCGAACGTGCACGACAGGAAGGGCTGAGCAGGCCTCTCAGGCCCGGCGTGTATGTTCACGTCATTCAACACTGCGTTGCGAATCGGCCCCCGAATCCGGGTCGTTATCGGATGCTATTCGAAACCGGCCCAGGGCGCCGTCGCCTCTTCCGCAAGGGGGATTCGTATCATCCCGACCGCGAGGGCGCAAAGATGACACCAGAGCGTGAAGGACTTCCCTCCGGATACGACGGTCTCATAAGTTGGTACCAGGACTGGTGCTTGGTCGCGACCAGCAAGGCTTCGAAAGAAGATCCTCTGCTTGCATTGCAGGGCTCGGGCAAACATCTCTGGGCTGACGAGCATGCGGACGACTATGTACGCCGCCTGCGCGAGGGCTGGGAATGAGTCGGGTTTTTTGGGATACCAACCTGTTCATCTACTTGTTCGAAGACTATGGAGTCTTCTCAAAGGCGGTGGGACAACTGCGCTCCAAGATGCTCGCCCGAGGTGATCAGCTGCTGACGTCAGCACTCACGCTGGGTGAGGTTTTAGTAAAACCAATCGAACGGAGCGACTCGGAGCTTTGCAGAAAATACGAACACGCAATTTTGACCGCGGCGACGCTGATTCCCTTCGATGTGAAAGCAGCCAGGATATACGCCGGCCTCCGAATCAGAGCGATCGCTCAGGGCTCCCGACGCCATTCAGTTGGCTTGCGCCGCAAACGCTAAGGTTGATCTCTTCGTCACCAATGATGAACGGCTCCAAGGCAAATACGTGGATGGGATTCAGTTCATCGTTCCCTTGCAGAGAGTGCCCATCTGAATCTGCGATCAAATGGTGAGCTGCTTCAGAATCTGCTTGCCCAGCTTCTGCGTCTCGCCGAAGAACTTCTGGTACTCCGTGAAGAGGCGGTTCAACTCCAGCGACTCCTCTGGCTTCAGGCGGCGGCGCAGGATCATGTCGCGCAGGTGGACGGGGTTGGGTAGAGTTGCCTCTTCGCTCGAGTTCTTCGAGCGCCGTCGATGGGTCGTAGTGATACATAAAAAGCCCCCATTGCATTGTAGCGCCGGCGTCCCGCCGGCTGTCCTGCGGGCAAACTTGCCCGCGGATCAGGCTAGATCATTTCTATTCCCCAGAGATCGTGCAGGTGAACGACCCCTTCCAGTCTTCGATCGCCATCCACCACCACCAGCGAAGTGATCTTCTTTTCTTCCATAAGGGCGAGAGCGGTGGCAGCGAATTCATGCGCCGAGATCGTTTTCGGATCGCTCGTCATGCATTCCCGGGCAGTCAGGTCGAGCACATCTTTTCCCCGCCGCTCCAGCAGTCGGCGCAGATCGCCGTCGCTGATCACGCCGAGCAGCTTTTCGCCTTCGACCACGGTCGTCATGCCCAGTTTCTTGCGCGACATTTCGTAAATTACATCAGACATTGTGGTGGCGGGGGCAACGCGCGGAACGGCGTCTCCGGCATGCATAAGCGATTCGACGCGGGCCAGTTTCTTGCCCAGCTTTCCGCCGGGATGCAGGTTTGCGAAGTCTTCCTCCTTGAAGCCGCGTTTCTCGGACAGGGCCACGGCCAGGGCGTCCCCGAGTGCAAGCATGGTCGTGGTGGAAGCGGTCGGAGCGAGGCCGAGAGAACACGCCTCCTTGGCGACGGAACAGTCGAGGGCGACCTCGGCGGCCTCGGCCAGGGTGGAGAGTTCCGGCGTGGCGCGGGCGCGACTGCCCGAGTGGCTGGTGCAAATGAAATCCCCGGTCATGCTGATGAGGGGGACCTGCAGCCGCTTGATCGTGGCCAGCAGGCGGAGAATCTCCTCCGTCTCGCCGCTGGCGGAGAGGGCGAGGACGACATCACCGCGCACGACCATCCCCAGGTCGCCATGCACCGCGTCTACCGGATGCATGAACAGCGCGGGCGTCCCGATCGAACTCAGGGTGGCGGCGATCTTGCGGGCGATGATTCCGCTCTTGCCCATGCCGGTGACGACCACCCGACCTCGGCAGGAGTCCATCAGGTCGACGGCGCGCTCGAAGGCGCCCGCCATCGGTCCCGCTATGCGATCCGCGAGCGCGCGCAGCGCCTCGGCTTCGATTCGGACCACGTTTTCGCCGATATGTTTCATGGCAGGAGGATGTTACCAAAACCCGGTTTGCTGGGCTGGCGCGGCTAGAAGTGTTCGTCGACGACATGTACACCTTCGCTGAGACCTTTGGCCAGGATCAAGCGATCCCACGGTCCACCCTGCCAGTTGTCCTTTTTCTTTTCATCGTGGAGCCAGGGCGGCGTGGGAAGCAGCAAGCGACGCGCGAGAGCCTCACAGTACGGCTCGTACAGGGACCGCAGCTTCAGCAGCTTTTTGTCCGCTTCCTCGTCCTGGCGAATGCGCATCCCGGCCGCCGCCAGAGCTTTGCGCAACTTTTCCAGCTCTTCCGGGGACAAGCGATCCCGGTCATGAGGATCGTACTGCGCACTCACGACCTGGGCCAGGTCGACGGCGGCGTGGCGCGCCATCGCGAACGTCAGCTTGGCCTGTTCTTTGGCGATGCCATCGATCCCGGCCAGCACCAGGGAGGTGACATCGAGCATGGTGGTCAGCGCCGCCAGCCACGATTGGTTGCTGTGCTGGGAGCGGAAATAGCACAGGACGGGATACGAGATGTGGCTAGAAAGCAAGTCGGCCGACCAACGTTCCCAGTCGCGAAAAATCTTGTCGAGCACCACGGGATCGGGACAGCAGCCGAGCCGAGCCAGCAACTCGCGTCGCGGTGGGAGGCGATCCGGCTCGTGAATCGAGCAGTCGAGATCTCCAGTTCGCGCGCCGAGAACGATGAGTAAATGACAGGTAAGTAGCCAACCACCACGCCCAGGAAGGCGAATCCCATGCCCGCTTCGATCACGGCGAGCGTGCGCGCCAGCGGAGTGGTGGGCGTGATGTCGCCGTAGCCGAGCGTGAAGAAGGTCTCACCGCTGTGATACAGCAGGACGCCGAAGGTGATGGATTCGTTGCCCAGCCGCAGGTGTTCGCCCTAAGCCGAATTGCATGCAGGCGAAACCCAAGAATCAATCCAATCGCCCAGAACACCAGCAGGAGAATGAGTGAGAACGGCCCGAAGTATCCGAGAAAACCTTCTCGCCGGCTGTGTGCGCGAATGAGCCGCGCGAGCCGCACCCACGGAACCCAGGTATTGACGGTAGAACCAGGCGGTCAGGCGGAAGGAGCGCTGTACCTTGCGCGGCAAGACGATGGTTTCGAACGCGTCCAGCAGGACTGAAAGGATGATCAGGATGCCGAGGATGGCCATCAAAATGTGCATAGCTCAAGGCGTCAGATGAGGCGAGGATGGTAACAGATTCATCAGACGGGCCGTAACGTCCCCGACCTTCAGAATCCGCAGAGCAGCATCCTCGGGGTGCAGTGTTGTAGTCTACCGGATCGCGACCAATGATCTCTTGTCTCTATTGCACTTGCCTGAGTTCGGCCGCGACCCGATGGCTTTGCGGAGTCCTGCTGATCGTCGTGGTCGCGCGTGGCGCTGCTCGTGCGCAATCCGCCACGTTTCCCCCGAACCCGTCTCCGCCGGTTCCCACTAACGCCACGGAGTCTCCTCTCCGTCGCGGTGTCAACGAATATGGAATCTGGACCGGATATTCGCCGTTTTCGTTCGTGCTGAAAGGGACTTCCACGGGCCGGCAGCTCTTTCTGCTGAACCTGCAATACGCGCGCACGCTGCTTGCCACCCGTCCACTTACGTTGAAGTACACCGCGGAAGCCGTGCCGGTCGCGCTCGAGATCCAGCCCACGCAACGCTATATAGTCGATGGGAAGCTACTCGATTAATCCAGCGGCGACTATCTACGGTGCGGGTGCCAGCCCGGCCGGCTTGCAGGCTAACTTCGGCCGAAAGAGGATCCAACCCTTCACCGATGGCAGCGTAGGCTTTCTGTACTTCAGGCGCCAGGTACCGGTGGTCGGTTCTTCGCAGTTCAACTACAACGTGACGGTTGGTTTCGGAGTGCAGGTTTTCCCACGTGCGGGTCGTTCGTTCACAGCCGGCTGGAAATACCACCACCTTTCCAATAACCACCAGGGGCATTTAAACCCGGGGATCGACTCAGGCGTGTTTTACATTGGTTTTTCGGTGTTCCACGCTAAAAAAAGTGAAGCTGCGGAGGGATTCGAACGCCGAATGTGCTTACGGGGTGGCGTGCGCTTTGGCCAGCCCTTTCTGTACCGCCTGCAATTCTTTCAAACGGCGCGCAGGTTGCGCGGAGTCCAGCGCGTTGGCGCCGTCGCTTTTGGCTTCCTTGGGATTGTCGTGGACTTCCATGAACACGCCGTCCACTCCCGCCGCCACCGCCGCGCGCGACAGCACGGGAATGAATTCCGGCTGGCCACCGCTGGCCGCCGGCTGATCTTCGTCTCCGTGCGAGGCCGACGGCAATTGCACCGAATGGGTCGCGTCGAACACCACCGGCGCAAACTTGCGCATGATGGCCAGCGAGCGCATGTCCACCACCAGATTGTTGTAGCCGAAACTCGATCCGCGCTCGGTCGACAAATACCTGGCTGTTGCCCGCGTCGCGGCACTTCTCGACCGCGTGCTTCATGTCCCAGGGCGAAACGAACTGCCCCTTCTTGATGTTCACCGGACGCGCCGCTGAGCGCCGCCGCCACGATCAGATCGGTCTGGCGGCAGAGAAATGCCGGAATCTGCAGCACGTCCACGACCTCGGCGACGGCCGCCACGTCGGCGGCCTGATGCACGTCGGTCAGCACCGGAATGTGCACTTCGTCTTTCACCTTTTTCAGAATGCGCAGGCCTTCCTTCATCCCCGGCCCGCGAAAACTGCGGATCGAGGTGCGGTTCGCCTTGTCGTAGGACGCCTTGAAGATGAAGGGGAAATTCAGCGAGCGCGTCACGCCCTTGATGATCTCCGCCATGCGCAGCGCGTGCTCTTCGCTCTCGATGACGCACGGGCCCGCGATCAGGAACAGGATCGCCGGCGCCGACGCGAACGTTATCGATTTGGAAAGATAGGCCATGGTCTACGGCCGATCCGGGCAATGAGAATCTTGAACCACGCAGTACACAAAGGAACACGAAGGAAGATCAACGAAAATCTTCTGCAGCCATCGTGCCTCTGTGGTTACTGCATCTTTCTGAGACTACCTCCGCCCCACTTTTTCCGGCCGCAGGAACATCTCGACCTCGGCCGCTGTCTTTCTGCGCCTTCGTTTCTGCCCGTGCTCGTACGCAGCGCCGATGAACGCCTTGAACAACGGATGCGGCTCCAGCGGCTTCGACTTGAACTCGGGATGGAACTGGCAGCCGATGAAATAACGGATGTCCGGGAATCTCAACCATCTCCACGTAGGTGCCGTCGGGCGTCGATCCGGAAATCCGCAGGCCGCGCCGCGGTCATGCGTGCTCTTCGTACTCGCGGTTGAACTCGTAGCGATGGCGGTGGCGCTCGCTGATCTCGGTCTGGCCGTAGACCTTGTACGCCAGCGTTCCGGGCTCGATCTTGCACGGCCACGCGCCCAGCCGCATGGTGCCGCCCAGTTCTTCCACGCCGCGCAATTCGCGCAGTTTGTAGATCACGCGATGCGGAGTCGCCGGATCGAACTCGCTCGAATTGGCATCCGCCAGCCCGCAGACGTTGCGCGCAAATTCGATGCAAGCCGTCTGCATGCCCAGGCAGATTCCGAAATACGGCACATGCTTTTCGCGCGCATACTGGATCGCCTTCAGCATGCCTTCGATGCCGCGCTTGCCGAATCCGCCCGGCACCAGCAGGCCGTCGTAGTCTTCGAGTTGCGCTTCGTAACTCTTGTCGTCTTGTCGGCTCGCCTCCAGTCCCTCCGCTTCAATCCAGTTCACTTCGCAGCTTCAGATTGTGCGCCAGCGCGCCGTGCACCAGCGCTTCTTTCAGCGACTTGTAGGAGTCTTCGTACTCGACGTACTTGCCGACGATGCCGATCCGGACCACATCCTTCGGGTTGTAGACGCGGTGCACCAGATCGTTCCACTTCGAAAGATCGCGATCTTTCGCCTCCAGGTGCAGATACCGCAGCACCAGCGTGTCCACTTCTTCATGCGCGAACACCATCGGCACTTCGTAGATCGAAGCCACGTCTTTGGCGGTGATGACCGCTTCTTCTTCGACGTTGCAGAACAGCGCGATCTTCGACTTGATCTCTTTCGAGAGGAAGCGGTCGGTGCGGCACAGCAGAATGTCGGGCTGAATTCCGACGCTGAGCAGTTCTTTGACCGAGTGCTGCGTCGGCTTGGTCTTCAGTTCCTGCGCGGCCGCGATAAACGGCACCAGCGTCACGTGGACAAACAGCGTGTTCTCGCGGCCCAGTTCCTGGCGCATCTGGCGGATGGCTTCGATGAAGGGCAGCGACTCGATGTCGCCGACCGTGCCGCCGATCTCGACGATCGCCACGTCCACATCTTGCGCGACTTTCTTCATCGCCGCCTTGATTTCGTTGGTGACGTGCGGAATCACCTGCACGGTCTTGCCGAGGTAGTCGCCGCGGCGCTCTTTGGCGATGATCTGCTCGTAGAGACGGCCGGTGGTCCAGTTGTTGTCGCGAGAAAGCTTGGCGTGCGTGAAGCGCTCGTAGTGGCCGAGGTCGAGATCGGTTTCGGCGCCGTCGTCGGTGACGAAGACTTCGCCGTGCTGAAACGGCGACATCGTGCCCGGATCGACGTTCAGGTACGGATCGAACTTCATCAGGTTGACCTTGAGGCCGCGGCTTTCGAGCAGGCATCCGATGGAAGCCGCCGCCAGTCCCTTGCCCAAAGAAGACACAACTCCGCCCGTCACAAAGATGTACTTTGCCGACATCGCTTCCTCGCTTTAATTTTGTTGGAAAATTGTGCAGGCTGGGGTGCACGATCAATTATGGCAGAAGTCTTTCGGGAAGGGAATGTGGAAAAAGCAGCTGTCAGCCGTCAGCTTTCCGCTGTCAGTTTGGAGCAATCGGGAAACTAATTGGACCGTTGGCTCTTCCGCTAAAATATCCCATGCCCGAAGCTTCGCTCTGGAGCGAGGACGACCAGCTACGCGGCTGGCCGAATTGACCGCCGATACTTCCGATCCGGCCAAGGAACTGCCCCTGCGCCGCGACGTCCGTTCGCTGGGCATTCTATTGGGACGGGTTCTGGTGGAACAGGAAGGCGAAGCGTTCTTCGAAGTAGTGGAGCAGTTGCGCCGGGTGCTTATCCAGCATCGCGAGCAGACTCCCGCGGGCACGGTGCGGGAAGAATTCGAAGCCGGTCTGATGGCGCAAGCCCGTGAGGTCATCAGCAGCCTGTCGGTCGACGACGCATATCGCATCACCAAGGCCTTCGCGATCTATTTCGAACTGACCAACCTCGCCGAGACGAATCACCGCAAGCGCCGCCGGCGCGCTGCTCGCTTGCGTGAGGGGGGCGTGCCCATCGAAGGCTCCTTCCGCGGCACTCTTTATCGCTTGAGTGCGGCCGGACTCCCACTGAACACCGTGCTCGACGCGCTGCGCAAAGTTCGAGTCACGCCGGTCTTCACCGCGCACCCGACGGAGATTACGCGCCACACTATTCGCCTTAAGCGGCGCCGTATTGCGCGGCTATTGGAACGCCTCGACCAGTTGCCCCTCTCGCAAGCCGACGCCCTCGAATACGAATCACTGATTCTTGCGGAAATCACCGCTCTCTGGCAGACGGACGAAGTCCGCTTGAAGAAGCCGACGGTACGCGATGAGATTCACATGGGCCTCGACTACTTCCCGATGGTGCTGTTCGAGACGATCCCGCGCCTGTTCGCGGAGCTCGAAGAATCCCTTGACCAGGTGTACGGAACGGAACCCAGTGAGATCACGCTACCCGAGCTTCTGACGTTCGGCTCCTGGATCGGCGGCGACCGCGACGGCAATCCCTTTGTCACCGCCGACTCCACCCGCGATGCCCTGCGAATGGCTCGCCACGTCATCATCGATCACTACATCGCCGAAACTACCCGTCTGATCAGCCAGCTCAGCATGTCGACTGCGCCGGATCGGCATTTCGGACGCGCTGGCGCAACGGGTACGCGAGTACGAACATAGCCTCGGCGAAGAATATTCGCGCTGGAAGCAGATCACCGCGGTCGAACTTTACCGCCACTTCCTCGCCTTCATCGCGGCGCGCCTGCGTTTCAGCCGCAATTCCTCCACGCACGAGCATGCTTATCCAGTCCGCACATGAATTCGAAAGTGACCTCGTGCTGGTACGCGAGAGTCTGTGCGCGAATCGCGGGGAACGCCTGGTTGCTCTGCTGATCGACCCGCTGCTTCGCAAGGTACGAACATTCGGATTCCACCTGCACGTGCTCGACATTCGCCAGCACGCCAAAATTTTGTCGCAAGCACTATCCGACATGGCCTCCGCCGTCGTGTCCCGAGAAAGGGAAGAGAGGACCAATCTGCCTGCGTCCTCCTCTGAGGTGCTCGACACGCTTCGCGCCATCGCCGAACTGAAAAAGACGCAGGATCCCCATGCGATTCGCAACTTCGTCGTGAGCAATACCCAATCGGAGGAGGACGTTCTCAACGTCATTCGGCTGGCCGCGGTCTGCGGCGTATCCGTAAAGAGGAACGCGCAAGATCCGGGACTCATGCCCGTGCCGCTATTCGAATCGATCAGCGCGTTGCGGGCTTCGAGCTCGATCATGAAGCGTCTATGGAAGTCCAGCGAGTTCGGCCCGCTGCTCGACTCCTGGGGGCGCATGCACGAAGTCATGCTGGGCTACTCCGATTCCAATAAAGATGGAGGCATGCTGACCAGTACCTGGGAACTGCACAAAGCGCAGCATGACCTGCATGAGGCCGCGCGTGAACGTCGCGTGAAGCTGCGCCTCTTCCACGGCCGTGGAGGCACGGTCGGACGCGGCGGCGGTCCCACCCACGCCGCCATCCTCGCCCAGCCCGCCGGGCGATTTTTCGGGCGAAATCCGTATCACCGAGCAGGGCGAAGTCCTCAGCTGGAAGTATTCTGATCCAGTGCTGGCCGAGTGGAACCTGGAAATCATGATTGCGGCTTGCCTCGAAGCGGTGGTGAGCCCCAATCGTCCGCCCCACGAGACATCCCGACGATTGGGACGAGGCGATGGAAACTATGTCGCGGGATGCGTATGGCTTTTATCGCGAGCACATCGCCGACAATCCCGAGGTTCTTGAGTATTTCGAACAGGCGACGCCAGTCAATGAACTCGAACATGCCCGCATCGGATCCCGTCCTGCGCGTCGCTCGCACAGCCACCGCCTCGAAGATTTGCGCGCCATCCCCTGGGTTTTTGGGTGGATGCAAAGCCGGCACGCGGTTCCAGCCTGGTTCGGCGTCGGGCATGCTCTGGAACAGTTCGCCGCTGGTGGACCCGCGCGAACTCAGTTGCTGCGACAGATGATGGCCAGCTTTCCCTTGTTCTCCAGTTTGGTGCGCAATGTCGAAATTGCCATGGCGAAGGCGGACATGGCGATTGCCCGCCTCTACGCTGACCTCGTCGCCGATGCAGGCTTGCGGGATCGCGTCTACGGCATGCTGCGCGAAGAGTTCGAGCGCACGCAACGGGTAATCCTGTCGGTTACCGGGCAGACGGAACTGCTGGAGAAGAATCCTGTGCTGTTCCGGTCCATTCGGCTGCGCAATCCTTATGTCGATCCGATGACTCTGATTCAGGTGGACCTTCTGCGCCGCAAGCGGAGCGGAAGCGAGCAGCAGCGAACTGGACTACGCGATCGGCGCTACCATGAACGGCATCGCCGCCGGCCTGCACAATACGGGATGAGAAGAGCAGGCTCTAAGCTTTAGGCTCTGGGCTCTAGCTTGATCATTATGAAAATACGACCGGGGCGTAGGTACTTTTAAAATGGCGGTCAAGGACGAAAACAGGGCCGGTTCCCGATTCTGCCAGAGCCTGGATCCCAGAGCCTGGTTTCGCCAGAATCGACATGTCATCGAAAGACAACCTCACGGAAGCATTCGACGCGCGGCTGCGGCTGTTTGTCTATCGCCATATCCTGCGACATGAAAATTCTCCGACGGTCGCGCACATGGCAATCGGCCTCGCGAGTTCGACCCGGAAAGTTCGTGCCGCTCTTGCGCGTCTCAGCGAGAGTCATGCCTTCATGCTGCAGGAGAACGGAGAGCTTTGGCGGGCAGCACCCTTTTCCTGCATCCCGACGGCGTTCCCGGTGAAAGCCGGCCATCGCTCCTGGTTTGGCAATTGCATCTGGGACGCGCTCGGAATTCCGGCCATGCTGGGCAAAGACGCGCTCGTCGAGGCTTCCTGCGGCTGCTGTAACTACAAGATGCCGATCGAGGTGCGGGCCGGAAGGCTCCGGTCCGAGCCGGGAGTGATTCACATCGCAGTGCCTGCTCGCGATTGGTACAAGGACGTTGTCTTCACCTGACGAACCATGCTTCTGTTCCGGTCGGAACAGCATGTCGAGCGCTGGTGCACGCAGTGGAACTGGTCTTGTGGAGGTACGCTCACGTTGGCCCAAGGCTGGAAGCTGGCCCAGTTGTGGTATGGCGATCGTCTTCATCCCCAATGGCGGCCCAAAAGCGCGGTTGAGGCAGAATCGGTGTTTCGCGAAGTCGGACTTGTGGGAGAATTCTGGAAGCTGACCGAGCAAGCATCTTGATGAACTTCCGGCGGCATCGGAGTAATTGAGTAAGGCGAATGCGGCGTTTCCTCCTTATCCCCGCAATGTGGCTCCTGGCGTGTTCGGCCCCTCTGCTGCTCCGTCCCGTTCTTACGCACGCGCAGGACCTTGCCCGGCGGCTTATCCTGAAAGACGGTTCGTACCAGTCGGTCACGAAATATGAAGTCAAGGGCGACCGGGTACGCTACCTGAGCGCCGAACGCGGGGAGTGGGAAGAGTTACCCAAGTCGCTGGTGGACTGGCCGGCCACCGAGAAATACGAGAAGGATCGGGCGTCGGGCGCTCCGACTCCGGAAGCCGCTGAATTGGACAAGGAACTCGAAGCCGACCGCCAGGCGGAAGAAGCCCGTTCGCCGCATGTTCTGCCTGGACTGCAGCTGCCGGAAGAAGGCGGCGTCTTCCTGCTGGATACCTACGAGAGCCGGCCAGAGCTGGTCCCGATCGACCAGCGCAGCGGCGGCGTCAACAAGAACACGAAGGGAAACATTCTGCGGGCCGCGGTGAACCCGATTGCCAGTGCTCATCAGACGGTCGAGGTGCCGGGTAAACATGCTCCGATGCAGTCGCACGTCACCGTGCCCGCGCTCTATATCAACATCGATCGCGGCCAGGACACCGACGCGGATGCTCCCGTTGCCGAGGCGAGAAAGGAAACCCCGCCGTCCCCAGCCGAGCGTTTCCGCATCGTTCGCCTTGAGCCGAAGGGTGACAAGCGCGTGGTCGGCGACATCAAGATTGCGGTCTACGGCAAGATCACTCAAGATGCAAAGTTCGTTCCCACCACCACGCAACCTATGACCGGAGGTTGGGTGAAGCTGACGCCTACTGAAAGTCTGGCGCCGGGCGAGTATGCGGTGGTCGAGATGCTTGGCAAAGAAGGTATGAACCTGTACGTGTGGGATTTCGGGGTGAACCCGAACGCGCCTGCCAACTCGGTGGCGTTCAAGCCCGATCCCTCGGGCAGTCCATCCAAGTCTGACCCCATTGAGTTGCAGAAGAGGAAGAAGGAAAAGTAGATCGGGTCTCAGGTCTTGGGTGTCAGGTCTCAGGTTCGGATCCTGAGTTCAGGCCTTAAGTTCACCCTTGAGTTCACGCCTTGGGTCTCCGCCCCAAGGTGAAAGCCTCGAATATTAAGGCGTAAATATTTAGGAACCCGGTCTCTTTCGAATTAGACCTGACAGGGCGCGTAGCAGTGGCATGTAACCTGACCCTGACGCGACCTGAGACCTGCGACCTG
Organism: uncultured Acidobacteriota bacterium; assembly: GCA_963725575.1. GTDB lineage: Bacteria > Acidobacteriota > Terriglobia > Terriglobales > Acidobacteriaceae > Gp1-AA133. The sequence continues at coordinate 79,903 of CAVRZQ010000003.1, forward strand.
AGACGCCTTTCCTACTTCATCACACCGCGCTGCGCAATTCCAATATTGTCGCGGGTGGTGTTCTTTACCAGGTACATCATCTCGTCGGCCTGGCGGATCACGTCGTGCGGAGACTTGGCATCGTGCGGGTAGGTAGCCAGCCCGATCGAGGCGCGAACGTTCAGGTTCAATCCTTCTTCTTTGCAGAACATGCTGACGCGTAGAGCATCGCGCAGGCGCTTGGCCACGGTCAGTGCCTGATCCTTGCCCGTCTGTGGAAGCAACACGACGAACTCGTCTCCGCCATAGCGAAACGCGTAGTCGATCAAGCGCAGTTGCGCTTTGATCAGGTACCCAATCTCCGCCAGCAGCTTGCTGCCAATCAGGTGCCCGTGCGTGTCATTGACCTGCTTGAAGTGATCCAGATCGATAAAAAGGATGCTGAATTCGTAGCCGAAGCGCGACGAGCGATAGACCTCGGTCTCGAGGGTCTTATAAAGGTGACGGGCATTGTACAGCCCGGTGCAGTCGTCGGTGATCGTGAGTTCCTGGATCTTCTCAACCGCCCGTGAGTTTTCGATGGCGATCGCCGCGTAGTCGCACAGCGCCTGCAGGAAAAAAATTTCCTGATCGCCGAAGCCCTTCATATCGACGTTGACGAGTTGAATCACGCCCAGCACGCGATGCTTGGAATTCAGGGGAACGCAGATGATGGAGCGGGTCTCCCACTGGGTGACCTCATCGATTCGCTTGGCAAAACGGGGATCGGTGTAGACGTCGGGCACGATCAGTTGCTCGCCGTTCTTGGCGACCCAGCCCGCGATGCCTTCGCCCACTTTCAGCCGCACGTCCTTGAGCGCTTCAGCCGCGTCGCCCACCGCGATGGCGAAATAGAGCTCGTTGTGTTCTTCATCGACCATGAGCAACGACCAGGTGTCCGGGCGGAAGTATTCCGCCATCTTCTCCATGATCGTTTGCAGAATCGAGTCGAGGTCCAGCGACGACGTAAGAGCCTTGGCAACATCGTGGAAGATGTTGAGCTCTTGACTTTGCCGTTTTCGGTCGGCTCCGGTCGCCTCAGGCATGCACAGATCCTTCGATTTTCGGGAAGAAGTAGACAAATTATATGCGGCGCTCAGAAGGCCGGGCAATGACCTTAAGTAACAAGTACCCGCAAAGCCACGTACGGCAAGGGCCTTGGGTTGTTCGACCTGCCGGGGTTGGGCGCGCGGCGGCGGAGTGACACCGGCGGTTCTTGGTCCGGCAAAATCTGGCAACGCCCTTCCCGCGCGCTTAACATATGTTTAGTATTCGGTGGTCCGATGCGCGGGTGGAGAAAAGGCATCGATGGGATCGTTCGGCGACCGGCTGAGAAAAGAGCGGGAACAACGCAGCATCTCGCTCGATGACATTGCGCTGAGCACCAAGATCGGGACCCGTATGCTGCGAGCCCTCGAAGAAGAAAAATTCGACCAGCTGCCCGGCGGAATCTTCAACAAGGGGTTCGTGCGCGCATACGCCCGCCACGTCGGCCTTGATGAAGAGCAGGCCATCGCGGACTACATGGCGGCACTGGGAGAAAGCCAGGTTAAAGCGTCGGTTGAGACTGAGGTTGCCGCCAAGCCTGCGCCCGGTCCGGAGCGCGCCAGCCCGGTGGCGCGTAAGGGCCGAGAGAACCAGGCCAGCCCGGAGATTCCCTGGGGTTTGCTGGCACTGTTGCTCTTCCTGGTGGCGCTGGCCTTCGCCAGTTGGAGCTACTACCATCGCGATGAGAATTTCGAGTCCCGCAACGAGTCAGCTCCGATAGCGACCCGGAATGTGTCCGCCCCGGCAAGCGTCGGGGGACCGGCCACGGCGGGCGTGTCTCCCGGAAGCGGTTCGCCGGCCGTGACGGCCGACCTCCCGGTGGCATCGCCTGGCCAATCCCCACAGCGGCCGGCATCGGAGACACTCGCAGGCGTCCAACCTCCTCCGCCGGCAAGTGCCGAGCCATCTTCAGTTCCACAACCGGGGATGTTTACTGTGCTGCTGAAAGGCAACGAAGAGTCCGAAGAGTCGTGGGTGTCGATCGTCATCGACGGCAAGCCGCCGGTCGAGGCCATCCTGGCCGCGCCCACGCAAAAGGAAGTGCAAGCAACGAGGGAAGTGGTGATCAAGGCCGGCAATGTGGGCGCATTGGACTTCTTCTTTAACGGAAGGAAGCTGCCTTCCCAGGGCGACTACGGGGTCGTCAAGACTCTCACGTTCCGTCCCGATGGCCTTCACCCTGCGCCCGCCAAGGTTGCGACGCCTCCCTCCAGATAAGCGCCGTTCAACCCGGTTCTGCTGCCGTCCGCAGGCGATAGGTGACGCCTAAATTGTTGATCCGCCAGTCTGGCCCAAAAGCATTGCCTCCGCTATCCTTTGTCTGGTAGCTTTTTAGGAACTCAAATACGCGGAGAACGCGCGAAAATACGGCGATACAGCGCCCTGATTTTCCCGCCCTACGGAGCGTTCTACAAGAGCTGCAAGGAGAACCAGAATTTGCCATCCAAGAATCGTTACCTGTTTACTTCGGAGTCTGTGACGGAAGGCCATCCCGACAAGATCGCCGACCAGATCTCCGATGCCATTCTTGACGCCTGCCTGACGGAAGATCCCACCAGCCGGGTCGCCTGCGAGACGCTGACCGCCACCGGGTTGGTCGTCATCGCCGGAGAAATCACCACCAAAGCCTACGTGGACTTTCAGTCGCTGGTGCGGGGCGTCGTCCAGTCGATCGGCTACGACAACGCTCTCTATGGCTTCGACTGCAACACCTGCGCCGTGATCTCCAGCATCAACAAGCAGTCGGGCGACATCGCGATGGGTGTCGACACCGGCGGCGCCGGGGACCAGGGCATGATGTTTGGGTTCGCCGTGAACGAGAACCCCGAACTGATGCCTACCCCGATCCTGCTCGCCCACAAGTTAACCCAGCGGCTGACCGAAGTCCGCAAGAATGGCACCTGCCCATACCTTCGCCCCGACGGCAAATCCCAGGTTACGGTCGAATACGACAAAAATGGGAAGCCGATGCGCGTCGATGCCGTGGTGATTTCGACCCAACACGCGGAGACGGTGGGCAATGACCAGCTGCGCGCGGAGATCCTCAAGCACGTGATCCAGGCGGTGATCCCCAGCAAGCTGCTCGACGCTGACACGAAATATCACATTAATCCGACCGGGCGCTTTGTCATCGGTGGGCCGATGGGCGACACCGGTCTAACGGGGCGCAAGATCATCGTCGACACCTACGGCGGCATGGGGCGTCACGGTGGGGGCGCTTTCAGCGGTAAGGATCCGACCAAGGTCGATCGGTCTGCCGCCTACATGGCGCGTTACATCGCCAAGAACATTGTGGCGGCCGGTCTGGCCGACAAGTGCGAGGTTCAATTGGCTTACGCGATCGGCGTGGCCGAGCCTGTCAGTGTGCTGGTTGAAACCTTCGGGACGGAAAAGGTCGATCCCTCGATCATCCCGGATCTCGTGCGGGCCAATTTCAAGCTGACTCCAAAGGGCATCATCGAGTCGCTTGACCTGCGCCGTCCGATCTATCGCAAAACCGCCGCCTACGGCCACTTTGGCCGAAGCGACAAAGACTTTACCTGGGAAGCGACCGATAAAGCTGCCAAGCTGGCCAGTGAGGCAGGCCTGCGTGAGCCGGCTTTGCAGACAGCGAAACGCTAAGTGCCTGAAAGAAACGAAGGGACGTTGGCGACGTCCCTGGTAACTCGCCGGGACGCCACGTCCCGGAAATTCTTCCCCGCGTTTCGGTGTATTCTGATCGTCGGGCTGCGCGGCCGGAAATCCAGGATTTCACCGCTATCATGAATCAGGAGAGGTATGTCAACGACACCAACGCAAGTGAACTGCGACGTTAAGAATCTCGATCTCGCGGACATGGGAAAAAAGCGCATCGACTGGGCGAACCAGTCGATGAATGTCCTGCAGATCATCCGCAAGGAATTCATTAAGAACCAACCGCTGAAGGGCATTCGGATCTCCGCCTGCCTGCACGTGACGGCTGAGACTGCGAACCTGGCCATCTGCCTGCGCGACGGCGGGGCCGACGTGGTGTTGTGCGCGTCGAATCCGCTCTCGACCCAGGATGATGTCGCCGCCAGCCTGGTGCGTGACTACAACGTGCCCGTGTATGCCATCAAGGGTGAGGACAACGATACCTACTACCAGCACATCATCGCGGCCATCGATCACAAGCCGCAGATCACCATGGACGACGGCGCGGACCTGGTGAGCGTGTTGCATACCAAGCGGACCGATGTGCTCGACGGCGTCATCGGCGGCACGGAAGAGACCACCACCGGCGTCATCCGCCTGCGCGCCATGGCAAAAGAAGGCGTGCTGCGTTACCCGATCATTGCCGTGAATGATGCCGACACCAAGCACCTGTTCGACAACCGCTACGGGACGGGGCAATCTACGATCGACGGCATTATCCGGGCGACGAATTTTCTGTTGGCCGGATCCAAGTTTGTGGTGGCCGGATATGGCTGGTGTGGCCGCGGCCTCGCCAGTCGCGCGCGAGGCGCGGGTGCGGAGGTCCTCGTGACCGAAGTGGACCCGACCAAAGCGCTGGAGGCTGTCATGGATGGCTTCCGCGTGATGTCGATGAGCGAAGCGGCCAAGATCGGCGACGTGTTCTGCACCGTGACCGGCAACAAGAACGTTCTCGGAAAAGAACACTTCGAAGTCATGAAAAATGGCGCGATCATCGCGAACTCGGGGCACTTCAACGTGGAGATCGACATCCCGACGCTGGAAAAGATGGCCTCCTCCAAGCGCACCACCCGCAACTTCGTCGAGGAATATTCGATGAAGGACGGCCGCAAGATTAACTTGCTGGGCGAAGGCCGCCTGATCAACCTGGCCGCTGCCGAAGGCCATCCGCCATCGGTGATGGACATGAGCTTTGCCGACCAGGCACTGTCGGTCGAACACATGGTGAAGAACCACAGCAAGCTGGAAAAGATGGTCTACACGGTTCCGGTGGAACTCGACAAGCGGGTAGCCAAGTTGAAGCTGGAGTCGATGGGAATCAAGATCGATCGTCTGACGCCGGAGCAGGAAGAGTACCTCGCGGGTTGGTCGGAGGGTACCTAGTTCGGAAACGAGCGCCCGCGGATGCTCGTTCACAGGAAACATAGTGGATTGGGCGGCGCCAGCCGCCCAATTTTGTCGATCTCAGCCTGGGAGTCAGTCCACACGTTGCCATCCGATTGGCACAGGCGGACTTTCTGCAGACCCGCATTGGGGGCGAGAGCCAGAACCACTTCCGCTACTCCGCCGGAATCATCTTCAAATTTTGAATTAACTTTGGATAGGGGCCCGCATTCGCGAGCTTCGAGCGGGTCCCGTTCCTGGTCCTTGGCCGCCGATCAGATCGGTACCCTACCCGTTGCCTACGACCTGTGCGCAACGCCACGGGTCGACGTCCCAGATGAAAGGCTCTTCCGGCAGTCGCTCCAGTCCCAGTTCGCCGGCTTCGATCGTGCCCGGCTGGCCGGTCCAAACTACGCGAAACTGGGCTTTCACACCGTCGTACTGAACATCCAGAATCTCGCCCGGTTTGATCTGGGCTCGCACGTTCTGCAGAACCGCTCCCAGGCTGCTGATATTGCGCACGCTGGCCAATTGCATAAACGGCCGGCAATAGCTGTCCACGCCCCAGATGCGCACTGGCAGAGCGGTATCGATTCGCGTCTCCCGTCGACGGTCCATGAGCGTTCCTCCCGAACAGAAGCCCGGATCTCGACCGAGAGTACGCATTTTTGGTAGCCCCGCAAAGTAACAGCGGTTACTCCCCCCTCGGTTTCCAAAGTCACTCCACGAAGAACGGGCTGGCACGAGGCCAGCCCCGGTTGCCACGAATCGTCGAATTGCGCTCAGCGCACCTGGATCGCGGAAACCCGATCATTCCAGGTGCGCGACGGGTCGTCCGCGGTCCGCCAGTTCTTGAGATTGGCGATATCGCGGCGGGTGGTTCCACGGCGCCCCCCGTAATTGGAATCGTTGTAAACGGTGACTTCGGCTCCGTGCATGATCTTGATCGAGGAAATCCGGTCGTTGTAGCCAGGCGGGAGATTGGGATAACTCTCCCCGCGGCGCATGCAAAAATACTCGCCCGCGTAATGGACTTCCTTGTAAAAGCAAGCCCCGGCATTGTTGCCCCAGCCGGAGCCACCCGGCATCGGGGGACGATGGCCTTGGCCTGGGTTGCCCCAGTTGGGCATTCCGTTGTAGGCGTTCACCTGAAATTCTCCCCGGCATCCCGATTGAACCCAGATGCCGCGAGCGTCGAAGCCCCATGTTCGTCCTTGTACGCACTGGGCCTGGCTCAGTTGCCTGGCAAGCGAAACCCCGCCTCGTGTATCGGCGGCGCAATAGGTACGGCGATTATTTTTCGATTCGCACCTCACGATGGGCATCGGCCTCTGGGGAGGCTGGCCGGGATAGTTCATTTGTGCGGAAAGATTGGGCGTCAACGAAGACGCCAGAGCCATGAGGCCCAGTAAATGGAAACATCGTTTCGCTTGCATGAGTGATTCTCCTTGCGTAAGAGTTCGTTGGGATCAGCCCGCTCCCGCAGAAGCCATGGTCGACCGGGAGCGCTCATTGCCGGCAGGTATGCGTAAGGTCGCGATTTTCTCCGCCGGGCAGCAGGGCCGAAATTGTACAACGATCGTGGACGCGGTTGCAGTGCGGTCGCCTCGCGGTGAGACGCGAGGCGAGATCTCTCAATTGAAGTTACGTCGAGAACATGCGCCCGGACCTGCCGGATCGCCGCAGGAACCACACGGCCCGGCCGATGGAGCCGCCCGGGTCGTGCTCTTGCTCGCGACCGCGAAGGTGGAGAGTTGCGGCGCAAGGTTCTGGCTGTGGCACTTGGGGCACGCCGCCTTCTGGGAGCCGTACACCAGCGCTTCGAACCCATGATCGCAGTCCCGGCAAACATATTCGAAAATCGGCATAATTCACTCCTGTCGAAGGCACAACGGCACGAAACGCCATCTGTATTTAAAATCAAAGGGTGGGACCCACGCAAACCGCTGCGGAGCAATCCTCTTTTACAGCTCGCCGTTTCCTCCACGGAGGCCATCGGCAAACGCTGGCCGGATTCTTCCTGCTCCGCAGTTCTCGGTTGCCGCCCTGGGAGGATCGCCTTGTCGAGGTAGCGGCTGGAGTGAGCGTTCTTTGTCGCTGCCACTGGCAGACCAATCGTAGGGATGCTCTGACCTTGCTGGTCGTCCACGGGCTCGAGGGCTCGAGCGAATCGGGCTACATGATCGGCGTGGCGCAAAAAGGTTTCACCGCCGGCATGAATGTCGTGCGCATCAATCAGCGCAATTGTGGCGGTACCGATCACCTGTCTCCCACCCTATACAACTCGAGTCTCTCCGGCGATATCGCTGCCGTCGCGCGCAACCTGATCCAGCAAGACAGGATCTCGGGCTTCGCGCTCGCGGGTTTTTCGATGGGTGGAAACCTGGTGTTGAAAACGGCGGGTGAGTGGGGGAAAGGAGGGCCACCGGAATTTCGGGCGGTTGCCGCCGTTTGCCCGGCCATGGACCTGGCCGCCTCCGCCGACGCTCTGCATCTTCCCGGCAACCGGCTCTACGAACAATACTTTATGCTGAAATTGCGCCAGCGATTCCGTAATAAGGCCAAGTTGTTTCCGGAGCAATTCGATCCGCGACGCTTGCGCGGTGTCAGGAGCCTTCGCGATTTTGACGATAAGGTCACCGCGTATTACTGCGGATTCGAAGGTGCTGATGATTATTACGCGCGCGCCGCCGCATCCAACGTGGTCGAGCGCATCGCCGTGCCTGGGCTAATCCTGCATGCTGCGAACGACCCTTTCGTGCGTCTTATTCCAGAGACGCGCCGAAAGATTTCCGCGAATCCGAATCTTACTTTCATTGAGTCTGCCGACGGCGGTCACTGCTCGTTTCTGGCCGACGCTAACGGCTACGACGGTCGCTGGGCCGAGCGGCAGATCATCGAATTCGTGCGCCGATTCTGAAAAAGAAGCCCCGTCTCAATTTAGTATCCGATGGAGCACGCGGGATGTCCTGTCCGCCAATGCTCTGCTTTCGTGTTTCTTCGGAGAAATGGCCAACGCCGAAGACTCCCGCCTCTTCGGTTACAATCGTGCGCGATGCGACCGCGGCTGAAAAGTCTGTCGATTGTTCTCATCGCGGTTGTGTTAGCGGTTTGCGCACACGCTGAGCCGGTTTCCTCCCTCAAGCCAACCGATTGCGTCAATGACTTCGCGGGCGTACTCAGCCCGGCCACCACCACCCAACTCAAGGAAATGTGCCGCCAGGTGCTCGACAAGGCGCAAGCCTCCTTGGTGGTGGTCACTATCAAGTCAACGGACGGAGAGGACATCTTCAATTACGCCGTGGACCTCTACCAGAAGTGGGGCATCGGTCAAAAGGGCAAAGATCGAGGCGTGCTGATCCTTCTGGCGGTACAGGATCGCAAGTACTACATCAATGTCGGGTACGGGCTTGAGCCCATCCTTCCGGATGGCAAGGTGGGTGGTTTCGGGCGTGAGGCCGTGCCTTACTTACGGCAAGCCGACTACGACGGTGCCGTCAGCCTGCTAACTTCGCGGGTCGCGGACGTGATTGCGAAAGACGCCGGAGTCGAGATCATGACTTCGCAGCCGCGCCGCATTGAGCCTTTGGCCTCCCGCCCTCGGCCGAACCAGACGCAGCTTTCACCGGGTACGATCCTCGCTCTTATCGCGCTGGTCATCATCGTGCTTGCAGTGCCGCCCCTGCGGAGACTCCTCTTCTTTATGATTCTGTTCGGCGGCGGAGGCGGCGGGTATCGTGGTGGCGGCGGTTATGGTGGTGGCGGCGGTTTTGGCAGTGGGGGTGGAGGGTTCGGAGGGTTCGGCGGAGGCAGCACCGGCGGTGGCGGCGCCGGAGGCAGTTGGTAGCAACGATAGGATCGAGGATCGTTATGGCTCCTGAAAGCGCGGTTCCGGAAAAACAGATCAGCGAGTTCGTCAACCGGCTCCAGCAGGCCGCAGGGACGAACCTCGAGAGCGTCATCCTGTACGGTTCAGCCGCCTCCGGCGAGTACGACGCGGATTATTCGAACGTAAACCTGCTCGCGCTTCTCAAAGACACGTCGCTCCCGAAGCTGCTCGCGCTCGCGCCCGCCATTGAGACTTGGACCCAGCAAAGAAATCCTGCGCCTCTTTTTATCACTCGCGAAGAACTGGAGCGGTCAGCGGATGTGTTCTCCATCGAACTCATGGACATGCAGCGCCAGCATCGCGTGTTATTTGGTCCTGACGTGGTGTCGGGTCTCCAGATCCCGATGCACCTGCACCGCGTGCAGCTCGAGTATGAACTCCGGGAGAAACTCATCCTGCTTCGCCAGCGCTTGCTCATGGACGCCAGCGACGAAAAACGGACCTGGCATCTGTTGTTGCGTTCGGTCTCCGCTTTCGCCACCCTGTTCCGGCACGCCCTCATCGCGCAGGGAGAGCCGGTACCCGCAACCAAGCGCGAGTCCGTGAAGGCGCTGGCCGCCATTCTTGCTTTCGATGCCAGCCCGTTTGAGCATCTGCTGGACATCCGTGAACACCGGGCTGATCCCAAGCAGTTTCCAATGCGGGAAATCTCCGGACGCTACCTGGCGGCAGTCGAACAAGTGACCGCCGCTGTCGACAAAATGCTGGATTCCCCTGGGCGGTGAGGACTGCCGTGATTTCCCAGACTGTAGTCTCGAGGAGAGCGATATGGGCAAAGGTTTAATTGTAGTGATCATCCTGGCGCTGATCGCGCTGGTCGTCTTCGGACAGTACATTGGAGTCCGTAACACGCTGGTCACCAAGAATGAGGCTGTGAAAGCCGCATGGTCGCAGGTGGACATCGTGTTGCAGCGCCGCGCCGACCTCATCCCGAATCTGGTCGAGACGGTCAAGGCGTATGCGAAACAGGAGCAGACCGTGTTCGGCGACATCGCGAAAGCACGCTCGGCGTTGCTCTCGGCCGGGTCCCCGTCGGAAAAGATTGCGGCCAACAATCAGTTGGACGGCGCGATCGGCCGCCTGCTCGTGATCGTGGAGAATTATCCGCAGTTGAAGTCGAACGAGAACTTTATGCGGTTGCAGGACGAACTCGCCGGCACCGAAAATCGGATTGCGGTCGAGCGCAAGCGCTACAACGATACGCTGCAGGATTACAACACCTACGTCCAGCGGTTTCCGGCCAATCTCTTCGCCGGTTGGGCGGGGTTCAAGCCGAATGATGCCTACTTCAAGGCCGCCGAAGGATCGCGCGAAGTGCCGAAGGTGAATTTCGGTACACCTGTCCCGCAGGCCGCGCCCCAACCTGCCCCGGCGAAGTAGGCTGCGCAATCGAACGCAGGGACCCGTGGCTGCTCCCGAAGTTGCCCCAGGTCCCTCGTCTTCCGAGAGTCCGGATGCAAGTCGACTTTGCCGTTGAATTAGGCCGCGACGACGAGACCCTTGAGTTCCCCTGGGCGGCCTCGGACGGTGGTCCGCGGTACTACGACTTGAAACTCGACCCGCAAGCTTTGGCTCAGATTGAGGAAGCGGTCCGCAGCGGGGAGTTGCGCGAATTTCTAAGAGCTGTGAATTCTCCCGCGTCCGTTCTTGAGAGCGCGAAGTGCGACACCTGGTCCACGGACGAGATCAATCCCGAGGAAGAAATCTTCGGCGCGTCGTGGAAGTTCGGCTCCTACGTCGATCTCCTGTTCACGACCCCCCGGGCTCGCTTCTCATTCGAGGATCACGAGAACCTGTTGAAAGAGCTTACCAAGCTGCTCCAGCGGGTTCCTGATATTCCCGCCGCCGCGGAATTTCTTCTGCGCCGTTGCCACTACCACGGGAAAGCCGGCGTTCGCGATGGTTTTTACGTGACCCTCTATGTCTTCGGTTACGGCGAAGACGAGGCCAAGGCCCGCCGGCAGTGGGAGATCGCCCTCAAGCTCGTGGGCAATGCGGTAACCCAGTTATCTTCCCGCCACCCCACTCTGTAATAGTTTTGTATTTTCTGCCGTTGCTCACATACACGCACGCACGCGATACCTAGGCTGGTTGCATAGGAGCGTGGAACAGGATGCAGACTCACCCCAAAGGCACACGTGCGCGCGTGCTGCTCACGTCCGTTTTCGGCCCGTATGCGCAGGACGATGAATTCGGCAGCCGCTCCATCAATCCCATGGAGCTTTACCACAATCAGGTCACTCGCGCTCAGGGCGCGTTTTCGCTGCGTATGTTCCACCGCTCGTGGGGCATCATGATGATTCAGGCGAACATCTCCGCGCCTTGCTCGTTAATCGACTTTCCAACGCGGGAAGCGTTCGCGCGCGAGCTGGCCGCGAACCAGTACGACGTGGTGGGCATTTCATCGATCATCGTCAATGTAGGCAAGGTACGTGAAATGTGCCGCCTGGTGCGCAAGCTGTCTCCCCGTTCAGTGATTGTGGTGGGCGGTCACGTCAGCGCGATCCTCAAAATCGAGACCATGATCGATGCTGACCACATCGTGCGCGGTGAAGGGATCCGCTGGATGCGTGAATACCTCGGCGACGATCCCGATGCGCCCATCCGCCATCCCGAAATTGTTTCCGGCCTCGAGGCGCGCATTCTCGGAGTACGCCTGCCGGACCGCAAGGGCGCCACCGCGGCCACCGTCATTCCTTCGGTCGGTTGCCCCATGGGTTGCAACTTCTGCACAACGTCGTCCTTCTTCGGGGGCAAAGGCAAGTTCGTGAACTTCTTCGAGACGGGCGACGAACTGTTCGACGTGATGAATCACATGGAAGCGTCCTTGAAGGTTCAGACCTTCTTCGTGATGGACGAGAATTTCCTGCTGCACCGCGAACGCGCCATGCAACTGCTCCATCGCATGAAAGAAGCGGGGAAGAGCTGGGGCCTCGCCGTGTTCGCCTCCGCAAATGCCATCCGCAAATACACGGTTCAGGAACTTGTGGAACTCGGCATTTCCTGGCTGTGGATGGGTCTGGAGTCTCCACGCTCAAATTACGCGAAGCTGCAGGGATCGGACACCCGCCAGCTGATCCGCGAGTTGCGCGAACATGGTATTCGGGTGCAAGGCTCGACCATCATCGGTCTCGAACACCACACGCCAGAAAATATCGCCCAGGAGATCGACTACGCAGTAGACCATCGCACGGACTTCCACCAGTTCATGCTCTACACGCCCGTGCCGGGCACGCCACTGTTCCAGCAAATGTCGGAGCAGGGTCGCATGTTGGAGGATGTCAACCTGGCCGACATTCACGGCCAGGACAAGTTCAACTTCCGGCATGCTGCCATCTCTCGCGACGAGTCGAAACGCTTTCTGGATTGGGCATTCCAGCGCGACTTCGAGCGCAACGGTCCCAGCCTCTACCGCATGTGCCAGACGATGCTGCAGGGATGGCGCCGCTACAAGGATTATCCCGACCTGCGAGTTCGGGAGCGCTTTGCCCGTGAGTCGGCCAAACTCCGTACCGCCTACAGTGCGGCGCTCTGGGTCATGGAGAAGCAGTTCCGCCACGTAAATGGAAGCGTCAGCGAAGAAATTCGCGCGCTGCGTCACGAAGTGGAGAGAGAGTTCGGGGTCGTGGCCCGGGTCGCTGCCCGCGTCGGGGGGCCAGTTCTGCTGTGGACGACGCGTCGAGAGGAGCGCCGCTTGGCTGCCGGGCGCACGTACGAACCGCCCACGTTTCTCGAGCGCACCAACTGGGCGTTCGCACAGGCGCGAACAACGTTAGGCAGCGGTCATGAACGGGTGCTGATGTCACCAACGAAACAGGTCATCGCTTCAGCCTTGGCCGAAGCAGCGGACTAGTTCCGCCGGGGGCACGCCGGGGAATGCCTCGGAAGTGACAAGTCCGCACCCACGGGACGAAGCGATGCGGGCGACAGGCCGCGAGCGCACTTGGGTCGTGAGGCAGTCGGCTCACATTGAGCGCGTCTGCGAGATTGCCTGGAGCCCCGCGCGTCGCTGGATCCACCCCCGAATTTCAGCTCCGCGCCCCTTTAGCTTCGTCCTCGCCAGCGACAGCGCCAGCATCATCAGAAAAATCATCACCAGCCCGCCGGTTGCGCCGCCAATGGTCTCGGCATGCTTGGGCAAGATCGAGAATCGTCCGTAGACGAATTCGATGTGCACCCAGTACACCAGCAGGGAAGTCTGTCCCATCTGACTCAGCGGGCTGAATCCCCAATGAGCGGCTCCCCAGCGGCACCACGCGTAACTCGCGGACAGGATCATCAACAGCAGCCCGACCCGTATCAGGAAGAAGTTCGGACTGGTGTGCCAGAAGTCATAAGTTGCGTACAACCGCCACGGCTGGGCATCGAGCCAGCGTGCGGCCTGAATCAGGATCATGCCGGCAATGCCGGCCAATAAGAAGGCACGCGCTTCGCTGCGCCGTGTCCACGAACTCTGCAGCAGGAATCCTACCGCCAGCCCTGCAAACGCGAACGCAGCCCACGGAAAGATCGGGAAGAGCCACGCCTGCGGTTCGCCCAGATTGTGGACGCCGTTGATGTAGGACTCTACCGGCCAGGGAAGCCATTGCGTTCTCCAGGTCGTCCATAATGGCGGTGTGAGCAGGGAAATGCCTAGCCCGGTCGCGGCGGCGGCGATACCGAGTCTGGCGCGATGCCCTTCGCACCCGCTGCTGGCCAGCACGATCCAGCACAGCACGCCCATCCCCATCATGGAAACGCCAATCGTGTTGAGGATGTCCACGCGGAACAGGTCGCTCCATGGCGCCCATCCCCAGGCGATCAGGTATTCCTGCAACCGGAATAGCAGGCCGAAGGCGAGGATCTCCGCTCCTCGCTGAATCGTGGTGCGCGCGATCTGCGCGGGCACGGCGCCCTTCTGCACCAGTTTGTCCGTTACCAGGGCGAAAGAGATTCCGGCCAGAAAAAGAAACAATGGAGCCGGCAGCGTGCCGCCCAGCTGCGAATACATGAAGAAAGTGGTCTTGCGGGCGCCCGGCGTGAGCCACGCGTCGTAACAATGGGTCTGGAACATGAGCACGCAGGCCAGGCCGCGCATCCAGTCAATGTAGGAGAGGCGAGATGTCCCGGCGGGTTTTAGCGGAGAAGGAATGCCTTTCGCCTCAAGGGCGTGCTTGTTTTTTCAAGATGCGCCGCAAGCTCCGGAGAAGCGCTGGAGCCTCGTCGCGGAGCTGCGAAAAGCTGAAGCGCACAATTCGGTTCAGCGCGGCCCGCCCCGTACCGGTCAGCTGCAACAGAACTACCCGCCTGTCCAGGCGGGAACTGTGCCTTACCAGAAGTTTCTGTCTCTCCAGCCGGTCGGCCAGTTCGACGACCGTGTGGTGTTCCAGACAAAGCTGGGTGGCAATTTCCTTAATGGTTGGCTGCGTTTGCTTGGGCAATCCCGATACCGCGAGGAGCAATTCGTACTGCTGCGCCTGCAAACCTTCTGCGCGCGCTGCGTCTTTCCTTCGTCGCAAAAAACGCGCGAGGTGATAGCGGAATTCCGCCAGGGCTTCGTACTCTGCTTCGGAAAATGCTCCGGAAGGTTTCCGGCGCCGCGCCCTTGGCATTGCTATCTCCTGGGAATGTAAACCACCGGTGCGAGCCTTCGCGAGCCAGGGCGCGGCTTGTGCTTATTTGACTGCATCCTTTGTCTTCTCCGCCCCCTCTTTTGTTTTGCCAGCAGCCTTCCGGGCGCCCCTCTTGATAACAGAGCCGGTCTTCTTGGCGGCACTCTCGGTCGCATCTCCGGTCTTCGCCGCGGCTTCTTTGCTGGCATGACCGGTCGTCTTCGCGGCATTCTCGGTCGCGTCCTCAGTTTTGACGGCAGCTTTCTTGGTCGCATCGGCCGTCTTGGTAGCAGCTTTCTTGGTGACTTCGGCTGTGTCCTTCGCGGTCTTGTCGACGTCCGACTTCACGCCCTGTGCCCAGGCCAGCGAGCACACGGTCAGAACTGCGGACAATAGCAGAGAGAAGTGCTTCATATCGCGATCTCCAGAGTTCATGTGCAATTTGAAAGTTGAGATTATCTACCACCGTGGGCGTGAAGGCAATGGAAGGCACGTAGACGGAACACTCTTCCGTGCAGAGTCCGGCGGCACATCGAGCAGTTGCTGATATTCCGGACGCTCAAGGCATTCTGGCGAGAGCCATTCTGGCAGCATGGTAGCCGCACATTCCGTGGACTCCGCCTCCGGGTGGAGTGGATGCCGAACAGAGGTAGATGTCCCTTGCCGAGGTCGCGTAGAGTTGCCACGTCGGCCGAAACAGAAACTGGCCAATATCCATGACCCCGCCTCCGACGTCGCCTCCTACCAGGTTCGCGTCCATGCTTTCCAGATCTGCGGGAGAGAAGACATGGCGCGCCAGAACGACCTGGCCGCTTGACTATGGCCTTAAGCTTCTCGGTCAGTGTCAGAGCGATCCCGCGTGCGGTATCAACCAGGCACGTCAAGCCGGGCCCTCAGGGCGGAATTGTTATGATGGTGGCAGGGCTCTGATGTAGGCGCGCCTGCTCCGGTTATCGTTTGCCTCCGACGGGAAAGAAGCACTCCGATTGAAATGGGCAACCGGCGCGAGAATTGACGCCGCGCGCTAACCTTCGCAATAGCCCAGTGATTTTGTGCCTGTCTTCGGGTAGTGTGATTGCCGGGGGTAGTGTGGTGGCCGGGAGTGGGCGCGTAGCTCAAACGGATAGAGCATTGGATTTCTAATCCAAGGGTTGCAGGTTCGATTCCTGCCGCGCCTACCAGATCCATCCCTCAGAAAACGTGGTCTTCGGAGTAAAATGACCGAAAAAATTCATCGTCGTGGAGACCTGATGAGACGACTTGCCGCTTGCGTGTCAGTTGCGTTCTTGAGCCTCTCCTGCATCGTTCCCGCCGACGCCACGCCTCCCGATACTTCGACTCAGCAGACGCGTGCCTACCGAAAGGCGGCCAGGAAAGCCCAGAAGGACATGCAGAAATATTCCAAGCAACAGCGCAAGGCGATGAATAAATCTGCCAAGGCACAAAGGAAAGCGCTCAAGAAGGCGCAACGGCGCGGGTGGTCTAGCGGAACGGGGTGGCGCTAGCCGTGTAGAGCAGTGTTAACACGGTCGATCACGTCCTGCGCATTTGCACCGAGAGCATGAACAGTCGCCACGACGATCAGCACCAGCAGCACCAGTAGCATAGCGTACTCGCTGACGCCCTGACCTTCGTCTTCTCGGATTCGTTGCCAGAACTTCCCGGGCATCGACCGCATTCTCCTCGGCTGCGGCTGCAGGACGGCCGCCGAACTTCCTGCAACGCTACGTGGCAGTCCCGAATCGACTGCGAAGCCGCCGCTCTATGATTGTCCGCGAAGCAAACGCCGCGGTCCATGGCACAAAGGTGGGACGAAGCGCGACCTGGAACTGCGCCGCCTGACAGGCCACGTTCGGGGGGTAGTATGGAGCTGGTGGATTGCACGGTTTGAGATGCTTAGCGGAGTTTGGTGTCGAATTGGTTTCGCGGCGTACAGCAGGGTTGGGGTAGTGCGTCGAACGTGGCAATATGGACTACTTCGGCCCGGCTTGCTGTTCGCGGCGGTGTAGGCAAGTCGCAGCGTCGAGCAACAAGGGCCACAATAACCTGAGGACCGAAACTATGAGATCGTTCATCGTCGGCTTGATTGTCGGCGTGTTGTTACTCTGCCTCTGCGTGTTCGGGTATTTTCTTGCCGGGCAGGCTCCGGTCGCCACGGACGCCCCACCTATGCCCTTCGAAAAATACCTAGCGAAAAAGGCGCTGCACAAGGTTCTGGACCGCGAGATGCCGCACACCGTGCCGATTCCGACGGACGAACCCAATTACCTGGCCGGCGCTCAGGTGTACAAGGAGAACTGCGCTGTCTGCCATGGCCTTGCAGACAAACCTTTGACGGCGATTGCCAAGGGGATGTTTCCCAAGCCCCCGCAGTTGATGCATGGCAAAGGTGTGACCGACGATCCCGCCGGGGAAACCTACTGGAAGGTGGTGCACGGAATTCGTTTGACCGGCATGCCAGGTTTCAAGGGTAACCTTTCGGACACGCAGGCCTGGCAAGTCAGCATCTTGCTCGCGAACGCGGACCACCTGCCGGATTCGGTCAAGAGCGTCCTGGCCAACCCCTAGAGGCAGAATCGATCCGAGCAAGCAGGCAATCGTGCAAACACGCTGCCATGCACCGACGCGGTTGCGGACAAGACGATTCTGCTTTACGCTATTCTTATCTTCGCTTTATATGCGAAAGCCGACGTAGCTCAGTTGGTAGAGCAGCCGATTCGTAATCGGCAGGTCACCAGTTCAAGTCTGGTCGTCGGCTCCAGTTTTTGTCCCGCGATTTTTCTCGCTTTCCCGGTATCCGTGATGGAGGTAGTGTGCGCAAACTGGTCTGCTTTTTGTTCCTCTGCGTCATGATGACATTCGCCGCCGACAAGTCAGTGTATGACTACACGCTAAACAGCATCGACGGCCAGCCCGCCTCGTTCGGAGCCTACAAGGGCAAGGTCGTGATGGTTGTGAATGTCGCCAGCCGTTGCGGCTACACGCCGCAGTACTCTGCCCTGGAATCGGTTTATGAGAAGTACAAGGATCGCGGTTTGGTGATCGTGGGAGTTCCGGCCAACAATTTCGGCGCGCAGGAACCTGGCACCAACCAGGAAATCAAGACCTTCTGCACCCGCAAGTACAACGTGCAGTTCCCCATGATGGCGAAAGTCTCGGTGAAAGGCTCAGACACCACCCCACTGTATCAATACCTCACCGATCCCACCCTGCACCCCAACACAGGCGGCGAGATCAAATGGAACTTCACCAAGTTTTTGGTGGACCGCAATGGCAATATCATCGCCCGTTTCGAACCTGAAGTGACGCCGGACTCGGCGCAAGTGGTGGCTGCGATAGAAAAAGCACTGAGCAAGTAGCGGACCTGCGCGTTCAACTCCAGCGCATGGTGCCGGAGTAAATCTGTCGTATCCGGGCCGCGTTTTCCACCGCGCGTGCACAAATCTCGCTGCAGTATTGCCGCAGATTCCCGCAAGTCCTCTTTCCTCTTGCAATCGCCGAGCTCGCTTCTGGATAATGACTTCAGCAAGACTCTATACAACCGTGTACCGATACAGTCGAGCGGACCTGCTTCGCATTCTGCGGCTCACGGCGCGTCAGTTGGCGAGTTGGGAAAAAGCCGGACTGGTGGGCGCCGCCGAGACGTATTCTTTCTTTGACCTCCTGCAAATCAAGAAAGTGCGCGATCTATGCGCCAAGAAAGTCCGTCCTGCCGTGATTCGTCAATCGTTGCAGGCCATGCAGAAGCAGGTTGCCGGTATGGACAACCCGTTGCTCGAGGCGACCGCCTTCTCGACCGGACACCGCGTCGCTTTCCGCCACGAAGGCAGGCTCTTTGAGCCGATCGCCGGACAGTTCGTGTTTGATTTTTCCCCCGAGCAGAAGGTCATTGCCCGCACCCCGGTCATGCCCTTGCGACCGGAGGCGGAAGAGCCGGATGTGGCCGCACTTTTCTCCCGCGGTATTTCCCTGGAAGAAGATCCGAACACCCAGACTGACGCGATCGCCGTTTATCTGAAAGTGATTGAGCGGGAACCCACCCATGCCGCGGCTCATATCAATGTGGGCACGCTTTACTACAACCGTCAGGACTACGGACTGGCCGAAAAGCACTATCGCGCTGCCATCGAATCCGACCCGCGCTACGCGCTGGCCTACTTCGATCTGGGCAACGTGCTCGATGAAACCGGACGGGTATTGGAAGCCATTCAGACCTACAAAACCGCACTGCAGTTGGCCCCGACTTACGCCGACGCCCACTACAATCTCGCCCTGGCCCACGAGAAATTGAAGCAACCGCGCAAGGCACTGCCCCATTGGCGTGCCTACGTCAAGCTGGACACGGCCAGCCCTTGGGCCGTCCACGCGCGGAACCAGATTCAGCGCATCCTGCAGAACGACGGACTCAAGCTCGTTCCCCGCCCGGGCCGTTCCTGATCTTACGGTTCTGCCTGCAGACGCACCCGGCGTACCCCAAAAGCCATGACTTGGGCAGGAATGTCGCGCAGAATCGGAATCCTGAAGAAAAGGCGCACGTACCACGGGATGGTGAGCGTTCCCTGCATCTGCAATGCGCTGGCGATCATGCGGGTCTGCATCGCCGACTGAATTGCCTGCATCACGCGTGTGGGCCACTGGCGTTGCCGCTGGACTTCCGCGAGGTCCTCCACCCGCACGTGTCCGCTCTTCAGAGGCTGGGTTAACACGTTCGCCGCCACAACCGCATCCTGCACCGCATAGTTGATACCCACTCCTCCCACGGGAGACATCACGTGCGCTGCGTCGCCGATCAGCAGGAGCCCGGGCTTGTACCAGATCGGACACCTGCTCGACTCGACCGATAGCAGCGAACACTGATTCCACTCCTCGAGTATCTCAACGTGCTTCGCGAAACTCGGTTCGATTTCGGCAATCGACTTCCGGAACGCTTCCATGCCCGCGGCGCGGACTTGCTGGTATTGCCCCTTGGGAAAGACATAACCGATCTGCCAGTAGTCGATTCGGTCGAACACCGCGAGCAGGCGCCCGCCTCCAAATCCGCCCATTACGCGATCCGAGTGTTCGTCTCCGGGCAGATGGGGCAACTGAAACCAGAGAATGTCCATGGGCGGAGAAGTTTTGATCGGTTCGAAACCGGCCAGCTGACGAACCTTGGAAAACCTGCCGTCCGCTCCAATGGCAAGCAGCGCCCGCACTTCGTGCCAGCCGTTGGTGCTCTGGTAGCGCACGCCCCGAACCCCGGCTTCGTCCTCGATCAGTTCACCGACATTGGCCACCATGCGCAAATGGAAGTTAGGATACTTTTTGCCCTCGGCGGCCAGAAACTCCAGGAACTTGGTCTGCGGGATAAGCATGATGTAGGGGAAGCGGGTCTTCAGCCGCCGGAAATCGACCGGCGAAAAGCTGCCGCCCGCCACCTGGAAGGTCGGACCGTAGATCTTGTTGTGAGGCAGTTGGTGCAGCCGTTCGGCCAGGCCAAGCTGATCCAGAATTTCCAGGATCGACGGGTGCAGGGTATCGCCCCTAAAGTCGCGATCGAAATCCTTGTGCGCCTCCAGCAGCGTGACCTCTACGCCCCCTCGCGCCAGTAACAGCCCCAGCATCATGCCGCCCGGCCCTCCTCCTACGATGCAGCAGGCGGTTTTCCGAGCCGGATCCGTCAACTCACTGCGGGCCACTTTCTCATCGGGGGTCGTCGCCGTTGCCATGCCAGCTCCGCCGACTGCTGAGGTTGGAATTCGCGCAGTATACGCCGGGATAGCGCCTCGGTCGACACGCGTGCGCGGACCAGAACACCTGCTGCTGTGGCATGGCGGTCGAGAACGAGCTAAAATTACGGGTTTGCCATTCTCTCTCTGAAGGTATCCGTATGCCGGAAGCGATCGCCCCTGTTGCCAACTCCGCCCCACTGACTTCACTGTCCGAAGACGAGATTCTCTTCCGTGACAACATTCGCCAGTTCGCCGAGGAGCGGGTCCGTCCTCTCGCCAAGGAAATGGACGAGAAGGGCGTTTTCGACAAGGAGTTGATTCTCCAGTTTTTCCAGCTCGGCCTGATGGGCATCGAGGTTCCCGAACAGTATGGCGGTGGAGGCGGAAAGTTCTTTGAGGCCATCCTCGCGGTTGAGGAACTCTCGCGCGCCGACGCGTCCGCCGGTGTCATCGTGGACGTGCAGAATACTCTCGTCAACAATGCGCTCCTCCGCTGGACCACCGAAGAGCAGCGCAAACGCTACCTCCCCCGCATGGTCGCGGACACCGTCGGCGCCTATGCGCTTAGCGAAGCCGGGTCCGGTTCCGATGCCTTCGCACTGCAGACCAAGGCCGAACTCAAGGGTACGGACTATGTTCTCAATGGCCGTAAACTCTGGATCACAAATGGCAAGGAAGCCGGTCTGTTCATCGTGTTCGCCACCGTCGATCCCTCCGCCGGATACAAGGGCATCACCGCCTTCATCATCGAAAAGAACTTTCCCGGCTTCAGCGTGGGCAAGAAAGAAGACAAGCTCGGCATCCGCGCCTCTTCGACCTGCGAACTGATCCTGGAGGATTGCCGCGTGCCCAAAGCGAACGTGCTGGGCGAAGTTGGCAAAGGCTATAAGATCGCCATCGAGACCCTGAACGAAGGTCGCATTGGAATCGGCGCTCAGATGCTGGGCGTGGCTCGCGGGGCCTGGGAATACGCTGCTAAATATGCCCAGGAGCGTAAACAGTTCGGGAAATCTATCGCCGATTTCCAGGGTATTCAGTTCCAAATCGCGCAGATGGCTACCGATATCGAGGCCGCCCGCCTGCTCGTCTACAACGCTGCTCGCATGAAGGATGCGGGCATGAATTTCGTCAAAGAAGCCGCTATGACCAAACTTTTCTGCTCGCAGGTTGCCGAGCGCGTGACCTCGCTGGCCATCGAGATCTACGGCGGCTACGGTTTCACCAAGGATTACCCGGTGGAAAAATACTGGCGCGATTCCAAGATCGGCAAGATTTACGAGGGCACCTCCAACATGCAACTGGCCACTATTGCCAAGCTGGTGATGGGGGGCAAATAGATTCCGGCGCCCCAGCCACGCCCCCTGGCTCCGGAGCTGCGTGTCGGTCCCAAACGCCCTGCCAGGCAAGGCTTTTGGGCGAGGCAAGTCACCCCAGTAATCCTCACCTAGTTACCAATATGTGCAGCGAGTTGCAGTTTGCCCTTTTTTGCTCTCTTTTCATATTGGCATTAAGTTATGGCGTTTCAAGCAGTTGTCCACTTGGCTCCCGTTGGCTGAGTAGCTGCAATTCTCCAAGTGCCTGCAACCGGGGCGATTTTGCTGGGGGCGCAAGTGACGACACTTTTCGGTACTCCGGAAGTTCAACCCAGATCGAAGCACGCCATGCTGCCGATCCTCACCGTTCTGTTCCTGGTTTCCTACGGTCTGATGACCCTTCTGATCGTCGAACAGGGCAGCACCATTCAATCGCAGCGTACCCTGATCCGGCAGTTGCTCGGCGACAGCACCGAGCTGTCGGCCATGAAGGGCAAGTCGATCCAGCAGGCTCAGGCCCCCAAGTCACCAGTAGACACGCAAAGGAATTCCCCGGTTCAGACTCCGTCGACCCAGGCAGCACCCTCCGAGAAAGCCACCACCGCCCAGAATCATGGCAAAGTGCAGAGACCCCTGCCCGAAAAGCCACCGGTCCCGGCCTCGGATATTGCAGACGCTCGTAGAACTTTGATGTCGATCTAAAATCCCCGGCTCCGTCTCCCGGGGCCCTGTGAGAACGATATGAAAGCACTGACCCTGGCTTTGTTGCTTTCTTTGCCCGTCCCTAGGTTTGCGCCACCGGCCCACTCTCCCGTGGAGACTGCCACACGGCACTCCCGGAAGGGTGGGAAGTGGTACTTCGCAGCCACCGGCCATGCGGTCTTCTGCTATGGTCCCGTCATGTACGTGACGGAAGCGCAGGGAGGCTTGCAGCGCGTGGCCACATTCTGCCAGAACGACCAGCCCATGGTTCCACTGAAGGACTAGCTGCGGATTGTCCTCAATCTTGAGGGTCTTAATCACAAGAGCACGCACTCACTCCAGTACCCTTCCGGCCGTG
Source organism: uncultured Acidobacteriota bacterium (assembly GCA_963725575.1). GTDB lineage: Bacteria > Acidobacteriota > Terriglobia > Terriglobales > Acidobacteriaceae > Gp1-AA133. The sequence goes on from CAVRZQ010000003.1 coordinate 102,588, forward strand.
CCACGCCTACCCAAAATGAGCAGGCGTCGAAACTGTTGCGGGCCGCCTGATCTTGCTGGAATCGGTCCTCATATATGGCTGCGGCATGTTCCTTTTCAAGTGGGGATCCTGCGGACCTTCCAGCATTTGGGGTCTGGTTTTTCTGCTTACAGCGATAGCTTGCTTGGCGGTCGGCTCTGTTCTCGTCGTTGCGGGACTTCTGAAAATCTTGGTCGGCCGAATCCGCGATGGCTTCCTTCCCGAGGTTGAAAGCGCGGTGAACCGCTCCCTCGCTCTCCTCTCCGTTCGTGCACAAAATCCTGTAAATTGGGCCTATGCCCAAGTTCGAAAAGCACCTGTTCATCTGCTGCAATCAGCGCGAGGCCGGACATCCGCGCGGGTGCTGCGATCCCGCAGGCCAGGCCCAGCTGCAATACCTGTTCAAACAAAGACTCGCCTTGCGTGGCTTCAAGAAAAGAGTGCGCGCCAATATGTCGGGATGCCTGGATCAGTGCGAACACGGGCCGACGGTGGTCGTCTATCCCGATGGAGTGTGGTACGGACGGGTGACGCCTGCTGATGTGGAGGAGATCATCGAATCCCACATCGTAAACGGCAAGCCGGTCGAACGCCTCATGTTGCCCGACGACTGCATCAATGCTTCAAGCTGTGCCCACCGCTCCCCCAAGCCCGAGCGATGAGTGTCATGCCCACATCCGCTTCTTAATCTCGCTGTCCCAGATGCGCCGTCACTCGCGCCTTCTCGCCTGTGCCCGCGCCCTCTCTCTCCGCTCGGATTTCCCGGTGAATGTTCAGGGAGAGAACGAGGAGGGCGGGGATCCAGAACAAGAAAACCAGATAATTCACCGGGCCACTTCCCGCCTGGTCCGATGGCAGGTGCCCGACCACTGATAACGGCGACCGAAAACCGAGAACCGAGAACTGAAAACGGAGAGATGGAAGCTGAGCGCTGAAGGCTGCTGCCCACAAACGAAAAGGCCACCCCGGCAAAAGGGCGGCCTCTTCTTTCAAGGGAGAATAGTTCTAACGGAAGGCAAAATCCGTCAAAACTTTCTGGCGAAATCTTATGGGCCGAAAAAGGGGGGTGTCAAGGAAATTTTAGATAATAAATGTCTTTGTTTTCAATAATTTATAAAAACAAGCAACACCGTCGAAAAGCGTATCATGTTGAGATTCTGCAGGCCTGTAGGTCCACTAAAGCACCTCATTTGAGGTACTTACCTCCCAAGGCGGGGCACCTAGCGTTCCGCCGAGCCGGTCGAAACCCCAACGCCTTCAGTGGGTTTTCCGACGGCATCGATGTGCAAGGCAATGAAGTCGTCCCCCGCGCTGCGACTCCGTTTTGGCAAGAGCCGTTGCAGCGCTACCCGTACGCCTCCGAAAGCAACCCCCGCAGCCAGCGTGATTCCCATCAGCACGCCGCAGAGCACCACGACGTTCCACAACAGATTCGCAACATTGTTTTTCTTGTCGAAGAAGGTGTTCTCGTTCCACGTGACGTCGGCGTCGTAGTGAACCGAAGCCAGCAGAGCGTTCGCTTCACTCTCCGAGAGAGGGCCCGCGGCCACGGCAACGATCGGCCCCGAGCGCTTCTGCGCGAATACACCCATGTCGACCACTGCCGGCCCACCCGCTCCCTGGGCATTTGGCTGATGCGCCGCCTCGATGCGCTTCAGATGTTCGGCAGCAATCTGCGGTGTCGGATACGAGATCAAGATCAACGTTCCCTCGCCTCCCGTGCCGTGGTATGTACCCTCGACAACTTCTGCACCCGCCGCAAAATCAATGAACGGCGCAGGGAGAGGCGCTCCGATTTTGTCGAGCGTGACCGGGCCCATGATGTACTTGGCGGTGTTCTTTACGTAATCCTGTTTGGGAAGATACGTCGGGAGGGAGGGCAGATTTCGCGCGCCTCCCGGAGGCAACGGAATGGCGCTCGCCAACTCCCGCAATTCTGCCGCTGACATTACACTCAGCTTATCGAAAACCGCCTCCACCAGGACATTGCCGCGATAGAACAGCACGCGGTTGTTGAGCGAAGACGCCTGGTCCCCGATTTTTTCGTTCAGCATCTCCGGCTGTTTGTAGTAGGTGAAAGCTCCGTAGGCTCCGCTCGCATCGGCGAAGCGCGCTGCCCGCAACGTCAGCTTGCGCCCGTCCTCCCGGTTGTAAGCCCCGGCGGCGAAGTCCGTAAACCCATATTCCTTCAGGACCACGGGATTGGCGGGATCGGCCACCGCGACGTCCGCGCTCGTCTGCGCCGTGCCTTGCAACTGCCATCCCCCAAACTCCTTTGGCAGGATGGCCGCCTCCGCAGCGACTTTCAACGGAGTCGCGGGCTCGGCTGCCCATGCTACGAGGCCAACAAAAACCATCAGGATTGAAAGAAAAACTCGAAAACGCGTCATGGGGAGCACAAAGCCGAGAGAGTTCTCTGTGCCTATTAGACTACAGGGGAGGCCGGAAAGTTTCCAGAAGCTTGGGGCAACACCCGCAACACAGGCCGCGAATTACCCGCGATTCAGGGCTGGCCCTTTTCGAACGCTGAGCCTGATGGGCGATTCGGCGCGGGGCTCGCGACCTCTGCTATTGCCCTTCATCTTTCGTTACGCGGCTAGCCAGCTTGACCCCACTGAGCCCGCTCACGTACTTGGCGATGCCCCGGTACAGCGACTCGGCAATCCGTTGCCGGTACTCCGGGGTCTGGAGCTTGCGCTCGTCGCTGGGATTGCTGACGAAAGAAATTTCCGCAAGAATCGATGGCATATTCGCTCCGATTAACACAATGAACGGAGCTTTCTTCACGCCCCGGTTGCGGATGCCGGAGTTCTTTGTGGCCAGACCGCTGTGCAGCGCCTCCTGCACGTTGCTGGCGAACTCGTGCGACTCCTCGATCTTTTCCTTCAGCGCGATCTTTTTCGACCAGGTCCCCGAGTTCGTGAATGGACTTCTCCGAAACGGCATTCTCGCGCGCGGCGACTTCCAGCGCGTCAGCCGACGAAGTGAAGTTCAGGTAGTAGGTTTCCACGCCCGCGCGCATTCGGATCGCGGCTGGAGTTGGCGTGAATCGACACGAACAGGTCGGCCTGTTCCTGGTTTGCGATCGCGGTGCGCGTCTCGAGCGGAATGAAAGTATCATCCTTGCGCGTGTAGACGACTTCCGCGCCCAGGCGCGCTTCCAGCAGCTTGCCTAACCGGCGGCCCACGTCGACCACCAGGTCCTTTTCGAGCAGTCCGTCCGGGCCGATGGTCCCGGTGTCATGCCCGCCGTGCCCGGGATCAATCACGATCTTGCCAATTTTCAATCCCAGGGCCCGGATCAGGGAACGATCCCCAGCCGCCGTGGGCCGTGCCTCCCGGGCGTCAATGTCCTCAGCAGGTCGGGTCGACTTGCGCTTGCCCTTGCCGCGCGTTGCCGCCGCTTTTTTCTCGGGCGCCGGAGCGCCGGATACTTCGCTGTCGCCGGCGTCGGCGGCAGCCGTCTTGCTGGGGGCAACATCCGGTCTTAGATCCTCGACCGAACGCGCCACCGTTGCCTTCCGGCTCGCGCCATCTTCATCCCCGGCCTCAATGATTTTCTTCACCGGGTTCTTGCCGATCCTTACAGTTTCGACCCTGGGCTTCGTGTTTTCGGATCTCGCTTGCGTCCCCAAGCCGCTCTGGTCTGCCGATTCGGCCGCGGAATCATCGTCCACCGGTGCGGCCGTCGTGCGGGGCTTGCTGGATTTGTCCGTAACCGCCAGCACCTCTTTCACGTTCGCCTTCGCCTCGGCTGCCTGCAACTGTCTTCTTCGCCGAATCACTTTTCGGGGACTGCTTTCCATGGATATCGATGATCAGCCGCGAAGGATTCGGCAGCAGAAAGGCGTCGTAGTCCGAGAGGTCGTCCACTTCCAGCACGACCCGCGTCTTGCCCGGCTTGAATTGCGCCACCCGGATTTTTTTCAGGAAGCCATCGTCTACATCGAAGGTTTTGCCCACCAGCGTCGACGCCAGCTTGGTGTCGAAAAGATCGAAGAAGATCCGGTCGGGATGGTCAATGCGCATCGAATCGAACTTGACGTCCTGCTCGAGATCGATCGCGACCCGGGTGTAGTCCGGCGTCGACCAGTGCCGGATGCTGGTCACGCGGGGAAGTTTGTCGGTCTTGCTGTCGGCGCCGCTCGCCCGGTCTTCCTGTCCGCTTCCATCCTCGTCCGAGTTGTTCCTGGCTTCTGTCGGGTTGGCGGACTTGGTCGCCTTGCCTACCAGGTCCGCGGCCTTCTGATATTTCTCAGCTTCGCGTTGGGCTGCTTCCTTCTGCAGGGTGGCCGCGTCCTGCTTCAGTTCGGCGATGGCCTGCTGGGCTTCGTCGGCCAGCCGGTTGCGCGGATAGCGGCGCAGAAATTCTTCAAAAGCGGCATGCGCTTCTTCGGGATCGTCCAGATCGTCCTTGTAGATTTCGCCGATCGTGAACAGCGCGTCGAAGCGATACTTGCTGCCCGGGATACTCTTTGCGCAGAAACTCGTACTGCTCAACGGCCCCTCGCAGAATCTTGTTGTCGTCAAAGCGCCGGCCCATCTCGACCATGCAGTTCGGCGACCGCAACCACGCTGGGGTCGGCTTTGGACGAAGCTAGGCGCTCCGAAATAAACGCGCCGGTAGGCATCGATGACCCGCTGGTAGTCGTGTCGGGTCCGCTCTCGGGCCGGACGGCCATTCAGTGCCTCCCGCATGCGTTCGGCCCTGGCGAAGTTATCGCGAGCCCACGCATCTCATGCCGGACACGGGCGTGTACCGCGGCAACGCCAGAAGCAGCATCAACAGCAACGCTGCACCCAGACGCAACGCCGCGCTGGCTTCGAGTTAGGGTCTTCAACGTTTCCAGCCCGCAACTGCCTGTTCGAACGGCTTACCTGAGATGATGCTAAAGAACCACTAGCGGCTGTTGCCTGAAATCAAGTCGGTGTTGCTGATGTAAAGCACGCCCCGCGCGTCGCGTTGCACCCGGACGGGTTCGTGCACCGCGTTGCCAAGCACATGCGAGCCCCGGCTCGCAACCGCCGTCATACAGGTTCGTGATCCGCCGCACGTAGTTCTGGGTCTCAGCAAAAGTGCGGAATGCCCGCGCTCCGCGCCACTGCCCCCGCGCCCGCGTTGTAGGCCGCCAGGCTCAGCCGGACGTTGCCGCCATAGCTCTCCAGCAGCTTCTTTAGATGGCGAACCCCGGCATCCACGTTTTGTTGCGGGTCAAACGGATTGGAAACATTGCAGCGACCGCGCCGTGCTCGGCATCAGCTGCATCAGTCCCATGGCTCCCTTGCGCGAAACCGCGTTGGGATTGAAATTCGATTCCACCTTGATGACCGACCGCACCAGGTTGGGGTCCACGTTGTGCCGCGCCGCCGCTTGCTCGATGGCCGCGTCCACGTCCTGCTGGCTGACGGGCACATTGTTGCGCAGCAGACTCATATCCTGCTGTGAACCTTCCCCATTCGATTCCCGGTTAAAGTATTGATTCACTTCAGCTGCTGCCGAGCGGGCTGCCCCGATCTTCGCCGAGGGCACCGGCTTGTAGCGTTTTTCCTTCGCACTCCAGTACACCAGTCGGCTCTGCCGGGAACTACCATCACCGCCGCTACGCGAGGCTTTTGGACGGGTTCACCGCTACGTATTCGTTCGTGTAGATGGTGCGCCCACTGTCATCAGTTGTTGCCACTAGCTTAGTAGTGCTGCCCTCCACGCCAGGGGCCGCGTGCGCGTAGGACGAAGTGAGAGAAAGGGAGGCCGCGAGTACGGGACTAGCCATCAGAGCGATTTGCAGGTGCTTTCGCATATCCGGGTCTATCCTCGTCGCAAAGACACGAAGTCCTCAGCGTGATCTACCCGGAACCTGACGGAGAACTTCTACCAGAGTGGATTGATTATAGGGCGGTTATGGGCAGGGGGCAATCAATCCGAAGGTCATAGAACCACCGAAGTAATCGCCGTAAGTTACTGAAAATACTTGCAATTATTCCAGACACTGGCCTTGGAGGAACCTGTGTCGAGCGGGATGCCACTCCTTTCCCCCTCTCCCCGCCCTGTAGTACCCTCGCCTCGTCCCATGTTCGACGATTCCCCCCAACGCCAGACCCCCGACTCGCTGATGCTTCGTGGCTTCTGGTACCGCGCCTTGCCCAGCGACTGCCTGCGCCGCAGCCGCCTCGAGAAGGCCATGCTGCTCGAAACTCCTCTCGTCCTTGGGCGGGACCGCGCGGGCCGCCCCTTTGCTCTCCAGGACGCCTGCCCGCACCGCGGCATGCCGCTCTCCTGCGGACACCTCGAAGGCACCCAGGTCGAATGCAGCTACCACGGCTGGCGCTTCGACGCCCATAGCGGCCAGTGCCAGTTGATCCCGTCGCTCACCGCCGGCCAGAAACTCAAAGTAGACCGCATCTACGCCGGCAGCTACGCCTGCGAGGAACACGATGACTTTGTCTGGGTCTTCATCCCGGAGCCGATCCCTGCGGGTGCCGGATTTACCCGCCGCGCCGATCCACCCGCAGTCACGCCCCGCGTGCCCACTTTCAGCGAGAAGTACAAACTCGCTTATTTAACCTCCGACCTGCCCTGCAGTGTGGACCACGGTATTATCGGCCTCATGGATCCAGCACACGGCCCGTTCGTCCACCAAGCCTGGTGGTGGCGCAGCCGCGATTCGATTCATGAGAAGCAGAAGTCGTTCGAACCCATCCCGCGGGGCTTTCGCATGAGCGCGCACACGCCCAGCTCGAACAGCGCCCCCTACAAACTGCTCAAGCTCTATGCTGACGCGGATTCCATCACTACCACCATCGACTTCACCCTGCCTAACATGCGCTGGGAAACAATCCGGGCAGGGAAGTACTGGTTCTCCAGCCTGACCACCGTAACGCCCATCACCCGCAGCCAGTGCCGCATCGACGTGGTCGCCGCTTGGAATTTGTTCCGCTGGGTTCCCTTGGGCGCGGCCCTGCTGAAGTTCGTCTTCGCCAAGTTCGTCGAGCAGGATCGCAAAACCATGGCCGACCAGGCCGAAGGCCTGAAATACAACCCACATTTGATGCTCGTTGACGATGCCGATCGCCCCGCCAAGTGGTACTTCCAGCTGAAGGAGGCGCATCTCGAATCGCGCCGCACGGGTGCGGAATTCCATCATCCGATGTCCGGCCCCGTCACGCTGAAGTGGAGGAGTTGACTCCGCAGCATCGAACGGAGACCGCGTCACCCCTGTATTCGTACTAGGAACATGCCCAACGGAGATATCCAGAGCCGCCCCACCGCTCGACGCCCCCGGCCGCTACTGCAACCGCTCCCGATGCCACGATTCGGAAGCGCCTCCAGCGGTCTTTCTGGGGACCAAATGGGCTCCGCGCGCTCTGGCGCCTGCTCATCTTCATCGCCCTTGTATTCGGAATTCGGATACCGCTCAACCGCCTGCTGCATCTGAGTGGCGGCATCAAGGATTTCAGGCCAAGGCAGTGCTTCTGCAAGATGGCGCGGCTTTAGTCATCGTGCTGGCCGCAACCGCCATCATGGGTGCGTTTGAGAGGCGCTCCCTCGGCACTTACGGCCTTCCCTTGCGCGGCGCGTTTGGAAGTCGGTTCTTCGAAGGCATCCTCTGGGGTTTCCTGGCGGAGTGCGCTACCATGTTCACCCTTTACCTTACCGGGACAGCTAGCTTCCATGGATTCGATCAGCGCGGCACCAGCGCTCTTTATTTCGGTGCCGTGTGGGCGGCTGCATTCCTTCTTGTGGGATTCTTCGAAGAGCTCCTGTTCCGCGGCTATCCGCAGTTCACCCTGGCGAGCGGCATAGGATTCTGGCCCGCCGCCATCCTGCTTTCCGGGCTATTTTGTCTCGGCCACATGCAAAATCCCGGCGAGACCTGGGTTGGTGGTACTGATCGTTGCGCTGCGGCGATTATCTTTTGCGCCTCCTTCGGCTTACCGGAAATCTGTGGTTCGCGATCGGAATGCATAGCTCTGGTGACTGGGCGGAGACCTACTTCTTCGGGGTACCCGACAGCGGAATACCGCTAACGGACACCTGCTAAACACAGTATTCACGGGAAACAAGTGGATGACTGGCGGCACGGTTGGTCCTGAGGGCAGCGTGGTCGAATTGATCATTGTCAGCGCAGTCGTCGGATTACTTTTTCTGCGCTTTCGAAGTCCGCAACGGCTCACCGCACCGTTGTCGTGAGAAGAGTCGGTTGCAGCTTTCCGAGAATTTTTCGGTAGAGCGTCGAAGCGAACTCGCTGATGATCCCTATTCTTCGACCAGCCAATCCATCGCTTCTTCCCGCGTCTTGAAGGGAGGAAACTCGCGCTGCGAAAAGCTCTTGATGTTCTCGTAGTACACGTGGGGCACACTGTCGACGCCCACCCATGCGGAGCGTTTCACGTAAGGGCGGTCATGGACGAGCACTTCTTTCATGCGGATGGACACGGCTCGATCGATGTGCGCGCCGGTCAGATCGGCCAGTGTGAGAAGGGAACCCCTTGCATGCCGCGCCACAGCTTGCTGAATCTCTTCCAGCAGCAGAAGAAGTTCCCTGGGCTCGAGGTGGCTGAAATCGATCAGCATGACCATCTTGCCCCGATGGGTGATAAACGAAATGCGCTCATCCATAAGAGTTCCAGAAAGTTGAGCCTGCCCCCTGACACCTGAGACCTGACACCTGCCTCTGAGACCCAAGACCTGCCCCTAGAGCATCGATTCGACGACGTTGTACACCTCGCCCAGCGCCGCGTCCAGAGCCCCAGGCCTGTCGCCGCCGGCTTCCGCCATGTCCGGGCGACCTCCGCCCTTCCCGCCCACCTTCTGCGCTAGCTGCGCAATCACTTTGCCGGCCTGGATGCGCCCGGTCAGATCCTTTGTGACGCCCGCGATGAGGGCAACCCTCCCGTCCGTCGCCGAGCCCAGCACCACCACGCCCGACCCCACCTTGTCGCGCAATTGATCGACCAGCGTTCGCATCTGCGCCCGGTCGAGGTTGTCCACACGGTGCGCGAGCACCTTCACGCCCTTTACCTCTTTGATGTTCTCTTTGGCGGATGCGACCGAAGACGAAGCCGACTTCATCCGCGCCTGGTCCAGGTCGCGCGCCAGCCGCTTGATCTCAGCATCTTTCTTGTCGAGTTCCAGCTTCAGAGCTTCCGCCGGACTCGTTCCATCTGCATATCCCGCGAGGCTCGCCACTACGCTTTCCAGTTGATGATCCTTACGGAAGTGCCGCAGCGACCCCTCTCCCGTGACCGCCTCGACGCGCCGCACACCCGACGACACGCTGCCTTCCTTCAGAATCTTGATGAGTCCGATCTCGCCGGTGGCGGCCGTGTGCGTGCCGCCGCAAAGTTCGGTCGAGAAATCCCCGATCCGGATCACTCGCACCTTGTCGCCATACTTCTCGCCGAACAGAGCCATCGCGTGGTATTCGTTCACCGCGACGTCAATGGGCACGTTCTCGATGACCTCGACGCGCTCATTGCGCAGTACCTCCTGGTTGATCAGGTCCTCGATATCCTGCAGTTCTTCGTCTTCCACGGACGTGAAATGTGAGAAGTCAAAGCGCAAATGGTTGGGCGCGACCAGCGAGCCGGCCTGCTTCACGTGTTTCCCCAGAACCTCGCGCAATCCCGCCTGCAGAAGATGGGTAGCGGTATGATCCCGCATCGTGGCTTCGCGGATGCCGATATCGACGACGGCATCCACTTTGTCGCCCACACGAATTGCCTGCCTGGCCGTGATCTTGTGGGAGCGTACCCCTGGATCGGGTAGTAGCAGCCCGCGACCTCGGCGACGACCGTGTTGTGATCAGCACTGTAGAGCGAGCCCCGGTCGCCCACTTGGCCGCCAGCCTCTGCATAAAACGGAGTGTGATCCAGGATGACCTCGCCCTCATCTCCCGGTTTAAGTTCGCCTGTACCCTGTCCGCCTTTCAGCAAAGCGAGCACATTCGAGCCTTCCGAGCGCGTTTGGCGATAGCCTTCAAAAACCGATGTTGGCAGCCTCTGATACTCGGGATTGGCCGTCTGCTTGGCGGCGCCCTTCCAGGAGGCGCGAGCGCGCTGCCGCTGCTCTTCCATGGCAGCGTCAAAGCCCGTCTGGTCAAACACGATGCCCTGGTCCCGGGCTGCATCCTGCATGAAATCGAGCGGCATGCCGAAGGTGTCGTAGAGCTTGAAAGCTTTATCGCCGGGATAAACTGGGCTGCTGTTCGATCTTTGCGTGACTCGACCAGGGGTTGAAGATCTTCTTCCAGTTTCTTCAACCCAAGATCCAGCGTGTGCGCAAACCGCGTCTCTTCTGCCAGCACCGCCTTCGATGACGCGCTCCCGCGGTCTCCTTCAGTTCCGGGTACGCATCCTGCATCAGGTCCCGCACCGAGAACACCATCTGGGGTAGAAACGGCTTTGTCTGTCCCAGCAAACGCCCGTGCGTGATCGCCCGCCGGATGATCTTGCGCAGCACATAGCCGCGACCCTCATTTGAGGGCAGTACCCCGTCGGAAATCAGAAACATCGCCGCCCGCGAGTGATCCGCAATCACCCGCAGCGAAGCGGCCGCCTTGGCATGTCCGGCGTCGTGCGATGCTGGCGTAGGGACAGGCCCCGCCTGTCCGGCCGAGCGAAACTCGGCTTTCTTTCCGGTCACTCTGCGCGCGCTTGATCAGCGGCGTGAACAAATCCGTGTCGTAATTCGAGATGACGTCCTGCAACACCGATGTCACGCGCTCGAGCCCGGCCCCGGTGTCAATCGAAGGTTTCGGCAGAGGCGTCAGCTTCCCGCTCGAGTCGCGATCAAATTGCATGAACACCAGGTTCCAGATCTCGACATACCGTCCGCAATCGCAGCCAAATGCGCAATCGCCATGCCCCTGGTCGCTCGCAATCGCCCCCATGTCGTAATGAAGCTCGCTGCACGGACCGCACGGGCCGGTGTCGCCCATCTGCCAGAAGTTGTCCTTGGCGCCGAACTCGTAAATCCGATCCTTCGCCACACCCTGCGCTACCCACAGGTCGTATGCCTCCGCGTCTCTCTCCACGCCGTTCTCGCCTTTGAAGATGGTGACGTAGAGCTTCTCTCTCGGAATTCCAAACAATTTCGGCGAGGTGATCAGTTCCCATGCGTAGGCGATGGCATCCTTTTTGAAATAGTCGCCGAAGGAAAAATTGCCCAGCATCTCAAAGAATGTGTGATGCCGGTTGGTGAATCCGACGTTCTCCAGGTCGTTATGCTTGCCCCCCGCCCGCACACACTTTTGCGAGGTCGTGGCCCGCGTATAGTCGCGCTTCTCGAGGCCGAGGAAGACGTCCTTGAACTGGTTCATGCCCGCGTTGGTAAACAGCAGCGTGGGATCGTTCTGCGGCACGAGCGACGACGAGTGCACCTCGCGGTGCCCCTTCTCGATGAAGAAGTCCAGAAACTTACGGCGAACTTGAGAGCCGGTCAGCATGAGTGTTTAGAAAGCCTCGATGGATAGAGCACCATAACGTGCCAGCGCCAAACTTTCATTTTAAACCACAGAGGACGAAGAGGGCCGTCACAGAGGACTCTGGGCGAGCGCTTTCGCACGCCGCCGCCAGATCCGATCCTACCTTCGTCTTTCCTGGTGTCCTTTGTGGTGAAAACCTTTTTGCGTGCACGCCCGCTGTGATTACTCTGCGCTTTCCCCTTCCAGCGCGGTAAGCATCTCCTCGTCCACATCCCACTTCTTCAAGATCGCAAAGATGGTTTTCGCCCGGAAGCCCGCCCGCGTCAGTTGCCGGAAGATCCGCGCCGCCTGCTTCTGATCCTTTGGTTTCAGCAGGCGCTTGCGCCGCAGGTAGGCGCGCGCCTGCGTCTCCTCGCTCAGGTCGTCGAACGCCGCTGAAACCGCCGTGTCGATCACGTCGCCATGCACGCCCTTGATCTTCAGGTCCGTCACCACACGCATGCGGCCGAACTTCTCATTGTCCCGGCGCAAAGAGGAAAACGCCGCCGCGTACTTTGCGTCATTCAGGTATCCCTGATCTTTCAGCTTCCGGATGATCAGCTCCACCAGCGTCTGCCCGAATTCAGTCTCGGCCTCCACTTTCCGCCGCAGCAACCGCTTCAGTTCAGCGACCGTGCGCATGCGGCGGCCCAGCGCTCCCACGGCATACTCATACAGTTCGCCCTCGGTGTAGACCTTCTTGGGACGGGGAAACGGCATCGGTTCAACGGTAATGCAAGACCTGGGTTGGGGGAAGGCTTTTTACCCAGAGAATGCTAAGGAACGCCGCACAGCCGATGAGGCACGACCAGCAGGATTCGGCGCGTGCTCAAAAATGCCGAGCTTCGCTCGGCTGCCCCGACGAGGGCGTCTGGGCCTACGAAGAAAAGGGGCGCGCTCTGCGCGCGCCCATGGTTCAGGAGGACAGCAAAATGTGAGACGCCGGAAACTACCTGCCGCCGAAGCCCGCCGACTGCATTGCCTGCCGTGAAATATCGGCGGTTGACGCAATACCCTGCATGCGCAGCTTGAAGTCGTCGGCGTTCGATGCATTCTCGAGAGCCGTTTCGTAGCCGACCAGCCCCGCCTGGAACAAATCCCACAACGACTGGTCGAAGGTCTGCATGCCGTACTGCGAAGTGCCCGCCGCAATCGCGTCGCGAATCGAGCGCGTTTTTTCCGGAACGAGAATACATTCGCGGATGAACGCGGTATTGATCATGACCTCGACCGCGGGCACGCGGCCCTCGGTGTCGGCGCGCCGCACCAGCCGTTGGCTGATGATGGCGCGCAGAATCGCCGCCAGCTGTAAGCGCACCTGCTTCTGCTCGGGCGGCGGGAACACCGCGATAATACGGTTGATGGTTTCGACCGCGTCCAGGGTGTGCAACGTGGAGAACACCATGTGGCCGGTTTCGGCCGCGTGGATGGCGGTGCCGATGGTTTCGAGGTCGCGCATTTCGCCCACCAGGATCACGTCCGGATCCTGACGGAGGGAGGCGCGCAGCGCCGCCGAAAACGACGGCGTATCCACTTCGATCTCGCGCTGGTTGACGTAGCCCTTCTTGTCGCGGTGCAGGAATTCGATCGGGTCTTCGATGGTGATGATGTGTTCGGCGCGGGTCGCGTTCACGCGGTCGACCATCGCGGCCAGCGTCGTCGACTTGCCGGAGCCGGTGACGCCCGTGACCAGTACCAGTCCGCGCGGCATGTCGCAGACCTGCTCGACCACCTTGGGCAGGTAGAGTTCGTCGAGCGCGCGAATCTTGGTGGGAATGACGCGCAGCACCAGTCCCACGTTGCCGCGCTGCTGAAACACGTTCACACGGAAGCGCCCCAGTCCGGCCACGCCGTAGGCCATATCGATTTCCGTGGTCTCTTTGAATTTCTGCTTCTGCCGCGCCGACATCATGCTGAACGCCATGGTCAGCATGTCCTCGGCCGTGACGCGCGGCTGGTCGGTCAGCGGGATGCAGTTCGCCGTCGATGCGCAGGTGAGGATAGTTCCCGACCTTCAGGTGCAAGTCCGACGCCCGCCGCTCCATGGCAATACGAAGTAGATCATCGATATTCATTCGACACGACCCCCAATCAACCTCCTGTATCATGGCGCGAAACGTCACCTTCCCCAAGATGACCTAAGTAACGGGAAGGCAGCCGTTAGCGATTAGCCTTTAGCTCTTGGCTTTGAGGTGGCAATTGAGTTTCAAGGAAGTGCGGTTTGTGACTAGCGGGATGGACAAGAAAGCCGCCCCAGGTTTGGGGCGGCTGCACAGTCGCGAAAATCGGGTTTATGCGGCGCTGGAGGCCTCGGCCGGTACCCAGGGTTCGTCGTAGCTGCCGCCATAAATCGACGGACACTTCGCACCCATGGGGCGCAGGTAGGTGGCCAGCTGTCCGCGATGATGAATGCTAGTGGTTGTTCAGAAATCCCAGATAGAACGCTGCTGGAAAGTTGAAGGCGCCGAAGAAATCAATACTGGTCGTCAGTTGATCCGCGCGTCATGTTGCGGATGCGTTCCATGCCGCCGCGCCATATTCTGGTCGTACCAGGTGACCAGTTCCGCCACGGTTTTCGGTTTGTGCTCGTCGTCGGGGCTTTCCATGTTGAATTTTCCGTCGGCAATTCCGTCGAGAAATTGCACGTCGGTGTTGGCCAGGTGCCAGGCCAGTTCCCACGCGGTGCGGCAGTTGGGATCGTGACGATAGTCCTTCTTTGCCTCCGGAATCGCTGCGAACACTTTCTTGGTGGTGTTCACTTCGCCGGCTAGTGATTGAAGCATCATGTCGCGATAGCCCAGCGCGAAGTCCGAGGTGACGCATGGTTCTGCGGTCGCCATAGTGCACTCCTTGTGTGAGGGTCTTGCGTAAGTTCGGCCGTAAGAATTGAAGGACGCAGTAAAAGCGCCCCATGCTCGAAAATCGGCTGCCATTCTACATGGCCGAAGAGCACTGCCCAAGCAGGAAGTTGCGCGCTCCGCCGCCCCCAGAGAAAGCAGCCGTACCGGCGCGCTGAAGGCGCACCCTGATTAGCCTAAGCCTGACGCCTGGAGCCTCTAAACACTCACAGTCTGTTTCGTGCGCACCGGAACCGGCGTCAGCCACTGGTGCCGATCTGCCTTCTCACCTTTGACGATCGCGTAGAACTCCTTCTGGATTGCCTTCGTGATCGGCCCGGTCGCGCCCTTGCCCACGCTGATCTTGTCCACCGATCGGATCGGCGTAACTTCGGCGGCGGTGCCGCTGAAGAAGGCCTCGTCCGCGAGGTACAGCATCTCACGCGGAATCACGCTCTCGACGACTGGGATTCCCAGGTCGCGAGCAATCTGCAGCACCGAATCGCGCGTGATGCCGGGCAGCACCGAGTTGCCCAGCGGCGCCGTCTGCAGCGTGCCGTTGCGCACGAGGAACACGTTCTCGCCCGAGCCCTCGCTGACGTAGCCGTTGGTGTCGAGCGCGATGCCCTCGGCGTAGCCGTTGACGATGGCTTCCATCTTGATGAGCTGCGAGTTCATGTAATTCGCGCCGGCCTTGGCCATCGCGGGCAGCGTGTTGGGCGCAAGTCGCGTCCATGACGACACGCATACGTCGCAGCCAGGTCCGCGTCTGAGCCCAGATATTTGCCCCACGGGTAGTTGACGACATAGACCTCGGTGGGCGAGTTGAAAGGATTCACGCCCGCCTCGCCGTAGCCGCGCAGCACGACCGGCCGCAGGTAGCAGGGCCACACGCCGTTGTTGGCGATCCACGTCGCTCATGGCTTTGACGATGTCGTCGCGCGTATAGTCAACGTCGATCCGATAGACCTTGGCTGAATCCAGCAAGCCGCTGCGCGTGTTCGTGCGCGCGGAAAATCGCCGGGCCCGCGGGCAGCGCGTAGCAGCGCACGCCTTCAAACACCGACGAGCCGTAGTGGATGACGTGCGACATCACGTGGATGCGCGCGTCGTCCCAGGCTATGAGCTTGCCGTTATGCCAGATCTTCTCGGTTTTCTGAATCGCCATGAAGACTCCTCACCCAGTCGAATTCGATGCTGTAGCTTTGCGAGGCGGCGCGGGATAATTCGCGGGGAACGCGCTCGGGCACTGGCAAATTACAGTTGATTATAACCGAGCAATTCGACACCGCCGGACACGGAAGGCACAGAATTTACAGACTGCACAGGGCGAAGCTGTGGAATGCTTCGTGCGTTCCGGACGGTCGGTTGGAAGGTCAATAGGCAGGATCGTGGAGCGCTACGAATCTCAAGGGTGCCCCGTCCAAGCTCCGCTTGGGCGGGGATGTTTGTTCGCACAGTAGCGCATTTCCAGGGCAGCGATGCCGACTCGCGCCGCGAGTCGAAGAACCCGGTGAGCGACCCGAGATTACGACTTCAAACTCACGCATAACAAAAAATCCCCGCCCAAGCTGAGCTTGGACGGGGCACCCGCAAGAGCAGGCATCGGTGTTGTTGCGCAGTTCATACCGACGAAACACCGTATAGAGCGCTTCAATGGCTGCTTTGAGTTCTGGCGTTTGCCGCATGACTTACCGTATGGAAATCGGAGGTTCGTTACGTTCCTTGAATCTGCAGACTGCCTTGAACAGAAGCTGACTCAGAAAATACCACCACCATGTACCTACGACGAATATCCAGGTCGCCGACAACAGTTCGTACTTCCACGCTAGTAAGTACGCTGGTAATGACAACGGGAGATCAGCCAGCATTGCGAATTCCCAGATGATCGCCAGCGCCCCTTGTCGGGTTAGCATAGCGAGCGGTAGCATCAGGCATGCGCACAGGTGAATTGCTGGCAACACATAGACCCAGCGCGGATACTTCCAGCTAATCATTGTCTTTTCAGGATTCTAATCCCCGCCGCCCGCAGGCACGCTCGCCGTCGTCGCCGGCACCCCCGCCACCCCCGGCATCTCATCCCCGCGAAAATACTTCGCCTTCGCCGCCTTCATCACCGGCATGGCCGCATACGGCTTCGAATAGTCGTTCCCCGCATTCCAGAACAAGAAATCCCACTCCACCCTTCTCCTTCGCGACTCGCACCTGCGTCTCGATGTACTCCGGCGAATAGGTCTTCGTTCTCCAGCGGAACGCCTGCAGCCACGGACGAATCACCGCGTTGCCGTCTTTCGTGATCAGCTTGAAGCGGTCCATGGACTCGCCGATGAAGTGCTCGGGCGCGTCGCCCGGGTGCGCATATCCATCCATCCCAAAGAAGTGCGACGGGTAGATCATCGGTGACAGCACATCGCAATACTTCGCCATGCCCACGATGTCCTGCCCCGTGTGCGACAGGTCCACCGGCCGCTGCCACGCCATCACGCCGAACACGTCCAGCGACAAGCAGCACGCCCTTGGGATGCAGCTCGGCGTACGCGTGCTTCAGGAAGTCATTGATCACGTCCGAGCGATGCCAGGTCGGATGCTCGGTTCTGAAAGTAGAAGGTCGCGTCTTTCTGGTCGCCCTCGGCAGGGAAGCGCACGTAGTCGAACTGGATCTCGTCCACGCCCAGGTCGGCTACATACTTGGCCAGCGCGATGTTGTATTCCTGCACCTTCGGATTCGAAGTATCCGTCCACACCAGCTTGCCATTCTCGCGCCAGGCCTGTCCGGTGCGGTGCGACTTCACGGCCAGTTCTGGATGCGCCTCCACCAGTCGCTGATCGCGGAAGATGGCGATGCGGGCGATGGCATGCATCCCCTGAGCATGCAGGAAGTGCGCCAGCTTCGGCACGTCGCGGATGTACACATGCTGCCGCCCGGCCAGCGGGTGATCGAACGCGATATTCACGCTGCCGTCGCTGTCCTTGATGTCGAAAACCACGGCGTTCCCGCCCACTTCGCGCCAGTGCTTGATGATTCGTATCCCGTGGTCACTTCCCGCCATCACGCCCGTCAGGTAGATGGCCCGCACTTCAAAATCCTTGGCAACCGGGATCGTCTTCTCGACCACCGGCGCTGCCAGAATCCCCGGCACGATCACCTGCTCCCCCGCCTTCAGGTTATTCCCGGTCCGGTTGCCGTTGGTCTTGCGAATAGCCTCAGCCAATTCGCTCGATGTGAGGTAGGATGTCCGCTTCAAATATTGCCGGGCCAGCGACCCGATACTGTCTCCGCGCTTGGCGGCGTAAAGTTCAGTCCCCGGAGGAGCAAATACCGGTTGCAGGTCTGCAGGCTTGGCTGTAGGCGCCGAACCCGACACGCTGCTGCGGACGATCTTGGGTCCCTGAGCGGCTTGCTGAGCTACTGCGGCAGCCGTGAAGGAAACAGAAGACGAGTGCAGGACGACCAGGGTCAGGACAGCAAAGACCCCGAGGATGAGAGCAAACGCACCAGAGCGACGCAAGGGTATTCTCCAGAAAGTAGTTCTGGGGCGGATCGTAACCCGCGTTTTCTGCGCCGGAAAGTTACGTCGGGCCAGCGCCAGATAGGCTCGGCAGAGGAACGGAAGGCCCACCAAACCATCCTCGATGCGCAAACAATTTCGCTTTCACCACTTGCCTTCACCCTGCGGATAAGTCTCTTGGGGCGTCTAGAAGCATCTAACGCATCAAGAAGCGGGGTGACCGAGGTTACTTTAGGGATGGCTAACGGCTTGCAGTATCGAAGGCGCGGGTAGCGAGTGACAAAATTTGGCGCTCCCCGGTTGTGGGCATCAAAATACCACGTCGTCCCAGGAAGAACGAGTCGGCCCCGAAACGTTAGAAAGGGCCTTTAGACCCTATGAGAACGAATCTCGCCACTGTGCTCGATCCGAATCGTCGAAGCAGCGATGCCAAGGACTTCGACAATGCCCTGCGCCGCAAGATTGTCGGACAGGATCAAGCCGTCGAAAAGGTCGTAGAGATCTACCAGATGTTCCTGGCCGGCCTGAATCCGCCGGGGCGGCCGGTAGGCAATCTCCTGTTCCTGGGACCCACCGGGTCGGGAAAGACCCGGGTCGTCGAGGCTCTGGCCGAGTCTCTGTTCGGCGACGCGCGCGCCTGTATCAAGATTGACTGCGCTGAGTTCCAGCACTCCCACGAAATCGCCAAGCTGATCGGGTCGCCTCCGGGCTACCTGGGACACCGCGAGACCCACCCCCTTCTTACCCAGGAAGCGTTGAATCAGTGGCACACCGACAAGCTGAAACTCTCGATTCTGCTCTTCGACGAGATCGAGAAGGCCAGCGACTCGCTCTGGCAGTTGCTGCTCGGCATCCTTGATAAGGCAACGCTCACCCTGGGCGACAACCGCCGCGTGGACTTGTCGCAGTGCATCATCATCATGACCTCGAACCTGGGTGCGGGCGAAATGACCGGTCTGGTTGATGGTGGCATGGGTTTTGCCACCCACGTGACCGAGGTGGACGCGAAGTTCGACGAGAAGATTTCCCGCACCGCCGTCGAGGCCGCCCGGCGCAAGTTCACCCCCGAGTTCATGAACCGCATCGACAAGGTGGTCGTCTTCAAGACGCTGCGCCCCGAGCATCTCACCCAGATCCTCGAGATCGAACTGGGCATGGTGCAGCAGCGCATCCTGCAGGCGGCCGGTGCGAACCAGTTCGTTTTCACCTGCACCCAAAAGGTGAAGGAATACCTGCTCACGGAAGGCACGGACCCGCGTTACGGAGCTCGTCATCTGAAGCGCGCCATCGAACGCAACATCGTGTTCCCGCTCGCCAACCTGGTGGCCACCGGACAGGTCAAGCTGGGCGACTTCGTTCGAATCGACATTGCCGGGGAAAGTCGCCTGACGTTCGTCAAGGAGGCCGAAGGCGCCATGGTCCCGGTACTGCTCGAACGTTACGGAGCTGCCTCTGCGCCTCCGCCCGCTGCTGCCCGCGCCGCCAAGACGGTGAACGGACGCCGTGAATTCGGAGCCAGCCCGATCGCAGAGACGAAGTAGCCGGCCGGCACAGCCGACCCGGGGTTCAATGCAAAGGGCGCCCACCGGCGCCCTTTCCTTTGGTTGTGAATAGCGGTCATCGCTGGCTCAGCGAACAACACACCGGTCTCTGGATAGTTAACTGCGCATCGACAGCGGTAACCTATTGCGCATGCCAAAAAAGAAACGACAGACTCAGTCACCAGCGGTCCTGAACTTTGACTTTAAGCTAGTACAGCCCAGACTACAGGGACTCTTGACGAACGTGGACCGGGATCTACAGCGGAAGCTTCGCAGCGCTGAACAGTCGAATGACCGCAACGCTGCTCGTTGCTTTGGGCTGCTGAATATACTGGTCCGGTTCGCTGAAAACTCGTGGAAGGCCGCGACGTATCTGGCCGCCGACATTCCTGTGGATCCTACCCGCGACGTGAAGTACGCCCTAGTTTTGCCCACGATTAATCGGCAGCTCCTAGATCTCCTTTATAGTCTGATATTTATGGCTGACAGCTTCGACGATCGATCTTTGCAGTATCAGCGCGCAGGATGGAGGGAGGCGGTCGAAGAATACCGGAGATACAGCGCTCGATACAGCGGCGACCCTGACTGGAGACAACACTTCACGAATCTCGAGACCATCCTTGAAGCAATGGTCCTGCGATACGGAATAACCGACGCCCAGCGCAAAAATCCGGCGCTAATTCCATACTGGAAGACTCCCACCCAGATGAAAGATGAAAAAACACCAAGCAGACAGTTCTTGAAATATCTCGACAAATGGTTGTACGGCGACACATCCGCCCAAGCCCATCTCAGTTTCGGAGGCCTCATTGTCATAGCCCAATTCCTTGTCGCTGACTTGATCGGCGGCTCCCAAGAAGAACTCGTCAAAGGACCAATTCTTCAGACCTATCGCTATCTGCATCTGTCTCGGAGTTCGTTCATTACACTAGCAATTGCGACGGAAGTGGATGTCCTCTGCGAGCTTGGAAACAAGGTGGCAACTGCATATCTTTGGAAGATGTTCGGAGAGCATTCTGTTGAGGCTGCCGACATGTTCCGGTATCGTTACGAAAGTCGCCTAGGATCCTACGCAGGCTAAATGCGGCATTGCAGACATCCTCTCGCAGGCACACACGGAAACCATGACAGTTTAAGCACGACTCAATAGAGCCGGCGAGCCGCCCAATGGCACCTAGCCCC
This sequence comes from uncultured Acidobacteriota bacterium, assembly GCA_963725575.1. Lineage (GTDB taxonomy): Bacteria > Acidobacteriota > Terriglobia > Terriglobales > Acidobacteriaceae > Gp1-AA133. The sequence continues at coordinate 123,137 of CAVRZQ010000003.1, forward strand.
CCTGCTTCAGCTCCGTCAAAACCTGTCGCGCGATCTCTTTCAGCGTTTCAAACACTCCGCCCCCTTGAAACGCCACGGCTTCAATCACCGGCTCATTCTTCCGTCGCAGCTCTTTGGCCAGGGTTTCGACCGGCAAGATGTTGGGCAGATCGCGCTTGTTCAGTTGCAGGACATAGGGAATCTTGAAGAAGTCATACCCGTGTTCTTTCAAATTCGCCATCAGGTTGTCGAGCGCTTCGACGTTGGCATCCATACGCTCTTCCTGCGAATCGGCCACAAACACGATCCCGTCGACACCGCGCAGGATCAGCTTCCGGCTGGCGTCGTAGAACACCTGCCCGGGCACGGTGTACAGGTGAATTCGCGTCTTGAAACCCCGCACCGACCCCAGGTCCAGCGGCAGGAAGTCAAAAAACAGGGTTCGCTCGGTCTCGGTCGCGAGCGAGATCATCTTGCCCTTCTGTTGTTCCGCGGTCTTCTGGTAGATATGCTGCAGGTTCGTGGTCTTGCCGCCTAATCCGGCGCCGTAATACACGATCTTGCAGTTGATCTCGCGGGCTGCAAAGTTGATGAAACTCAAGAATTTCCTCTAGATGAACCTGCTGCCGGGGCACTCCGACCCGCTGGACTGCCAACGCACGAAAATTTCCCTTTGGCTACTGCTGGCTTTTATACCACACGCCCATGATTACCCGCAGGTTACGCCCGTTACTGATCGAAGGAGCCCCACCCTACTTGCCTGGCGGGCAGCGGGTAATAGCCGCTCTTGGCGTTGATCTTGAGCCCGGGACGCGCTACCCGCACCTCGATGTCGCGGTACGAACTGCTGGGCGTCGCCCGCGTGGTGTATCCCAGCGTGTACTGATTCCGCGCGTCCCCGGTGGCGCGGGCATATGCGATTTCAATATTGTCCCGGCTGAGTTCGGTGAACACCTCGCCGCCCGTCGCCGCCGCGTACTTCGGCAGGATGTCGCCGTAACCGTAATGCGGCAGATGCAGCTTCTGCAGCTTGCTGTAGATGGGGATGGCCGATGCCTCAACCCCGATGGCATACACCGTGATGTCGCGCGACAGCAGAACCTTGAGCACGTCGCTGTACGATACCCGGCTGCCGTATTCGCGGCCATCGCTGATGACGAAGATAATCTTCCGCCGGGCCCGGTCGCGCTTCCCCAGGTCGAGCGCGGCTTTCAGGATCGCATCGTTCAGCACGCGCACATCCTTCGGGGGCGCAATGTTCGGCTGCGCTCCAGGACGCTCAATCGGAACGCCGTTCACGGTGGGGCCCTGCGGACCGAGCGGCCCGTTCATTACCGGAACTCCGTTGTTGCTGCCCCGCTCCAGCTTCATCTGGTTCAACACCGACGTCAGCTTCTGTCCGGCCGAGGAGAAATCAGAAACCTGGCTTACCGTCGAGCTGTAGGTGTAGAGCGAAACTTCGTCGTACGGGCTGAACGCCCCCGACAGCGCCGAGTAGGTTTGATTGATCTTCTGCACCGCCGTATCGGGCATGCCCGTGTCGAGCACCACGGCCGCCGAGAGCGGGAACGGATCGCTCGTGAAAAATTTCAGCTCCTGTTTTTTCCCGTCTTCAAAAACGTTGAAATCCTGCGGCAGAAGCCCATCGACCAGGTGACCCGCCTCGTCCTTCACCGTAACCGGCACCAGCACGAAATTCACGACCGTTTTAAACTTGTAGAGCTCGTCCCGCGTATTCAGTTCCTCGCCCGGAACACTGCCCGCCGGAACCGTTCTCACCGGAGGCATGGGCGGCGGATTGTTCTCCGAGGGAGGAGGTTGATTTGCACCCGGAGGCGGGGCTTTTTCCGGCTGCGGCTGCGGCCGGCTCGGCGGCAGATTGGCGGGAAACGGCTGCACCGGTCGGACCGCGGAGGGCGCATCCGGGATATCCTGTTGACCTGGCTGCGGCGGTTGCCCCGGGTCCTGGGCCACGACCGACCCAGCCAGCAGAAACAGGGCGAGAAGCCAGGCTCCCGTCCAAAACCGCCTCCAAATCCACTGACTCAAGGTCTTCTTCTCCAGTACAGGCAACCGTATGGGGCTTGGGATGCTCAAACCGTGTAAATTGGTGCATCTAACCTTACAGGAATAGACTAACAAAAGTCCCACGAGATTTCCCTGATGCTCAAAGCTCTTACGCTTTCGCCCTGCGTGGTCTTGGCGTTTTCGCTCGCCGCCACAACCCTCGTCGTCGCCCAGCAATCCGCGGCTCCCTCCGACCAGGATCGGTCGCAGGATCAGTCCATGGAGACCCTGAAGGTCCGGGTCAACGTCGTGCAGCTGTTCTTCAACGTCAAGGACAAAAAAGGCGGCCTCATCCCCGACCAGGGCAAAGACGATTTTGAGATCCTGGAAGATGGCAAGCCCCAGACCATCAAGTACTTCACCGCGGAAAGCAATCTGCCTCTCACCCTCGGCATCCTGATCGACTCGAGCGGCAGCCAGGCGCGCGTACTCGAAATGGAGAAGGAAGTCGGCGGCGCATTTCTCAATGACATCTTGCGCGACAAGGACGAAGCTTTCGTCATCGATTTCGACGTCAACGTCGATCTGCTGCAGGATTTCACCAACGACGTCCGTCGCCTGAAAGCCGCCCTGAACAAGGCTAGGATCAACACCGGAGGTGGTGGTGGCTCGTTGCCCGGCCTGGGTGGAGGTCCGATCCCCACCAGTAATCCGCGCGGCACGTTGCTCTATGACGCCGTCTATCTCGCTGCACACGACCAGCTTGCCCATGAGGTCGGCCGCAAAGCCATGATCCTGCTGACCGACGGCGAAGACCAGGGCAGTCAGTTGCGCGTCAAGGATGCCATTGAGGCCGCCCAGAAATCCGATTCGATCGTGTACGTCCTGCTGATTGCCGATCGCGGCTTCTACGGCGGATTTGGCTATTCCGGCGACTCAGAGATGAAAAAGCTGGCTAACGAGACAGGTGGCCGCGTGATCGAAGTGGGCAACAAATTCGACAAGCTGAAGGACGCTTTTGAGCAGATCGCAAGAGAGCTGCGCAGCCAGTACAACCTCGGTTACACGCCCACCAATAGCACCCAGGATGGAACCTTCCGCAAGATCGAGCTGCGTTCCAAGAAGGGCTACAAAGTCCAGGCCCGCAGCGGTTACTACGCCATCGCGCACAAGCAAGACTGATCCCACTTAGGGGCGGACGCCCCCGTCCTGCCCGGTCGAGCGCAACTCGACGATCAGGCCCTATCCCTGGAACCAAGCCGCGAAGCGATGGTCATGGAGCGACGGGAGTCCTCACCCGTCGAACGCGGCCCGCAAGGAAGCGGCACCAGGGACTTCCTCGCGTCCTTCGCGCACTCCTTAGCGCTCTGATTTGACTAGCGCGTGCTCGCGTACCAATCCCGCCAGGCTGCGGAATCGGACCCCAAGTTCTGCCCGGAAATGTCATGCAGGGCCTGCAGCGTCCAAGTCCGCTGTTGCGCGGTGATCAACGAATCATCCAGCCACGCCACCAGGCTTGCAGCCGCGGTCATGCGTTGCTCGTGCGTGTACATGCCTGACTCCGCCAGCGCGCAAGCGGCCCGTTCCTGCACCACCGGCGAGGGGTCATTGCGGAAGCGGTCCAGCATCATCGGGATCGTTTCGTCCGTCCCCACCAGCGCCAGCCCGTTCACCGCCGCTGCCCGCGCGTCCACCGCCGGATCCGACAAATACGCTCCGATAACCTTCGCCGCATGCACCGGGTCCACACCCCGGTTCCCAAGCGCTCCCAGCATCCACAACGCCCAGGCACGCTGGCTCGGACTGCCAGCCGCTTGCTCCATCGCCCGCAGCCCCGAGTCGTCCTGGGCTACGCCGTCCAACGCCAGTTCCGCCTGCAGGGCCGCTTCCCGCGCATGCAGGTCGGGAAGATTGAGCGCCATCGTGATCCATTGCGTCGCATTCGAGGTTCTCTGCGTCTTGCCAGTCCAGTTGGCTGACTCCCTCAGTATCCGGTCGGCCGCATTCGAATCCCCGGAAGCCAATTGTTGAAGAAGTTGCTCCGCTTCGGTTTGAAGGCTCGGACTGATCGCCGAGCGCGCTACGATGCCGCTGCTTCCCTGGTTCGATCTGCCCGATAAGGTCAGATGCTTGCCGGCGAAGTTCAACCCCATTACCGCCATCGCGACTGAAATCACCGCCGCAACGAACACCCCGGGCGGCGCCGTTCGCAGAAAGGGAGCACCGTGCGCCCCGGGGCCGATGGGGGTGTTGGCCGTCGCAGCGAGATTCCCGCTCGACGCCTTCTCGATTTCCGCCAGCGTACGGATGACATCTTCATCCGCCGGCTTGAACTCGGCGTCGGTTTTGGCCGAACCGCTCCCGGGCCCCTGCCATGGATCAAAGGACATGCCGCAAAGCGTAGGACAGCCCCCGGACCCTCACAAGTTACTGGAGTGTGTGTAAGCGAGTTACGTGGCGCCTGGTTATGCGAGGTGGCGCAGCACCGGACGTTTATGGTGCGCCCGGGTGTCGATAGCTGGCGCCTGGACAATCGTCGTCTTCCCGGGAATTTCCGCCGGCCCCGCCTCGTCCGCCTGCATCTCACTTTTCATGCGGGGAGGCTTAAGGTCCCAACGGCAGAAGACGCATCGGGTGGTTTGCGTGTAGACCACTCGTCCGTAGGCCACGCATCCATAGTTCGGGCAGAATTTCATAGTCATGGGGGTGGACGGTTGCCTTGGGGAAGCCCGGCTTCCGTACTACCGGCGAATCTGCCTCCGCTGCAGTCCCGCTCCTGAATGCAACGTAGCACGACCTATGCGCTTCGCAGGCGCTCTTTTTTCACTATGATGGATTTGTTTTTCTGCTGTCGGAAAGGCGACACAGATAACCACGAGACCCGCAACATCCCCGCCGGAGCCAGTTGCTTTGCCAACCCGACGAACGTCACCCGGAATTTTTGCTTGATGTCCAATTTCTTGGGCAGGGGAGTGCCCGAGTAACCCGCCACCGCCGCCTACTGCGCGGGCGCGAAGTACCCGCGGCGCGAGCGGACGTGCAGGTTCTTGTGATCCGAAGCCACGATTTCAATGGTGCGGTACCGCCCGTCCGCCCGGAAGTCTGCGGGCTTGTAGGAAACCGCGTACTGGCTGCGCAACTCGTCCTGAATCTCGGCAAACGCGTTGGCCACATCGCGAATTTGGAAAGGGAAGAAGGCGCGGCCGCCCGTCGCGTCCGCAATCCGCTCCAGCACCTTGTCGCCTTTGCCCTTCATCCCGGAGATGTTCGTGCTGATGGTGTAGACGATGACCTCGGCACGCTGGGCCATCTCGATGGCTTCTTCGCGGGTGACGTGGCTCTGGTTGTCTTCGCCGTCGCTCAACAGAATGATCGCGCGCCGCATGGGCCCGCTGCGCGGCGCTTTCAGCAGCTTGTCGCGGCAGGCGAAATACAGCGCGTCGAACATCGCCGTACCCCCGCCGGGCCGGAGCAACCGTACCCCCCGCGACAGGTTCTCGGTATTGTCGGTGAAATCCTGCGTCACTTCCGGCGTGACATCGAACCCCACGATGAACGCGGAATCATATTTCGGCCGGATCGTCTGGTTCAGAAACTCGATCGCCGATTCCTGCTCGAACTTGAAGCGGTCGCGCACCGAATTGCTGGCATCCACCAGCAGGCCCACCTGCAGAGGCAGATCGGTCTGGTTGCGGAAGTCCTTCACCTCTGCCGCTGGTTTCGCGTCATCGATGAATTTGAAGTCGTCTTTCTTCAGGTCTTTCACGTACCGGCCGTGCTTGTCGGTGACCGTGAATACCACGTTCACTTCGTTCACGGTCTTGCGGATGGTCGTGACCGACTCGTCGTCGGGGGTGGACGACTGCTGGCCGTTGGCGGCCGTTGCCACGCTGGGCCTCTCGTTCGGAGCTGCCGCGGGTGGCGGAGTCGCGGCCTGCGCCTGTCCCATCGCTGCCGCCTGCGGCTGCGCGGGCGAGGCGTCGCTTGCCGCATTCTGCGCGATCGTCGCAATGCTTAACCAAGCCACCGCGATCACAGAAAACAAACCCCGGCATTTCATCGATTTCATTATAGCTGTAAGCCCCAACCCTATAGGGCGACAGAAAGACCTGATCCCTGGGTGAGCTTTCTTGGTGTGGACTGAAGACTGGCGACTGACGATGAAGACCGGCGACTTACGACTGCCGACTTCCCTTCCCCGCAGCGCTGCCAGAAACGCCTCTAACTCCTCCGGCAGACCGCGCGCCCATGCCAGCGTTTCTCCCGTCTGCGGATGCTGCAACTCCAGTGCTCCGGCGTGCAGAAAATTTCTCGCCAACGAGATCGCCCCACTGCGCCCCTGCACTCGCGCCGGCGCCCCATACACCCTATCGCCGACTACGGGATGCCCGAGCGACGAAAGATGCACCCGGATCTGATGCGTCCGCCCGGTATCGATCTTCACCTCCAGCAGCGTGAACTTGCCGAAGGCAGAATCAATCCGCTGCTGCACCCGGTAGTGCGTGATGGCCTCCCGGCCCCCTGCCCGCCGCGTCGTCATGCGCACCCGGCGCACGCTGTCCCGGCTGATGGTCGCGTCGATCGTCCCGCGTTCGGCCTTCAACCATCCATGCACCAGCGCGATGTAGGTCTTCTTCACCTGCCGCCGGGCAAACTGCGAGGCCAGCTTGCGGTGCGCTTCATCGTTCTTCGCCACCACGATCAGCCCGCTGGTCTCCTTATCCAGACGATGCACGATCCCCGGCCGCAGCTCGCCTCCCACATCGGAAAGCTGCCCGAAGCGGTGCAGTAACGCATTCACCAGCGTCCCGCGATTGCGCTCATCTTCCGTGGCGCCGGCCCCCGCGTGCACCATCATCCCCGCGGGCTTGTTGATGACCGCCAGATCTGCGTCTTCGTAAACAATGTCGAGTGGAATATCTTCCGGAATCGCCCGTAGCGGCTCGACCTTCGCCGGCCCCAGCACCTTCACCTGCTCCCCGCCTCGAAGCCGAAGCGAAGCTCTGGCCGCAATGTCATTGACAACCACAAGATGCTGCTCGATGAGCTGCTGCACCCGTGCGCGGCTGACCTCGGGGACCTTCGCGACCAGGAACTGGTCCAGACGAGTGCCCGCGTTTTCCGGCGAGACGGCAAAAACCACAGGGAATCGATCAAACATTGGGAAGGAAGTCTAATGCAAGCGGGGACAGGGGACGAGCGGTCCAATCTCTCAGTTGGCGCTCAACCAGACCAGGTACCTCGCGGTCGGTACTCGCGACTCGGTACTAGACCTGCACTGTCACCGGCTTATGCGCTCCGCCCTTGAGCCACCAGATCACGCCGCCCAGAATCACCAGCCCGATCGCGATCAGTTGCGTGCCGCTCATGATTCCGCCGAATACCACACCGCGGCCCGGGTCATCGCGCAGGAATTCCAGGAAAAAGCGCGCCACACCATACAGAATCAGGTACGCCCCAAATACCTGCCCGTCAAACCTCTTGCGCTTGAACATCCACATCAACAGAAAGAAATTTGCCAGCTCGACCGCTGCCTCGAACAGTTGGGTCGGCTCGAGCGGGTGGCCCAGAGGAGTCCCTACCAGGTCGTGCGCCACTTCACTCTTGAACGTGACTCCCCACCAGGCCGTCGTCGGTTTGCCGTAGCAGCATCCAGCGGCGAAACATCCCAGCCGCCCGATCGCGTGCCCCAATGCCAGCCCGGGTGCGAAGGCATCGCAGGTGGCCAGCGCCGGCAAGCGATTCTTGCGGATGTACCATGCCGCCGCCGCCAGCGCTCCGATCAGTCCGCCGGAGAACACCCCGCCCGCCTGCAATGTGCTCAGGCTGAAAATGTCGGTCCAGTGCGCGTAGGTGTTCCAGTCGTAGGCAACATAAAGAATCTTTGCGCCCACAATGCCGCACAGCACCACCAGGATGCCCAGGTTCCAGGCCTTGTCCGGATCGATCCCCTGCCGCGCCGAATTGCGCACGCTGATCCAGAGCCCGATCAGAACTCCGCTCGCCACCAGCAAGCCGTAGGTGGGCAGAAAAAAACGACCGATATGAAAAAGTTGTGGATACACGGTTTATTGGATGCGCGAAGAGCGAATCGCGTTGATCCCAGTTTAACAGGAGGATAGCCGAACGGAGGGAGCTATCAGTCAACCAGCAAAAGCGATTCGCTGGCGACTGAAGACTGGCGACTGAAGACTGGCGACTGAAGACTGGCGACTCGACTAAGTAAAAGCCGACCCGCTGAGCCGTGCGGTGGGCCGAGAATGAACCCGTCCTAGACGGTGGGAACCTGCCGAGACCCTTTAGGCATCTCCGCATGACGGAGCATCGCACACCGGATCGTATTTTCGAGTCAAGTCCCCGTTCATTCGGTGTTGGTTCAAAAATCGGTGACCACCATCACCAACGCCGCAGGCCGGCTTTCAGGATTGGATGCTAGGGAAACTTGCCGCGATGCGCAAGGGGGAAGCCGTAAAAAGTTGGCATTTCGCTTGCCAGCGGTTTTTGACCGGCCGCACACTTTTCCCCTTGACATCGTTTGGAAGTCGCTCACAGGCAACATCGCTCTGGGCAAAAATCGGGAGGGATTGCAAGAAAAAATCTATCCGGCAGGCACACGAAGAGGCCGGCCATGCGGCGTTCCATTTGAATCTGATGGTTACGTTTCGCGCGCCGTCAGCTAGCGCCCTTAACCTGCCCGTGGGGAATCTTCCAGGATCTCGTCGAGGGCGTTCGCCAGGCGGTTCGCGCGCTGCACAAACCCGGATGACCCGACGTGACTGTTGCGCTTGAGCAGGTGATACTCATCGGCGATGTTCAAGGCCGCCAGCACTGCAAGGCGCACGGTATCAATGGTGTTGGTCTGTTCCGCTACCGCGCGCATCTTGGCATCGACATACTCCGCGAGTTTCAGGATGTATTCCGGATCTGAGCCGCGCAGGTTGTACGCCTGATCGAAGATCTCCACCCGCACACTCGTGTTGTTCGCATCTTTCGCCGGATTTTGTCGCGTCGCGGTTGCCATGGCAGATGTCCTCTCTCGTCCCGTTCCCGTCGTGCCGTTCGGGTTGCCGCAGGCTAACTGGCTACCTGCTCCTCGCTCACCGCGTCGATCTGGCGCATCATCTTTTCTACCCGGTGGCGTACTTCTTCGCGGTCTTTGCGTAACTGCACCGCCTCCCGGCGCAACGTTTCGATTTCCTCTTCGCGCTCTTTCAGTTGCTGGCGCACGCGCTGCGCGTCGCGCTCTGCCGCAGTTTTGGCTTCGCGCGCTGCCTTGTACATCTCAATAGTGCGATAAACCTTGTCTTCCAGCGCCTGGAAATCGTCGGCAGGAACCTCGCCAGATACCTCTTCGACCGCTTTCAGAGCCATGATGGACTTCTTCCCGAGAGAAAATTTCGACCTTGCCCGCAGTATACCCCAGAACACTGTGAAAACTGTCCACGAAGCGGTCGCAACGATGTCCTTCTCTGCACGCCTCACGTATGTCGAGCGGTTATGGTCGGTGCCATCCACGTAGGCCCAGACGCCCTCGTCTCGGCAGTCGAGCGCTCGCTCGGCCATACCTCACACGAATCTACCAACACTTTGAACTACAAACCGCGCTCGCTCCTCCACTGCCACCCGCGGAATCTCGACGAGTTCATATCCATACTCCGCGTAAGTCGAGGCGAGCACCCCATACGTTTGCACCGCCTCCACGAAATCCTGTTTCCGTTCGCGATCCTGTCGGAAAATCTCTTCCCACGGCGGCGCGATCAACACGCGAGCGTTGTAGCGAAACGTTTCCACCGCTTGCTCCACATACTCAGGCACAGGCAGCTTCATCAGCCGCAAATACCCGGCCACATCCGGTATTCCTCGATCAAAGAAGATTTGGCCAGGCTGCTGCTCTGCGATGTGGTACGAGCGCATTTCCCAGGCAAGCATCATTTCCGCAAACAATACGCGATCGTTCCACGGCACTGCCCGTCCGCCAATCGCAACCTGATCTTGAATGATACCGCGTCCAGCTTCCACCGATCGCCCGTACCCGGCGCGCTCCAGGGTTTTGATGAGCGTGCTCTTTCCCGAACCCGGGCCTCCGGTTACCACAATAAATCGCTCCCCGTCGCTACCCACGCGGTGTCGATCTCCCATCCGCTGGCCGCACCTTCCGCAACCGCTTGGCTGCTTCGTCCAGCGTCTCATCCCGTTTGCAGAACGCAAATCGCACCTGCTGCGCACCATCCCTCGCATCCCGATAGAAACTCGAGCCCGGCACGGCCGCTACTCCAATCTCGCTGATCAGGTACTTTGTGAATGCCAGGTCGTCCGCGTACCCGAATGCGCGTATATCAGTCATCACGTAATACGCCCCGCGAGGCAGAAAGCACCGGAAGCCCGCTTCCTCCAGCGCGGGCACCAGTCGATCCCGGCGCTTCCGGTACCCTTCCGCCAGGTTCGCGTAGTAGCTTTCCGGCATACTGAGCGCCGAGGCCCCGGCCTCCTGCAGCGGAGCCGGCGCGCCCACCGTCAGAAAGTCATGCACCTTCCGGATCGCATCCGTGATCCGCGGCGGCGCAATCGTCCACCCCACCCGCCATCCCGTGACGCTGTACGTCTTCGACATCCCGTTGATGGTGATGGTTCGATCTTCCATCCCCGGCAACGACGCCATCGAGATGTGCTTCCGCCCGTCATACAAAATGTGCTCGTAAATCTCATCCGTAATCGTGAGCACATCGAACTCCACGCACAAATCGCGGATCAGCTCCAGTTCGGCCCGCGTGAACACCTTGCCCGTCGGATTGTTGGGCGTGTTCACGATGATGGCCTTGGTATGCTTGTGAAAAGCGGCACGCAACTCGCCCTCGTCGAAGGTCCATTCGCCGCCGGGGTCACTCGGCGGGCGCAGCTTCACAAACCGTGGCTTCGCCCCGCTCAGAATCGAGTCGGGCCCGTAGTTTTCATAATAGGGCTCAAAGATCACGACCTCGTCGCCCGCATTGCATACCGCGAGCAACGTCGAAATCATCGCCTCGGTCGACCCGCAACACACCGTTACCTGCTTCTCGGGATCGACCGCCACCCCCTGCCAGGCCTGCATCTGCCGCGCGATGGCGCCGCGCAGGCTCCTTGCGCCCCAGGTGATCGCGTACTGGTTGACATCCGCCCCAATCGCCTGCTGCGCGGCCTGCTTGATCTCCGCCGGCGCCGGAAAGTCCGGAAAGCCCTGGGCCAGGTTGATCGCGCCATGCACCATCGCCTGCCGCGTCATCTCCCGAATCACCGACTCGGTGAAGTGCGAAACTCTGTCGCTCAGAAAATGTTTTTGTGCTGCGAGTCCAGACATAATCGCGCCAGACTAGCACAGGAGTATTTGCAATGCGATTCGGTGTGACGCGACCGTCCTCGAAGTCCAGTTCTGCTTTCATCGTGTGTCTTGCTCTTGTCTTAATTTTTGTTCGCAACGACTGGCAGGCTGCGCGGAAGCGCCGAGCGGGGTTCAAGGCACCGTGACGTACGTTGGCGATCACACGCCGATGCGCGACGCTTACGTTTTCGCTCACCCTATTTGGGGAAAGGGCGAAACGGACACGCGCACCCGGACGAACCAGTTCGGGAAATACGCGCTTGAGCTCCCGCCCGGGGTGTATGACGTGATGCTCCCGTCGAATACTAGCGTGCCGACCTGCCGAAAACTCGAAGTCTCACCCGCGGAATGATGGTGTTCAATACAGCGCTGCCCATGAATCAAATCGGCATGACCAAAGACTGAAACAGTCTGAGCGATCCGCATTCAGTTCTTCAGGGCCAGCTCCCCGATCTGAATTTGAAGCTAATAGGAAACGCGGCCCCGTATGGAGGGCGTGTTTCATTACCGTGTTGATTTGGGAGACACTCTTTTCATGGACAGAACTGAACAGCTTGGAGGGAGTTGTGCGTGCTGCCAGCGGTCGCACAATTCCCCAAGAAACTGATGGAGCTGGTTAGGGAAACCGCCCATTTGTTAGGGGAAAAGCACGATCTTCCAAAGCCAAAACCGGAAGACACGCCCGACAAGCCCGTCGGCCCGTCAGCCGGTTCTTAGCCGCGCTCTGTGGAGGGAAGAACGGTGCACCTCAGGAAGAGTGAGCGCCGCGCCAGGCAGTTTCAGCTTCGCAATGTTCCGCCCAGCCCTGTGATCGCTGTGACGATCTGTGCCGACCATTGCGCCACCTCGTCCTCGCGCAGGGTGCGCTCGCCGGATTGCAACCTTGCCCGCAGCAGCATCGAGTACTTTCCTGCTGGAACGCTGCCGCCGCGAAAAATCTCGACCGGAGCAAAGCTCCGCAATTCGGTCAGCCGCAGCCGGTTCACGGCCTGCTCGATCTGTTCGAACGTCACGGCATCCGCGAATACGAACGAAAAATCCCGCTCCACGGCCGGGTAACGCGGCAAGGCCCGGTAGCGCGGTTCACGCAGTTCGTGCTCGTACAACCGGTCGAGATAAAGCTCCGCCAGATGCACCTCCTGGCGCAGTTTGCGCGCCGCGGCTACGTCGGGATGCAACTGCCCGAACTGCGCGACCACCGTGCCGTCCATCACCGCCCGCGCCGACCGCCCGGATGGTAGTAGTCGGGGGTTTCAGAGTCATAGTGCAGCTTCTCGCGCGGCAAACGCGGCCAGCAGATTTTCAACATCGCCCTTCACATCGAAAAACGTAATCGCCCGCGTCTCCGCCGGCCGGTTCACGTTCTGTGGCAGCGCTCGCCCGGTAGCTCCCAAACAGATCCGCTTCGGTTCTGCCGCCTGCGCTGCCCTCCGCCTCGTACACATGCCCCGCCTCGAACAGTCGCACGTCGCCGGTCCCGCGATTGAGGTTGTAGGCCAGCATGTCCAGCATGCTGGGGACCAGCGACGTCCGCATGACGGAGGCCTCGTCGCTTAAGGGATTCGCGAGCGTCAGCGGAGTAGTAGCAGGCGAGAACCGCTTTGCGTCCTCCGCCGAAATGAACGTCAGCGAGACCGCCTCGTCATAGCCAAGCGCGAGCAGGGAAGCCCGCATTTTTGCGTCTTTGCGCGCATCCGGCAACTCGATGACCGCCCCGGCATACGCGGGCAGCGTGTTTGGAAACTGGTCGTAGCCATGCAGACGCGCGATTTCCTCGATGACGTCGATTTCGCGCTCCACGTCCAGCCGCCAGGAGGGAATCGTGACCTCGAATTCCTCGCCCTCATGCCGTCCCGCGATGGCTTCGAATCCCAGCCGCGACAGAATTCGCAGCACTTCCTGCGCGCCCAGAGCCTTCCCGAGGATGCGCTGCACTTCTGAAAGATTGAGTACGATGGGGGCCTGGTCGCGCTGCCCGACCACCACGTCCATCATGTCGCCCGTCAAGGTGCCGCCGCCGGAACTCAGGATCAACTCCGCGACCCGATCCGTGGAGACGATGGTTGACTCAAAATCCGCGCCGCGCTCGAACCGGTGCGACGCGTCGGTATGCAGCCCGTGCCGCTTGGAAACCTTGCGAATGGTTGCCGGATCCCACCAGGCCGACTCGATCAGAATGTTCCGCGTCTTCTCCGTGATCATGGTGTCGAACCCGCCCATCACGCCCGCCAAGCCGACGGGCTTCTTCGCATCAGCGACCACCAGGTCTTCGGTGGTCAGCTTTCGTTCCACGCCATCGAGCGTCTTGAGCGTTTCGCCGGCTCGCGCAAAACGCACGATGATGCGTCCGCCTTCCAGCAGATCGAGATCGAACACGTGGGTGGGCTTGCCCATCTCCCAGAGAACGTAGTTGGTGGCATCGACCGCGTTGTTGATAGGCCGCTGATCAATCAGGGCGAGACGTCGAGCAACTTTGGCTGGAGAAGGCTGGATGCTGACGCCGTGAAGGACGCGAGCCGTGAAACGCGGACAGTAACGGCCATCTTCGACCGTGATCGTCATGCCGGCCAGCCCGCTAGCCGCCGGCAACTTGGGCGCGATCGGTTTCAAAGGTACGTCATAGAACGCGGAAGCCTCGCGTGCGACGCCGTAATGATTCATGGCATCGGGACGGTTGGTGCCGATCTCCATCTCGAAGACGGTATCTTCGCCTGCGCCCGCGATCGCCTCGACCGCCATTCCAATCGAAGTCAGATCTTCCCCAAGACGACGGTCGTCGACGGAGAGGTCAACAAAATCGCGTAGCCATTGGGGTGAGATTTTCATGAAGTCAGCCGTTGCCTCTTAGCCACTGGCTCTTAAGCTGGTGTGGCGGGCAATCCTGCCTGCGTGCCTGCCCTGGCAGCTTTCGTGCAACCTCCGCGTCCTCTGCGAACCCTCCGCGCCTTCTGCGGTTAAGATTTTGTCCTCGGAGTCCGGTCCGGTCTGCTCGCAGCCAAAGGCTCATGGCTAAGAGCTATGACCCGCCCTACCCAAACTGTTCCAAAAACCGGACGTCCCCCTGGAAGAACAACTGGATGTCATCGACGCCATATTTCAAGATAGCAATCCGGTCCGCGCCCATGCCAAACGCGAATCCCGACACTTTCTTCGGGTCGTACCCATTGTCCTTCACGAACTCGAACACATTGGGGTCGACCATGCCGCAGCCGAGAATCTCGATCCAACCCGTGGTCTTGCAGGGCCGGCAGGGCTCGCTCCCGCGCCGCCCGCTTCCGCCACAGATAAAGCAGCTCACCATCATTTCGGCGCTCGGCTCGGTGAACGGAAAGAATGACGGCCGGAACTGCGTCTTCACGCTCGATCCGAACAGAGCCTTCATCGCATGGTCGAGCGTGCCCTTCAAATCGCCGAACGTTATATTGGTGTCGACCGCCAGCCCCTCGATCTGGTGGAACACCGGCGAGTGGCTTGCGTCCGGCGGATCGTTGCGGTACACCTTCCCCGGAATCACGATCCGCAAGGGCGGCTTCATCTTCTCCATGGTGCGAATCTGCACGGGAGAAGTGTGCGTGCGCAGCAGCAGCCGGTCGCGCAGGGCTTTCTTGTCTTGCCCCGCGAGAAACAGCGTGTCTTGCATGTCGCGCGCTGGATGGTTAGGCGGGAAGTTCAGTGACTCAAAGTTGTAATAATCGGTCTCGATCTCGGGACCTTCCGAGACGGAGTAGCCCAGATTGCGGAATACGCCGACAATCTCGTTCATCGTCCGGATGACCGGATGCTCCACTCCCAGAGGCCGGCGTATACCCGGGAGGGTGATGTCGGGGGCGCGGCTCCACCGTTCCTTCAGCTGCGACGGAGACTCCCCGCAATCTCACCGTTATACTGCCAGAGATTACTTTTTTTGGCCTGAGCGCTTCGACTCGCTCTGTCACCGTCTGCTTCAACTCATTGACGCGCTGCCCAACATCGCGCTTGGCATCTTTCGGCGCAGACTTCAGCCACAGATCGTTCAGCAGAGTCAGCACGCCATTTTTCCGAGCCATCCAGCGGTCGCGGAAAACTTTCCACTCGTTCTCGCTCTTGACCGCCAGCCGCTTCCGATTCCAGCGCAGACAGCAACTCCCGCGCCGCCGAGTCCAGCGCCGCCGTGGAGTAATCCGTCAGTTTAGGAACCGTGTACATGAGGCTCGCCTCGGACCCTGTCGCTGATTCCTCGCTTCGCTCGCAATGACAATGCACGAGAGGCAATGCTTGAGCGGAAATCCCGCCTCGGATCGAAAACAAGAAAGGCTCGTGAGTAAATCGGGACGGGCGATGAGGCCCGCCCCTTATCGAACTGAGCTAATTGCTGAAGGCTGGTTTCCTACGCGGCTCCGCCCAGCGCGCTCTTGGCTTGCTCGGCCAGACTCTTAAACGCGGCCGCGTCCTTCACGGCCAGATCCGCCAGAATCTTCCGATCCAGTTCGACTCCGGCCTTCTTCAGTCCGCTGATGAACCTGGAATAGCTCAGGCCGTTCAGCTTGGCAGCGGCGCCGATCCGGACAATCCACAGTGAGCGGAACTGGCGCTTGCGCTGCTTGCGTCCTGAGTAAGCGAACTTCAGTCCGCGCTCGACGGCTTCCTTGGCAGAGCGGTAGAGTTTTGATTTTGTAAGGAAATAACCGCTGGCGCGGTCTAATATTTTTTTCCGCTTGGCGCGGCGTTTGGTTCCACGTTTTACGCGAGGCATTCGTTTCTCCTTTTTGCTTTCTCAACCACTGGCGGCTGGAGGTAAGGATCGTCTCTGTCGATGCGACCTCTTCACACGCCCGGGCACGCTGGTCTGCGCCCTGATTTCGTGTTCCCTGGTTTCTCGTGATTCTGCAATCCGACAACTCAAGGTCCACGAAAACTCAACTGCTCATGCGTACGGAATCATTCTTAGAACTTTGGGTGTGTCGGCATCGCTTACCAGCACAGATTTCGCGAGCCTGTCCTTGCGCTTCTGGCCCTTGGAGGTCAGCATGTGGCGCAGGTGCGAATGGTGACGCATCACTTTCCCGGTTGCGGTTTTCTTGAAGCGCTTGGCGGCGCCTTTGTGAGTCTTCATTTTCGGCATAGAAATTCGGTTCTCAGTTCTTAGATTCAGCTCTTAGCTGTTAGCTCTTAGCTTCCAGTGCATGACCATGCACCAGAAACGTCAACGAGAAGTCCCTTGGGTACCAGATAGACGCACGGAAGCCAAATGCTAACGACCAAAAGCCAAGCCGCTGCTTTTCTTACGCCTGCGGTGGAGGCGGGGTCGGAGCGGCACGCGGTTTCTCTTTTGGCTTGCCGCCCTCGTCCTTCTTGGGAGCCAGGATGGCGTGCAGCGTATTGCCTTCCTGCCGGGGACGGAACTCCACGATGCTTTTGTCCTGGACGTCCTTGATCAGTCGTTCCAGGATCTGGCGTCCCAGGTTCGTGCGTGTCATCTCACGGCCGCGGAAGAAGATGGTGGCTTTCACCTTGTCTCCTTCATCCAGAAAACGCAGCACGTGATTCTTTTTGGTCTCGTAATCGTGGTCGTCCACGTTAATGCGGAACTTTACTTCCTTGACCACGATCTGCTTCTGATGCTTCTTGGCCTCGCGCTCTTTCTTTTCCTGCTGGTACAGGAATTTCCCGTAGTCCATGATGCGGCAGACGGGCGGGGTAGCGGTGGGCGAGATCTCAACCAGGTCCAGATTCTTCTCGCGGGCCATTTTGAGCGCCTCGAAAGGGGCCAGGATACCGATCTGATTCCCTTCGTCGTCAATCACGCGGATTTCGCGGGCGCGTATGCGGTCATTGGTGCGGATAAACCGTTTATCGATACCATCCTCCAGTGCAGTTTCGACAGAAACTAGAGCCAAAATTATAGCATGGAGGGTGCGGGCACGAGCCTCGCATCTACTTGTCTTTTTCTGGAGTTGCACCTCTCTGGATCGAGAATACACGGTTTCATAGGACGCGCAGTATTTCTACAACAAGTGGAATCTCGGGCTCCGCTAAATCGCTGGAAATCACGCGGGAAGGTTTGGAGGCTAGTTTGCTCAACGAACGGGGGAGTCCCGACTCATGCCTCAGGAGCTGTCCGTTTCGTACCAGGCCGTCAAGACCAAGGTGCACCGGCTGATGGACGCGGCGGTGGAAGGTGCCAAGACGGAAAGCGATATCGTGGAATGTATCGCTCGCTGGTGGTGCCTGGTACAGCCGGCAGACCGTGCGGTTGCCAGGAAGTATCTTCTGACCGTGCTCGAAAGATCGAACGCCGCCCTGAAGGCGATTGCCACTACCTTGTCGGAACTCGAAGGCTTTGCCGGACGCGACGTCTCTCCCGAAACTTTGCCGGAATCGCCCGTGGCACCACCCGCTTCCCCATTCAACCGGGTCTAGTCAACCGGGTCTAGCTCTTCTGCATCGGTCGTGGCAGCAATCTGCAGGATAATGGAAGCCCGGGAACACCGGGACCAGCCGCTCATCACGACTTCTTCGTCGGGCAAAAGGCGCACACGCGCGCCGGCTTCAGGACATGTGCCGGGCATCGCCCAACCGGGGCTGGTCGTTGTGATGGACAACGCGCCACATTAGGATTTCGGCTTCGAGGATGGAACAGGCGGCTAGATCGAAGCGAATGGCATCCAGAGTTTCCCAGACGCGTCGAGCATGTGGCCCGAGGAGGCCGTGGTACGCATCGCTATTGCTGGAACCCCAGGAAGTGACTTCCTGCAGGGCGTGCAGAAAGCCCGCCACCCAGCTGCGAACCTCGGGCGATCCGTCGCCCAGGAACCGTTCCAGTCGGTCGAAGGCGGATCGCACGCCGTCGTAATTTTTCCGTTGATACAGGCCGATAACCAGGCCGGCAAACTCATGCCACTGCCCGTCCGGGTCGGCGGAATTTCCCCACGCACGCGAGCACGCCAGCTGCGGGAACGCGCGCACCAGATCGGCGATAGCGTTCTTCGGATGGATCATAAGCCCCCGAACAGAAAACCGTTCGGCCTCAGGCTAGTCCCCGAAAAGCCGGAGAGGGAATGGCCCGGATGGGCCAGTTCCGGCGCGTCGGCGGCTGGAACGGGGTTGGGTGAATCCGCTGCTCTGGTGTGCTATCGCTGAGTCGGCAGGCAGAGCCTTGTGCCAACTAGTCACGGATGGTCGTGACACTTATCACCGATCGGGCGACGGACTTCGTGTAAATTCTTGGGCAAGCCCCCCCACCTGGTATTGTTCCTCACAATTGAGCAGGGTTTTTCTTATGAGCAATGTCATGCAGGAGATTTCGTGCGCCCAATGCATGGAGTCGATGACCGGAGTCAGGGGCGAGCTTCTAACCCGAATCGCTTGCGCTAATTGCCAACACGCGCAACAGCAGCAGAGTGGAAGCCAAGAACCTCAGCACGGTCGGTCCTGGGGCCTTTCGCTCGGCTTCCGATGCCCGGAGTGCAGGAAATGGTGCTGGACGCGGGCCGCACTCGTCGCGCATCGGGAGTTGCATGGGGTCGTGAGGAACTGACGAAGGAACTGGGCGGAAAACTTTTCAGCTAGGGAAGGCCCCGCTGGCAAGGAGCGGGGTCTGATTGTTTGAGATGAGCGAAGGCAGCCAAACCCGGATCGGGACGCTACCGCATTGTTCCGGCGCCGCCTACTGTTCGTCGGCCGAAGGGCCGTAGAGGACCGGTACCGGAATGTTGTCGAGCCGCAGGTAGACGCCGAGTTGGGCACGGTGATGGAGTTTGGGATTGAAAACCCAGGTGCAATTGCGTCAACTCACAAGCCCCGGCGGAGGTCCACGATGCCGGGGTGGGCGGGCATGCGGGTTACAAACCTCGGAGGTGTGACTGCCCGGCCCTACCGACTAGCGCGCCCTTTTCAACACGGTCGATTCGGCCCCGGATCCAACGATTGGGTTCGTGCTGGCCGGGCAGGCGCAGCTTGAGATAGTTGTCGGTCAGCGCTTCGGTGAAGGGATACTCTGAGACTTCGGCGATCGTCGTCTCCTTCCCGCCCGCCAGGGTGATCGCCTCCACAATCTCCCCGACGAAGCTCCCCATGAAGGCCTGCTTCTTTTCTTCCGCGAGGTCACGCAGGATGCGGTTGCGTTCGCGGGCGACGTGCACCGGAACCTGGCGCGGCATGTCGGCGGCGGGCGTGCCCGGGCGCGCGGAATATGTGAAGACGTGCAGGTAGGTGAGGGGAAGGTCCCCGATCATGCGGCGGGTTTCTTCGAATTCTGCTTCGCTCTCGCCCGGGAATCCCACCATCACGTCGGCCCCGATCGCGGCGCTCGGCATGGCAGCCCGAATCTTTTCGATCTTCTCGCGGTAGTGCCACGGGCGGTATTTGCGGTGCATGCGACGCAGCACAGCGTCGCTGCCCGACTGCATGGGCACGTGGGCGTGCTTGGCGATGCGCGGGGAACTTGCGACTAGGGCGATCAGTTCGTCGCTCCAGTCCATGGGCTCGACCGAACTGATGCGGAGCTTCTCGAGCGATGTGTGATCGAGAATGGCGCGCAGCAGTAACACCAGTCCCCGGTCGTCAGTCGCCAGTCGTCCGCCAGATCCCGTGTTAGACGCGGCGTTGCCGGATGTACGGACTTGAAACCTGACCCCTGAGACCTGAGACCTGACAACCGTCTCCAAATCCCTTCCCCATCTTCCGAGATTGATTCCGGAAATGACCAGTTCCCGGTAGCCTGCGACGACGAGCGTGTTTACTTCCCGCAGGATCTGTTCGAGCCTCAACGATCGGCTCTGTCCACGGACGTAGGGAATCACGCAGAATGAGCACCGGTTATCGCAGCCGTCCTGGACTTTGAGATTAGGGCGCGTCCGTTCGTTGGCCGCGTCAAAAACCGGGGCGGCCAGCAGTTCGGTGTGAGCAAAGATGTCGGAAACGAAAATCGCGGAGGCGGCGGTTCTCAGTTCTGAGTTCTCCATTCTCAGTGAGGAGAGGGGAACGAACGCGGGATCGGTGCCGAGAGGTCGCAGCGTCGCGATTTCCGCTAACTCGTGCTTGTGGGAATTTCCGATGACCTGGCTTACGCCGGGAAGGGCAGCGATTTCCGCAGGAGAACGCTGCGCATAACATCCGGTAACGACGATGCGGGCCTGCGGATTTTCACGATGTACACGGCGGATGGCGGCACGAGCATCCTGGTCCGCGGACGAAGTCACGGTGCAGGTGTTCAGGATGACGATTTCGGCCTCCGCGACGGCAGAAGCCCGTTCGAGACCGCGCTCCTCGAACTGGCGCTCGATGGCGGCCCCGTCAGCCTGCGTTGCACGGCAGCCAAAATTTTGTACGTAAAAACTTGCCACCATACTATAGTAGCAGCGCAACCGGGCCCTAAAGACAGCGGTATCGAATCCCGCCACACTGCCGGTGCGGTCCTCGAGGTGATCCCGCCAGCCGTTTCGCGGCCTCGATTCTATTCGCGGGGGAGCAATTCGCCATGCGGCGCGTGTTGTTGGTGGATGACGATCAGCCGGTGTTGTTGACCTTGAAGGCTGTGCTCGAGCTCAACCGCTTTGAAGTGGAGACGGCGGCTTCCGGAGTCGAGGCGCGCGAAAAACTCAAGACCCGTGAATACGACGTCGTGATCACCGACGTCCGGATGGAAACGGAAGAAGCGGGACTGGACGTTTTGCGGTTGGCGCGTGCACAGCGCAATCGGCCGGCAACTGCGATTCTGACCGCGTATCCTCCCACCGATGACAGCTGGAGAAAGGAGCCGGTGGAGTCTTTGCTGGTGAAGCCCATTGGAACCCGGCAGTTAGTGCAGCAGTTAGAAACGCTGCTCGCCCGCCGGGCAGATACACTTCGGCCGAACCGCGGCGAAACCGCTTCGTAGGCCGACCGCACATCTTAGGGAAAAGCCAGGAATCAGGGGGAAATCAGCTTTCCTGGAATTTCAGTGGCCGGGTGCTCCGCCCCACCGCTTACCGGCCTTTTTCATACCCCTCGGATCTCAGGCTGTGGCCGCCTGTTGCCGCTTTTGCTGAAAGCACTCCCGGCAGAAAACCGGCCTCCCTTGCGTGGGCTTGAAGGGAACCGTCGTCTCCTTGCCGCACTGAGAACAGGTTGTCCGGGTTTCGGTCTTCGCGGGCGCTTGCCCGGGGACCGCGGCACCTAGAACAGCAATCCGTTTCGCCTTGCATGCTTTGCAACGTTTGGGTTCGTTCTTAAACTGCTTGTCGTGAAAGAACAATTGTTCGCCTGCGGTAAAAATAAAGTCAGAGCCGCAGTCGATGCACTTCAGTACCTTGTCCTGGAAGTCCATCCCTCACCCCATTCCCCGGACACATCCCGCTCGCTTGGGAAAGCTTGGCGGCCTTCCGTACGCGCGAGTGCGCACAGAGTCGTTACGCACCCCCCCTCAACAATTACCCTTGGATTCGGCCCACCTGCGCGTTCACGCAGGTCTACAGCGGAAAGAAACTAGTGATGCCAGAATGACGACGGCGCTTTAACATTTTTCACAATACGGGACGGTGGGGAAAAGAATAGGTCGCCGCCTTAAAGGCAGCGACCTACTTGGTGGTTAATCTTGTTCTTTACGCGCTTTCTTGCGACTGCGTTTGCGTGCGAGCGCTTCCTTGACACGCTTTTTTTCGCCCGGCTTCAGGTAAAAGGAGTGGCGCTTAACCTCCTTAATGATGTCTTCCTGTTGCACCTTGCGCTTAAAACGTCGCAACGCGTTTTCGAGGGATTCGCCCTCTTGAAGTCTAACTTCCGCCAACTTACTACACCCCCAAACTCGTCCCGTTGGACCCGATAGTTATTGCAAGGTTCCGGAGGCAAGTCAAGTGGGAATGTCAAAGTTCGGGCATGAATAGCCGCTGTTTCTCGATTTCTCGAGACCCGCCTCCATCATTCGTTTGCATTAGAAAATCAGTTTTACAGCGAACTGCAACTGGCGCGGGGCGTAGGCGCTGGTGGCCCTCGTCAGGTTAGCGGGCCGCTGGTAGTACGCCGGAAAATGATTGATTCCAATTGCTTTATCGAGCTGCACGAAGTCGGTGGCCGTATTGGTGAAGCCGTCGTCGGTGATTGTGACACGCTGGTTATCCCGGTTCAGGGCGTTGAAAGCCTCGACGACGAGTTCGAGTTTGTAACGCGGCCGTAAATAGATACGGCGCGTAAGTCGTAAGTCGGTGGTGGCATAGTCGGGCCCGAGGAAAGCATTGCGTCCGTACCGGGCAGACGGTCGTTGTAGCTGTTGCCGTCCTGATTCGGGTCGCCGAAGACCTTGGCGTCGACCGGGCGGCCGCTGCCGATCGTGAGGACGCCGGAGACCTTCCAGTCGTTGAAAATTTTCGCGAGCAAGGCGCGATCGCGCCCGAAGGGTTTTATTTCTTCAATGGCCGAGAGCACGAACCGGTGGCGCTGATCGGTGACGCTCGGGCCGCGCTCGGAGGAAGTGGAATAGGAATTCTGCACGCTGACGGGGCGGCCAGCTACCAACGCGTCCTGGCCGTCGTCGGAGGCGCGCGCGAAGGTGTACCCCAGTCGGAAGTACAGGCCGCTGGTCATGCGGCGGCGCAGAGAAACGGTGACGCCGTGATAAACGCTGGAGACGGCGCTGTCGAACTGGTTGATGGCGCCAAGCTGCGAGACGGGTCGCGCCAGCGGATTGATGCAGGGCGGATAGGGGCAGGTCATCGACCGCGTCATCTGCCAGGTGGAAAACGTGGGGACGTCGTAATAGGCGCCCAGGAAGTTGGTGCCGCTTTCATCGTAGACCGGATAGGTCACGTCGGTCGGCGACCGGAAGATTGACATCGCGAGCGCGAATCAGGTTCTGGCCGTGAACATACATATAAGAGACCCCGGCAGCGAAGCGGTCGACGAGTTCGCGCTCGAGGTTGAGGCTGGCCTGGTGCACGCGCGGGGTCACGAAGTTGGGTGCGAAGGCGGCAACCTCGGTACTCAGGTAGCGGGCGACGGTCGCGGGAGGCGCGCAGAACGGGGATTTTGTCGCGCAGGTGGCGAGCGGAGCCGGATAGGTGGGGAAGACCTGGTGCTCGTAGTAGTTCATGTTGTCGAGGATCAGGTTGGCGGAAGTGAGCCCATTGTCGGTGGCGATGGTCGAAGTGTAGATCTGCGGAATGCGGGTGTAGAAGAGTCCGTAGCCGGCGCGGATCACCAGCGGGCGCTGCTGGCCAAGCGAGTAGGCGAGGCCGATGCGCGGAGAAAAATTGCGATCCTTCAATGGGACTTTACCGGCCTGCGGCCAGAGCGGGTTGCTGACGAGATCCTTGGTCGAGAAGGTCTGCAGGTCGTAGCGGACTCCCAGGCTCATGGCGAGCCGTCCGGTGACGCGGACCGTGTCCTGCACGAATGCGGCGTACTCGTTGGTGTCGGGATGGGAGACGGCCGAACCGAAGTTCTGGATGTAATAACGCGGGACCTGGTGGGAGTAAGCCCGCAAGGGAGTTAGCTTGAGTCCGTAGCGCATGGGTTCGAAGGTCCACGGATCAACCGAAATGGTGGCGTAGTAATACTCGCCGCCGAACATGGAGGGAAAGAAGTTGTAAATCCGTGTGAACAGCGCGTCGCCGCCGAACTTCCAGGAGTTGCGGCCCTGCTCGAAGCTCAGCGTGTCGGCCAGGTGCAGGCGATGCTCGCGGGTCTCGCGCGGCAGGATGGTCGAGCGGCCCATGCCGTCGAGGACATCGGTGATGTGGGTACGCACGTCGGTGGAGTTTGCGCTCGAGGCCTGCAAGTCACGCGAGAACTGGGCGCGCAGGTGGCTGATGAGGCGCGAGGAGAATCCGCTGGTCAGGACGACGGAAGCGGATGCGGTAGTAACGTTTTCCTCGCCATTCGAACTGAGTGTGGAATTGGTGATCGGGCTCGCCGGGTCGAAAAACACGTTGTTGGTTCCGTAGTAGCGCGACGTGTTCAGCCGCGCGGAGAGATGGTGGCGGGCGGTTAGAGTCGCGTCCACTTTGAAGAAGGCAGTGTTGCCCAGAAGGTCCGAGCGGAAGTTTCCGGCCAGCTGGTTGAGCTGGGCGGCGGTGGCGAAGACCTGGGCCTTGTCACTGTCCTCGTAGTCGCCGTTTTGCAGCGCTCCGGTGCCCGCTTGCGGCACCAGGACCGACCCGCCGCTGACGTAGTTCACCACGTTGGGCACACGAAAGATGTGCTGGTCATAGCCCGCAAAGAAGAAGACGCGGTTGGATCGGATCGGGCCGCCCAGGGTGCCGCCGAACTGGTGCTGGCGGTCCTGTGGCTTGAAGTCCAGAAATGCGGGCTGGGCGCCGAAGGAACTGTCGCGGATGAAATAAAACCCGGTCCCGTGCATGTGGTTCGAGCCCGACTTGGTGACGACGTTGACGACGGCCCCTCCCGCGCGTCCCAGTTCGGCCCCGTAAGTGTTCGAGGAAACGCGGAATTCCTGCACCACTTCGTTCGAGAACTGGTAGGGAGCCCGGTAGCGCCCGCGCGCCTGCGAGAAGAACGCATTGTTGTTGTCGCTGCCGTCCACCAGGTAGCTGGACTGGTAGCCGCGAATGCCGCCGAACGCCAGGTCGCCGTTCGCGGCCGACGTCAAGCCGCGAGGGTCTTGCGTGACGCCGGGCGCGAGCAAGGAAAGGTCCGTGAAACGCCGGCCGTTCGCAGGCAGGTCGCTGATGGCCCTTTCGTCGATGACCGTGGAAACGGAACTGGGAACGGTTTCGACTACCGGAGGCGCCCCGGAAACCGTGACGGTTTCACTGGCGCCCGCCAGGCTAAGGCGAAAATGAAGCTCGACTGCTCCCCCCACCTCGACGTGAACCCGCGGGGTCACTTGCGGCGACATACCCTTGATTTCAGCGCGCGCTGAGTAGTCGCCCGGCGGGAGCAGTTCTATCGCGAACCGGCCTTCACTGTCCGTAAGCGAGGCACGGGGCATGCCCGTGTTCGTGCTCACGACCGCGACCGTGGCCCCTCCCAATGGCCGCCCGTCCGGATCGAGGACGGTGCCGCGAAGGGCGCCGGTAGAGGCGTCCTGGGAGTGAAGGGGTGGGGCTATTACGAAACTGGCAAGAAGGATCAGCAGGCGAAGGGCGCGGCGCAGAGTTGGAGGCATGAGTCCCACCTGGATTGGAATGGGGCTCGGAAGGGAAAGGGAAACACGAAAGTTTTAACATCGGTACACCCGCTGGGGATGTGTTGGAGCGCACAATGTGGTGTGCGTTTTGGGAATTTGTGCCGGAAGGGGAAAGAGCAGTTTCGGGCTTCGGGCAACGGGCTTCTGGACGGACGCAAGCAGGAATATCCATATTAGTGTTGCTTCGAACTCCTTTCTCGCTTCATCCAAACAGGCACCCAAAATTCTTCGAAGGAGAGTTTTATGCAACCCCGTCTGAACTACACGCAGGCTGGCGCGGGCACTTACAAGGCCATGCTCGGGCTGGAAGAATATCTTCGCAAATGCGGGCTCGAGGAGTCGCTACTTCATCTCATTAAGCTGCGCACTTCCCAGATCAACGGCTGTGCCTTCTGCCTGGATATGCACTGGAAAGATTTGCGGGCGATTGGAGAGGACGAGCAGCGACTGTATTCCCTGGACGCCTGGCGCGAATGTCCGTTCTACTCCGAGCGGGAGCGTGCGGCCCTGGCCTGGAGCGAGGCCGTCACACTCGTTGCCAGGGATCATGTGCCCGATGAAGTCTATGAAGCAGTGCGCCCGCACTTCAGCGAGAAGGAATTATGCGATCTGACTCTGGCGGTCGCGACCATCAACGCCTGGAATCGGCTGGCCATCGCCGGCCGCTCCGAGCCGGGTACCTACCGAGCGCCTCAGAGGCTCAGGACCGGTACCTAGATCTTGATCCACACAGGACACAAAGGAGCACGAAGGTCTATCCGTTCCTTCGTGATACTTAGTGCCCTTTGTGGTTGATTTGCCACAGAGACACAGAGGCACGGATAAGATCGGATTTGACTCCTCCGTGCCTCCGTGACTTCGTGGTAGATACCAATCCCTGATTCATCCCGCCATTCTTTGCGGCAAGTTCTGCTTTCGATCTCGCCGGCGCTGCCTCCGCGATATTCGGTGGACTGTGGCTGGGCGGCGGAGCTCCGTGCAGGCTTAGCTGGCCCAGACGGCAGAGGTTAATGGCATCTCCCAGGATACGCATCGCTTCCTGTGGAGCATGGAAGCCCATCGAGTTCTCCGACATCACAAAATCGATCATGAACTGGCCGCGGCGGTGGTAATCGCGGGCGGCGGCCAATTGGGCATCCGTGGCCCCGTTTTGCTTGGCGGTCTTGAGGTCGTTGATCAGGTCGACCAGCGCATCGAGCGCCGTGTTGCGCAGGCTGAAGAAGCGGTCCTGGATGTCTTCGACCCGCGCCTTCAACTCTTCTTCCGGAAAATGATGGCAGGTCTGGCAGGAGCGGTTGACCTTGAGCAGCGGGCTGTTGATCTGGTGGTCGCTGATCTTCAATCCGCCTTGCCGCATGTAGGGCATGTGGCAGTCGGCGCAGGCTACTCCGGAACGCGCGTGCACGCCCTGGTTCCACATTTCAAATTCCGGATGGCGAGCCTTGATTAACTGTGTTCCCGAGTCAGGGTGGGTCCACTCGTTGATCTTTTGTTCGCCTTCGAGGGCGATGATGTCTTCGACCTTGATGCCCTTAGACCACGGAAACGTCAGCCGTTTGTTGGGCGGCTGGAAGTAGTACGTGACATGGCATTGGCCGCACACGTAGGAGCGCATTTCCTGGCGCGTGGCCATGGTGTTGACGTCATAGTCTGGAATGCCTTGCGCTGCCTTGAGCGCTCGGATGCCCTCAATGAAAGCCGGCCGCGTGACCCGCAACTGCATGGTGCTTGGATCGTGGCAATCGATGCAGGCCACTGCGTACTTGACCGTCTGGCGGATCTGGGGATACGTCATGTGGGTGTCGCTGATAACGTTGAATCCCTTCACAATGTCGCCGTCGCCCAGCTTCAGGTAGGTCGGAACCATGGCGGCGTGGCAGTTGATGCACATGGCCGGCGGGGCGAATTTCTGGCGCTCGGTGAAAGTCTGGTCATCGAGCATGTAGGCGTGGCCGCGCCGCTCGCGATAGTCGGCGGAAAAGGAGTATCCCGCCCAGATGGTTTTCAGGCGCGGATCCTGTTCGAGCTTCGAACGCGCCACCACCGAGCGCGGGTCAGCCTGGGTCGGGGAGTGTGGCATGGCCTCGCTTCCGCCGTACTTGGTGCGCTGCATGTCGACCGTCCGCAGGTACAGGTCGTATTGCATGGGGAAGTTCTTGCCCCAGACCGCGGGATCATCGATCGTGTCATTCAGCTCGACCACGCGATAGAACGGGTTCTTCGCTTCCTGCTTGCGTTCAAAGATGTTGACCAGCAGCGCCGCGATGGCCACGGTGCTCAACGCGGCCAGCGCCACGACCAGCGCCAGCATGCGCCGCGAAGGAGTTGTTCCGGGATTACTCGTGTCATTCATGATTGCTTCCTGCAACAGTGGAATGGCCCAGGGAGGCGGCTGCCTCGGAATGCCCGACCGAGGCATGGCAACGCGTGCACTCCAGACCCTGTGCTCGGCCGTGCACCGCATTGCCGTCGATTTCGG
The DNA here is from genome assembly GCA_963725575.1 of uncultured Acidobacteriota bacterium. GTDB lineage: Bacteria > Acidobacteriota > Terriglobia > Terriglobales > Acidobacteriaceae > Gp1-AA133. Next base: position 151,058 of record CAVRZQ010000003.1, read on the forward strand.
CGGTGATGTTCTCGTGGCAGCGCCGGCAGGCATTCTCGGTGACCTTATGATCGAATTTTGTGATCTCGATGGTGTCGGGATACCAGCCGGTAGTGAAGTAGAAGGAGTGCCAAAAGCCGTTGTTAGCCTTGACCGCGTACTTCCCGAAAATGTTATGGGGCGTGTGGCAATCGTTGCAGGTGGCCGCCATGCGATGGCTCGACTTCAACCACGCGTCGTATTGCGCCCGCATGACATGGCAGTTGGCGCAAGCCGCCGGATTGTTGGTCAGGTAGGAGTAGCCCTTCGAGTAGATGAAGGTGTAGCCGCCCAGTCCGATCAACAGGCCCAGGGCGACTCCGAGGAGCAGAGTATTGCGGACTGATTTCATTGTCCTTCGTCGCGGCGACTGTGGCCCCGGGCGATACCTCAGGTCCGGAAAATGAAAATATACGCTTGATAAGGTTTGCGATGTGACTAATCACCGCCCATCCGCTGCTGAGGTGGATGCGCGCTCCAGTTGGCTCGCGAAGTCAGCGGCGTGCATGGTATGTTCATCTACTTCGGTCGGGGAGTGATTCTCTTCTGTGGCGAGGCGATTGCGCGATGATTCGTTCCTATAAGGGCGTGCATCCAACAGTTCCCGCTTCCTGTTACGTGGATCCGTCCGCGCAGTTGATCGGAGATGTAGTGCTGGGCGAGCACGCCAGCGTCTGGATGAACGCGGTGCTGCGCGGGGATGTGCATGAAATCCGCGTCGGCGCCCATTCCAATGTGCAGGACTGCTCCGTGCTTCACGGTATGAAGGAGCAGTACGGAGTCTACCTGGGCGAGTACGTGACGGTGGGCCACTCGGTCACGCTGCATGGCTGTGTGATCGAGGACCGCTGCCTGATCGGGATGGGGTCGATTGTCTTGAACGGAGCGAGAATCGGAGCGGGCTCGATCATCGCGGCCGGAACCCTGATTCCGGAAAAGACGGTGGTTGAGCCGGGCTCACTGTGGATGGGCGTCTCCCGGAACGTTCCGGAGAAAACTCGGGCCGGACGACGGGGAGACGATCCTGCGCTACGCACGGAATTACTTAGGGTACAAGGATTCGTATTTGAAAGAGGGTGGAAGCTGAGCGACGATTTGTTCGCCCTTGCACAGAGGCTAAGTATCAAATGCTGATGGCTAGAAGCTGAGAGCTAAGAGCTAAGAGCCAAGAGCCAAGAGCTAAGAGCCAAGAGCTAAGAGCCAAGAGCCAAGAGCCAAGAGCTAAGAGCCGAATTCATGATTAAGGCTGTGCGGGGAACTCGGGATCTTTTGCCGCCGGAGACGGCGTTGTGGAACTTCGTCGAAGCCAGGGTGCGCGAGGTATTTCGCGCGTACAACTTCCAGGAAATTCGGACACCGATCTTCGAATCCACGGAACTGTTTGCCCGCGGGGTGGGTGAAGACACCGACATCGTCGCCAAAGAGATGTACACGTGGGAAGACCGCGGGCGCGCGCAATCCGATCAAGGCCAGTCGCTGACCCTTCGTCCCGAAAACACGGCGGGCGTGGTGCGGGCCTATATCGAGCACAAGCTGTGGGACAGAGGACTGAACAAGCTCTTCTATATTGGGCCGCAGTTCCGGCGCGAGCGCCCGCAGAAAGGGCGCTACCGCCAGTTCTACCAGATCGGCGCCGAGGTCATTGGCCCGTCCGACGGCGGGAAGCGAGTCTCCAGCGCGCGATGCCGAGATCCTCGAGATGCTGGCAACGTTGCTGGATCGGCTGGGAATCAAGGACTGGAACCTGCAATTGAACTCGGTGGGATGTCCGGCGGACCGGGCGCGCTTCAACGAAGCGTTGCGTACGGCGCTCGAACCGCTAACCGCGCGGATGTGCGCCGATTGCCAGCGGCGCGCAGTGACGAATCCGCTCCGCGTGTTCGACTGCAAGGTGCCCGAGGATCAGCCCATTATCGACAAACTGCCGCGCATCAGCCAGTTTCTGGATGAAGGTTGCCGCAAGCACTTCGAAGAGGTGCAGGAAATCCTGAAGTCGGTGGGCGTGCCTTTTACGCTGAACGACCGGCTGGTGCGCGGGCTCGATTACTACACGCGCACCGCGTTTGAATTTACGCATGGAGCGTTAGGCGCGCAGAATGCGATTCTTGGTGGCGGCAGGTACGACGGCTTGTCGGAAGCCCTGGGCGGGCCGGCAGCGCCGGGCATTGGCTTTGCGATCGGCGAGGATCGGCTGGTGATGTCGCTGGCCGCGTCAGCTCCCCTGGTCGAGCAGCGTCCGGATGTCTATATTGCACCTCTGGGCGAGGGAATGAACCGCGAGGCCGCGCGCCTGGCCCGGGATTTGCGCCGTCAGGAAGTTGTGGCGGAATTGGGCGATGAGAGCTTCCGTTTAAAGAAGTCGTTCGATGCCGCCGCGAAACTGGCCGCGCGCTACGTGCTGATCGTCGGCGAAAACGAAATAAAGTCCGACATGTTCGCCCTCAAGAATCAGGAGACCGGAGAGCAGGTTTCTGTGCCGCGTGCGGAGTTGGGAGTGCGGTTAAGGAAGAGCGTTTAGCCGCAGAGGACGCTGAGGGTCGGCGAGGCCGCGAAGACAGTTTTGACCACACGGTGGGCCGAAAAAGCTTTTGGCGCGACGGCCACTTAGAAAATCAATCAACTACGAAGGACACTGAAGGTACACGAAGGTGTCCTGCGACGATATCTACGGTCGGGTATTGCCCCCGCCCTATTCCCTGGTCAAGGCCGGCATGGCTTGCTTCGGCCGCGGCGCCGGGGGTGTCACTTCGCGCAGCATGTAGGCGTTCGCCAGGTATTGCTGGACCATGCGCTGGGTGTTGAAGAACGAGCCGTTCAGGGCGATCGCCGAGCGCATGACTTCGGTGTAGCGGTTGGGAGTTCCGTAGAACATCGGCAGAATCTGCGCGTTCCAGCTTGTCGTACAGAGTGGCGATCTCGGAGTCGGTATCTTCCACGATATCGGTGTTGCCGATCGCCCAGCCCGTGACGCCTTCGATCGCAGCCTTCGACCCACCAGCCGTCGAGCACACTGAGGCTGGGCACGCCGTTCAGGGCTGCCTTCATGCCGCTCGTGCCCGACGCTTCCTGCGGGCGCATGGGCGTGTTCAGCCAGAGGTCGACGCCGCTGGTGATCAGCTGTCCCCAGTGCATGTCGTAGTTCTCGACGTAGACGGTGCGAATGACGTCGGACAGAGACGCAGCGCCTTCAAAGACCTGGCGGATGATTTTCTTGCCGCCGTCGTCGTGCGGATGCGCCTTGCCGGCGTAGACCAGCTGAATCGGCCCCACGTCCCGGGCAATGCGTTTCAGGCGCTCGCGGTCGTGAAATAACAAGTCGGCGCGCTTGTACGTGCTGGCCCGGCGGGCGAAGCCCATCGTGAACATCTTCGGGTCGAGCGAGACGCCCGTACGGTGCCGGATTTCCGCGAACAGCTCGTCCTTGGCTCTGGCGTGCGCCTCGCGGATGTCTGCCAGTGGAATGCTGATGGCGTAGCGCAAGTAGTTGTTGTCGGTGCGCCATCCGGAGATGTAGCTGTCGAACAGTTCCCGGAAGGCGGGCGAGGTCCAGGTGAGGGCGTGGACTCCATTGGTGATGGCGCTGATGTCGTAATTCGGGAACATGCCGCGCGAGACTTCGCCATGCCGCATCGCGACGCCGTTGACGTAGCCGGAGAAACGCAGCGCCAGGTAGGTCATGTTCAGCGAGTCGTCGTGCAGCGCTTGGGTCTGCTCGAGCAGCGTGACGCGCTCATCGCCCAGCAATTGGCCGACGAGTGGCTTGGGGAACTGGTCGTGTCCGGCGGGCACGGGCGTGTGGGTCGTGAAGATGCACATGCGGCGGATGCCGTCGATGTCGAGCTGTTTCACCCGTCCCGCGAAACTCTGGTCCAGGCGGCGCTCCAGCAAGCCCAGGGCCAGCAGTGCGGAGTGGCCTTCGTTCATGTGGTAGGCCTGGATCTTGTCATAACCGAGTTTCTGCAGGAGCTTCAGTCCGCCGAGCCCAAGGGTGATTTCCTGGGCCAGCCGGTAGCGTTCGTCGCCGCCGTACAGAGAATCGGTGAGATGGCGATCCCACTCAGCATTCTCGGAGAGGTTGGTGTCGAGCAGGTAGACGGCCACGATATCGCCGTCGATGCCTAACACGTCATATTGCCACGCGCGGATCCACACCTGGCGCTGCTCGATCTCGATGCTTACCCGGCCTTCAACCGCTTTCAGCAAGCGCTCCGGCTCCCACTGCTGGGGTTGCTCGCTCTGGTTGCCTGATGGGTCGAGGTACTGCCGGAAATATCCCTTGCGGTAGACCAGTGTGACTGCGACCAGGGGCGCCCCCAGGTCAGCGGCCGAGCGCAGCGTATCGCCCGCCAGCATCCCCAAACCGCCGCTATACGTGGGCATGTTCGCGTCGAGAGCGATCTCCATGGAAAAGTAAGCGATGTTCGGGGATTTAGGGCGTGGCTTCATAAAATGAAAATCAACGCATTAGTACAGTGGCGGTATTGCTAGTCCGCACACCGTCTGAAAATCGTTTATCTGCACGGGCGCGCCCCGGGAGAGATGAACTGTCCCGAACTGCTTCTGTCCGGCGAGTCTGGCGGAGTCGGCTGCGCGTCGAAGGCAACATTATAGACGAGGGTGGTCGCGACCCCTCTGGGTTTCGCAGGCTGAAGCGGACCGCCTGCATTTTCATTGAATTAGGATGGCTGCGTGCATCTCGAAAAGAAATCACGGTCGGTTGGATTGGCGCGGGCCCTGTCGAAGCTGGGATACTGTTCGCGCGCCCGGGGTTTCGATCTTACCCGTAGCGGTCGCGTTCGGCTGAATGGCACCCTCGCGCGGAATCCGGAAACGCCGGTTCGCCTGGGCAAAGATCGGATTGAGGTGGATGGAAATCCGATCGAAGCCGCAGCACGCATTTATCTGATCATGAACAAGCCCCGCGGAGTCGTAACGACGGCCTCCGATGAAAAAGGACGAAAGACCGTATTTGGGTACCTGGAGAACGATTTGCCGTGGCTCGGGCCGGTGGGCCGCCTCGACAAAGCCAGCGAAGGCTTGCTGCTGCTCACCAACGATTCGGAGTGGGCAGCAAAAGTGATGGCGCCGGACACCCACCTCGATAAGACCTACCACGTGCAGATCGGCGTGCCCGCGCAGGCAGCGCTGCTCGATTCCATGATGCAGGGGGTGCGGACCAGGACGGGAGAGATTCTGCGCGTGAAGCGGGCTAGCAGGTTGCGCGGCGGCCACAAGAACACTTGGCTGGAAGTAATTCTGGATGAAGGCAAAAACCGGCAGATCCGCAGAATTTTTGAGGGTCTCGGAGTCGAAGTGCTGCGCTTGGTGCGCGTCGCGATCGGGAATGTCGTCCTGGGGGAACTGCCGAAGGGCGGAGTGCGGACGCTGACGCATGGAGAGAAATCGGCGCTGGACCGCGGACTGCAGGCGGGATCGGAGCGAACACCGGTTTCGCCCGCAAAGTAACCGGTGCAATCCAGCGAATAGACGTTATCCCTTTGTAAAGGGATAGCCTTTTTCCCGCCAACCACGAACGCCGCCGTCCATGGAGATCACATTGGTGTAACCCATCTTTTGCAGGTTGTCGGCAGCCAGCGCCGAACGGAAGCCGCCACCACAGTAGAGCACCAGGGGCACATTCAGGTCGGGCACTTTCTGCTCGATGTCCCGCTCGATCACCCCCTTGCCCATGTGGATCGCGCCCGGAAGATGGTCCTTCTGAAACTCGCTTTCCTCGCGAACGTCGACCAGCACGAACTTGTCACCGCGATCAAGCCGGGTCTTAACCTCATCGACCGTGGTTTCGCGTACCCGGGTCTTGGCATCTTCGACTATTTTCAGGAAGCGAGGGGGATGTTGAACGGCCATGAGAGATCTCCCGGTAGAAATCGATTGCGAACGGCAAGGTATTTTACCGAAAAACCAGCGTGCTGGCCGCGGTGGGATGGTATGCGTCTGGCATGCTCCGGATAACTGCGGTACCATAGACGGCCAGGACCAGAATAGTCAGCAGCCGGCCCCTTCGAATCCAAACGACCGCTCGCGTCGTCTAAAGCAGCAAACGTGTTCGGGCTGTAGTTGCTTCAGATCTTAAATTCTAGCGAGAACCTCAAGGATCAATTCAGATGGCAGCCCCGGCAATTGTCACAGTCGATGATGAACCCGAAGTTTTGCGAGCCGTAGAGCGCGACCTGCGCCGCAAATACGGCAAGGACTATCGTGTCCTGGGAGCGGACTCCGGAAGCGGCGCGGTGGACTTGTTGAAGCAGCTCAAGACCAGGGGCGACAGCCTCGCGCTCACGCTGGCCGACCAGCGCATGCCCCACATGATCAGGCCTGGACGTGTTGGGCCAGTCGATGCAACTGTTCCCGCAAGCCAAGCGGGCCCTGCTGACCGCCTACGCGGATACCAACGCGGCCATTGCCGCGATCAACACCGCGAAAGTTCATTACTACCTGCTCAAGCCCTGGGATCCGCCGGAAGAGAGACTGTACCCGGTGCTGGACGATTTATTGGAGGACTGGCAGGCCGAGTACAAGGCTCCCTACAACGGCCTGCGGGTACTGGGGACGCGCTGGTCGCCCGCCAGTCACCAGTTGAAGGATTTTCTGGGACGGAATCAGGTTCCGTACCAGTGGACCGATGTCGAAGTTGCGTCCCCGGATCAGGAAGTGCAGCAACTGATTCCAAATGTGGACCTGAAGTCGGCATCGCTACCGTTGGTGGTTTTGCCCGGAGGCGAGATTCTTGCCAATCCCCCGGTCGACGAGTTGGCCGCGAGAATCGGCTTGCGGACGCGCGCCGAGACCACGTTCTACGACTTCGTCATCGTGGGTGGCGGCCCGGCAGGTCTGGCGGCGGCGGTATACGGAGCATCGGAAGGATTAAAGACTCTGCTGGTGGAGCGGTCGGCGCCGGGTGGGCAGGCAGGGATGAGTTCGCGCATCGAAAACTACCTGGGATTTCCTTCCGGGCTGACCGGCGCGGACCTGGCCCGACGCGCTTTCACGCAGGCCAAGCGGTTCGGCGCGGAAATATTGTCCCCTCAGGAAGTGGTCGGGCTGCGGGTCGACGGCCCCTACCGTTTTGTGAAATTGCGGGATGGGAATGAGATCAGCTGCCATGCGCTCCTGATTGCCAGCGGGCTCTCGTGGAAGAAGCTCGACATCCCGGGCGTCGAACGGCTCCAGGAGGCAGGCGTCTACTACGGCGCCGCCATGACTGAGGCGCAGCTGTGCAGCGGTGAGGACGTGTATCTGATCGGCGGTGCGAATTCTGCCGGCCAGGCCGCGGTCTATTTTGCGCAATTCGCCCGCTCCGTGACCATGCTGGTGCGGGGCGATTCGCTCGAGAAGGGCATGTCGCAGTACCTGATTGACCAGATCCGCGAGATTCCGAATATCCGGGTGGAGACCCAGGCGGAAGTAGTCGAGGTGCATGGCGACGGCCACCTGGAATCCATCACCATCGCAAATCACACCACCGAAACCATTCGGACCGAGCCCACCAGCGCGCTCTTTATTTTTATAGGCGCAATGCCGTGCACCGCATGGCTGCGCGGAATGCTTCCCATGGACGAGCGCGGCTATCTGCTGACGGGCGCACTCTTGCCCAAGGATGGCGACCGGCCCAAGGGCTGGAAAGAGGAACGGGACCCGTTTATTTTTGAGAGCATCATTCCGGGCGTCTTTGCGGCAGGAGATACGCGGCACTCTTCCATCAAGCGCGTAGCCTCCGCCGTGGGCGAGGGATCGATCACCGTGCAGATGGTGCATCAGTATCTCAGCAAGGTGAAGTGAGGCTCAGCTGTAAGCTGCGGGATGCGAGCGCTTCCGAGGAGCCAGTGAGGATGCTTCCGTGAATCCACAGGTCCAGGACATCATTCGGCACGGGTACGTCTGGCTGTTTCTGGCGGCTTTGCTGGAGCGGCTCGGGCTGCCGCTGCTGGTGACGCCGGTCATGGTGGCCGCGGGCGCGGTGGCCGGGATTGGCGACTTGAGCCTGCTGGCAACCATTTTGGTAGTGGTGATCGCTTCCGAGATCGGCGACCTGGTCTGGTACGAACTGGGCCGGCGCCAGGGATCCTCAGTGCTGCGGCTGCTTTGCAAGATCTCCTTGGAGCCAGACTCCTGCGTGCGCCGCTCCGAAGATGCATTTGCCCGGCACACGACCAGTTCGTTGATCTACTCCAAGTTCGTTCCGGGCGTAGGACGGCTTGCGGGACCTGTGGCCGGCATGTCAGGCATGGGTCGCGGTCGCTTTCTGCTCCTCAATGCACTCGGGTCGCTGCTCTGGGCCGCGGGCTTCGCGCTGGTGGGATACATTCCGGCGCGCAAGCTTCCGATCGACGTACTGCTTGAGGAGGCCGCGGGATGGCTCCTGTTGTTGCTGCTCATCGCGCTGGTGGCGAACGTGGCGTGGAAGTATGTCCAGCGGCAAAAATTCATCCGCTCGCTGCGGGTCTCGCGGATGACGGTCGAGGATCTGAAAGCGGCCATCGATCGAGGGGATCGGCCCTTCGTGGTCGACCTGCGCCACCGCCTGGAATTCCTGGTGAATCCCCGGACGGTCTCCACCGCCGTGCGCATCTCGCCCGACGAACTTCCCCTGCGCCATGCCGAAATCCCGCGCGATCGCGAAGTCGTGCTCTATTGCACTTGCCCCAGCGAGGCGACCAGCGCCAAGGTGGCCATGGAGTTGAGAAAGATCGGCATCACCCGCGTTCGTCCGTTGATGGGCGGGCTGCAGGCGTGGGAAAAACAGGGTTACCCCATGGACGAGTTTTACCACGAAGAGGAAACGAAGGCGGCGTCCTAGCCGCACTTCAGCCGCCTTGGCAGTGCACGCCAGTTCGCGGACATCTGCCATCGCCCGATAGAGTTACCGCAAGAAGTAGGTGGAGCGACGGGGCGTCCTGGCCCGTTGGAAGTTCGGCCCGAGCGCACGCCAGCCCAACCCGTAGCCCCTGTCCGGAAGTGCGCCTGCGGTCCCCCCGGTGTGATACAGATCACAGGTCGAAGTGACGGTCCTTTGATATAGTGCGTGCAGGTGGATCGACCATGAGCACACCCTACGGCATCCAGATTACCGAAAACTGCCTGCTCTGCAAGCTGCGGCAGAATGGTTTTTTCTGCGACATGCCGAAGCCCGCGCTGGAAGAGCTCGAAAAAGTTAAATACGCCAGCGCGTATCCGCAGGGCGCCGTGCTGTTCGTCGAAGGCCAGGCCCCGCGCGGAGTCTACGTGATCTGCAGCGGGCGCGTGAAACTCTCCACCACCTCCAGAGATGGCAAGACCCTGATCCTGCGCATCGCCCAGGCCGGCGAAGTGTTGGGCCTGCACGCTACCGTGTCGGGCAAACCTTACGAGCTTACCGGCGAGACCCTGCAACCCTGCCAGCTGGATTTTGTGCGTCGCGAGGACTTCCTTCGGTTCCTGCAGCACCACGCCGACGCCTGCCTGAATGCGGCCCAGCACTTGAGCCAGAATTGCCAGAGCGCGTATGAAATGATCCGCTCGCTGGGGTTGTCACACTCGGTGTCGGAGAAACTGGCGCGCCTTCTGCTGGAATGGGCGACCGACGGCGACACCACGAGCGAGGGCATCCGCATCAAGGTGTCGCTGACCCACGAGGAAATCGCCCAGCTGATCGGGACATCACGCGAGACCGTGACACGCGTGCTGAGCGAGTTCCGCCAGAAAAAGCTGGCGCAGCTGCGCGGCTCCACCCTGCTCATCCTCGACAAGCCCGCCATGGAACGGCTGATCGAAACCTAGACCCGTTTTCCTGCCTCTCATCCAATTCACCTTTGGTAAGAATCTGCGGATTACTGGCGTTACTTTACCCACCGGATGCCCGGGCATAAGCTGCGGCCTATGAAGCTGAATGCGCTGCTGATGTGCCGCGAGCAGGAGTCCCTGCAATTGCTGGTGGGCGCTCTGGAAGAGCTCGCCATCGACGAGGAGGTATGCGTTTCCGAGCCGGAAGCCATGGAATTGCTTGCTCTCGGGTACTATTCGGCGCTGGTGGTGGACTTTGATTTGCCGGGCGCCGCGCAACTGGTCCGCATGGCACGCCTCGCGCCGGCGCAGCGCCGGCCGGTAGTGTTCGCGATGATCAATGCCTTGACCGACGTCGGCAGCACCTTCCAGGCGGGCGCGAATTTTGTTCTTTACAAACCGCTGGTGCCGGATCAGATGCTGCGCTCCCTGCGCGCCGGCCGGGCGTTCATGCAGCCCGACCGTCGCCGCTCCGCCCGCCAGAAGACCGAGGCCCTGGTGTACCTGAGGTTCGGAGATGTTTGCCCCGTGCCGGCGCTGGTCCTGGAAGTCAGCGAAGACGGTCTTTCGGTGCAGGCGTCGGAGCCGTTGCCCGCCGCAGAATTGCCGCTGCGCTTTATCTTGCCCGGCACCGCGCACATGATCGAGGGCAGCGGTGAAGTCACCTGGGCCGACGATACCGGCCGGGCCGGAATCTTCTTCAGCGAACTCACGCCCACAGCACGCCGCCAACTGAAAGCCTGGTTGTCGAAGCGGGATAAAAGCAAGACTCGACGCAGTGGGCTTGCGGCTCGCACCGCAAAGGCGCGTGCCGCGTGTGACTGCGGCTCACTGAGAAATCAGTTCTCGGTTTTCAGTTCTCCCTTCGCAGCCTCTTGCTGATTAGAGCAATTCCTCATTCTGCCCTGAATTCAGTCGCTCGACGTGAGGCTGACCTCGACACCTGAGACCTGAGACCTGAGACCTGAGACCTGAGACCTGTTGTAATACCTGCATGAGCGAGCTGACCTCCCTCTCTGCCGCAGCGATGGCAGAGCAGGTCCGTAAAAAGAAAATCTCTCCCGTAGAACTCGTCGACGCTCATCTGGAGAGGATCGCGCAGTTGAATCCCCGGTTGAATGCGTTTGTCGCGCTAGACCAGGAGCGCGCGCGGCGAGATGCGCGCACGCTCGAAGCGGCTGCCATGCGGGGCGAAATACGCGGTCCCTTGCATGGGGTTCCGATCAGCATCAAGAGTTCGATCGATACCGCCGGACTTCGCTGCGAGGCCGGGACACGCCTGCGCGCGGGCAACGTCGCTGCGAAAGATGCGGTGCTGGTCTCGCGGCTGCGCGAGGCGGGAGCCATCGTCCTTGGGGTGACGAACACTCCGGAATTGCTGATGGCTTGGGAGACCGACAATCTTCTTTATGGACGAACCAACAACCCCTGGGACCTCTCCCGGACGCCGGGCGGATCGAGCGGTGGAGAGGCCGCGGCCATCGCCTCGGGATGCTCGGCAGGCGGCGTAGGCAGCGACGGCGGCGGATCCATCCGGGTGCCCGCGCATTTCAGCGGGATCTGCGGGCTGAAGCCCACTCCGGGGCGTATCCCATCCACCGGACACTTTCCGGTTTCCGCCGGGCCGTTCGCTTTGCTGGGAGTGGTCGGTCCCATGGCCCGCACGGTGGCGGATCTGCAGGTGCTGTTTGAAGTAATGGCTGGGCCCGATGATGGCGATCCTTCATCCGCACCCGTGCCGCGGCGCAGGATCACCCGGCAGGATTTGCGGCAGATTCGGATCGGATACTTCGAAGATGATAGTCGGACGCCCGTAACTCCGGAAACGCGAGCCGCCGTGCGGACCGCGGCCGAGGCCCTGCGCCGTACAGGATACGAAGTCGTTCCATTCCGTCCCGCAGGCCTCGAGCAAGCACGCCAGCTTTGGTGGCAACTGTTTGGTATTGCCGGCGGCATGCTGCTGGGACCGTTGACCAAAGGACACGAGGCCAACTTGTCCCCGCTGCTGAAAGAATTTCTGAGCTGGGTGGCGGCCGAGCCTCCGCATACCGGGCATACCTTGCTCGACACGTGGCTCGAGCGGGATGAATTGCGAGCTAAGGTTTTCGCGCAGATGCAGGAATTTCCGATCCTGCTGTGTCCGGCGGCAGCCATTCCCGCGTTTCAGCATGGCGAGCGCAGTTGGGACGTGGAAGGAAAAACCGTGAAGTATCTCGACGCCTGGAGCTATACGGAGTGGTTCAATCTGCTGGGGACTCCCGGAGCGGTGGTCCCGGTCGGGCAATCGCCGGAAGGTTTGCCGATTGGGGTGCAGATTGTGGGGCGCCCATGGGAAGAAGAATTCGTGCTGGCGGTGGCGGCGGAAATGGAGCGGGAGTGTGGCGGCTATCGGAGGCCGATGATGGGATGAAGCGAGGTTCCGAAGCGCAAGGCGACAGGTAGTATTTTTGTACTATTACCCGTCTGCGCCCTCGGCATTATCCTCTCTGGGATCATCGATTTGCCTTCGTCGCGTTGTGGGCTGACGAGCGGTCCCGGGTTGAAACTTCAGCATGCTATCTCCTTCGCGTTCGATCGCGCAAAAACTGCTGCTTGGGCTGGTCGTGTTTCTGGCAGCGTCCGCGGTCTACCTGTACGCCTTTCCTCAGCCGAATGTTTTGTATGCCGTGGTGGTTTTGTTGCATCTTGCCGCCGGGGTTGCGGCGACCATCCTCCTGCTGCCTCTGCTCGGCCGCATCCTGCGCGAGGGAAGCTGGCTTTCGTGGGGAGGCTGGTTCCTCTTTCTCGCCGGCGCCGTACTCGGGTTTTGGCTGGTCCATACGGGAACGCTGCGGTCCGAGTGGAAGTGGATGTACGCGCACATGGTGTTAAGTGCAGCCGCGCTGGCTTTCCTGATCGCGGAATTGGCCGGTCGGCGTGGGTGGTTGGGTTCAGGAGGTGGCGCCGCAGTGGTGCGCCTGGCGCTTTGTCTCCTGATCCTGGTCGGGCTGGGCGCCGGCATGCGCTATGTGCGCGAGGCCCGCTGGGCGAACCGGGCGCGCATCGAGAATCCGGCGATGCCTCCGCTGAGCATGGATCGGGAAGGCGACGGCCCCAAGGCCCATTTTTCCCCAGTTCGGCGCAGGTCTACGGGCAGAAAATTCCCAGCAAGTTCTTCATGGAGTCGGATTCCTGCAAGCGCTGCCACGAGGACATCTACAACCAGTGGAACAGCTCGGCCCACCATTTTTCATCGTTCAACAATCAGTGGTATCGCAAGACGATCGAGTACATGCAGGACACGATCGGCACCAAGCCTTCGAAATGGTGCGGCGGATGCCACGATCCCGCGGTGCTCTATGCCGGCAAGATGGATACGCCCATCAAGCAGATCGTGCACACGCCGGAAGCGCAGGCCGGACTCGGCTGCATGATGTGCCACTCCATCGCCGCACGTGAAGAGCACGATGGGGCAGGGCGATTTCTATCTCGAGTATCCCAAGCTGCATGAACTGGCGGCCAGCAAGAATCCGCTTGATTCGCACCCTGCACGATTTCCTGATCGAAGCTGAATCCCGAGCCGCACCGCCGCGTTTTCCTCAAGCCGTTCATGACGCGACGCAGACGGCGGAGTTCTGCTCGTCCTGCCACAAGGTGCATCTCGACGTGCCCGTGAACCACTATCGCTGGATTCGCGGCTTCAACGAGTACGACAACTGGCAGGCCAGCGGCGTTTCCGGACAAGGCGCGCGCTCGTTCTACTATCCGCCGAAGCCGCAGCAGTGCGCCGATTGCCACATGCCGCTCGAGCCGCTCGAAGGACATGGGCAACATCGACGGCAAGGTGCACTCGCATCGCTTTCCCGCCGCCAACACCGCGCTGCCCACCGCCAACGAAGATGCGGAGCAGCTGAAGGCGACGGAGAATTTCCTGACAAGCGGAGCCCTGACCGTGGATATTTTCGCGCTCGTCGCCGGCGCAGGCGCGTGAAGTCGAAGGCCGGCGCAATCGCGGAGCGACGAATGTCGCCACCACGTTCGCGGTGGGCGAAGAAGCCGAAGCGAAGATCACGTCCGGCGAGCGGCCGGCAGAGGCCGCGTCCCGTGACCGCGCCTCTCGAATCGCGTGCAGCCGGCGGTGCGCCGCGGCGACACGGTGCGCGTCGACGTCGTGGTTCGCACCAAGCAAAGTCGGCCACTTCTTTCCCGGCGGCACCGTCGATGCCTACGACACCTGGCTCGAGCTGAAAGGCGATCGACGACAAGGGCCAGACGATTTTCTGGAGCGGCATGGTCGAGGACGACGGCAAGGGTCCGGTGGAGAAAGGCGCGCACTTCTACCGCTCGCTGCAGGTCGACGCGCACGGCAATCCGATCAACAAGCGCAATGCCTGGGCCACGCGCGCCGTCGTGTATGTGCGGCTGATTCCCCCGGCGCGGCCGACACGGTGCACTTCCGCATGAAGATTCCCGAGAACGCCGGCAACAAGATCACGCTGCACGCGCGGCTGTGCTATCGCAAGTTTGCCTGGTGGAATACGCAGTTTGCGTTTGCCGGCGCAGACCGCGACGCCAGCGCATCCCGAACAGGTGACTCCCGACTACGACGATCGCACAATGGCGTTCAACCGGCGCCTCGATCGGCGTCTCCGCGAAGAAGGAAGAGATTCCCGATGTGCCGATCGTCGCGCTGGCGCGAAGACGAAGTGACTCTGGACGGTGCTGCCAGCGAACATGCCGCGCGCCGCAGCGCCCAAGGTCGAGCTGAAGGCCAGAAGACTGGCAGCGCTGGAACGATTACGGCATCGGCCTGTTGCTGCAGGGCGATCTGAAGGCGGCGCAGGCGGCGTTCGAGAAAGTCACGGAGATCGATCCGCAGAATCCGGACGGCTGGGTCAACATCGGACGCGCCGCGCTGCAGGAAGGCGACATGGACGCGGCGCGCCCGGTGCTGGAGAAAGCGCTGGCTCTCAGTCCCGACCTCGCCCGCGCACACTTCTTCTATGCCCGAGTCCTGCGCCCGGATGGCAACTACGAGGACGCCGCCAAGCACTTGCGCAAAGTGCTTGCGCAGTATCCGCGCGACCGCGTGGCGCTGAACAATCTGGGACGCATCCTGTTTCTGCAGCGCAAGTATGCCGATGCCGTGAAAGTCCTGCAGCCGGTCCTGGCCATCGATCCCGAAGACCTGCAGGCGCATTACAACCTCATGCTCTGCTACAACGGCCTGGGCGACGAGAAGATGGCCAAGGAGCACCAGGCGCGCTACCTGCGCTTCAAGGCCGACGAAGCCTCGCAGACCATCACGGGCCCGTACCGCCAGCTCCATCCCGAAGACAACAACGAGCGGCAAGCGATTCACGAGCACGTGTCCGTGGCGCTGCCTGGGCTTTCCGGCAAGACTGTTGCCCATCGGCGTTCGCGTCCACACGGCAACGGTTGCACGTGCATCCCAATAACTTCCAAGTTCCCATGAACAAGATCAGAGCCTTTTTCATTTTGCTGCTGGCGTTCACGGCATCCGCTTTTGCCCAGGGCGTGCAGTTTCGCGACATCACTGCTCAGGCCGGGATTCACTTCGCCCACAACAACGGCGCCTTCGGAAAGAAGTGGCTGCCGGAGACGATGGGCCCAGGCTGCGCCTTCATCGATTACGACAACGACGGATATCCCGACATCCTGCTGGTGAATGGCGAAGACTGGCCCGGCCACGCCAAGGCGCCCTCGACTCTGAAGCTCTACCACAACAATCATGACGGCACCTTCACCGACGTGACGCGCAAAGCCGGGCTGGCCGTTTCCCTGTTCGGCATGGGCGTAGCGGTCGGCGACTACGACAACGATGGCTTCGACGATCTGTTTATTACGGCGCTCGGCCAAAGCCATCTGTTCCACAACAACGGCAATGGCACCTTCACGGACGTGACCAAGTCTGCCGGGATGTGGGGGCCGAACGAGTTTTCCACCAGCGCGGCCTGGGTTGACTACGATCGCGATGGCAAACTCGATCTGGTGGTCGCGAACTACGTGCAGTGGTCCCCGCAGACCGATCTCTATTGCACGCTCGATGGCGCGCACAAGTCGTACTGCACGCCCGAATCGTACAAGGGAGCATCGGCGCGGCTCTGGCACAACCTGGGCAGCGGCAAGTTTGAAGACGCCACCCAGAAAGCCGGCCTCTACGATCCAACTTCGAAGAGTCTCGGCGTCGCGATTCTCGACTACAACGACGACGGCTGGCCCGACATCCTGCTCGCCAACGACACGCAGCCCAACAAGCTTTACCTGAACAAGAAGAACGGCACGTTCGAGGAGAAAGCCGTTGCGGCCGGGATCGCGTTCAGCGAGGACGGCGTCGCGCGCGCCGGCATGGGCGTGGATGCCGCCGACTACGACCGCTCCGGACGGCCCAGCCTGATCATCACCAATTTCTCGAACCAGATGCTCTCGCTCTACCACAACGAGGGCAACGGCCTGTTCGTGGACGAGGCGCCGCGCTCGGAGGTCGGACGCAACACGCTGGTCACGCTCGGCTTCGGCTGCTTCTTCTTCGACTACGACAACGACGGCTGGCCCGACATCTTCGTCGCCGACGGGCACATCGAGAATGAAATCGAGCGCGTGCAGAAGCGCGTCTCGCTACGCCGAGCCGCCGCATTTGTTCCGCAATCTGGGCGCCGGAAAGTTTGAGGAAGTGACCACGCAGATGGGCGCGGCATTCGCCAGCCCAAAAGTCGCGCGCGGCGCGGCTTACGCCGACATCGACAACGATGGCGCGCTCGATGTGCTGGTGACCACCAACGGCGGCCGGCCCTGGCTGTTCCACAACGAGGGCGAGACGAATCACAGCCTGCGCGTGAAATTGGTGGGAACGAAATCGAACCGCGACGGAATTGGCGCGGTGGTACGCGTGACTTCGGCCGGCGCGAAACAGTGGCAGATGCTGCGCAGCGGCTCAAGCTACCTGTCGCAAAGCGAACTGGTGCTGACGTTCGGGCTGGGCAACGCGACGAAAGCAGATGTCGTCGAGGTGCAATGGCCGAGCGGACAGGTCGACAAGCTTTCCGGCGTGGCCGGTGACCAGATGGTAACGGTGGAGGAAGGGAAGGGAATCGTCGTCGCGCGGCCTATGGCAAGCGAACGCCGGCTGCCCCTGCGGTAAAGCCTGCGAATAAAAGTAGTAGGATGGAACACATCGATCGCAGCACCGGCCAGTAACCACCGATGCCGTGGCGCTCCTTGCTGTCGAGATATGAAACTCAGAGTCTGGATCTGGACATTCGGTCTGGCCTTCGTCGGCTACGCACTGGCCGGCCGCGGGACGTCACAAGATCCTGCCAGAGAAATTCTAGGCGCTGCCCTGGGAGGCGCGGTCGGGTTCTGTGTAGGCTGGGGACTGCAACGTCTCCTTGAAATAGGCCGCAGGCGTTGAAGGCCGGGTAAGTCACTCAATCATGAAACTGTCTCGAGTCGCATTTCTGGCTGTCCTCATCTTGCTGGCAGCGGGAATTTTCGCGGCTGCGCCCCATCGCGCCTCAGAAGCGGATGCCGCCGCCAAGGCCGCGGAAGCCGCGCGGCTCAACAATATCGGCGTCGCCTACATGAACCAGCAGTTGTTCGAGAAGGCGCTGAAGGAGTTTCGAGGCGGCCAGCGCCCAAGATCCGTCGTCCATGGTCGCGCGCCTCAACCACGGCGTCGCGCTGCTCAATCTGCAGAAGGTCGACGAGGCGAAGGCGCTGCTCGAAGACGCCGTGAAACAGGATCCCAAGGATCCGCACGCCTGGTACAACCTCGGGCTCTTCTACAAGAACACGAGCGACACCGATGCGGCCGTGGACGCGTTCAGCCGCGTCATCGAGATCGATCCCAATGATGCCGACACCTGGTACTTCCTCGGCACGGTCTATGCCCAGCCCAAGCAGTATCCGCAGGCGATTGACGCCTTCGAGCACGCGTTGAAGCTGAATCCGCTGCATGCCTCGGGCGAGTTCGGAATTTCGCGCGCCTACCAGCAGTCGGGAGACACGGCAGAAGTCACGCGAACATCTGAAGAAATTTCAGTACATCACGCAGAACAAGCTGGGCTCGCCGATCAGCCTGGCCTACGGCGAGCAGGGAAAGTATTCGCGCGCGGAGGAGTCGCCGGGTTGCTGGAAAAGGTGCCGGCGGCAATTCCGGTGAAGTTTGTGGATGTGACGGCAGAGGCGGGAATCAAGGGGCAGGGCACGGGCAACGCGCCGAAACTCTTGAGCGATTTTCTGGGGCAGGAGCTTGCTTCCTCGATTATGACAACGACGGGCGCATCGATCTATTCGTCGCCGACGGCGGCCCCGGCGGCGGGATGGCGCTCTATCACAACCTGGGCGGCGGGAAGTTCGAGGATGTTACGAAGAAGGCAGGCCTCGATCCGACGCTGCACGGGATCGGCTGCACGGCGGGAGACTACGACAACGATGGATCAACAGACTTGGCCGTAACTGCCATCGAGGAATCAAAACAACGGTTTGGTCGGGTACTTCTTCTGCATAACGAGAAGAATGGGGCTTTCAGGGATGTAACTCAGAATTCGGGAATCCAGCAGCATGGTCTAAGCATGGGCTTGACCTTCGTCGATTACGACCACGACGGGGATCTCGATTTGTCAGTCACCCAACATATCGATGCATCCATCGATTCCGGACAAGGTGGATCGCGCCCTTTGGCTACTATTGCTTATCTGGACGGTGCACCGACGCTAGGTTGGATGTGTCGCAACAATGGAAATGGCACGTTTACTGAAGTGGCAGAGTCGATCGGACTTAACGATGGAGCGACTGCCAACGGCGCGATCGGTGTGGTCGGTACCGACTACAACAACGACCGAGCAGTCGATCTCGTAGTCTCCGACCACGGGCCACGAATCTTCGAAAATCCTCGCGAAGGCAAGTTCATCCAGCGCAAACCATGGTCAAGGCAAATGCCCGCGCCGGTCATCGGCCTCGCCGTCCTCGACTTCAACCACGATGGCTGGATGGATATCTGCGTTCACCCACATGGGCGAGCCGGGTATCACTCTCTGGCAGAACAACAAAGCGAAGAGCTTCGACCGAGTCGATCTCCCTACCACCAAGCTGGGTCCGCGCCTTCGGCGTCGCCGCCATCGACTACGACAACGACGGCTGGGTCGACCTCGTCGCGGTCGGCGAAACGAAAGACGGCAAGGGCGAAGTCCGCCTGTTCCGCAATCTCGGCCCCGACGGATTCAAAGACGTCACCGCCGACGTCGGCCTCGACAAGATTCAGCTGAAAGATCCGCGCGCCATCATCACCGGCGACTACGACAACGACGGCGCCGTCGATCTGCTCATCACGCAGAATCACGGGCCGGCTGTGCTGTTGCGCAATGAAGGCGGCAACAAGAACAACTGGCTGCGGCTCGCGCTCAAGGGGCTGAACGACAACAAGACCGCCATCGGGACCAAGGTCGAAGTCTTCTGCGGGCGCGAACCGGCAGAAGTTTGAGATCTACGGATCCTCCGGATATCTCGGGCAGAACTCGCCTTATCTGACCGTCGGCCTCGGGCAGGCCAAGCAGGCCGACGTGGTGCGCATGCTGTGGCCCACCGGCGTGCTGCAGGACGAAATCGAGGTCGCGGCCAACCGCGAGGCAGCCCTATCTCGAACTCGACCGGCGCGGCAGTTCCTGTCCGACGCTGTTCGTCTGGGACGGACGCCACTACGAACTGGTCGGCGACATGATCGGCGCGGGTGTGGTCGGGCACTGGGTGGGGCCGCAACGAGCGCAACGTGCCGCGCCCGACGGAGTACATCAAAGTGGATCGCAACACGATTCATCTGAAAGACGGCAAGCTGAGCTTCCGCCTCATGGAACCAATGGAGGAGGCCGTCTATCTCGACCAGGTGAAGCTATTCGCGGTCGATCACCCGAGCGGGTTCGAAGTTTATCCCAACGAATATTTCGCCAGCAATCCGCCCTTCCCGGCGTTCCGCGTGATCCAGAGCCGCGGCGTGCACACTCGCCGGCGGCAGCGCGGGACGAGCACGGCCACGACCTGCTGCCCGCTCTTCGCAGCGCATAAGTACTTCGGCGATTTCGAGCTGCTGCCGTTTCACGGGTTCACCAAGCCGCACTCGCTCGAACTCGATCTGGGCGAGCCTTATCGCGGCGGCCCGCTCGTCCTGCTGATGCATGGCGAGATCGAATACTTTACCGCGACCAGCGTGTATGCCGCGCATCAGGCACAGGTGGAAGCAATTGCTCCCTATGTCGAGGCCCTCGACGCCCATGGCAACTGGGTGCGCGTCGTCGACGATATGGGCTTTCCCGCGGGCGGCCCGCGCACCATCACGCCCGACCTCACCGGCAAGTTGCCGATGGGAACGCGGCGCATTCGCATCACAACCAACCTGCAGGTCTACTGGGACAGCATTTTGATCGATCGCAGCGCGCAGGATGGCCGGGTCGGGCTGACTCCGGTGCCGCTTGCAAGCGCGAAGCTCGATTTCCACGGGCATCCACGGCAGATCGAGGACGAACCGCGCGGCAACGTGAAGTACGTGTATGAAGAGGTCAGCCCGACCGGCCCGTACGCGCGGCAGGCCGGGGACTACACCCGCTACGGAGACGTCTTGCCGCTACTGACGTCGTTCGACGATCGCTTCGTGGTATTCGGGACCGGGGACGAGATCGCGCTCGAGTTCGATCCCGCGAAGCTGCCTGCGTTGCCTGCCGGATGGACCCGCGACTTATTTCTTCCTCGCAAACGGCTACGAGAAGGACATGGATTTTTACGCGGCCGATGGCTTCACGGTTGAGCCGCTGCCGTTCCGGGCGATGGGTGGGTATCCGTATCCCGGGACGCAGTACCCGCTGGATCGGGAGCACCTCGATTACCTGCTCGAGTACAACACGCGGCATGTGTCGGGAAATGAGGCGACGGGGTATTCGTATCAGTATCCCGAGACGAAAAGTCAGAAGCATTAACCACAAAGGACACGAAGTAAGACGAAGAGAGACAACCGACCAGCGTCTATTCGTTGACCGGCCCTACTTTGCCGGCATTGCCCGCTTGGCGCCTAGCTGAGCGCAGAAGGTTTCGACCGTGGTCAGCAAGGAATCGCCCGCGAACTCGAGGCCCGCGAGGGAACGTGCTGCCGCCTCGCGATGGCCGAACCCGCAGGCGTCCTTGATGACCACCGGAATGTAACCCAAATCCGCGCCGTGTCGTGCCGTCGGCTCAATCCCGATTTCCATGGCGATACCGGCAATCGCGAACGCGCTGATGCCACAATCCCGCAGCGCGAAGTTCAAAGGTGTGCCTTCGAAGGCGGACATCGCGATCTTGTCGAAGATCGCTTCGTTGGCTTGCGGCTGCAACTCGGGGACCAACTGGAACCCGGGTGTGTCGCGCAGGAACCAGGGCTTGACCTCTTCTGGGGATTTCGCTCTCTGCCATGCCATCGCTGTGCGCAATTGAAAGGCGCCCATCAGTTCCTTCGGCAGCGACATGTGGCGCGTGAAGATAACTCGAATCCCCGCTCCGCGAGCGGCTTCGAGCACCTGAACAACCCGGTCCGTGATCTGGCGGCCATTTTCAATCTGCTTCACAATTCCAACCTGCATGTCGTAGACGAGCAGCGCCAGAGATGCAGGGTCGCAAACATCCTCCAGCGTTTGCCGAATATTGAGTCCGAAGGCCCGCTGCATAATGACACTCTCTCCCAGGAAAAGAGTTTCATTTTACTGTAAACGAAGAAGCTGCGAGCTGCGCGCTACGAACTCCGAGCGAGACACGCGGGGTTGCTGGCTCGAAGTTGGTAGCTTGGGCGTGCTCGTAGCCTCTATTGTGTTGCCCCGTAATTTTGCGGGAGGGCCTTCGCCAGTTCTTTCCATCCCACCAGCATGAATCCCTGGTCTTTCAGGAATTTCTGGAACTCAGGACTCTTCACCATGTCGAAGTCATGCTGGCGCCAGGCGGCGCCCCAGTCCGGATGATCGAAGGTGGCGCCGCGCATTTCCTCATCGTCGTAGGCGAGGTGAACGATCACCTGGTAGACCCCGGGTCCGAGCGGAGCGAGCTGTTTTTCGTACCATGCCGTCCACTCTTTCGGGTCAATGCCGGGAGAGATTTCGAGCACGCGATCGAGCAGGATCAGGTCTGCAGGCATCTGGGCGGAGGCGGGAACCGAATGCTCAGGGCCGAGACGCGCCGCGAGAATCGGCACATGGAAATCTGCGCCCAGCTTCTGGTACGTCGAAAACAAATCCGGGGCCTGGAAGAGTGCCCCCATGTGCGTATCGAGGTGCGTGATGTGCACGCCGAATTTCTGGGCGCGACTGATCTGGGCTCGCAGTTCGGTCTCAACCTCGCTGGCCTTGGCGTTCTTGGCAACCTCGGGCGTATCGAGCGGCAGATAACCTTCACCGTCGAGCAGGGAAGGAACCTGATCCTTGGACATGACCGGCCCCCACCGGAAGGTGGTCCACTCACTATTGAGAGCCTGATGAATGCCCAGATCCGCCTCGGGATGTGCTTTGGCGTAGGCGGCGGCCTCGAGGAACCACGGGCATGGCACGAGGATGCTCGCCGAGGTGATCCAGTGGTTCTCGAGGGCTTCCGAGATCGCGCGGTTGACGGAGTGATTCATGCCGTAGTCATCAGCGTGCAGGATCAGGAGGCGTGCGCTGGCGGGATAGCCGAGACGCTCCTGAACAGATTTGACAGGCGATTGGGCAAAGCTCTGAACGCAGATCACAAGAACGAAGAAGCAAATTCGCAACCCTGCAGTAGTGCGCATATGATTTCTCCAAAGTTCGACCACTCCCGCGTCGCTGGCCAGATTCGTGTCAGGGCAACCCTTCAGGCGTGCCGGCGGCCCGTAACATTGAGGAGCCTTCAGGCTCTGGGTCGTCAACTGGCGGGAGCCGGTCTTCCCTGAAGACTCAAGCCTCTTCCGGGGGCAGATCGAAATTCACCAGGTCGCCGCGGAAACCCCGCGTCTTCCAGGCACCGAAGGCAATCCCCACCGCCATCCAGATCGCGCCCGCAATCTTTGCTGGGCGGCTCAGGTTCAGCCAGAGCAGCAGACAGATCAAGAATCCCGCTACCGGTGGGATCAAGTTGGTCAGCTTTTTCTCGGAATCGCGCACGTAGTAGCGCATGAACGCGGCAGCATTCACGCCCATGAACGCGATGAGCGCGCCGAAGTTGAGCATCTCGGCGCCCAGGCCGTAGCTGAACAGCGGGTGACCAGCAGCGCGCCGTGAGCGCGATCACGCCGACGAAGATCACGTTGTTGCGCGGCACGCGATGCTTCGGATCGATGGCGCCGAAGAATGACTTGGGCAGCGCGTTACTGCGTCCCATGCCGTAGAGCAGGCGCGCGGCGCCGATTTGCGCGCCCATGCCGGAGCCGAAGTTGGCCACCAGCAGGGTGAAACCGATGATGGCGAACAGTGGGCGGCCAGGCCCGTCCGGCGACAAACGTGAAGGCGGTGTCCACGTTCGGGAACGGCTGCGAGGCGGGCCAGACCAGTTGCGCGGCGTAGACCTCGACCGCCGACAGAATGCCGATCACCAGGCAGGTCAGCACGGTCGCGAGCAGGATATTGCGCCGCGGGTTCTCCGCTTCCTCGGAAAGCGTCGAGATGCCGTCGAACCCGATATAGGTGAGCACCGCGATCGAGGTGCCGCCCAGCACGGCCTCGATGTCCACAGGTCTGCGGATCGTAGAACGGGCGCGTGAAGAAGGCTGCGCCATCGTGCGGATGTCCGAAGATGTAGCGGGCGGCGACCACGAAGAAGATCGCGATCACCACGCCCATGCCGGCGGCCAGCAGCGGTGTTCACGCGCGCCGACGTCTTCACGCCCTGAATGTTCAGGCCCGTGAATACAGCGGCGAAGAAGACGGCCCAGACGGCATAGGGAACGCCGGGAGCAAAGACGTGCGCCTGCTGGCTGCACCAGATGATGCAGATCATCGGATTGAGCATGTAGTCCATCACCATGCTCCAGCCGGTGACGTAGCCCAGGGCGGGATTGATTTCCTGGCCAACGTAGGTGAAAGCGGAACCGGCGCTGGGATAGGCGCGCGCCATGCGTCCATAGCTGATGGCGGTGAACAGCATCGCCACCATGGCGATGAGAATGGTGGTGACGACGTGGCCGCGGCCGCGGTCGCTGAGCACGCCGAACACTGACATCGGCGCCACTGGTTGAATGACGATTACGCCGTAAAGGATCAGGTCCCAGAGCGTCAGCGAGCGCCGCAGTCGGGGCGCGCTGGCGGTCGCCGTGTTCGGGTTGGTGGCCATTCGGCTCCTTCGGAATTTCGGGGCTTGGGCCCGGTTCGTCGTTAGTCGTCAGCCGCCGGCGAGTCATGCGACGCTTAGGCCGTTAGTCGTGAATGACTCGGAGAAGAATGTGTCCCACAGAGTCCACAATCTTGCAAAATCACAGTCCCACAGAGTCACGGTCCCCCAGAATCACAGTCCCGCAAAATCACAGTCCCGCAGGGACGAACGATCTTAGCCCAGGACTTCAGTCCTGGGTAAATGCATCAAAATTACGAAGTCCCGTAGGGACGACCCGATCTCCAGCAGCGCCCCTCAGTGTACATTCCAGCCGCTGACTTCCACCGACGGTTTCGCGCTGCCCAGCGCCGCACTGTGATAGCTCGCGGTGATCTCGCGCTTCTCGCCCGGCAACAGGGAGAAATAGTTGTCTTCCCAGATCACGGGTAGAATCTCGTCCCCACCCTTCCCCCTATTCACTTTCAGGCGCACGAAGAAGGCCAGCGTCTTGCTCGGATTCTCGACCGTCACATGGGTAATCGATTCGTCCGCCTCGCGTTCGCTGCGGCTGGCGATTCTCAAGGTCGCCTTGGGCAGCTGGCTGAGCGCGGTGTAGTCGGCGAATGCCGACGTTGGGGTCGTGAACCAGTTCGACTTCTCCCAATCCAGCGCCTCGGGCTTGGTCGATAGCCAGTAGAAATTGGAGCCGACTAATTTGCCGGCGTCGTCCTGCAGGCGCAGCACGAGAAAATAGACGGGACTCGCGTCCGCCAAAGCCGGTAGCGTCAGCACTCTGCTCGTGCTGTCGGCGCTCGCATCGACGGAAGATTCCTGCGAAAACTTCTCCACCATGTCCAGGTTATAGATTTTCGTGGTCAACTTCAGCCCTTTGACATCGTCGTACTGGCTGCTGACTATCCAAACGGAATGGTCGTCGTATCCGTAGATCGGATGCAGCGGCTCCATCGCCCGCTTGGCGCCGAAGTATCCTCCGCCCGGCCTCAGGTAGTAATCGTAGAGGTGCCAGATCATCGAGGGCCAGGCATTGTTCAGCATCCACTGGATGACGCCGGTCGAGGTGTACTTGTTGCGGCTGTAGGCTTCGAACATGGCGCGGATGCCCTCGTAGTTCATCAACTGGGCTTTCAGCGTGTAGTCCTCGAGCGTTTCCGCCTTGCCATAGCGCGCGGTAAGAGCTTCGGTATAAACGTGGAGATCCTTGAACTCGCCCCCGCCGGCATGGAAGTTCCACCACTCGTCGATGGGCCAGAGATGCTCTTTGGGAAGCATCGCACGCAGGCTCTCGATGGGCGGAACCGCCGGGCCGGGGCTGGTCTCGGTGTTGAAGCCGTAGGCGCCGCCGCAGCCACCGGGATTGCAGTGGTGGCCGCCGTCAATCTTGTCTGCCGTCCAATAGGAGGGGGCCACGTATTCGTAGGGCCCGGTCATCTTGACGCCGCTGTCGCCGCTGACGCTGGTCGGCTTGGCGGTTGCCGAAGAGACTACCGGATTGGAGAAGTGGAGTTGCTTTTCCACCGCGAGGTACATCTCCTCGACGTCCGGAGGCGGCGGGTTGTCGCTGCCATTCAGCCACATGACCACGCTGGGATGGCTGCGCAGGCGGTAGATCTGGTCCTGCAAAGACGCCTTCGCGATGTCGAAGTCCTGCGGCTTCCACTTCGCCCAGTGTTCCCAGTGGTCGCAGCAACACCAGCCCGCCATCACCAGCACGCCTTCGCGGTCGGCCCGATCGAAGAATTCGTCGGTCTCAAGCTTGCCTTCGAGCCGGATGGTATTCAGGCCCATGTCGCGCACGTAGCGGAACTCATCGGCGAGGCGCTCCGAGTTTTCGCGCAGCATCATGTCGGGCGACCAGCCGCCGCCGCGGATCAGAATCTTCTTTCCGTTGATGGCGAAGATGCGGCGCTGGTCCGTGTTCAGTTCCGACGTGACTTCGCGGATCCCGAACTTTGTATCGCTGCGGTCAGAGGCCTTGCCCTCGACAACGAACTCCATTTTCAGCGTGTAGAGTTCCGGCTTGCCCATTTGCACGGGCCACCACAGGCGCGGATGGGTCAAATTGAGCTGTGAGAATTTTTCAGGTTCGAAGGTGACGTCTTTGTTCTCGTTCGCGCCGAGTTCTACCTCCTGCGAGAATTCGATCTTGTCGATGGTTCCCTTCAGCGTTCCTTGCACCGCCTGGTTAGTGGAGTTCTTGAGCAGCGCGGTCACCGTAAGCTGGGCGTTGCTGGATCCGTCAACATGAGAGACGACCGTCGGATAACGGAGTGCCACCGGTCCGCTCGCGCTCAGGAACACTTCCCGCCACAACCCCATGTTCTTGTCGGGCGGCGCCGGGTTCCAGTCGACGAAGGTAATGGCGAGGTCCGTGTCTGTGGGCGCGAAGACCTCGATGGCGAGCACGTTTTCTGCGCCCGGCTTCGCCGTACCCGTGACATTGAATTCGTAGGTCCGCCAGGCGCCGGCGACGTCGTTGGAGTTCGCGATCTGTTTCCCGTTCAGCCAGACGTTGGCGCGATAGTTAATTCCACGGAAATTCAGCCACACCGCTTTGCCTTTGTATTCGGCGGGGACCGTGAAGGCCTTGCGATACCACCACGACACGAGGTAGGGACTGTCGGGCGGCATGGCAAGGTTCGAGAAGTTGGCTCCGATCGGATAACCCACTCCCGGAAACTGCCGAAGATTCATCCCGAACAAAGGGTCGGGAAGAACTTTGTGTTTCACGAGCGCGCTGACCACCGTGCTCGGCACGCTCGCCGGGTACCAGCCCTTTGCCTGGAAGGCCGGCCTGGACAACACCTCTCCGGACTGCTCGACTTTGCAGGAGGGCTGCAGCGTCCAGCCATCGGCCAGAGGGAACTTCAAAGTCGTCGCGACCGAAATCACCTGCCGGTGCTGGGCGTATGACAGTGGCGCCCAGGACAAAAGAGCTACCCAAACCAGGCTACGGATTTTCATGAAGGCTTGCCCCTTGGAAACGAAGGTCGAGTGCCGGCTTGCGGAAACGTATGGAAAAAGGCTGCAAAGTTGGATAATACGTTTTATTGATTCGTTTCAATAGCTCTTTTTTTAACTATTGCCTCGGTAGGCGGCCGGCCCACTCGGGCTACTCTACCGGGCGGGTGCCTAGGATGCCAGCCTCCTCTTCAGTCCTTAGTTTATAATCATCAATTCCGCCCCCCAAAACCTGGAGTGACAAGAGAAAATGATCCGATTTCTGCAAACCCCTGGCCCGTTGAAGAAAATTATCCTTAGCGCCCTGTTGCTGATCATCTGCGGCGGCATGGTCATCACGCTCATCCCCGGCGGACTGGGTTCGGACCTGCTCGGGCAGCCGAGTCAGGGCGTGCTCGCCAAGGTGGCCGGCCAGGACATCACGACCCAGGAAGTTCGCGACCGGGCCCGCATCATCGCCGAGCAACAGGTCGCGCAGTACGGCGCCATGGGCAAGCAATTGTTGCCCATGATCATGCCGAGAGCGATCTCGCAGTCGGTGGAGCAGCTCATCGTGGGCCGCACCATCGTGGCGGAAGCCGAACGCATGGGCCTCAAGGCTACCCCGGAGGATGTGCGCGATGAACTGGAGCACGGTCGCTATGGGGCGACATTGTTTCCCGGGGGCAAGTTCATCGGCCAACAGGCGTACGAAAATCTGCTGGCGCAG
Organism: uncultured Acidobacteriota bacterium; assembly: GCA_963725575.1. Taxonomy (GTDB): domain Bacteria; phylum Acidobacteriota; class Terriglobia; order Terriglobales; family Acidobacteriaceae; genus Gp1-AA133. The sequence goes on from CAVRZQ010000003.1 coordinate 178,818, forward strand.
AACAACCTGACCGCTTCGGCGTTCGAGCAGGACGTGAAGAACGAAATCCTGGAGCAGAAGCTGGCGACCCTGGTAACGGGCAGCGCGTCCGTCTCCGATGCTGATATCCGGCAGGAATTCCAGAAGCGCAATACCAAAGTGAAGTTCCAATACGCCGTTCTCTCCCAGGATGACATTCTCAAGGGACTGCATCCCACCGACGAGGAATTGAAAGCGTTCTACGAGCGCAACCAGGCCAAGTACAAGGATTCCATCCCGGAAAAACGGAAGATCGAGTACGCCTTCCTCGACAAGAGCAAGATCCTCGCCGCAGGTGCAGGTGACCGACCCGAGGAAGTACAGTCCTATTACAACCAGCATCGGGACGAGTACCGTGTGCCGGAAGCAGGTCAAGGTCAGCCACATTCTGATCAAGACGCCGGTGGCTGGGGCTGACGGCAAGGTCGACGAAAAGGGCGTGGAAGAGGCGCGCAAGAAGGCGGAAGACGTTCTGAAACAACTGAAAGCCGGCGCTAAGATGCGAGGATCTGGCCAAGAAGTACTCGGACGATCCCGGCAGCGCGAAGCAGGGTGGCGAACTCGGTTGGATCGGTCGCGGACGCACCGTGCCGGAATTCGAGAAGGCTGCCTTCTCCCTGGCCAAGGGCCAGACCAGCGACCTGGTGAAGAGCAGCTACGGCTTCCACATCATCCGCACCGAAGACAAGCACGAGGCTCATCTCAAGACGCTCGCCGAAGTGAAGGACCAGATCGAGCCGCTGGTCAGGCAGCAGAAGGCCACGCGCATGCTGGAAACCGCCGGCAATGCGTTGCTGGATCAGGCGCGCACCGAGGGCCTCGAAAAGGCGGCTGCGGCCAAAGGTCTGAATGCGGTCACCACGGATTTCGTGAGCCGCACCGACGTGCTGCCGGGCATCGGCTCTTCCCCGCAGCTTATGGATGCAGTCTTCGGTGAGCGCGAAAAAGCGCCCCCCGACATGGCGCAGCTTGCGGCAGGGAGCCGTAGTGTTTCAGCTTCTCGCGATCCGGCCCCCGGCCACTCCTTCGTTCGAGGAAATCCGCTCCAAGGTCGAAAATGAATTTAAGAACGAACGGGCCAGCATCCTGCTGAACCAGAAGACCCAGGAGTTGTCGGATCGGGCCAAGACCGAGCACGACCTGAAGAAAGCCGCTAAGGAATTGGGCGCAGCCCTCAAGACCAGCGACTTCGTGCTGCCCGACGGTCAGGTTCCCGACATCGGCAGCATGACCGGCCAGGCCTCCGTCGCGTTTACGTTGAAACCGGGCGAGATCAGCGGGCCCATTAGTTCCGGAAGCAACGGGGCTGTACTCTCGGTGCTGGAAAAGCAGGAGCCCAGCGATCAGGACTTCGCCGCGAAGAAAGATCAGATTCGCGACGGGCTTGCTGCGCAACAGACAGCAGGATCTGTTCGGCATGTTCCTTTCGAACCTGCGCCAGCAGATGGAAAAATCCGGCAAGATCAAAGTCAACCAGCAGGAGATGAAGAACCTGACCAAGGGCCAGGGTGGCGAAGAGGGCATCTGAGGACGGCTTCTCGGGGCAGGGCAATCAGTGCCAACCCGTCGGGAACGCCGCACCGGGAGCATCCTCGGCGTAATAAATCGATCGACTCCATGTAAAGACGCATGCCGTTTCCTCGCGCCACAGGTATTCTTCTGCATCCCACTTCGCTGCCGGCCCGGGGCGGCATTGGCGATTTCGGACCTTCCGCTTACGAGTTTGTCGATTTTCTCGCTTCGGCCCGCCAGAGCCTGTGGCAGGTGCTGCCGCTGGGGCCGCTGGGCTACGGAAACTCCCCTTATTCCTCCACCTCTGCCTTCGCCGGCAATCCGCTCTTAATCAGCCTGGAACGTCTGGCGGACCGCGGCTGGATCGACCGGTCGCTGATCGCCGATCTGCCGCAGCCGGACGGACCAGTGGACTATGAGGCGGTGTTCCCGCGCAAAATGCCTTTGCTCGCGCAGGCGGCCCGCAACTTCGCGAAAAGCATGCCGGAAAATGACCGCGCGCGCTTCGAGCGTTTCTGCCAGGCGAATGCGGAGTGGCTCGACGACTTCGTGCTGTTCGACGCCCTGCGCGCGCACTACAAGCTCACCAACTGGAACGAGTGGCCGCATGCGCTGGCACACCGGGAAGCGGCCGCGCTTGAGAAAGCTCGCCGCGAAATGGCCGACGACCTGATGATGCGCCGTGTGCTCCAGTTTGCCTTTGCCGAGCAGTGGCACGCCTTGCGGCACTACTGCGCCCAGCGCTCCATCCGCGTGGTGGGCGATATCGCCATCTTCGTCAATTACGACAGCGCCGACGTGTGGATGCATCCCGAGTTGTTCCGGCTCGATGAGAACCGCAATCCGCTGGTCGTTTCCGGCGTGCCCCCGGACTTCTTCAGCAGCACCGGGCAACGATGGGGAAATCCCCTGTACCGCTGGGACGTGATGAAACAGCAGGGCTATGCCTGGTGGGTGGCGCGCTTGCGCGCCGCCACCCAGGGTTGTGATTACATCCGGCTCGATCACTTCCGCGGGTTCGCGCAATTCTGGGAGATCGCCGCCAGTGAGCCGACCGCTATCCACGGCCAGTGGGTGGACGGCCCGCGGGACGATCTGTTCGCAAAGGTGCGAGAGGCACTCGGCGGTCTGCCCTTCTTCGCAGAAGATCTGGGCTATATCACACCCGATGTGAACGCCCTTCGGAAACGGCTGCAAATACCGGGCATGGCCGTGCTGCAGTTCGGCTTCGGCGATACGGGAGCCCACATGTACCTGCCCCAGCAGTTGACGCCCGACACCGTGGTCTACACCGGCACGCACGATAACGACACCTTGGCCGGCTGGTGGGCCACGGGCGCATCGGACGAGGAACGTAGGAACGCGGAAGCGTATTTCGGCCGTGCCGAAGATGGCATCCACTGGTCCTTCGTGCGCGCGGCCCAAGGTTCCGTGGCCAGCCTTTCCGTGATTCCGCTGCAGGACGTTCTGGGGCTGGGCAGCGAAGCGCGCATGAATACTCCGAGCGTGCATGGCGGGAATTGGCGCTGGCGATTGCAGCCCGGCGCGCTCACGCAAGACCTGGCCGCGAAGCTGGCGCTTCTGGCCGAAGTGACCGATCGCCTCCCAGAGCCGCTTAAGGAACCGCCCGAAGAAGAGTTCGCGGCGTGAAATCAGGCCAAAAGGTGTTGTGGTACAAACCCCCGAATATCCACTGACTGTGAGTTGCCGAAGACTCGACGGCGCTGCCGCCCGCTCGTGTACGACATTTCACTCGATCCCCGGCCTCGAGGACCGATTCTGATGCACAAAACCGAAGCCCCTGTCCTCGAGCGCTACATGGGCCGCGAAGGCGTGGCTGCATTGCGGCGCTACCCCGGCTGCCCTAGGCCCCGGGAGTTTTCAGGGTACTTTCTGTAGGCACGATGCAAGCCGGCGGCGCGGCCGCAAGAGCCTCATCCACAAGCGTCCCGATCCTCGCCAATTCCTCTGGCGTCACTTGCCTTTGCATCCCCTCAAATAGCTGACGTTCTTCTTTTCGGATGTGGGCAGAGAGCGTCTCCGCGAGTTGCAGTAGTCCAGGGCCATCGAGAGCACGGGCGGCCGATTGCGCGAAGTAATCGCGAAGTCGCGCATGTTCCGCGAGCAGTTCGTCTACGAGCGGGCTGAGTTCGGGATAACGGCGCGCGGAGGGGAAGAGATGGGCTTCTTCCGCGGCGAAATGGAATTGGATTTCCTGTTCGAAATGCTGCTGGATTTCCGACTGCCAGGCCTCGATTTCGGCGAGGGTGGCCAGGGCCGCGCGATTGATACGCACGCAAAGAGCCAGCGCATGCTGGTGCTGGCGGGAGAGCGGGACCAGGTTTTTGTCGCGGAGCATACTTCATTATCCTCCAGTCGATCCCCGGATATTCCCTGGACGCGGCGGCGGTTAAGTTGTGGGCGCCTGCATTGCTGGTATGGATTGCCTTTCCCGCCACACGGCTGTGAGGGCGAGGGCCACGGCAATTCCTAGCGAGACTTCCACGAAGCGGTGCGCCGCGATGATCCAGGCCGATTGCGGTCGTGCGACCAGCATGATAATGGTCAGCGTGATGCCGGCGAACCGGTAGGCGGTGCGGTCCAGCCGCAAAACCAGGCATACCAGTCCGGTGCCGGCCATGGCGACCGTGAACGCGATCAGGTTTCCGCCGAAATAGGAAGCCAGCAGGCCTCCCACCATTGCGCCCAGCAGCGTTCCGGCTAACCGCTTGCGCGAGACTTTCCAGGCCGCGCCCAGAGAGGATTGCATGACGACGATGGTTGTCACGGTCGCCCAGTACGGTTCTGGCATGTGCAGACCACGAGCGATCAGCTGAGAAGCCAGGGCTGCGATCGTGCTTCGGGCGATGTGCAGAATGGAGGTCCGCTCCTCGGGTAATCCCGCGTCGACATTCGCCATGCGTGTCTCCTGAGGCATCGACATTCTACGCGGCCTTCCACACCGGCCGGGCCGGTCAACCGCTTTACTAATTTCCTTGCACCCTTGAGAATGGGAGGTTCGCTTGCGGCCGATGCTGTTGTCCGTGGCCCGATGCCAGGGATGCGGCGGATGCTTGAGCCGCGGGCGCAGGAGCCCTCATATGCCAGCCAGTGGAGAACTCATCCGCCTCATGAATTACGTCGACGACATCAACGCCACTCTGCGCCGCATCAGTTCGACCCTCGGCACCATCACCGAAGAAGAGCGCAAGCGCCTTTCCGAGTACATGGGGTCGGTCGCTACCGGCTTCGGCGAAGTCCTGCAGCAACTCCAAAAGAGCGGAGGAAAGTAGTGGCCGAGATCCTGACCATCGCGGTGATCGGGGCCGGTACGATGGGGCGCGGAATCGCCCACGCGGCCGCGCTCGGTGGTTACCGTACGATCCTGGAAGACATTCTTCCGAATGCGCTGCGGCGGGCGGAGTCGGAAATCCGCGCGAACCTCGACAAGGCTATCGAGTTAGGCAAGGTAACCGCCGGCCACGCCGACGCAGCCTTTGCCCGGCTGGAATATGCCGGGTCGGTCGACGAGGCCGCGCGCCCGGCAGACCTCGTGATCGAGGCCGTGCCGGAGGAGTTGGAATCGAAGATCGAGATCTTCACGCTGCTCGACAAGATCTGCCGGCCCATGACCATCCTCGCCTCAAACACCAGTTCGCTCAGCCTCACCGAGATCGCCAGCGTCACCTATCGGGCAAGGAAAATCGTGGGAATGCACTTTTTCAATCCTGTGCACAAAATGAAATTGCTCGAGATCGTGCGAGCGCTCGAGACTGACGACGACACGCTGGCCACGGCGATGGATGTGGGTAGGCGCATGGGAAAAGAAGTGGTGGTCATCAAGGAATCGCCGGGTTTTGTGACCAGCCGCATCAATGCCATGATCGGCAATGAAGCCTTTCACATGCTGCAGGAGGGGGTCGCCAGCGCGGAGGATATCGATAAGGCCCTGAAGCTCGGGCTGAATCATCCCATGGGCCCGTTTGAGCTGGTGGATCTGGTCGGCCTCGATACTCGGCTGCACATCCTCGAATACCTGCACAAGACGTTGGGAGAGAAATTCCGCCCGGCGCCTTTGCTGGTGCAGTATGTGAAGGCGGGACGCCTGGGACGCAAATCGGGCCGGGGCGTGTTTGAGTATCCCGAGCAGAAGACCGCAGAAACGTCGATGACAGCGGGATAGTTGATCGGTGGAGCGACGGGCGTCTACGCCCTCCGGCGCGCCGAAGCCGCGCTTTTCAGAGATTGGCAGGGTTGACAGTTCCGACGGACGCCTGTCGCTCCACACGAGAATTCAGGGCGGCCCTTCCCGGGGGCCGCCCTTCGCAATCGTACAAATTCCCTTCTACTTGTTGATATCGTCTTTGGCCTCGAGGCGCTTGATGAAGGCCTCAATGAAGACCTTGTTCTGCTCGGGCGCGCCCGCTTCGGCGATCTTCATTTCTTTCAGGGCGTTGTCGAAATCTCCCTGCGATGAATAAACGCGGGCCATCCCGGAATGGGTGAACCAGAGATCCGGATGGTCTTTCGCGTTCTTGCGCCAGACGGCGTAGGCCTCGTCGTCTTTCTTTTGCCCTTTGAGTTGGAAGGCATACTGGTGAAGTTGCTGCGGCGTGGCGATGGCCAGCGCCTTGTCATGCATCGCCTTGGCCTCTTCCTTCTTGCCCATCGCGTCCAGGATCTGCGACTTCGTCAAATAGTTGTCGTAACGGGCTTCGGTTCCGATCGACCTGTTTTCGTATTCGAGCGCCTCGTCGAGGTCAGCCTTATGAGCGAGCAAGTAGCTGGCAGCATCATCCCATGCATCCCAGGTGTACTGGGAGAGACCGCGCATCTGCTGCCGAAGGCTTGCTTCCACGATCTCATTGACCTTGACGGAAACCTTGAAGGGTACCGCGACCTTTTCCCAGCGCATGGTGACCACGGCGGAATCTTCGGTCGGCTGGTCAATATCGTAAGCCAGCGCCTCACGCAAGTCAGTCGCCTGCGGCTTTACCATGACGCGCAGGGCGTCCTCGGACTCCTTGTAAGTGAAGCTGCCCCAGGCGGTGTTCACCTTGGAGAAAATGACGGTCCACTGATCCTGGTTGGGGATCATGTGCAGACCATACGTCCCTTTGTCGAGCGGCTTGCCTTCGACGCTCACCGGGTCCGTAAAGGTGATGGTGGTGTTTTCGTTGGCTCCCGCGCGCCAGACCTGGCCGTACGGAACGACCTTGCCCCAAATGGTCCGGCCTTTTACGAGGGGACGATGGTAGCTCACGGTGATGTCGGTGATGCCGACGCGCTGCGTGACAGAAGCGCGCTGGCTGTCGCGGGGCAGGTTCAGCTGCACCGATTGAGCAAAGGCGGCGCTGGCGGCGAGCAGCGCCATCAGTCCAAACACTACGGGGGTATGTCGTTTGCACATGGGAGTCCTCCTCAATTTGTTCATTGGAAACTGCGAGCCGATGGCATGGCTCTCGCAGTGCTTGCCCTGGGTTGGCACGGAATCTTTAGACGGCGCTCCCGGGGACAAGGTGAGCAGGGACGGTGGTCGGGCCCCCTCAAACTCGGCTAACCCCTTGCTCATGAAGGGCGGTCTAAAGTGCCCCGGATCGCGCCGGAACTTTCCCTGGGGCGGCCGCGTATCACCAGCAGATGCAAAGGGCGGGACATGAGACCCCCCGTCCGACCTTGAACCCGGGGCCGGGCACTGCCCAGTGCCTGGGGGCGCAACTTGACCGCCGGCAGCCTTCCGCCGAGTATCTCTTCGGTCGTGAGCGAGCCCATTCAAATCGTGCCTTATGATCCTGCCTGGCCCGTGACGCTTCAGACATTGCGGAGCCGCTTGTACGACGCCGTCGGCCATCTGGCGGTCGCGGTGGAGCACGTGGGCAGCACGGCAGTTTCAGGGCTCGCCGCGAAACCCATTCTCGATGTTGATGTAGTCATGCGGTCAGCCTCCGACCTCGCCGACGCCATCTGCCGGCTTGGCGGGATTGGGTACGTGCACCTCGGCGATCAGGGCGTCCCAGGCAGGGAGGCCTTTGCAGGTCCGCAGGGCTCTCCGCAACACCATCTTTACCTAGTGGTGCAGGGAAGCGAGGCTCTGCGCAATCACGTCCAGTTTCGCGACTACCTGCGGGCTCACCCTGACAAGGCGGCGGAATATAGCTTGCTCAAGCGAAAGCTCGCGCTGCGTTTTCGCGACGACCGGGATGGTTACACCGAAGGGAAGACCGAGTTCGTCAAGGGTGTGCTGTACTTGCTCGGCTCGTAAGACTAATCCTTAAGCAATTGCCGCGCGATCACCAGCCTCTGGATTTCGCTGGTCCCTTCGCCGATCGTGCACAGCTTCACGTCGCGGTAAAACTTCTCCGCTGGATAATCCTTGATGAAGCCGTAGCCGCCGTGGATCTGCACGCCTTCGTTGGCGCAGCGCACGGCAACTTCGCTGGCATAGAGCTTGGCCATCGACGATTCCAGCGTGGTCTTCATGCCGGCGTCTTTCATCGAGGCAGCCCGCAGGGTTAGCAGCTTGGCGGCTTCAATTTCGGTGGCCATGTCGGCTAGTTTCCACTGGATGGCCTGGAAGTCGCTGATGGCTTTGCCAAATTGCTTGCGCTCTTTCGAATATTTCAGCGCCGCTTCGTAGGCGCCTTCGGCCATGCCCAGCGACAGGGCGGCGATCGAGATACGCCCGCCGTCGAGCACGCGCATGGCGTCGATGAAGCCGTCGCCTTCCTTGCCCAGCAGGTTTTCCGCGGGCACGAAGCAGTCTTCGAAGATCAGTTCGGCCGTGTCGCTGGCGCGCAGGCCCAGCTTGTTTTCCTTCTTGCCGGCGCGGAACCCCTTGGCGTCTTTTTCCACGACGAAGGCGGAGAGTCCGTGCGTGTGGGCGGCCCGGTCGGTCACCGCGAGCACGACCAGCACGTCGGCGTAGTGCCCGTTGGTGCAGAACGTCTTGGTGCCGTTCAGCACCCAGCCGCCTTTTGCCTTGGCGGCGGTCATGCGGGCGCTGCCCGCGTCGGATCCGGCGGAAGGTTCGGTCAGACCCCAGGCGCCGATGAACTCGCCGGTGGCCAGCTTGGAGACGTACTTCTTCTTCTGCGCTTCGTTGCCGGCGAGAAAGATGTGATTCGAGCACAGCGAAGTGTGCGCCGCCACGATGATGCCGACTGAGCCATCCACCCGCGAGAGTTCCTCGATGGCGGTGACGTACTCGACATAGCCCATGCCGGCGCCGCCGTACTCGGCGGGAAAGACCATTCCCAGCAGCCCGAGCTTGCCCAGTTCCTTGATGGTGCCGAGTGGAAATTCGCCGGCCTCGTCCCACTTCATGACGTTGGGCAGGATTTCGCGTTCCGCGAATTCGCGGACGCTCTTCTTCAGCTGGAGCTGTTCTTCGTTGAGCTGGAAATCCAAAATGCCTCCCGGTAGCGTAGTGCGTCCCTGATCTTGGGGAGTTGCACAGTGTCCATCTGCATTCGCAGCAGGAACCTTTGATTAGAGCATGATGTAGCGAGCGGGAAAAGTTACCTTGGCAGCTGAAAAGCAGAATCGCGGGAACCCGCATGAATCGCGGGATTGGACGCGCATCATGGCGCGCTTCCGACCGACCGAACGGTTAGAAGGAAATGGATCCTAACCCGATTTCTTCTGGCCGACGCCGAAAATCTTGCGGGTCATCCACAGCGGCGCAACGAAAACGTGCGCGGGATTCGTGAGGAAAGCGGGCTTGTTGCCTTCGATCCAGTGCCCGATCCAGGCGAGCGCGAAAGCCGTCGGGATAAGCAGCAGGCCGATGATCCAGTGGTACCAGACCACGATGAGAGACGAGAAGCCGACGGGAATCGCGATCATGTGGAGTGCGCGATTGACCGGATGATTGTGCGCGCCGTCGTAGTGCGAGTAGAGACCCATGGCACCCCCACGTGTCCGTTGACGCCGGGATTATAGCGCGATTCTTGCGCTCGAGACGTTTTCGCCAGGATTGACCGGGAGCGAAAGAAAACGTTCGAAGACCTCGTTCGACAGCAACCGGCCCTGGGCGGTCAACCAGATGCGATCCCCTTCCCGGCCGATGAGACCGGCGCCCGCGAGTTCCACGATCGTGCGGGCTAGCGCGGTCACGACCAACGTTCCGAACTTGGTTCGGACGTCTTCCAGATCCAAGCCTTGGGCAAGCCGCAAGCCAAGGAAGAAAGTTTCTTCGAGCGCAGCCTGGCGCGAGACCTCAGTTCTTTGCAACGGCGCCGCAGCCACGAATTGCTCGAGGGAATCCGCGGTCGAGAAGCGCACTGCTTCAAATCCTTCCGAAGAGGACACCAGCATCGAATGCGCGTCCACGCCGAATCCAACATAGGGCTGGCGGGTCCAGTACTTCAGGTTATGGCGCGACTCGAACCCAGCGCGCGCGAAGTTAGAGATTTCATACTGTAGAATCCCGGCGGCGTTCAGTTCTGCGCAGGCGGTTTCGTAAAGGTTGGCGATCAATTCCTCATCGGGCACGAAGTGCGCATGGTATTTTGTGCCGCCGGCGATCAGTTCGCGGCCGAGGCGGGAATCGTCGTCGACCTCCAGCATGTACACACTGACGTGCGGAACGTCCAGCGCGATGGTGGAATCCAACGAAGTCTTCCAGCTTTCTGTCGTCTGGTGCGGTAACCCGGCGATCAGGTCGACATTGATATTCGAAATGCCAGCCCCTCGGAGACGCGCAATGTCGTCCAGCACGCTGGCCTTCGTGTGGAGGCGTCCGACCGACGCTGACTCCTGGTCCACAAAGGACTGCACGCCCAGGCTGACCCGGTTCACCCCGCATTTCAGAAGGCTATCGAGAACCGGGGGCGTGAGCGTGCCGGGAGCGCATTCCACGGTAACTTCGGTCTCCGGCAGCAAACGAAAATTTTGCCGTATGGTGACAAACAGCTGCTGCAGTTGCTGCGAATCTAGCAGGGTGGGCGTTCCGCCGCCCAGGTAGATAGAGTCGACCTCGCGTTCGAAGCGGCCGCCCATCTGTTCGGCGGTCTCTAGGGTAGTATGTAGGTCCGCGCACACGCGCTCCACGTAGCGCTCAAAGACGGCGCGCGAGAAAACGTCAGACGCGAAGTTGCAGTACGTGCACTTGGTGCGGCAGAAGGGAACGGAAAGATACAGGCCGAGCGGCATTCTTCCTTGATTATCCCACTTCCATCACGCCTGCCCGCTGTTGTGACAACGAATCGGCCCACGGTGCCATTGGACTAGCCCTCGCATGCTTCCTCGCGTCGTCATCACCGGGATGGGCGTGGTCAGCCCCAACGGCATCGGCAAAAATGCTTTTGCGCGCGCCGTGCTGGCCGGAAAATCGGGCGTCAAGCGCATCACGCGCTTCGATCCCTGCGGCCTGCCCGTCCAGATCGCCGGCGAGATTCCGGAATTCGACGAACTGGCCTGGGTCGATGCCCGCGAACGCAAGCACGTGTCGCGGGTCGTGCCCCTGGCCATGGCGGCTTCGGCCGAAGCGCTCGCCGACGCCGGTCTCGACTATGCGGCCATGTCGCTCGACGAACAGCGTCAGATCGGCGTGATCCTCGGTTCGGGCGGCGGAGCGCAGGAGTTTTCCGAGGAACAATACCGCCTCTGGCACTCGGGTCATGTTAAGCAGGTGAGCTTGTTTTGCATTCCGAGCGGCACCATGGGCACGATCTCCAGCGAAGTTTCCATGCGCTTCGGCTGTCGCGGCTACAGCCACGTGGTCACGGCAGGGTGCACCTCGTCGAGCGATGCCATGGGATTTGCCTACCAGCACATTCAGGCAGGCGTGCAACCGATGTACCTGGCGGGCGGTGTGGATGCTCCCATCACGCCGGGAATCATCAAGGGATATTCGCTCCTGCACGCGCTGACGCAGTCCTGGAATGACCAGCCGGAGCGTGCTTCGCGGCCCTTCTCCGCCGATCGCGACGGCTTCGTGCTGGCGGAAGGCTCCTGGATGTTCGTACTGGAAGATTACGAACATGCGCGGGCAAGAGGTGCGCGCGTGTTCGCCGAAATCGCGGGATACGCCTCGACCTGCGAAGCCTTCCACCGGGTGCGCATGAGCGACTCTCCGGAGGAGCCCGCGCGCGCCATCACCCTGGCCCTGGACGAAGCAAGGCTCGCGCCCCAAGACATTCACTACGTGAACCTGCACGGCACCTCCACCGAGATGAATGACCGGGTGGAGACGCAGGCCCTCAAGCTTGCGCTCGGCGAGCCGCAGGCGCGGAAGATTCCCATGTCCGGCTTGAAGTCGCAGATCGGACACGCGCAGGGAGCATGCGGCGCGGCCGGACTGGCGGCAACGCTGATTGCGATGCACGCTGGCAAGCTTCCGCCGACCATCAACCTCGAGAAGCCCGACCCGCACTGCGACCTTGACTATGTCCCCGAGGCCGGCCGCCAGGCCCAGATCGAGCATGCCATCTGCAATTGCGTGGGCTTCGGCTCGAAGAACTCTGCCCTGGTGTTACGTCGGTTACCGGACAGTAGATAGAAAGCTATAGCCGCGGGCCGGGAGCCTCGCTAGAATGCGCCCATTGTGGGCACCCGTGGTGTGGCCTTCGCTTTCGTTCTCGCTCTGGGCATCGTGCCCTGGGTGCAGGCCCAGTCGGATGCCTCCGGCACTCCTTCCTACCTGATGCGCCTGGTGCACGCGCACAACTACGAAAACGTGTGCGTGCTGCTCCGGGCGGACGGGCAGTATCACCTGGAGCGCGAGACCGCGCAGAAGACCGATATTTTTGAAGGCACGCTGGCGTTCGCCGACATGCAACGGATCCAGCACCTGCTCTCGGCGGAGGAACTCTTCGAATTGACCGAAGACAAGATCGTAAAAGCTCCCCTGGCCGAGCGCGAGGTGCAGCTCATTTTGAGCGTGCATCGGCCCGGGCACTGGCAAAACCTGACGTTTCCGCAGGCATCTTCGTGGGAGCTGTATCACGAAAGCGTTCTGCCCCTGGTCGAGTGGCTGGAGGAGATGCGCAAGGTAAAGAATCGAGTGAAGTTGCGCGAGGAGGAAGCGCGCAACAATTGCCTGCCTCCGCCCAAACTTGAGCTCAAAACTCGACCTTGAGCTTCCGCACCCGGCGCCATCTTTAGTGCGAGCTGCGAGCCACGAGTAATCCAAATTCTGTGCTCGGTAATCGCTCGAAGCTCGTAGCTCAAAAGCTCAGAGCTCGAAGCTTTTTCCATCTTTGCCCTCAGCCCAGCCATCTATTACTCTGGACTAGCGTTCGTATGGCCAATCAGGAAGAAGAAGTACTAGGCAAAGCGTACGACGGCCGGCTGATGCGGCGGCTGCTCACCTACCTGCGTCCGTACAAGTGGCACGTGGTCGGTGGCGCTGGTCGCGATCATTCTGAAGTCGGTGGCGGACGTGCTCGGGCCCATTCCTCACCAAGATTGCCATCGACAAATACCTGGCCAAGGCGCCGGGATCGCACTCTTCTGGATTGGCATGGCTGCTAGCGCCGCGCCGCTGACCGGCATCGCGCAGATCGGCGGCCTCTACATCGGCACTCCTGGTCTTCACGCTTCACGCTGGAATTCGTGCAGACCTACCTCATGCAGTGGACCGGACAGAAGGTGATGTTCGATCTGCGCAGCCAGATCTTCCGCCACCTGCAGCACATGCACGTCGGCTTCTTCGACAAGAATCCGGTCGGCCGGCTGGTCACGCGCGTCACCACCGACGTCGACGCGCTGAACGAAATGTTCACCGCGGGCGTGGTCTCGATCTTCGAGGACGTGTTCGTGCTGCTCGGCATCATCGGCGATCATGCTGAACATGAACTGGAAGCTGGCGCTGATCACCTTCGCCGTGCTTCCGCTCATCATCTGCGCCACCAAGATCTTCCGCGACAAGGTGCGCGATTCCTACCGCCGCATTCGCACCGCCATCGCCCGCATCAATTCCTACCTGCAGGAAGCACGTCTCGGGCATGCTGGTGCTGCAGCTCTTCAATCGCGAGAAGCGCGCCTTCAACAAGTTCTCCGACGATCAACGCGCAGCCACATGGAGGCGTTCAAAGACGCCATCATGGCGTACGCGGTCTACTACCCGGTGGTCGAAATTCTGTCGGCGATCGCGATCGCCAGCATCATCTGGTTCGGCGGCATGACGCGATCCGTGGCATGTCGCGAGACGTACGGTCCACGCTAGACTGGCGATGACGCTCGGCGTGCTGGTCGCCTTCATGCAGTACGCGCAGCGCTTCTTCCGTCCGATTCAGGACCTGAGCGAGAAGTACAACATCCTGCAGTCGGCGATGGCGGCGAGCGAGCGCGTCTTCAAGCTGCTGGATACGCCGGTGGAGATCACGTCGCCCGCCGTGACCAAAAAGCCCGAAGGCCCGGGGCGCATCGAGTTCGACCATGTCTGGTTCGCTTACGGTGCTGCGCGCGTACGCGCGAAGGATACCTTGGGCAAGCGGCGGAGGCTGCTCCAGCCGCAGCATCCTCAGGAGACGGGACGGCGAGTCGGTCGAGCCTGACTGGGTTCTGCGCGACGTCACCTTCGCCCTCGAACCCGGCGAGACGGTCGCCGTCGTCGGCCACACCGGCGCCGGCAAGACCACGCTGATCTCGCTGCTGATGCGCTTCTACGACGTGCAGCAGGGCGCGATCCGGATCGACGGCGTCGATATCAAAGAGATGGACCTGAACGATCTGCGCCGCCGCTTCGGCGTCGTGCTGCAGGATCCGTTCCTGTTCACCGGCACGGTGGGCGGCAACATCCGGCTGGGCACCGACTGGATTCAGGACGAGGACGTCGAGCAGGCCGCCGAAGACGTCAACCTGGCCGACTTCATCCGCACCCTGCCCGGCGGATTCAAAGAAGAAGTCCGCGAGCGCGGCTCGACGCTCTCGACCGGGCAGAAGCAGCTGATCTCGTTCGCGCGCGCGCTGGCGCACGATCCGAAGATTCTGATTCTCGACGAAGCGACTTCGAGCGTCGATACCGAGACCGAGTTCCGCGTGCGCGACGCGCTCAACCGCATGGTCGAAGGCCGCACGTCGCTGATCATCGCCCACCGGCTGTCGACCATCCAGCGCGCCGACAAGATCATCGTGATGCACAAGGGCCAGGTCCGCGAGATGGGCACGCACCAGCAACTGCTGGCGCAGCGCGGGATCTACTACAAGCTCTACCAGTTGCAGTACAAGGACCAGGAGATGCCCGTTTCGCCAGCGGCGCGCCCGAAGTCACTGCCAGCGCGGACGACTGATTCTACGTTTGCCTCCATCCGCCCTGTGAAGCAACGCACCTTCATCCCAGCCGCTCGAGACGTCGGCGCTACAATGTCCCCCGTGCAAATCCTGATCTCAGCCGGCGAAGCCTCCGGTGAAATGTATGGCGCGCAGCTGATCGAGGCTCTGCGGCGCCGCGATCCCGACGCTCGAGTTCTTCGGCGCGGGCGGCGAGCGCATGCGGGCCGCCGGCTGCGAGATCGTGGTCGAGGCCAAGGATCTTGCCGTCGTCGGCATCACCGAGATTCTCAGCCATCTTCCGAAAATCTACGGCCTGTTCCACGAACTGATTGCCGAAGCGGACCGGCGGCAGCCCGACGCCGCCATCGTGATCGATTCGCCCGCTTTCAACTGGCGGGTGGCGCGGCAGATGCACAAGCGCGGCATTCCGGTCGTCTACTACGTTGCCCGCAGTTTTGGGCCTGGCGGCAGGGCCGCGTGAGACTGCTGCGCAAGTACGTCAACAAGGCGCTGGTGATCTTTCCCTTCGAGGAGAAGTTCTATCGCGAGCGCGGAGTGGATGCCACGTTCGTCGGACATCCGCTGGCCGATCTGCCTTCGCCCACCGTGACGCGCGCTGCCTACGCGGCACAGTACAAGCTCGATTCGGCCAAGCAATGGATCACGCTCATGCCCGGCAGCCGCGTGAAGGAGGTCCGCATGAACCTGCCCACCATGCTGGACGCGGCGACTCTTTTGGGCGCTGGCTATGAATTCCTGTTGCCGGTCGCGCCCACGCTCGACCGGCATCTGTTGGAAGAAAGAACCTGCGGGCGCGGAATCACGCTTGTGTCGGAGGCGCTCCCCGCCCTTTATCATTCGCGCGCGGCCATCGTAGCCAGCGGCACCGCCACCGTGGAGGCCGCCATGATGTCGACGCCGTTCGTGATGGTCTACCGTGTGTCTGCGCTTACTTACACGCTGGGCAAGCCGCGCATCAAGGTTCCCTATTTCGCGATGGTGAACCTGATCGCCGGCGAGAAGGTTGTCCCGGAACTAGTGCAGGACAACTTCACGGCCGAGCGGGTCGTTGCGAGGATTAAGGAGATCCTGCCGGAAGGGCCCGCCCGCGCCACCATGCTGGAGGGATTGGCGCGGGTGAAGACGCGGTTGCGCTCCCCGGACTCGGGCGACGCGCGTCCGGCGGCCGAGCGAGCCGCGGACGCTGTTCTTGAAACACTGCGGCACCGGACTTAGGAGCCGCCCTCGGCGAAATTGCAGCTCTTACGGTGAAATAACTTTCCCAAAAGCCCCTTAACCCCTGTACGGCCAGCATCTTTTGCGTCAAAATCTTCATCATAGGTAAGGGTTGAATCCCAGGAGATCGTTTTTGATGCGCGTTCACCGTCGGCGCTGCCGCCCGGCCCTTTCGGGAAGCCTTTCGCTCCTCCTCGTATTCTTCGCGTCCCTGCCGGCATGGTCGGCCGAGAAGCCACGGCTCCGGGTGGACGATTACCAGATCGACGCGGAACTGAGCCCTCATTCCCACAAGATCAGCGCGAAAGCCAAGGTCAAGTTCACCGCGCTCGACGACCTGAGTGTCGCGACGTTTGAACTCAACAATGCCCTGCGCCTCACCAAGGTGACCGACGCGAACAACAAGCCGCTGTCCGCTGAGCGCGTGACCCAGGATTCGTCGGTGCGGATCCCATTAACGGCCGGCATGACCAAGGATTCCAGCACCACGATGACCTTTGAGTACGAAGGCATCCTCGATTCCGCGGACGAAAGCCCGGTGCAGGGTCTGAAACTGGCCTCCATCGGAGACGACACCAGCTACCTGCTGTATGCCGGCCGGTGGTTCCCGGTGAACGGATACGGCCTGAATCGCTTCACTTCGACCATCAGCATTACGGTTCCGTCGCACATGGTGGTGATCGGAAGCGGGCAGCTGACGGTAGCCGATAGCCCTGCATCGAAGAAGACTCCGGGAGCCTTGCCGGGAAAGACCTACACCTTCGTGAGCGACCAAGCCAAGTTTTCCGGGCACGATCATCGCGGGCATGTTTCAGGAAAGCAAGAGCGACGACGCCGGCGTCGACCTGCACGTCTTCTTCAAGCCGCTGCATCAGAAGCTGGCCCCGGAGTACGCCAACGCCGCAGTCAAGGAATTTACCTACTACATCACCGCGTTTGGACCATTGCCATCGCCCACTCTAAAAGTGGTCGAACTGCCGGATGACACCGTGCCCACGGCCTGGGCGCCCGAGATGGCCGCGATGGCCAGCCGCGCGGTGACCGAGAAAACCAACTACCGCTTGCTCGCCAATACCATCGCTCATCAGTGGTGGGGCGTGCTCGGTCAGCCCGGCGACCAAGGACGACTGGTGGATCAGCGACGGCTTCTCGCGCTACTCCGAGGCCATGTACGTCGAGCAGGCCGCGGGCGCGATGGGCATGGAAGAAGCTGTGAAGGACATGTCGGTGGGCGCGCTCGCCTATGACACGGTGCCGCTGTCGAGCGTCGAGCAAGCTCGACGTGTTCTCGCCCGAATTCCAGACCCTGGTCACCGACAAGGGCGCGATGATCCTTCACATGCTGCGCTGGGTGGTGGGCGACGCGAAGTTCTACAAGATCATGCGCGACCTTCGCGAGCCAGTATGCGGGCAAGTCGGCCAGCATCGGTGATTTTCGAGACGATCGCCGAGAAAGAGTACGGCGAGAAGCTGACCTGGTTCTTCACCCAGTGGCTCGATTCGACGGGCGCGCCCGAGTTCAAGACCAAGTACACCGTGTATCGCCTGGGCAGCAACAAGGGATTCCGCGTGGTCGGCGAGATTTCGCAGGATCTCGACTTGTTCCGCATGCCGGTCGAATTGAAGATCGATACCGACGGCAAGACCGAACAGAAGCGGATCGAGGTGGTGGGCACGAATTCGCCCTTCAGCATCGAAACCTTCGGCAAGCCGCGCCGGATCGCGGTCGATCCCGACAACCAGGTGCTCAAGAATTCGAGCGAGGTCAGACTGCGCGCCTCGATCATGCGCGGACAGGCGCTGGTGCAGCAGGGCGACCTGGCGGGCGCGCTGGTTGAATTCAACAAGGCGCTCGACGCCAACAAGAACAGTTCGCTGGCGCATTACCGGGTCGCCGAGGTGTTCTTCCTGCAGCGCAATTACCAGGCAGCCGCCGAATGCCTATCGCGAATGCCTGAACGGCGATGGCGACCCACGCTGGACCGAAGTCTGGAGCCACATCCAGCTCGGCAAGATCTTCGACATCACCGGCCAGCGCGAGCGCGCCGTCAACGAATACCGCCAGGCGCTGCAGACCAATGACAATACCCAGGGCGCCGGGGACGAAGCGCGGAGATACATTCAGAAGCCGTACGAACGCGAGAAGACGACGGCGCCGGGAGCGTAAAGGCAGGTGTCAGGTCTCAGGTCTCAGATCTCAGATCTCAGATCTCAGATCTCAGATCTCA
The DNA here is from genome assembly GCA_963725575.1 of uncultured Acidobacteriota bacterium. GTDB lineage: Bacteria > Acidobacteriota > Terriglobia > Terriglobales > Acidobacteriaceae > Gp1-AA133. The sequence goes on from CAVRZQ010000003.1 coordinate 197,030, forward strand.
GATCTCATCCTCCCCTCGGCTCCGCTGGCGACTGACGGCCTGCTCGCCTTATCTGGTCATTTTGGTCGCATTAACTAAAAGATAACTTTGGCGCCATGATCACTTGTGCGGGCTTTGGAAGGGGCCGTCTGACGCCAAGCATGTCCGCGTTGCCAGATTGCGCTCTGCGAGCTCCTAAACGCCATTGACGGGCATTCTGCGCAACGGTTGCGGGCGTATTTCGGACGATCGAATCCCTCCGGCGTGCTTTCAATGACTTAGCCAGAAGCGAATCAACCTGAGATTCTTCACCGCGCCGCGGTCGGGAGATGCCGCCCCTTCTTGCAGATGCGCTCGCCCCCGACCCAAAAAAGTGGGAGCGGCAAGCTCCAAAACCCGGTCAATAGTAATGATTCCATAACAATGTCGGCTCCCCGGCCCGAGTAAAGTTGGTGGTGCTAAAGCCAACCAAGAAGGCTCGGGAGAAAGGAGCCGAACATGATCATTATAGGATGTGATTATCACCCGGGCTTCCAACAAATTGCTTGGCTGGACACCGACACGGGCGAACTCAGCGAAGCACGGCTGGGACACAAGGAACAGGCCGAGCAGTTCTACCACGATCTAAAAATACATGGCGTGCCGGTGCGGGTGGGCATGGAAGCCAGTGGACATGCGCGCTGGTTCGAGCGCTTGCTGCATGAGTTGCAGTTCGAGCTGTGGATTGGCGACGCAGCCGCGATCCGCACCAAACGGGTGCGCAAGCAGAAGACCGATCGCCAGGACGCGCAGTTGTTGCTGCGGCTGTTGCTGGAAGATCGCTTCCCGAAAATCTGGGTACCGGATGCAGAGAATCGCGATCTGCGGCAACTGCTGTGGCATCGCCACCGGCTGGTGCAGATGCGCACGCGGGTCATGAATCAGTTGCACGTGGTGGCACTCAACGAGGGGCTCCGGCGCAAGAAAGCGTTGTGGCGTCCGGCGGGTCGGGCGGAACTGGAAGGGTTGTCGCTGGCGCCTTGGGCTAGCCGACGCCGGCAAGACCTGCTCGACCTACTCGACCGGGTCACGCCGAAGATCCATGAACTGAACGGAAAGCTGGAACAGATCGTGGAACGACGGCCCGTGACGCGGCAACTGAGCACGCATCCCGGAGTGGGCCCGCTGACCGCACTGGCGTTCGAGTTAGTGATTGGAACGCCAGAACGTTTTGCCTGCGCGAAGCAGATTGCCAGCTACGTGGGGCTGGTGCCGGCGGAAGAGTCCAGCGGAGATCGGCGCTGGCTGGGCCACATCAGCAAGCAGGGCAACGTGCTGTTGCGCTTCCTGCTGGTGGAAGCCGCCCAGGTCACGGTGCGCAGCGATCCGCGGTGGCGCAGCCAGTTCTTTCACCTCGCCATGCGACGTGGGAGAAAGATCGCGAAAGTGGCGATGGCCCGCAAGCTGGCAGTCGAGTTGTACTGGATGTGGCGGCGCGGCTGGGACTACGAACAGACGCAGCAGCTCGGTTCGCACGCGGGAGAGCCCGGAAATCCCCATGGTGTGCAGTAAATCACCGCCGTAATGATTGGGCATCCCGCTCCCCTCTCGGCGGGGGAGTTCGAAGTAGTAATCATGATCGAGGTTGCGATCGAAGAGATGGTTGGGTCGGACTGAGTGCATGACCCGCAACGATTAGAAGCGAGCCTAAGGTTGGCCAGCAAATCTCAACTAGAGCGAAATGGCGCTCCAATCGGAGCGGACGCTGCAGTGTGCTTGAAAACGTCTTGACACCGCCGACATTGTTAGAGATGGGGATACTTCAACAACTACTGCATCGTCTCCGGTTTGCCGACGGCCCGGAAGTATTATAGGTCAAGGAGTAGGGAGCCGTGACCACGCGTCAACACAAGGTTCACACTCAACTCGGCCGAGCCGCAGTCCAGATCTTTGCCGCCAATGATCGCATGAACCAGATTCTTATCGAACATCTTGACCCTACCGCCTGGAGAGCCAAACCGCCCGGCAAGGCCCGCACCATTGCGGCGATCTTCACGCACATGCACAATGTCCGCTCCAAGTGGGTCAGGCTTACAGCTCCGCATCTGAAGGTTCCACCACAGCTCAACCGCGCGCACTGCACGCCGCAGCAGGCCCGTGCGGGATTGGCCGAGAGCGCCGCTCGCTGCGCGGAGATGCTCGCTGAAGCGCTCGGCGGTTGTGGGGGCCGCGTCGAGAAGTTTCGCAGAGACGGCTGGGCTCGGCCTTGGCCGGTTGGCCTGGAAATGCTGTGCTACATGCTTTCTCACGAAGCCCACCATCGCGGGCAGGTGTGTATGCTCGCGCATCAGCTCGGATTCCCGTTGCCGAACGAGGTGGCGTCCGGGATCTGGAATTGGGAAAAGCTGTGGAAAGAGTGCGGGTCGCCTGGCGGCCCCGGCTACGATTCTTAAGGAATCGCTCAAGGGCACAGGCCGCCCGGGGATGGGCTGCGATGGTGGAGACATCGAGCCCCAGCCGTTGGGGTTGTTGTAGAAGCTCCGGGCGGCGGCAGCGGTCAGAAGCGGGTGCCCGGATCCCGCGTGCCCCATCACACTCATTGGCCCCGGTTCTGGTTCAATGCATGCAGGCCGGCGCTGAAGCTCCAGCAGTTGACGACTGATGGCTGGCGACTGACGACTGTCTGGTCAGGTTCTGCCGAAATGCAGGCCGCTCAGACCTTCCATGCTTCTCCGGTCGACTCCCTTGCTGGCCGCCAATACCTGGAAAGTTTCGCCCATTCCCGCGGGCGTGACCAGGTGTTTGAGTTGCAGGGCCACCTTCGCGCGTTCCTGGGGGAGGCGGCATTCTTCGAAGGCGTCGGCGAACTGGTTGACTTCGCCGATCCCCATCAGGAACTGGGATTGCGTAACTAGCTTGTGAACGTGCATTCCGTTCGTTTCCGCGGCGGCCGCCAGGGCGGTGAAGTTCACGTGCGCCGTGATGTCCTGTTCGCCCGGAGCTTCGTAGGGATTGGGGCTGGCGGAGTGCTGGCGATAGGCCATGACCGTCCCCAGATGACGCCCGGCGAGTTGCTCCTCGCGCGTGTAGCCGTAGTCGATGGCGATCAGGAAACCGCGTTGCATGCTGGCGGCAAGCCGTGCCATGTGTTCGAGGGCAGGCAGGGTTGCCTCGCTACGAGCCCCGCCTTCCGGATGCACGCTGTAGCGGTCGAGGAATTCCAGTTCCGCGGCCGATGCGGGCGCCCATTCCTCCACGAAGCGTCCGTCGCGAGCGGCGATTCGCAGTGCTCCCTTTTCGGAAAGAACCTCGACCGGAAGCGCGTCGAAGAATTCGTTCGCAAAGAGGATGATGGGGGTCTCAGGGGCGGAAGTCCTGTCGAGGGTTCCATTCTCGCTCAAACCAACCTTGCCGGCTTCGATGGAATTGCGAAAAGACGATTGCAGGCGCTGACGCAAGGATGGCGAGCTCTCCGCCAGCGTGTAGCGCAGGGCGCGGAAGAAAGCGGGGAATTTCTTCTCCGACCAGTCGAGCACATCCTGAGCAAACAATCCGCGCCCGGGACCCAATTCCAAGAGCTCAATCTGAGCGGGCTCACTGAGCGCGCGCCAGATCTCGTCGAACTGACGAGCCAGCAGCCGGCCGAAGACAGCGTGCACGTCGCTGGAAGTATAAAAATCCCCCGCCTTGCCAAATTTTTCCGAACTGCTCGAGTAGTAGCCAAGCTCAGGATCGTAGAGGCAAAGTTCCATGTAACGCGAGAAGGGAATCGGTCCATGCTTCCGGATCTCCTGCTCGATCTTCTGGCGAAGGTTCACAGGCCGCGCTCGCGCCGGTCCACGCGATCCTGCGGAGTCCGGATGAACATCTCGACCATGTAATCGTGCAACGCGTCGTAAAGTTGCCGCTGGAACTGCCACTCAAACTGCGGATGGTCGAGATCGCGCGGGTGCAATTCGTACACGTAGGTGTGCACCGGCACCGCGCAGTGCATCAGCTGAATGCTTACCTCGACGCCTTCGCCCTTGGCGTGCGCGGAGAAGCTCATCAGGGGATGTTCGTAAAGACGCAGTTGTGCCAGGACGCGGTCCAGGCGTGCATTGGCGGTGTCCGGCATGGCAGCGATTGTAACGGCAGCCGCGGGCAAGTGCGCTTGCGCTGAGCAAGACTTCCTGGCGGGACCCTGCATCGCGTGTTTCCCAAGCCCGCGCCTCTGCTTTACACTTTAGAGTTTGAAAGACCACTTGCAAGCCTGGATGGAGCGGTTGCGCTCCGGTGACGCGCGCGCATTGGCGCGCGCCATCAGCACCGTTGAGAACCGCGGTCCGGAATCAAGTGCGCTCCTGAAAGCGTTGTTCCCGTACAGTGGCAAGGCGCGCATTCTGGGCATGACGGGACCGCCCGGCGCCGGAAAAAGCACGCTGGTCGACCAACTGGCACGGCACTACCGGCACGCGGGGCAGACCCTGGGAATCATTGCGGTCGACCCCACCAGCCCTTACACCGGGGGCGCCATTCTGGGCGACCGCATCCGCATGCAGGATCACTATGCTGATCCGGGCATCTACATTCGCAGCATGGCTACGCGCGGGTCCTTGGGCGGGCTCGCTCGCACCACCGCCGACGTGGCCACCGTGCTCGATGCTTCCGGCCGCGACCTGATCCTGATCGAAACCGTGGGCGTGGGCCAGGACGAGGTCGATATCGTGCGGCTGGCCGACGTCACCATCGTGATGCTGGTGCCCGGCATGGGCGATGATGTGCAGACTATCAAGGCCGGCATCATGGAGATCGCGGATATTTTCGTGATCAACAAGAGCGACCGCGAAGGCGCCGAGCGCGTAGAGCGCGAGATTCGCGCCATGCAATCCCTGGCGATGCGCCACGACCACTGGGTTCCGCCGATTGTGAAGACGGTCGCCAGTGAAGGCAAAGGAGTGGAACAGCTGGCTGCTGCCATCCGCGATTACGAAGCCTACCTCGAGAAGGAGAATCTCGTTCTCAAGCGCAACATCCACAACTGGCGGGAAAGGCTGCTCGAAATGTTGCGCGATGCCATGCTCGAACGAGCGCGGACGCAGCTCGGGGATGGGCAGGTCGAGCAGTACGCCGCCGAAGTCGCGCAGCATAAACGCGATCCCTATACGCTGGTGGAGGAAATCGTCCGGAAAGCGGGGCAGTGATGTTTACGATTGACCATCTGGGCATTGCCGTGAAGTCGCTGGCCGCAGCCAAGCGCATTTACGAGAAGTTAGGACTGAGCGTGTCGCCCGAAGAAACCGTCGAACAGGAAAAGGTGCGCCTGGTGATGGTGCCGGTGGGCGAGAGCCGTCTGGAATTGCTGGAGCCGACCTCGGAAGACTCGACCATAGCCAAGTTCATCGCCAAGCGCGGTGAAGGGCTACACCACGTTTGCATGCGTGTCCCAGACTTGGTGACCGCGGTGGAGAAATTGAAGAAAGACGGAGTGCGTCTGGTCTCGAACGAGATCAAGGTGGGAGCGGGCGGGCACCGCTACGTGTTCGTGCACCCGGCCAGCGCGGGTGGAGTGCTGCTGGAGTTGGTGGAGGGGTAATAGCACAACCCCCGCGATGTTTTCCCTGGTGACGGAAACTCCCCGAATTGACATGATCCTCTTGGCTGCGGATACATCCGGAAAGCTGGGCAGCATTGCGTTGGCGCGCGTGCCGGACGGCCTGGCTGGAGGCGGCACGGCGGGTACACCTGAAATCCTTGAGGTCGTGCCCCTGGAAGGTGGAACGTTCTCGGCCCAGCTCGTGCCACAGATTGCCGATCTGCTCAAAAAACACGGGCTGAGCAAACAGGACATAGCAGGCTTTGCGGTGGCCTCCGGGCCGGGATCATTCACGGGCCTGCGCGTGGGGTTAGCTGCGATCAAGGCGCTGGCGGAGATTCTCGAGAAACCCATCGCGGCCGTTTCTCTTCTGGAGGCGGTCGCGCGAAGCGGCGAGTCCACGGGGAGAGTCTTCGCTGCTCTGGACGCAGGGCGGGGCGAAGTGTACGCCGGAGAGTACGAGGTCGGGGCAAGTGTCCGGATGCTGAGTGAGCGTCTGGTTTCGCGAGAGGAGGTCTTAGCGGCGGCCGCCGGCGCGATCGTTCTTTCGCCCGATGCAAGTCTGATCGCGGCAGCGCGCGCCGCCGGTTTGCGAGTCGAACAGGTTGCGCATCCCCGAAGCGACCTGGTTGCACGATTCGGATGGGAGAAGATTCAGGCCGGCAAGACGATCGCTCCCGCGGACCTCGAAGCGAACTACATCCGGCGGTCCGACGCCGAAATCTTCGCGAAGAGCGAGTGAACAGAAGCTGCGAGCTACGAGCTGAGGCCTGAGACCTGACACCTGAACTTCCATGAACGTTCGCCCCGCTATCCCCGCCGATATTCCCGCCATGATGCGCCTGGTGCACCACTCCGCCACCGCGGCGCACTGGTCGCGCGAGCAGTATGACCGCGTGTTCGGCGGCGGCTCACCCCGGCGGGTCGCATGGGTGATCGAAGAAGTGGTCGGCATGCAGGGTTTCCTGGTGGCACACCAGGTCGCGGACGAGTGGGAGATCGAGAACATCGCGGTTGCGGGCGCGGCTCGCAGGCGCGGCCTGGGTACCCGGCTGTTAGGCCAATTTTTGGACCAGGCCAGGTCGGAGGGGGCCACCGCGGTTTTTCTCGAGGTGCGCGAGTCAAACCGGGCAGCGCGTTCTTTGTACGAGAAATGGGCATTCGTGGAAGGCGGACGGCGTTCCCGCTATTACACACAACCGGAAGAAGATGCCATCGTGTATCGCCTGTCCTTCGCCTGACTGCCCCCCAAACGGTGCAAATACCGTCACATAGCGATGTGACTCGAAGCACCCCTCAGTAGAAAATTGGATTGCTGCGCCCCGGGGCCTGTGGTAATTTTTAAGTCTCAAATCGGGTAGGAGGTCTGCTGGATGACTCCGAGAGACCAACTCCTGGCCAGTCACGACGAATTCCGCAAACTGGCCGTGGAGCATACGCAGTACGCACAAAGACTCGAATCACTCACCGAAAAACGATATCTCACCGAAGACGAAAAACTGGAAGAGGTCCGGCTGAAGAAGCTGAAGTTGCGCCTGAAGGACCAGATGGAGTCCATCGAGCGGCACTTCCGGCAGCAGGTTCAGAACCAGGTAGCCTAATTCCCGTCCAACGACACACGGCCTAGCCGTCAAGGGTGATATGTTTCTCCAAACCCGGCGCTTGTAAGCGCCTTTTTTTATTGCAGTTAAGTTAAAAACAGCTACACGCCCGGCTGCACTATAATTCTAAAAGTCTCCCATGGTCCGCGACGGCTATTACTACGCCCTACCCTTGTTGCTGGCAGGATTGCTGATCGGCTGGCTCACGAGCCCGCTCTGGGCGGTCCCGGCGTGGCTTCTGGCTGCCTTTTGCCTGTGGTTTTTTCGCGACCCGGAACGCGTGGTTCCCGATACGCCGGGCGCGATCGTTTCGCCGGGGGATGGCCGGGTGACCGACATCGCGAAGATTGTGGTCGACGGCGCCGAGCGGCTGCGCATCAGTATTTTCCTGAACGTCTTCAACGTGCATGTGAACCGTTCTCCGATCGGTGGAAGGATTGGCGGCGTACGCTACCAGAAGGGCAAGTTCCTCAATGCGATGGCAGCGCACTCGGCCGAGGAAAACGAACAGAACATCGTCACGGTCGAGGGCGAAGGGCAGACGGTTGTTTTCAAGCAGATCGCCGGATTGATCGCGCGCAGAATCGTGTTCTACAAAAAAGTTGGCGAGCGGGTCGCGCGCGGGGAGCGAGTCGGCCTCATCAAGTTCGGCTCGCGCGTCGACGTGGTGATGGAACCGAGTGTCCAGGCGGCCGTGAAGGTGGGAGACCATGTGAAGGGCGCGTCCACCATTCTGGCCTATGTCCATGCCCGCCAGGAGTTGGCGAGTGCCGGCCCGCGAACTACGAGCGAAGGAGCGCAGTGATGGATGAGCTGGGCGAGCGCGAACTGGTGGACGTTCCGAAGCGCCGCAAGGAGGACCATCCGCCGCGCCGTCAGCGCAAGGGGATGTACATCCTGCCGTCGCTGTTTACGACCGGAAACCTGGCGGCGGGCTACTACGCGATTCTGCAAACGATGCACGGCACAGTGGCGGAGGCGTGGCACTTCGACTTTGCCGCGAAGGCGATCGGATTTGCTGTCCTGTTTGATGGCCTCGACGGCCGCATCGCGCGGATGACGAAGACCAGCAGCGACTTTGGACGGGAACTGGATTCGCTGGCGGATGTCATTACCTTTGGCGTGGCTCCCGCGCTACTCGCCTACATGTGGGGTTTCCATCTGCTGCCGACCTGGGTATACCCGGAGTTGCGCACCAAGCTGGGGCAATTTGGGGCGGTGGCCAGTTTCCTTTTTCTGGTGGCGGGTGCCAGCCGGCTGGCGCGATTCAACATCATGGTGAACCCGCAGCCATCCAATCCGGGGCGGCCCGACAAGAAGTATTTCGTCGGCATGCCGATTCCCGCCGGTGCGGGCGTCATCGCTGCCGTTGTGCACTTTACCCTCGGAACTCCCCTGGATTCTCCCTCGATGGTGATCACGTGGCTCCTGCTGGTTCTTACCGTCGCCTACCTGATGGTGAGCACGTGGCGGTTCTACAGTTTCAAGGACATTCACTTCAGTTCGCGGCAGCCCTTTCGCGTGATGATGCTGCTGGCCGCGATTTTTGTGTCGATCTGGTTTTGGTCGCGCTGGGTCCTTTTTGGCATCGCAATCATCTACATGTTCTCAGGTGTGTGGTGGCGGTTGCAGTGGATTATCCGCCGCAAGCCCAGACCACCGGCTCCGCCCGTATACAAGGAGGCTTCCCAGCCCTCATGAGTTCCCCCTTCAAACCGGCCACCGTTCCCACCACCGACACGATGCGCGCCAAGCCCTACCGGGTGGCGATCGTGGGCGCCGCCTCGCTACGGGGCAAGGAAATCGCCGAGGTGCTCAACGACCGCAACTTCCCGGCGGTCGATGTGAAGTTGCTGGATGACGACGAAGCCTTGGGGCAGCTGGAAACGATGGGCGACGAGGTCACCTTCATCCAGAGGGTGCGGACGGAACAGTTCGATCACCTGGATTTCACTTTCTTCGCGTCCGACCAGAATTCCACGCGCAAGAACTGGAAAACTGCGCGCGATGCCGGCAGCGCGATCGTGGATCTCTCCTACGCGCTGGAAGACGAACCGACGGCGGCTGTCCGCTCGCCCTGGATTGAGCGCCAGCTCGGGCAGACGCCGGTGCTGGAGTTGCAGCCCGGTCCGTGCGTGGTCGCGCATCCGGCGGCGGTGGCCCTGGCCCTGGTGGCCTTGCGGGCGGAAAATGCGGGCAAGCTGCGGCGTGCGATCTGCACCGTGCTGGAACCCGCTTCCGAACACGGGCAGAAGGGCATGGACGAGTTGCACGAGCAAACCGTCAACCTGCTCTCGTTCCAGGAACTCCCGAAAAGCGTCTTCGACACCCAGGTGGCTTTCAATCTGGCGGAGACGTACGGTCCCAACGCCACTCCCACCCTGCAATCCACGCGACAACGGATTATGAAGCACTACCAGCGGATTTCTGGTCCGCCAGCGCTGCAGCCTTCGATTCAGCTGATCCAGGCGCCAATCTTCCACGGCCACGCTTTTTCGATTTACCTGGAAATGGAAGACTCCGTCGCTTTGGGGGACCTTTCCCATGCGCTGGCCGGCGAGCACATCACGATAACCCGCCAGGCGGAGGACGCGCCGAGCAACGTCAACGCCGCTGGGCAGGGCGATATTCTGATGTCGTTGGCGCGCGATGAGAACCACGCAAGCGGGGTATGGGTATGGGCGGCCACCGACAATCTGCGGATCGCGGCGGTCAACGCAGTGGAGTGCGCGGAGACCATGACGCCGACCAGGCCTCGAGGCCAGATCCAGTGAGCAGATTACGCGTACTTCGCTGCGCGGGCGGTGATCACGGAGCGGGCCAATGAATGGGCTGCACTCGCAGGGTATCTTGGGCGGGCTGGGCGTTGCGCTCGCCTCCCTGGCGCTTGCGAGTGTGGGGTGCGGATACCATACGGCGGGTCACGTCGTCACCTTGCCGGAAAACGTGAAGACGCTGGCCATCCCGGCCTTTGTGAATCAATCGCAGACTTACCGGATCGAACAATCCCTGACCTCGGCCGTGGTCCACGAATTCACCACCCGCACCCGCTACCAGATTCTCAACGAGGCCAGCGAGGCGGCCGATGCAACCCTGCGCGGAACGGTCCTCACCACCAGCAGCTCGCCGCTGACTTATGATTCCAAGACCGGGCGGGCGGAAAGCGTTTTGGTGGTGGTTAGTATGCGAGTGTCGCTGGTGGACCGCCAGGGAAAAATCCTCTTTCAGAATCCGGCATACGTGTTCCGCGAGCAGTACCAGGTGTCGCAGGAGCCCAGCAGTTTCTTCGAGGAAGATTCTCCGGCCATGGGACGGCTCTCCCGCGATTTTGCGCAGACCCTGGTCAGCAGCGTCCTGGAGGGCTTCTGATGAAGGCCTTTGCCCAAGCCGAGCGCTTCGTCTCCGAGGTCGAAAAAAAGAAGCTGCGGCCCGTCTACATTTTCGTGGGCGATGAAGTCTTCTTCCGCAAGCGCTTCCGGGAAGCGATCCTTGAACACCTGGTGCCGAGCGATCTGCGCGACTTCAGCCTGTTTGATTTTGACCTTGCCGACACTGACCTTACCGAAGTTCTCGACCGGGCGCGAACGCCTTCGCTGATGGCGCCCTTCCAGGTGTTTTTCGTGCGCGGTGTGAAAACGCTTTTTGGCCGGGGATCGAACGAAGAGAAGCTGGCCGCGATCGAAGAGTATTGCAAGAATCCGAATCCCGACGCGTTGCTGGTGTTCGTCGCCGACCACATCAGCATTCCCGCTGATGTCCGCCGCATGGACCTGACCGACAAGGAGCGCTACGAGCGCATTCGCGAAACCCTGGGACAGTTCTGCGGGATCGTCGAACTGGCGCGCGTGGAAGAAAGTGAGGCGGTACGCTGGATCGGCGAATATTGCGCCACTCGTGATGTGAAGATGGAAACCGACGGCGGCGCGCGAGCTGGTGGACGCGCTGGGCGGCGACATGATGATGATCTCCAATGAACTGGAGAAACTGATTCTTTACGTGGGCGAGAAAAAGCGCATCACGCTGGGCGATGTGGAAACCATGGTGCTCGCGGCCAAACAGCGGTCGCTGTACGAGTTGACCGACGCCATTTCCGCCAAAGACCGGGTACGGGCCCTGGAAGTGCTGGATGCGATCCTGTCGACGGGCGACGGGGACGAGGCCGCGATCGGGCATCTGTACATGCTGGCGAAAACCTTTCGGCAGATGCTGGTGATTCTCGAGCGCAACGTGCGCGACCAGCGGGCGTTGTGGGCGGCGTTGTGGCAGGGTTTCCGCGTGCCTCCCTTTGCGGCGGAAGACATCATCAAGCAGGCGCGGCGCTACAAATCGAAGCGCGAGCTGACCAGCGCGATCCGCCTGATTGCAAAGTCGGACCTGGCGCTGCGCTCCAATCCCCCGACGAAACGGCTGGTGCTGGAGAAACTCGTGCTCGACCTGACGGCCGAGCCCCGGCCGGAGTCGGCTTGGTTGCAGGATGAGTTGCAGATCTAGTCGTTGGTCGTCGGTCGCCAGCTAAGACACACGTACGTCGCTTTCTGATGGACCCATGCTTGCGCCGCAAGATGTAGTCTCTTACCGCGAAATGTGCGACCTCTACGGGATCAGTCTGCAGCGAGGGATGAACTTCCGTCTCCGAAACACTGAGAGCCTCATCCTAATGAGTATTCGTCCGGGAGCCCCGTACGAGGACCGCGTTGAGCAAGGCGGACGGGTTGTGGTGTACGAAGGTCATGACGCACCGAGACGCAAGGATGGGCCTGATCCGAAGTTTGTCGATCAACCGGAATTTCAGCCGAACGGTCGCTTCACACAGAACGGTCTCTTCATCGATGCTGTCCGTCGATTCAAATCCGGCAAGGCACCAGCCGAACAGGTGCGGGTGTTCGAGAAAATCCGAGATGGTATTTGGGTTTACAACGGCCTCTTTGAATTGATAGACGGCTGGCAGGAAACGAATGAACGAAGGCAGGTGTTCAAGTTCAGACTACAAATGTTGGATGAGATTTCTCCGGAGTTCTCGCCTGCAGCCGTTCGTTTTGAAATCGACGATGATCGAGTAATTCCCAGCGCAGTCAAAATTGAGGTCTGGAAGAGGGATAAGGGAAGCTGCATACAGTGCGGCTCCAAGGAGAACCTTCATTTCGATCACATCATCCCGTATTCGCAGGGAGGGTCTTCGAAAGACGCGGCAAATATTCAGATCCTCTGTGCTAGACACAATCTCGAGAAGAGAGACAACATCCAATAGCTCGGATGGATATCGCTGCCTACCTTGCGCGCATCGGGTTCACTGGGCCTGCCGATCCAAGCGCGGAAACGCTTCGGCGGCTGCATGTCGCTCACCTCTTTACCGTGCCGTTTGAAAACCTCGATATCTCGCTTGGCCGGAAGATTACTTGCGACGAGGAACGTTTCTTTCACAAGATCGTCGAATTGCGCCGTGGCGGTTTCTGCTACGAACTGAACGGCGCTTTGGCGGCGCTGCTCCGGGAACTTGGGTTCCGGGTCACGTTGCTGTCCGCGCGGGTTTCCCGAGAGGATGGCAGCGCCTCGGCCGAGTTCGACCATTTGGTGTTGCGGGTCGATCTCGACGAGCCCTGGCTGGCGGACGTCGGCTTCGGTGATTCCTTTCTCGAACCCCTGCGTCTAAAGCCTGAGATCGAGCAGGAACAAGGCGAGCGCCGGTTCCGTATGGTTGCAGTGGGAGAGGTGATGATCGTGCAGGGCCAGCTCTCTGACAAAGCCTGGAAACCGCAGTACCAGTTCACCCAGACCCCGCATGTGCTGGGCGAGTTCGAGCCTCGCTGCCAGTTTCAGCAGACTTCGCCGGACTCGCACTTCACCCGCCAGCGAATCTGCACCCTCCCCCTGCGTGATGGCCGGATTACGCTTTCGGACCTGAAGCTCATTCGCACCACCGGGCAACTCCACCAGGAGCGCCGGTTACAGAACGAAGACGAATGGCGGGCCGCGCTGCGGGAGCATTTTGGAGTGTGCTTGTGAAGGATCGCGCATGCAGCGCGGCCGGCGCGTCCCTTCTCGTTCTGGCAGCATCGATCCTGCTGCTCGCTCCATTCCTGGCGGCGCAGGCTGGCGCAACCCGGTTCGATCGGCAAGTGCAGGCCTACGTTCGCAACGGAGATTTTAGCGGCTCGATCCTGGTCGCCAAGGATGGGCGCGTCCTGTTTCAGAAGTCGTATGGCATGGCGAATCACGAGTGGGAAATTCCGAACTCGGAGAAAACGAAGTTCCACATCGCTTCTGTAACCAAGACGTTCACCGCGGCTGCCATTCTCCGGCTCGAACAGGAAGGCAAGCTCAAGCTCAGCGACCCGCTCAGCAAATACGTACCCGATTTTCTGAACGGCGAGCGCATCACGATTGCGCAGATGCTCGCGCACAGTTCCGGGCTGCCCGATTACTATTCGCTGCCCGAGTATGCGACCAAAAAGTATCAGCGCGTCACGCTGCCGGAGTTGATTGCCTGGGTGAAAACCAAGCCTCTCGACTTCCTGCCCGGAAGCAAGAACAGCTACAGCAACACCGGGTACGGGTTCCTTGCCTACATCATTGAGCAGGTTTCCGGGAAGTCTTACGAGCAGTTCCTCACCGATGAGATCCTGAAGCCGGCGGGTATGAAGGACACAGGGATGTTCCGGGATGAAGCGCTGATTCCGGAACGGGCCAGCGGATATCAGCCCGCGCTCGGCGACCATGGCATCCGCAACGCGCCGTTCTACGACAAGACGATCCTCACCGGCTCCGGCTCGCTGTACTCGACCACCGGCGATCTCTTTGCGTGGTGCCGTGCCCTGGAGGTGGGCAGATTCTTCGACGTTCGCAAACTGCCTTCCCCATATGGCTGGAATGCGCGCGAGACCAGGAGCAAGCGCAGGTACATTGAGCAGAACGGGCGCGATCCCGGCTTCGCCTCGCACGTCTCTTTGTTCCCGGATGACAACCTGACCGTGATTGTCCTGGGAAATCTGGAGGATGCAGCGGTGAACGTCCTCGCAGATGACCTGGCGGCAATCGCCTTAGGCGAGAGTCCCCAGCTACCCACTTCTCGAACAACGATGGACTCTATCTCACATCCGGAGGAATTTGCCGGGACCTACGAGGTGAACCCGACATTGCTGCTGGACGTTCGGGCTGAGGGAGGAGCTCTCTACTTGCGGGGAACGGGAGGGGACTACTTGCCGCTTGAACCGACCGGCAGAGACTCATTCTTCTACCGGCAGTTGTATGTAAAGGTCGGCTTCAGGCGAGATAAAGCGGGCAGGATGGAGGCGCTTCTCTGGAATGGGGACTATCCGTGCAAGAAAGTCAGCGACAAGCCCAGACCGTAAGGCAGTCGTCAGTCACCAGCCGTCAGTCGTCGGCGAACCCCGTCCAACCGACGACCGACGACGGAAATACGAATGACAAGGTAGTTGCTCCGTGTGTCCAGGACTCGGTGGTGAATGTGTCTACGATGAAAGAGTCCATCAGAAGCAAAACGGCAACCCGAGGGAGGGTTGCCGTGATGAAACTTCGCATAGAGCGACGGAAAAGTTACTATGCGCCGATGGCGCGAACCCGTGCCGACAAGCGCGATTTGTAGCGCCCCGCCGTATTCTTGTGAATCACGCCCTTCTGAATGGCCTTGTCGAGGGCGGAGACGGTCTCGCGATAACTCTTCTCGGCCGCAGCCTTGTCTCCCTTGGCGATGGCTTCCCGCAGCTCGCGCAGAATGCCACGCAGGATCGAAGTGTTAGTCCGGTTGGTGGCGGTCCGCTTGACCGTCTGACGGGCGCGCTTCAGCGCCGATAAATGATTTGCCATGCTCTTTGGTTACCTTCGTTTCTACGAGAGAGATATTCCGGTGGGTACCGAATACGTTATTGTACGAGAGTAAGTCCTGAGCGGTCAAACGGATATGGACAAGGTCTTCGATCGGCTGAAAGTGCTGATGGATTCCTCCACGCCCATCGTGGTGATGGAGACGGTCGAAGAAACGCGCGCGGTGCGCATGGTGCGCGCGGCTTGCACCGCCCTGAACCTGGCGGCCTTCGAATGGACCATCGCCAGCGGGCTGGCTCGATCTGGAGCCAATTCGATCTCCACCATCGAGAGCGGCGCATTTCCCCCGGGGGCTACCGCGGCGGCGAGGTCAACGAACTCGCGGAAAGCGCCAAGGCGCTGTACGACAGCCGGGAGCCCGCCAAGATGCTGGCGAATCTTGAGGGCATTTCGATCGAGGCTGCGTTCATTCTGAAAGACCTGCACCGCCACATGGAGGACCCGGTGGTGGTGCGGCGCCTGCGCGACGTCGGCCAGAAGTTCGCGACCAACCGACGCACCGTGATTCTGACGGCTCCGAAGATTTCGATCCCGCCGGAACTGGCGAGCCTGGTCGAATTCGTCGAACTGCCTTTGCCGGACCGGCAACGACTCCGCCAGATCATCGACGAAGTGCTGGTGCGCATCTCGAAAACACACACTTTGCAAAGACGTCTTGAGCCTGCGGGAGTGGACACCATGGCGGACAACCTGCGCGGGCTGACCGAAGAAGAGGCCGAGCGGGCAATCTCGCAGGCGCTGGTGGCTCGGTACGCGCTTTGTCCGGAGACTGTCACTGATGTGCTCGAGGCCAAGAAAGCTCTGCTTCGGCGTTCGGAGATGCTGGAATTCGTCGAAGTTTCCGACACGCTGTCGAGCGTGGGCGGGCTCGACAACCTGAAACGTTTTCTTGCCCAGCGCCGGGGCTCGTGGGAAGAGCAGGCGCGCGCCTTTGGGCTCGACCCGCCGCGCGGCGTCATCATTCTGGGTGTGCAGGGTTGCGGGAAGAGCATGTGCGCCCGCTCGATCGCGGGCGAGTGGAAGCTGCCGCTGGTGAAGTTCGATACCGCCGCCGTGTACGACAAATACATTGGCGAGACGGAAAAACGGATTCAGAAAGTCTTTCAGGTCGCTGAAGGCCTGGCGCCGTGCGTGCTGTGGATCGACGAACTGGAAAAGGTCTTCGCCGGGAGCGGACCCGACTCGGCCTCGGCCGACGCGGGCGTCTCCTCGCGCCTGCTCGCCTCGTTTCTGTCGTGGATGCAGGACCGGAAAGCGCCGGTTTTTGTGGCCGCGACCTGCAACAATGTCAGCGCGCTTCCGCCGGAGTTGATTCGCAAGGGCCGGTTCGATGAACTTTTCTTCGTGGACCTGCCGAACCAGGCCGAGCGCAAACAGATCTTCGCGATCCAATTGAGCAGGAGGAAACGGAACCCGGCGGAGTTCAATCTCGACCGCATCGCTGCCGCGGCCCGCGGCTATTCGGGCGCGGAAATTGAGTCGGTTGTGCAGACCGCCCTGTATTCCGCCTATTCGCAAAAACAGCAGCTTGCCGACCAGCACCTGCTCGAGGCCATTCGTGCGACGGTACCCTTATCCACGACCCGGGCCGAGGAGATTGAAGCTCTGCGGGAGTGGGCGGCCAAGCGGGCCGTCCCGGCCTCGATTCCTGACGTCCGGGCCGAAGGGGCTTAAGCCCTCTAGCGAAGACTGGGAGGGGATTTGATCCTTCCTTCGATTCTTCCCGCAGGCCGACAAGCTCTTTGTTGACTGGCGTTTCCGGTGCGTACGCGTCCGAAATCGGCCCTCCTGCTCGAGGGGGGAGGGCAAGCGGCTTCCGGCAGGGCCAAGTGGTGAACTTTTGATTTTCAATCGGGGGCCGTTTTTGCGATAACTGGCCTATAATCGAAGGCAAAGTTTCCCCCGCCGCGTGGATCCATGGACAAAGCCCTGGAGTTCCTTAGTTCGGAAATGAGTATTCCCCTTAGGGCCGCGCCTCGTCTGAACTTGCTTCTCGAACTGGAACCCGCCCACGAGGTTTTTTTCAGCAACCTGGTCGACACGATTACCCTTCGTCCGGCGCCGGCGGTAAAGATAACCTCGCCCCCAGCGGACTTCTGGCACGACGTCTTCGTCCCAACCGAACTACCCTGGCGGTCATTCCAGGAATCGATGCTTTGGCACCTGGTGGTGTTCATTGCTGCCTGGGGCCTCTCCCAGGCATGGGTGGGCAGACCTCAGCCGCGGGTTGGACATCAATCATTCCGAACGTCGGGCTCGGTTTACTACGCGCCTTCCCGGGTTTATCCCGCTGCTCGCAGCAATCCGCCGCGCGTTCGAGCACACAGCCAGACGCCCGCGAAGTCCGGGTCTCATGCTGCTGCGGCGATGCCCGTGGCGGCCGAGCACAGAGGAACGCCAAAGCTGGTTGTGCCTCCAGATCTGAAGTTGGCCGAAGGGCCGCGCGCGCCGAACCTTGCGAGCAACCCAGCCATGCCGGCGGTGCCGCTGTCCGCCACGGCACGTGCAGAAGCCTTACTCGGAGGCCCGGGTTCCGTGGTCGCTCCACCCCCCGATGTGAATGGCCGCACGAATCGACTCGAGGGCCTTCCGCAGGCGTCGGCAGTGGCTCCGCCCGCTGATGTGGCGGGACTTGGCGGTCGACGGGCTCTGCGGGGACCGGGCGCCAGCGTGATTGCGCCTCCGCCTTCCGTCCAGGGCGCTGGGCGCGGCGTGGGCAGTCTCGCTGCCGCTGGCCAGGTCGTCGCGCCTCCACCGCAGCTGCCCGGTCAAGGTTTGCGAGCGGGCTTGGGGATGGGGCCACGGGTGCTCGCATCCGGCTCAGCCGGAGTGGTGCCGCCGCCTCCGTCAGTCGAACACTCCGGCCGCGCAGGTTCGGTCTCCGGACCGGGCGTGGCGGTTGTTCCTCCGCCTCCGCCTATACAAGGTGCTGGAATCGCAGGGGGAAATGGTCACACGGGCCTGGGCGGTGTCGCGGCGCAGGTGGTACCGCCTCCACCGTCAGTGCAAAGTGGAGGGGGCGTGCTGGGCGCTTTGAGTGCGCTCTTCTCCGGAGGCGCAGCTAAAGTCGTTCCGCCTCCCCCAAGTGTTCAAGGCGCGGGCGGCTCGGGCGAAGGCACGCGAATGGGATCTCTGGGCGGCGGTGCCGGAGTGGTGCCACCGCCGCCGGCCATGCAAGCTGGAGGCGGGAGCGGACGCGGGCGGGTCACATCTCTTGGGTCGGGTGGATCTGAGATCGTGCCTCCTCCACCAACGTTGTCGGGAGCGGGCGGTGCGGCGACGGGCCGCGGTGGTCTGGGCGGATCGCTGAGCGGCGGTGGTTCCGGAGTGGTCGCGCCTCCGCCGTCGCTGGCAGGTGTGGGGAACGGATCGGGCAAGGGATTAGGTGCGGGCGGACGGGCAGGCGCGTTGTCGGCTGGCGGCACGGACGTGGTGCCTCCTCCGCCTTCTGTGCAAGGCGGATCGGGAACAGGGGGCGGAGGCAGCAATCGTTTTGGTTCGCTGGCCGGAACCGGAACGCAGGTCGTCCCACCACCTCCGGGCCTGCAGGGCACAGGGAATGGGAGCCGCGGTCACGGTGGCGCGTTGCTGGCGGGCGGTGGAAATGTGGTTGCGTCTCCGCCATCGATTGGAGGCGGCGGGGGTGCGGGTGGAAACGGCTCGGGGGGAAGTGGTCGTGGCGGGGATCTTCCGGGAGGGAATTTGGGAGCCGGGGCGCCACCTGCTGGAAACGGTTCAGTTTCCACCGGTCCGTTGGAACAGATGGATCCGTTGCCCGATGTGCCAGAGACCGCACAGTCAGCGTCATCCATGGCTGACAATGCTGCTGGCCCAGGGGAAGACGTTCCTTTGCGCATAATCTCGGTGCCAGGCGCCTCTTCGAGAACCTCGTTTTTCTCAAACTACGAGGTGGTCCTTGCCGAGCGCAACATCAACCCACACCAAACGGAACTCATCAAGCTGGTCTATGTCTCCCTTCCCTATCAGAAGCGGCTTTCAGAGTACGATTGGAGTACGACGAGGATCTACAAGCTGCGCGCGACTGCGGATCCGCAATGCGACGAATCGCTGATGCAAATGATGTGGCCGGAGGGAGAAGACCAGCCCGATCCGCAGACTCAGGCGGAGGCGAATACCCTGGCCGCCAAGGTGGGGGACAAGAACACGAAGCTGCACTGTTATCGCACGACCGCGGATGCTTTCCAGCGGGCGATGTCACACTCTCAATAACTTCCTCGGACCGCGAATTGCACGTTCAGTGGGGTTGCTTCGCCCTCCCATTGACTCCCACCCATACCCGGGGTAGGCTAAAGCGTAATGGTAGTTGCTTGCACCTCAGGGCGAGCATTTCGGCTGGTCCCCACCTCCACGCAAGATAATCGTTTGCCTAACCGCGGGATGGCTGCCGGATGTCCGGTTCCTGGAGAAGTGTATTTGTATCAGGCAGTTTGCTACAGCTGAGCAAGGGATGGTAAGGCCGACAATTGCGATCGGCCGGGCAGGCGATGCGCCTGTTTCCGTACGGGCCCCAGAGAGGAAAACACCGGCTTTCTGAATGAAGAAGAGCATTGAAGTCAGCTCCAACATCGAGACCCTGTTCGGCACGCGGGATGAGAATCTGCACGTGCTGGAAGACGGCCTCAACATAAGCATTGACCTGCGCTCCAATGGCATTGAGGTGGAAGGAGCGCCCCGCGATGTGGCCCGCGCCGAGCAGGTCTTCGCCGATTACGATCACCTGCAGCGCTCCGGTTTCAGCTTCAACAATGGCGACCTGAACAGCATGCTGCGTGTGGTCACGAGCGATCCCAAAGTCACGTTGCGCGGACTCGCCGAGGCCGGCAAGCAACGCTCCTTTGGGCGCCGCACGGTGCAGCCCAAGAGCTCCAACCAGCGCCGCTATCTCGAAGCCATTGAGAAGCACGACATGGTGTTCGGAGTCGGCCCGGCGGGCACGGGCAAAACCTACCTGGCCGTGGCGATGGCGATTTCTGCTCTGCTCGCAAAGCGGGTGAATCGCATTATCCTGGCGCGCCCGGCAGTCGAGGCGGGCGAGCGATTAGGGTTTCTGCCGGGCACGTTGCAGGACAAGATCGATCCCTACCTGCGCCCGCTGTACGACGCGCTGTATGACATGCTCGATCCCGAGAAGGTGGACCGGTACCTGGAGAAGAACGTCATTGAGATTGCGCCCATCGCGTTCATGCGGGGGCGCACTTTGAATGATTCGTTCGTGATCATGGACGAGGCGCAGAACACGACCTCGGAACAGATGAAGATGTTCGTCACCCGCCTGGGGTTTAATTCGAAGGCGGTGATTACGGGCGACATCACGCAGATCGATCTGCCCAATGCGCGACGCAGCGGGCTGGTGGAAGCAATCGACATCCTCAAGCCGGTGGAAGGACTCGCCTTCGTGTACTTCGACGAGTCCGACGTGGTGCGGCATCACCTGGTGCAGCGCATTATTCGCGCCTACGACGATCACAAAGCGCGGGTCGCGGAGCAGCAGATGTCGTTGTCGCTGGAAGCCAAGGCGGCCGAACTAAGGGCCGGCGAGACGAGACCGCGGGAATCCCGGGCCGTCCTCGACGGGAAGGACGCCGAGGATTTCTCCCAGCAAAACAGCATGACCTCGTTTCCGGGAAGCCGCGGCGCGGAGTAGTCCATGTTCCTGTCTGGGAGGGCATCGGCTGCCCTCCTGTTTTTCTTTGGGGTGGCTTTCGGGATGGCGGCAGGCCGGTGCGCAAAGATGCGGGTCCTGGAGTCGAATGGTGATCCTACAAAAGCGGGTGGCGGGCTTGACCGAAGACGCGCTCGACCGCTTTGTGGCGCGCGCTAAGCGCGTTGCCGGATTGCGCGGAAGCGTCACGGTGCTGGTGACCAGCAACCGGGAATTGCACCGCCTGAATCAGCGCTTCCGAGGGAAGGACAAGCCTACCGACGTGCTCTCGTTTCCGCCGGATCCCCTGGCAGCCAGAGGATTCGCCGGCGATGTAGCCATTTCAGCGGAAATGGCCGCGCAAAATGCGCGCCGGCTCGGGCACTCGACGGCGGAAGAAATCAAAATCCTGACGCTGCATGGCGTATTGCACTTGAGTGGCTACAATCATGAGAACGATACCGGCCAGATGGCTCGCAAGGAACAGGAATTGCGCCAGCAGTTCGGACTGCCGGTGGCGCTGATTGAGCGAAACAAAACGGCGGCGTCGAAAGTCTTCAACCGCCGAGTTCGCGGAGAAAAGCCGCAGAGACGGCGGAGAAATGAGTCCATCTCGCCCTCGACGCGGATTTCCCGGAGGGGGACGCGATGAACTACGGCATTGCCATCGCGCTCCTGCTGCTGGCCGGGTTTCTCACGCTGGTTTCCTACGTCGATCGTCTCTACGCCGAGATTGGCAAGTTTCTCTCGCGCGAATTCCAGGACAACATTGATTCGTTCGAGCAGAAGGTTGAACCCAAGCTGCGCGTGGGCCGGGCCCGGGCGTCGCTGTCGATGGCGGTCCTGGTGCAATTGATCATGGCGGCCATCGCGATGTCGGTGGGCTTTACCGTGTTCAGCGACCAGGCCTGGAGCATCCAGGAAATCTTGCAGGCGACGCTTAGCCTGGTGCTTATCATCGTCGTCTTCAATCGCTTTTTGCCGTTCGTTTTCTTCTCCCGGACCAACGGCGAATGGCTGGTGCGCTGGGTGCCGCTGCTACGCGTTTTGACCTACCTCGTGCTGCCGGTCACGCTGATGCTGGGCTTCCTGCAGTCGGTAGCGTCTTTGACCAAACGCCAGTCGGAAGAAGCGCCCGAGAGCCCTGCCGAGGCGGTCGATGCCCTGATTGAAGCGGGCCAGGAAGAAGGCATCATCCAGGCGAGCGATCGCGACCTGATCCAATCGGTGGTGGAGTTCAGCGGCAAGACCGTGCGTGAGGCCATGAAGCCGCGGCCTGAAATGGTGGCGGTGCCGGCAGATATGACGGTCGAAAAGTTTATCGAACTGCTGCGCACCAAGCCTTTCTCACGGGTGCCGGTGTATCGTGACTCGATTCACAACATCGTCGGCGTCGTCTATGCCCAGGACGTGCTGCAAGTTCCCGACACCGAAGCGCACACCCGGGCCGTTGAATCGCTGATGCGCAAGGACGTGTACTTTGTTCCGGAAAGCAAGCTCGGCAGCGACCTGCTGCGGGAGATGCGAAAAAACAATATCCGGATGGCCATTGCGGTCGACGAGTACGGGGGCGTGGCCGGCCTGGTCACCATCGAGGACCTGGTCGAGGAAATCGTGGGCGAGATCCGCGACGAGCATGAGAAATCCCAAGTGGTGAAGGAAAACGATCGTTCCTACATCGTTCCCGGCAACATGGATGTCGATCATCTGGACGAGTTGTTCGGGGTTCGCCTCGAGGGGAAAGAGGCGGCAACCGTGGCGGGCCTGGTGACGGAGTTGGCGGGGCGAATCCCGCAGAAAGGTGAAGTGATCGAGGAAGACGGCCTGCGGTTTGAGGTCTTGGAATCGACCGACCGCCGGGTGGAGCGAGTCCGGATCGTATCGGTCGAGCCCCGGCAGATGAAGCTGATATAGTGGCAGGCTCCACGCGGACCCCGCGGGGCCGCAGTTTCTCATATCGTTTCCGATAGTTTCTCTCTATGGCCTTCCACTCCGGATTTGCATGCATCCTTGGCCGCCCCAATGCGGGGAAGTCCACCCTGCTGAATGCTCTGGTCGGCGAGCGCCTCGCCATCATCAGCCCCAAGCCGCAGACGACCCGGAACCGGATTCAGGGAATCGTTCACATCCCCAAGGACGGGAAGAGGCCGGGCGCGCAGGTGATCCTCATCGACACGCCCGGGGTGCACAAGCCGGATAGCTCTCTCGGCCGGAAGATGATGGTGGAGGTGCGGGAAGCGCTGGAAGGGTGCGACCTCATCCTGCTGATTGTCGACGTCACCAAGCGGCTCAGCCGGGAAGACGACTTTGCACTCAGAATGGCTCAACAGGCCGGTACGCCGGTCTTCCTGCTGCTCAACAAAATTGACTTGCTAAGAGATAAGAAGACGCTTTTACCGATCATCGAGGACTACCGCCAGCGGCAGGACTTCAAGGAACTGATTCCACTCTCGGCGGTAAAGAAGGAAGGTCTCGACCTGCTGCTCGAGAAGGTGGTAGCGGCATTGCCGGTGGGTCCGCGGTACTTTCCCGAGGATCAAACCACCGACCAGCCCACGCGTTTCATGGCCGCGGAAATTATCCGCGAACGGGTACTGCTCGACACCAAGGAGGAAGTACCGCACGCGACCACGGTGATCGTGGATCAGTTCGAGGAAAAGCCCAAGCTTACCCTCGTGGCTGCCACGATTTACTGCGAGCGCGAAGGACAGAAGGCCATCCTGGTAGGTAAGGGAGGCCAGATGCTCAAGAAGATCGGAACCGCTGCCCGACTGAACATGGAACGAATGTTGGGAACCAAGGTCTTTCTGGAACTTTTTGTGAAGGTACAGCCGGGATGGCGCGATTCCCGGGCGTTCGTGGATGAACTGGACTGGCGGCGGCAGCTTGAGGCTCTGGCGGGCCCTCCCGGCCGTGCCGGGCGAGGCTGAGCCCTGCGATGATTGTGAGGAAACCGTTCTCTCTATAGAATCGAAAAGCTACGCAGGCTTATCTAACGCTTGGGGTAAGGAAAGCGATATGGCGGAGGAACCGTCGAACGGTTGCAGTTTCGATCCGGACAAGTTGGTGTTGAAACTGAAGGTGACTCTGGCGGCCGACAAGGACGCCATTGATCCGGTCGTCCAGGGGATCATGGACGTAGTGCGGGAAATGCAATGCGCCAGCGGCAAGGAAGACGCCATCGAGTTGGCCCTCAGTGAAGCATTAGCCAACGCGGTGGTGCACGGGGCCCAAGGCGATTCGAAGAAGGTGGTCGAATGCGATGTGGCTTGCGATCAAGCCCTTGGGATGCTGATTGTGGTGCGCGATCCGGGTTCTGGTTTTGATCCTGCCGCGATTCCCAGCCCGGTGATCGGGCAAAACATCTATTCCAATCACGGCCGCGGTATTTTCCTCATCAACCAACTTATGGACGAAGTACAGTTCAAGAATAACGGCAAAGAAATCCACATGATCAAGCGGTAGGCGCTATCCCAACCGAGAACGCGCTGGGAAAAGTCGGCGTGTTTTTCCTCTTACTCCTTCGCTGCAATCCCCAGGGTCTTCATTTTCCGGTACAGATGGCTGCGTTCCAGGCCGAGCATTTCGGCGGTTCGGCTGACGTTGCCGTGATTTTCGTCGAGCTTCTTCAGGATATAGTCGCGCTCATAAGCGTCCCGGGCCTGATGGAGGGTTGAGAACTCGCCGCCGCCGGCTCGCCGGCTCCCATCCCGGTAGATGAGCGGCGGCAGGTGCTTGCGCTCGAAGCGCGTGGTCGTGGGATTCATGATCACGATGCGCTCGATCACGTTGCGCAACTCGCGCACGTTGCCCGGCCAGGAGTAGCGCATCAGCGTCTGGATCGCGTCGTCGGTAATCTCCCGCGAGCGCCTGCCATAGGCGGCCGCAAACTCCTTCAAGAAATGGCGCGCGAGCAGGGTGACATCCTCCTTGCGTTCCCGTAAGGGGGGAACAAAAAACGGGATGACGTTGAGGCGATAGAACAAGTCTTCGCGAAAATTGCCTTTCGAGATTTCCTCCTCCAGATCCTTGTTGGTGGAAGCGATGACCCTGACATCCACGGTGATGGCATCCGAGCTGCCAACCGGCGTGAAACGCTGTTCGTCCAGGGTGCGCAGCACCTTTGATTGCGTCTTCAGGCTCATGTCTCCGACTTCGTCGAGAAAAAGCGTGCCCCCGGTGGCTTTCTGAAACTTGCCCTCCTTGTCGGTGGTGGCGCCCGGAAACGAGCCCTGGCGATGACCGAAAAGTTCACTCTCAATGAGGTCTTCGGGAATGGCCGCGCAGTTGACCTCCACGAACATCTCATCTTTCCGGAGACTCTGCGCGTGAATGGCATGCGCGACCAGTTCCTTGCCGGTGCCCGATTCGCCATAAATCAGAACCCGGCCGTTGGTGGGCGCCATGATGGCAGTCTGCTGGCGAAGGGCCTTCATCGGAATGCTGTCGCCGACGATCACGCTCCGGGACTGCAGCTGTTTCTTCAGGTCGCGGTTCTCGTGGCGCAATTTCTTGGCGTCGATCGCGTGCCGGATCAGCATGAGCGTGCGGTCGATCGAGAGGGGCTTCTCCAGAAAGTCGTAGGCACCCAGTTTGGTGGCGCGCACGGCGGTTTCAATGGTGCCGTGCCCGGAGATCATGATGACCTCGGGAGGGTTGTCGAGTTCGCGGATCTTCTGGAGCGTGTCCAGGCCATCGATCCCCGGAAGCCAGACATCCAGCAGGATGACGTCAAAGGCATTTCTCTCCAGCAGCCGAAGACAGGCCTCGCCGGTCTCGGCCTGATCGGTGCGGAAGCCTTCGTCATCCAGGACTCCCTTCAAGGAATCGCGAATGCCGGATTCGTCGTCGACTATCAATATGCTAGACATGCGGTACGGGGTCAGAGGCGGCGGCAGGTTCCGGTGCAAGCGGCAATTCTACGATGAACCGCGTGCCTACCGGCTGATTCTCCTCCACGCGGATCGATCCATGGTGATCCTCCACGATGCGGCTGACGATCGCGAGCCCCAGGCCGGTGCCGCGCTTCTTGGTGGAGAAATAGGGCAGGAAAAGTTTCTCTTTCAATTCCTGGGTGACACCGTGGCCGGTATCGGTCACAAGAATCTCAACCGCGTCGCGGCTGGTGACCAGGCTGGTACTCACGCGGATTTCACGCAACAGCGATCCCTCCATGGCCTCGGCGGCATTGTCGACCAGATTGGCCAGGGCGCGCTTGATGGCATCCGAATCCGCCATGACCTTCGGCAGGTCGGGCGCCAGGTTCTTCTGAACAGTGATCCCATCGAGACGTCCTTCAAACATGTTCAGCGCGCTGTCCACGATCGCATTGATGCTCGCCGGGTTCGGATGCGACGCCGGAAACCGGGCCAGAGTGGAGAACTCGTCCACCAGCATGCGCACGGTGTCCACGGAGGCGGCAATGGTTTCCGAGCAGTGGCGGATCACCTCCAGCGAGGCGGAATCCGGGCGCGTCCCACGGTCGAGGTGGCGCCGGATGCGATCGGCGGACAGCGCAATCGGGGTCAGCGGATTCTTGATCTCGTGAGCGATGCGGCGCGCCACTTCCCGCCACGCGGCCTGCTTCTGTGCTTTCAGCAAGTCGGACAAATCCTCGAAGATCAGCACGTAACCCAGGCGTTCCCCTTCGTGCTTGAGGGCAACCACCGTAAGGGCAGCATTCAGCTTCGTTCGGTGAACCGCAATTTCTGTCTGACTGGTGGTAATGCCCATGCGGTCCGCGCGCCGCAGCAGCACGGCCAGATCTTCCACGACATCGGGCGGAAATACGTCCTGCAGCTCCGCATTGATCATGCCGGAGGTCTGCCCATCGGTGGGGCCATTGGGATGGAACATCCGGAGCAACGCCTGGTTGACGTGTGTAATCCGGCGTTGAGCATCGAGCGAGAGAACTCCGGTCGGGATGCTTTCAAGAATGGTCTCGATGTGGCGGCGACGCTGCTCGAGGGCGGTATTGGCGGCGCTCAGTTCGCGGCTGGAGGCATCGATCTGATGACGGCTGGTCTCGAGTTCTTCCGCCATACGGTTGAACGATCGGACCAGGTCGCCGATTTCATCGGCGGCATGGACTTCGACGCGGTAGTCCAGACGCCCGCGAGAGATCTCCTGCGTTGCCTCGGCCAGGGCGGCGACCGGGCGGGTCACCAGCTTGGATAGAAACAGGGCGAGCCAGGTGGTGGTGAACAACACCAGCACGGTGAGCAGCAGCAGCAGGCTCATGTAGGTGCGGCGAACCAGCCGCTTTTGCCGGTAAAGTTCAAAATAGCGTTTCTGGCTGCTTTCGAGTTGCTTGACCGTTGCCGAGAACTTGTGCGGCAACGGCATGGCGACCAGGATGAGACCGTCGTTTCCCACCGGGGCTGTGCCCAGAATGTATTCCGTCTGCTCCAAAGTCAGAGGGGAGGGGGCTGGTCCGGTGAGTTGGTCGGGCGCGGCCTTGGACCGGATCAGATCCCAGGACGCTGGAGCGTGAAAGCTGGCCTCGGCATGGCCGTTAAGCAGGGCAAACGCGAACCCGCCTTGCAACGTGGTTTCGTGACGCTGGAATTCACTCTCGACCGCGGAGAAGTTATGGGTGGAAAAGGCGCGCGCCGTATCGGCAGAGCCGGCAATCGCGGTCGCCTCCGCGCTGGCATTCTGCTGCGCGTAGGTTGCCAGCAGCGATGCCATGGCGCGCGTGTCTTCACGTACCTCCTCCACCGGGCGCGAGAACCACCGGTCGATGGTCCGGTTCATGAGGCCATAAGCAAACCAGAACATCACAATGACGGGCAGAAATGAGAGCAGCAACCCAGTAACTACAAGACGAGTGCGGAACTTCGAGCCCAGCACGCCCAGCCGGCGTTCGGCGAACAGCTTCAGCAGATTGCGCGCCAGGACAAAGGTGAGCGCGACAAACAGCAGAAAGATCAGCGCCGAAAGAGCTGCAAAAAAAGAAGCTGCTGGTTGTTGTCGGGGTTCAGGAAGGCGGGCTGATCGAACGATGATTGCGACAGCAGGATCCCGAACAGCAGGGCGATGCCCGCAGCGAGCGGAACAATGACTCTTTTGCGGCTGCGCTCCGGGTCCGAGGCTGGTTTAGGCTTGGGCACTGCGCTCTGGGCCCGGCTGCCCTGACCCTTGCACGGTCAAAAGCAGCGGGGCAAACGTCATTATAGCCGCAGGAGAAATGGGCATTCGACTTACTCAGCAGGCGCGGGGCGCGCCCTCTTCACCCTGGTTGTCAGCGCGTCCTTCAGGGTCTCGTAAGCGGGCTTGGGCACGTAGTTCCGGTCGAACAGCAGTGCCGAGCCCTTCAGCCCCTTAGTCTTCGAACCGATCCACGAGTACTTGTCGGTGAAGCCCCAGGTTTGGATCGCAGTGCAGCCGGGATGGGCGAGGCATAGGGACGCGATCCGCGCGTAGATCTCTGCCTGCTTCGCCAGGTCCGCGGGACGAGCGTGTCCGTTCGCGTCGAGTGGAAGGGCTACGTCCATCTCCGTGATGTGAACCTGGACTGCAAGCGCGCTAAACCTGGCGATGTTGGCATCGATGCCGTCGATGTCCGGGTGGAGGTCGAAGATGTGCATCTGCAACCCGACGCCGTCGATGGGCACGCCGCGCCGTTTGAAATCCTTCACCATGGAGTAGATGGCGTCGGATTTCTCATTCACGGCCTCAGCTTCGGCGTCGTTGTAAAAGAGAAGCGCTTCGGGATCGGCCGCGCGCGTCCACCGGAACGCCTGCTCAATATATGCCGTCGACCTACCCGCCAGACCGATGCCGGGCTGGTCATACCAGAGCGACGGTTTTACACGTCCGCGCTGGTCGAAGGCTTCGTTGACGACGTCCCACGCGAAAACCTTGCCGCGATAGTGAGTGACGACGGTCGCGATGTGCTCGCGCAGCAATTGCGACAGTTGTTCAGCGGTGAAGGCATGGTTGGTCAGCCACGGCGGGTTCGTTCGTCCCCACACCAACGTATGGCCGCGCACCTTCATTCGATGGGCGTCTGCAAATAAAACAATCTGGTCTGCTTGGGTGAAATCGAAGGTGGCCCGGTCGGGGCGGAGGACCCACCACTTCATCGCATCTTCGGGCTCGACCATGTTGAAGTCGCGCGCGAGCGTGGCGGCATAAGCCTGCTCCGCAAACAGCGGTGGCCGGACGGCGGTTCCGATATTGAAGCCGGTGGAATCCGCCCGCTCGCGCAGCGATTGGCCTAAGCATGGTGCCGCCGCCAGACAAACGGACCCGAGCAGGGCCAGGAACCGCAACTTTGCAGGCATGGAACGGACTCGAGCTAGGGTCCCTTGCGCGGGAGGGGTAGCGGCAAGGAGGTCCGTCACAGGGCAGGTGTGATCTGACCCGGACCTGGTCTCGAAGCGGACGCTGGAGGGGTGGCGAGCGGCCTTCGCGATTGTACGAAGGTGCATGTCCGTCGGAGGCGAATGGGTCGTAAATTCCATCAATTCACCGCAGAATCGGCGATTTCGCGGGTGCCTGTTTTCGGTTGAAATGCCCACCGCTGAGGACAGGTACCAAAGTTACTGGTGCCGTAATCCATCTGCGTTGACAATTTGTGTCAACGCGAAAAACGCAGCAGCTCTCCCCCTGAAAACAAGCGCTTTCGCGAATACGACAAGCGGTTCAACGCTATTTCTCTGTCGATCGATAGGAGATCGAACGTATGTCGCAACGGCTGGGCGATCTTCTCGTAAAAGAGAAGGTAATCACCCCAGAGCAGTTGACACAGGCAACCAAGGTCCAGAAAGAGACCAACTGCCGCCTGGGCTCGGCCCTGGTGAAGCTGGGCTTTCTGACGGATGAGGATGTCACGAATTTTCTGTCGCGCCAGTACGGCGTGCCCGCCATCAATCTCTCCTATTTCGAAATCGATCCGGCGGTCGTCAAACTGATTCCTTTCGAGACTGCCAAGCGTTACCAGATCCTGCCGCTCAGCCGGGTGGGTGCATCGCTCACCATCGCCATGGTCGACCCGACCAACGTGTTCGCCATGGACGATATCAAGTTCATGACCGGCTTCAACATCGAACCGGTGGTTGCGTCAGAAAGTTCGATCGCCGAGGGTATTGAAAAGGCCTACGGCACCGCCAAGGAGGAAGATCTCGAGCAGGTCATGCAGTCCATGACCGAACTCGGCGAGGCCGATGTTGAACTGCAGGCGGAAGAACAGGAGATGGACCTCGGCGAGCTCGAGAAGGCCGCCGACGAAGCGCCGATCGTGAAGCTGGTCAACCTGGTGCTGACCGATGCGGTCAAGCGCGGCGCCAGCGACATCCACATCGAGCCGTACGAGAAGGAGTTCCGGGTCCGGTACCGCATCGACGGTATTCTCTAGACCATCATGACCCCGCCGATCAAGTTCAGGGACGCCATTACGTCGCGCCTGAAGATCATGGCGAAGCTCGACATCGGCGAGAAGCGCCTGCCGCAGGACGGCCGCATCATGCTGAAGTGGACGATGGGCGGCAAGAAGAAAGAGATCGACTTCCGCGTCGCACTCTGCCGACGCTGTTCGGCGAGAAGATCGTCATGCGATTGCTCGACAAGGACAAGCTGATGCTCGACATGACCAAGCTCGGGTTCGAGCCCGAGTCGCTCGTCAAGTTCGAGAAAGCGATTCTGAAGCCCTGCGGCATGGTGCTGGTCACCGGTCCGACCGGCAGCGGCAAGACCAACACGCTGTATTCGTCGATCGCGCGGCTCAACACGCCCGACACCAACATCATGACCGCCGAAGACCCGGTCGAGTTCCAGCTTGCCGGGCGTCAACCAGGTGCAGGTGCAGGAGCAGATCGGGCTGAACTTCGCGGCCGCGCTGCGCTCCTTCCTGCGGCAGGACCCGAACATCATCCTGGTCGGCGAAATCCGCGACTTCGAGACCGCGGAAATCGCCGTCAAGGCGGCGCTCACCGGCCACCTGGTGCTTTCCACGCTGCACACCAACGACGCGCCGAGCACGATCAACCGCTTGATGAACATGGGCATCGAGCCGTTCCTGGTGGCGAGCTCGGTGCACCTGATCTGCGCGCAGCGCCTCGTGCGGCGCATCTGCACGGATTGCACGGAAATCGCGATGTACCCCACCAGACATTGCTGGAGGCGGGCTTCTCGCCGGAAGAAGTCAAGACCGTGACGATTCGAAGGGCCGGGGCTGCAGCGCTGCAACAACACCGGCTACAAGGGCCGCGTCGGCCTGTACGAGGTGATGGAAATCGACGACGAGCTGCGGGAGCTGATGCTGGTCGGCGCGTCGGCCGTCGAGCTGAGGCGGAAGGCGATCGAGCGAGGCATGATCACGTTGCGGCAGAGCGGCTTGCTCAAGGTGGGACTGGGCATGACCACGATCGAAGAAGTGGTGCGCGAGACGATTCACTAAGGGTTGGTTTAAGGGGAAGGGGAAAGAAACGTTATGGCGCTTTCGTTAAGCGATCTGCTGAAGACGATGCTGGAGATGTCGGGCAGTCGACCTGCACATCACCACCAATACACCGCCGCAGGTCCGTGTGCACGGGCACCTGGTTCCGCTCGACCTGCCGCAGCTGACGCCGGCCGAGACCAAGCAGCTGGCCTACAGCGTGCTGACCGACTCGCAGAAGCAGCGCTTCGAGGAAACCCTCGAGCTCGACTTCTCGTTCGGCATGAAGGGCCTGGCTCGCTTCCGCGCAACTGCTTCAACCAGCGCGGGGCGACGGCTGCGGTCTTCCGCGTCATTCCCTTCGAGATCAAGTCCTTCAACGAGCTCGGCCTGCCGGCGGTGGTCAGCAAGCTCTGCGACCAGCCGCGCGGACTGGTGCTGGTGACCGGACCGACCGGCAGCGGCAAGTCCACGACGCTGGCGGCGATGATCGACAAGATCAACACGGAGCGGCACGACCACATCCTCACCATCGAGGATCCGATCGAGTTCATCCACATGCACAAGAACTGCCTGGTGAACCAGCGCGAGGTGCACGGCGACACCAACAGCTTCAGCGACGCCTTGCGCGCCGCGCTCCGCGAAGATCCCGACGTCGTGCTCATCGGCGAAATGCGCGACCTCGAGACCATCGAGTCGGCCTTGCGCATCGCGGAAACCGGTCACCTGACCTTCGGAACGCTGCACACCAACTCCGCGTCATCGACCATCAACCGCATCATCGACGTCTTCCCGGCGCACCAGCAGCCGCAGATCCGCACGCAGCTGTCGCTGGTGCTCGAGGGCATCGTGTGCCAGGCGCTGCTGCCCAAGGGAGACGGCAAGGGCCGGGCGATGTGCATGGAGATCATGGTTCCGAACGCCGGCCATCCGAAACCTGATTCGCGAGGACAAGATTCACCAGATCTATTCCGCCATGCAGTCCGGGCAGGAGAAGTTCGGAATGCAGACCTTCAACCAGTCGTTGGCCACCGCGTATTTCCAGAAGCAGATCACGCTGGAGACCGCGCTCATGCGTTCCAGCAACCAGGATGAACTGCAGGAGATGATCAATCGCGGCGCGGGCCTGATGAAAGGTGCCAGCAGCGCGCCGGGGATGGCGAAGGCAGCCGCGCCCGCAAAGCGCTAGGGCGCAAAGACAGGACCGGGCAGCGGAATCGAGAGGCCCGGACACAAGTAGCAGACAGCCAGCAGGGAAGTAAGGAGAGAGTCACATGCCAGTCTTCACATTTTCGGGCAAGAGTGCATCCGGCGAGAAAGTGGCCGGAGAACGGGTGGCCGCCAACAAAGAGGTCCTGGTGCAACAATTGCGCCGGGAGCGGATCACCCCGGGGTCGGTACGGGAAAAGGGGAAAGAATTCTCTCTCCCCACCTTCGGGTCAGGCAAGGTCAAGACCAAAGACATCGCCATCTTCTTCCGGCAGTTCTCGGTCATGATCGATGCCGGCCTGCCGCTGGTGCAGTGCCTGGAGATCCTAGCGGCCAACCAGGAAAACCCGACCTTTCAGAAAACGCTGACCGGGGTACGCACCACGGTGGAAGGCGGCGCCACCCTGGCCAATGCCATGCGCCAGTATCCGGCCGTGTTTGACGACCTCACCACCAACATGATCGAGGCGGGCGAAACCGGCGGTATTCTGGACGTCATCCTGCAACGCCTGGCGCTCTATGTCGAAAAGGCCGTGCGCCTGCGGTCCGCCATCAAGTCGGCCTTGATCTACCCGGTCGCGGTGGTTTCCATCGCGGTGCTGATCGTGGGCGCCTTGCTGAAGTGGGTCGTCCCCATCTTCACCAACCTGTTTATGGGCCTGGGCGTCGCCTTGCCTCTGCCCACGCGCATGGTCATGGGTCTGAGTTCGTTCGTTGGGCAGTTCTGGTGGTTCTTCATCGGAGGCGTGATCGCGGCATTCTTCGGGATCAAGCAACTCCGCAAGCATCCGCAGGGGCTGTACTTCACGGATAAGCTTATGCTGAAGTTTCCCGTCATCGGCATGTTGTTGCGCAAGATCGCCGTGGCTCGCTTCACCCGGACGCTCGGCACCCTGATCACCTCGGGCGTTCCCATCCTGGAAGGCCTGGCGATTACCGCCCGTACTTCGGGGAACGCGGTATTGCAGGAAGCCCTGATGAAGGTCCGCAAAGCCATTGAAGAGGGCCGCACCATCGTGGATCCCCTCAAAGAAAGCGGCGTCTTCCCGAACATGGTGACGCAGATGATCGGCGTGGGCGAAGCGACCGGCGCCATGGACAACATGCTGCAGAAGATTGCCGACTTCTATGAAGACGAAGTCGACGCCGCCACGCGCGACATGATGGCCATGTTGGAGCCCGCGATCATCGGCATTCTGGGCGTATCCGTCGGCGGCATCGTGATTTCGCTGTATATGCCGCTGTTCGCCATGATCGGCAAGCTGGCGGGCTAGTGCGAGGATCCGGAACCGGCCGGGCGCAGTCCGCGCCTGGCCGTCTTCCGGCCGAAGATGACCTGTTGCCGGCGTACCGCATGTTTCTCCACCGCGAGTGTTCCGGGTGGAAGCGACGCGTGAAACCTGGACTCGAGCATGCAATCGACGTTCGATGAGCGGAACTGGCTGGGATGGCTGGTAAAGATCCGCGTCATCATTCTCACTTTTCTCCTGGGAATTGAGCTGGCGGTCGCGCGCCTGGCGGATAGCCCGTTGCCGGTGCGCGCCTTCGTCAGCACCATGCTGCTGTGGTATGCCCTCTCACTGCTGTACATCCTGCTGCTGTCGTTCTGGGAGGAGCAGCGTGTGCAGGCGGTTCTGCAAGTCGTCACCGATCTGGTGATGGTCAGCCTGGTGGTGCACCTGACCGGCGGCTGGGACAGTTCGCTGAACTTCCTCTATCCGCTGGTCATCATTGTGGCCTGCATCCTGCTGCCGAAAACGTGGGCTTATCTCACGTCGGCCCTGGCCTTCATCCTGTATGGCTGCGTGCTCGACCTGAACTACTACGCGGTCGTGCCGTCGTTTGCCACCACTCATCCCGAACTGAAGGCGCTGGAAGCGATCATCTTTGTCAATTTGTTCGCGTACCTGGCGGTGGCCTACCTGGCAGGGCTGCTGGCGGCAAAGCTGCGCCAGGTCGACGTGCAGCTCAAGGACGCCAGCGGCGCGCTCGAGAGCCTGCAGGCTCTGCACGAGAACATTATCCAGTGCATGAGCGGCGGGCTGATCACAACCGACGTCGAAGGCCGCATCACCCTGGTCAACATGGCCGCCCAGAGGATGCTGGGTTGCGGGGACGAGCTGATTGCAAAATCGGTGAACGGACTCTTCCTCGATCCGCTGCCGCACGTGGGTTCGGAACGAGCGCACGGCGAAGTGCGTTTCCAGCCGGCCAATGGTTTTCGCAAGACCTTCCGCGTGATCGTCTCCACCCTGAACGTGCCTGGGCGCGGGGCCTCGGGTTGCGTCTATACCTTCGATGATCTGACCGAGATTCGCCGCCTGGAGCGGGAAGTGCGCATCCAGGATCGCTTGGCCGCGGTAGGCAGGCTGGCAGCCGCCATCGCGCATGAGATCCGCAATCCGCTCACCTCCATTGCCGGGTCGGTCAGCATGCTCTCGGGAGCGGCCGAAATGACGGACGAGCAGCGGCAACTGCTGCAGATCGTGACACGCGAGTCGGAGCGGCTGAACAACATCATCACCGATTTTCTCGCCTATTCCCGGGGCAAGCAGTATCGCTTCGACAAGGTCGACCTGGTGCCCTTGCTCGAAGACACGCTGACCCTGCTCGAACACCGCCTGGTCGCGGAAAATACTGGCATCCGCATCGAACGCAGTTTCAAATTCCGGGAAGCTCCGACGCTGGCCGACGGGGACAAGATCAAGCAGGTGTTCTGGAACTTTTGTCAGAACGCGGTGCGCGCGATGAAAAACGGCGGCACCCTGACGGTGTCTCTGGAATCCATCGGTGACGATTGGCAGATCAACTTTGCCGACACTGGCCATGGCATGAGCCCGCAACAGTCGGAAAAAATCTTCGAACCCTTCCAGTCCGGCTTCGACGGCGGAACCGGACTTGGGTTGGCGATCGTGTACCAGATCGTACAGGCCCACGAGGGCAAAGTCTGGGCCCGTTCAAGGATGGGCGAGGGAACCACGTTCGTGTTGCGGCTCCGGCGCCTGGGGGCGTGACAGGTACAGGTCGCTGTTGCGAAGCTCGCATAGCTCACCGGACATCCGCAGCCGGTGCAGCCGCACCGGCGGGTCGACGCGTCCGGCCAGCACCAGCTGCGCGGTGCCGGCCGGCCAGCGCTCCACCAGATCGGTCATGGTCCGGCCGGCCGCAGCCGCCGCGTGGAAGTCGTCGACCACGATCACCGACCCGGCCGGCAGCCTCGCGGCATCGTTCGCGATCGAGGCGGTCACATCGGCGGACATCACGCCGTCCATCGCGAGCAGCTCAGCCGCATCGGCACCGAACCCCGGCGCCACCGCCTGGGGGGCCTGGATGAACCCGGCCCAGAAACGGACCGGGTTCGCGTCGGCCTCATCACACGACAGCCAGGACGTCACCCCGCCATCTCGCGCGGCCGCCCAGCTCGACAACAGCACGCTCTTGCCAGCACCAGCCGACCCCACCACCACCGTCAGACGCTGGCCGGCCCCGGCCTCCAGCCGCCCGAGCAGCGCCGGCCGGGTGAGCAACGTGGCGGGCAGCGTCGTAGGGCGGAACTTCGCCAGCGCGAACCGCGCATTGTGCGTGGTACCCCGCTGGGTTGTCGAGCGCTGGGCCACGGCGTCCCCCACCGTCCCGTCCATGGCCAACGCAGGAACTACGGGGGTGAATATCCCGGCAACCTCGATCTCAGCGCCCTCCCCTAGAGCCCGGCCACGACGCAATCCCGGTTCCAAAGGGACCAGCTCCGGGAGGCTCGCCGATCGGCTGCTGTCCACCCGCAAGTCTTCGCGGCTCATTCACACCCCAGGCCAGTAGCTCTTTTACCGCCGGGGTCTGGAGCAGCACAACGAGGATTATTCTCGCAAAGTGATACGTGGCTAAGCAAGCTCTGCTCACGGCGTCGTTGTGCGTTGGCTCACGCCCGCCAGCGCTGGGAACAACCGGCATGCTGCATATGACGTAGCTCACGGGTGTGCGCGGAGGCGCCCCAGAACCCGGTGTCGCCCGAGATCCGACGGTGATTCCGATGGCCCAGCTGTGAGCACCGCGGCCTCAGACCCCTGACGGGCCCTTGAACAGTCACCCTGAAAAGAGGATGCCGGTAGCTTTCTGCTCGCGGTAGAAACAGATCGGCGAACTCTGCTCTAGACCCCGGCAGCGGACAAGCTATCTGTCTTGGGGGCGGGTATGGGAAGCCGCAGATATGGACACCGTGACGGTACCCGGCCGGGCTGCCGGCCGCGTGCCGTCCCGGAATCGCCCGGCCGGCATGAACCATGTGCCCGGCGGCTGGACGTCGGTTCCGGGAGTGTCATGACACGCCATGTTCGTGGCCAGGCCGGCCATGGCAGGACGGCCAGGCTGGCCCGGTGGCTCGGCGTCGACCGCAACCCGCTGCGCCGGGGAACGGACCGGGTCGAGGCCGCCCTGCGGCTGATCCTGATTATCCTGCTCGTGGCGGCGGTACCAGCCGCAGCTGTCGCCGCGGGCCGGGCAGGCCGATCACCTGGCCCGGCACTGGGCCCAGGACCAGCGGTCGGCGAATCACCTGGTAACTGCCGTCCTGCTCCGTGTCGCCCCGGCGCCCGGGCGCCCGGACCCGTACACATCCATCCAGGGCGCCTGGGTGCCGGCCCGGTGGCAGCTCGCGGGCCAGCCGCCCCGGACCGGCCTGGTCTTCGCGGTGGCGGGCGCGCGCAAGGGCAGCACCGTGCGGATCTGGACCGATCCGGCTGGCGCGATAACCGATCCACCGCTGGGCCACCGCGATGTCCTCGGTGACGTCTGCCTCGCCGTCACGGCGACCTGCCTGGTGTCGGGACTGGTGCTGCTGGCGGCGTGGACGCTGGCCCGCCGGGCGCTGGACCGCCGGCGGCTGAACGCGTGGGAGGCCGGCTGGCGGGCGAGCGGCCCGCTCTGGACCGGCCGCCGCGGCTGAGGCCCAATCTCACCGGTGTGGGCCAATCCCTCGGACGCGCTGACCGGACCGCCGCTTCGGCACTCACAAGTACAAGCGCATATCGCCATGGCCGAATGGCTGACAGCGCTCTACTGGGGCTTCTCCTTGGCCTCGCCGGCGGCGCCGGGCGAGTCCTGTTCGCCCGGCGCTGCCTCGCTGACTGGAACAGGGCATGGCGCGACGTGGAGCCACGCTGAACCCGGCGGCGGTAACAAATGCGGCTAGGTCGAGGCGCCCCGGGCTGAGTTCCGCCGCGAAACCGGCACGTGCTTCTTCACCTGATCGTTCCGCACGCCAGCGGCGCGAGGCAGCCAGAGTCCACGCCGACGGCCGGCCAGCAGAGGGTCACTACAGCGGAGGCCACCTACGGCGCACGGCCGACAGCACCGTGGTAGCCCGCTTCACTTCCGATCGAGACGTCCGCTCGCGCAAACTCCCTGGACGTCATTCTGGTGGCCATAGACGGCCGGTCACCCTTGAAAGATCAGGACACAGCCGCGCCCGCCATGCATACTCGGACCACGCGTGACGAGAGCAGGTTGCGAGGCGCCAACTAGTGCAATCACGAACATACGAGGTCACCTTCGCCGGGGAGGCGGGTGACATCGTCCTGGCGGAATTCGACGACTGCACGGTCAGCGTGGGCCCCGGCGCTACCACGCTTCGTCTCGAGATCCCAGATCAGGGCGCCCTCTACGGACTACTGGACCGGATCGCCAGCTTCGGCCTCGAACTGATCGACGTAAGCGTCGTGGCGCCGCCGGCTGACGTCCGCCACGAGGACTCCAAGTGCCGACAGGCTCAATTCAGTCCAGCGAAGGGAACGATCATGACCGAGGTATCTCTT
Organism: uncultured Acidobacteriota bacterium; assembly: GCA_963725575.1. GTDB lineage: Bacteria > Acidobacteriota > Terriglobia > Terriglobales > Acidobacteriaceae > Gp1-AA133. Next base: position 235,065 of record CAVRZQ010000003.1, read on the forward strand.
GATGAGCTTGGTCCCGTAGATTATCTCGTCGTCGAGTTCCCGGCGGGAGCGAGCAGCTTCACCGGCGAAATGGCGGCAGAGCTGCGAGCGCTGGCCGACTCTGGCACCATCCGCGTGATCGATGTCCTGATCCTCACCAAGGACACGGACGGTACCGTCGAGGCGGCAGAACTCTCCGATATCGCCGAGCTCGGAGACTTGCAGGCCATCGAGGCCGAGCTGGCCGAACTACTGGCCGCGGACGACGTCGACCACCTCGCCGCGGCGATGGAGCCGGGAAGCACGGCCGGAGTGCTCATCTGGGAGAACCTGTGGGCCGCGCCCTTCGCGTCGGCAGTGCGGCGCTCGGGCGGCCAGCTGATCGCCAACGGGCGGATTCCCATCCAGGCCATCATCGCCTCGATCGAGGCCGACCAAGTGACTGCAACCGTAGGAGACTGACAATGCCACTTAGGCCAGCACGTGTCGGAAGAGTCGGCGTCATCGGCGCGCCGGTGGCGAAGACTGCGGTGGTAGCCGCCGCTGTCACACCTGGCCGCGGCGCGCCGGTCGCGAAGACCGCCGTGGTTGCCGCCGCCGTCACACCTCGGGTGGGCCGCCGCCGAATTTTAGCCTCGGATCTACCGATGATGCGGGCTGAGCGGCTCGCGTATCGGCAACGTGACCGGCTGCGGCCCCCGTCGCGCTCGGGCTTGCCATGCTCGTCGGCGCGCTGCCGGGCACCAGCTACCTCACTGCGCTGCACAACCTGGTCACCGGGAAATCCTCCGCCGCAACCCAGGTCATCGCCGTCGAGATGCCGGCGGCTGCTGGTATCCCCCAGCGCCTGGATAACGGGCGCCAGGCCTATCAGCGCAGCGCGTGGATAAGCGTGGCCGGTCACGGCCCCGGCGGCCATCTCGGGGTGGTCACCGAGCCGCCGAAGTCAGGTAGTTCAATGCTCATATCGTAGCCTCGCCCGCGACGAAGGCCAGGTTATGCGTAGGTCGGCTTTGGGACACTATGGACCTTATTATCCGATAAATGCACATCGCCGCCTGTTACACCATCCTCGGAAGGTGATGCTGTCGCGGCGACCGTCTACCTAACGTGAGGAAGGCCCGCGAGATTTCCGCGTCGCGGCAGCTCAGCTAGGGCCAGCGAACGGAATGATGATGACAGCCCCGGTCCAGCCTCACGAGGAAAATGCCCCCGGTGAGGCAGGTCTCGCCCATATCCAGGCTGAATGTGACGCTCCCCACAACGGGCACGAACGAATCAGCAAGCCGCGCAGGCGACGCATCCGCAGAAGCGTCGTCGCCTTGCTCGTCGCGCTGTCCTGCCTCCTGGTGCTGCTGTCCACCACGGTGGTATGGGCGCACCGGACCCTGCTCAACACCGGCACGTTCGTCGGCACGGTCGGGCCCGTCTTCCAGGATCCGGCCGTGGCCTCCGCCGTGGCGGCGCGCGCCACGGACGAGCTATTCACCGAGCTCAACCTCCAAGCCCGGCTGCGGGATGCGCTGCCTCCCAAGGCCCGGTTCGCGGCCGTCCCGATCACCAACGCCACCAAGGGGTACGTGGCCGGTGAGCTGACAAAAGTGCTGACATCCCCCCAGTTCCAGGCCATCTGGACCGCGGCGCTGACCGCCACGCACCGACAGCTGGTAGCGGTGCTGCGTGGCCAGAACACGGCGGCGATCTCCACCTCCGGCGGCTACATCGTCCTGAACACTGTCCCCCTCATCAACCAGGCCCTGGGAAAAGTGTCGGGCCTGGCCTCTGACCTGGCGGGCAAGCCCGTGACCCTGCCGACCATTACCAGCGCGGACCCACCCCAGCAGGCGGTGACCAAGCTGTCCGCGGCCCTGGGAGTCCCCCTGCCCAGCAACTTCGGCCAGATCACCCTGGTCCGGTCCAGCGACTTGGCCACCGTACGGCAAGCAGTCAAAGACTTCGACGGACTGACCCTGGTCCTGCCCCTGATCACGATCGCCCTGATCGCCCTCAGCCTGTGGCTGTCGGTCAATCGCCGCCGAACCGTACTCCAGCTGGCGGTGGGCGTATCCCTGCTGATGATCGTGGAGAGGCGCGGCGTGCTCCATGAGCAAAGCGCACTGGCCAGCGCTGCCCACAACCCCCAGGTTGCGCAGAGCGTTCTCGGTGATCTGCTGCACGGATTCTTCCTCCTCACCGCATGGGTGCTGGCCGCGGCTCTGGTCGTCCTGGTCATCGCCGTGCTGTGCGGACCGTACCGATGGGCAGTGGCCCTCCGCTCGTCGGCGGGGCGGACCTGGCGCAGCACTACGGGCGCAGGGGTTGGTGACCACCGGGGCGTGGTGGCCTGGATGGCTTCGCATGCGGCTGGCCTCCAGCTGGCAGGCGCCGTCGTCGCCGGGATCCTGTTCTGGATCGTGAGCGTGTCATGGATCAGCTTCCTCATCGTCGGCGTGCTGCTCGCCGCCTACGAGGTCTACCTCCAGCGGATCAAGCCTGCCCCGCCCGATGAAGCAGCGCCCGCCTCCGGTCCCGGCAACCAGGCGGGCCTCGCTTAGCAAGGAGAAACAAGATGAGATCCAGCAAGCCCCGCACGGGCCGGGCCGCTCGATGAGCAGTACACCCGCAGGCGGCGGCGAGCCCGGCACCGGCTCCCGCCGAAGGTTGCCAGCCACGCTGGCGGCGCGTTGCCGGCACCGGCTCGTGCCGGCGGTGAAGGCGCTCCGCGGTGCCGCCGCGGCCAGCAGGCTGGGACGCGCATGATCGTCCTGAACCTTGTTCTCATCGGCCTGGTGATCACGCTCGAACCGCTTCCGCTCACCGCGTTCATCCTCATTCTCTCGTCCAAGGGGGGCGTGCGGAAAGGCGCCGCGTTCATCTTCGGCTGGCTGTTGTCGCTCGCGATCGTGATCGCGTTCACGGTCCTCGTCACCGGCAACAATCCTCCCAAGCCCAGCACGGCTCCCTCCCTGGCAGCCCTGGCCGCCAAGCTCGCCATCGGCGTCGGCCTGACCGTGATCGCGATCAGGCAGTACAAGAAGATGGGCAAGCCGAAACCGCCGAAAAAGCCCCCCAGATGGCAGACGGGCATCGACAACATGACGCCCTGGTACGCCATCGGGCTCGGCCCGCTCACCCAGCCGTGGGCGCTAGTGGCCGCGGGCGTGTCGGTCATCGTCGAGGCCAAGCTCTCGTCCTGGCAGAGCTACCTTGCCCTCGCGCTGTTTTGCGTCATCGCCACATCCGCGCTGCTGGCCATGGAGATCTACGCCGGCTTCCGCCCCCAGCCGGCGCAGGCGTTCCTCGCCCGGTTGCGGCACTGGATCGACGCCCACACCGACCAGGTCATCATCATCGTGTCCCTGGTCCTCGGCTTCTGGCTGGTCGGGAACAGCATTTACTACCTCATCACCTAACTGCGGGGGCTTCCGCCGGTCCCCGCCAACCGCGCGACCACTCATCACGGCAGCCAGCGCCGGCGCTGGCCGTCAGGGCCGGGGTTGAGGCTGACCACGCCACGCCAGCGGCCCGGGCAATGCCGGTGGTCTCAGGGTCGCGGCACTCCCCTGAGTGATCGAAGTAGATGCTGTCTGCGCCCCAGCCGCGCCTGCCGGCCATGGGCGGGAGCGTACAGATTCGCTGACCGCTTGGCCACAGGAATGGCTCCCACCATGATCATGACCAAGATCGAAATAGCCTCTGACCTGGTGGGCGATACTGGGATCGAACCAGTGACCTCCTCGGTGTGAACGAGTGGCATGACGGTCGATGGTGGTCGTTGCCGCAGGTCGAGAGCCAGCTTTGGTCGCATGAGGCCGGTGCCGGGCGGATAGGTTGCTGTACTCATCTGCTGTACCCAGCGGACCGGCCTCTGCCAGTCGGCCGTGATTCACGTAGTAGCCGAGGCCAGGAATCCGCGTCAGCAGGCCTTCGCCTTCCAGTATGCGCAGTGCCCTACTGCAGGTAGGCCGTGCATGTCCGTGCTCCTGGCTGAGGAAAGTCATCGAAGGTGCTGGTCCTCCGGGCCGTAGTTTCCCGTCAATGATCTGCTGACGCACGATCGCGGCCAGGCGCATATAGGCCCGGGGATCCGTCAGTCCCATGTGAGGCAGGACCACAAGCACCTCCCTTGATCGGTTCTCGGTCAGGGTGTAGTGTAGCCGCCCATAGTCGTCTAGTCTCTAGTATGCACGGGACGGAGGTGTGCCAGAGACCTGAGCGCCGTCGATGCGAACTAGTCGCATGGAGGTCACTCGGCCGTCGCCAGCTGTGCCGTGCTATCGCCGGACAGGGCGACTAGGGTTTGGAACTATGCCAGACGATAAAGCCGACCCCGGTTCTGCTAGCGGTTCTGCTTCGCCCGGCCCGGGAGCGAGTGCCCGGCGTGTGCTGGAGCGCTTGAGTGAGGCTGAATGCATGGAGCTGCTGGCCGATGGCGGGCTGGGGCGTCTGGCTTACAACAGCCGGTATGGGCCCACCGCGCTGCCGGTTGCGTACAAGATCGACGGAGGGTCGATTGTCTTGGGGACGTGGGATCCGGCCCTGTTCGACGAGGACCTGCGTACTGGTATCACGCAAGCCGAGTACCAGGTCGTGGTGGAAGTGGACCAGATCGATGCCGAAGCGCGTCAGGGATGGTTCGTGCTGGTACGGGGGCCGGCGCATCATCTGGATACTGAGGCCGAGCGCGCGTCGTTCATCGGTGCCGGGCTCGAGCCGTGGATCGAGGGAGTACCTGCGCACTTCATCCGGGTGAATCCCGCCAGTATCTGGGGTAACCGCGTCCGCCGGGCATGATGGCAGCGGCAGTGTGACTCGTAGGAACAAGGCTGAGCATCTGGATGCAAACCAGACTCATGCGGGTCGATCGGAGTCGTTGGTGCAGGTCAGAGGCCTATGCCGGTCGGATGAGGTCGGTGCTGGACGGTGCGGTTGCTGCACTTGGCTGCTGCACTGGTACTCCAGCCGCAGATCGTGATCTTCATGCCTGAGCGGCCTGTCGTCCGTAGTGACTGGGAGTACCAGTCCCTCGACCCGGTGCCGGGAAGGATTCAGCCCTCGCACCTGTTGCGAGCTCTCGTTAGCGTCAGGTCACGGCACGACGCCAAACCACGATCCGGCAGCCTCCAGCGCAGCCGCCACGCCCTGCAGTCTCCGGCCCGGAACCATGGGCATTGCGCTGATCATCCAGCCGGGCGGCCCACCCCTAGATCCCTGTGGGGTGGTCACCGCGCCGCCACCAGCGGCGCCACCGGAGCTGAGTTCTCGTGGCCCACTGCTCCAGCTGCCCGGCCTCCTCATGGTCACCGGCATCACGCATCGCCGCCGCCTCCCGCCAGCACCTCGCCGCCTGGTTACGCCGCCACATCTTCTGGTAAACGATGCAAGGTTGTCCAGGTTCCGGCCCTCCCCGTACCGGTAGCCGACCTCCCGGCAGATCATGATGTCCTGCTGGTAGCAGGCGATGGCCTCCTCAAACCGCCGCAACTCGGCGGACGCGTTGCCGAGGTTGCCCAGGGTCATCCCCTCGCTACGCCGGTCGCCGGTCTGGTCATGTGACCTCTTACAATGGTGCTCCTCATGCAGAGAGTGGGGAGGTGCCCGTTGTGTCGTCGCGGGGGATCTTCCTGAGCTACCGGCGTCAGGATGCCGCGCCCTACGCGCGGTTGCTGAAGTTTCAGTTGCGCGAGCGTTTCCCGGACGTGCATGTCTTCATGGACTTGGACTCCATCGAGGCGGGCCAGGACTTCGCCGAGGTCATCCGGGGGGCGGTTGACTCCTGCACAGTGCTGCTGGCCTTGATCGGGCACCAATGGGCAACCCTCGCCGATGAGCAGGGGCGCCGTCGGCTTGACGACCCAGATGACTTTGTGCGGTTCGAAGTTCAGTCGGCGCTGGAGCGCGGTGTACGGGTGATCCCGGTGCTGGTCGATGATGCTACAGCGCTCCGGCAGAAGCAACTGCCTGCCGAGCTGCACAAGCTTGCGCGCCTCCACGCTCTGGAGCTGAGTGTTGGCCGGTATGAGTACGACGCGGACCGGCTGTTTACCATCATCCAGCGGATTCTAGACAAGGCGTCCGGGACCGGCACGGTGCGTCAGCCCCCGCCCGCAGCAAGCGTCCGCGTTCGACCTGACGAGAGCACCCTTGACCACTCCGCCCAGAAGGAATCTGGAGTTGTCCAGAGAGACCAAGACCGCACCATACGCATCTTGACTGATGCGGTCCGTCTCGCTTATTCCGTCACCGACGAGTACTCGAAGGCCAGCGCGCTCGCCCGCATCGCGGGAGCACTGGCCGCCACCGACCCGGACCGCGCCGAACGCATCGCCCAGTCCATCACCGACGAAGACGAGAAGGCCAGCGCGCTAGCTGAGATCGCGGGGGCACTGGCGGCCACCGACCCGGACCGCGCCGAACGCATCGCCGAGTCCATCACCGACGAAGACTGGAACAAAATCGCGCTCGTCCGCATCGCGGGAGCACTGGCGGCCACCGACCCGGACCGCGCCGAACGCATCGCCCAGTCCATCACCGATGTAGACGAGAAGGCCAGCGCGCTCGTCCGCATCGCGGGAGCACTGGCGGCCACCGACCCGGACCGCGCCGAACGCATCGCCCAGTCCATCACCCGCGAGAACTTGAAAGCTAACGCGCTCGGCGACATCGCGGGGACACGAGCGGCCACCGACCCGGACCGCGCCGAACGCATCGCCCAATCCATCACCGACGAAGACGAGAAGGCCAGCACCCTCGCCCGCGTCGCGGAGGCACTGGCGGCCACCGACCCGGACCGCGCCGTCCGGCTCAGCGCTGATGCGGAACGTACCGCCCAGTCCATCACCAATGAGATCTTGAAGATCAACGCGCTCACCCGCATCGCGGGGGCACTGGCGGCCACCGACCCGGACCGCGCCGTCCGGCTCAGCGCTGATGCGGAACGTACCGCCCAGTCCATCACCTACGAGAACTTGAAGGCCAGCGCGCTCGCCCGCATCGCGGGGGCACTGGCCGCCACCGACCCGGACCGCGCCGAACGCATCGCCCAATCCATCACCCATGAGAACTTGAAGGCCCGCGCGCTCGTCCGCATCGCGGGGGCACTGGCCGCCACCGACCCGGACCGCGCCGAACGCATCGCCCAGTCCATCACCGACGAAGATGAGAAGGCCAGCGCGCTCGTCCGCATCGCGGGGGCACTGGCCGCCACCGACCCGGACCGCGCCGAACGCATCGCCCAGTCCATCACCGACGAAGATGAGAAGGCCAGCGCGCTCGTCCGCATCGCGGGGGCACTGGCGGCCACCGACCCGGACCGCGCCGAACGCATCGCCCAGTCCATCACCAGCGGAAGCTCAAAAGTAGAGGCACTAGTGGCGATCGTTGAAGCCTAGAGCCACATGGCAGGACACCCATGCCGTACCTGCACGCCTCGTTCCTCGAACATCGTGAAGATGTCCGGCGGGGCTGATCCGAAGAGCGCCTTTGAGTCGGCGGTCAAGCAGTTGCCGCGGCAGGATGCTAGTCCGTCTCCCCGGCTGCGGCGACCGAGTCGGCGTGTAGGCCGGGTCCTGTGCATGGGTGCTCCTGACTAGGGGCGGACATACACGACATGCCTTGTGACCTGCGGCTGAGATCGCGCCGGTTCTCATCGCTTCTGGGCAGATCGCGACGTGATGTGCCCGGATTGTGCCCGGACCACGAAGGAGGTGTCGGCGGGCAGCCTGGCCGCCGTTGTACCTGCGCAACACAGACGGAACGTGGCCACGCAGCGCCCGGTCGAACTCGACGTCGGTGCGCCGGTCCCGGAACTGCGAGGTGGCGAAGGCGAGCAGTCGATAGTAACGGGTGATGGCGCCCCGCCCTGGAGGATAGGCCGCACCATCGGCCTGGCCGTCCTCGGCCTCGCGGAGTGTCCGGGAGGTTGCCGTTATCTGTGACCAGCTTGCCGCAGGTCAGTCGCCATCGCTCGTTGTCCGGGAGTAGCTCTCAGGTATGCACGAAACTATGATGATTACGTCCGCGGCTCGCCAAGCGCCTGATCCCACCTTGCCGCCGAATCCTGCATCCGTCTTTGCCCGTGAACAGCCATCCCGGGGAGAATGATGAGTAGCGAAGTCCACACGGTCACTGTGTCCCATCTCGGCGGCTCAGCCATCGGTTACAAGTTCGGCAAGCCTTACGATGCCTCGCTCCCGACGCTGGTCCTTGTCAACTCGTTCACCACTTCGGTTGAGCAGTACCGGCCCCAGTTCGCGGACGAGCAGCTCAGCGCCACCGCCAACCTGCTCGCGCTCGAGCTGTACGGCCACGGCCAGACCCGCGCCTCGTACGAGCAGTTCACCTACTGGGATTCGGCCATCGCCAACCTGCAGGTCCTCGATGCGCTCGGCATCCCCGGGGCGTTCGTGCTGGGCACGTCGCAGGGCGGATGGATAGCGGCCCGCATGGCCATGCTCGCTCCCGGCACCGTCAAGGGCATCATGCCGCTCGGCACCTCGATGGATTTCGAGAGCCAGCGGAGCCGCGATCTGGGCTGCTGGGACGGCATCAGCTTCTGCACGCCCGCAATCGACGCACTCGCCGGCAGCGTCGACGATGACTGGGTGATCCCGGTCGAGCTCGTCGACGCCGTCCTCAAGGAAGGCCTGGGCGAGGACGTGCCGTCCGGGGAGCGCGCATTCTGGCATGCGACCCACCAGAAGAACTACACCGGTGATGCGGGGCGGCAGCGACTCCGGATCAGCACTATCAACCTGCGCGACCGGGACGGCCTGCACGCCCGGCTGGACAGCGTCAGATGTCCGGTCCTGTGGATGCATGGCACCGCGGACCCCGTGTACTCCGTGGCCAACGCCGAGGACGAGATCACCCGGTTCGCCAATTCTGCCGGCGCTGAGCTGCGGGTTGTCCAGGACGGCCAGCACTTCCTGAGCGCATCCAACCCCGATGACGTCAACACGGCGGCGGTCGGGTTCATCAATCGCTGGAAATAGAGCCTGGCTGATTGGGCAGGCCGCTGGTCACCGCATGCGCTGTGACCTGCGACTTTGTGGTCCGGGTGGCCGGATTTGAACCGGCGGCCTCTTCGTCCCGAACCAAGCAAACGCCTAGGCGCGACCTAGGCAGGGCACTCTGGGCGCTCTGTGGCTTCAGCAGGTGGCTTCAGCGGTTGCTTCAGCGGTCGTCAAGGATCAAGTGAGGCTAGACATCCCGAAGCGCATCCGGAAGCGCATCACCGGCCGCACCCGGTGGCCAGAGGGCCATGCAAGCATCCGGGCCAGGGTTCGGACACGGGCCAGGGTCGCGGGTCGCGGTGCTGTACAGAGTGCCGTCGTGATCTCTGGGCGCTTGGCGTCAGTCAGCCGACTCAGGCAAGTCGGCCAACCATGGAATGCCCTCGCGTTTCGCCAAGGCGTCGCGGGCCTCGCGCTGCGTGGTGCCCTCCAGTTCGCCCACGGCCGAACCCAGCGTTATTAGGGTCTTGACGCCGGGCACGCCGTCGAGCAGCCCGCAGGCCTTGGCCGGGTCAACGAACTGGTTCAGGGCGTCCCTGTCCTGGGTGGCGACCTGGCGGCGCTCCTCCTGGCATTCCTCCGATGCGTGCCAGTCAGCGCTGTCGGGGTAGTCAGCCGACGTGTTGTCGAAGGCGTCGAATTTCTTGAGGGCAGCGTCGCGCAACGCGCCGACGTCGGTGATCTCGACCATGAGGCTGAACTTGACGAGCATGAACTTGGCCATGCGCCCCCTCCCGGTCCAGGGGTATGTGGTTGACAGTTTACCGGGCAGGGTGACCACCCCACCGACGCCGACACCCAGGTGATCCGCGGCACAACCACCCAGCCAGTGCGTAGCATCAAACCCGAGTTAGGCCAATTCAGTGCGTACCTGAATGCCGGTGAATGCGGTCAAGCGCTTCGGGGAGGTGGTCGGGCAGGGGATCCGCGGCGGTTATGGCGCGGGTGCCGGTGCGGAGGATTGCTATGGTTCGTCTATGGGCGACGACTGGCGCGTCCGCATTGCGCTCGTTGACCTGCCGCGCGAGCTGACCGACGACGACCAGGTGTACGCCCGAGGGTACCCGGCCAGTCCGCAGGAGGTCGCCGCTGCCGCCGCTGTCCACGCCGAGATGGAGTCCTACCGGCAGGCGCTTATCCCTGAATTGGGCAGCCGCCTCGGCGATCAGGTAGCAGTCGGCTCGAGCGGTACCGAGATCTTCTTGTACGCCTCCAGCGCCGGATCGGCTGATGAGGCCCCGTCCAGGGGCGACTGTTGGATCGTGTCGAACAGTTGATACGGCAGTGCCATCTGATGCTCGAGACCGCCGGGCTGGGCCTGCCTGTTCAGAGGTGTTCTTCGAGGAAGCCGAAGACCTCCCGCATGTTCTGCTCGCCTTGCTGTCCGGCTTGATGATCCGGGCCAGCGCCAGGTCCCGGAGTACCTCGTCCCCGGCGGCGGGCTTGGCAGAGGTGGCCGGCTGAGAGTCAGCCGGTGAGCGCGTCGAGGGTGACGAACGCATAGCCCCGGGCGCGTAGCCCGCTGATCACCTGGGGAAGCGCGTCGGCGTCGAAGGTGGTGTGATCGTCGGGATTGGACCCCACGTGCATCAAGACGATCTCGCCGGGCCGGGCCGCGGCCAGCACCCGGGACACCACGACCGACGCGCTGATGTGCCCGGCTGTCCCCTCCCAGCCGAGAGTATCGACGGTCCATCGGACCGGCACGTAGCCGGCCCGGTTCGCGAGGCCGATCGTGCGGGCGTCGGCGTCGCCGTAGGGGAACCGGAACAGCGGTGCGGGGTTCCGGCCGGTGACGGACATGATCTGCTGCGCCCCGCCGACGATCTCGCGCTGCACCGCGGTATCGCTGAGCCGGGTGAGGTACGGGTGGGTGATGGTGTGACCGCCGATCCGGAAACCCGCCGTGGCGATCGACCGGACCGCGGCGGGGAAGTCCCGGACGAAGTTCCCGGTCAGGAAGAACGTCGCCGGGACGCCGTTGCGGCGCAGGGTGGCCAGGATCGACGGGACCGCGTTGGCGTTGGCGCCGGCATCGAAGGTCAGCGCGACCACCCGCCTGGTGGTGGGGATATAGGTCCAGTCCTTCCCGGCGAGCCGGCCGGTGATTCCGGGCGATCCGGGGCTTGGGGTGGACGGGCGGGGCGAGGGCCTGCCCGGCGGGACGGAGGTCGGCCGGGTGCTGGGCGCCGGGGTGGCCGCCGGCGGAGCAGGCGTCACCGTCGCCGGGCTAGGCGCGGCGGACGCCGGCCGGGTGCCGGGCTGCGCGCCCGGTGATGGCGCGCCGCCGCATGCCGCCAGGCCGGCGATTGCGGTGCTGGCCGCGGCAAGCCGTGCGATCGGCATGGTCCTCATGCGGTCAGCATCCGCCGCCCGCGGCGGCCGCACAGTGATCCGGAAGTCCCTTTCCAGCCGTCAAAGGTCACCCGTTCCGGGGCTAACGGCCACCGGAAGCTTGACCAATGACCGCCGGGACCGGGCCGCTGGCCATCCTGGCGGTCGGCCGCTGCTCATCGCGGGATCGCGCGGTCATGGATGATCTGGTCCAGCTCACTGCGCAAGGCATCGGTCAGCGTGCCGGGGTCCGGGAAGTGGCCGGGATCGGTGATCGCGGTCAGGGTGACCGTGCCCGCGTAGGAGAGCACCTCGAAGTAGACGGTGACGTTCCCGCCTTCGGCAACGCCGCCCGGGATGGCCGAGGTGATCGTAGATCCGCCGAAGGTGACCCGTTCGGGGGGGCCGCGTACGTGGCTCACCAGGGTGTGGAACCGGTGCTGGTGGTTCATGTACCAGTGGTAGCCGCCGAGCGCGGCCATCGGCCGGAACAGCCAGCCCAGCACGGCGATCGGGGGTGGCCCGGCGGCGGCCGCCTTGTGCGCGCGGACCTGCGCGGCAACCCGCGCCATCCGCTCTCCCCGGTCGCCGGTGGCCGGGACGGCGACGAGCATCGGGCTGACCATGTTGCCCAGGGCAGGGCCGCTGCCGGGGCGGCGGCCCGAGACCGGCACGGTCATCACCAGCGTGCCGACGTGCTCTCCCCGGGCCTGGAGGACCTGGTGCAGCGCGCCCGCCACCGCGACCAAGATGGCGTCGTTGACCGTCGCGCCGTGCCGGTGCGCAGCCGCCCGCAACGCGGCCAGATCAGCCCGGGCCACCGACAGGCGCCGACGCGCCCCGGTCGCCTGGTTCAGCGAGCAGGGGGCGGCCGGTGGCGGGCGCAGGCCTCCGCTCGCGCCCATGGAGGCGCGCAGCAGCTGCCACGACCGGGCGCTGTGTCGCAGCGCCTGCCGCCTGCTGCCGAACGCGTCGCGGGCCGGGCTCGCCACGGTGGGCGCGGGCCGGGGAAGGAACCGGCAGGCGGATCAGCCGGCGCGTCGACCAGGTTGGCCAGGACCGCCAGCCCGCCGACACCGTTCGAGGTGCGAGCGCGTGGTGCAGCACGAGCACCAAGGCGATGCCGCCGTCGGCCAAGCGGTGATCAGCGCCGCGGACCACAACAGCGCGGTGCACGGCAGCGGGGCCGCGATCACCGCCAGGGCGGCCTCCAGCAGCGCGGGCTCGTCTCCTGGCGCGCGGCAGGCCACGGAGCGGACGTGACGGCGGATATCGAAGTGGGGGTCATCAACCCGGATCGGGCCGCCGCAGCCGAACGGCGCCCGGATCAGCCGCTGCCGCAGCCGCGGCACAGCCGGGACCCGTTCGGCGATCAGCTGCCGGGCCTGCGCGAGGTCGAGGCAGCCGGCCTGGTCGAGCAGCGAGCAGCAAGATGACGCCGAACTGCTCCGGCATGCGCCCACGCGCCTCCATAGCCAGGAACGCGCGGTCGGTGGGGCTCGCCCGCTCAACCACCGGCCGACCCGGCTGGGCGCGAATGCTGGCCGTTGTCAATCTCCTCGCCCACCTTGAGGTCCTGCAGTTCGGGGATGACCCGGTCGGTGTTGTGGATATCGATGCCGAGCCGGCGCTCGATCCAGTCGCAGGTGTAGGCACCGCCACGTCCCGGTCCCATTTGCACCCAGCCACGGCCAGATCACCGACGGCGGCGCGTCGATCTCCACGACCCGGGTGGACTGGACATCCGCCTGGAGTATCAGCTCATCGCCGGCGACCTCGCCAGTTGCCTCCTCCGCGGTTGCACCCCAGTTCAGGTGCCACGGGCGCAGGAACCGGAAATACACCGCCGCCACCGCGCCTACGATCGCCAGACCTGCGCCAACTCGCTTAAGCTGCACTCCTGACCTCCGCTTCGACAGGAACTGGTCGCATACGAACCTGACCGTTGCCAGCCGCATGACCATTGCCGTACCCCGCGGGACCTTCGCCCCTGCGATATCCAGCGGTCCCGGCCAAGGCTAGGAGCGGCGTCGCCTTATGGCCTCGGCTCTCCTTCCCCGGAGACTGGCATGACTCACCACTTCCGCACCACCGCCTTGTTCACCCTTGCCGTAATCATCACCGTGGTGGCCTGCGGCTGCGGCAGCACGGCCGCCCCGGCCCCGGCGCCGGCCACCGGGACCAGCTCGGCAGGCTCGGCCGGAGTGTCTGGCTCGGCGACCGCAACAGGCCCCGCGCCGACTACCTCCGCAACGACGCCGGCTGCACCTCGCACGCCTGCCCAGACCACTGGCCTGCCTGCCGGGTACCTGCCGTTGTTCCCGTTCGCCAGCCTCGCCGACGTACGGGCCTGGCAGGCGAGCTACCAGTCCGGCGGTCATCAGCCCTGGCACCGCAGCGCTGACCTGACGGCCACTGCGTTCGCCGCGTTCCTCGGCTACACCGACGTGACCCAGATCGCCCAAAGCGCGGTCAGCGGCAGCGACGCTCACGTGGCGGTCGGCATCAAGCTGCCGGACGGCCGCATCAACACGGCCGCGATCATCCACCTGGTGCTGTTCGGCTCTGGTACGTACGCGCCCTGGGAGGTGGTCGGCACCGACGACCGCACGTTCACCGTGGACAGCCCGGCGTACGGCGGCACGGCGGCGTCGCCGGTGACGGTCGGCGGCACGATCACCGGGGTGGATGAGAGCATCCGGGTCACGGTGCACACCCTGTCGGCGCAGGAACCGGTGGGCGCCTACTGCTGCCAGGCGGCCGGCGGCACCCGCAGCCCGTGGTCGGCCAGCGTGACCTTCCTCGGCACGCCCGGCCAGGTGATCATCATCGCGGCTGCCGCCGGCGGGCACGTCGCCGCCGTGGAGCGGTTCGCCGTCACCGGCGCCCGCGCCGGCTGACGGTCAGAGCGGGCACGGCGACAATGAGTCAACCGAGGCTTCGGAGGAGGTCAGATATGCGACGGCGGTCGGGGCACGTGCACGGGCGGCCGCCAGGCGCACGGTATACCCGGTGGGCCGTAAGACCGGGGACTGCAGCGGCGGCGGTGGCGGTGGTGGTGCTGGCTGCCTGCGCGGGGTGCACGAGCGGCCGATCCACCACGGCGGCGACAGCGCCGACTGCGCCGTCTGCGGCAGCGACGACGCCGACTGCGCCGGCCGGGGACGTGCCGCTTCAGCAGGATTACGTCAACACGATCCGCCGGGTGCTTCCGTCGGTGGTGGAGATCAAGACCGCGTTTGGCCTGGGCTCTGGGGTCGTCTACGACACAGCCGGCCATATCGTGACCAATGCGCATGTGGTCGGCACCGCCACCTCGTTCCAGGTGTTCCTGGCCGGGTCGGCAAGCCGGCTGCCGGCCCGGCTGACCGGCAGCTACCCGCCGGCGGGCCGGGATCCCGGCCGCGCGGAGCAACGGGCGCGAAAGGACGACCTCGGTGTGGCCGGCAATGCCAGGCTGACCGCGGCGAACGCTGCCGTGCTGCTGATACTGCTAGCAGCCGAGGGCGTCACGGTCCTGCGGATCCGCCAGCTGCTGTCGCCGCATGTGTTCATCGGCATGGTGCTCATACCACCGGTGCTGGTCAAGGTGGCCAGCACCACCTGGCGGTTTGTCCGCTACTACGGCGGCGTCCCGGCCTACCGGCGCAAGGGGCCGCCGCCGGTCCTTCTCCGCCTGCTCGGGCCGGTCGTGGTCATCCTCACCCTGGTGCTGCTGGCCAGCGGCGTGGGCCTGCTGCGGGCGGGCCGGTCTTGGCTGCCGCTGCTGCTGAGGGTGCACAAGGCCAGCTTCGTCTTGTGGTTCGGCGCCATGACCATCCACGTGCTCGGCCACCTGGGCGAGGTGTTCCGGCTGACCCCGCGTGACTGGCTGCGCCGGACCCGCCGTGAGGTCACCGGGGCCGGCCTGCGGCAGTGGCTGATCGCCGCCAGCCTGGTGGCCGGCGTGCTGCTCGGATTCGTCCTGCTCAGCCGGGTCGGCTCCTGGACAGCATCGGCACCGGGCGCGGGCTAGCGGCGCAGGCAGCGCGCCAACCTCGGCGATACGGAGACGACGAATGCCCTCCAAGCCAGCTTCGACGCAGTTGGCGGAGCCAGCACGTCCGGTCCGGTGGGCGTTGGTTCCGCTGCGGGCCTTCCTCGGATTCACGTTCTGCTTCGCAGGCCTGCAGAAGCTGGCCAACCCCGGGTTTTTTGATGCCGCCAGCCCGGTGTCGATCCAGTCTCAGCTGGCCGGCGCCGCCCGCCGCAGCCCGGTCCACGCCCTGATCTCGCCGCTCGGCCATGTCGCGATTCTGGTTGGCATCCTCATCGCCCTCGGTGAGCTGGCCGTCGGGGCGGGAACCCTCCTCGGGCTGTGGAGCCGGCTGGCCGCGGCAGGCGGGATGGTGCTGTCCTTGATGTTGTTCCTCACTGTCAGCTTTCATTCGGCGCCCTACTACACCGGCGCAGACATCGTGTTCGTCTTCGCCTGGACCCCGCTGGTCCTGGCCGGATCCGGCCCGGTCCTGTCGGCCGATGCGGCCATCGCCCGCTGGGCCGACCGGCAGTCCCGCGCCGCCCGGCCGGTCCCGCCGCGAGCCGGCGGCCGTCAGCTGGCCACCGTGCAGGCGGACCGCAGGGCGGTTGTGCTGACGGGCATGGTGACCGCCGCGGCTGCCGCGGCCAGCCTGATCGTCGCGGGGATCGCCGCCGGTCTTGGCCGGCTGGCCGACGGGACCGCGAAGACCGCCGGGGTCTCGAGCCTGCCGTCAACGGCCGCCCCGCGGGCGGCCGGCACTGCCGTGGGCAGTCAGGGAACCGTTCCTTCCGGTAAGGCCATCGGCCCGGCCAGCGACGTACCGGTCGGCCAGGCCGCGTCGTTCACCGATCCGGCCACCGGGGACCCGTCGATCGTGATCCAACCCCGGGCGGGGAAGTTCGTCGCGTTCGATGCGGTGTGCCCGCACGCCGGCTGCACGGTCAGCTACTACCCCACGGCGAAGCTGATCGTCTGCCCTTGCCATGGATCGGAGTTCAGCGCCAGCACGGGCGCGGTCGAACTCGGCCCGGCGGCCGCCGGCCTGACCAGGATCACCATCGCCGAAGGCCAGGACGGCCAGCTGTATGTCAGCTGATTGTCCAGTCGCACGCATGTCTCACGTCGGCGGCTAACCAGCTGCAGATCAAACCTGGGCAGTCTTCATCCCTGCTTGCTTCCAGGACTTGGAAACGCCATGGAGCCGCCAGGCGGGCGCCGTGCTGCCCTATGGCCGCGCGGTCAGGATGACGGGACGATGGCGATCGGGCCGTGGGCGTGGTTCAGCACGGCGTGCCGGACGGAACTCAGGCCGCGCAGGGCGGGGTGGCTGGCGTGTCTGCCGACGCCTGGAACGACTTCCTGGCTGATCTCAAGGACCGCGGCCTGCCCTCCCCGCTGCTGGTCATCAGCGACGGCGCGGCAGGCCTGGTCGCCGCGATCGAGCAGGCCTTCCCCAAGGCGCTGCGTCAGCGCTGTCTCATCCATTACGCCGGAACGTCCTGGCCAAGGTCCCCGCCGGGATGCAGGCCGAGGTCAAGGACGCCTACTGGGCCGTGTCCGGCACCGAAGGCCTGAAGACACAGCCCGGGCCCCGGCTCGTCGAGCTCGTCGGTCACCGGATCACCGAGATGGCAGACCGGTACTCGGCGACCTACCCGGCGGCGATGAAATGCCTGCTCGCCGACCGCGAGGGCCTGACCGCCTACCTGCGGTTCCCCGCTGAGCACCACCACCGCGTCCGGCACTCGAATTTCGTCGAGCGGATCTTCGGCGAGACCCGCCGCCGCACCAAGGTCATCGGGCGGTTCCCCGGCGAGACCTCCTGCCTCACCCTGGTCTGGGCTGTCCTGGACAGGGCATCCCGCGGCTGGCGCGGGCTGACCATGACCAGCGACGGGCTGCGGCTGCTGCAGGACCTGAGCCGCTCGCTGCTCGACCCGCCCCGCCAGCTCCGGCCACGCACCGCAGCCGCCAGCCAGGACGGGGGATGCGCGGCAGCTTTGCAGGTGACTGACAGGTAACTTACTGGGGTCGACGTTGGGTGGCCGGTCAGGGCCGGGTCGGACGGTGGCTGTCTGGTTGCGGGATCGCTGCCAGAGCTGTTCCCGCCAGCTGCTGGTCTCGTGTCAGCGCGGGACGACCGGCCGTGAGTGCCTACCTCGTCGGTCGCTCCCTCGTGTCCGACGGGTTCGCCGCTGATACAGGCGGGCTGTGCCCGGCCGGGTCTGGCCGGGCGCAGCCCAGTGGGACTCACCAGTCACGGGGTGAGGTGGATGGTGACCGTCGGGGTGTTGCCTGGCACGACGGTGGCGTAGCCTCGGGCGTCCTGGTAGTTCCCGGTGCCTCCGGTGACCGCGAGCCGGAAGGTGCCCGGTCCCGACGGAGTGGAGGTGACCAGCCCGGACAGGTCGATCTGGCCGCGGGCGAGGACCTCGACGGCCGAGACCAGCTCGTCGGCCGAGCCGTCGCCGAGCCGGGTGACGGTGTAGCTTTGCCCGTCGTGGCCGATCTGCCTGCTGCCGTGCATGAGCTTGCTGGCGACCAGTTCGACGTAGCCGACGGCGAATCCGTGTCCTGACCCGAGGTTGAAGGTCCGGTCGCTGACGCCGGCCTGGGTGAAGGAGATCGTCGTTCCGGCCGATGCCGGAGCCGCCGCTGCCGTGATCGCCACGATGGTGCCGCCGATGGCGGCCACGGCGAGCGCAGCAGCCGCGGTGCGCCTGCGAATGGTGGTCATGTCCCGCCTCCTTGGGGAAGTGCCGCGGCCGGGACGGCCGTGCGGTCTGGCCAGAACGCTACGAACCGGAACTACCGCGCCGCCTCCGACTGCAGCGGGTTTCTTGGTCCTCTCGCGGGCGGAACGGGCAGACGGCCGGGCTCCGCCACAGGGCGGATGTCAGCCGCGCTGCGCTCCGCTGGCAGGGGGAGGCGCCAGCGCGCGGGCGGGCGTATGGTCCAGGCATGAACCGCGTACTGCGGCTATGGTCGGCCGTTTCCTGGTGGCTGGTGCCGCTGGCCATCCTGGTCTTCGGCGCGGTCGACCTGGCGCAGAACGGGAGCATGTCCTCCAATTCGGGGGGCACCGTGACGTTCCCCGGTCCGGTCGCGGCGCACGCGGTTTTCCTGCTGCTGGTCACGGTCCCGCTGTGCTGGCGGTTCCGGGCACCGGCGACGGTCGCGATCGTGGTCACCGTCGCCGCAGCCGCTTATCTCCTGGTCATGTTCAGCGCGAAGACCCAGCCTCCCATCGAGCCCTGGCTGGCGATGCTGGTGGCGGTGTTCGCGCTGGCCAGCCGGGTCGACGGCCGGCGCCTCTGGGTGGCAGTCTCGATTGCCGGCGGCCTGTTCCTCGCCGGGGAGATCAGGGCGGAACTGGCCGGGCAGGGCATCGGGAACGTGCTGCCCGCCGTGGTGTTCTACGTCCTGATCTTCGCGCTGGGACGGGTGGTGCATGCGCACCGGCGGCATGCCTCGGGCCAGCAAGACCGGGCCGAACGGCTGGAGCGCGAGCAGGACGCCCTGGCCGCCCGGGCGGTGGCCGCCGAACGGTCCAGGATCGCCCGGGAACTGCACGATGTCATCGCGCACAGCCTGAGCGTCATCGTGGTCCAGGCCGCGGCCGAGCGGCGGGTGCTCGGGCCGGGCCGCGACTCCACCGCGGAGACACTCGGACTCGATCGAGCAGGCCGGGCGGCAGGCGATGACCGAGCTGCGCCGCCTGCTGGGCCTGCTCCGCAAGAGCGACGGCGAGCTGTCCCTGGCACCCCAGCCGGGCCTGGGTGAACTCGGCGACCTGATAGCCGAGGTCCGCGAGGCGGGAGTCGAGGTCGACGTGCGCACCGACGGCGACCTGGCCGCCCTGCCCCGCGGGCTGGACCTGACCGCCTACCGGATCGTCCAGGAGGCCCTGACCAATGTGCTCAAGCACGCCGCCGCGCACCGGGTGGAGATCTCGCTTCGCCGCCTGGGCCGCTGCCTGGATATCGACGTGACCGACGACGGGACGCTCGCCGCGGCAGCCTCACCCGGCGGCTTCGGCCTGGTCGGGATGCGCGAACGGGTCTCGGTCTACGGCGGGACGGTGCAGGCCGGCTACCGCGACGGCGGCGGATTCCAGGTTCACGCCAGGCTGCCCGTCGAGGCCGGCGACCAGGCGGCGCTGTGACGATCCGGGTGCTCATCGCTGATGACCAGGAACTGGTCCGGGCCGGGTTCCGCAAGCTCCTGGACGCCGAGGACACCATCACCGTCGTCGGGGAAGCCGCCGACGGCGCGCAGGCGGTAGCCCGGGCCACCGAGCTGGCACCCGACGTTGTCCTGATGGACATCCGGATGCCGCGGCTCGACGGGATCGAGGCGACCCGCCGGCTGACCCGGTCCACCAGTGTCCAGGTGCTCGTGCTGACCACCTATGACCTTGATGAATACGTCTTCGAGGCGCTGCGGGCGGGGCTAGCGGATTCCTGCTGAAAGACTCCCCGCCCGACACGCTCATCTCGGGCATCGCCACCGTCGCCCGCGGCGACGCGCTGCTGGCCCCCTCGGTGACCCGGCGGCTGATCACCGAATTCGCCCGGCGGCCTCCCGAGGGCGTGCCGCGCGCGCTGCCCGACCTGACCTCCCGGGAGACCGAGGTGCTCATCCAGGTTGCCCGCGGCCTGTCCAACCGCGAAATCGCCAGCCAGCTGTTCCTCGGCGAAGCCACCATCAAGACTTATGTCGGCAACATCTTGATGAAGCTGAGCTGCCGCGACCGGGTCCAGGCCGTCGTCGCCGCCTACGAAGCCGGACTCGTCCAACCCCGCCAGCACGGCTAACTAACAGCACCGGCGGTCGTAGAAGGGACAATGATCGACAGTGCCTTGTGCCGAGGATGCGCGGCACGAATGCAGCGATGCCGGGAGTTCCGGGCTGGCCAGCAGCCAGCGGGAACAGATCTGGCAGCGACCCCCCAACCAGACAGCCACCGCCTGACTCCCCCTGACCGGCCACCCAACGTCGACGACAGCGAGTTACCCGTCAGGCACCTGCAAAGCTGACGCGCATCCGCCCAGGACGACGAACGCCGGGAGAATGTCAGCGCTGCTCGCGGTGGTAGCGCGAGAGGTTCTTCACCACTGCCAGCAGCCCGTCGCTGCCGGCGCCGGGCTGGTGCTGCCCTGGTCCGGCGCTGTGGTCGTCCAGGTCAGGGGTGCCCGGCATTTCCGGGGCGTCGTGGGCTGGGTCAGTCATGTCCCTCACCTTCTGCGTTCTGGCGGCCGGAGCCGAGCGGCCACACGCAGACGAACGGCCGGGTGCTGACGAATTCGCGCGCGGCGGCATCGGAGCGGAGATCTCCGCAGCCCAGGACCGAGGCGAGCAGGCGCGACCGGTATGGGTGCCGGCGCTGGAACCCGGCCATGACGGCTACGCTTTCGTCCTCGGACAGGAACCGCTGGCCTGGCGTGAACGATTCCCGTCCGATCTGGACCTTCAGCGCTGGATGGGCCCGGATGTTGCGGATCCAGTCGGTGTCCTTGCCCCAGGCCGAGCAGATGACTGCCGTGCGGGTGCGCGGGTTGTAGCTCAAGACCATGGCGACGGTGGAGTAGGGCTTGCCGGTTTTCCGCCCGGCGTGGACCAGCAGCAGGAACGTGTCGCCCAGGAGCCAGCCCCATCCCTGGCGATACAGCGGCAGCGGCAGCCGGAAGAGGGTCAAGGCGAGACGGCCGGGTTGCCGCCGAAGCCCCAGCAGTGGAGTTGCCCGGCGGCCGGCTGGATGTGATGTGACAGGGCTTCCCACGGTCATCATCCCCGGGTAGTAACGAACCGGCTGACTCTCACACTCAGCGGATGCCTGGCTTCGGTACACGGGCTAGAGGCGAAAGTCCCGCAGGCTTCCTCGACGGAAGCCGCGAGCTGGACTCCGCGAAGATCCAGCTCAGCGAGCTTGCAGTCTCTGGGCAGCGGCAGGTAGCCAGCGCGACCTGACCGTCGCCCGGATCTGGGCGACCACGCGGGAACTAGCCGCCGCCGAGGCTGATGCTGCTAGCGGATAAGGGCTACAACGCCGCGAGCCAGCTCGAGTCACGGCGGGCCCGCAACCATGCCCCGTGACGCTACGCGCCCGGTGAGCACAGCTAGGCGCGGCCGGCTGGGGCGGGCTCGGGTGCGGCGGGCCGGGTGCCGGGACCGGCCGGACCCGGTGTCTCCGGCGGCGGCGCTGGGGGCAGCCAGGACAGCCAGCGCGGCAGGTACCAGTTGCGGTCCCCGAGCAGGGCCATGGCGGAGGGCAGCAGCACGCCGCGGACGACCGTGGCGTCCAGCAGCACGGCGACGGCGAGGCCGACGCTGAGCTGCTTGAACTGCTGCAGCGAGAGGGTTCCGAAGACCGCGAACACGGCGACCATGATGATGGCGGCGCTGGTCACCACGCCGGCGGTGGTCCGAATGCCGTGCGCGACGGCTTGCGAGGTCGCCATCCCGCGGTCGTGGGCTTCCTTGATCCGCGACACGACGAACACGTTGTAGTCCATCGAGAGGCCGAATAGCACGACGAAGACGAACAGCGGGATCCAGGACTCAATCGCGCCCGGCGCCCGGGTGCCGATCAGCGCGGCTCCCCAGCCGTGCTGGAACACCGCGACCATCGCCCCGTACGCGGCGGCCACCGAAAGCAGGTTGAGCACGATCGTGGTCGCCGCGATCACGATCGAGCGGAAAGCGGTCAGCATCAAGATAAACGTGACCGAAAGGACGAACAGGAAGACCGGCACGAGGCCGTGCCGCAGCTGGTTGTTGAAGTCGATGGACGCCGCGAGGGTGCCGCCGACCAGCGCCTGGCCGCCCGCGATCTTCCCGACGGTGGCCGGCACGATCGTGTCGTGCAGCGTGGCGAGCGCATGCTGTGAGGTGGCGTCGGTTCCGGTGCCGGCCAGCGGGATCTGGATCTGGGCCAGGTTCGCGGCCGGGTAAAGGCTCACGTGGATCGGCTGGCCGATCGCAGTGCTGTGCCAGCCGGTCAGCGCGCCGATCGCCTGCCGGGCGGCCGCGGACTGGATGTCGGGGGCCTTGACCACGACAACCGCCGGGGCGGGCCCGCCGGGGAAGGCGGCCATGATGTGGTCGTAGCTCTGCACGACGGGCGTGCTGGACGGCAGTATCTGCGCCATGCTCAGGGTTTCGGTGTGCAGGCCGACAGCCGGCGAGGCGATGGCGAGCAGGAAGCCGGCCGACAGCACCGCGGAGACTCCGGGCCGGGCCAGGACCCGGTCCAGGACCACTCGCCAGATCCGGCTGCCGTCCGATGGCCGCGCATCCGGCCAGGAACGGCACCCGGCCCCATTCGACCCGGTCGCCGAGCAGCGACATCAGGGCGGGCAGCACGGTCACCGAACCCACCACGGCGATCAGCACCACCAAGATGGTCGCGATCGCGAAACCCGCGAACAGCTGCATGCCGGACAAGAACATCCCGGCCATCGCCACGATGACGGTCAGCCCGGATATCAGCACCGACCGGCCCGAGGTGGCCGCAGCGGCGCGCAGCGCCGCGTCCTGGTCCCGGCCCGCGGCCCGCTCCTCGCATTCGCGGCGCAGGTAGAACAGGCAGTAGTCGACGCCCACCGCCAGGCCCATCAGCAGCATCACCGAGCTGGCCGCGCCGTCCACGTGCATCGCGTGGCTGATCAGGGCCAGCAGCCCGTTGGCCGCCAGGAACGCGGTCAGCGCGAGCACCACGGGCAGCAGGGCGGCCACCAGCGCGCCGAACACCACGAGCAGGA
>CAVRZQ010000004.1:0-62535 GCA_963725575.1 uncultured Acidobacteriota bacterium
ACTTGATGAAAATCTTTTCGAACGCACCATCGAATGCGGTCTCAACGTCCTCATTTGAGATCGGCTTCGAAATGTGAATCCTGATCTTCCCGACTTTCACGAAATTTTGCTTCTCGCCATCGAAGCGAATGCCCAGTCGATCTCCTCTAATCTCGACCCCCTGTGCGCTGACCCCAATATGTTTGATCTCTACGCCCGCCAGGGTCCACGGGCCCGGAGCATCCTTCCAGCGCGCAATATCCCGTTCCCTTCATAACTAAGATCATCGCCGACATAAAAATTCCGAAGGAGCAGTCGCTTGCCCGTGTATGTGGAGTCTAGGTGATTCTGAACCCGATTCGTCTGCGGCCAGAGCGGAGAGACTATGCTCAATAGAATTACCAGTTGGAGAAGGGTATCTCTGAAATGCCTGTGACGATTGATCAAGAGCGCAACCTCGAGCTCGGTTTATGCTCACAATTTGGCCTTAGGATACTAAGGGGAGCCTTGTTCACTCTGCAATGATTCCTCTCAGGTCTAGCGTCTCGGTTCTCCTGACGTTACTTTCCCAACGATCCTCCCTTTGCTTCCCTAACTCCGCTAACCCCACCCCTGTGTTCTCCCAACACTTAGTCCGAATCGGTCCCAACGGATTTCTCTTGACTGTGTTTTGTTACACGGGCAATATCCCGAGTTACTTCGGCGATGTATGCTTCCTTCGTCGAATTTTCTGGCTCTGAGGTGCGCCGAACCCAGGTTCCGCGGGCCTCTCACAACCGGCCCCGAGGTCGTATGCGCCCCAGCCCTTCGTCTTTCTTGAGGTCCTTCGTCTGGCTATCATTCTCCCTGTGCATCCTTGCTTCGACCGCATGTGCTCAGCAGGTCGCAGCTCAGCAGGCCGCCCGTGCAGCCGCGCATCACGCGAGGCGGTCGACGATGCGCAACTCACGCACCCTGCGCGGCAACACGCATCCGCTGGCGGTGGCGAGATTCGATCGCGGGGCCGCTCTCGCCGACCCTGCCGCTCGACAGGATGCTGCTGGTTCTCAAACGCAGCCCGAGCAGGACGCCGCGCTCATGCGCCTGCTCGACGAGCAGCAGGACAAGTCTTCGCCGCAACTACCACAAGTGGCTCGCTCCCGAGGAGTTCGGCAAGCGCTTCGGCCCCGCCGACGCCGACATTCAGGCCGTCACCGGTTGGCTCCAGACGCACGGCTTCCAGATCGGTCGCGTCAGCAAGGGGCGCTCTGTGATGAGATTCTCCGGCACCGCCGCGATGGTGCAGGACGCCTTCCACACGCGAGATCCATCAGCTACGCTGGGTGCAAACGGAGATCCACACTGGGCCAATGCCAGCGACCCCCAGATTCCGATGCGCTCACCCCCGTCGTGACGGGCGTCTGGACCATGCACGATTTCCGGAAGAAGCCGCAGTTGCGGATGTCAAGCGAGCATTTCCCGCTGGTCAGGTAGCCGGGCTCGCTCGAGCGCCCGCTCGCCACCAGCTACGACCGGTGCGCATTTCCTTTCGCCCGGAGATTTCGCGGTCATTTACGGTGCGATACCCCGGTTATCAGTCCGGCATCGACGGTGCTGGCGTGAGCGTGGCGGTGCTCGGGCGATCGTGACTTCGATGACGTCGAGTTTAATCGATTCTTCGAAATACCTTCTCGGTCTTCTCAGCTCGACTTTCCTGCTCTACACTTGTGAATGGACGCACCCCTGGAAATCTTGGCGGCGGGAGAAGAGGCCGAGGCAGCTTTGGACGTCACCTGGTCGACAGCCGTTGCACCGCGGGGCGACAGATTATCCTCGTGGTGTCCGCCTCCACGACACCACCGACGGTGTCGATCTTCCCGCACTGTATGCCGTCGAGCCACAATCTCAGCCGACGTCATGACGGAGAGCTTCGGCGTCGTGTGAAGCCGCGGGCCACCAGAGCGAGGTGGCGGGTCTGAGTGCGGTCGCTGGCGCAGGCCGCCGCCCAGGGCATCACCTACCTAGTCTCCTCCGGGGATACCGGCTCCTCGGGTTGCGACAACTTGAGCGAGACAGTCGCCACCGGTCCGCTGGCCGTCAACGTCTTGCCTCCACCCGGCTTCAATGTCGCCGTCGGCGGTACCATCTTCAATGAGAATGGCCTCGATCCCTCGACCTACTGGAGGCCCGAGCACCTCCACCCCGGTCACTGCACTCAAGTACATTCCGGAGAACGTCGTGGAATGAGAGCTGCACCTCGACCACCTGCGGGAATAACGCAAGTCTCGCGGCCGGTGGTGGTGGTCCCAGCACCGTCGTCTCTAAGCCCGCCTGGCAGTCTGGCTCCACTCTGCACATTCCCAATGATGGCTTTCGCGATCTTCCTGATGTGTCCCTGACTGCCGCGTTGCATGATCCCTACTTGATTTGCTGGCTGGGTCCTGCTCCCATCAGGGCTTTCTGGTCGGCATCGGCGGGAACTCTGCCTCTGCCCCTTCCTTCGCCGGCATCATGGCGTTGGTGACCTTCAGAAGATGAGGCAGGTTACAACTGCGGGCGAGCGCGTCGGACTAGCCAATTACGTCCTCTACGTTTGGCGGTACCGGGCAAACGCAGTATCCATCGCAGTGCGACGGCTCGAGCACCTCGTCCGCTCCCAGCCAGCGCCTGCGTCTTCAACGATGTCACCACCGGCAACAATGCAGTACCGGGCGAGATCCTGCTATGGACGCAGCAGCCCCGCAGTTTCCGCCACGGCGGGTTACGATCTCGCCACGGGCTGCGGCTCAGTTCAAGTCAACAATCTGTCGAGGCCTGGGCGCGTGGGACTCACCTTCCACAGCACGCGCCACCCTTACTCTCACTCCGCTCCTACGACCACCAGCACGGCGCAGCGGTGCCGGCTACGATATACGGTTACTTCGGGCAGCGGCACCGCCAACCGGCTCCGGAGACGTCAGCCTGATCGTCCAATGCAGTCGGATCGGTTGCCGCAGGGAGTTGACAACTTTGCGCGTCGGCTGACGGCTCGTTTCGACGGCCACCCAACTGCTTACCGGTGGCTACGGAGTGCCCTACAACCTGTACGCCCACTACCCGGCGATGCGAACCTACGCCCCAGCGACTCTCCTCCGTGCAGGTGACCGTAATCCGGAGCCCAGCATCACCGCGTCCGGTGCTCACCGCCGATTCCAGCGGGCGTCCCTATTCCCTTCACTACGGGGCCCTTATGGAAGCTTTCGTCTATCTTCGCGCTGATGTCTCGGGGAGTTCGGGTATCGGGATTCCCCACGCGGCAGCGAGGCCTTTCTTCGACAACGGCAATCGCGATTTCTACTACGAGTCTGCCTCTCAACAGCCAGGGAACACCTTTCTCAAATCTCTCGAGCGGCCCCACGTTCACGCCCGGTCCGCACACCATCACCGGCGAGTTACATTGGCGATTCACGAGCTTCCAGCCCAATGGCCCGTCGTCGCCGGCAACTTCACCATCACCAAAGGCGCGACAACGGCGCCGGTGCAGTCCAGTGGCCAACCCCGTCAGATTGGTAGCACATCGCCCTCACGGCACACGCTCGATACTACCAGCCGGGGCTTTCCGCCCACCGGCACGGTCGGCTGTATTTAGCGGTAACTCACAGTTGCGGCGCAACGCTCGCTGTGTCAAGGCGTCAGTTCCAAGACTGGTTATGCGCAGGCAATCGGATTTTTCCAAGCCAATACTCTTCCCGCAGGCCCGACCAGTATTACCGCACGGTTCCTGGGCGACGCCAATTACACCGCCTCCACTTCTGCACCCATCACGGTCAATGTTGCTCCCGACTTCTCCCTCGCTTTCACGGGCGCAAATGGTTCCACCATGACCGTTTCCACTCCCGGAGCCAGCGGCAACCTGACTCTGAGCGTAGCTGGCCAGCCGGGCTACAATGGCACCGTAAACTTCGCATGCCTGGGCCTGCCGCTTCACTCAAGCTGCACCATTAATCCATCTTCGGTCACAGGGAGCGGCAACACCACGGTGACGATCATCACCACGGCTACACATATCGCCTTTCCCCAAGCCGGCAGTACCGCGCGCAATCTCTTTCTGGCTTCGGGTGGGCTTGCGCTCGGCGGAGTCTTCGTGCTGGGATTCGCCCCCAGCAAACGGCGTTGGGCGTCTCTGCTCATCATGCTTGTGATGGCATGGCTGCTTACCCTATGCGGGTGCGGTGGCAGCGGCGGAGGTGATGGTAGCCGGACACCGGGCACCCTTCCGGGAAGCTATCAGGTCTCTGTGACTGGCGCCGGGACTGCGAACTTCAAACATCAGATCAGCTTTACCGTGACGGTTCAGTAATGCGGAACGTGCCGCCGTTTGCCCTGGACGCGAAGGGCCGCGCGTGGGTTCCTCCTTCCTAGATCCTCGTGTTCTGGATCGGTAGCCTCACCCGGAAACACGTGTACCCCGGCCGCGACACCACGCTCACATTTCCGCGGTGCTTGCGCACGATGCGGTAGACCGTGTCCAGTCCCAGCCCGGTCCCCTCTCCCATGGGCTTGGTGGTAAAGAAAGGATCGAAGATTTTCGTCTGAATCTCCGCAGGAATTCCCGGCCCGTTGTCCACGAACTCCACCAGCACGTCGTCGCCCTCGCGCATGGTTCGAATGCGCAGCTCGCCCTGGCCCTTCATCGCGTCGGCCGCGTTGTCGATCAGGTTCGTCCACACCTGGTTCAGTTCGCTCCCGTACGAAGAAATGCGCGGCAGATTCGGATCGTAATTGCGCACAATGGTGATGCCGTGCTTGAGCTTGTGGTTGAGCATCACCAGCGTGCTCTCGATCCCCTTGGCGACATCCACTTCCTGGCGCGGAGCTTCGTCCATGAAGGAGTATTCCTTGATGGCTTTCACCAGTTCCGAGATGCGGCAGGAGCTATGCTCGATGTCGGTGAGTAGCCGCGAGATCTCGAGCGTCGCCCCGAAGCGGCGGATCGCCGCGCCCATCACGGATTGCGAGAATTTTTGCGCCAGCCGCTCCAGGTGTTCCACCCGCACATCGGCTTCCGCCAGCACCGGGGCGACTTCCCAGCCGTCGGCGACCCCGTGCGCCTCCAGCCATGACTGCAGTTCCTGCTGGGCATCGTTCAGCTCCAGCGCGTTCTTCGGCTTCGCTTGCGCCTGCATCTCGCGCGCCTTCGCTTCGATCATGCGCAGTGTCGCCGCGCGCTTCCGG
The DNA here is from genome assembly GCA_963725575.1 of uncultured Acidobacteriota bacterium. Lineage (GTDB taxonomy): Bacteria > Acidobacteriota > Terriglobia > Terriglobales > Acidobacteriaceae > Gp1-AA133. The sequence goes on from CAVRZQ010000004.1 coordinate 5,173, forward strand.
AGGAAGATTCTCCTGATCGATCTCCAGGCTGGCTTGCTCGCGCTTGTCAAAAATGGAGCGCAGCGTGTTGGCGGCTCGGGCCGCCGCCGCCGCCGGATTGTTGAGTTCATGCGCGAGCCCGGCGGAAAGCTTTCCCAGCGAGGCCAGCTTTTCGCGCGCCAGGTCCTGCTTGGTCACCTCGCGCACGCGATCGGAGAGGATCCCGACCAGCCGTGGGCCCGAGCGCCGGAATGCGGTTCAGCATTTCCGGAAACAAAGTCTTCGCAATGCGCGCCACCCGCAAGTGAGTCACGGCGCGCGCTGTGATCGTGTAATTCGTCAGGCGGGAGAAGGGCAACATCCCGGTGATTTGACCGGCCCGGGCCGTGTACACCGGAGAGTCCGGCCCCAGGCTCTCGCGCCGTCCGTCGGTCTCGCCTTCCAGGTAAATGACCATCGAGTCCGCCGGCTCGTTTTCGCGGATCACGATCTCGCCCGCTTCGGCCGTCGCTACTTCCGCATGGTCCGCCAGCCAGCCAAGTTCGTCCTCGGAGAGGTCGGACAGGATTGGAATGTTCCGGAATTCTTTGACCAGGTTAGCGTTCATTCTCGAGATCAGATTCCCCCGGAAATCCGCCGGATTCGGAAATTCACCGCGGCCCGGTATTGTAGCGCGCCTCCGGTTCCCGAAGTCGTTTGTTGCTTTGCAGTGCACGGCCGGCTCGCTCGCCTGATCTCAGCGCCCTCTGCGGTACAGTCCTTCCCCGCCGCCAGCCCAAAGATTCCTCGAGGCCACGGACGTGGCCATCGATACCATCTCAAGGCTACGCTCCCATTGTGAGATAATTTTGTGTTGCAGACACTGCAGAGGAAACCGCATGGCGCACGATGTTTTTTGCGTAAAGCTGAAAAAGCAGTTGCCGGGCCTGGATGAGCCGCCCTTTGACACTGAACTCGGGAAAAAAATCTACGACAACGTCTCCCAGGAAGCCTGGCGCCAGTGGACCGAGTTCTGCAAAATGGTCCTCAACGAATATCGCCTGAACCCCGCCCGTCGCGAGGATCAGGAGGTCATCGTCAAACACATGGAGCAGTTCTTCTTTGGCGACGGCGCCGTAGCTCCCAAGGAATACGTCCCGCCCACGCACTAGCTCGGCTCTAACCCTGAACCGAGATCTCGATGTGCATGCAGCCCCTGCCGTCTTCGCCGGTCGGCATGGCGACCGGCAAGCTTTTCTCCGGATCCGGGCTCCAGTGGATCGTACGCTCTCGCCCGAAAATGAAAGCGAACTCGCAGTTGCATTCTTCAACATCGACCGGCGTCCGAGCCGAAGAGTTCAACCCCCGCACCAAGGAAGATAACCAGCGTCGCGAAGGTCCTTCATAGCCCGTTTCGCACCTTCTGTCCCCTCCTCCTGCGGGACATGTACTTTCGATTGCCACCTTTCTTTCACTCTGTGGATTACGTCCTTCCGTTTCCGCAGTATGCTCTTGCACGATGCTCCGCAATGCCCTCCCCCTGATCGCGCTCTTCACCCTGTTGGGCTCCGTTGCCCTCACCCGCGACAAATATCCGGAGCCGCCCCCACCGCGCCTTCCCACCGACGGCGAGAAGTGGGCCCAGACCACCCTGCGCGCACTCTCCCTGGAAGAAAAGGTCGGCCAGCTTTTCATGATTCGTCTGCGCGTGGAATCCCTGGGTGACCAGAGTCCCGAATACCTGCACTTGCGCGACAGTATTCGCCAGTACCACGTCGGCGCGCTGGCCATGTCGGTCCCCGCCGAAGGCCGCTTTCTCCCTGGCAACGACCGTTCCAAGACCGTCACGCTGCTCAACCGGCTACAGACCGAAGCACGGCTCCCCTTGCTGATCGCCGGGGATTTTGAGCGTGGAGTTCTGCCCGCGCGTCTGTTTGGAACCACCGTCTTCCCGCACGCCATGGCATTTGGTGCCGCCGGCAAGCTGGCCTATGCCGAGGAGTTTGGCCGCATCACGGCGCAGGAAAGCCGGGCGCTGGGCGTGCACTGGAACCTGTTTCCCGTCGCCGACGTCAATTCCAACCCTGCCAACCCCATCATTGGCACCCGAGCCTTCGGTGAAAATCCTCTACAAGTCGGCGACCTGGTGGCTGCCTATATTCGCGGTGCGCGCGCCAATGGAATGCTCACCACCGCCAAGCACTTTCCCGGCCACGGCAATACCGCCACCGACTCGCACATCGCCGTTGCCAGCGTGAACGAGAATCTGGATCGCCTGCGTGCCGTCGACCTGCCGCCCTTCCGCAAGGCGATTGCCGCCGGAGTGGATGCGGTCATGACCGCCCACGTCCGGGTGCTGGCCCTCGATCCTGACCCCACCCATGTGGCGACCACTTCCCCGCGAATTGTTACCGATCTGCTCAAGAACCAGCTCGGCTTTAAGGGCTTGGTGGTGACCGACGCCCTCGACATGGCGGGCCTCGGCGGACGCTATGCCGTCAACAGCGGGCGCCCCGCCGTCGATGCCTTCAAGGCAGGCAATGACGTCCTCACCATGCCCGCCGACCTCGAGGCCAGCTATCGAGCCATGCTCGAAGCAGTCCGCACCGGAGAGATTTCGCAAGACCGGCTCGATGCGTCCGTCCTGAAAATCCTGCGGGCCAAGGGGTCGTTGGGTCTCCAGAAGAATCGCCTCGTAGACGTGGCCGCCATTCCCAGGTTGGTCGGCAGTCCTGAAAATATTGCGGAAGGTCAGCGCATCTCCGATAACTCCATCACCCTGGTGCGCGACAATGGCAAGCTCCTGCCCTTAAGGCAGCAGCGAGCCGACGAAAACCTGCTCTTCTTGTATCAGCGAGTGAAACCGGGTGCGTCCACCCTGCTCGTAATTCTCTGCGATCACCTGCGTGCCGATGACGGTCGCGTGCTTGAGCGCCAGGTCCGGGATCGCGTACCGGACGCGCTCGTGATCTACGTCGATCCCCGTGTCGCCGCCGCTCGCTCGGATGCCGTCTTGAAGGCAGTGGATGAGGCGCACGAGGTCGTCGTGGCCGTGTACGTGGTGCCCTCCGCCGCGCGGACCAGAACCGTGGCGCGCGGCCAGAGAAACTCCGCCTCTCTGCCCGATTCAACGGCAAAGTTATTGGGGCGCATCCTCGCCCGCGCCACCCAGAAGACCGCTGTCCTCGCCATGGGTACTCCCTACCTGACCGAGGACTTCCCCACTATTCAGAATTACATCTGCACTTTCTCCAACGCGACCGTGTCCGAGGTCAGTGCCGCAAGAGCGCTCTTCGGAGAAATTCCCATCTCCGGCCACCTGCCCGTCCACATCCAAAACGCTTCCCTCTCGACGGTAGAAAAGGGACGGCTGGCACGCCTGGCGAATTCGGCATCCCCCGCGTCGCATTTCAACGCGGCCGACCGGTTGACCGGCGCAGCGCAAGCCCCCTGACATGCTCACCGAAATCAACCGTCAGCATCAGAGTGTCACAGCATCAACCTGTCATCAGGTGTGCCCGTCACCAGAGAATCTGTCATCCTGAGCGCGTGTTCTGTGCGTAAGGGCCCGCCCTGAGCGCTGTCGAAAAGGTGGGATTCACGACGGGATCTCTCTTGCGATTTCACTTCGGCTGAACTTCCACCGGGTCCGGCAATTGAATCGAATGGCTCCCCTGCCCTGGCACCACGAGGGTTTGCCCGTGGCTGGCATATTTCAAAATGACTCCCGGCCGCGACCAATCCAGGGCCCAGCCGTCGGCGATGGCAATCACGGTATAGGTGCCTGGGATCACGCTTTGCAGCAGGAAACTTCCATCCAGGTCACTCTGGTCTCTCCGGAACAGATCGCGGTTCGCTTCCGGGTGCCTCGGTACCAGCACCACCATCGCTCCGGCAACGGCCTTCCCCGCGTGCTTCGCCACTCCCTCCACGCGCCCGCTTCCTCCCATCAGCGTCAAGGACAGCGACAACGATGATCCGGCAGGCACTTTCAGGGAGTGGCCGGAAGTCTCGTGGCCATCCGACGCAATTCGGACCACGGAGTATGAGTCGTTCTGCGACCCCGCAACCAGGTCATACGTGCCGGGAGCGACATTCGCAAACGCCACTTCTCCCTGACTGCTTAGCAATTGATAATCCGCGACTCTCCTTTGCTCATCACGGAGCGCCACGAAGAGTTCCTTGGGGAGAGTATCCTCCCCCTGCACATGGACCGACGCGTTGATGTTGCTTACTGCCTCGCCGCTGGAGGTGTCGACCTCCTGATGATCCTGAGAGATGTCGACCTCATTGATTCGACTGTTCCCGCCCGGACCCAAAAGGTGAACGGTGTACTTGCCAGGTTCAGTCGTCAGTTCGAATACGCCGGGCGCGATCATCTGGCTATTTTCCCGGCCTCGCGGGCGGTCGAGGCCTTCAAATACGCGCTTCTGCAGGATCGGCATTGTGTACCTGTTCTCGCCACTCGGCTGGCCACGAAAAACAAGATGGAGAGCTGGCACAGGAACCAGGTGCAGGTCGAGTTCGAGACGGTCGCCGCCTCGAATAGGAATCGGAGTTGCGTCCTCCGACTCCGTGGCCCCCGCGTAGTAGGTCGTGGGATACACAACATCGAGCGCGCGGTCCACCATCGCAGGCGTCACTGCTATTCCCTCCGGGGCCACGGTCGCGGGATGCACGGCGTACCATGGTGTAGCCGTTGCCGAAAGAAAGTAGTTGCCGCCATCGAGCGGCGTGAATTCGTATGCGCCCTGGTCGTCGGCAATATCCCTTCGAAACCGCACGATACGGCTCACGCCCGTGCTGTGGTCCTCCCGCCAAAGCGTAACCTCAGTATGGCGAACCGGCTCTCCCGACTCGTCGAGAATTCTCCCGCTCAACACCGCCGACGGCGCCAGTTTCAGAAGAATGCTTTCCGTGTCGAGCCCGGCTCCCGTCACGATCGCGGTTGAAAATTGCTCGTGCTGGTCGTAGTTGGCGGTGATGAATCCACGCTTCGCTCCCTGCAAGGCATACTTGCCTGCCTTGACGTGGAACTCAAATCGACCATCCTCGCCGGTGAGCAGAGACTGCACGTCCTTCGGATTCTTGGCATCCCGGATCGTGACCCGAGTTCGCGCCAGCGTGCCCCCGCCCGCCGTGCTGACAACCGTTCCCGCAATCCGAAACTGAGCCGCTGGAATCTCGCCCGCGGAGCTCTGCGCGGCGCAGGTTGGAGAGGAGAATATCGTCAGTGATCCCAGCGCGACGAAGGCGAAAGCCAATCCGGATCGGAGCGTAGACATCGTCACTCGCTTGTCGAAATCAGTTGCAGCGTGAGATTTTCCTTCTGCCCCGCCGCCAGCCGCACGATTTGGCCCTTGGCATCGTAAGCGCGCATCGCTTCGCGGTTGCGGTATTCGAGTTCCATTTGCGGGCGATTAAACGCTAGCACCCGGTAGGTCCCCGGTGCGACTTGCTGCAGATCGAACGTGCCATCCCGACCTACCACCCCTTGCCGGAACTGGCCGGTGCTGTCGGGCAGGGGGATGCAGTAGACATGGGCGCCCTCCTGACCCGAGAAGGATACGGAGATGAAGCTGCCGGCTCCGGCTGCTGGCGATTCGGCCGTTACCGGCGATTGCCCCTCCAGGCCTTCAATGTTGCCGGAGATTTCCGCGCCATCGTTGCGTAGGGTCACGTCGACCCTCAGGTTTGAACCTGCACCAACTGTCAGCGGCCGGCGCAGCAGATCAACTTCGCCCGAAGTTACCGCAGCCGCAAACCCGCGGGAGGAATCGACTCGCACCCAGTAACGGCCCGGGGCCACACCGCCAAGAACCACGGAGTCGTCGCGCTGAAACGAAGATGACGGTCCGAAAAACACTTCCGGGGTTGTGAATTCATCCGCCGGTTCCAGCCTCACAGCGAAATTCTGAGCTTGCCCTTGGCCATTGTCGAGAACCTGGTCCGCGCCCTCCTTCTGCACAGGCGTCTGCACAGGTGCTTCCGCGTTGGGATTGAATTCCAGCTTCGCTTCGATGTGAACCGAGCTCCTGGGCACTAAGGTCATCGGAGGCGACTCCGAGGCCGCACCCTTGACGGTAATCGTCACCGATCCGGTTGCGGGATTCTGTCCCTGGCTGGAAGCTTCGACCAGGTAGGTCCCATTGGGTAGCGAGCCCTCAATCTTCTGGTCACGACCGTTGTAGCCCAAGGAAAATCCCGGTCCCTTACGGCCCTGGACGGATACACTGACCTCGACCTGCTCATCGGCCGGTCCGTTCGTCACCAGTACGCTCACCGGGTAGTATGGCTGCCTCACCGGTGAAAGCTCAGCTTGAAAGGTCATCCCAGCTGTCAATTGGATCGTGCCCGACGTTTGGAAGTCAGTGGAATTCGGAAAATAGACGGGCGGGTAGCCGTAAATCGGCCCGCGAGGGTCGAAGGTGAGCGGGTCGCGGTCCATCAGCTCACCAGTAAGTAACTTATAGGTACCCGGTTCGAGATCCGCGAAGCGAAATTCGCCAGTCGATCGTGCGGCCACGTCTCCTGCCCGGCTCCAACGTGCACGACCTTCGAATATCTGGCGGCGGTAGAGCTGGACGGTAATCCGGTCGGAAGCATTGGAACCGGGAAAAGTAACACGGCCCACGATGCGGGCTTCCGGCACGAGCGCGATGGTGACTTCCTTCCCAATAACAGCCGGGACCTGAGTCTGCCCCCACGAGTTTCTTTCTAAACCCAGAAATCCTGGCTTGCGCGCCATCAGCATTCCGGGAACATTCGCAAAGGATGCCCCGACGTAGTTCACTCCCTCCGACGAATAGGTTCCATTCGACTCGGGAACTGGAGCAGCCGGCATGTCCGGAAGAGCAAACTCGAACTGCCCTTGATCGTCCGTCAAGGTTCCGAATCGATTGTCTGGGGAAAATACGAGTGCGCGTCCCACCGGCTCATGTGTGACGCTGTTCACCACCACGCCGTGGATCGTATTCTTCTGCGGGTTGACCGATGATCCCTGCCCCCGGGCTTGGCTTGAGAGAAGTGTTGCAAAAAGCAGAAAAGTCGAAATCACAACTCGAACGCCTTCGATGTTGCGGCTAAGCTGCTTATAACTACTCATCACAGCCAAACTTACTCCCGACCTTTACTCGTCGCGGAAGCTTAGAACAAGAGAACGACCCATTCAACTGTGTTCTGCGTGCTCACTGGCGCCCTGTAAAGCCGTAGCCTCTAACTTGTCATCCGGAGTGCAGCGAAGGACCTATGCATTCGGCGGGCGTCGGCGATACTTTCACTCTCGCTCCTAAAGCCCGAAACGTTCCACGGTCGCGAAACATCAGCAGGCCTCTTCAGGGCGAAAACTTGTGACAGCCTCCCGATTTGGCACCCATCCCCCTTGACCCCTAAGCCCTTTTCCGCCAAGCATCTCTGTGGTTTATATTAGCTAGTAGCTAAGTCGCAAATCGAACCGGAGAAGCGAAAGTGTTCCACGTGGAACATTACGCCGTTTTCCTTCGCGCCCGTCCCGCCCAGAAATTCCCCGGGTACCGCCCGATCACCTCTGCACTCTTTTTAGTGCATATTTCATCCCCCTGTAACATCGCTTCGCTATAACCGTGGTATGGACACGGCAGTCTACGACACGTTGATTCTGTCCGACGTGCACCTGGGCGCTGAGGTCAGCCGCGCGCGCGCCGCCACCCGCATGTTGAAGGAGAATTCCTTCCGCCGCCTCATCCTGCTTGGAGACATCTTTGCCGACCTCAACTTCGGGCGGCTCAAGAAAGAACACTGGCAATTTCTCGGGGCGATCCGCAAGCTTTCCAATCCCAAGCGCAAGGTTGAAGTGGTGTGGGTGGAAGGGAACCACGACCTCGGGTTGACCAACGTCATGTCGCACCTCGTAGGCGTGCGGGTGTTTCAGGAATACACGTGGGACTACGCCGGGTTGCGCCACCTTGCGATTCACGGGCACCAGTTCGATGGCTTCGCGGTGAACAGCGTGCCGCTCAGCAACCTGGGTACGTGGTTCTACCTTCTGCTCCAGAAGTTGGACCTCCGAGGCAAGCCGCTGGCGCGCTTGATCGACCGTCTGAACACGCGCTGGCTGCGCATGTCGTCCAAGGTGGCCGCGGGCGCGATCGCGCACGCGCGCGCAGCGCGGCGCAGACCGCATCTTCTGCGGGCACACCCACGATGCCATGGATCTCGAACGGAACGGCATTCATTACTACAATTCCGGCGGCTGGATCGACTCGCGCCTCACCTACATCACCATTGCACAACAGGGGGTTCGCATCCATGACTACACCGAGCGAGCTGACGATCGTGATTCCGGCGAAGAACGAGGCGAGACTGATTCCGAACTTGCTGCTTTCGCTGGCGACGCAGGACTATTCGAAGATGCCGAGTACGAGGGTGTTGGTCGCTGACGCCAACTCCACCGACGGCACGGCCGGGATTGCCCTCGCCTTCGGCGACCGGCTCAACGCTGAGCGTCATCCCGGGCGGGATGCCGGCGGTCGGGCGCAACCGCGGGGCCGCACTCGCCGATACGCCCTACGTGCTTTTCCTCGACGCCGACATCGAGATGGCACACCCGTCCGTGATTCGCCGCGCGCTGGAGTTGGCGCAGCAGAAACAGCTGCACTGCGTGACCACCAACATCATGTGCCGGGATGGCAGTTGGTTCGATAAGGCGATGTATGCCGGCAACGATTGCTTCCAGTACCTGTCGCGCCTGCATAAGCCCTTCGCGACCGGCATGTTCATGCTATTTGACCGCGCAAAATTTCGGGAACTGGGCGGGTTCAACGAGGAGGCAACGTTCGCCGAAGACTACTTGCTAAGCCAGCAAGTCGCGCGCAGCAAGTTCGGGATCGTACGCGGCGGCGTCTTCACCACCAACCGGCGCTTCCAGAAGATGGGGCACTGGCGCGTGGCGCGGCTGTTCTTCCGGACCGCTTTCAACTTCTGGAATGAAAAGTTCTTCCTGCGCGACCACAAGTACTGGGCGGAGGGATGACGGGCTGGCCTTGGGTCCCAGGTGTCAGCTCTTGGTCCCTCATATTGTTCGCGGGTTAGAAGCGCATGACGATTCCGGTCGAGGCGCGCACCATGTTTTGCGTAAGGCCGAACAGGTTGGTGCGCAAGTAGTCGGCTTGCACGCGGAAGGCGAAGGGACCGCGCCACTTGTAGTCGACGCCGCCGCCGCCCGCTGCGGTCCAGGCGGTGCTCGAGTCAAAAAATCCCGGGGTCGCGAGGTTGACTCTCGTGGCGCCCCCCAGCACGTGAACGAAAGGGCGAAGATTCCCGCGATTGGTGGAAATTTGCGGGCCACCAAGCAGGGTGTACTCCTTGGCGCGCACGTTCGGGATCGCGGGCGTGCATACCGGAACGGTCACACAGGAAATTGGAAATTCGTTCCAGCCATAGTGCCCGCTTCCGTCGGCGACCAGCGTAAGCCATGGCTTCACGTGAAAACCTTCGATGGAGGCTGCCCATCCGTTGAGGTTCGAGCGGTTGCCGGGACTATAGTTGGTGTTGCCGTACGAGTACCCTGCAAAGATGGTGAACCTGGGATTCTGCGCGGCCGCGAGGCCGCAGAGCGAGAGAATCACTCCCGCGATGAGCGTGCGTTTTGGCACAAAGACTTTCCTCCCTGGCATCCTCGATCTGAATTCGCAATGGAAAGCGTGAAAAACTTTAGATGCAACCGCTTCTCAGAACTTTGCCTTGCGACACGCGGTCTGCTGCGACAGCCGACGATAGAGACAAAGAAGAGATTAGATTTTTACATGCCAGCGACAACCAGACAACGTCCATACCTGTAGAGTTCTGTGTACGCAACATACATAGATATTGGTAAATATCCCTGCCCTGGCCTTCTCCCCCGATGGCGGGAATGAAGGAGTCCACCTTGAAGCTTAGTCTTAAAACCCGCCGTTCGGGCGCCGTCATGATCATCCGGTGCGAGGGCCGCATCGTGTACCGGCATGAGGCCGCCGCTCTTTCCCGCGTGGTGAGGCAAGCCTTGGAGCATACCAGAGAAGTGGTTCTCGATTTTGCGGGCGTGCAGGGGATCGACAGCGCCGGCTTGGGCGAGTTGGTGCTGATGCACATGTGGGCCGTAACCCAGGACAAAGCGCTGAAACTGGCGGGCGGGACTTCCCGCGTGCGTGAATTGCTGGAGCTGACGAATCTGTCGTCGGTGCTGACGATGTATTCGAGCCTCGAGGATGCGATGGACTTCGGGAGACGAATGGCCCCCGGTAGTGCGACGCGGCGACGCGGGGCTTGGCGCAGTCTAGTGGCCTGTCGCAATGAGTTCGTTACCGCGGAGGCGGCGGGTGGGGTCAGAGTATTTCCACTGGATGGGCCGAGCATTGGCAGAGTAGGCGTTGATGTAGCGGCGGAGTTTGCGAGCTAAATCGGAAACCGAGGTGAAGATGCCGCGGGCGATGACCTCGCGTTCGATCTTGGCGAACCAGATCTCGACCTGGTTAAGCCAGGACGAGTAAGTGGGCGTGAAGTGAAAGCGGACTCGCGGATGTTGTTGGAGGAAGTCGCGGACCGCCTGAGTTTTGTGGGCAGAGAGATTGTCGAGGATGATGTGAATCTGTTGCCGAGGCGGGCACAGGGATACGACTTCTTGGAGAAAGGCAACGAACTCACGGCTGGTATGGCGGGCGGCGGTTTTGCCGTGGACGCGGCCAGTGGCGGTATTGAGCGCCGCATATAAGGAGAGCGTGCCGTGCCGGTAATACTCGAAGCCGTGGCGTTCGGCGCGTCCCGGCGAGAGCGGCAGGACGGGATCGAGACGATCCAAGGCCTGAATGGCGGTCTTCTCATCCACGCAGAACACGGCTGCGTGCTGCGGCGGGCGCAGATAGAGGCCGAGGATGTCGGCGGCTTTGGTTTCGAACTCGGGATCGTCGCTGGCCATGTAGCGTTCGAGGCGGTACGGCTTCAGGCCCGCTTCTTGCCAAACCCGATGCACAGCGTCTTTACTGACGCCCAGCGCGGAGGCCAACTTGCGACAACTCCAGTGCGTCGACCCGTCGCTAGGCTTTCTCCGCGTGGCAGACAGGATGCGGGCGCGCAGAGCGGGAGTCAGCACACTGGCCTTTTGACCAGGATGATAGGTGTCCAGTCCCTCGAGCCCGTGTTGCCGGAAGCGCTGCTTCCAGCGAATGATGGTGGGCGCCGTAGTCTGGAGCTGTTGCTTGATGGCACTAAAGGACGCGCCTTCCGCCAGCATCAGAATCAGCTTGGCGCGAAACACGTATCCGGCGGGTAGAGAACGAGACTGGACGATGCTGCTTAGGTCGGAATGCTGTTGCTGGGTGAGCAAGATTTCGCTGCCACTAGCCATGACAGCTTTGATGCTAACAGTCTAGTAATGGTTACTCTGCGACAGTCCACTAGGCACTCAGTCGAATGGGTTTCTGCCGTCCCAGGGAGACTCGATTGCCTGCCTTGGGGATACCGGGCACTCACGTGCCGGGCGGATGGCTGGCGCCGCTGCGGGACGGTCACGTCCGGATCACGAACGCGTGGACAAGTGTCTTCAAGGTGGGCAGGGCCTTCAGTTCGACGGGCGAGGACGCCGGTCGCGCCACCGGATTAACGCTCCCGCAGGAAGCGGTATTGGCCTTTGCGATCGGTGGCGACTGCCTGGGCTACCTGGAGGAAGGCGCGGCCGGCGTGCGAGAGGCTGGCTTCCTTGCGGTACACCAGCCGCAGCTTGCGGTGGAAACGCAGCTCGCGGACCAGGATGCTCACCAGTTCGCCGCGGGCGAGTTCGCTCTGCACGCTGATCTCCGGGACCAGGGCCACGCCGTTGCCCATGGAGACAAAGCGGGTGATGGCTTGCAGGGTGGGCAGCTCCACGTCCATGTGCAGGGGAGTTTTGTGGCGGCGGAAGGCTTCGATCACTTTTTCGCGGTACGGTGACGACACGATGTGCGCGACGAAGACCTCCGCGCCCAGCTGCCGGATGCTGATCTGCTTTTCAGAGGCCAGCGGGTGGGTAGGGGGAACCACGAAGGTTAACTCATCCTGGTAGACGACGATGGAGCGCAGGCGCGGGTCCTGCGGGTCGTAGGTGAGGACGCCCATCTCGACGGTGTGGCGGAGCAGGTCGTCGGGGATGTGGCTGCCGAGGGAGCGCTGCACGGTGATCTTAATCATGGGATGCAGGCGGCGAAATTCGGCCAGCACCGGCAGCAGGTAGAGAGCAGTAAACTCGTTGGCGGCGATGGCCAGTTTTCCTTTTTGCACCTCGCGCAGCTCAACCAGGGCTTCCTGGGCGTCAGCGCGCAGGTTCAGCAATTTTTCGGCATATTCCTTGAGCGTCTGACCGGCGTCGGTGAGAACGCCTTCGCGCGAGGAGCGGTCGAAGAGCGGTTCGCCGAGTTCGTCTTCCAGCTTCCGAATGGTCTGGCTGACCGCGGACTGGGTGCGGTACAGCTTTTCGGCGGCGCGCGAGAAGCGGCCTTCGCGGGCCACGGTGAGAAAGACTTCGAGTTGGGAAAGTTCCATAACGTTCGCCTGTGCGCCGTAAGCCCGCCGCTGTTTCGCCCCCCTACGGGGCTCGTCTATGCTTGCCGCCCGGCCCAGCGCTTAAGCGCTGGGCTAATGAATTTTGCCGGCTACGCCGGCTGGGTTCACCCGCTCGAAGCGCTGTACTCCGGTGGGGAGCGCAACGGCTCGCAACGGCGCACGATCCGCACCAGTCCTGCTCTACGGGGCTAAGCAAAACTTGCATCGCTATTAGGGCAGCTTATCGATAACAGTGCAGCTAATACTAATTGCAGGATTATAAGCTTTGCTTTATACCCGTGTCCACCTACGATAGCAGCCTACCCTCAGGAGGATATTGGGTTATGGAGCGAGTACGGATCACGGTGTTCGACACGACCCTGCGGGACGGCGAGCAGTCGCCGGGCTGCAGCATGAACGTCCACGAGAAGCTGCGCATGGCGCATCAGCTCGACCGACTCGGCGTGGACGTGATCGAAGCCGGCTTCCCCATCGCCTCCGACGGCGACTTCGAAGCGGTACAGGCGATTGCGGCGGCCATCCGCCGGCCCACGATTGCCGGGTTGGCCCGGGCCTGCGCTCCCGACATCGAGCGTGCGTGGCAGGCGCTGACAGGGTGCGGCGCGTCCGCGCATCCATGTGTTCCTCGCGACCTCCGACATCCATCTGAAATACAAGCTGCGCATCTCGCGCGAGCAATGCCTGGAACAGGCGCGGGAAAGCGTGCGCCTGGCCAAGTCATTCTGCAACGATGTGGAATTTTCCCCGGAAGACGCGACCCGCACCGACCGGGACTTCTTGTGCCAGGTGGTGCAGGCCGTCATTGACGCGGGCGCGACCACGGTGAATATTCCAGATACCGTGGGATACACCATGCCGGCCGAATTCGCGGAGATCATTCAGATGCTGCGCGAGCGAGTGCGCGGGATCGAGAACGTAACCATCTCGGTGCACTGCCACAACGACCTGGGGCTGGCGGTGGCGAACACCATGGCCGCGCTGGCAGCGGGCGCCCGGCAGGTGGAATGCACCATCAACGGGATTGGGGAACGCGCGGGGAACGCTTCGCTGGAAGAGATCGTGATGGCGACGCGGGTACGCCCCGACCGCTATGCATATGACATGGCGGTGGTGAGCGAGCAACTGTATCCGGCGAGCCAGACGCTAAGCGAGGTAACCGGAGTTCCGGTGCAGCCGAACAAGGCCATCATCGGGCGTAACGCGTTCGCGCACGAAGCGGGCATTCACCAGGATGGTGTGCTGAAGAACCCGCTGACCTACGAAATCATGACGCCGCAGTCGGTGGGCGTTCCCGATTCGCGGCTGGTGCTGGGGAAACATTCCGGGCGGCACGCGCTGAGCCTGCGCTGCGAACAACTGGGCTATCACTTTGAGCGGCGGGAATTGGACGAGATCTATCGCACAGTTCGTCATTCTGGCGGACCAGATCAAGCACGTCGAAGATCATCATCTGCTGCAGCTGATCCGGCAGGCCCGGCTCGGGGCCAAGCGCATGCCGCCGGCGCACGTGGAGTCGGTGCCGCCCACCGTAGTCGCCGCGGTTGCGGGGCAATCGTTTCATGTGCCGTCCCCGATCGAGCGGCGCCCGCTCGAAATGACTCTGCATTCCGCACATGAGCATCACGGGGATCAGGAAGATTATTTGTGGGGAGTGTAGTTGCGGGTTGAGTTTCTTGGGGAAGCCCGGCGCCAGCCGGGCTTTTTGTTTGCATAAACAACGACCAGCCTTGGGAGCCGGCCTCCCTCAGGCCGACAACGCGCTCGGAAAGCGGGTTTGGAAATCCAGAAGGCCGACCCACTCCGGCTTGATCGTGATGCGCACCATGCCCGGGATCATGCCCCGAAGCTGTTGTACCCACGCCTGTCCCTGTTCGCGTCCGAAGTAGCGTTCGGCCGCCGCGGCGTACTCCGGAACAATCCCGTCCACCGTTTCCAGGCGCGCCGTACCACGAATCAACAGCACCTTGTGGGGAAACTGGTTGTCGTCAATAGTGAGCGATACTTTCGGATTCTTCGCCAGCGCTTTCAGCTTGGGAGCTTTGGGCGGCGTGGCCAACACAAGCTCCCGCCCGTTCCAGTGGAACCAGATGGGGATGACTCTGGGTGTTCCGTCTGTCCAAATATAGGCCAAACGGGCGGGGATGGCGGATTGCAGAAGCTCTGTGGCGACCGGATGCTCTAAAAGTCCGAGATCTCCCTGCTGAACGGGCATGGCGGCTCTCCCGATCTCGGCACCCTGGAAATGGATGCCGGATCACTTCGCGATCTTCTGGGCGAAGCGCATTGTGCGCTCGCCCGCGGTTGCGGTCAAGAGTCGCGGACAGGGTGGACAATGGCGCATCCTCCCGCACGTTTTGTCGCAGCGCCGGTGCTCGGCTTGCACGGAAGGATCAAAAGATGGTGTGATCGGTAGCGTGAACTCGGCTGATACTCATCGCGCGATTGACGCGGTCTGGAGGATTGAATCGGCGAAGCTGATCGCCGGGCTGACACGGATGGTGCGCGACGTCGGCACGGCCGAGGACCTGGCACAGGAGGCGCTGGTCACCGCGATGGAGCAATGGCCGGAGTCGGGCGTTCCTGACAACCCGGGGGCCTGGCTGATGGCGACGGCGAAGCATCGTGCCATCGACTTGCTGCGTCGAAAGACCCTGCTGGAGCGCAAACACGAGGATCTCGGCCGCGAAGTAGCGGTCCGGGAGATGGCGGTGCCCGATCTTGCAGCCGGCCTGGATGCGACACTCGATGCCGGCGCTGGGCTTCGCGTCGCAACCCAGCCCGATACGGACGACGACCTGCTTCGGTTGTTGTTCATCGCCTGTCATCCGGTGCTCTCGACGGAAGCACGGGTTGCGCTCACGCTCCGATTGCTTGGGGGGCTCACCACTGAGGAGATCGCGCGTGCGTTCCTGGTTTCCGAACCAACCATCGCCCAGCGTATCGTTCGGGCCAAGCGGACTCTGGCTGAAAAGCAGGTGCCCTTTGAGACTCCGCGGGGGCCGGAACTGGCCGCACGCCTGGCATCGGTCCTGGAGGTCATGTACCTCATCTTCAACGAGGGCTACTCGGCGACTGCCGGGGACGACTGGCTGCGGCCCGCGCTCTGCGAAGACGCGCTGCGCCTGGGAAGAATCCTAGCCGAACTCATGCCCAATCAGCCCGAGGTCCACGGCCTGGTGGCGCTGATGGAGATTCAGGCGTCGCGCTCCCGGGCGCGCGTGGGCCCGTCGGGAGAACCCGTCCTACTCTTCGAGCAGAATCGCGCGCACTGGGACCAACTCCTGATCCGCCGCGGTCTGGCGGCATTGGAACGTGCCGAGAAACTGGGCGGCGCTCGCGGACTGTATGCTCTGCAAGCCGCGATCGCGGCCTGCCACGCTCGGGCGCGCACTCCGGAAGAGACCAATTGGCCGCGCATTGTCGAACTCTATGCCGCACTCGCAGAACTCGCCCCCTCTCCCATCGTGGAGCTGAACCGCGCGGTTGCGCTCGGGATGGCGCACGGTCCGGCGGCGGGACTGGAGGTGGTGGATGCGCTGAACCAGGAATGCGCGCTTCGCGACTACCACCTTCTGCCCAGCGTGCGCGGCGATCTGCTAGCCAAGCTCGGCCGCTACGGAGAGGCAGGCGCGGAGTTCGAACGCGCGGCCTCTCTTACCCGCAACGCACGCGAGCGGGAATTGCTGCTGGAACGAGCCGCAGCGTGCGCCCGCGGAGTGGCCCCGAGGCGGTGAGAGGCGAGAATTTCAGCGAGATCAGGTGCGTGTCGCCTAAGGCTTCACACTGAAGTGACTCGCCACGCAGCGCCACTGTCCCGCCAGATTGATCCAGGTGTCCGTAAAGCGGCCCCTGCGCTCGAAGGGTTTGCCCTTGTCCTTGCCTTTTTCGAGGTAGGCTCCGGTCACGATGGCGGTGTTGCCGTACATGTGGACTTCCATGTTCTCCGATTGCAGGACGTCGGGCCGGTAGGAAGTGTCGCGCACCGACGCCAGCATAGCGGCTTTGTTGAGCGTGTAGCCGTCGGCCACCGTCATGACGAAGTCGTCGGCGAGCAGGAGATCGACCGCGTGCGCATCGTTGTGGAGTTCAGCCTGGTTCCAGGAAGTTTCGAGCGCGATGATGCGGGTTTTGTCCTGTGCGCGGACCAGTATGGGCAGTAGCAGCAGCAGGGGCAGGCAGATGACAGCCAAGCATTTCAAGGTAAGCCTCGTGATGCGAAAACTCGAAGTTTCCCTGGTTGCCAGCTTAAAGCAAGGCTCGCCCCATTTCAGGATGCACGTACCAAGAACGGCACTTCCAGCCAGCGGCAACGCCTTTAGAATGGCCTCAAGGATTTGACCGCGCCACGATTTTTGACTCAGGAGAAGTGCGTATGGCGGCCAGGCAGGTGATCCTCTACTTCGACGACCAGAAAGATGCCCTCCGGTTCGCGCTCGCGGCGGGTTCGGTCATGGCGGGTGAAAGCGAAACGGTGACGACTGAGGAGCGCAACCTGATCCAGGAGACGCAACGCGCCAGCCGCATCCTGCTCGATGAGCCTGTAAACACTGGGAGTCCAGCCGAATCCGCGCGCTGATCCACGAATGCGCTGTCTGGCGGCCGCGCGCGCCACGATATCCGTTCTTTAACCGAAGGAATCAGTCAGCGGCGCTGCGCCGCACCGTGTACATCTCCGCAAGGTACTGAATTTCCGGGGCCCCGGTGACTCCGGCTTGCTGCATTTTCTTGCGCAGTTCGTCGGAGGTCATGTAACGCTGGGCCTTCTCCAGGTTTTCCCACTCGAACAGCAAGGTCAGGTCGTTGGGATTTCCAGCTTTCCGGAAGATACGGCAGCTGCACTCGCCGCCGTCGTGGCGAAATTCGAGGGAGGCGTCAAAGACCGACCGCCAGTTCTGGTAGTCGGTGACTTCATGATGCACGAGCACTTGGACCATGGTGGACTCCTGTGTCCACCTTGCGGGAAGCGAGCGAGGGATGCAAGCGCACACGTCACAATGGGAATAATAAGTTCCAAAATGGGAAAAAGCCGGCTTCCGGGCTCGGCTAGTGGCGGGGCGCGAGGATGGTGAGAATCTCCTGCAAGCCTTGGCGAATCTGGCGGAGGTTCGCGGGCGAGTTCGCCATGAAGGGCAGGGCCACCTGCTTCTTGTCGCCCTTGCCTTCGTCGCGCAGGTGCTGGCGCGCTCCCGCGATGGTGTAGCCCTCTTCATACAGCAGCCGCTTGATGCGCACCACGCTCTCGACGTCGCGCCGGCGATACATGCGCTGTCCGGTGTTGCTCTTGACGGGTTTGAGTTGAGGAAACTCGGTTTCCCAGAAACGCAGGACGTAGGCGGGAAGGCGGCACAGGCGGGCGACTTCGCCGATGCGGAAATAGAGCTTCTCGGGAATCAGGATTTCGCTCGTCTTGCTCGATTTGCTGTTGCCTTTTCTTTTGGAGCTCATTCCGCCTGTGAGAGGTGGCGCCCAGGGTTGCAGGAAGGCCAGAGTTCCCGCATAAGCCGTTTCTAGCACGATGCAGGTTTCCGAACAACCCCATTTCGTGCCATACGGGCAGATCGCGCTCGGCGACCGTCGTCCGTCCCCCGCAAAGTCACGCTTGCTTGGCCCACCGGGTCAGCAGACAGAGCAGCACGGAAGCCGCGCATACCGTCAGGCCGACTTTCAGGGCGCCATCGTACGCGCGGTCGAGCGACAGCTGCCGGCATTCGGCGCATCGGAGCTTAGCAAGCAGGCCGTCGGTCGACATTTCCGCTGCGGCAGATTTCACAATTCACAAAGCCCTTTCCCGGGAGCGTCCCCCGCTGGACTGCCCATGTGCCCTCCCCCAAGGTTTGCTGAAGGGTATCTGTTACGGTCATCGCAACCTCCTCAGCACGCATGAGCAGTCCAGCGCGGGGCGCTCCCCAACCCGCGGCACACCTTCGCTGCGCACAAATGACGGTTCAGTCTGATTGGGGCCGAATTTGTAGTGCGGGGCCGATTACAAGCAGTCAGGCGGGGAGGACTTTCGAATTGAATACTGACTCCGAGGTAGATTGTCGTCAGTGATGAGAGTCACGGTCATAAGTGCGCGCTGACCGAGGGATGAGGAGGTACCTGACCGCTCTCGGCCAACGACCGACAAACAACCATCCGCCAACGACTAAATTCAAAAAGCCTCCGAGGAGGTGCTTCTCCCGGGAGGCCTTCCGTAAAAATCCGTGGGTTCTTGCGATGTATCGTCTCGCAGACGGTTAGTGTTTCTTTTTCTTCTTCGCAGCCTTTTTCTTGGTTGCCATGAAGTGTTTTCCTCCGTGAACTTTTTTCCCTTGCAAGGTGTCTTCGGTTGGGCGCTTTGCCCATCTGCCGATGCAGCCCAAGTTCTGGTATGGGCTCACCTGTTAGTACAAGATATTGCGGCACTGCTACAGCCGTGTCAACATATTTCTGCGTCTCGACGCCCTGGATCCTGTCCCCGCTTGAGCTTTCTCCATCTAGTACACTGGCCCGCCCGAGGCTTGATGCATGACACGCGATCCCATCGAACTGGAAATCTTCAAGAACCTCTACCACTCCATCGCGGAGGAGATGGGGGCCGCGCTGCGCCGCACTGCGTTTTCTCCCAATATCAAAGAGCGGCGCGACTACTCGTGCGCGGTGTTTGACTCCGACGGTGAAGTCATCGCCATGGGCGATCACATGCCGGTGCATCTCGGGTCGATGCCCATGTCGGTGCGCGCCGCAATCGAGCACGGCGAACTGGCGCCCGGCGACATGGTCATGTTGAACGATCCTTTCGCCGGAGGCACGCATTTGCCCGACATCACCCTGGTGGCGCCCGTGTTTGTCGCCGGGCGTTCGGGCAAGCGGACATCCCGGCGATCGGGCCCGCCGGATTTCTTCGTCGCTTCGCGTGCCCACCACGCGGATGTCGGCGGCACCTATCCCGGATCGATGGGCCTGTGCCGGGAGATTTACCAGGAAGGCTTCCGCATTCCGCCCGTCAAGATCATGCGTGCAGGAAAGATCGATCAGGAGGTGCTGGGCCTGCTGCTGGCCAACGTTCGGACTCCGCGCGAGCGCGAAGGCGATCTGGGGGCGCAGATCGCCGCCTGCCACACGGGCGCGACCCGGCTCGGGGAGATCTGCGCGCGCTACAGCCTGCCGCGGGCAAAACGCGCGGCCGCAGATCTACTGGCGTATTCGGAAGAAATGATGCGCGCGTTTCTGGCGGAGGTGCCGGCGGGCACATATCGCGCCGAAGACTTCCTCGACAACGATGGGGTGAGTGAGGAGCCGGTGAAGATTGCTGTCACGGTTACGCTGTACCCCAGGCGGCGCTCCGGAGCTGACACGCCTGCCAGGCGTGTAGAACCGACTGCGTCCCGCTGGGTCACGGTCGATTTCTCAGGCAGCGATCCGCAGGTCGAGGGCAGCATCAACGCGGTGGCGGCCATCACGTTTTCGGCGTGTTTCTACGTCTTCCGCTGTCTTTTGCAGGACGACGTCCCGGCGACCGCGGGCTTGATGCGTCCCATTGAAGTGATGGCCCCGGCGGGCACGGTGGTGAATGCCCTTCCACCCGCGGCCGTGGCGGGCGGGAATGTGGAGACGTCGCAGCGCATCGTTGACGTCCTGCTGCGTGCCTTGGCGCAAGCGATGCCGCAGCGGATACCCGCAGCCGCTTCCGGCACCATGAACAACCTGACCATTGGCGGCATCGACCCGCGCACCGGCGAGCCGTTCGCGTATTACGAAACGATTGCCGGCGGCATGGGCGCGCGGCCAACCAAGGATGGCGTCTCCGGGGTGCACACCCACATGACGAATTCGCTGAACACTCCTGCCGAGGCGCTGGAATATGCCTACCCATTGCGCGTGCGACGTTATGCGCTGCGGCCAGACAGCGGCGGTGCAGGAAAGCATCGTGGAGGAGATGGCATCGTGCGCGAGCTCGAGGTGCTCAGCGACGCCCAGGTCACGCTGCTCGCCGACCGTCGTACCCGTGGTCCCTGGGGTCTCAGCGGCGGCGCGGACGGTGCGGTGGGCAAAGCGGCCATCGTCCGCGAGGATGGAACGACGAAGGAGTTGCCGGGAAAGTGCAACGTGCGCCTGCGCAAGGGCGAACGCATCCGTATCGAAACGCCGGGCGGAGGTGGGTGGGGAGGGGCCTAGTTTTCGAAGCGGTATGATGGGAGGGTCATGGATCCAATCGCCCCGTATTACCTCGAGGAAATTCGCCGCCAGCTCCGCGGCCACAAACGGCTGGCTGAGCGTGCCGTTGCACAGGTCACAGACCAACAGCTTCTCGTCACCCTCGATCCGGAATCGAACTCGCTTGCCATCCTGATTAAACATCTTGCTGGAAACATGCGCTCGCGCTTCACCGACTTCCTCACCACCGACGGAGAAAAGGCCGACCGTCATCGCGATCAGGAATTCGAACTGGCTGGAAACACGACCCGCGAGGAACTGCTGCGCTGGTGGGAGCAGGGATGGGCGTGCGTGTTTGGGACACTCGACTCGCTGAAACCTGACGACCTGATGCGCACAGTCACCATCCGGGAGGAACCGCACACGGTGTTGCAGGCGCTCAACCGTGCCCTCACGCACTACGCGTTCCACATCGGGCAGATCGTATTTCTGGCGAAGCATTTGGGTTCTCATCACTGGCAGACGCTCAGCGTGCCGCGGGGAAAGTCGGAGGAATTCAACCGGATGGCCGTCGAAGAAAGGCGCCGAAGTGGGAATGTCGTTGGGAAAGAGCCGACTCGCAAGCCGTGACGCTGCCACGCGAGTGTTAAAATGAAGAGTTTTCGCGTGTAATTGTGTCCTTATAAGGTAGCTCTCATGCCCAATACGATGCTGGCGGTGGTCAAACCGGAGGCCGCGCCCGGCGCGGAGGTTCGCGAAGTCAAGATTCCGGCCTTCGGACGCACCGACGTCCTCGTTAAAGTCAAAGTCGCTTCTATCTGCGGCACCGATCTCCACATTTACGAGTGGGACCGCTGGGCACAGGGACGCATTCATCCTCCGCTGATCCCGGGGCACGAGTTCTGCGGTGAAGTCGTTGCCTTTGGCGACGAAGTCACCAGTGTGAAGGAAGGCGATTTCGTTTCCGCCGAGATGCACGTGGCCTGCGGCAAGTGCCTGCAGTGCCGCACCGGCGAAGCTCACATCTGCCAGAACGTGAAAATCATCGGCGTCGACACCAACGGCGCGTTCGCCGAATACGTTGTCATTCCCGAGTCGAACATCTGGAAACTCGATCCCGGAATCCCGCAGGAGTACGCGTCCATTCTCGATCCTCTGGGGAACGCCGTGCACACCGTCCTGGCCGGAGAGATCGCCGCCAAGACCGTGGCCATCACCGGTTGTGGCCCGATTGGACTCTTCGCGATTGCAGTCGCCCGGGCCGTGGGCGCCGCCCAGGTCTTTGCGATCGAAGTCAACGAGCACCGCCGAAGTGTCGCGCAGCAGATGAAGGCCGATCTGACGCTCGATCCGTCGAAGGAAGACGTGAACGCGATCGTCATGGAGCGGACCGGAGGTCTCGGCGTAGACGTAGTGCTCGAGATGGCGGGACATCCCAGTGCGATTCGAACGGCCTTCGACATCGTGCGCCGCGGCGGGCGCATCTCCCTGCTTGGCCTGACCTCCAAGCCGATCTCGTTGAACTTCTCCGAGGACATCATTTTCAAGGGCCTCACCATCCAGGGCATCAACGGCCGCCGCATGTACCAGACCTGGTACCAGATGACGGCGCTGCTCAAGGCCGGCAAACTCGACCTGCATCCGGTGATCACCGATCGCATCGCGATGAAAGATTTTTCGAAAGGCATGGAGCGGCTGAAGACCGGCGAAGCCAGCAAAATCCTGGTATATCCGAACGGCACGAAGTGAGAAACGACTCGTATTTCATGCTGAGCAAGTCGAAGCATTCGCGACAGATCCTGTCGTTTGGGTGGGAGACGATCCGGCGGCTGGGCCGGGGGCAGCCGCTCATACAGTTAGACTTCTGAGGTCATCGATCCCCACTATGAAGGGCAGCGCGCAGGGAACGTTGCAACTCGGATTTTCGAATGGTGATCAGGTGGAGGTCTTCGAAGATCCGCAATATGAGTCAATCCGTATCCGCGATGGGAACAACCCGGAGATAATAGCCTAAGCTCCGCTACTGTCGCTATCCTCGCCGCTCGATCCGAGAGTCGTTACAACCCGCCTCGGTGTCGCGAACGTGAAGATAGTTGACGTCGCTCCGCCCCAGTAGTCGCTCGATGGTCGTGTCAACTTCTCCGTTTTCCAGGTACTTTTCGGCTAGCAAGCGGCGACCAGTCCCGTAGGCAACGAACGTCAGGCGATGGCTGCGCAGATCTTCGGGACTTAAGGCAGTTTGAAGTCGACCGTCACGCGGGTCTGAAAATCAGCCGGCTCGCCATTGTGCCAGTAAGGCTTGTAGCGCCACTGCTTCACGGCAGCGGCTGCTGCCTGGGCCAACAGAGGATCGCCGGAAACCAGTTGCAGGGAATCCACTTTACCCTGCTTGTTGACGATGGCCTGCAACACTACCGTTCCGTGCAGTTTCCTCGCGCTCGCTTGCTTTGGGTAGGCCGGATGAACGCGATGCACGACTTGGTCGTCAGCATAGTCTTCCGGAACCTCCAGCAGATCGCTGCCCGGCGCTTTCGCGACCTTTGTCGGCGGCAAACTGGCTGGCACCAGTGCCGGATTCGCACCCGCGCGATTGGGCGTCGTGTCCTGCTTCGCAGACTGTACGGCCGCGGGTTTCTGCGCGTTATTGGGCGGCACGCTGGCGGCTGGTTGCCCACTCGCCGCAGACGAAGAAGGCACGCTCGAAGTCGTGGTTGATGCCGTCACGGTGGCGCTGGTTGCCGGCTGATTTGCGCCGGCTACCGCGTTGGGGTCCGTGCTTGCAGCGGCGGGAGCCTCGGGCGGCGTTGGAGCGGCCACTACGGGAACCGGCGCCGGCGCGAGTGGCTGGGCGGCCGCGGTCTGTGGTTGTCCGCGCAGACCTGCAATCCTGGTCATCACGTTGAGGTACTCCCAGGCGACAAGCTTGCGAAAGGCCGGCTGCGTAGCCCAGGCCCCGTAACCACCCGCAGCGAGCGACAATAACAGTAGCGTCGCAACCAGCCGGCCTTTGCCGCCTTTGCGCTTTGGTGTCTCCAAGCCTGCGAATGACTGTTTTCCCAGGCCGCCGAACGAAGGCACGCCGTGATCCTTCACCGGATCGAGGGCATCTTCCTCCGCCAGCGGATCCACGACCCTCAAAGTCACCCCGGCCGACTTTGTGGCAACGTCATCGGCGACTTTCGTTGCGCCGCTCTTGGACTTCCCGTCCTTTTCAGCAATGGATTTCTGCGCCACGGAGGGAGTCGCGAAGACGGAATCGAAGTTCCGGGCGGGGACAGGGGCTGCGCCCATCGCGGCTGCTGCAGCCTTCGCCAAGGCTTGCGACCCGACGACGGGCTCCGCTTTCGGGTCGGTAAAATTGCCGAGCGCAGGCTTAGGCCCAGGAGGCGGCGGCGCCGGAACGCTGACCGGACGCGACACGACTGCCGGCTTTTCTACCGCGGCAGGCGGGGAGGACGCCGGCTTCAGCGTTTCTCCCAGAGAGGGCGCAACCGGAAGCGGCGGCGCGACTGGCGTAAGGACAGCCGGAGTCGGACTAGTACGAATCGGAGCCGGAGATGTGGACGCAATCGGAAGCGCAACAGCAGGTGAAGGCGCAACCACCGGCGCTGAACCAGACGGCGCTGTGACTGCCGGCGCTGTGATTGCCGGTGCTGTGACTGCCGGTGCTGCGACCGCCGGAGTTGCCACTGCGGGCACCGCTGGAACCGAGGCTTTGACGTCCGGGGCCTCTTTACGGGTCATTCCAATCCCGGTGCGCAACGTATTTCGCACCTGTTCGAGAGCCACTGGCTTGGTGAGCACCAGGCTGGCGCCCAGCCGGAAAGCATTCGGCACCCCTGCTTTGCCTTCCACTATGGCAATTGCGATGGAGGTCTTGTTCAAATGGGAAGCGCGCGCGCTGTTAAAGACCTGGGTAGCATTCTGGACGTTGTCGCAGTCGACGATCAGCACGTCGAAGCGCTGCGTTGCCAATCGCTTCAGGGAAAACGCAGGTTCGCTGGAATGTTCGAAGCTGACTTCCAGTTCGTCCAGTATCTGGGTAACGGCCTGAACCGCCTTCTCGTCGCCGCACAAAAGGAACGCACGCGTAGCCATAGTAACTTGATGCTACGAAGGCCAGTCACTGCGGGGCAAGTTACGGTGGTAAGGGGCCGCCAAACGGGCAAAAGCCCGGCAACTGCCGGTAAAGACGGGGAAAACGAGCTACGCGCTATGCGCCAGAAAGCAATGAGTCCGGAACGACCCACGTTCGGCGTCAACGTGGATCGTTCACAACTCGGGGCTCGAAGCTCGTGGCTTCCGAAAGCGGCTGCCTTCCAGACCCGAGACTGCGACGTACAATGCCCGCATGCGCCTTCCTCTCTGGCTCAAGATTGCCTGGACGGTCTGGGTGCTTTGCTGGGCACCGGTTTACTGGAAACAGTACGGAGCACAGAACTTCTTGTTTTTCTGCGATCTCGGAAACCTACTCATCACGCTCGCGCTCTGGAGCGAAAGTGCTCTGCTGTTCTCGTGGCAGGCGGTCGGCCTGCTGGTTTTTCAGACGCTGTACACGATCGATCTGGCGGGCGCATGGTTCACCGGACACCACCCCATCGGTGGCACTGAATACATGTTCGATCCTCACCTGCCCTTGCCAGTGCGCCTGTTGGGTTTGTTCCACGTGGTTACGCCGGCACTGCTGCTGTGGGCGATTTGGCGGTTGGGATACGACCGGCGAGGATGGAAACTGCAGACGCTGACTTGCTGGATGGTGGTCCCGGTCAACTACTTCTGGCGTCCCGAACACAATGTCAATTGGGCGCGAGGCATTTTCTTCGTCGAGCAGCACGTGATCCCGGGCCCAGCCTATCTGGCGGGATACCTGCTGTTGGTGCCGTTGCTCATCTACTATCCGACGCATCTCGCCCTGCTGCGCTGGGCAAAGAGTTCGGATCGACCCGTGCTGCCTTCCGAGCAACCGCTTCCGCCGATAGTCCTTAAGGCGTCGTTCCGGCCTGTTTCAGAGCTTCTGCTGTCGCGGCCAGCAGCGAGTCCGCGGACACCGGCTTCCCGGTCGCGTGTTCCATCCACAAATCCGGCGTGACGCGCCCCATCTTCGCCATGCGTTCGAACTCGGGGCCGATGCTGCCCGCCTTCTTCATCTGTTCTTCAATTTGAAAGGCGATCAGGTGCCCGATGGGATAGTCGGGCAAATACAGGAACGAGTCGATCATGTGCGAGTAGATGGCCAGCAGCACCACGTCTTTCTTCCCGAACACCGGGGCATAGAAGCGATTCCAGGTATCCTTCGCGATCTGGAGGGTGGCGGCGCGCAGTTCATCCGGATTGCGACTCGGGATGGTCGTACATCCAGTGCCAAACGGCGGTATCCACCAGTGCCACCCCGGCGATTTCGTACGTGCCCCAGAAATCGTTAAGCGTTTTCATGGCCTCGCTCTTCGGATCGGGGGACGATAGGGAGAGCAACGCCATGTCCTGCCCTTGAAACACGAAAGCCAGCGCCTCCGTGAATGCGGTATTAGGAACACCCTCGAGCAGCGTGTAATCCACGTCGTTCAGCGAGAAAGTCTGCTCGACGTTGTGACCCATCTCGTGCACGGCGATGTTAAAGCCCTTGTAGTTCATGCCGGATTTTTCGACGCGCGTGCGCAGATGTGACTTCTCCGAGCGCATCTCAGCGCCCATGGCGTGACCCGACCCGCGGGCGGGGTCAACGACAATGTGTTCCGCCACGTAGCGAGCGCGCTCAGGCGGAAAGCCCAGCTTGACGAGCAGGTTCGGGATATCTTTCTGGTACGCGGCCGGCGTCGGATATCTCTTCGCAACCGCGGCGTCGAGTTCCGCCTCGCTGTACTTGCTGCCGGGACGAAACCCGCTGTACCAGACGTCAAATGGCTCCAGGGGGCGTCCCAGCCGCGCCTCAATCAGCTTCGCGACCTGCGGGACCAGCGGCGATGTAAGCACCTGCTCGAGCATCGCTCGCAAGCGCTCCTCCGGGATCTCGCGGTCTTCATTAAAGCGGCGGTCGATGAGCGTAGGCGCGGTGGGAGAGTAAGGGTCGGCCATCCGTGCCGCGCGGTACGTCTTGAGTAGCGTCGCGTAGCGCGTATCGGGTTCCGGAGAGTTTGTGATTTTAAGGTCGGCCTTAGCGGGCGTGTCGGAATCTCGCGCGGCGGCCGGCTTCACTTCGTTGGTGTAGGGATTCCAATCGACGTTTGGATTATCGATCACCGCCTGCGGGATCGACTGGGTGACGATCCGTTCCATGACCTGCTGGATCATGCGCTGCTTCGCCAGACCGTTCTGCGTATCGGCGTAGTCGGCCTTGATCTCGTCGCGCAAGTTCCAGTGGCTCAGCAGCCGCATCTTGGGGGGAAACAACCGCTGCCCTTTGTCGTCGACCAGGTGATGCATCCAGACGTTGTAGCCCGCGATGTAGTTGGCGGCGTCGGAACCGGCTTGCGCGATTGCCAGGTTCACATCTGCCGGGATGCGTTTCGAGAAGCGCTCCGCCAGCCGGGTCTCGGCCCATTGCCGGCGCGTCCATTTCGGGCCGAGGTTGATGCGCTCCTCGAGCGTGGTGAGTGGAAAATTCAGGAGCACCACAAAAGCGAGTTTGTTCTGGAAGAAGTCATCCACCACGTGAGCCGCTGGATCGTATCCCCCAAACACTTCGTCGTACGAACGGATGGGACCAAGGTCCAGGTCCTGCTGCGTCTGAAACTCGCGGGAAATCTCGTGCATGTGCCCGTCGAGTTGCTCGAGCAGCCTCTGGTAGCGGTCAAACATGGTGTCGAGTGAGAGCTGGTCGCCCGCGAAGTTCGCACGCACGAAGGCTTCGAAGGCCGGCGCGTCGCCGTCCTCCGGCCGCCAGAATTCGACCACCTGGTGAAGGCCGGTCCGAATGCGCGGCCTTTGTGCTTCGCCGTATTTTGCCAGCAACTCGCTTTGCAGTTTCAGCATGGAGTCATTCATCTGCGCGGGAGTCAGCGTTTCTGCGGACTTCTGTGGCGAGGTAATTACGGACGACTGGGCCATCACGGTCTCCTGGGGAAGCAGCGCCAGGGCTGCCGCGCTTCCGGCCAGCAGCACCAGCAGGGAGATGCGTTTCAAGTAGCGGAGCTTTGCTCCGCCGGGCAGACGAGGGTGTCTGCCCCTACGGTGGCTCGCGGGCGCTCATCGAATCGCGTAGGCGGAGATGCCCTCCTCTGGGCGGCCGGGCGCCAGCCTGGCTTGTGGTGAAGGTCGACGGAAGGCACCCGCAGATTTGAAACCACTGCCGACGTGCTCGGAGCGTCTTGGTGCCACACCCGTCCAGGTCTTGCGGAAGAACGTTCATGAGCCTCCTATCCATTCTCGCGATTCAGCGCTGATTCCGGCGGGGGATACGGCAGCGAATCGCGAATCTCGGAAATTTCCGCCGGCGTGAAATCGGGAAAGGGTAACTGCTTCTGTTCGCGCCACTCTCGAACCCTGATTTCCGCCTCTTGCGCCTTGGCCTTGTCCAGGCCGGAATCCCGGCCCAGGTAGATGGTTTGCGAGGGAAACGCAAATCCCGTGCCTGCATCGGCGACAATATCCATCAAGCGCAACAGTATGTCCTCGCGAATCGCGGTGAATTCCGCCATGTCCCGCGTCAGCACATAGCTGAACATCTCGAGCGCCAGCCAGCTGTCCTCGAAACCCAGAAGCCGAATCCGCGCAGAGGCAGTCTCGATCTTGGGATGCTGATAGAGCAACCGCCGCGCCTCGATCAGCACGTAGCGCAACTGGTCGGGCGTGGTTTCGTAGCGCAAGCCGATCTTCGGATTGAATAGAAACTTGTCGCGCCGGGAAAAATTCTCGACGTTCATGGTGGCCAGGGCGCCGTTTGGAATGGACAAGCTCCGTCCGCTCGACGGTACGAATCCGGGTGGAACGCAGGCTGATGTCCTCGACCGTGCCGACCCGCCCGTTGAAGTTACAGGCGTCGCCCACGCGAATCACCTCATCGCCGAGCAGGGAGATTCCACCAAAGAGGTTTTCAATCGTCTTCTGTGCGCCGAAGCCGATGGCCAAGCCCCCGATGCCGAGGCCGGCCAGAGCAGTGGTGAGGTTGAAGCCAAGCGCGCCCACCACTGCGAGCCCGGCAAACAACACCACCACGACCTTAAGCACGCGCTGTCCCAGCAATACCAGCGTTCCCGTACCCGTGCTGCCCCGGGCGATCGCGCGGTCGCGCAGCCTTTCCATGCCGCGCGCGAGCACGCGCAAAGCGAGCCACCCGATCCCCACGATCAGCACCACCCGCGCCGTCAGGTAGTAGTAGTGACGGTGCAGCAGGGGCAAGCCAAGGAAACTAACGAGAATGCGATGGATCATCACTCCCAGCACCAGCCACACGGGTCCGGAGACTTTGCGCCAGTCCGTAAGCTGGGGCTGCTTGCGGTACCCCCTCCAAAGCATCAGGGGGAACACGACCAGCTCAATCAGCACCCATGCCAGCCCCGCCGCCACCGGAACGGCGGCGACCAGCGCGAGCCACAACCACACCGACATGCCGAGAAACTGTGTCCTTACGAGAACCCTGGGAACGTACGTTTCCACCTGGTGGGCTTGCAGAAGTTGGTAGAGCTCGGGAACCTTGGCGAGCGTTTCCGCAGAGAAGAGCCAGACCTTTCCGGCGCTTGGGTCGCTCACACGAACAAGGATGACGTCGGCCTCGCTGTCATCGACCGACAGCGTTCCCAGCTTCTCGCGGTCGGAAGGCACTCCGGGTTGAATGCTCCCTTCGGGATCTGTGCTGATCGCTTTCAAACTGCCGACGAAGGCGCCGTCCAGCACCGCTTTCAGTTCTGTGGCGAGTTGCTCTCCCTGGCTTGCGCGGCGGGCAGGGCTCAGCTGCAGGTATTGGGCGGCGGTCAGGTAGTTCTCCGCCTGCACCGCCTGCAGAAAGCCGAACAGGGTTCCGTTCGGTGTTTGCCGGCCGAGCGGGTCGGTGGGCGCCGTTTTCTCCTTGCCGGCTTGGTTGGGGGATTGCAGGATCGGGCTGATTTGTCCCCAAGCCGGGAGGCTCAGAGTGATGCTGAGGATCAGGAGCGAGATTGGTCTGCGCAAAGGATTCATCCGACTTCCCTTCGAGCTTGGCTGCATGGCGGCGGCAGAACGTTCAGAAGCGTATCGAGACAAGGAAAATAGTAAGCCATGCTCAACGCGCGAAGTTCAGCGCCTGACGGCGCCTCTCTCCACGTACTCTCGGCGTGCGTGAAGCCATGCCCCGATCCGAATCTCGCAAACGTAACGCACGCAGGATCAGTTTGCGCCTGGAGATCGCGTCACGCGATCAGACGGATCCTCACTCTTGACTTGAGGCGACTCTGGCCGGGCGCGAATCAGCCGCGCTTCGGGCGATACACATCGGTGCTCGTGCCAAAGAAAACTTCGGCTGCTTCCATCACGGTTTCCGAAAGCGTGGGATGCGGATGGATGGTCAACTCAAGATCGCCGGCCAACGCGGCCATTTCGATCGCCAGCACGCCTTCCGCGATCAGTTCGCCCGCTCCCGCACCCACGATGCCCACTCCCAGCACTCGCTCCGTCTTGGGATCGAGAATCAGCTTGGTCATTCCCTCCGGACGATCCAGGGTGACGGCGCGTCCGGAAGCGCCCCAGGGGAATTTCGCGACCGCGATGTCCCGGCCGCTTTCCTTAGCCTGCGTCTCAGTAAGGCCGGCCCACGCAATCTCGGGATCCGTGAACACGACCGCCGGAATGGCGTGCGGCTCAAAGGCTACCTTGTGTCCGGCCATCGCTTCCACGGCGGTTCGCCCTTCGTGCGACGCTTTGTGCGCAAGCATGGGCTCACCCACGACGTCGCCAATCGCATAGATGGAGGGATCATCCGTCTGCAGCTGCTTGTTGACCTGGATAAAGCCCTTCGGACCCACTTTTACACCGGTTTTGTCGAGGCCGGGAATTTCCGAATTCGGCTTGCGTCCGACCGAGACCAGAACTTTTTCAAACACTTTCTCCCGCTCTTTGACATCGGCGCCCTCGAAAGTGACCCGAATCCCGCCGCTCTCCTCCTTCAACGACTTCACGGTGGTATTGAGGAGGATTCCGTCGAACATCTTCTCCAGCCGCTTGTGCAGCGGAAGAACCAGATCACGGTCCGCACCCGGCAACAACCCTGACAACATTTCGACCACGGTGACGCGCGTCCCCAAGGCTGCATACACCGAACCCAACTCGAGGCCGATGTAGCCCCCGCCGACCACCAGCATGGTCTTCGGGATGTCTTGCAAGTCAAGCGCGCCGGTCGAGTCCATCATGCGGGGACTGTCGATCTTGAGGCTTGGAATCACTGCAGGCCGCGAACCGGTCGCCAGGAGGATGCGATCGAAGCGCAGCAATTCGTCGCCGCCGCTTGCCTTGGTCACGCGCAAGGTGTTCGAATTCTCAAAGGCGGCGCGCCCCTGCACGTACTGCACGGAACGTTGCTTGGAAAGCTGGCCGAGACCACCGGTCAGGCGTTTCACGACGCTTTCCTTCCAGCCGCGAAGCTTGGCCAGGTCGATCTTCGGTTCGCCGAACTCGATCCCCCAGTTCTTCGCCTGGTGCGATTCCTCGATGAGCTTGGCCACATGCAGCAGCGCCTTGGAAGGAATGCAGCCGCGATAAAGACACACCCCGCCGGGATTCACTTCCGGATCGATCAGCGTGACCTTCAGGCCGAGATCGGCCGCGAGAAAAGCTGCGGCGTATCCACCCGGGCCGCCGCCCACAACCGCGATATGCAAGCTGGTGTAGTCTGCCATGAATTTGTTGAGTCCTCGAACTATCCCTGAACCGAAAGCAGGAAAGGCTGCTCGAACGCCTCGGCAATCCAGCGCAGGAAGCGCGCCGCATCCGCCCCATCGATCAGACGATGATCGTAAGACAGCGACAAGGGGAGAATCAGCCTGGGTTCGAACTTGCCGTTGATCCATTCGGGTTCCATCCGGCCGCGCGACAGCCCAAGAATCGCCACTTCCGGATGATTCACGATCGGCGTGAAAGCGGTGCCGCCGATGCCGCCAAGATTGGTGATCGTAAACGTGCCGCCTTCCATCTCGTCGGGAGTGAGCTTCTTGTCACGCGCTTTCTTCGACAATTGCGAGAGTTCCGCTGCCAGCTCGACAATATTTTTCTTGTCGACGTCGCGGATCACCGGCACCAGCAGGCCGCGGTCGGTGTCGGCCGCCACCCCGATGTGGATGTACTGCTTGTAGACGATCTCTTCCTTCTCCATGTCAATGGAGGCGTTGAACTGCGGAAACACTTTGAGGGCCGAAGCACACACTTTCAAGGCGATCGCCGTCACCGTCATCTTGCCGCCGGCCTCCTCGGCCCGAGGCGCGAACCTGGCACGCAGCTGCTCGAGTTCGGTGATGTCGGCGCGGTCATGTTGCGTGACGTGCGGAATCGTGACCCAAGCTTCCCGTAGGTGCTCGGCGGTTTTGCGGCGCACGCCGCGCATGGAGACGCGCTCGACCTTGCCCCACTTCGTGAAATCCGGCAGCTTCGGCTCGGCGAGCCGGGCAGCTTGAGGCGCTTGCGCGGCCGACAGAGCTGCAGCGAGCGTGGCCTTGGTGCAAGCCTTTACGTCGTCTTCGCTGATGCGTCCCCCTGGACCCGTCCCACTGACGTTGTAGATATCGAGGCCGAGTTCGCGGGCCAGGCGGCGGACGTGCGGCGCTGCGGGCACCGGATCGCGGTGTTCGGTACCTGCCACCTTGCCCAGTTGCACAGGCATGCTGAATGTGGGAGCGGATGGAATCGGCCGATCCGGCGGGAGGGCCTGCTCCTCGGTCTTGCCCTCGGCCTTCATGGCCAGATGGAACGCCAGTCGCGCCGCCTGCTGTCCGGAAACATGTTCCACGGGTTCGGGCGCGGATTTTGCCGGCTGCACTGGCGCGCCCCCCTCGAGGGTAAAGATGACCTGGCCGACTTTGACCTTGTCTCCCTCCTTCACGCGGACTTCTTTCACGACTCCGCTGACCGAAGACGGGACTTCCACAACAGCCTTATCAGTTTCCAGTTCCATGACCGGCTGGCCTTCCGACACCTTCGCTCCCGGCGCGATCATCAGCCGGACCAGGTCGCCCTGATCGATGTTCTCGCCCAACTCCGGCAACTTGAACTCAGATGCGCCCGGGGTCGGCCGGGCCGCAGGGGGCGGAGCCGCAGATGCTTCAATCGGCGGGGCTGGAGATTCTTCTCGTGCTGGAGCCGCAGGGGCTTGAGTCTGGGCAGGCGGCGCCTGTGCCTGTTTAGGCTGCGCCTTCGCGCCCGCGCCGTTTTCGACTGTAAAGATGACCTGCCCGACCTTGAGCTTGTCGCCTTCCTTCACCCGGATCTCGCGCACCACGCCGCTCACCGACGACGGCACTTCGATCACCGCCTTGTCCGTCTCCAGTTCCATCACCGGTTGACCTTCCTGCACGTCAGCGCCGGGCGCGATCATCAGGCGAACCAAATCGCCTTGTTCAATGTTTTCGCCCAGCTCGGGCAGTTTGAATTCCGTCACTGTCCTGAACCTTTCTTAGCTGATGGCCGGATTCGGCTTTTCGGGATTGATGCCGAGATCCTTCACGGCTTGCTGCACGGTTTCGATCTTGACCTGGTTTTCACGGGCGAGCGCGCTCAGGGTAGCGAGCACGATGTGCTTGGCGTCGACTTCGAAGAAATCGCGCAGGGCCGCCCGGTTCTCGCTGCGCCCGAAGCCGTCGGTCCCTAAAGCAACCAGCCGGCCCGGCACCCAGCGCGCAATGCTCTCCGGCAGCACCTTCATATAGTCGGAAGCAGCCACGAACGGGCCGGGCGTGTCTTTTAAGGTCTCCGTGATGAAGGGAACCCTCGGCGCCTGTCCCGGATGAAGCAGGTTCCAACGTTCGCAATTGTTCGCCTCGCGATAGAGTTCCTTGTAGCTGGTCACGCTCCAGACATCGGCGCCCACGCCGTATTTCTCTTCCAGAATCTGCTGCGCCTTCAGCACTTCGAACATGATGGTGCCGCTCCCGAAAAGTTGAGCGCGCAGTTTAGCGTCTTTCGTTCGGGCAGGCTTGAAGCGATAGAGGCCTTTGAGAATGCCGTTTCGAACGCCCTGCCCGTTCGGCATCTCCGGCATGGGCAGAGGTTCGTTGGTGACGGTCAGGTAGTAGAAGATCGACTCGCCATCCACATACATGCGCTTGATCCCGTCCTGGATGATGATGGCGATCTCGTAAGCGAATGCCGGATCGTAAGCCAGGCAGTTCGGCACGCTGAGCGCGAGCACGTGGGAGTGACCGTCCTGGTGCTGCAAGCCCTCGCCGGCGAGGGTCGTGCGTCCCGCCGTACCGCCGACCAGGAAGCCGCGAGTACGCATGTCGGCCGCGGCCCAGATCAGGTCGCCAATGCGCTGGAAACCGAACATTGAGTAATAAATAAAGAAGGGGATGGTGTTGATCCCGTGATTGGCGTACGCAGTGCCGGCGGCGATGAACGAGCACATCGAGCCCGCCTCCGTAATGCCTTCCTCGAGGATCTGCCCATCCTTGGCTTCCTTGTAATAGAGGAGCGTGTCCATGTCGACCGGTTCGTAGAGTTGCCCGACGCTCGAGTAGATGCCGACTTGCCGGAACAGCGCTTCCATGCCGAAGGTGCGCGCTTCGTCGGGAATAATGGGCACAATCAGCTTGCCGATTTCCGGGTCGCGCAGCAGTTTCGCCAGCAAGCGCACGAACACCATCGTGGTCGAGACTTCCCGCCCATCGGTTCCCTTGTAAAATTCTTCGAAGTGCGTTTCCGGGACGCTGGCGAGGGGTGTGGATCGAACCTTGCGCTCCGGGATGTAGCCGCCGAGCTGCTTGCGCCGCTCCTGCATATATTTGATTTCGGCGCTGTCGTCGGCCGGCCGGTAAAACGGCGCGTTATGCAGTTCGTCGTCGGGAATGGGAATTCCGAAGCGCGAACGAAACATGCTCAGCTCGTCGTCGTTAAGCTTCTTCTGTTGGTGGGTGATGTTCTTGCCTTCACCCGCCTCGCCCAACCCGTAGCCCTTAATGGTCTTGGCCAGGACCACGGTCGGTGATCCTCGGTGCTCGACCGCCGCCTTAAAACCCGCATGCACCTTGATGGGATCGTGACCGCCTAAGCGCATCCGGGCCAGTTGCTCGTCCGACAGGTGCTCGACCATCTTCAAGAGGCGCGGATCGGTCCCGAAGAAATTCTGGCGGAAGTAAGCGCCACTTTCGACGAAATACTTCTGATACTGGCCGTCGCTAATCTCGCCCATGCGCCGGACCAGCAACCCGTCGCGATCGTTCTGGATCAGCGCATCCCAGTCGCTGCCCCAGATCACCTTGATGACATTCCAGCCCGCGCCCCGGAAGATCGCTTCCAGTTCCTGGATGATCTTGCCGTTGCCACGGACCGGTCCGTCGAGCCGCTGCAGGTTGCAGTTCACGACAAAAATCAGGTTGTCGAGCCGTTCGCGCGCGGCCAGCGTGATCGAACCGAGCGACTCGGGTTCGTCCATCTCGCCGTCGCCCAGGAAGGCCCACACCTTTCCGCCGGTGGTCTTCTTCAGCCCGCGATTTTCCAGATACTTGATGAAGCGCGCGTGATAGATCGCCTGAATCGGCCCCAGCCCCATCGAGACGGTCGGGAATTCCCAGAAGTCTTCCATCAGCCAGGGGTGCGGATAGGAAGACAACCCGCCGCCGGGCTTCAACTCACGCCGAAAGTTTTCCAGCTTCTGCTTGGGAATACGGCCTTCCAGAAATGCGCGTGAGTAAATACCGGGGGCAGCGTGTCCCTGGAAATAAACAATGTCCCGGTCGCCTTCTTCGGTGCGCGCCCGCAAGAAATGATTGAAGGCCACTTCGTACAGCGTGGCCGCGGAGGCGAACGTCGAGATATGCCCGCCGATGCCTTCCTGGATCTTGTTGGCGCGGATGACCATGGCCAGCGCGTTCCAGCGCACCAGGCTCTTGATGCGCCGCTCCATCTCCTGGCTACCCGGAAAGGGCGCCTGGGTCTTTGATGGAATTGTGTTCTGATAGGGCGTAGTTGCCGTAAACGGCAGGTTCAGGCCCGCCGCGCGCCGGGCATGCAGCGCCAACTGCTGAAGCAGGCGGCCCGCCCGGTCCGGTCCACCCTTGGACAAAACGTAATCGAGAGAGTCGAGCCATTCCCGGGTTTCCAGGACTTCGAGTCCATCCGTCTGCGTCTGAGCCACGTCTGCGTTCCCCCACAATGAATGCCGAACCTTCAATGATATTCAATTCTTGGGATTTTTGCTGGCGCCGAACCGATTTGGCAGCGGAAGCTGGAAGGGAAGGCCCTTTACGGCGGGCTCTTGTTCTGCGCCGCGAGCCGGCAGGCAATTCTTGGATTCACGACTGTGCCCATAAAGGCCGTCAGGGAATTGCCGATAGTTCTGTCTGACGGCGAAAGCCTCCCGTCGTCCGCGCCGTGGTTTCGGAGAACGGCGAATCATAGAGGTTGGCCTGTCTCTCTCGCACAGGCCGGAAGATTTTGCCGAGTGGCGCCGAGCCAGCTCGGCAAGATCTTCCTCA
This sequence comes from uncultured Acidobacteriota bacterium, assembly GCA_963725575.1. Lineage (GTDB taxonomy): Bacteria > Acidobacteriota > Terriglobia > Terriglobales > Acidobacteriaceae > Gp1-AA133. The sequence goes on from CAVRZQ010000004.1 coordinate 41,403, forward strand.
TTCCTGCCGTTTCCTAAGCTTTTCTAATCTACTTTCCTGCGCAATGACGGAAGACGTGACACTTGTCGAATGCTTTCAGCGCGAGAGAGTGGCGGCTCACTTGCTTGGAACCTGGCAGGAGTTAAGCAACCGTGGATAGCGGATACTACGCAGCCTGCGCGGGACTCAGAGCCAGAACGCAAGCGTTGGAGATGGTAGCCAACAACCTGGCCAATCTCAATACGACTGGCTACCGCGCGCACGAGGCGACTTTTCGTTCGCTGCTGGCCGGAAATGCCGGCGCGAGCGCGAACGCTTTGAACCGGGCCGTCAATGATTTCGGAGTTCTCGGGGGCAGCCGCATGGATCTGCGCGCGGGCAACTTGGGCGAGACCGGCAACCCGCTCGATCTGGCGGTCGAAGGGGATGGGTTCTTCGCGGTCCAGAGCCGGGGAGAAATTCTCTACACGCGCAATGGAAATTTTCGCTTGTCCTCCACCGGGCAACTGATCACGGCCGAGGGGGACGCGGTGCTGGGCGAGCAGGGGCCGATCACCGTGCCGAGCGGGCAGGTGGCGGTGGGCGCCGACGGCACGCTCTCGGTCGAGGGAGCGGTCGCGGGCAAGCTGCGCCTGGCGGCCTTCAGCCCGGGCACCGAACTGCGCGCGATTGGATCTTCGTATTACGCGGCCCCGGAGAAGGCTGCGCCGAAATCGGCATCGGCCAGTTCGGTGCGCCAAGGGATGCTCGAGAACTCGAATGTGAACGCGGTCTCGACCAGCATCAGCCTCATTGCGGTGCAGCGGCAGGCGGAAATGCTGCAGCGCGCGCTCAGCACGTTCTACAGCGAGTTCAATCACATAGCGGCGACCGATTTGCCGCGCGTTTAGCAGGAGGAAAAGCATGTTCCGGTCCATGTATACCGCCGCCAGCGGGATGACGGCCCAGCAAATGAACCTGGATAACATCGCGAACAACCTGGCGAACTCGAGCACGGCGGGCTTCCGGCGCCGCCGCTTGCAGTTTCAGGATCTGCTCTACCAGAACTTCGTGATGCCGGGCGCGGCCGCGACCCAGCAAACCACCATGGTGGCGGGGTTGCAGGTAGGCATGGGAACGCGTACGGCTGCGTCTGAGGTGATCCAGCTGCAGGGCGACTTCAACTCCACTGGAAACCCGCTCGATCTCACCATCGCGGGGCAGGGCTTTTTTCAGGTGAGCCTGCCCACCGGTGAAATTGCCTACACGCGCGGTGGCACGTTTCATCTGGATGCGCAGGGCAATGTCGTTACCGCCGACGGCAATCCCATCCAACCTGGGCTCACCATTCCACCGGGCGTCGGCTCGATCACGATTGGAAGCGACGGCACGGTCAGCGTGACCCAGTCCGGCCAGTCGGCCGCACAGCAGGTCGGCCAGATTCAATTGGCGTTGTTCCCCAATGCCGGCGGCCTCAACAGCATTGGCAAGAATCTTTTCCTGGCCACGACCGCCTCGGGCGACCCGATCGTTGGGACTCCCGGGGGCACCGAAGGCCTGGGCAGCATTGAGCAGGGCGTGCTCGAAGGGTCCAATGTGAACGTGGTGGAGGAATTCATCCAGATGATCATGGCGCAACGGTCGTACGAGGCGAACTCGCGCGTGGTCAGCGCGGCCGACCAGATGTCCCAGCAACTGAACAACCTGGGGCGCTGAGCAATGAACCGGCGCCACCGCATTCTCGCTTTTTTGCTGATCTGGGGCAGCGCGGCGCTCGCCCGCGCGACGGAAGGACCGCTCATCCCGCACCCGCCCGGCTGCGAACGAGGGCAACAAATTCAGGGTTTGATCCAGTCGGCGCTGCGCGAGCGCGGGACCGCGGAACAGACGTCGCTTTCACTCGATGAGATGCGGTGCGCACCGGGGGCGCCGATCCCCGCTCGAGAAGCGCTCGAGGTCCTGAAAATGCGCTGGGATGCGGTGTCGCACACTCTCGAGTTCCGGCTGCGATGCAGTTCTCCGAAAGCTTGTTTGCCGTTTCTGGTACGGCTGCCGATGCCCGCCGGAGAGTCCGCTCCCGTGTTTGCGCGACCGGGGCAACCGGCTTCGCGCTCGGCGCCCAGGGATCGCAGCACAGCGCGCGCGCATATCTCCGGTCCGCCTATGGTGAAGCCCGGGCAAGTCGTCACGCTGGTGTGGGGAGACGGGGGTATGCGCATGAGCCGCCAGGTCGTTTGTCTGGATTCCGGCAACCAGGGTCAGGAAGTACGCACGCGGGGGAAGCAAGGAGGCCGCATCGTGCACGCGCGCGTAGCAGGCGCGGGACTGGTTGAGGCGCTTCTATGAGAAATCGAGATCGACGGAGAACGATTCCGATGGCTGTGCTTGCCGCAATCATGCTTTTGCCTGTATCCCTGCTGGCCGCGCGCGAAAAGGCGAACCCCAGCAAATCGCTCGAAGAATATCTTCGGCGCCTGCCCCAGCAATCGGTGGCCGCCCTGCCCGCCGGCAGCCCGGGCAGCCTCTGGAGCGACCAGGGCCGACTGGCGGACCTGGCCAGCGACTACAAGGCGCGGCGCGTGGGCGATCTGGTGACTATCCTGGTAGTGCAGAGCCTGCAGGCGGAAAATACCGGCAACGTCGCGACCGATCGAAACTTTAAAGCGAGTTCCGGCATCAACGCGCTCGCCGGACACATTCGCACCAGCGGCGTCGAGAACATCTTCTCGCCGACCTCGTCGCAGACCTTGCAAGGCAAGGCGCAAGCGTCGTCCTCCTCCAGCCTGAAGACCAGCTTGAGCGGGCGGATCGTCGCCGTTCTGTCCAATGGCAATCTGGTGGTCGAGGCGGAACGGGAAATCAGCATGAACAACGAACGGCAGACCATCTTGCTGCGCGGCCTGGTGCGGCCCGGAGATCTTGGCCCGGAAAACTCCGTGCCCTCGAACGCGGTCGCCAACCTGGAACTGGAAATCAAGGGCAAGGGGGTCGTGAGCGAAGGCACGCGCCCGCCGAACGTGCTGACGCGCTGGTTGCTGCGCCTGGTGGGTTTTTAGGAATGCCTGTCATGAAACATCGAGCGGTGATTTTTCCGTGGTGCTGGTGCTGGCGCTGTCGGCGGCCTTCGCGGAAGACGAGGGACGAAAGACGCTGATCCGGGACATCGCGACCGTCGAGGGCGTCCGCGACAATCCTCTCATCGGTTATGGCATGGTGGTGGGCCTGAAGGGTACCGGCGACAGCCGGCAAACCATCTTCACCGTGCAAACCCTGGCCAACGTGCTGCAACGCATGGGCGTGCAGATTCCTCCCGGCTCGGTCCGCGTCAACAACGTCGCGGCCGTGTTCGTCACTGCCTCCCTGCCCCCGTTTTCCCGCCCCGGAATGCAGTTGGACATTACGGTCTCCTCCGTGGGAGATGCCAAGAGCCTCGAAGGCGGCCTCCTGCTGTTGACTCCTCTGAGCGCGGCGGATGGACAGGTGTACGCCGCGGCTCAGGGACCGCTCACCCTGGGAGGCTACAGCGCCGGGAATGCTGGAAACGGTCGCCAGGTCAATCACCCGACGGTCGGGCGCATCGCTGGTGGCGGACTGGTCGAGCGGGCAGCCCCCCTCGAGTTGCGCAGCTTTCCGAGCTTTTCCCTGCTGTTGCGGGAGCCCAGCTTCGGCACGGCCTCGGAAATCGCATCTTCCATTAACCAGGAGTTCGGGCGCAGCGTCGCTTCGGCGACCGACAACCGGCGGGTGCAGATTGACATCGTGGCCGCCCGGGTCGGCGAACCTCGCCGATCTGATGGCGCGCATCGAGAGCCTGGGAGTCACCGTGCACCGCCGCGCCAAGGTGGTTGTGAATGAGCGCACGGGCACGATCGTCATGGGAAAGGACGTGCGGCTGGGAGCCGTTTCGATCCTGCACGGCAATCTGTCGATTCAGATTGCGACCGAGTTTGCCGTATCCCAGCCCGCTCCCCTGTCCACCGGAAAAACGACCGTGGTCCCTCAGCAAAATGTTCGCGCCGAAGACGCTGCCGCCAAGCGCGTCGAACTGGGCGAGGGCGCCAGTGTCGAGCAACTGGTCAACGGTCTGCAGGCCATGGGCGCTACCGCGCGGGATGTAATCGCGATCCTGCAAGCGGTGAAAGCAGCGGGCGCGCTCGACGCCGATTTGGAGGTGATCTGATGATCTCGCTGATTCCTGCCCTGCTCGCAACCTCGGAAACCAGACACCGGGACCGGATTGTCAAAGCCGCACAGGAATTCGAGGCACAGCTGCTGTCCACACTCCTCGGTCCGCTGGAACAAAGCTTCTCGGCGGTGCCGGGAACCGAGGCGGGTGCAGACGACTATCGCTACATGGGCATCCAGGCTCTCGCCGGGGCGCTGTCGGGCTCGGGCGGCATGGGCATCGCGGACCTGCTGGTGCGCCAACTGGTGCGCACGGAAGTATCGGGGGGCCCTTCGGGCGGGGAACCCAGCTGGCACACCACCGGCGGGCACTTATGAGCCAACCTATTGGTACACCACGAGATACAGATTCCGCGGGCTCTGTCTTCCGGCCCATGAAATTACCATTAAAGATTTCTCACCAATCGCCGATGGTTGAATTGCAGGGGAAAAGCGTGGCGGAGGGAACCTTATGAGAATCGACCTGAACGCCAAGATGCCGGAACTCCCCGAGAGCAAGCCCTTAAACCGGCCGGGGCCGTCGAACCGCTCTTCAGACCCGGGCGCGAGCCGGTCTGCGGACGAAGCCACGCTGGCCGGGCACACGCGCGCGCAGGAACTTCAGACCCAGCTGCAACAGATGCCCGAAGATCGCCAGGCGCGGGTGGAGGCGCTGGCGCGAGCCATTCGGGAGGGGCAGTACAACGTGGGGCCGGAACAGATTGCCCAGTCGCTTTTCTCGGATATGGCCGCGCGATCCGTCTTAACTCGCTGAGGGGGCTTAACTCATGACCGGCTTCTCAACCGATCGTCTGGAACCGACCTCGAGGGGAGAACCGGTGTCGAGCCAGGCTGAGCAGCGCGACCTGTCCGGCAAACCTCCGCGGCGACCCCGGCCGCAGCCGAGACACGCGGAGTCGCCGAAACGGGATACCGAAGCTCTGGAGCCGTCCGACGAGCCTTCGCACCGGATCGATGACCTGGCCTGAGCCATGGACAGCCAAGCGTTCTCCGTCGAACTCCTGGATCAGCAGCGCAGCCTTTGGCTTCAGCTAGAGTGCGCCCTGGAACGTGCGCAGGGCGCTCTGCTCCAGGGCGATGTAGCCGTGTTCGAGCAGTGCACCCAGGAGCAACGACAGTGTTGCGGGCAGCTCGCGCGCTTCCGTTCCCAGGCCGAGCCACGGCATGCAGGGCCGCTCTACAGTGCCAGCACTTCTCTCCTCCACGATATCGAGCGCACGCAACGCAGGGTGCGGCAGTTGAACCGGGTGCATGCGGCACTGTTGCGGCGGGCCAGCCGCTCGCTGCAGATCCTCCGCAACCGGATCACTCGCCCCGATGTTGCTTATGCACCCTCAGCTTCTTGGCAGCAGAGCACTCTGTTAACCCCGCGAGGATGAACTATGTCGAGCCTGTTTGGCACCATGTCGATTGCTCTCAGCGGCCTGCTGGCCGAACAGGGAGCGCTCAACATTACGACCAATAACGTCGCCAATGCCAACACGCCTGGTTTCTCCCGGCAAAGGCCGGTACTTATTGAAGGCGATCCGGTCGCTCAGAATTCGTTGACTTTCGGCAGCGGCGTGGTGCTCAACCGCGTGCAAAGTCTGGGCGACCCGATTCTTGAGCTTCGCCTCAACGAGGAGACCCAACAGCATAGTCAGTTGGATACCATGGTGTCGGCCCTGCAACAGGTTGAAGTGATGTTCGGTGGAAGCGGCGCGGACCTGGGGGCCCAGATCTCGAACTTCTTCAGCAGCCTGCAACAGCTCTCGACCAATCCCGCCAGCCTGTCCGCGCGCCAGGGAGTGCTGACGGCAGGGGGCAATCTGGCCACCAGTTTTCGAACCACCGTGAATCATCTGCAGTCCCAGCGCAGCAACCTGGACTTGAGCGTCGGGCAAACGGTGGATCAGATCAATGTGCTGACCCGGCAGATCGCGACCCTGAACCGGCAGATCAGCGGGATCGAGAACCTGCACCAGGACGCCGGCACCTTCATCGATCAGCGCACTACCTTGATCCGCCAGTTGTCGGAACTGGTCGACGTGTCGGTGGTGAAAAGCGATAACAGCCTGACCATCACCACCTCGAGCGGCGATGCTCTGGTCGCAAACGAAAGAAGCTTTGACCTGACCAGCCAGCGCGACCCTTCCGGTGTGCAGCATATCTTCAGCCAGGGCTCCGACATCACCGACAAGGTGACGGGCGGCAGCCTTGCGGGAGTGCTCGTCGATTCGCGATCAGAAGATTCCCGCGCTGCTGGCGGATCTGGACACGCTCGCCAGCGGAATGGCCACGGCCCTCAACGCGGCGCATCGTAACGGCATCGACCTGGCCGGAGTCGCGGGCGGGGACCTGTTCAGCCCACCGCCAGCGACCGGCCCGGGCGCGGCCGCCAACTTTTCGGTTCTGATCACCGATTCGTCCAAAATCGCGGCCAGTTCCGACGGCAGCCCGGGCAGCAATGGAAACCTCACCCAGTTGCTCGCAGTGCAGAACCAAGCCGTGGCGGGAGGACAATCCCCGACCAATTTCTACGCTGATATGGTCTTCCGAGTGGGCAGCGATGTGGCCAACGCGTCGGCCGAGCGGGATGCGTCCGACTTGATCCTGAGGCAGCTCGAGGACCAGCGCTCTTCCATATCAGGCGTGTCGATGGACGAAGAAGCTGCCAATCTCATCCGCTACGAGCGCGCGTACCAGGCCGCTGCCCGCATCATCACGGCTGTGACCGAAATTACTGACACCGCCATTCAACTGGGGAGGTACTGATTCCCGATGCGTATCAATCCGAACATTACCGCTGACCTGCTGGCCGCCTTGGCCAATGCCCAACAGCAGCAAAACACCGCCATGCTGCAAATGGCTTCGGGGCGCCGCGTGAACACGCCGTCGGACGATCCCACCGCGGCCGCCATTCTGATTCAGAATCAGGCGCAAAGCGGTCAGGCAGATCAGTACCTGCGCAGTGCCGATTCGGTTCAAGCGCAACTGCAGACCACCGATTCGACATTGAATTCCGTCGTTCTCGCCTTGCAGCGCGCTATCTCGCTGGGCGTACAAGGCGCCAATGGCACGCTTTCCGACGCCAATCGCGCCTCGGTGGTCGGCGAACTGACAGGCATTCAGGACCAGCTTATCTCCCTGGCCAATCTGTCCTTCCAGGGGCAATTCGTTTTCGCTGGAACCGCAACCCAAGCCCAGCCCTTCGTAGCTGATGCTACGCAAGCCTCGGGAGTACGCTACGACGGGAATGCCGGAACCAATAGCGTTGCGGTGGGCGATGGTATCAGTATGCAAGTGAACCTGCCGGGCTCGCAGATCTTCGCCGCACCGGGCAGCGACATGTTTCAGGCCGTACACGATCTGATTGGAGCGCTGCAGACGAACTCGGCTATCGATACTGCCGTAACCGGCGTGCGGGCTGCTTTTGACCACGTCACTGCACAGCGCGTCTTCTACGGCAATGCCATGAACCAGCTGGGATCCCAGCAGACCTACTTGAACAGCGACAAGCTCCAGCTGAGCCAACAGGAAAACACGGTGGGAGGCGCTGATCTGGCGGCTGCCACCACCAACCTGCTCAGCGCGCAGAACGCTCGCTCCGCCGCCTTGGCGGCTGCGGGCAGAATCTCCCAGTTGAGTCTGTTTGACTATTTGAAATAGCTTAGCGCGTGTTCCGCGAGCTTCCCGCCCATGCCGACGCCGCTTCCAGGTGCGACCGTTCAGCTTCGAGCCGTACCCGCTCGGTCAGCAGCTGTGCGTGCAGCGACGGCATCAATGTACGCAGGTGTTCGAGATGGCCGCGGTAGTCGCGGACGGCCCTGGCCACCTCCGGATCGTTTTCGCGGGCACTCCGGTCCTTGAGCCGCTCGCCGACCTCCAACATTTCTGTGAGCATGCCGGCAAGATGTTTCGGAGTGATCGCGACCTGACCGGAGCCGCCGGCTGTCAGCAGTGTGAGAACCTTGCCGAGGGTTTGATTCGCATGGTTCAGCCTTTGCAGCAACTCAGTCACCTATGCCCTCCAGCGCGATGGCGCACTGTCGGGCGCGGAGGTCCCACTCCCCGGTGGCCCGGCTTGGCTGGCCACATCGGCCGCGGCTTGCGTCTCTGTCTTTTCCACTTCGATCCAGGCTGCACGCACCGAGAGCAGAAGATCCATCTGTTCGCGCAGAATAACGGCGGAGGCGTTGATTTGGGCTTCCAGAAGGCGCTGGCGCACGAGCGCGTAGAACCGGTCCAGGTTTCGGCCGACCTCTCCGCCACGTTCGAGATCCAGGCAGGCCTGCAGTTGCCCGATGACCAGCAGGGCATGGCCGATTTTCTGCGTTCGTGGTTCGATCTCCTGGCTGCCGATGGCAGCCACTGCGCCCCCTAGATCCTGGATGGCTTGCTCATAGAGGAGAACGACTCGCCCCACCGGGGTCGTGACCCGTGCCGCGCTTTCGCGATACGCAAACTTCGGATCGTTGTTCATTTCTGCGCCGGTTGCAGGGTGGCCAGCTGCGCGGCGATCGTCTGAAGCGTCAGCGGATACTGCCGCAGCATGGCATCAATCTGGCTGTACTGTTTGATGAGGAGCTGTTCGCGTGCGGCCAGGCGGTCTTCGAACTCCGTGATGGTGTCGCTCAGCACCTCTTGCTGAGCGGTAATCTCGGTCAGTTTCGCATTCAGCACTCCCTGGGTTGGGCTGGTCAGGGCCATGAGGTCGGCGCTGAAGTGAGAGCCAAAACCGTCCGATACCTGCTGGAAGAAATTCTGGACATCGGAGAAATTGCTGGTCAAGACACCATTGAAGGTAGTGCTGTCGACGCTAAGTGTCCCATCGTTGGCCATACTGATGCCAAACGAAGCGAGACTGGAATAGCCGTTGTTGCCTGTCATGGCGTAGGTCACATCGGACAACAAACTGCTTTGCAGGGAACGAAGGGCACTGTTTGCGGCCAGAGGGCCGGCCGCATGGGTGTTGGCATTGACCGTGAACTGCGAATTGATCGCGGTGATTACGGTGTTGTAAGCCGAAACGAAATTGCTGACCGCTTGACTGGTAGCAGAAGTATTGGGTGCCACCGAGAGCTGCACGGGCGTGTTGGGGGCGCTGCTGGCCAGGTTCAAGTGACGCCCGCAATAGCGCCAGATACGGTATTGGTCGCGCTGCTGATCGGCACACCATCAATGGTAAGGGATGCGTTCTGGCCGGCGACGGATTTGTGGAAGGTCAGGCCCGAGGTGTTTCCCGTTACGGTCAGGTCGCCAGGTGCTCCGCTGGTCTTGCTGACCAGGGCCAGACGCACGCCGGTGGCGTCATTGATGACACTGGCGGTTAAACCCGGATTCATGCTGTTGATGGCGTTTGCCAAACCGCTCACCGTGTTATTCGTGCCGTCCACGGTAACGTCCGTGCTGGTATCCCCGACCTTGAGGGTGATCACGCCGGTCTGAAAAGTCGTGTCGCCGGTTGCCAATGCGTCGGTGTAGGAGGAAGCGGTGGTAGCCAGGCTGTTCACCGTAATGAAATGAGTTCCGCTGGCAATGCCGGATTGCGCACTCGCCGTCAGGATGCCGGTCTGTGAAGAGGTCGCGACGTTCGAAGAAATCACTCCCGACACATCACTCAACGCCTGCATCGCATTTTGCAGAGCGCTCAGGCTCGAATTGATGCTGTTCAACGCACTGGTCTGAGTGCTGAGATCGCCCTTCTGCTGTTGCCACAGCCGCTCTGGCCCGCGAGCGGCATCGAGGATCTGATTGACCACCGCGGTGACGTCGAGACCTGAGCCGGAACTCACGGTAGACGAGTTCAAGCCCATGCTGTTTAAGTTCACACCGGTTGAGGACATGTCTCTCCTTATGCCGTTAACTTCACCTACGACCGGACATCAAGGTTCTGGCGGGACGGATCGGCCTCGAGCAAGTCCTGAATGCTGCGGGCAATCTGCAGCAGCTGTTCCGGCGGAATCTGCTGGATCAGGTCTCCGGTCTCTTTGTCGAGGATGCGATAAATGATCAAGTTGGCTTGGCCGAAGGATGCATTCACCTGCAACTGTCGCGCCTGGGGTACACTCGGCGGCACCTCCGCTGTCCGGGAAGCAACCTCCCGAGCGGGTGACCCTCTAACCGCTGCAGGCCGGGCGGACAAAGGCTCGGCCGGGCTGGATGTTTGCCCGAGAGCGGCCACCGGTACCGGATCGATGCTCATAAGGCATCTCCCTGCAGTGCCTGGCGAGGAGGCGGGCGGTTACCCGCCCCCCTCACCGGGAGTCGTGCTACTGGAGCAGCTTCAGTACGCTTTGCTGCATCTGGTTGGCTTGCGCCAGGGACGAAATACCAGTCTGGTTCAGGATGGAGTACTTAGTCATGTTCGCTACTTCCTGAGCTATGTCAGCGGCACGGATTCCATCTTCTGCAGCCGACAGGTTCTGGGACTGGTTCTGAATCACGTTGACTGCGCTCTGCAGCCGGTTGATGGCGGCGCCGATCTGGCCTCGGGTCGCAGCCACCGACGAAATTGCGCTGTTGATGTTGGTCAGGGCAGCCTGGGCAGCCGCTGCCGTGGTCAAGCTGGCGGTTCCGCCGCCGCCAGTCAGAGTGGCGCCGCCGAAGGTCACACCCACGTCAGTCGTCGTGGTAGCGACGCTATTGCCACCAGTTCCGGAAGTCTTCGCGATAAAGGTGACGCTGGTAGCGCCCGCAACCGCCGTGGCGGAGGCATTGGCCACCGTGGGTGCACCCGTACACACTGCCTGCGCCTGTACTGGCATTGACCGCAGCCGCTAAGTTAGACAGGGTCGCCGCAGCATTGGCCCCAATCAGCACTTCATTGGCGGTCGGCGTGGCTGACAGAGCCGCTACGTACGTGTAGGTGGTGGCTCCAACTGTGACCGTCTTGGTCGCGGTCGCGTTGGCCGCGGCGGTGAGTGTGCCGCTGGCATTGGCAAGCAGCCCGATACCCAGCGAGGACAGACAGGCCGGTGGTCACGCCGATGTTGCTGGCACCACCGCTGGTGGAATCGCTCAGGTAGATGTTGGTCGCAGCGGCGGTGAACACGGCCGTACCGTTGAACGTGGTGTTGGTGCCGATACGATCGATTTCCGCCTTGATCGCTGTGAACTCGGAATCCAGCGCCGTGCGCTGCGCATTGGAAACCGTGCCCGTCGCCGACTCGGTAGCCAGGGTGACAGCGCGGTTGAGCAGGGTGGTGACCTGGGCGAGCGAGCCGTCGGCCACTTGCAGGGTGCCGACGCCATCATTCGCGTTCCGGGCGGACTGGGTCAGGGCTGTGATGTTGGCATGCAACCCGTCGGCAATCGCCAGGCCGGCCGCGTCATCGGCCCCGCTGTTGATGCGGGAGCCCGAAGACAGCCGGAACAGTGTTCTCTGCAGCTCTCCTCCCGTGATCGCCAGTTGGTTCTGGGCGGCCAGGGACGGAATGTTATTCAGAATGCTGAGTGCCATTTTGAATCTCTCCTTTTTCTGGGCCCGTCTTCCTGGAACCGCCTCCCGAAACGTGCCTGCGAAGGTCTGTCCCTTCCTGCGTCACGGAACCCAATTGTGTTCCACCGGATCATCGGCACTTGGCCGGAGGGCTTTAGTGTCCTGCGTGCCGAGGACCCGGTACCTCGGTAACCCGGCGCGCCTTCTCTGCGCCTACGGCCATTCTTGCCCCTGCCGATGGATTCAGCAGGAGCATGCCGTCCGACCTGCGACCAAGTGGAGGGGACATTCCCGATGATTCAGCTGACGCGGCTCAACAATCAGCCTCTGGTCCTCAATTCCGATTTGATCAAGTTTGTCGAGCAGGCCCCCGATACGGTGATCACGCTCGTGACCGGCGAAAAGATCGTGGTCCGGGAAAACGTGGCGCAGATCCTGGAGCAGATTGTGCAGTTCCGCCGGTCGGTGCTGAGCGGGATCTTTCCGGGCTGGGATAACCGGGTCGCGCTGTCCCCGCCACCGGCCGACTCAGGCAAGGCCAGCACCGAGCCCCCGAGGTAAGGCGCGTGGACAAGGCCACATTCGGCGGCATTCTCATCGCAGTGGGCGGCATTCTGGCAGGGTTGTTACTCGAGGGTGGGAACCTCGGCCAGATTCTTCAGCCCACCGCCGCCATGATTGTCTTTGGCGGAACCCTCGGCGCCGTCCTGATCCAGTTTCCCCTGCCGGTCGTGCTGGGAGCCTTCCGCCGTTTAGGTCATATCTTCGCGGCCCCGCGAGTCGATCCCTTGGCCACCGTGCGCGAGCTCGTAAAGTATGCCAACCAGGCCCGCCGGGAAGGCATCGTTTCCCTCGACCAGACCTTGGCAACCATAAACGAACCTTTCCTCAAAAAATCTCTCATGCTGGCCATCGATGGGACCGAACCGCAGGAACTCAGAAAAATGATGGAGCTCGAAATCGATAACCAGGGTGAGCAGGAAGAAATCCTGGCGCAGGTGTTCGAATCGGCGGGCGGGTTCTCGCCTACCATCGGGATCATCGGAGCGGTGCTGGGCCTGATCCAGACCATGCAGCACCTGGACAAAATTGACGAAGTGGGCCGAGGCATTGCCGTGGCCTTCGTGGCAACCATTTACGGCGTCGGTGCCGCCAACCTGTTCCTGTTGCCCGCCGCGGGCAAATTGAAGATTCGCATCCGCGAGGAACAAATCGTCCGCGAAATGACGCTGGAGGGTGTGGTTTCAATTCTCGAGGGCATGAACCCGAGAATGCTCGAAATCAGGCTGCTCGGCTTTCTCGCCGAAGCCGCGAAAAAAGAGGAGCCTCCCGCCCCGGAGTCCACTCCATGAGCAGGCGCCGGCGCTCTGCGCACGCCAACCATGAACGCTGGCTGGTGTCCTATGCCGACTTCATTACTCTCTTGTTCGCCTTCTTCGTGGTTTTGTATTCTTCCTCCCAGGTCGACAAGCGCAAGGTGGGCAAACTGGCAGTGGCCATCCAGGTGGCCTTCCAGGAGTTGGGCGTCTTCCCAGCCTCCAGCACCGCGATCTCAGTTGACAACCAGGAGCCCATTCCCTTCAATACAGTTCAGGCCATCGAGTCTGCGGAACGCACCGCCGCCCTTGGGCGTATCGTCCCCAAGACGAAAGGGGTTCTGGGCGCATCGGAAAATGGTGACCTGTCGAGCCTTCGCCAGGAACTTGAAGACGCGCTCGCGCCCGAAATCCAGCGGAATGAAGTTGCCGTGAGCGTGGGTCCGGACGGACTCGTGGTGAGCCTGCGCGAGGTCGGGTTCTTCGACAGCGGCTCGGCGGACATCCGCGCCAACTCACAGTCCGCCTTCAGCCGAATTGCATGGCTGCTGGCCGAACGAAACTACCGGGTGCGTATCGAGGGGCATACCGACAACCGGCCGATTCACAACGCGCAGTTCAGCGATAACTGGGACCTGTCGACCGCGCGCGCGACCGAATTGGTGCGACTTCTGATCCTAAAATATGGCTTTGCGCCTGAGCGGTTGTCAGCGGCGGGGTATGCGGAATATCACCCGGTCACGGATAATGACTCCAACGAAAGCCGTGCCCAAAACCGGCGCGTGGATGTGGTGATCCTGGGCAGAGTCTCTGCGAGCAAGCTCAACCTCGGAACATACTGCCGGCGTATCGGCCGCTCCAGCAACCGGGCCTTCGCCCTCTGCGCCGACTGGCAACCCACCGGCGGTCTTCGATAAACCGAAGCCATCTCCCGCGCTTCCGGTCCGTCCATCCACTTCCTCTCCATGAGCAGAATGCGGGCCTACCCTATTTTCGTCCGCGCGATGCGCGCGACTATTTCGGGCTGGTCAGCAGGTTCTGATAGGCATCCAGTACGATCTTTTTTGTACCCGTCGGAACCGCAAAATGGAACGGGGTCTCGGGCCCATCGGCGAGCACGGTGCCCAGCAGGAGCGGCTTTCCGGCGGTCACCGCATACACCGGCACGGCGGACACAAGGTCTGGCGGCGCTTCTTTCTGCACGATGGTACCGACTGCTTCCGTGCTGGCACTCTTTCTCACGAATTTCACATTTTGCGTGCTGAAATGAGGAAGGGCCACACCTTCCACCCATCCCTGAACAAACCAGTCCAGCGACTTGCGCCCTTCATATCGCAAGGACCGCGGCAACTCTTCGTCGAACACTTCGAACAACTCGCGGGTACTGATCGCTTTCCCTGCATAGCGCTCCCGCACCTTTCGCAGAGCGCGCACGAAAGGCTCCTCCGTGCCAGATTTCGCAGGCTGCGTTCGCTGCGCCTGCATGGCTTCCGCGTCGAGCAGCATATGCCGGAGCATGTGGAACAGCCACGTGCCTCGGCCGTAGCTGACCGCTTCATACCCATTGGGGAAATGCGAGGAATTCAGTCTCAGACCCAGGCTCACCGGCCCTGCATCGCGTAGCGACTCGCCATTCTTGTTCTTTTCAAGTAGCTCTTCCCGATACCTTCCCAGAATGAGGCGAACGTCCGCGGGCTTCTCGGTTTCCATCATCATCAGTGCGGAGTAGTTGGCGAGTGCCTCAAACATCCACTGGTCCCGATAGCTGCGCCACCCCACCAGATCCCCCCACCATTGATGGGCGGTCTCGTGGGGCAACGTCAGGCGGTTCAAGGCGCCGTCCAGCGGGTTGGCGCTCAAGTCCGCAGTTTGCTCGGGCGTCAGGAAGGCAAAGCTCGAAAGAAACACCAGCCCGGGCCAGCCCTGGCTCATGCGGCCAGGCATCTGCGTCAATTCGAGCGAACTGTAGGGGTACGGTCCGAACCGCTGTGAGAGGAATTCAACAGCTCGGGCCCCATTGTCGGCCACCACCTGCGCATTCCGCGCTGGAGATGGAGGTGACGACTGCCGAACGATGGGCTCGGGATTCGCGTCCGGACGGCCGATGGTCGGGGGACTGGCAATGCTTGCAGCGGGTCGAGGAAAGGATTTCTCCATGCTGCGCGCCGCATACGCCTCCACCGTTACGTCGCCGGCACCAGCGACCGCACGCTCATACCTCCCCAGATTGAATCCGGCAAGCGTGCTCGGGCGCTCCGTAACCCAGCGCGCCACTTGTTCTCCCGCCGAGAGCGAGCCCGTGGCGCTGTCGGCGGTCGCGACGTCCTCAGCTACCCTCTTTCCGGTTGCTACCAGCGTCCAGCCCGGCGGATAGTGGAATTCCAGATCGAAATCCGACATGAACAATCCGCGATTTGGATACCACGTTCCCCGCGCGCCTACGTACAGAAGCCCGCCGCCCGCCTCGGAAAGAACATCCCCGCCATAAACGAACCGTAGCTCCGCCTTTTGTCCCTGCCGCAGTGCTTCCGGGAAAACTACCGCAACCAGATCGTTTCCTCGCCTGGCGAGTTGAGTGCCATCGATGGCGGGGTTGTTGATGAACTCGACCGGACGACCATCGACATCCACTTCTTTAACCTGCAAAAAGCGAGAGAGCTCGAAATATACGGTTCGTTCTCCCCCTTGCCGCACTTCCATCTGAAGAAGGGCTTCCGCAGTCAAGGTGGTCGGCGGCTTCACCTCGGCACGTATCCTGTAGCGCGAGATCGCGACTTCATCAACTTTGTTTTCGGACTCGCTTGCTCCCGCGTGGCCAGCCTCTCTTTCACTGGGAGTGAAGGACGTCCACAAGTCGTAGAACGTCTGGCCCTCCACGTTCCTGGTTTGGCCAGCCCACACCTGCTCGACTCCCCGGGTGTCGAAGTACACATCAAAGGTTCCGAGAGGCTGGGCCTGGAGCCGAACATGCAGCATGCGATCGGAGGAGTTTGTGATCGGAGGCTGGTCGGTGGAACTCCCGGCCCTCGCATCCGAGACCGGCAAACCCCGGCTGAAGCTCGACAAGAGGCGAGGAGCATCCTGCCCAGCCAGGTTCCGGGCGATTTCGTTCCAGCGCGAACTGAAAGCCTGCGCATCCTGCGCCGGCCGGCAATAGGGTTGCAGTTCCGCAAAGGTGTCGTCATTGAATCGCAGATATGCAGTGCTGAAGCGCTGCTCCAGGATCGCCATGCCGGTAAACAGCGCCATCGATGCGCGTTCCACCTGGTTCGGCGGCGTCAACAACACTTCGCCATCCCCTTCGAAGAACGCCCCGGTCACCCGCCCGGCGACGTCGGACGTGAAGGAAATTTCTCCGTCCTCCAGCGTGATGTGCAACGCGGGACGGTCGAGCGGCGCATTTCGAATGTGGTAGGTCCGTGCCGCATCGAGGCCGACACTTTGTAGCTTCAAGTACAGTTCTTCGGCGGGCTTCGGGGTAGTAGCCGGATCGGGTTGCTGGATAGGCGATCCGGCCACGGAATCAGCAAAAGATTGCCCGCAAGCCAAGCGGCCGCCCGCGGTGAGCAGCACCGCCGCGAGCACCCATTTTGTCCTTGCTTTCCCGGTTACCTGGGTCACCTACTGGAGCTCCCTGCCGATTGTTAGAATGCGCCTGAGTGCGCACGCGTGTCATCTTCTTAGTGACGAGCCTGCTCTTTCTGGCAGCCTTGGCGGACGTGCGTTCCTTTGCCGACGTCATCCATCTGAAAAACGGCCGTAAGATCTGGGCCGATCACGTCCGCGAAAATGGCCATCACGTCGAGTACGACGTGGGCGATGACTCCTACAAAATATCGAAATCGTCGGTTGAAAGCATCGAGGCTGGAGGACTGCCTCCTTCCTACGCGTCATCAGCAGGCGCGCAGGGCCCTGCCAGGGATCTGCCGGCGTTCGTTCCCGAGGACGGCCTGGGCGGGCACGATGATCTCGCCACCAGGGTGGTTCATGAAGGCAAGGTCGATCCCGATGCTCTGACGGCCCTTGAAAACGAAGGTAAGCCGGAACTCTCCGCCACCGCCTATTTCCTGGCGGGCAAACATGAGTTCGAACACGGCAACCTTCCCCAAGCCCGCCGTTACTTTGAGACCGCGCTACGTTTTCGACCGGACAACTCCACCATCCTTAACTATTACGCGATGGCCCTGGTGCGGTCTGGCAACGCCGTTGCGGCCGTGTCCTATGCGGAACGCTCAGCGCGGGCGAATCCGGGTTCGGCCGATGCTTACACAGTTCTCGGTTACGTGCAGTTGTCCGCCGATCGAAGCAAGGAAGCGATCCGTGCCTGGAAACGCTCCCTCGAACTGCGCCCCGACCCCGTCGTAGAGCAATATCTGGCCAAGGCCCAGCGGGAGGCCACCACTGAGGCCGATTTCGCACAGCGGGAGAGCAGTCACTTCACGCTTCGCTACGAAGGAAAACAGACCTCCGAACAGCTTCGCCGCGAATTGATTGCGACCCTGGAAGCCGAATACGACGACCTCGTCCGCCAGTTGGGCGTCGCGCCCCGCGCCAGCATTCCCGTCATTCTCTACACCGAGCAGGCATTCTTCGATGTCACCCATGCTCCTTCCTGGTCCGGAGCAGTCAATGACGGCAAGCTTCGCATCCCAATCAGCG
The DNA here is from genome assembly GCA_963725575.1 of uncultured Acidobacteriota bacterium. Taxonomy (GTDB): domain Bacteria; phylum Acidobacteriota; class Terriglobia; order Terriglobales; family Acidobacteriaceae; genus Gp1-AA133. The sequence goes on from CAVRZQ010000004.1 coordinate 58,941, forward strand.
GCCTCTCCTCGATGACTTCCGACCTCGCACGCGTGCTCAAACACGAGTTGGCGCATTCTTTTGTGAACCAGGCCTCGGGCGGCCGCTGTCCTACGTGGCTGAACGAGGGCATCGCCCAGGCGGTCGAGCCAAAATCCCTGGCCTCGGATGGCCGCCGACTTGGCCAGTTATTCCGTGCCCAACACGCCATCCCTTACAACGTGCTCGAAGGCAGCTTCATGCGCTTCTCGTCTCTGGAGGCCGTCGTCGCCTACGATGAGTCACTGGCCGCCGTGCAATACATCAGCGAAACCTACGGGATGAGTGACGTGGAACGCATCCTCGAGCGCATCGGGCAGGGCAGCGCCCCCGAAGCGGCCCTGCGCGCCACCATCCATTCCGACTACGGACAGCTGGAATCGGAAGTAGGCAAGTTTCTGACCAGTAGATACGGAGACTAGGGAATACCCACAGAGCCCAGTTTTCTCCGGCTAGCCAACCCGCGTTCTCTGTGCTAATTTCAGCCCTGCTCGGGTCCATGAAGTCACTGCTCAATCTGCGTAAAAAGAAAACGCCCCCGGCCATCGAGCCGTTGGCCTCCGCGTTCCCGGTCTTACGGGACGCGGAAATTGCCGCTGCGTTTGCGGGGCAACGCTGTGCGGGAGATTTTTATGACTCGTTCCGGGTCAGCCCCTGCCGCGTGCTTTTCGGACTGCTGGATGTGGCCGGGCGGCGCGCGCAAAACCAGGGGATTCTGGCGATGGCGCAGCGCGTTTTCCGCGAGGTGGGGTCCGAGCTTCTCGCCCCAACCGATGCGAACGAGAGCGACGCCATGACCGAACTTTGTCTTCAACTGAACCGCACCATCATGGAGGAGGCCGGAGGGGTGCACTCCAGTCCGGCCTTCGCGGGCTGCTACAACGAAGACCTCGGGATCCTCTGCTACTTCAACTGCGGGCATACTCCCGCCCTGGTGCGCCATGCAACGGACGTCTCCGAACTAGGCGCCACCGGCCTTCCTCTGGGCTTGTTCTCTCTGGCTACCGCGGAAGCCCGCCTGATCGCCATGGAACCGGGTGCGGCTCTCGTCCTGGTTTCTCGCGGGGTAGTTGAGGCGGAGTGCAGGCGGAAGAGTTTGGCCTGGCACGAGTCGAGGCGGCTCTGAAGAGCGCCCAACTCACCACCGCCCGGGATGTCTGCCGCTCCATCCTCGATGACGTACAGCGCTTTGCGTGTGCCGAGCCGATTCACGACGACATTACTGCCCTCGCCCTGGTACGGTCCAATCCCTCGTAAAACAACTGCGGAAAAGCCGAACCGTATCCCTCGGACGCATTTGTCGGCTGGATCAACGGCCTCTTCCGGGGTTACAATCTTGGCAAGACTACAATCCTTGAGGATATATAAACGGAGTCCGGCTACCACGCCGGGGCTTTGAACGACTTTCCCATGAAGAAGATGCGCTTTCTCACCTTGCTCGCTTGCCTTTCGACCCTGCCCGCACTTTTGCGCGCCGACACGGTGGTCGAAGAGATTATCGCGCGCGTTAATAACGAGATCATCACGCGCTCGGAATATGTCCGCAGCCGCGACCAGCTCAAGCAGGAGATCCAGCAGCAGGATCCCTCCAACGCCGACAGCGTTTGCCGAAAAGAGCGCGACGTTCTGCGCGATCTGATCGACCAGCAACTTCTGCTGCAAAAAGGCAAGGATCTGGGCATCACCGGCGACACCGAACTGATCAAGCGACTGGACGAGATGCGCAAGCAGATGAACCTGGAGACCATGGAAGAACTGGAAAAGGCGGCCGAGGCCCAGGGCGCTTCCTACGAGGAATTCAAGCAGAACCTGCGCAACCAGATCATCACGCAGCGCGTGATCGGGCAGGAAGTGGGTTCGCACACTCGCCATGAACAAGGACGACGATCAAGAAGTTCTACGACGAGCACAAGGCGAAATGGAGCAGCCGGAAGCAGGTTCGTCTGAGCGAAATTCTGATCGCGCCGAAGACGCCCGAAGCCGGCAGTCGGCGCCGACGGGAAGCCGCTCCCGGCTCGGACGCGGACACGCAAGCGGCGCTGGCCGCCGCCAAGGCCAAGGCCCAGGATCTGCTCGAGCAGATTCACAAGGGCGCGCAGCTTTGAGGATCTGGCGAAGAAGTACTCCGATGGACCATCGCCGCCCAGGACGGCGGCGACCTCAGCTACTTCAAGCGCGGCACGCTCGCGAAGGAACTGGAAGACAAGGTCTTCGCGCTGAAGGCGGGCGAGACCACGGACGTGCATTCGCACCAAGCAGGGATTTGTGATTCTGAAGGTGACCGAGCATCAGATGGCGGGCATTCCCACGCTGAAGGAAGTCGAGCCTCGCATCCAGGACGCGCTGTACATGCAGAAGCTGCAGCCCGCGCTGCGCGCTTATCTGACCACGCTGCGCGAAGAGGCCTTCATCGACATCAAGCCCGGCTACGTCGACACCGGCGCCAGCGCCAAGCAAACCAAGCCGGTCGAGACCACGCAGCCAAGGAAGTCAAGCCGCCAAGAAGCTGAAAAAGAAGAAGAAGCTCGGCGTGTTTTAGGTTAAGCTGACTAGATTGCTTGCCCGAACGCAGGTCCCGGTTCACGTCCGCAACCATGCGGGACGGCATTTCGCGGAGGCTCATGAAAGAGTTCTTCATCTCCGACTGTTCCCAGCAGGAAAACAAGGTCATCACCTCCAGCTTCGTGGTGGCGTCGAAGCAGGTGAAAGCCCAAGAAGACTGGCGAGCCCTACCTGGCGCTCACTCTCGCCGACCGCACCGGCCAGATCGAAGCCAAGATGTGGGACAACGTCGAGGAATTCATCGACGTCTTCGAGCAGGACGACTTTCTCAAGATCAAGGGCCTGATCAACAAGTACAAGAATCGCTTCCAGCTCACGATTCACAAACTGCGGCGCATGGAAGAAGCGGAGATCGATTTCACCGACTACCTGCCCAAGACCACCAAGGACATCGGCGAACTCTGGCGAACGCTGACCGACTTCGTTGCCACGTTTCAGAATCCGCATCTGAAGTCGCTGGTGGAACTGTTCATGGCGGACCCGGAGATTGCCGAGCGCTACCGCAATGCTCCCGCGGCCAAGACGCTGCATCATGCCTACATCGGCGGCTTGCTCGACCACGTGGTTTCGCTCTTCCGCTCCTGCGATCTGATGTGCCGCAATTATCCGCAGATCAACCGCGACCTGCTGCTGACGGGCGCGTTTCTGCACGACATCGGCAAGATTCACGAACTGACCTACAACCGCTCGTTTTCCTACACCACGCGCGGCCAGCTGCTCGGGCACATGATCATCGAACTGGAGATGCTGCAGGCGAAGCTGGCGAACTGCCGGATTTCCCCGCGGAGCTCAAGACGCTGCTCGAACACCTGATCATCAGCCATCACGGCCAGTACGATTTCGGATCGCCCAAGCTGCCCATGTTTCCCGAAGCGCTCATGCTGCACTATCTCGACGATCTCGATTCCAAGATGGAAGCCATGCGCGCCCACTTCGAACGCGAGAGCCGGATCTGGAAGGCCCGTGGACCAGCTACAACGCGTCGCTGGGACGCCCGCTGCTGAACACGGCAAAG
>CAVRZQ010000005.1:0-66478 GCA_963725575.1 uncultured Acidobacteriota bacterium
CTCCTATGTCAAGGGAGGGTCGCAATTTGCGGGTTTCTCGTCGTCGAGCCTTGGCTGAATACGGGGGACGAGAGGGCCGACCTGTCGCGAGATCTGTCGCAGGGTGGCCCTTGGATCTCGGTTGGATCGCGGGCTGGCTGTGAAGCGCGATCAAGGGAATGTCGGTCGTCGAGGGGATAGTTGGCCGTGGGCGACGCGTCGCGCGACACGTTGCCCCAACGGCCTGACGCTCACTGGATGCGCAACTGCTCGGCTCGGCACAGCCTGCGCGCTTGCCGCTCGCCGGCGGGCGAGCGCGAGCCGGGCGCGCGAGGCGGCCTGGCGGCAGCGTTTGCCGCAATAGCGCGCCTCGAGCCGGCGCCGCTCAGGCATCGGTCCGGTGCACCAGGCGCAGCGTTCGGGCGGCGAGCCGAGCGGCCTGAGCGCTCACGCAGCCTGGCGCGCGAGGCGGCCTGGCGGCAGCGTTTGCCGCAATAGCGCGCCTCCGCGCGGGCGGTTTGGGCGATTGGCTTGCCGCAACGCTCGCACACGCGACCGGCGGTCCTCGACGCTGTCACCGGCGACGTGTCGCGCGACGTGTCGCGGGGCGCTCGTGCGCTCGTTGGCTGCCGCCGAGAGTCTGCGCGAACGGCTCGGAGCCGCGGCTGCCGGCGAGCGTGATCGAGCGCTCGGCGACGCTCCAGCGCAGCGTCGCCGTGATCGGCGGCTGCCCACGGAAGCTCCCGTAGCGCGCCCACACGGGCGTCGCGAGCGCGTCCGCCAGCTCGGCTCTCGCCCGCCTGCCAGCGGCCCAGCTCGCCGCCGTCGGCCGCGAGGGCCAGCACCTCGACGCTCCCCCCAGGCAGCCCGCCGCCGGCGGCGAAGCGCACCAGCGCGACGCTCGCGCAGGTCCGCTCAAGCGCTCTCCAGATCGCCTCGGTAACGGCGAGCTCTCGGCGAGCGGGCCCCAGCCGAGCGGCGTGCGGCCGGGCCGCTGGGCCCAAAGCACGGCTCGCCCGGGCCCGGCCTTGCAGGTCGGGCAGCGCCCGCTGCCGCCAGCCGCGGCGACATGCAGGACCAGCTCGGCGGGACGCTGCGCGTCCCCCTTCGCGCGCGGGCGACAGCGCGTGGCCCGACGAGGCGCCGCAGCGCGGGCTCAACCAACCACAGCCGCCGGTCACCCGCGCTATCTGCGACGTGTCGCGCGACACGTCAAGAGTGTCTCACTGGCAGCCCGGTCAGATCGGTGGGAACACGTCGTTTGGCATCGATGAGGTCGTCGTCGAGCCGTGATCGCGCTGGTTTGCGGCAGGCGTGGCCGTCCGGCGGTTCTAGCCGGGTCGGCAGCCGGGCGCAGAGGAGCTCTGGTTGGGCGAGCTGGCGGCGGGGGCTAGGTGGGGCTAGCTGCAATACCGTAAACTTAGGCGGCGAGGATGGTGATGGTGTTGTCGGGTGGGGTCGTTGGCTGTGGCCAGTTGCGGTGTTCGGGTCGTTTGACGGCCCAGTTGCTCATCTTGCGTTTGATGACCCTGGGGTTCTCGCGTGGTCGGCGTTGCGGGAGTGGTTCAGTGAGGATCTCGGCGATCGCGTTGTGGTGCGCGGTCGCGATCGTGAGGGGGGAGAGCCCCGGCTGGGTGCGGGTTGAGCGGCGGGCGGCACGGAGGCTGCGGATGAACGACAATCGGTGGGGGACGATGTCGGCTTGGAGTGCGGCGTCGTGCATCACGCGGCGGATCGCGTAGTGGGTGGCGAGGTGGCCGTAGGCTTCTTGGTAGACGCCGTCGGGTGTCTTTGAGCGCAGCACCACGCGCGGGCCGCGCTGGTGGGTCTTGAGCTCATCCAGTGCTGACTCGAGCTCCCAGCGCTGTGGGTAGAGCGCGGCGAGCTCTGCCGCGGGTGCCTGGTCGGGGTCGAGGATCGTGGTGATCAACCGGTAGCGCTGCTCCTCGTCGGCCAGGGCGGGATCCTCGAGCCGGTACTCGATGACCCGGGCGGGCTCGCCGTCGCGCTTGGCTTTGCGGTTCTTCAGCGCGTAGATGCTGGTCAGGTAGGACCCGTCCGGGAGCGTCTGCTCACGCGGGAGCCCGACGTCGGCCTTGACCCGCCAGAGCAGCTGCGCCCCCGTCGCACGGGCGGTTTGGAACCGCTCGAAGCTATAGAAGTTGCGGTCCGCGAGGCACAGCATCCCGTCCGTGAGCGAGGGCCACAGCCGCTCGGCAAGCTCCTGCTCAGAGGTTCCGCACGAGCCCAGCGCAGCGTCGAAGATCGCGTGCGTGCCGGACTCCGCCAACGCCACCAGCCGCAGCTGCGGGAACGCGCCGCCACCCTCCCGCCGCGAGGAACCAGGCCGCCCGAACGCCTCCGTATTAGCGTCGGCGTCTGCATCCGAACATCATGATGACCAAGGCGAAAGTGTCGGGAAATTATGTGGGCTCGATTCTCGCGAAGACGGAGTCCCACCGCCTGGGATTCGATGAAGCCATCATGCTCGATCCCACTGGATACGTTGCGGAGTGCACGGGCGAGAACATTTTCGTGGTTCGCAACTGCGTAATTTATACCGTGCCGCGGGCCTCGATTCTTGAAGGCATCACCCGCGACAGCTTGATCACGCTCGCCGGCGACCTGGGCTATACGGTTGTGGAAGAGCCGATCTCGCGCGACCAGCTTTATATTGCGGATGAAGTTTTCGTGTGCGGCACTGCGGCCGAGGTGATCGGCCTGCGCGAAATTGATTTTCGTACGATCGGCAGTGGGAAGACAGGGCCGGTCACCCGGCATTGCAGAGGGCATTTGACGAGCTGACCAGCGGCCGGCATGCCCGTTCGGCGCAGTGGTTCTCGCAGGTGCCGGCGTTTGATCCGGCGACGGTGAAGGCTTGAGGGTGGGAGGTCTATGAAAAAACAAAAGCGTCGTGCGGAGACCGGGGCCGTTCGCGGCGGAACGGATCTGCAGAAGAAGAACGGGCCGTTGATCACGCCCATCTACCAGACTTCCACGTTTGAAGTCACGGACATGAGGAGCAGACCCGCGCCAGCATACCGACACTTCTATACGCGCTATGGGAACCCGACGCACACGGTGGCCGAGTAGGCAATCGCCGAACTCGAGGGCGCGGATGGGGCGTTGTTGTTCGCCTCGGGCATGTCGGCCATTACGACGTCGATCCTTTCGCTGGTAAAGAGCGGGGATCACATCGTTGCTCAGCGCGATGTTTACGGCGGCGCGACCAAGTTTCTCACCCATGGCTGCCGAAGTTTGGCGTCGAGACCACGCTGGTCGATACCACGGACTACGATCAGCATGAGCGCGCTATTCGTCCCAACACGAAGCTTTTGTATCTCGAGTCGCCCACCCGAATCCGACCTGCGCGCGGTCGATCTGAAGTAAGTCTCGGCGGTCGCCAGAAGCACGGTCTGATGACGCTGATTGACAGCACCTTCTCGACCCCCATCAACTGCCGTCCCGTGGAGTTTGGGATCGACCTCGTCATGCATTCGGGCACCAAGTATTTCGGCGGGCACTCCGACGTGATCTGCGGAATCGTCGCCGGGCGCCGTGACCTGATCAAAACGATTCACGCGACTCGCACCACGCTTGGCTGCAACATGGACCCGCACGCCGCCTGGCTGCTTTGCGGGCATCAAGACGCTGGCTGTGCGTGTGCAGCGCCAGAACGAGAATGCATTGCGGGTGGCGCAATTTCTGAAGGGTCACTCTAAGGTCCGCAGCGTCAGCTACCCGTTTCTGGAGGGACATCCGCAGCGCGCGCTGGCGATGGAGCAGATGCGCGGTGGAGGCGGCGTGCTGAGTTTCGAGGTCGACGGCACGGGCGAGGACGCGTGTCGTTTCGCCGAGGCTCTGGAGCTCTTCACGCTGGCTCCGAGCCTCGGCGGAGTCGATTCGCTCGTGACGATTCCGGTCGTTACGTCGCACTCGATGATTCGCGCCGAAGAACGTCCGAAGATGGGCGTGACCGAGCAAATGGTGCGGCTGTCTGTAGGCGTCGAGCACGTTCATGATCTGATTGCGGACCTCGAACGAGGATTTGCGGTGGTGCGGGGTGGAGCGACGCAGACGGCAGGTTAGGTCAGAGGTGTCGGGCCTCGGGCGGGGCAGGGAGATTGATCGAAGCGGAGGGTACAGGATGCGGCTGCTTCCCTTCCACAGCCCCTTTCGCTTTTTCTTCGTAAAAACAATCCCGGCCCGAATGCAGCCGGGATTGTCGTACTTGCGACCGAGTGGTTAGAAGATGAACTTCGCGCCCAACTGCAGGATCCTGCCATTGTGAGCGACCGCGGGCCGCAGATATGGATTGGCGGATGTGCAGCCGGGATCACCGGCCGAGTTGTTCGCACCGTAGCAACTGAGGGTGCTGTTTGCGTTTCCGAACGGGCTGTTCGAGGCCGCTGAGCCACCGTCGCCGCCCAGCCACGCATACTCGATGTGGTTAAAGACGTTAAACGCTTCGGCGCGAAATTCGAATGCCACGCTCTCTTTGATCGCGAAGCGCTTGAAGATCGCCATATCGAAGTTCGTCCGCCGCGGATTGGTTAGATAGTTTCGGGGCGCGTTTCCGAATGTCAAGCCGCGAGGCGCCGCAAACGCCGAGGGGTTGTAGGGCAGGGGCCCGAATCCGTCAAAGGGGAAGTTGGCGACGCCTGATCGCGGATTGCCGACCAGGTCAGGATACGATTGCGCGGAATTGACGCTGACTCCGTTCGAGACTCCGGCATTGTCGCCTGTCACTCCGTTGGCGACGCTGAATGGCGTGCCCGATTGGATGGCGGTGATCGCCGGACCACTCCCATCCTCCTAGAATCTTGTTGGCCAATCCCGGACTCTTGAAGAACGGCAAATCGTATACATAGCCCAGGATTGAACAGATGGCGCTGGTCGAAGTTGGAACTGGCGCGCGCTCGGCCGACGTCGTAAGTGTCGAGTATCACGGCATCCCGAGCCGAAGACGAGTCGTCGATGGAGTGGCTGTACGTGTACGCACCGCTGAGCGTGAGTCTGCCGACGCTGCGCCGCACCGACACCTGCAACGCATGATAGATCGAAGAGGCCTTCTCCTCGAGTCGGCTGACTGAACCAACGCCGGAAAATTGCGTGCGGAAAGCGTCCGGGAAAAGTAACGTGCCACACGCCATTCCGAGATTGACAGCTGGCCCTGATGGCAGCCCTCCGGGCGCACTCGGCGCAATATATGGAACCGGATTGCCGCCCGGAGTAAAAGCGTCCATGGGCACGCCGTTGCTATCCAGGGTCGGCCCACAATCCACGATTGGCTCAGCCGGCTGGTAGGGATTCTGATTCAAGGCAACTGGCCGAGCTGGTTGATGTCAGGAAGCGGGTCAGGTGCGTGCCTTTGCTGCCCACGTAAGACACGGTCGCCACCGTGTGACTCCAAAGTTCGCGCTGGATATCGAGATGCCACTGCTGGACGTAGGGCCAAACAGCTTTATTGGGGATGGACGTCATGGCAAGCGGCGAGGTGGAACCCGCCGGCTGCGGAACGATCTGGTCATACGCCGTGAGGTTGAATGCGGACGTGGTCTGCACCGCGGGGCTGGCCGCCGGTTCGAGGGACTCCGCATTGGCTTCATTCCCGTTGGTATGCTCGAAGAAAACTCCATAGCCGCCGCGGATTGCCGTCTTGCCGTCTCCTTTGGGATCCCACGCAAAACCAATTCGGGGCGCAGGGTTGAACAGATGTCCCTTCATGCAACTGTCCGGAACTCCCGGGGTCACGCCACACTGCACGACACCGTTGAAGGGATCGCCGATGACCGTGCCATCATTCAAATCCACGCTGCTGTTGCCCGCCACGTAGCGCGTGATATCAAAGTTGTATTCGCTGTGATAACGATCGCGATAGGTGCCGAACAGGCTCACGCGTAAACCCAGGTTCAGGGTCAAGCGGCTGGTGACATGCCAATCGTCCTGAAAATACGGCTCAAAGATCTTGTAGCGGTTATAAAACTTTGGTTGAGAGCTACTCTGAGAAAACGAGGAGACGTTTCCCATCAACAGATCGGCGAAAGCGTTGCCGGTACTCACGGCAGCATTGCTGGTATCGAATGTCAAAGAGCCGTTGGTGGCAGTACCGGGAGCGGCCAATTCATTCTTTTGGGCGGCGACGAAATAGGCGCCGAATTGCAGGTTGTGCTTGCCCACCACCTTGGTGACGTTGTCACGGTACGTATAGGTCGGGTTGGAGTTGTAAGGGCCGTTGGGCAGGTAGCCCACGTCTTCCTGAAAATCGAAAATCCCGCCGCCGCCCAGGCTGATGCCGGGGATTTTTCCCTGATCCGCCCCAGGGTACAAACCGAAAGTCATATTGGCCGGACGCTTCCACGCGCCCACCGGGACCAACGTGATGTGGTCGGTGGTGTAACTGGCCACGAATTCGTTGAGCAGGGTCGGAGAAACCGTCGCGGTCAAACGAGCAACCAGGCTTACCCCCGGACCGTTGAAATTGGTCTGGATCGTGGGGAAACTGGTGCCGTTGGTCCACAGGGGCGTCGGGTAGAGCTGGTCCCAGGAATCGTGAATATAGCGAACCGTCCCCCGCACATTGGGGGTGAAATTGTGATCCACCCTGATCAATTCTTCGCGCCAACTGGTGGGCAGGGTAGGAGAGGCATTCCAGGTACTGGTTCCGTTGGTCGGTAAAGGAATCTGCGCCATTAGCGCGGGTGCATTGTTCTGATCGATCGGCACCAGGTTGCCGGGAAAAGGCAAGCCCGTGCCCGGATCGACCGGACAGTCGGTGCCCGGACACAGATCGCTGAAGTTGCCGAACTGGCCGGGCGTACAGTCGGCGGTCGCTCCCGGGCACCCGCGTTCTGCCAGCGATGGCACCGTGACGCTGCCCAGGTTCGCCGGAACTCGCTCCCGGCGCCATTCCTGGGACCAGAAGAAGAACGTCTTGTCCTTGTTCTTGTTGTAGAGGCCTGGGATGAAGACCGGGCCTCCGATAATGTATCCAAAGTCATTCTTCTTGTAGGATGGCAGCGAGGTCTGGGGGAACGTCTTGGCGTTGAACGCGTCGTTGCGAACGAACTCGTAAGCATCGCCGTGAAAACTTTTGGTCCCGGACTTGGTCTCCACTTCTACCGTGCCCGATCCATTGCGGCCGTACTGTGCCCCATAGTTGGACGTAAGCACTTTGAACTCGGCGATGGCGTCGAGACTGGGATATACGTTCAGTGTGGTATTGCTGCCGTTGTCCATGTTGTCGCCACCGTCCAGTTCCCAATTGTTGTATTCGGTGCGACCACCGTTCATGCTGAAGGCGACGTTCCCACCCACGCCCACGCCCGCATCATCTTGACCGGACTGATTGCTCACGCCCGCCACCAGGGTGGCTAGCTGGGTGAAGTTGCGGCCATTAAGCTCGAGTTGGTTGATTTCCTTTCCCGTAACCACGCCGGACAGCTCCGACGACTGGGTTTCAATCTGAGCAACCGTGGAACCTTCCACGGTCACCTGGGCGGTGGAGCCGCCGACCTGCAGGGCAACATCCACGCGAGCTTTTTGCGCGACCCGCAGGATGACGCCTTTGACTTCATGTTTCTTGAAGCCGGGCGCAGTGATCGTGAGGTCGTACTTCCCCGGGGAAAGAGCCGGAGTGGCCCACTCTCCGTCGGCGTTGCTGGCGGTGGTTCGCTCAATGCCACGTTCGACGTTCGCCACCGTGATTTGCGCGTTGGCAACAACCGCGCCGCTCGGGTCGGTGACCGTTCCGGTGAGGGTCGCAGACTCCTGGGCAACCGCACACAGTGATGCGAACAGAATCGACAATAGACCGCACAGCAGTACCAGACGGGTTTTCATATTCGCTCCGTTTTTGGTCGTTCTGGGCATTGGTCTTTCCTCACCCCTGAATGCGCCCCAGTGGACTTTCATTCTCGAGCAGTGTGAAAAGTTCAGCTGGCAAGAAAACCGGAAGTCGCCCCACGCGACGCGATTTCAACGTACAGCGCTTTCCCGTAGTCAGGACCCGGGGGAAGGCACGCCGCAATTGGATAAAACCTTTTATTAAAACGTATGAATAGTGCTGGACGCGGATTTCGACTGTCAAGCGAAAAATGCGGGCAGGACTCTGCCGGGCTGGACCTACACCAGGCGGCGGACGGATTCCCTTACCATCAGTTCGGGCGCAACCTTCCGGTGGAGTGCGGAGGTGTCCCGCTTTTCGAGCACCGCGTTGATCCCGTCCACCACAATGCCCACCGCCATGGCACCCATCGTTTCCATGGGCTGCCGGATGGTGGTCAGCGCGGGGGTATAAATGCTGCAGGTGGCTACATCGTCAAAGCCGATCACGGAGCACTGCTCCGGCACGCGAATCCCCGCCTTGGCCAGCGCGCGGATGGTCCCGAAGGCAGTCATGTCATCGAAGGCCATGATGGCCGTGAAGGGCCGCTTCTGCTTGATCAGTTCTTCGGTCAGTTTGTAACCCGCTTCAAAACTCGAAATCGGGTCGCGCGACTCGGGTAAATCCAGTATGAGGTGCTGGTCCAGTTCAAGACCGCTGGCCTTGGCAAAACTGCGAATTCCCTTCCACCGCGGACTACTGTCGGTCAGCCCCTTCGGACCGCGGATAAACGCAATCTTGCGATGGCCCAGCGAGTGCAAATGTTCGACCGCCATGTGCGCACCGACTTCGTTGTCGACGATTACGGAACTGACCGCGTCTGTTTTCAGTTCGCACCCGATAATTGCGGTCGGGATGCTGGCCTTCTCCAGGTCGGCCAGCAAGTTGATATCCAGGAAAAGCCAGTTGGCCACCACGATCAGTCCTTCGACCCGGCGGTCCAGTAACATCTCCAGGTAGCGCTCGAAACGGCTCCGCTCGTTTTGCACGTCGGTCAGGATGGGAAGGAAAGAAGACTGGTACAGCGCATTCTCGATCCCGCGCAGCACGGGGATGCAGAACGGATCGGTCATGTCCGCGACCATGACGCCAACCGTGTGGCTGCGCTTGCTGCGTAAGGAGCGTGCGAACAGGTTGGGACGATAACCTAATTTTTTGGCGGCCCGTTCGATGCGCTTCTTGGTGGTGGCGGGAATGTAGCGCGCCAATGGGGCATTGTTCAGTACGATCGAAACCGTGGTCGAGGAGAACCCGCTTTCCTTGGCTACGTCACGAATGGTGACCATCCAGTCCTTTCAAGTGAGCTTCCGGCTGCGAGCGTTGCGCTATGCCTCGGCCGTCACGACGACATCGTTCCATCCCGGGCGGCGTTGTGACCGTTCACCGAGACCCGGTCTTGCTCTCCAGGTCAATGTTGGCGGACACTACAGCAGAGTGCAAGCACTGTCAAGAATCGGAATCGTCCTGGTCACCGTGGTATCGGTGAACGTTGCCGCCAAGTCATGGGGAACGGCGCCTGGATTCGCACAAAAAACTGCGACTGGGTCCGGGGCCGCCGCCGCCGCGGCCAGTCAGGATCCCGCGAAAGTGTTTGCCGAAGGGGAGGACGCGCTTGGAAAGGGAGACCTCGATGGCGCCGAGCGCAGCTTCAAGCGCGTCCTGGCGCTCAACCCCCGGGTGGCCGGAGCGTACGCCAACCTGGGCGTCATTCATATGCGGCGCAAGCAGTGGCAGCAAGCGCTTGCCAGTCTCGACCAGGCTGCGAAGCTCGCGCCGCAGGTCGCCGGGATCCGCCTGAATATCGGTCTGGCCCACTACCGGCAGGGCGACTTCCGGCACGCCATCCCGGCCCTTGAGTCAGTCGTAAAAGACGTGCCGGATTCTCTGCAGGCGCGTTATTTGCTCGGACAGTGCTACTTCTTCACCGACCGGTATGTCGAGGCCGTCGACACGCTGGAGCCGCTATGGTCGCAGCAGTCGCGGGATCTGAACTACCTCTATGTTCTGGTCATCGCCGCCGACAAGGCGGAACGGAAGGAATTAGGCGACCGCGCGCTGGCGCGGCTGGCCGAGGTGGGCGGCGATTCGGCGGAGGTGCACCTCCTGGTAGGGAAGGCGATGCTCCAGCTCGAAGCCTACGATGATGCAACCAGCGAACTCACCGCGGCCGCCCAGGCCGATCCCAATCTCCCTTTCGTGCACTTCAACCTCGGAATGCTGTACTCAAAGAAAGGTGATTACGAGCGGGCAAAGGCGGAGTTTCTGAAGGACATCGCGCTCGAGCCCGACATGGTCTTCAACTACGACGAAATCGGGAATGTCTTTTTCCTGACCGAGAACGATGCCCAGGCGGAGAAAAGCTACCGGCAGGCGCTGCATCTCGAGCCCCAGATGCTGAATCCCCGCCTGGGGCTCGCCAGGCTGTACCAGAGGCAGGGGCAATACGAGAAGGCTTTGACGGAGTTGCAGGCCGCGGCCAAGCTCGACCCAGAGTCGTCGCGGATCCATTACTTGCGCGGTCAGATCCTGCTGCGCATGGGCCGGAAGGCTGAGGCCAAGAAAGAGATCGACACCTCGGTTGAGATGAGCAGCGCCCGACGCGAACACCGCCAGAAAGAACTCGAAGCGCAACTCTCTCCCCAGCCCCGAATTGACGCAAGAACCGAAGTAGTGGGCACTTTTTTGATAAACTTTGACCGTTAGGTCTGGTTCCCGGGCCACGCTGCTTCCGTCCATTCTTATCCACGCAACCTCTTACCGCTTCGGAAGGCAGGAAAACGAATGAAACGCATCCTGAAAATCGTCGCCATCGTCATTGCCATACTGCTCGTCGTCCTGATCGCAATTCCCTTCCTGATCAATGTGAACAGTTTCCGTCCCAGGATTGAAGCGGCCGCCACCGAGGCGCTCGGACGCCAGGTTAAAGTTGGCAATCTCAGCTTTTCCATTCTTTCCGGTTCGGTGACCGCCGATAACATCTCCATCGCAGAAGATCCGGCCTTCGGCACCGCTCCGTTCGTGACGGCGAAATCGCTGAAGGTGGGCGTGGAAATCATGCCGCTCATCACGTCGAAACAGCTGCGCGTGACCGACATCACGCTGGAGCAACCGCAAATTACCCTGCTGAAGACGGCCTCCGGCAAGTGGAATTTCTCGAGCCTGGGGGAAAGCGCCGCCAAATCGTCCGCGCCCTCGAATTCGGGAACGCCGACACCCGCGAGTTCGGATCGTCGCGGTTCGACTCTCGCCCGGCAATCTGTCGGTCGGGAAGCTGAGTGTGAGCGACGGAAAGTTGATCGTCGGCAATGCCAACTCCAAAGCCAAGCCGCACGTCTACGACCAGGTCAACATCACGGTGACCAACTTCTCTCCAACCTCGCAGTTCCCTTTCCGCCTGACCGCGAAGCTCCCGGCCGGAGGGAATGCGGATATCAGCGGCCAGGCTGGGCCGATCAACTCCACGGATGCCGCCAAGACGCCCTTTGACGCCAAAGTCAAGGTCAACAATATGGACATCGTGGCCTCTGGCCTCATCGATCCGGCCAGCGGCATCGCGGGCCTCGCGAACTTCGACGGCACGCTGAATTCGAACGGCTCGATGGCCAAGGCCGTAGGAACGTTTACCGGCAACAAGCTGCAATTCTCGCCCAAGGGGTCGCCGGCTCCCAAGACGGTGGTCGTGAAGCATACGGTGAATGTGGATCTCGACAAGCAATCCGGAACCATCACCCAGGGCGATGTGGAGATCGGCAAGGCGGTGGCGCACCTGACGGGGGCCTTCAAAACCGAGGGCGAAACGCAGGTGCTGAACATGAAGCTCAACGCGCCCAACATGCCGGTGGAAGAACTGGAAGCGATGTTGCCCTCGCTCGGCGTGGTGCTGCCCTCCGGTTCGTCGCTCAAGGGAGGAACGCTGTCAGCGGACCTTGCAATCGTCGGCCCGATTGACAAGCTCGTCATTACCGGGCCGGTACGGTTAGCCAACACCAAGCTCGCCGGCTTCGATCTGGGATCAAAACTGGGAGCGCTGTCGGCATTCACCGGCAAAGCCGTGTCGAATCCGGATACGACCATTCAGAATTTCAGCACCAATGCGCGGGTGGCGCCAGAAGGCACGCGCGCGGACAACTTGAACTTGACGGTTCCGGCAATCGGCGTAATTACCGGGGCAGGCACGGTCAGCCCCACCGGGGCCCTGGCCTTCAAAATGTTGGCCAACCTTCAGGGAGGGGTCGCCGGAGGCTTGGCGCAAGTCGCCGGCATGGGCAGCGCGAAAGGCGGAATTCCATTCTCGATTGCGGGCACCACTTCGAAACCGGAGTTTGTTCCGGACCTGAAGGGCATGGCAGGCGGACTGGCCGGCAGCGCCTTGCAGGGCGTTCTGAGTGGCGGCAAGACCGGCACTGGAAAGGCCGGCAGCGTCACGGACGCCTTAGGAGGATTGTTCGGGAAGAAAAAACCGCAATAAGCTTAGAAAATCCTGCCCGCTTGAGCGGCGCCTTCGGGTGCCGCTTCTTGTTTCCCGGCTTGGCTGCGCCCGCCTCGCGCTTGCATTCTCTCCGGAAGAGATTTATCCATATGATAATCTATTTTCTTATGGAGAATATCGCTTGATCTCGCAAACGATCACCGACGGCCTGAAACCCTATGGCATTGGTGAGAAAATCCGCGCGCTGCGCTTGAAAAAAAGTATGGGCCTTGTGGAACTCGGGAAACATACCGGACTGTCGGCCGCAATGCTTTCCAAGCTGGAACGTGGCAAACTGTTTCCCACCCTCCCTACTCTTCTGCGCATCGCCCTGGTGTTCAGTGTCGGGCTGGAATTTTTCTTTACCGACGAACGCAAGCGTCGTGTCGTCGCCGTGGTGCGCAAGAAAGACCGCGTGCGCTTTCCGGAGAGACCAGGTACCGCCGACGTCTCCTACTTCTTCGAGTGCCTTGACTACCCGGCGACCGAGCGCAAGTTCAATGCCTTTCTGGCCGAATTCCAGGACCTGCCCACGGAACGGACTAAGTCGCATCATCACCCGGGCGTCGAGTTCCTGTACCTTGTGAATGGGACATTGGATATAAAGGTAGGCAGCCAGGATTTCACGCTCGAAACGGGCGACTCGATCTATTTTGACTCGGCCGTGCAACATAGCTACCGGCGCAGCGGTAAAAAGCCCTGCGAGGCTGTCATCGTGACGCTGCCTTAAAACTGGCCAGGGCCGAGAAGCCTGGGGGGAACCCGCGGATGTTCGACCGCGAATCATGGGTGTCTGTGGTGCCGTTCGTGGTCGTCTGCTTCACCGCGGCAGGAATCGGATCGTTTTTCACCAGCACTTCGGTGGGCACCTGGTACTCGCAACTCCGCCGGCCGGTATGGACTCCCCCCAACTGGATCTTCGGCCCGGTCTGGACCACGCTGTACCTGATGATGGCGATCAGCGCGTGGCTGGTGTGGCGGGACTCGGACTGGACATCGTCGCGCTTTGCCCTGGCGTTGTTTGCGATTCAACTCGCCCTGAACACCCTGTGGTCGATCGTCTTCTTCGGAATGCGTAAAGTGGGACCGGCCTTTGGCGAGATCCTGCTCCTGTGGATGATGATCATTGCGACCGCGGTCGCGTTCTTCCCTCTTTCGCTGCTGGCTGCATGGCTCCTGTTGCCCTACATCGTCTGGGTTGCTTTCGCTTCCTATCTGAACTTCCGGATCTGGCAGCTGAACTAGAACCCCAGCTCGTACATGGCCAGGCTCGGTCGTCGGCGTAAACCCTGGTTACACACCCGTCCCCATATGGCTTGTTAGACAATCACGGTGCATAGAGAGGATGAAAGGCCGACCCGGCGGTGCCCTGCGGCTCGGCCAAGGCTTGTGCGCAGATAAATGCGGAAGTTAGGCGGCGGTTTTTAACGCCGCAGTGGTGAACTCTGCTTCGGCGTGGAGCCAGTCATCCATGTCGTGGCCGTCTTCTCGGCCCCGTTCTTCATAGAGCGCATAGGCCCGACGACGAATCTCTTGCTCATGATTCTGCTCGGTTTCGACGTCAACAGGCTTCGGTCTGTTCGGTTTCTGGATCATGCGGAACACTCCTCCCTGGCTTTGGGCGGGTCGCAGAAGACTCACCCGAGATAATACAGCGCTGCGGCGCGAGTTTGATTCCGCCCTTCTCAGCAACTACGGTCATGGTGCGGCAGCAGGTGTTGCACAGCCAGAAGTAGCGGAGCTCCCGTGAGCGCCCGTGTTCGAGCTGGGAGCCACCCTCACCTTCGATTACGAAAACTCTGCCCTCGCGAAGGCTGTGGAAGGTTGCGGAGCAAGCGGAATTGGCACATTTTTCAACCATCGTGATCTCCGAGTCTCAGTAGCTAAACCGACCGGATCATCCGCCACCCTGTTGCTGTTGCCATCAAGCCTGCACAACGGCGCTCAAGAGGCGGCCCACCACAGCCGCCCTCCCGCTGGCCAAAAACAACCTCACCCTTGTGACCGTGGATCATGTCTCACTTTAGCTTTCTCCGCGCCTCTGTCTGTACGATAGCGCACGGAACACCCGTAAAAAGTATTGCGCGGGGATCAATCCGTCTGGGCAGGATCTGAGAGTCGTCGCATCACCTCGTAACACTCACATGCCCTGCTCTCAAGCTCAGCCTGGTTCAGAATGCGGATCTGACCACGCCCGCCACCTATCACTCCCGCGCGCTGCAACGAGCCTATGGCTGCGGTCACCGACGAACGCCGGCAGCCCAGCATCTGGGCAAGAAATTCCTGGGTCAGGGGCAGGAGTTCGCAGCCCGTAAGGTGATTGGTCATTGCGAGCCAGCGGGCGAGGCGTTCAGGAACTTGGTGCAGACAATTGCAGGCGGCCGCTTGCGCCATCTGCATCGCATGGGCGTGGGCATAACGACGAAGCATTTGTTCGAGCTGTGCAACTTGCGGCAGTGCCCGCCGCAGAACATCCGACTCAATCCTGAAGGCACCCCCGTCAATTTGAACCATGGCACGGAGCGGAGAGTCGCGGGCACCCAGAACAACGGGCGTTCCAATGAATCCCTCTCGCCCGGTCATGCCTATTTCCGGGGTCGCACCGTTGTGCATGACAGCGAGAAACGAGACCATCCCGCGATCGGGGAAGTAGACCGACAGGATAGGTTGGTTGGGCTCCCAGAGCACGTCGCCGGATCTCAGCGGAACCGATTCTAGATAACTGCCCAGATAGCTGCGTTCCTCCGGCGGTAACGCCTTCAAAATCATGTTTTCCGGATCCCGCTGATTGGGTCGTGGGAAAAACCGCAACTCCCTCCGTGGACTTTTCACTCGCCTTCTCGGCCCGCGTACCTGGTGCGTTCCGGCCATGGTACTGTCCGTTCTTAGTTCCCGCTTCAGGGATCTGCTTCCGTATGCGGCTGCTTGCGCTTCCAGGCGCCCGCAGGATGCCCCTCGGCATATAGGCTCAGGATCACTGCCGTACCCCACTCTTAATCATCCTCTGTTGGCATGGGCCTGTCTGTGACATGGGCAGGATATCCTTCGCACCTCGCGTCACTTTTGCGATGGCGCCGGTGGCACAGTCGTGATGCGGGTCAGAGCCTGGCGGACAGCCACAAGGTTTGGGAGGTCGCACGGAGAGCGATGCTGTGGACGCTATTCGTTAGCCGCTCATCACGATGCAATCGCGTGCGTCCCTTGCTGCAATAACGGTTTCTCGGGAAAGGGAAAGCCCGGGACAACCCTTCTGTCCCCGGGCCCGTTTTGCGCTGCGCCTCGATCAGCGGAAGTAAATCCACAAACCAATCACGGTGGCCAGCAAAAGCAAGCTGAAGATCACGTTCATGCGATGCTCGCCCGGGGTTTCCTGCGCAGGCTTGCGCACCGGGCTGCCGACCGCGGTGGTTTCGATCTTCTCGCCGACCGTAGCAAAGGTCAGGCCGCCAAGCTTGCTGCGGTCGGGTGCCGCCGTCATCAGGCTGACGACGACCAGCATGAGCGAGCAGACGATAAACATGAAGATGGCGTAGTGCAGAAAGTTCATCTTCACCAGCCACTGCATCAAGCCGCTGAACTGGGTGCCCTGCGCGGCCATGAGCTCGGCCACGAAGCGGACGGCGCCCAGCACAAATCCACTGAGCAGCGACGAAATGGCACCCTGGCCGTTGAGCCGCGGCCACAAGATCCCAAGCACAAAGCAGGAAGCGATGGGCGGGCTGATGTAGGCCTGGACACTCTGCAGGTAGATGTACAGCTGGCTGCTGATGAGATGAATGAAAGGCACCCACAGCAGGCCGAGCAGCACCATGACGCCGGTGGCGACGCGTCCGAAGTTGACCAGCTGGGCCTCGGAGGCCTCCGGACGGATCTTCTTGTAGAAGTCCAGGGTAACCAGCGTCGAGGCCGAGTTGAACACCGAACTCATCGCGCCCATGACCGCCGCTAGCAGGGCGGCCATCACGAGTCCCACGAGGCCAGTCGGAAGAAGGTTCAGAACCAGGGTGGGATAGGCGTAATCGGGCTTGCCGGCAAGCTGATCGCGAAATAGGGCGAAGGCGATAATGCCGGGCAGCACCAGCATGAAAACCGGCAGGATCTTCAGGAAGCCGGCAAAGATCGTTCCAGCCTTGGCGTGGCCCTCGTCGCGCGCGGAGAGGACGCGCTGCACGATCACCTGGTCGGTACACCAGTACCAGATCCCGAGAATGGGCGCTCCGAAAAAAATGCCGGTCCACGGGAAGTTCGGATCCGAGGCCGGCTTGATCATGTGGAAGTAGTCGGGAGGCACCATGGTACGAAGGTGCTCGAGGCCGCCCACGCGATGCAGGCCGATCACGGTGAGGGCGACACGCACCGGTGATCAGGATGAGGGTCTGGACGGTATCGGTGTAGATGACGGCGGCCAGACCCCCTGCGATCGTGTAGATGCCAGTCGCGATGACGAGGATGATGGCGGTCTTCACCAGCGACCAGCCGGCGATGCGTTCCAGAACCACGCTGGCCGCATAAAGCTGGACCGAAATCTTGGTGAAGATGTAGGCGATGATGGAGATGGCGGCGAGATAGACAGCGCAATGCCGGTTGAAACGGCGCTCCAGGAATTCGGGCATGGTAAAGACGTTGGTGCGCAGGTAGAACGGTACGAACACCCAGCCCAGGATGAGCAGCATGATGCATGCCAGCCACTCGAAATGACCGACCGCGAGGCCGGACGAAGCGCCCGTGCCGGAGAGCCCGATGAAGTGCTCGGTGGAGATATTGGATACAAATAAGGATGCCCCGATAAAGAACCAGCCGATGTCGCGGCCCGCGAGGAAATAGTCGGTGGAGGTGCGCTCCTTGCGCGCGAAATATAGGCCTATGCAAAAAACGATAAGAAAGTAGACGCCGATGATGGCCATGTCGAGCGTGGCCAGAGTCCGATGGGTAATGGCTGCGGTTGAATTCATGAAGGTTCGATCAGCCTCCGTTCGGAAATTTCAGTTCCGGGCCTGCTGGAACGATTTTCCAGCGTCTGAGTGCAAACAGCAGATGGACACAGTATGAGGTGAGCCCTCAACTGTCAACTTGGTATTTTGCGTACTATCGTCGATTGTTGCGAAGAAGTTCCCCGCCCACTCCAACTCCTTGCGCGAGTCAGGCTCACGAATTGCCCGGGCTTGCAGGTTGCCACTGAAATGATGCCCGGCGCAGCGCAGGAGAGCCGACATTTGCTTTTGCCGGCATTCCGCGACCAAGCATTCTGAAATCCCTCCGCAATGCTGACCGAGAACTCCGTCATCCCGCCTCGGAATTTTTCTGCAAATGAGGGTGGCACTCTGCGCGGCCAAGCGCTGCATTCGACCAATCACGCGCCAACCCCGGCAGCGTTCGTGAGGAAATGATCCGAAAGATCACGATGCAACCAAATGCGCGCCTGCCGGAATTCCAAGTTTTTCCCTTTCTCAACCTCAGTTACAGAACGAAGTGCTTTGCTTGCAGGGATTTCTGCGGTCTGTTACTTTGGCGTTACATTCCGTTACAACGAGCGTGCAAAAAAGATTGAATGCCGGGAAAAGATCAATACCTGAAACAGATTGATCGCTTGATCGCCAGTCCCGTCCTGCACGGTTCCGAATCTCTCTGCAAGCTTCTTCAATATCTCGCGAAACACGCGCTTGATCATCCTCATGCTTCCCTCAAGGAATATCAAATCGCCACTGAAGTATTTGGACGGCGCAGCGATTTTGACCCGCACTCCGATTCGACCATACGTGTCCAGGCAAGCCGCCTGCGCCTGAAACTGGCAGAGTATTACAACTCGGCAGGCAGCGAAGATACCGTACTGGTGGAGTTGCCGAAAGGCACTTACATCCTCTCGTTCCAAGAGCGTGCCGCGCTCCCCGCCAAGCTGCCTGGCAACCCGACCTCTGAGACTTCTGAAGACAAGGGGCTGCCGGGGTGGTGGGGGATCGCAGTCCTCTCGATCCTGCTGCTCGCCGCCGTGGCCGCGATCGGATTCATGGTCCACGACCCGGCGCGCGGGCGCGACCGCCCTGGCGGGCAACTATGAGGCGGCGCCCGCAGCCTTTCAATCGTTTTGGAAGCCCTTTGTCTCGGGGCCGGAAGAACCTTGGGTAATCTTCAGCAACGCCGCTTTCGTGGGACGACCCGAAACCGGGATGCGCTACTACAACCCCGGGCAGGACGCGCAGAATGCCATCTGGGATCACTACACTGGCGTGGGCGAAGTGCTGGCCGTGCATAGCCTGGATCAGGTATTCGGCTTGTTCCGCAGGCAATTGCGAGTCAAGCGCGGCAGCCTGTTCTCGCTCGACGATGCCAAGCACAACAACCTGATTTTTCTGGGGTCTCCCTCGGAGAACCTCACCCTGGCGGAAATACCCAGCACTCACGAATTCGTTTTTCTGCGTCTCGCCTCGGGCCCCCGCAAAGGTGACCTGGCGATTATCAACCAGCATCCGCAAGGCGGTGAGCCCAAGGAATTTCTGGCGAGTCCGTCCTCTCCTCTGCTGCAGGACTACGCGGTCGTCGGGTATATGCGCGGGCTGACGGCAGAGGGCTCGGTGCTGATTCTTGCCGGAACCACCACCTTCGGCACGCAGGCTGCCGCCGAGTACGTGAGCCGCCAGAATTCGGTCGAAGACTTGCTGGCTCGGCTCACCGGCTCGAAGACCGGAGAACTTACGCCCTTCGAGGCGGTGATCCGCGTGAAGGTAGCACGTGGCGTGCCAGTCGAAGCCGAACTGGCCGCATTGCACAAGCGCTGAGCACTTTCGGAAGTTCCATTCCGCAAGCAATTCTCCTTCCAGCATCCCTCGCTAGCGCGCTCGTTCTGAAATGATTTTCGCGTACGAAAATTGTCGCCAGTTTCTCGTCGGTTCCTTCTCTTTCAGGTTATGATTTTTCGCGAACTTGGAAAAATCAAATGAGACTTGCCGCTCCATTATCGATTTTGGCCGTTCTGTGTTCCTGCACCGCCTACGGACAAACCCAATGGCATGCGCTGGGCGCTGTCACCGCCGTCGAGCAGCTTGCCAATGGCTTTGAACTGAGCGCGGGCTCCTCGCGGTTGCGCGTCACCGTGCTCGCTCCCAACGTAGTCAGGCTGCGTTACTCGGCGCAAGGATCTTTTCCCGCGGATCACTCCTTCGCCGTGCTGCCGAACGCCTTTCCCGCCGACGCCAAAGCAGAAATCAAGGACTCCTCCGACGCCGTCGTCCTGGACACGGGTGCAATGCAGGTGAAAATCCTGAAGTCGCCTATGCGCGTCGCGTTTCTCGGTGAGGACGGTCAGGTCATTTCCGAAGACCACCCAGGCTATCCGGTCTCCTTCGACGGGACCGCCTTCCGGGTGTGGAAATCGATGCCCATCGATGAACATTATTTCGGCTTGGGGGACAAAACCGGCCCGCTCGACCGTCGCGACCTGGCTTTCACAACCTGGAACACGGACGTCGGCTACCAGGAATCCACCGATCCCATTTACAAGTCAATCCCCTTTTTCCTGGGCGTCCGCAACGGAGCCGCCTACGGCATTTTCCTGGATGACACGTATCGCAGCGGCTTCGATTTCGGCAAGGAATTTCGGGACGCGTATTCCTTCGGCGCGGAAGCCGGAGAGCTGAATTATTACTTTTTTTACGGCCCGGATCCCAAGCGCGTGGTGAGCGACTTCACCACGCTGGTGGGCCGGACGCCGTTGCCGCCCCTGTTCGCCCTGGGCTACCAGCAGTGCCGCTACAGCTACTATCCGGAAGCGCGGGTGCGCGAGGTGGCCGGCGAGTTCCGCAAGCTGAACATTCCCGCCGACGTCATCTATCTCGATATCGACTACCAGGAGAAGAACCGTCCCTTCACGGTTGATCGCGAACGCTTCCCGCACTTCGAGCAGATGGTGAAGGATCTCCGCCAGCAGGGTTTCAAGCTGATCACGATCACCGACTTGCACATCGCCGAGGTTCCCGGCTACAAACCCTACGACGAGGGCATGGCGCACAACTATTTCGTGAAAAATCCCGATGGCTCGGTCTATGTTGGGCCCGTCTGGCCCGGCCCCAGCGTATTTCCCGACTTCACGCGCGCGGCGGTCCGCGACTGGTGGGGCACGTTGTACACCGACTTCGTGAAGGCCGGCGTGCGCGGATTCTGGAACGACATGAATGAGCCGGCGGTGTTCGTCTACCCGACCAAGACCATGCCCCTCGACACCGTTCACTACGTGGAGGACCGCAAGACCGACCATCGCGAAATTCACAACGTTTTCGGCATGGAGAACGTGCGCGCCACCCACGACGGACTCCTCAAACTGCTGCCCGACGTCCGCCCCTTTGTACTCACCCGCGCGGCCTATGCGGGAACGCAGCGTTACGCCACGACCTGGACCGGCGACAACACCGCGTCCTGGAACCACATGCGCTTGTCGCTTACCCAACTCAATAACCTCGGCGTCTCCGGATATGCCCTTGTGGGCGATGATATCGGCGGCTTCAACGGCAGTCCCACCCCCGAGTTGCTTACTCGATGGATGGAACTCGGAGTCTTCAATCCTATCTATCGCAATCACGCCTCCAAGGGCACGCGCGATCGCGAACCGTGGGTGGATGGGCCGATGCACCAGGCCATCCGCAAGAAGTACATCGAGACCCGTTACCGGCTGCTGCCCTACATTTACACCGGTATGGAAGAAGCCAGCCGTACCGGGGTTCCATTGATGCGGCCCATGTTTCTGGAGTTTCCGGCCGAGACGGCCCTGGCCACGAACGGCGAGGAATATATGTTTGGCAGCGGACTTCTGGTCGCGCCCAAAGTCTGGCCATTTGTCGCACCTTACGACGTGGTGTTGCCGAAGGGCGACTGGGTGAATTACTGGACGGGCGAAAAGCTCGCCGGAGGCACGACCATCAAAGTAGACCCTCCAGTCGATACTCTTCCCGTCTATGTGAGAGCCGGCACCATTATCCCGCAGCAGCCGGTAGTGCAGAACGTGGATGAGACGCCGAAAGGCCCCCTCGAGTTGAGGGTCTATCCCGGTCCCGATTGCGGCGGGAATCTCTATATGGATGACGGAAACACATTCGCCTATCAGAAGGGCGAGTTCCTGCGCGTCCATTTCACCTGCGAACTGGGCGCGGGCCACGTCAACGTGCACATATCGGCCGCGGAGGGTCCGTATCACCCCTGGTTCCACGACATGCAGGTGACCGTGTACGGACCAGATAAAGTGCGCGACGTCAGAATGGATGGGAAGTCGGTCAAAACCTGGAGGGCGGAGAGCGGGGCCGTCAAGGTTGACGGAGTACCCTGGACATCGGCTGCGCACGACGTGGAAATCCTGTACAACAATCGATGAATGCCCGCCTCCTCGACATCCTCCTCACCGAACTCGAGAACTCGCGCTACCGCTTCGGCGGCGCTGAAGGCACACGTGTCGCGAAAGCCCTGGTGAAGGCTGCGTCTGCGCAGTATGACGATGTTCCTTCCCTGATCCGGTTCCACGAAGCTCTTCTGGTTCTGCGCGCATTCCCTCCCAACGCTGCCGTGCTTCGTCGCAGCGAACAACTCCTGCGAACTTTGTGGCGGCGGGTCGAGCGGCTCCGCAAGTCTGGCGCCGACATGGACGACTTCGATCCGCTCGAAGTCTCCGGCCTTGCCGGAACCACCATGCAGGATGCGCTCAGTTTCGATCTGGCTCGTTGGCTCGTGACGCGCATGCCGGGCAAAGTAGAAATCGCCTGGGACGACTTTGACGACGAGCGCGCGCTGGGCGCGGTGTGGCCACGGCTGATGCCCCTGCTCAAGGAAGACACTCTGGCCGAGGCCAACATCCCATGGCGAAAGTGGCTGGAGGCGGCCCAGGGGAGCCGAACGAAAAGTCCGGCATGGCTGATCGAACGTTTCACGGCGCTTCCCCTCTCCGATGTCGAGCAGGCCCGCCTTTACGATTCGCTGCGCATGCCCATCCGCTGGCGACTGGAGAACTCCCGCATTTCACGCACCCGAAACGCGCGCCCCGTGCGGCGAGTCTTCTACCACGACCATCCCCTGGTCGCGCGCAAGGATGTTTCGCTGGCGCAGGAACTCGCTCGCCGCCCGCCGGAACTCACGCGGCTTTCGCGCGCGCAGGGCGAGTCCGTCATGGACCTGATTCGCGAGGTGATGCTGGTGCGCTATCGCGAGCTCTACGGCACCACGCTGGGCGATCCGCGGTCGGTGGTGCGCGCCGATGTCGGCCGGGGCGTTTCCATCTGCCTGTGGAACCTGCCGGCAGCGCGCCGCCTGCCGTTACGCGCGTACGTTGCCGGGCTCACGCTGAAAAACGGCGTTCCCATCAACTACATTGAGGGCATCGGACTGTTTGAGTGGATCGAGGTTGGATTCAATACGTTCTACACGTTTCGCGGCGGCGAAGTGGCGTGGATCTTCGCGCAGGTGCTGCGCTGCCTGTGCCGTCTGACGGGCGCAACCTGCATCTCGATGTATCCCTACCAGCTCGGACATAACAACCAGGAAGCGATCGAGTCGGGGGCCTTCTGGTTCTACCGCAAGCTGGGCTTTCGCCCCGGACGCCCGGACCTGCTGCGCCTGGTCGAGCGCGAGGAAGCTCGCATTGCGGACAATCCGAAATACAAGACGTCCGCACGCACTCTGCGCCGGCTGGCCGAGGGGCACGCCTTCTACGAGTTGCCCGGAAGCGAGATTGGCGCCTGGGATCAGTTCTCGACCCGCAACCTTGGTCTCCGCGTGAATCGTCGCATGGCCGTGCAGTTCGGCGGGAACGTGGAGCGCTTCAAGAAAACGGCGGCCACCCGGTTGCACCGAATTCTTGGCGAGGCTGTTCCCGGAAAGTCAGGCCTGCCGCATAGCAACGCGTTCCTTGATTTCGCCATGAGTGCGGTGCTCATACCGGACCTTGCATCATGGAGCGCTGCCGAGAAAAAAGGCCTGCTCCAGATCATCCGCGCGAAGTCGGGATCCGACGAGATGCGCTACCTGCATCTTCTGCAGCGGCATGGGCGGCTGCGAGACGCGCTCTTGAAACTCGGCTCGAAGTTCTAAACGTGGGACTTACTTGGGCAGGTCGGGGCAAACGAATTCTCCCTCGACGGCGGTCAGCGCCAAATCTCGTGTTTCCTTGCTGCGCACCAGGTGTTGTTTGAAGCGCAACGTCGTATCGGTCAACTCCGTGATGCTTGCTGTATACGCCGGTTGACGGTCTTCCACGACGCGTACTTCCCGAGGCGATCTTTTGTCGACCGTCCAGGTGGCGATGCGGTAGGTTTCCACGCACGAGGTTTCTAGCACCGTCCCATTGGGCAGAAAGATATAAATACTGCCGGCGGCAGGTTGCGCAGGCGCTTTGTTGACGCGCCAGATGCGGCTGAACAACGGACCCAAAGTTTCTCTCGACGAGTCTGCCGACAGCGCTAAGGTTGTGGGTTGCTGGGTTGCACTGGAGGGTGGACTGCCCGCGGTCGGCACTTGCGAGCAGGCCAAGCAAACCAGCAGCATGAAGATGAGAATGGCAAAGTGCAGACGTAAAGGCATGCGTTGCTTCCTCCAAACGAAGTTGTTCGGGAGCAGGCTCGCCTGAAAAACAGGCACCACGCACGGAACACGGGAGACCCGGCGGAGACTCGGCCCGGGCAAGAAGTGGTGAGCGCGGCAGGATTCGAACCTGCGACCCATGCCTTAAAAGGGCATTGCTCTACCAACTGAGCTACGCGCCCACATCTATTGAATCTAACACAAAAATTTTTCCCGCTGGGCTGGTCACGACCCCGGCTGTGGCATCCGGGCAGTCCTCTGCACAGCGATTGCGTGTCCTCCAGTGAACGATTACCTGTCCTCGAATGTACGTTGGTGTATTCCGCATGTACTAACAGAACCTTGCTGCTCTATTGGTTTGGAACTAACTTGCCGACAGCTTGCACTGCCTGTGGTTGGTTAACCGGATCGACCTGAAATGTTCCTGGCAGCACCGAATGGTTGCGTTCACGTTCCCGCGTGATCCCATGTTCAGGTCGCACCGTCCGCGTCAAAGACGAGTTCGCTCGTGCTCCCAATGAATCGACCCTGCCCGCCGGAGCGATCCCGCTCCGCCCATGGAGGAGTGTCATGCTGCAGCGCAGTCTGCTGGCTCGCTATCTGTGTCTTATCCTGTTTGTGGTCGCGCCCGACATCATGATCGCGCAAAGCGATGCGGCCCCCAATCCGAACTGCACGCTGATTGTGCCTGCCAATCCTCTTTCTGCCGAGGGTCTGGCAACTCCGTACCAGTTGCTGGCGACCGATCCCACAGCGGGCGATTGTCATGAAACCAACAAGAGCCAATCTGCATTCGTACAGGCCGCGGTGCTCGATCCAGCCACGGGCCAGGTTTCCATTTACAACCCTCTGGTCGTCGACCAGTTTGCAACCCCGGCTATGCCTCCGGTAGTGCCGACCCTTCCCCCCAATGCTATGGTCGCGCTCTGGTTTGGGTACAACGGCGACACACTGTCCCTGCAAGGCGCAGCCGACGGAGTGCTGGCAGCGGCCGGCTGTGTGAATGGGGCTGACGGAGGCGACTTCGGACAGTTCTCGTATTGCAATGCACCCGTCTTCTTCAAGGCAGCTCACCGTGCCATTCGTAGAGGTCAACTCGCGATTCCGCCTCTGGGAGTCGCAGCTGATGGCCGGCCGTGTCCGACCGTACGGGATTTCTTCGTGGTTGACCAGGACCAGAGCGACAACCTGCCCACAACTTACCTGGTCACCAGCAGCAATGGTGGGACCGCCCAGCTGGCCCAGAGGACGCAGGCCAACCTGGCGCTGTTTCCGATGGCGGCGAGTTTGGGCAACCCCAGTGACAATCGGCTGGTCGACGTGGCCCTGGACGGAGCGCTCGGTTGCACACCATGGAAGGCTCCGGACCTGGCGGACCCGGGACAGATGGTGCCTGCCCTGCCCCTGAATGAATTGCAGGCGCGAGCGCGCCAAGCGTCCCCGGTTGCGCTCGTGCCGGCCGGCGACCCTATGGTGCTCAACAATGGTGGACGGGACCTGGCCAAGGTGAATGCGTACCGGCGTGGCGTCGACCAACCGCAGGTGGGTTACGCGTTTCAGGCCGATACCGCTCGTTATTGTCGGCATATGTTGCGCATCGCGCCCGCCCGAATGTTGCAGGACCAGGCTTGGCTGATGCCGGATGCCGCACATCCTACGCGAGGCCTTTCGCCCGATCCCACCGTGGCCGATTCCCTCTTTACTTTTATGGCCCAGCGATTTGTGGCGAGTTACGACATTCTGGGCTGCGCCAACCTGGTGCGCATCCCTGATCCCGTTACCCTCACCGTCAGTGCACAAGGCGTCACCACCGGCGCCACCATTGACCCGACGGTGTTACAGCGTTCCCGGCAATCGATGGCAAGATGGGAGCAACCGGATCAAGATGCGGATGATGCCGCGAGGACCGCCGCGGCCACGGAATAGAGCCCCTGCTGACTCTTCCGCATTGTCGCAGTCTGAGACTCGCCGCCAGAGAGGTTGAGACTACTTTACATTCCGCGCGCAACCTCCCCCAGCGAAACTTCCCTCCCCTGGTTGGGTTCGTAACGAAGACTTAGTGCAGGCCCGTACGGTTTTTTGGGTCCGGGCCTGCATGGAGTTCGTGTTTTCTTAGACCTGCGACTGCTCGTGCAGAAAAAGCTTCTATATCCACGGCATGCAGGCTCCCGGCAGCGCGACCTTGACCCGATTGCCAGTCGTCCGTTCGGACAGGTTACGGTGGTATCTAAAGTGCAATAGTTGTGTCGTTGACATCCCAAAATCCCAAGCTGATACTCCGCTTGAAGGTTATTCTTTCTTAAGTTGTCATGCGTGTCCGACCTGAAGGGGCATGCTAGGG
Source organism: uncultured Acidobacteriota bacterium (assembly GCA_963725575.1). GTDB lineage: Bacteria > Acidobacteriota > Terriglobia > Terriglobales > Acidobacteriaceae > Gp1-AA133. The sequence continues at coordinate 26,224 of CAVRZQ010000005.1, forward strand.
ATGGCCTCCCCGATTCTCGAAGCAGGCACCGCTCTACATCTTGCTGGTGAAGGTTGTACCGGAGGAAAACATGTTGTTGAAGCAGGCTACGGATCGTTTTAGAAGCAGGCAGCCCTGGATTGTAGCTCTTTGCTGTCTGGCGGTTGTGGGAGCTACCTGGACATTTATTAGGCCCGCGAATTCCCCCGTTCCCACGCGGGCGGCGGCCAGCAGGAACTCTGCGATCCACACCGGAGTGGGTACGACCGCCGTGAGCCCGGCCGAGCAGGCGGGAGTCGCTGCCAGTTCTGCGAACCTGCCCCTCTCCTTTGAGCCCAACCTGGGCCAGAGCGATCCGACCGTGAAGTTCACCGCTCGCGGAAACGGGTACACACTATTTCTGACCCCAGCAAAAGCCCTGGTGTCGCTGGTTCCGCCTCGCAAGATGAGCCTTCGACCTGGGATGGAGCGCCCGACCCCGTCACCGGCCGGCAGGCAAGCGTCGCTTGTGACTATGGAATTTGTGGGGTGCAAGGATCAGGTGGAAATCGCGGGGAGCGATCCCTTGCCGGGTGTCAGCAACTATTTCATCGGCGACGACCCGCATCGATGGGCCACTGGCGTGCCGCACTATGCTCGCGTTCGCTATCGCGGCGTCTATCCCGGGGTCAGCCTTGCGTTCGACGGCGAAGGCGCGCGGTTGGGGCTCGGTTTTGTGGTAGCGGCCGGAGCCGATCCGGGGGCCATCCGTCTTCGTTTCACTGGGGCCAGAAGCATCCACCCTGATACCAGCGGCGACCTGGCAGTCGCAGGAGAGACGGGAGCACTGCGTTTCCGGAGGCTGCTCGCTTATCAGGATTTCCAGGGCAAGCCGCAACCCGTCGACGCGAGTTTTGCCGTCCGCGATAACGATCAGGTTGTCCTCGCTTTGGGAACTTATGACCGCAGTCGCGACCTGGTCATCGAGGCCGCTCCTGATGATGCGGTCGTCGCGCAGAGCCGTTTCCAGGAAACAAGTCACTCCTCCCGCCTGATGTATCTGGCGTGGCTGCCGATGGCCGGCATTGCGCTCGCCGGCGCGGGGGCGCTGCAAAAAAGAAGACTCCTGGCGTTACTGTTTCTCTGCCTGTCACTTTCCGGTCTGGCCGTCATGGTCGCCTGCGGTAACGGTCAAGGCGGAGGCGGAGGAGGCGGCGGAGGCGGAGGCGGGGGGGGCGGAGGTGGCGGAGCTACTTTAGCCTTTGGAACTTACCTCGGTGGGTCAGGGGTTGACGAGGGCTTGGCCATTGCAGTCGACAGCAGCGGAAATACTTTCATCGCTGGAGAATCCGCTTCGAGCAACTTTCCCGGATCACCCACCTTTGTTGGAGGGACAGACGCCTTTGTGACCAAGCTGAACTCCTCCGGTGTTCTGCAGTTCTCGACATTCATTGGCGGAACCCTGAACGACGCGGCCACCGGCATCGCCCTGCAGGGGGGGAATATCTTCCTGGTCGGCAATACCCAGGCCGGCTCTGCCTTTCCAGCCACCATCAACATTGGACCACGCGGGGGCCAGGACGCATTTGTAGCGGAGCTTAGTTCCATTGGCGCCGTAACCACTACGACGGTGATCGGGGGCGCCGCGAACGAGACTGCGGAGGGCATCGCGTTGGACGGCAGCGGTAACGTCTACATCACCGGGGAAACCCAGTCGAACAATTTTCCTACGTTGCTTCCATTCCAGGGTGCTCTTGGTGGCGCGCATGACGGCTTCATTACGAAGCTAACCTCGGGAGCTGCGGCGCTAAGCTTCTCGACTTATCTCGGTGGTAGTGCAGACGATCTTGGAACCGGCATCGCCCTGGACAGCAGCAACAATGTATACATCAGCGGAGTGACCTCCTCCTCGGGTCTGGGTAAGCCGTCCAGCAGCACATTCGGAGGTGGGACCGCAGACAGTTTTGTTGCGGCGTTCGACTCCACAGGAAACCAGATCTACTTCACTTACCTCGGTGGCACGGGTGCTGATTCTGCAAACGCCATCGCCGTAGACGGGGCAAGCGGAACAGCATACATAACGGGGTTAACCCAGTCCTCGAACTTAGCCAAGGGAACACCCTTCCAGGCATCGCTCAAAGGTTCGCAGGACGCTTTTGTCGCGCAGATCGCTTCCGATGGGACAATCGCGGCTTTCACCTATCTTGGAGGTTCGAATAGCAACGACGAAGGCAAGGCCATTGCTATCGATTCCAGCAAAAATATCTACGTGACGGGATCTACGGATTCATCCGATTTCCCGCTTAAGAATGCCATCACAGGCGGAACAGCCCTGCAGGGATCTACGGACGCGTTCGTTACTGAACTCAATAGTGCTGGCACCACTTTGGTTTTCTCCAGTTACTATGGGGGCAGTGGCAGCGAGAATTCGAGCTCCGCCTTCACACCAGGGGGCGGAATTGCCGTCGATGCTGCGGGTACGAATATCTTTGTTACAGGAACGACCAGTTCATCCACTGGACTGCCCACCAAGAGCGCGGCGCAGAGCGCATTTGGCGGGGGCACAGGTGATGCTTTCGTGGCCAAGATTACGCCCTAATGCCACTCGAGCAGGATGAATGCGGATTCACTGGTAGTCAGAAAACCTGGGACCGGCCTTCTCGCGCCGGTCCTTTTCTTTTCCCTCCTGGGTGGAGAGCCCCGGCCGGACGGGCGAGACGCCTCTCCCTCCAGCGCCACCGCGACGGTTGCCCGAAACTTCCCCGGTGGGTACTCTGAACGCACGTGCCCCGGATGCGACCCATGCTTCGTTTGTTCGCCGTGATGTCCGCGCTGGCCTTCGTTGTCGCGGCGTGGCCGCAACCACTGCCGGCTTCCTCCCCAAGGGAAAATCCTGCTCTCGCCCTGCGCTGGGCTGAGGGCCAGCCGGGATGCACGTTTTCTCGCGACCGCGATGGCAAGTATCGTTACGCGCTCTGGACCGCCGACTACGGGGTCATTCTCGCAATCGACTCGCAGGAACTGCAGTTGGTCCACAAGCGCATCCCCGAGCCCTATTTCTCGCTCCAACTCACGGTGCGCTATCGTGGCCAGGGCGCCCTGGTGGTCGATCCGCAGAAGGCGACCCTGGAGTTTGTGAAGCACTTCAAGCTCATCCAGCCCGCGCTTGATCCCGAGGCGTTCGCCCGGCAAACGCAGGCCGTTGCGGACGAAGTCGAACACCAGTCCCAGCATGAAATCGAGAAACATCCGGAGAGGCGGGAGGAGCGCGAACAATACGTCGAAACGTATCAGAAAGAAGCGTTGGAATTTCTGGAGTTCCTGAACCAGCGCACTCTGCCCGCAGCTCAACTCGATCGCAGCCGAACGGAAATCAGCGGGTGGATCTTATTCAGCGCGAAAAACAAGTGGCTGGGAGGCTGGAAGAGGCCGGAGGAGTTCCGGCTGCGCCTGCCCCTGGGCGACCGGGTTCTGGAATTTCCGTTTGCGCTGCCGCCCCGGCAGGGCGACCTGATCTTGCGCCAGCGCTAACCAAGCCATCCCTGGCCCGGCTATGCGACCGAACGCTTTTGCGCCGAGCTCTTCAGCAGCAGATCGCGCAACGAGACCAATCCCTTGAGTTCCTTGCCGCTCACGATGGGCAGGTGACGGAATCCGAATTCCTTCATGAGGAACAGGCACTCCTCGACCGACTCTTCCGCATCCACGCCCCGGGGATTGGCGGTCATCACTTCCGCGATCCGGGTGGTTCCGGGCGTGCGTCCCGCGGCGACCACGCGGTTCATGACGTCGCGCTCGGAGAAGATGCCCACCAGTTCGCCGTTGCGCAACACGGGCAGGGCGCCGATGCTGTGCTCCATCATAAAGCGGGCGGCCTCGAGCACGGTCTTGTCGGCGTCGATCGAATAGACGCGCCGGTCTTTCACGAGATCGTAGACGGTCGACATGAACTCCTCCGGTTGTCTGGTGGACGGTGGCGGACGGCTGCGTGCCTGGGCGGCCCAGCAGCAAGTTGGAAAAATACTTTACCACAGAGTCCGGAGTGCGGCGAGCGGCGATCTGGCGGAACCAGCAAAAACGGCGGCCGGGGAAGCTGGCCGCCGTACGCTCGTTTTCGACCGTGGAATGCTAGAAGCGGAACGTGGGACCAAAAGTAACCCTTAAGTTGTTGTGGGTCCCGTTCTTGAAGTAGATCTCGTCTCCAGCTTCGAGCCGCAATCCGATGGGACCGAGGAAGCCTTCGAGCCCGAGTCCGGGATAGATGGCCGCGGCCGTGTTACCGGTGGTTACCTCATTCAGTGCACCTTGAAATCCCGAACCGGCATTCTGGTCCGAAACGCTGAAGTTGATCAGGCCCGCCTTGAACGTTCCGAACAAGCGCACCGGCCCGCCGCTGGTTGCAAACTTCGGACCGAATAGCGCATGCAGGGTGCGCACGTCCGTGCTGACAAGCTCAGTCGTAATGCCGTCTGAAAACGTGCTGGTGAAGTTGCGTTTGAAGTCATAAGCCATCTCGGCTTCGATCTGCACGTTGCTGCGCACATTGAAGGCGGCACGGCCGCCCAGGCCGACAAAGTTGATATGCGGGCTGGTGCGGCTGAGATTGAAGTAGTCGACGAACGCCCCGACTTCCACGTGGTTTTCGGAATCCTGTGCCATCAATACCGGGGCCGCCAAAAACATTGCAAATAGAACCATGACGAGACTGCGTTTCATGCGTGTTTCCCTCTCCTGCTGCTGCTGGTTTCACTGGCTTCGGCCACACTTCTCCCGCGACGTCACAACGATGGGCAGAAACGGGAGAGTGGACGTTGGTCCTGAGATGCCCGGCCCGCAAGGATGGTTGGGCTGCAGGCGCTCGGGCTTCACTGTAGCGCGGACATGCGATAACTGTAGCGCCGCTGGATGGACGGGCGGGGACGCCCGCCTCTCCATCGTCATGCAAGAACCGTAACGACACTGTCTATGCGCCGAAATAAAACGGCGCGGACCTGGCCGTCCGCGCCGCCATTCGGAACCGCTATGTAGAGCCTTACTGGAGGTGATTCACTTTCAGGGCAGTCTGGACGCCAGCCTCGGACTTGTCGCGCGGCTCCATCGAGACCACCAGGTACTCATGCTCCTTCTTGTCGCCTGCCCCCAGGCGCAGAAAGAACCGGTCTTCTTCCGTGCGGTAACCCACTTCTTTACCGACCGGCAAAAGCACGAAGTGCTTGGCGTCTTTGGCGCGCAAGTGGAACAGGACGTCGTCTCCCTGCAGCACGTACTCATGACAAACCGCGGAATCTGATGCGTTCGCGCTCGGATTCTCAAACACCGTGCACTGCAGCGATTCCATCTGCACCAGTTGGCCGGTGTGGTACTTCGTCGGCTCTTGAGCCTGCGCCAGGGACGCAAGCAGTAGAGCCGCGAGTGCCAGTTTCGATTTCATCAAGATTCCCTCGTCCGAGGTTGAAAGTGTGCAGGTAAGCAGCGCCCGGAACTGTTGCCATTGTTCTCCAGGACCGCGCTCGCAAAAAGATAACGGCGGTAACCGTCCGAGGTAACTCGCGGAACTTTCCCAAACATGTAATGAAAGTGGAAGCCCGGAACCTAGCGCTGGACGAGGCTTTCCAGCGTTTCGAAGAAGGAGGGAAAGGAAATAACCGCCGCCTCGGCGCCGCGGATCAGGGTGTCGCCCTCGGCCCGGAGCGCTGCGACCGCGAAAGCCATGGCAATGCGGTGGTCCCCGAGCGAGTCGATTTCCGCGCCGTGCAACTTCTGTCCGCCGGGAACGGTCAAGCCGTCTTCGTGTTCCTCGACCCTGGCGCCCATTGCCCGCAGATTCATCACGATGGCTTGGATCCGGTCCGATTCTTTGACGCGCAGCTCCTTGGCGTCGCGGATTCGAATGCCCTGCTCGCTAAAGGGCGCGATGGCGGCCAGCACCGGGATCTCGTCGATCAGGGCGGCCGAGTCTGCGCCCGCGATTTCCGCCGATTTCAGGTGCTGACCCTCCACCCGCACGGTCCCAACCAGCTCGCCATACTGCTCTTCGAGCTGCGTGATCGAGATGCGCACGCCCAGTCCGATCAGAATGTCGAGCAGCCGGGCGCGAGTCGGGTTCATCAGCAGAGAGTCGATCACGAGATCGGAACCCGGAAACAGCGCAGCCGCGCAAAAGAAGAAGGCCGCGCTCGAGAGGTCACCGGGAATGCGGGCTTCGATCGCGTGTAGCGTCTGGCCGCCCACGATGCCAGTGGAATTTCCGTTGCGCTTGAGTTCGACGCCGAACGCGCGCAGAGCCACCTCGCCGTGATCTCGGGTACGCAGCGGTTCCTCCACCACCGTCTCGCCTTGGGCAAACAGTCCCGCAAACAGGAGGCAAGACTTCACTTGCGCGCTGGCCACCGGCATCCTGTAGTGAATCGCGTTCAGAGCTCCGCCTGCGATCTGCAGTGGCGGACGCCCCTCGGCCGCGGCCCTGATCCTTGCGCCCATCTCGGCCAGCGGCTTGATAATGCGCGCCATGGGGCGGCGCGAAAGCGATTCGTCGCCATAGAGTTCGGACGGAAAGTGCTGCCCGGCCAGGATCCCGCTCAGCATTCGCATGGTCGAGCCGGAGTTGCCGCAATCGAGCGCGCTGTTAGGCGCTCCCAGGGCGCGGCCGCGGCCTTCGATTTCGATGGCGTTCGCCTCCTCATCCCGCCGCTGCCAATGCACGCCCAGCGCGCCCAGACAGCCCAGCGTGCTCGCGCAGTCCGCCCCGGTGGAATAATTTTCAAAACGCGACTTCCCTTCCGCGATCGCCGCCAGCATCGCGTACCGGTGAGAAATGGACTTGTCGCCGGGAAGGCGCAACCCGCCGGAGAGATGCCTGGCGGGACGGATGGTGACGCTGGAGCCGGATTTCATCGCTCTGTCCAATATATCGGATAACCGAACTCGTCATTCGGTCGCAAACAGAGCGCCGCACCGGCACCGGTCGATACTGCTGAACGTTTGCCAAAGTCAACCCAAGACCAAGGCTCCGCATCGGCTCCCAGGCCGGAGCCGCGAACCAGCTTAGCCCAGCGCTTCCGCGCAGGGTATCCAGTCCTAAACAGAAGACCTAGGCCATCGCCTTGGCTTCCGCCGCGGCTTCGCGCAACACCTCCGGCGGGACTTCTTTCAGGGTGACGTGAAATTCGAACATCGGCGTCTCGCTGCCGCGCCCCCAGCGGCTTGCCTCCCAATGCGCGCGAACAAACTTTACATCCGGATGCTGCGTCAGATCGATCAGCAGGGGCTGCTGCCCGCGATAGAACCTCTGCGGGAAAGATGCGATGGGCTTTGGCGTCCATGTGCTGCCGTCCGCGGAGCCGTAGAGGCTGACGTCGAGCGATTCCTGCTCGATAATGTTCGTGATGTGCAGGCTGGCCAGGAGCACGCGACGCGCAGCCGCGCTCACATCGACCGACGGCCCGTCGCCCTTGGCGTTGACGACGGTCTTTTCTGGGACCAAAAAGGTATCAAGCATGGCGGGAGAATTGTAGCAAAGCGGCGCCAAGCGGCGCGGCGCTCCGCAGGCCCCGCAAAACGGGCGGTCACCAGGGGTAACGGCCGGCCTGATCGAAGAAGCCGCCAGTCGGGCCATCCGGCGGCAGAAGTGCCAGACGCACTGGCCCCGCTGCTCCCTCCTCGACCGTCTGTGTCCCTCGATGTCCGTTCATGTCGGTCGCGATGAAGCCGGGGGAAACAGCGTTCACCTTGATCCCCGTCTCGCGGAGTTCGTAGGCCAGTTGCACCGTGAGCATGTTCAACGCAGCCTTAGAAGCGCCGTAACCAATGAGCTTGACGGGTGCAAAGTTCCAGGTTGAATCACCATTCTTCTCAAGCGAACCGAGCCCGCTGGAGAGGTTGACGATACGCGCTGCTTTCCCTTTCCGAAGCAGCGGCAGCATTGCTTGCGTAACGGCCAGTGTGCCGAGGAAGTTGGTCTCCATGAGTCTCTTCACTGCTTGCAGGTTGGCAGCGCTGGGAGGTCCGTCCGCGGGATCTGCAATCCCGGCATTGTTCACGAGCACATCGAGGCGTTGGAATTGCGCTTCAATGCCGGCGGCGGCGGCCTTGATGGTCTCTGGCTGCACGAGATCTATCCGAACAAAGCGCGCATCGAACTTCTCACTCCGCAGCCTTGCAGCGGCTTCTTCTCCCAAACCCGAGTCCCGTGCGCCGAGAAGCACAACCATGCCCGCTTTTCCCAACTCGCGGGCTATCCCAAAACCGATGCCCTTATTTGCGCCCGTGACCAGCGCAATTCTCTTCGGGGAGTCATTCATCGTGCCTCCTCAACCTGCAGACAGGCATTAGACAAGGTTCCCAAAATTTTGCTCAGAATCGCTCAGGAGATTAAACACTGGTGGCGCGACTCATGCCAGACAGTTCGATTGTCGGCGTACTCGGGTGTTCCCCTCAGAACGGGTCGGGCGTATCGGCTATCGACCCCAATCCCGTCATCCGAGGTTACAAACCTGCCGGCGAGAGCTTACACTGAGCTAAGCGAGATGACACGCGCGCCGACAATTCGCATGATGATTGCCCTGTGCGCTCTCGCGGCTTTGCCCGAGGCCCCAAGCCTCCTGGAATCTCATTGCGAAGCCCAGTCATCGTCGACCGCCAGCGCACCTCTCTCCCCCGACCAGGTGGTGGATAACCTGGTCCGGCTGAATGAGCAGCGTGCGAAGGCTCTTCTCCACTCCGAGGCGACGCGGGTGTACCACCTGGTTTACCACGGATTCCCGGGCGACCGGGAAGCTGCAATGACCGTAGAGGCTACCTATAACAGCCCTTCCTCCAAAGAGTTCAAGGTAGTGTCGCAGAGCGGATCGAAGCTGATTGTGGATCGCGTGTTCAAGAAGCTGCTGGAGAGCGAGAAAGAGGCAGCCCAGCCCGCCATGAGCGCACGAATACAGTTGAATCGCGACAACTACACCTTCGAACTGCTGGGCTACCAGGCGTCCCAAACAGGTTGGCAATATGTGTTGCACGTCAGCCCAAAAATCAGAAGCAAGTATGTCTATCGCGGCGAGGTGTGGGTGGACGCAACCGACTTTGCCGTCACCCACATTGCAGCTGAGCCGGCCGAGAACCCGTCGTTCTGGACGAAGAAGAGCGAAATCCATCACGAATACAAGAAGGTCCAGACCTTCTGGCTTCCGGCCCGGAATGAGTCGGTCAGCTACATCCGGCTGGGCGGACGCGCCACGCTGACGATCGAGTACAAGAACTATCGGGTGACCGATGCCCGCCTCCCAAGCGAAGCACAGACCGTATCGTCATCGGGCGGGGGCGGGCGTTGATTTCACCCAACCGGCTTGAATATCCCTTCTCCACGGGTCAGACAGTTATCAGTTCCTGAGGAGCGCTGCCACGCAATTCGCATCCGACAGGCCTTGCCAGTTGATGGCGCCGCCGATGGTCGGATCGTGTTCCAGCGACTTTGCCAGAGATTGCGCCAGTCTCACCACGTGCTCCGCGCTAAACGATTCGCGGTAGTGCCCCGCCATGCCAATCAGCAATCCCTTGAGTACCGCGAATTCAAGACACATCAGCAGATACTCCTGTTGCGGCCGCTCAAAGCTCTTGTCGGGCACCTGGCCAAATGGGAAGACCACCCGGAAGATGTGGTTGATCAGATAGTTTTCCAGCAGGAATGGGTGTTCCTCCATAAAAGGCTGGTAGTAGCGGGCGTAGGCTTCGGCGTATTCCCGGGTGCAGCTTTCGAGCCCGGAGTCGGAGTGGTACCCGACCCCCTGCAAAAAATCCTGCAGGCAGTCATGAATGCGACAGAGTTCCGGTTTGTGCTGGCGGAGGTAGCCAAAGGCCACCTGGACCACCATCTGGACTTGCGCGGTGGCGCGCACCGGGATGCCATCCATGGCCGAGCGCAGATTGCCCGACGATGCGATTTCTGCGTAAGCGCGCAACAGCTTCGGCACAAACCCGAATTGTCGCGCTCCAACCATCTCGCCTAATCTCTTGCAGAACATCCCCAGCAGAAAGAGCCGCTGCCAGAGAGCATACGAGCGGTCCTCGACCAGCAGCAGGCAGAGTTCCCGGACATCCCAAAAATACCGGAACTGGTTGCCGCTCTGCGGAACGGCTTCGTTGGGCATGACGAGAAATCTGGAGTAGGCGGAATGCCCGGGTTCGTCCCGAGGCCTCAGCTGCGGGTTCAGCAGAACCAGCCGAGCGGCCTCGATACATGAAAGCGACAGGGGCTGCTCCATCAGGCCATCCACTCGGTGCGGATTGCGCGGATAACTTGCACACGCCTCCGAGAGATAGCTATCGCCATATCGCTGCTGCAGACTGCACAGCTTGTCAGCCGAAAGAAAAGGACAGGTGAAGGACGAAGTTAACTTGATTACGGCATGTCGGCCGTCGCTGGCCCCCTCAGTGATCAGTGAAAAGCAGTCCTGCAAGCGGGGTTGCAAGGCAGGAATCCGTTCGTAGCGCTGGTAGGTGGCCCGGTCAATGGCCACTTCCCAGGCTCGACAACAGTTGTCTTCACATTGGGAGCCCAGGCAACGAAAACTCTTGGCGTAGTGCGGGCGCAGATGATCTAACATTTGCAGATTCCACTGCAAGCGGGCCGCCAGCCCAACCCATGTCAGGAGCACGAAGGTAGGAAGTGGCTGTACGGCCTGTCGACCACCCGCTCATCTGCTTCCTCCAGTGGCGTCCTGATGCATAGCTCCGTCTCTGATTGCAGGGAGTTCGGAAGTCGTTATTTTGGCTCGAGGTCCGGTCAGCGAGCGCTCTGAGCAGGTTTCGCCAGCATCTCGGTGGATGCCTTTCTGCCGGGTACTCGATTTCGTATTGCTCAGCGCTGGAGCGGTAGAAGATAGCTGGGGTTGCCCTCGAAAGAGCCACCAAAGACCTGCCGATCGGCCTCGCGCATATCCCAAGCTATAACGGAGGTCGGCGTGATCTGGAGTGCGACATCATCCCATGATGCGAACACCGGACCCACTTTAGGATCCGCGAGTGCGCTCGCGCTCAGATATTTGCGATGGACGTGCACATTCCATTCCCGCGCTGAGTCACCCGCCAAGATCTGCGCGGTACCCGCGAGGTTGATGCCGCATGATGCCGCAGGGTCGCGAGCGTCGATCATGACGGAGACCCTGGGGTTTGCTTGCAGGTTCCGAGCTTTGCGTGTGCGCGCGGAGGTAGCCACATAAAGACGTGCACCATCAAACCAGTACCACACCGCGACCACGTGGATGGAGCCGTCGGGGTTTTGGGTTGCAAGGGACGCGATGTATCGCCCTTCCAACAACTGCCTGACCAGCGCATCTGAAATTGACGCCATAGTAAAAAATCCCTCCTTGAACTCTTCCATCGAGCCCATACTTCTGGAGTGTGGAACAGCATCAAGACCGGGTTGGCGTTTCGATTAAAGGGACTGCTTCCCGGCACTTGATCCAGTCTCGTTTGGCAAATTGCCACAACACTTATCTGCCCAGGATTCTGCGCACCTGCTCGATGTGATTCATGTCGTGCGCGGCCATGTGGCGACATAGCTCTTGCACGGTCAGCTTGCCGCGTTCCGCGTGCACGCCGTGCCGCTGCCATTGCTCGGGCGTAAGCTGGGCGAACATCCGCAGGTTCGCTTCCCGCAGCAAACGGAACATTTCCAAGGCTTCCCGGGACTTCCAGGACGCATAGTCTCCGAGACGCGCCCACAACTCCTGATCGAAGCCGAGCAACTCGGGGCCGTCGTGCTCGAGCATCTGACGGTAGCGCCACGTGCTGCTCAATTCGTCTTCCGCCAGATGCGCCAGAATCTCAGTCACCGACCACTTGCCGGGTGCGGGGTTGAGGCTGAGCCTGGTTTCCGCGACACCTTCGATTAACTGCGCCAACCTGCACGGCGCCTGGCGCTGCATAGCGATCGGATCTTTGCCTTCGGTATATGCCGTAAGGCGAGCTTTGTACTGTTCGGCTGTTTCGGCCATGTTCCTCCGTTATGGCTGAATCGCATTTTAGATCGTACGCGGGCAGCCGCCGCACAGAATCTTGGCTGACTGTCGAGATCAGCGTTTGCCCTCCGGGCGGATCGGTGAGTGCTATCGCAATTCATCGCTAACCTGGGACCGGGCAGGTTGACTGATTCCGGATATTCACCAGCATATCGTTCGTCGCCTCGGGTCGGGGTTGCGTCGACGCGGGCCGAAAAGCAGAGGGAGATGGTCACCAATACGGGTTCTGTGCCTGTGCAAACGAAACCCCTGCTACGGAATCGACTCGAGGGTCATCTAACGAAAAAGGAGGAACATACATGCCGTTGGTACGTTTATTCCTGCGGCCCGGCCGTTCTGCGGAGTATCGGAGAGCTCTCGGAGATGGCGTTCATCGCGCCTTGGTTGAGGCTTTCGCAGTTCCCCCGGACGATCGTTTCCAAGTCATCAGCGAGCACTCGGCCGCCGATTTGATCTACGATCCTCAATATCTGGGAATTCAGCGCTCCGACGGCGTCGTTTTCGTCCAGATCACGCTTAGCGTCGGCCGCAAGCCTCAACAGAAAAGAAAATTCTTCGAGCGCCTAGCGGCTATCCTTGAGGAATCCCCCGGATTACCGCGGCAAGACCTCATGGTAAGCCTGGTCGAAACGTCCTGGGAAAATTGGTCCTTCGGCAATGGCGAAGCCCAATACATGGACAGTTGAAGCCCCCGATTTCTGCTGCACGAATCGCCACTCCAGTATGGCCAATCTTCGATTGGGGACAAAACCTGGCCTTTGCACCAATTGACGCTGCCGGTGTAAAAGCGATGTCCGGCCGTCACTTCGCGATTTTGTACGCACTGCTACGCCTGGTCTTCCGAGATGTTTCCCGAGATTTCATTAAGACGGGTGACTGGACATTCACTCCCCCAACCGTCCCTTCGCCCTCATAATGACAGGCACCACGGGATATGGGGCTCAATCATCTCGACCTCGCCATCATCGTCCTCTATCTCATAGGCATCACCCTGTTCGGGCTGCGCTTCCGGAAGAAGCAGCGTTCCCTGCGCGACTACTTCCTTGCCGATCGGAATATTCCCTGGTGGGCCATCGCCTTGTCGATTGTTGCCGCCGAAACCAGCACGCTCACGATCATCAGCATGCCCGGCCTCGCTTACGATTCGAACCTGAAGTTTCTGCAGGTCGCGATGGGCTACGTGGCGGGGCGCATTCTCATCAGCTTCGTGCTGCTGCCCCATTACTTTCGCGGCGACCTCTACACCGCCTACCAGCTGATTGAGCGGCGCTTTGGAAAGAATCTGCGCACCCTGACCGCTTCCCTTTTCCTGCTCACGCGCGCGGCCGCGGAAGGCGTGCGCGTGTACGCGGTGTCGATCGTGGTGTCAATCGCGCTGGGCACCGGGGAAATCGCATCCATCGCTATCATCACGCTGCTCACGCTGATCTACACCTTCGAGGGCGGGCTGGCGGCCGTCATCTGGACGGACGTGGTGCAAACCGGGATCTACATTGGCGGAACGCTGGTGGGGGTGTTCACGATCCTGCGCCTGGTTCCCGGCGGATGGCCCGCGATTCATGCGCTCGCCTCGACCGCAGGGAAATTACAAGTCTTCGACTTCGCGCCGAACTTCTGGCAGCCGTACACGTTTTGGGCCGGCCTGATCGGCGGAGCGTTCTTCACCACGGCCAGCCATGGCACCGATCAACTCATCGTGCAGCGACTGCTGGCGGCCCGCAGCCAGCGCCAGTCGGCGACTGCGCTGATTTCGAGCGGCATCGCGATCTTTTTTCAGTTTGCTTTGTTTCTGGTCGTGGGCGTGATGCTTTGGGCCTACTACCAATTGCCTTCGGCGTCGTTCGGGAAAGCCGATTACATCTATCCGAAGTTCATCGTAACCCGCCTACCGCACGGGATCTCCGGATTGCTGATTGCGGCCATCCTGGCCGCCGCCATGTCGAACCTCAGCGCGGCGCTGAATTCGCTGTCATCGAGTTCCATGATGGATTTCTACCTGCGCCGCCATCCCAAGACCGATGACCGCACACAGCTGCGCCTGTCCCGCATATCGACATTTTTCTGGGCGCTGCTGCTGTTCGCGCTGGCCGTGCTGTCGATGCACAAGGTGGCGCGGGTGGTTGAGGTCGGGCTGACGATTGCCTCGGTCGCCTATGGGGCTCTGTTGGGAGTTTTTCTGCTGGGCGTCCTCACCAAGCGGGCCAACCAGAGGGGCTGCATGGTCGGAATGCTTTTCGGGTTTGGCGTGGAGCTCTATCTGTGGCTGGGAACAAAGGTGCCCTGGACGTGGTATGTGGCGATTGGGACAGTGGTTACGTTTGTCATCGGGTATGGCGCGGGCCTCCTGACGAAGGATCGGCGGCCGGGCACCTAAGCGTCCTTCCGGGACGACTGATAGAACAGGCGTTGACTGAAATCTCATTGTGATTCACTTTAAGCTAAGTTATTGTGAATGTGTACGGACGACGTTCTGGCACGACAAGTCAGGTCTGAACATCGCGTACAATGGCCGTAGATTGCGCACAGAAGCGATTGGAGCGCACTTTAGGGGCGGGTCGAGGTTCAGGGCCGTCCGGACCCCCGCGGTGCCGCCAGTGGACCTCCTGGCCCGTTTTATTATCCCAGGGCTAATTGTGTCGGGCCTGGGGGCGGCAAGCCCAGCGAGCAAATCTTGAACCGCGGAGAACGCTGGGAATTCGCAGAGAGCGCCGAAAACAACTTTAAAACCAAAGCACGCCAAGGGAGCGCAAAGAGCGCAACGGAACCTTCAAGAAACGGGCGGAGGTTGCTCCGCGAACTCTGCCAGTCACTCTGCGCTCTCCGCGGTTTAAGATTCTGGGCGCACGAGATCAAAGTCGGTTGCTCGAAAAGCGCAGAGAAGTCCTTGGCGACCTTCGGGATGCCTCGGCGGTCTTTGCGGTTCGCTCTTCAGGTCCTTCGTCAGGTTTGCGGTGAGCTCGCAAGCTTTTCTCGTATACTGCAACTCCTCCATGCCTGCTGCCAGCCCAGCGAAGCTCGAACTACAACTGGCCCGCGACCTGGGCGTCACCCATTCCACCGCGATCGTCGTCGGCACCATCATCGGCAGCGGCATTTTCCTGGTCCCGTCCGAGATGATGCAGGCAGTCGGCTCCGCGAAACTGGTCTATCTCGCCTGGTTCGTCGGCGGCCTGCTCTCGTTTTTCGGGGCGCTTACATATGCGGAACTGGGCGCGATGAAGCCCCAGGCGGGCGGCGAGTACGTTTACGTGCGCGATGCTTACGGTCCGCTGGGCGGATTTCTCTATGCCTGGACCACCGTGATCGTCTCCAAGCCGGCCTCGATCGCCACTGTTACCACCGGCTTCGTGCGCATCCTGGGCACGTTTTCCGTGTTCTCATTCTTCTCGCGCCACCTTCTGACCGGGCCGCTCGTCATCACCTACGGACAGCTGGCCGCGATCGCTGCCGCCGTGTTCATCTCCTTCCTGAACTACATCGGGGTCAAGAAAGCCGGCGAGTTCCAACTCGTCTTCACGCTTCTGAAGGTGGCCATCATCCTGGGGATCGTGGTGGTCTGCTTCGGGTATCGCGGAGGCGCGGGCTGGAACAACTTCGCCACGACTTTTGTCGGCGCTAAAGGTGGCATCGCTGGATTCATGGCAGCACTGGTTGCGGCTCTGTGGGCCTATGACGGATGGAACGACCTCAACATGGTGGCCGGCGAGATCCGCCAGCCGGAACGCAACATTCCCATCGCGCTGATTGCGGGCGTGGCCATCGTGGGCGCGCTCTACGTGCTGGTCAATGCGGGCGTGCAATACGTGCTGCCTGCGGCTGCCATCGCCAGCTCTCCGCGTCCCGCCTCAGACGCCGTTGCCCTGGTCCTGGGTGCGCTCGGCGCCAGCGTCGTTTCCGCGGGGATGGCACTTTCGATGTTGGTGACCCTGAACGGCACGACCATGAGCGGAGCGCGCGTGCCGTTTGCGGCGGCCCGCGACGGTTACTTCTTTCCCTCGGTCGCGAGGGTGCACCCGCAATTCCTCACGCCGTCGGTCGCGATTCGTTCTGCAACTTGCGCTGGCAAGCGCGCTGCTGCTGGTGGGCGGAAGCTTCCGGCAGCTGTTTTCGCTGGCCATCTTTTCCGAATGGCTCTTTTACATGATTACCAGCAGTTCAGTCTTTGTGTTTCGGAGTCGCGAAGCCGCCGCCAGCCGTCCTTATCGGGTCTGGGGCTATCCTGTTGTGCCTGCGCTGTTTGTCCTTGCTTCGGCCATTCTTCTCTACTACACGTTCACCGATAATCTCCTGAATTCAGCCGCGGGTTCGGTGGTAATCCTGGCGGGCATCCCGGTGTTCTACTACTTTCGTAGGCGCCGGCCAGACTAGATCGCCGAAACCCCAGCATTGGCGCCCGTTTTGGGCTGTGTTCCGCTGTGAATCTCAACTGGTTACCAAGGTACACCAGCGGCAGACACGTTTACCCCTCGTCCCATTTCCCCTACCGTAAAGCTTCCACCCGCGCACTCTCCCCGGCCCGGGTTCCTCATATTGGAGCTATTGCATGGCCACGGCTTATCGCGGACCGCAGTTCAACCTTCTTCCGACGAAACGGATCAGCTGGCAGACGCTCGCCACCAGCTATGGGATTGAGCTGGCGTTCATCCTGCTGCTGGTGAACATCGGTCTGCTGTTTCCGGAGAAGCTGCAGGTGAAGACCAGACTATCACCTCACCCAGCTGGTGCCGTTGCGGGGACGTCGAGCCCAAGCCATTGCCGAAACCGAAGCCGCAGATGGTTCGGGCGAAGCTGCTGCCGGCGGTCCCGGTCGCATCGCCGCATCTGATCGTGCCCCGGGAAGTGCGAGTGGCGCAGCCCAGGCCGCCCGAGCCCGAAGCGCCCAAGGTCGTGGTTAACAATTTCCAGACGCCCCAGCTGAAACAGATTTCCGGGGGGGCGCGTCCGCAACTGATTCACACCGGCGAATTTTCGACAGGGAGCTCGGCCGTCCCGACGTTGAATGCCCCCGTCCAGAAAGTACAGACCGGCGGCTTCGGCGATCCGAACGGACTGAAGGGCGAGGGCAAGCCGGGAGCGCACCTGGTGGCCGCGGCCACGGGCGCGTTCGACATGCCGCAGGGTCCGGGATATGGCAACGGGACCGGCGGAGCCAAGGGAATGAAGGGGACGGTGGCCAGTGCCGGCTTTGGCAATGGCGTGGCGACCGGCGGCAACGGCGACGGGCGCAGCAATGGCCGCGGAAACGCGGTGGCGACGGGCGCGTTTGGGCAGCAGGAGCTTTCTCATGGCACGCCCAAGCCGCAGCTTGATTCGGGTCCGCCCACGAATTCGGTGGAGATCACGTTCAAGCCAAATCCGGTTTATACGGACGAAGCCCGCCAGCTCAAGCTGGAGGGAGAAGTTTTGCTCGAAGTAATGTTTGCGGCCAACGGACAGTTGCACGTCAATCGCGTCGTCCGCGGCCTGGGTCACGGGCTGGATGAAGCTGCCATCGCTGCCGCCAACAAGATGCGCTTCAAGCCGGCTTTGCGCAATGGTCAGCCGGTGGATTCCACCGCAATCGTACACGTTGTTTTCCAGTTGGCGTACTGAAGGAATATGGAGATGAGAGTTATGCGCAGCTTGAATTGGATGGTCATACTGCTCGTTTCGCTGAGTGCGGTAGCACAGCAACCGGCAGATTCGCAGACGACGTCGCAGCCGGCGGTCCAGATGTCGGCGTCGGCGCCGACGCCCGACCAGGCACAGACCGCGCCGCCTGCAACGACGCCCCAGGTGCCTTCACCGGCGCCCGCGGCGAACGTGCAGCCCGCGCCTCCGCAGGCCGGACCGCAGCCCACGACTATGGACCAGGTGGTGGACCGCTTCGTGACGCGCGAAAAGGGCCTGATCAAGATGCTGCAGACCCGCACGCCCGTGATCGAGACCTATCTGCAGAACCTCACCCTCGATCCCGCGCTCGGTCCGGTGCCGCAGGATGACAAGTACTTCCTGGGCCGCATGGATCTCAGCACCACCATCGACCGCAAGGACTACATCAAGGACGACCGGAGCATGGAGAAGCATCTGCTGGGCGGCTTCAGCAAGCTGTTCAAGGTGCAGTACCAGCCGCTGGGTTTCTCCTGGATGATCTTCGCGGACCGTAACGACTTCGATCGCCAGCACTATGACTTCCGCTACGTGCGCCGTGAATTCCTGGGCGACGTGCGCTGCCTGGTGTTTGACGTGACCCCCAAGCCAAAAAGTGGCCAGGGCCGGTTCCTGGGCCGCATCTGGATTGAGGACCAGGACTACAACATCGTGCGCCTGAACGGCACCTACGCGCCCCGGCCGCGCAACGCTTTCTTCTTCCACATGGACAGCTGGCGCCTGAACCTGATTCCGGGATACTGGGTCCCGGCCTTCATCTACAGCGAGGAAGGCGACTTCAGCGCGGGCGTTAAGAACCAGATGGCTTTCAAGGCGCAGACCCGCATCTGGGGCTACGACCTGAAGAAAGACCTGCAGTCTGATGAACTCACCAACATCCGCGTCGACAGCGTGCAGGACGACAGTCCGACCGCGCAGGACGCTTCGCCGCTGGCAGCCGAGCGCGAATGGCAGCAGCAGGCGGAAGACAACGTGGTGGAGCGCCTCACCCGCGCCGGCTTGCTGGCTCCTGAGGGTGACGTCGACAAGATTCTGCAGACCGTCGTCAACAACATGGAAGTCACCAATAACATCGACCTGCCCCGCCCGGTCCGGACGCGCGTGCTGCTCACTTCGCCGCTCGAGACCTTCAGCGTGGGCAACACGATCATCATCAGCCGCGGCCTGATTGACGTCCTGCCAGACGAATCCAGCCTGGCGATGGCGCTCGCTCACGAACTGGCACACATTGTCCTGGGACACAACCTGGGCAGCAAGTACGCCTTCAACGACCGCATGCTCTTCTCGGACGAAGCGACCTACCAGAACCTGGGCTTCAAGCATATTCCGGAGGAAGAAGCTGCCGCCGACAAGAAAGCCATCGAGATGCTGAAGAACTCGCCCTACGCCCAGAAGTTGGACGGCGCGGGCCTGTTCCTGAAGGCGCTCAACACCCGCGCGGGCGCGCTGAATGCATTGCTGACGGCGCACCTGGGCAACAACATGGCCGAAGGCGCTACCGTGACCCGCATGTCACAGCTGATGGGCTCGGCTCCGCAGATTGACTGGAACAAGCTGGACCAGATTGCGGCGTTGCCTCTCGGGGGACGCGTCAAACTGAATCCGTGGGACGACAAAGTCGAGCTGGTGAAGTCGCAGCCGGTGGCCATCACCTCGGCCCGCGACAAGATGCCGTTTGAAGTGACGCCGTTCTTCCCGCGCCTCACGCGCACGGGCACGACGGACAACAGCGGCGCGAATGGCAACGCGGCCAACGGGACTCCTGCCCCGACGACCGCCAGCGTCAAGCCTGCGAACTAACATCTACAACCGAGGTTGAAGGAAGCGAGGGCCGGGACCGGAAGAAATTCCGGATGTCCCGGCTTTCGTTGTTTAAGAGTGGTCCTTGGTCGGTGGTCGGTGGCCACTGTCGATCGTCGCAGAACTAATCCTTGCAAGCCTCCGGGCACACCGCCCGCATGACCGATCGAAACAGATCGTCCAGTATTGTGTATAGCCGCTCTCAGCTCACCCCGAAACCGCTTGGCCTCCAGGTACGTGATCCAGAATCGTCTCAGTGGCGGCATCCCAATACTGTTTCTTACCCGAAAAATAAGCCTCCGCTGCCATCATGCAGGCCACCGAGTGAGCAAATCCATCCTGCACTGTGCAACGAGGCTGCTGCCGGGAACGCATACATTCGAACCAATTGGCCATGTGTCCCAGCGAAAGGTCATCGATGCTCATGGGCGGAACTTTTGTTTCGCCGGGCAGAAGAACGTATTTCGCGGCCCTGATCTGGTCGATGTTGGCGTCGTCCTCATGATTTCCTTTCTCTTCGACCAATTGGTATCGTGGACTGCCTTCGCCTCCGATGTTAGTCAGGGTTGCTTTTTTCCCCATATAGCGAGTGAAACCGGGGGAGTCGTTGCCGAAACTGGTTGAGTAGCTCACCAGAAAACCCTTTGGATATTCCAGCAAGGCTTGAAACGTATCGGCATTCTCTCGGCCATCGCGCCACGCAAAAATGCCGCCATGGGCCACCGCCGAGCGAGGAAAGCTGTCATTCATGAACCAATGCACGAGGTCGGTCGCGTGGCTCATCCATTGATCGGGAATGCCGCTTGAAAATTCCTTGTACAAGCGGAATTCGCAATAGATCTTGGGGATCAAACGGGCGATTGGGCTTCGTAAGCAGCCATTTCCGCCAATCCGTATCCTGTTCTCGGATCAGCTTGGTTTCCTCGCGTCCACGCCACCGCGGACCGTGGTAATTCCAAACAATTTCCACCTTGCTCACCTCTCCGAGAACGCCGGTCTGGACCAATTCGCGAGCCGCCTGGGGATAAGGTTCGCTGCGATGCTGCGTACCCACTTGTACAATCCGTTTCGATCTCATGGCCGCGTCGCGGGCCGCCTTTGCCTCGGCCAGCACATTGCCCATCGGCTTTTCAACGTAGGCGTCCTTGCCGGCTTCTACCGCCATTTTCAGGATGGGCGAGTGGGAGTGCTCGGGCGTGGAAATGATCACCGCGTCTACGTCTTTCAAAGCAAGCACGTCCTCCAGGTACTGATATGCGCGTGGCGCGCGGCCATAATATTTTGCATTCGCCGCGACCGCCTTCTCGCGGTTCAGCCGCCACAGGTCGCACACTGTGGTCATCTCGACGTTTTGGCTGGTCTTCAACTGAGACACGATCCAGGCCAACTCCCCACCCCGACTCCCGTTGCCAATGTGGCACACTGAAATGCGATCGTTGGCGCCCACAATCTTGTCGTACGAAAGAGCTGTCCTCGCGAACGCTGCACCTCCGGCCAGCAGAGCCGCGGACTTGGTCAAGAATGTTCTCCGATCGATGGCTTCTTCCGGCTCGCTCATGTTGTCCTCCAGTGGATCAGTTCCAAATGTCGCTGCGGCGCCCCAATTATGCCAGAGCCACTCGTCCAGCCGAGGCGTTTGAGCTCGATTGCGAGAGCAATGGCGTACGAGTTCAAGCGGAAGGGCACGTTGTGTACACCGAAACCCCTGGCCTCCCTGCCCCCCAAGGGATCACCGCGCACACTCCTTCAGCCGGCGCCTCCCTTCTTCTTCGGAGCTTTCCCGGGCAGACTGGCGGGATTTTCGTGGGTCTTCTCGCGGAAGGCGCCCTTCATCCCTCCGGCCAGGCCGACACTGGACTCTCCGAACTTGTCGCGTAGGCGATCGGCGGCCGCCAGCGCCTGCTGCCAACGCTGGTGCTTCCCGTCATCGAGAAGATCCAATTGGGCGGGGGCGGTATCTTCGAATGACGAAACGTGAACCCCGAGCAGACGAATCTCGGCGCCCTTCTTCCAGTTTTTGCGAAACAGGGCGCGGATCTGCTCGAAGATTTCGGTGTCGAGCTGCGTGGGCGCGGCGAGCGAGTGCGCACGCGTAATGGTGGTGAAGTCCTGGTAGCGCAGTTTCAGCTGAATGGTGCGGGCATGAAGGGCATGCTCGCGCAGGCGCCGGGCAACCATTTCCGTAAGGCGCATCAGCGTAGACTCGAGTTGTGCCTGATTCGCCGTGTCTTCGTTGAAGGTGTGTTCGTGGCTGATTGACTTCGGGTCACCATGCTCGCCGACCTCGGCATCGAACCAGCCGCCGGCATCTTCACCGCGCGCTTTTCCAGCCAGCGCCAAGCCCCATTTGCCGAAACGCTGCTCGAGCACGTCCTCCTGCAAAGCGGCCA
This sequence comes from uncultured Acidobacteriota bacterium, assembly GCA_963725575.1. Lineage (GTDB taxonomy): Bacteria > Acidobacteriota > Terriglobia > Terriglobales > Acidobacteriaceae > Gp1-AA133. The sequence goes on from CAVRZQ010000005.1 coordinate 48,029, forward strand.
GGTCTCCGACTTGCCGGATTCCCAGGGCGTGCAGGTTCTGCTCCATCACTTTGCCGACGCCCGGGATATCGCGCACATCCAGGGGCGCGAGAAACTTCGCTTCCTGTCCCGGGATCACCCAGAGCACGCCATTGGGCTTGGCCTTGGCCGAGGAAACTTTCGCGATGAGGCGCGACGCGCCGATCCCGATGGAGCAGTTCAACTGCGTTTCCGACTTCACTTTCTTGTGCAGCGCATGGGCGGCCCGCAGCGGCGGACCGTGCAGGCGGTCGGTTCCGGTCATGTCAAGGTAAGCCTCGTCGATCGATGCCATCTCGACCAGAGGCGAAAACGTGTTCAAAACTTCGTAGACCTTGGCCGAGGATTCTCGATAGCGCTCGGGGTGGCCGTCCACAAAAATCGCCTGCGGACAAAGTTTGGCCGCCGTGCGCAGGGGCATGGCGGAATGCACTCCGAACTTACGCGCCTCGTAGGATGCCGCCGACACGACGCCGCGCTCATCGCGCTGGCCGCCCACGACCACAGCTTTACCCTTCAGCGAGGGATCCGACAGTTCTTCCACCGACACGAAGAATGCGTCCATGTCGACGTGGAAGATAGTTTTGGGAAAGGCTGCCATACGAACAAAAGGAGAAACTCTTGGGAAATTGTAGCAGCGTCGGCTGGCGAACAACAGCGTCTATGAGGGCTTCAACCTTGGGTTTTATGAATCAAATGAGATGAGCGGCACGGCGGCGAGCACTGCGTCATCAGTACCCGAGATCGGACCGGCCATTGAAGGGGCTGGAGTGGTAAACGAAATAGCCTGTTTCGACGCGCCGGGTTTTTCTTTCTACCCGGTGCGTTTTTCGTTTCTCGCTTTTTATTTCTGAGGAAGGCGAGTGGGCGCCTCCGTCGGGCTGGGCATCAACTGGGGTTCGACCGGTGTCCGACTGGACGTGAAGCCCTGCAGCTTGGCGGCGGCCCGGCTCTGCCGCGCTCGTTCGTAGATTTTTATGTACTCCTTGGCGGAGGCGCTCCAGGAAAAATCACGCGACATTCCGTTGCGCATCAGGACCAGCCAGGAAGCCTCGTCGCGGAAGGCCTGCAAGGCCGCCTTGATGGTCAACAGGAGCGACTCCCCACTGTATTCATAGAACTTGAATCCGGTTCCTTTCCCCGTGCGCGCGTCCCAGGGTTCGATGGTGTCGTCGAGGCCGCCGGTGGCGCGCACGATCGGAACCGTTCCATACTTCAAGCTGTAGATCTGGTTCAGGCCACAGGGTTCGTAGCGCGACGGCATCAGGAACATGTCGGCGCCGGCCTCGATCTTGTGCGCGATGGCATTGTCGTAGGCCACCTTGACGGCAATCTTATGGGGAAATTGTTTCTGCAGGCGCAGGAACATGTCTTCATAGTCCTTGTCGCCGGTGCCCAAGCACCACCAGGATCATGTCCTCGCGGGCGAGACGGTCCATGATCTGCGCGATCAGATCAAATCCCTTTTGCGCGGCGAAACGGGAGACGACACCGATCACCGGGAGTTTTGCGTCGGCATTCCTGATTCCGAAGGTGGCGAGCAGGTCGGCTTTGTCTCTGGCTTTCCCGGTAAGATCGTCGGGCGAAAACTTTGCCGCGATGAACTTGTCGACCTGCGGATTCCATTCGTCGTAGTCGACGCCATTCAGAATTCCGGTCACGGTGGCCGCCCGGCCCCGCAGCACGCCTTCCAGGCCGAAACCGTACTCCGTGGTCTGAATTTCCTGGCTGTACTTCCGGCTTACCGTGGTGACGTAGTCGGATAAGACCAATGCACCTTTCAGGAAGTTCACTTGACCGAAGAATTCCATTTTGGAGATGGTGAACAGATCCCAGGGCAACATCAGCAGGGGCAGGATCTCGGCGGGAAACAGTCCCTGGTAGCCCATGTTGTGGATGGTGAAGACGGTGGCAACGTTCTCAAACGCCGGATCTTCCGCGTAGAAGGTGCGCAACATCACGGGTACCAGCGCCGACTGCCAATCGTGGCAATGAAACACATCGGGCGCGCCGACAATTTTCGAGGCTTCAATTACCGCGCGCGAGAACAGGGCAAAGCGCTCGGCGTTATCGGGATAGTCGCCCACCGCGGTGCCATAGAGCGCGTCCCGGTCGAAGTAGGGAGGATAGTCTACAAAGTAGTAGCGTATTCCGGATTGGTTGCCCGCGGTGACGACGGAACAGAAGCGGTACTGGTCGTCGAAGGGGACGGTAATACTGCGGACCACGGGCTGCGGATCCAGCAACTTGGTCTGGCGGTAGCGCGGCAGATAGACGCTGACCTGATGTCCCTGGGCGGCCAGCGCGCGCGGCAAGGCGCCTACTACATCGGCAAGGCCCCCGGTCTTGGAAAAGGGCACACCTTCCGAGGCAGCAAATGCGATATGCATGAAGACGAACCTCCCTGGAAAACCGCGAACACCCGGCGCAGGATATGATGAAATAAGACTGAGCTGCAGGCGGCGAAAAAGCGCCGCGCTTGGGAACGCACGGGATAAGCGTTGCCAGTCTAACTGGGCGGAGGAAAGAGGGTCAACGTGCCAAGAGGGGCAGCGGCGAGCAGCGGGCGCAAGCCGAAACTCGGGCAGCACTTCCTTGCGAACGACTCGAACGCCGGACGCATCATCGACGCGCTGGGGGACATTTCGCAAGGCACCGTGCTCGAGATTGGCCCGGGGCGGGGTGTGCTCACTTCCCTGCTGGCCAAGCGGAGCCGGCGTCTCATCGCGATCGAACTGGACCGGGTGCTGGCCGCCCAACTGCGCATGAAGTTCGGGCTGCATCCCAATGTCGAGATCATCGAAGGCGACGTCCTCGCCATCGATTTCAGCACGCTCTTTGGTCCGAAGCCGGGCTCGTCGCGCCCCGGCCTGGTGCAGACCCCGGAGCCAGTGCCAGTGGTGGGAAATCTCCCCTACTACATCACCTCCGACATCCTGCTTCGGCTGTTTGAGTTTCGCCAGTGTTTCAGCACGATCGTGATCATGGTGCAGAAAGAAGTTGCCGACCGGTTGGCCGCCTCACCTGGCAGCAGCGACTACGGATTGCTGTCGGCGACCGCGCAGTTGTATGCCAAGGTGGAAAGGCTGTTTACGCTTCCGCCCGGGGCTTTCTCTCCGCCGCCGAAGGTGCATTCTTCGGTGGTGCGGCTGACCATGTCGCCCAAGCTTGATCGGCTGAAGGTGGATGAGGACGGATTCATTCGCTTTCTCAAGTTGTCGTTCGGACAGAAGCGCAAGACGCTGTGGAACAATTTGAAAACCGAGTATGCGCCGGAGCCGTTGAAGGAAGCGTTGCAAGAGGCTGGCGTAAAGCCTACCGTGCGCGCAGAAACGCTGCCGCTGGAGAAAAGCGCGGCCATCTTCCGGGCACTGGTCTCGCGAAACGGCAGCCAACCGCAGTCCGGTAAGTAGCCCGGCTCCGCAAGGAGGACGTATGGGCGCACCTGCAATTCGCCATCCCGCTGTAGCCGGCCGGTTCTATCCCAAAGATCAGCGGAAACTGCTCGCGGATATCCATACCTATGTCGTGCCGGCTGCCGAACTGGTGCCCGCGCTCGGTTGTATCGTGCCGCACGCCGGCTACATGTACTCCGGACACGTGGCGGGCGCGGTATATGCGCAGCTCGACGTGCCCGCACGCTGCATCGTGCTTTGCCCGAACCATACCGGCATGGGGACATCGCTTTCCATCATGAGCGACGGCGTGTGGGAAACGCCGCTGGGCGATGTGCCCGTCGACTCCGAGCTGGCAGCGGACCTGCTGAAACAATTTTCGCTTTTGAGCGAGGATTCTGCCGCCCACGTAGCCGAGCATGCCATCGAAGTGCAGTTGCCGTTCCTGCAGGCCAAGCGCAAGGATGTTCGCTTTGTGCCCATTGCGATCGGTACTCGGCAGTACGCGGTTCTCGCGGGTTTAGGCGAGGCGATCGGCGAAGTCCTGTCTCATGCCGGCGAGCGCATCCTCGTGCTCGCTTCCAGCGACATGAACCACTACGAATCGGATCCGATTACCCGCGTGAAAGATCAAAAAGCAATCGAACGGATACTGGCGCTGGACCCGCGCGGTCTCTACGAGGTGGTGACGAACGAGGAAATCAGTATGTGCGGTTACGGGCCGGCGGTTGCCATGCTGACCGCGGCGAAGCGTTTGGGCGCGAGTTCCGCGGAACTGATCAAGTACGCGACTTCCGGGGATATTTCGGGAGATCGACAGATGGTTGTCGGGTACGCAGGGATCACTGTCTCGTGATCGCGGAGAATCCTAGACCGCAGAGAGCGCTTAGAAAGGCCGCAAGGACGCGGTGAAAAATCGGCACTACTTTGAATGGTTCAGGGTAAGGGCTGTCGAGTTCTCCACAGGCCGTCAGAGAGCAAAGGTAAATTCAAATCCCGATGGTGCAGGACAAGAAACGGGCGACCCGAAGGTCGCCCTTAAAGGATCAATGTCGGTGAATTCTAATGCCGGCTTGGCGGCGCGCTGTGGCCGCCGGAAGATCCACCGGTGGGGCGACCGCCGCCCGTACTCATGTGTCCGCCGCCGGTACTCATGTGGCCGCCACCCGCGCTCGCGTGGCTGCCACTGCTGCCAAACCCAGGCGAACCCATGCCGCTGCTCGCTGGAGGAGCCGATGGACGCACGGTCGCGGATCCGTGCTGCTCGACTTGCCGCGAAACTTTAGCCAGATGGTTGACAGCACCTCTAGGAACGCCCAATCCGGCGCTGCCGTTCTGCACGATCAAACGCCGTGGAACTCCGCTGGACAGGCCCGGGTGTCCAACCACCACGGTTGAGGTGCCCCGTTGCGGAGGAACGGGTGGTTGAAGCGTTGGGGCGATTCGTCACCGGCGGGAGCGTGTACCATCCCCCGCCAAAGCCGCCCGGCTGCCACATCCAGCCATAGCCCGGCACAAAGTTCCAGGCTCCGTAGCGATAGGGCATCCAGCCCCACGGATAGGCCGAAACCCAGGTGTAGCCCATCCCGGGGTAGAACATCCACGAGCCATCGGCGAACGGACTCCAGCCGACACCCGCGAAGTAGGGTTGCCACATCATGCCGTACCCGGGAATGTTGGTGTAGTTACCGTAGTAGTTCAGGTCGCTAACGCCATAGCCATACGGGTAGTCCCGGTAAGAGCCTTTACTGGCGTAGGTCTGCTGATACTTTGCCTGCTGTTTGTCCCAGGCGTCGAAAGGCAGTTCCTCGATATTCTTTGCGATGGCGAACTTGTTGCCGGCGGCGAAGTCAAACGTAGCTGTCTTGTTCTTGCCGACTTCTGCCACGCCGGAAGGCCCGTCCACCTTCAGTTCACCGCTGAAAACTGCCAGGACCGCATTTGCGTCCTGGAGATCCACACGGAAATGCACCGCCTGTCCGGGACGTACTTTTTCGTCTTTGAACATGAGGGTGAAGGCGTCGCCCTTGCCCTTGGCCGTGTAGTCGACGTAGGCCAGTCCCTGGGTAAGCGACAGAGTCGAAACCCGCCCGCCGGAATCCTCCAGCGAAAGCGTACTGAAATCGATCCGGCTATTAGGAGTGATGCGAACCGTGCTTCCGTCCTCGAACTCGACCTCCGCACGCCCGTCGGCCTTGGCAGCCAGTTTCATGCCCTCGACCATGGGCATGTTCAGGGCGGCTCGTTCGTAGCCCTGTCCCGTGCCGCGGTCGACCTCGACCGTGCCTTGAACGTCACTGAGCCGGACAATGCGCACATGGGATTCCGCAAACGCCGGAATCACCGTAAGCGCAAACGTCAGCCCTATCACCAGAGCAAGCCACGTGCCCAAGCTTCGGTTCGACATAAATTGTCTCCTGGAGACTCTTGTGCCTTTCCCTGATTAGAACATGCCGGGAACGGTTTAGTTGCTAGGTTTAATTGTAACTTCTGGCCCAGCAGGTCAATCCGGGCAGGCCGGGTGTGGAGATGGAGATCGCCGGAAGAGGACCCAGGGGGCGCCTTGTTCAAGTCATTGATTCCAATACTCGACAGCGGCTCTCAAGCGGGGCTCAATGGGAGGCAGCGGTTACTCGGGCATTCAGCAACCGCTGCGCCCGGGAGCGGGTAATGTTCAGGACGGACGGGTCGGCAACGATCTTTTGCAGGATGGGCGCTATGGCCTGCATTTCCTCGAGGTTCTTCTCGTTGGCCATTTGTTCCATGCGCTTGGTTTCTTCGTCGAGCGCCAGCTTCTGGTGGTGATGGTAATAGTCGAGCCGCCGGCCAAATTCGAGCGTGCTGGACATGTTCTGGAAGATGGCGGTGATCTCCTGCACGGCGTGGACCGGCGAATAGTTGTAGGCGGCCTGGGTGTGACGCGCGCCATTGTTGTAAGTCAGAACCTTGGCGCCGGTGGAGGCGAGGTTGTGTTTGCCGGAATCAATCTGGCCTTCGAAGTAATTTGCCTTGGCCGCAAGATCGAAGATCCGGTTGCAGGTGGCGGGCGAAATTGTGAAGTCGAGGTGAAAGGGATCGCCGGGTTCTGAGTCCGGGGTGAGCTTGCCGGTCGAATCGTAGGTCGCCCGTCCCTCGAAGGAAACTGAAATTTCGTAGTGATCGGGAATCGATTGGGGAAAGTCGAGGGAAAAACTGATGGCTGCCGCCGGCGCCTGGACCTGCGCGAAGGCGGACGGCGAACAGATGCCAATCAGCACGAGAACAATGGAAACAATTGGGGAAGCAAGCCAACGCCGGAGCACGGAAGTCATAAGGGCGAATCGATTCTAAAGCCAGAATAGAGAAAGTTGGAACACCCGGCCATGTGCGAATTGGGCGGGCGTGATTGGCACTGCTCTCATCGAACCGCGCCTCTCTCCCGACCAGGGTGCGCTCCCTGGCGAAGGAGCGTGGCCGCGGTGTGCAGGTGGCAGATGGCGATGGCCAGCGCATCCGACGCGTCGGAGGGCTCCGGCGGTTGGGCAAGATCGAGCAGGCGGGTCACCATATGTTGGACCTGTTGTTTCTCGGCCTTCCCATAGCCCACGACCGCAGACTTGATGGAAAGGGGCGCGTACTCGGCTACCTCCAAACCGGCGGCGGCGGCGGCCAGCATCGCTACCCCGCGCACCTGCCCGAGTTTGAGGGCTGATTTGACGTTCAGGGCGTAGAAGACGTCCTCAATGGCAACCTGGTCGGGGTGATGTTCCTGAATCAGCGTATCCAGGCGCGCGTAGATTCGATTCAGACGGGTTGGTAAAGGCTCGCGTGGGGAAAGTTTGATGGCGCCGCAGGTCAAGCACTGAAGTCGTCCGGAAGGAGCCAATTCGACCACGCCAAAGCCCGTGTACTCGGTGCCGCAGTCGATGCCAAGAACCCGCATAGCGCTCAGTGTATCGCGTCCACGTACGACGAACTACAACAAGCATTGGGACGGTGTTGCCGGATTGGATTGCCACACCGTCAGCAGCAGCGCGGGCGGCGCTGACGGGTGGCTTCGCTTTCCCGGAGGAACTCGGCATAGGCCTGGGGCGAGGTAGCGAGTTGACGGCGTTCGAGGAAACGGGCATAGGCGGACTCGTCGAAAATCTCGCGAAGAACCGAGCCCACGATGGCCGGGATTCGCCCAAAGAATCCACGGAAGACTGCTCGCAAGCGGGTCATATCTGCTCCTCGGTGGCAAAGCGGGAAGCCACGAAGGGCGATTCGCGGAGCACGGGCCGCTTGCTGCCGCCCAAAATTCGAATCCACTCGGTGGCCGACTCCACCAGGATCATCGCAATCAGGAAGATCAGAACGCCCGTCACCGCAGCGTCCAGCCGGTCGTTGAAGACGAGCCGGGCAGTCGCCGCGGCCGATGGCCCGCTGGCAGCGGCACTCGACGCCAACAGCCGCGCGTGGGCTAGAAAGCCGATCCTCGGATTGGGATCGAAAATCTTGTAGTAGGACGCGGAAAAGGTCACCGCGACGAGCCAGGCCAGCGGGACCACAGTGACGGCCGCGTAGCGTGCCCGGCCCATCTTGATGATGATGGTGGTCGCCACGCAGAGGGCGACGGTGGCTAGCAACTGGTTCGAGATTCCGAACAAGGGCCATAGCGAGTTGATCCCGCCCAGCGGGTCCTTCACGCCCTGCCACAGGAAATATCCCCAGGCGCCTACGATGAGGGCGCTGTTGGCCAGGATGCTGGGATACCAACTGGTCCGGCCGAGCGGCTTCCAGACGTGGCCCAGCGCATCCTGCACCATGAAGCGGCCGACGCGGGTGCCGGCATCGAGCACGGTCAGAATGAAGAGGGCCTCAAACATGATCGCGAAGTGATACCAGATCGCCATGAGCGCCTGCCCCCCGATGCTGTGGGAAAAAATATTTGCCATGCCCACGGCAAACGCCGGAGCGCCCCCGGTGCGGTTAAAGAGTGTCTGCTCACCTACCGCTTGCGCAAGCGCATGCATATCGGCGGCGGTCACGGAAAAACCCCAGCTGGAGATGGTTGCAGCGGCAGCCTCGGGCGCCTGCCCCACAATGCCGGCCGGGCTATTGATCGCAAAATACGTGCCGGGCTGCAGCACGCAGGCGGCAATCACGGCCATGATCGCGACCATCGACTCGGCTGCCATGGCGCCGTAGCCGACCATGCGAGTCTCAGTCTCGACTCGGCTGCCATGGCGCCGTAGCCGACCATGCGAGTCTCAGTCTTTCACCTCGGAAGGCCTTCTTGATCGACCGGCCGATCCGCTGCGCCAGCTTTTCATTCGTCGTGGAGATCACGATGCTGCCATAACCGTTTTCCTTTACGGACATCACGCGCTCGAGCGGGTTAAAGCCCCGCGCCCGCGCCTCCTCGTTCTTGATAAGGTTCAACAGCTCCTGCTTGTGGGGAAGCACGTAATCGCCCTTCAGCGTCACGATGCCGCCGGGGAAATTATCGCGTATCTTCAGGCAGGCGGGGCAGACCGCGACGGCCGTATCGCGGATCTTGACCGCGGCGTTGTAGAGATGCGGATCAGCATACCACCGCTTGTTCTTGTAGACGGTATGGCACCCGTCGCAAACCGTTATCCTCTTGCTCGCGCCTTTTGGAAGATAGGGATCTGCGGTCGATGATTTCTTTTTATATGTCTGCTTGTATGATCTCTCTACTTTGCCGACGATCTTCATATAACTCGCCTCCCTTTCAATGAACTGGACCTTCTTCCAGGACATACTTATTTCACCTTTCCCTGGATCTCGGGAAACTGCTCTTTGAACCCGGGGATATTCCGGGCGAGGAACACTTTCAGCGCCTTGAGCTCCGTCTGTAGGTCTTTTATATCCTCAGCCGTCACCACCTCATGCTTCTTCACGGAATCCGCGAGGTTCGACAGTGCCTTCTCCTGGACCTTGAGCCGTTCGATCATGCCGTTTGCGACCTGTTTGTCGTTCATACCCACCTCGCTCCCGTTAGGTATTCAGTTTCATCCCGAGCTTCTGTTCCACCGACCCAAGCTTTTTCTCGATCCGTGCTTCCGTCCCTTTGCGATCGTCTATCTTGATGCTGGTCACGGCACGCTCCGCATCCTTCATGACCTCATCATGGCATTTCTTGATAACGCCCATGACCTCCTCCCATGAGCCTTCGAGCACGGTACCCATCGGATTTGCCTTGTAGTCGAACACCGCTCTTCGCAACGATCTGGAGAACTCGCGCGATCACGGGGCTGAGGCTGGCACCTGTCCCGACCGGTACCACGCTGAATTCCGCCATAACACTCATCAGGTGCAACCCCCTGAAAAAGTGAATAACTGCGAGCAGGCATTACCATCCGTCCTAATTCAAGTATAGCCGCGGTTACCCAAGATGTAAACCCCGTTCAAGAAGACGTGTGCTTTTATACAACAAGGTGCATTTTGGAGATGATTGCCTGTCGACAACGGCCGGATGCTTTGTCTCAACGGAGTACAGGCATCCAACCAGCCGTTTTTCAATTGAAAAGTGCAGGGCCATATGCAATAATCGCAACCAGCGATCTTGACAGCGGAACACGTTGGAATAGTTCACGAATCAGGAGCGCACACACTATGCGAACACTGCTCAAAGGAGCGGGGCTCATGCCCCTTCTCCTCTTATATCTTGTCCTATCAGGCATCATCTGCCTTCTCCCCGTTCATCGGAAAACGAAACGGACTGCTGCAATACGGACCACCTCGGGCTTTGCGCGAGTAGCGCTCTTTCTGTTCAACATCCGCGTGCACGTGAAACATGCCGAACACCTCCACGAGACCGGCGGCGTACGCCTCATCGTGTCGAATCATCTTTCCTATATCGACGTCCTTGTCATTTCCTCGCTCGTCCCCTCGGTGTTCATCACCTCGGTTGAACTGAAGAACACCGCGTTGCTCGGCACCTTGGCCCGGCTGAGCGGAAGTATTTTTGTCGAACGCAGAAGGCCGTCGGGACTGAAACGCGAGATCGAGGACATTGCCTTCGCGCTCGGCCAGGGCCTTCCCGTTGTGCTCTTTCCCGAAGGCACCACGTCGAATGGCGACCGCGTGCAGCCCTTTAAAATCTCCTTGTTTGATGCTGCCGTCCTGACACGGGCTGACATCGTCCCGGTCTGCCTTAGCTACAACCGAGTGAACAACGAGCACGTCACGCCGGAGAACCGCGACCTCGTCTTCTACTATGGCGGAGTGACCTTTGCGAAACACTTCCTCCGGTTCCTGTCGCTCAGATCCATCGACGTGGAGGTCGTCCCTCTCAAGGGGATCAAGGTACATCCCGGACAATCGCGAAAAGAGCTGGCCGCGGAAACACACAGGGCCATCAGTACAGCGTATCATGGCTGAGTTCGGACGGAGTGACACGCCCCACTCTCCCTCAAAACGCAAGAAATCCTTGACTTTTACACGTCCAGTTGTTATGTTGCATGGCTCCGGGGCTCCCTCATCGCAGGTTGTTCCGGGTATTCATAGCATCTCCTGGTATCCGCGGGCGGTACCTGCCGGGCAGAACTGAAGCGGCTGTACTATCACATACACGACCACGGCAATACGATTAACATACAAAATTCATGGACTATACAGACGAAATAAACAAGCGGCGGACCTTCGCCATCATCAGTCACCCGGATGCGGGAAAGACCACCCTGACGGAGAAGTTTCTGCTCTTCGGCGGCGCGATCCAGGTGGCGGGCGCGGTCAAGTCGAACAAGATCAGGAAGAGCACCTCCTCGGACTTCATGGACATCGAGCGCCAGCGCGGCATCTCGGTGGCAACGTCGGTCATGGGCTTCGACTACAATGGGCTCAAGATCAATCTGCTCGACACGCCCGGCCATAAGGATTTTGCCGAGGACACCTACCGTACGCTCACCGCCGTGGACAGCGTCATCCTCATCATCGACTGTGTCAAGGGCGTGGAGGAACAGACCCTGCGGCTTATGGAAGTCTGCCGCATGCGCAAGACGCCGGTCATCATCTTCGTGAACAAGCTCGACCGCGAGGGCAAGCACCCCTTCGAGCTTCTGGACGAGCTCGAAACGAAGCTGAACATCAAGGTCCAGCCGCTCTCATGGCCGATCAGCATGGGGACCTCGTTCAAGGGCGTTTACAATCTCTACAACAACAGCCTCTACCTCTTCCGGCCCGGCGGCGTCAGGGTCGCGAACGACGTGCTCGAGATCCAGGGCATCGGCGACCCCGTCCTTGACCAGCAGCTCGGCGACTATGCAGTAAAGCTCCGGGAGGACGTGGAGTTGATCGAGGGCACGCACAATCCCTTTGACGTCGATGCCTACCTGCGCGGCGACCTTGCGCCGGTCTTCTTCGGCAGCGCCATCAACAACTTCGGCGTAAAGGAACTGCTCGATACCTTTACCGAGATCGCGCCCACACCCGGCAGCAGGCCCACGGACCAGCGCATCGTCAATGCCGACGAGAAGGACTTCACGGGCTTCGTGTTCAAGATCCACGCGAACCTGGACCCCAGGCATCGCGACCGCATCGCCTTCATCCGCGTCTGCTCGGGCAAGTTCGAGCGGAACAAGATGTTCCTTCACGTGCGCCTGGGCAAACAGATCCGGTTCACCAGCCCGGCGAGTTTTCTGGGGGCGCGCAAGAGCATTGTGGACGAGGCCTTTCCCGGCGATGTGATCGGCCTGTATGATACCGGCAATTTCAAGATCGGCGACACGCTCACGGAAGGCGAGAAGCTCATGTTCCAGGGCATCCCGACCTTCTCGCCCGAGGTGTTCAAGGAGCTCGTGAACCTCGACCCGTCGAAATCGAAACAACTTGCAAAGGGCATCGAGCAGCTTACCGACGAGGGCGTGGCCCAGCTCTTCACCCAGCAGCAGGGCAACCGCAGGATCGTCGGCACGGTGGGGCAGCTCCAGTTCGACGTGCTCCAGTACCGGCTGGAGCACGAGTACAACGCGGCCTGCAGGTTCGAACCGATGAAAATTTACAAGGCGTGCTGGATCACCGCGAGCGACGAAAAGGAAATGGACAAATTCTGCAGATTCAAGTCGGACCGCATTGCCACGGACAAGGACGGCAATATCGTGTTTCTCGCTGAATCGGACTGGGTGTTGCGGAATATGATCGAGGCCTACCCCGAGATCAAGTTCCACTTCACCTCGGAGTTCAAGCGGGAAATGCAGGAAATAAAAAAATAGGCTTGCAGAGGCAGAAATTCCAGCACAGTAACGCGCAGCATGACCTCCGGTAACCGTACTGCTGTCACCAACCATCCTCTTCTTCGGAATCAGAAACCTCCTTTCGTACTCAAACTGAATCGAATTACTCGGCTTGCGCAAAATGACATGCTCGGCGGATTTAATTCATGGAATACTGTATCAGGGTCCTCAGTGGTCGTTCACACCCTGAGCAGAGACCGTCTGCCGGATACTGTGTTGGTGATCTTTAGGAGTGACGAAGAATGAATGGAGTACGCGCTGCCTGAGAGTAAACTGCATGTTCTCGTCGTGGATGACAACGGTCAGCGACCAGCAGGATCGCAACTTGCTGATGGCGAGACGTGATGACGAACAGGAGACCGGTGCGAGGGGTAAATTACGGTGCTTTCGCAAGACGAGGAAACTGACTCGTAACGACCTTACGGCGCGGATCGGCTCTTCACGGGAGGCGGTTTCGAAGTGTCTGAAGGTGCTCTCGGGGAGGGCTATCGTAAAGGAATCCGAGGGATCAATCCTGATCGCCCACAATGCGCTGGAGGGTTCTTGCACCACGAGAGAACTAAGGAAACCCTACCCCGATACGCTCGTTCCAATGCATGCAGCAGTATCTCGACAACAGGGAAAACGCTCCCCGCCCAAAGGCGGGGAGCGCAAGAAAACTATATCTTCGGAAGCTTTGCGAGCGCCTCTTTGATCTTCGCCGCTGGATACTCGTAATCCTGGAGCTTGCCGTCGTGATAATCGGCATAGGCCTGCAGATCGAGGTACCCATGGCCGCTCAGGTTGAATAAAATCGTCTTCGGTTTGCCTTCCTGCTTGCAGAGCAGGGCCTCATCGATGGCCGCGCGGATCGCGTGCGCGCTCTCAGGGGCCGGGATGATGGCCTCCGTATTGGCGAATTGCAGCGCCGCCTCGAATACCGGAATCTGGTTGTACGCCCTGGCCTCGATGAGCTTGTCATGATAGAGCTGGGAGATGAGCGGTGAGTCGCCGTGGTAGCGAAGCCCGCCGGCATGGATGCCCGGCGGCATGAAGTCATGGCCGAGCGTATACATCGTCATCAGGGGAGTAAGTCCGGCAACATCGCCGAAGTCGTACTTGAACTCGCCCTTGGTGAGCGTGGGGCAGGACGCCGGCTCGACCGCCATGATGCGGACCTTCTTGCCCTCGATCTTGTCGTGCACGAACGGAAAGCTGATACCCGCGAGGTTGCTCCCGCCGCCGCAGCAGCCGATCACGACGTCGGGATAATCGCCCGCGATCTCCATCTGCTTCTTGGCCTCAAGCCCGATCACGGTCTGGTGCAGACATACGTGGTTCAGCACTGAACCGAGTGCATAGTTCGTATCATCGTGAGTGGCCGCGTCCTCCACAGCCTCGGAGATGGCGAGGCCGAGGCTGCCCTGGTTGTTCGGATCGAGCTCGAGGGCCTTCCTTCCCGAGTTCGTGACCTTCGACGGGCTTGCATGAACCGTGGCGCCCCATGTCTCCATCTGAATTCTTCGATAGGGTTTCTGGCCATAGCTCACCTTCACCATGTACACGGTGACATCAAGTCCGAAAAGCTTGCCCGCGAGCGCCATGGATGCCCCCCACTGCCCGGCACCTGTCTCTGTGGCGATGCGCTTGATCCCCGCCTTCTTATTATAGAAAGCCTGGGGAATGGCGGTGTTCGGCTTGTGGCTGCCTGCCGGGCTTACGCCTTCGTATTTATAATAGATCTTCGCCGGCGTGCCAAGGGCCTTCTCGAGCCGGTGCGCCCGGTACAGAGGTGAAGGTCTCCAGAGTGAGTAGATGTCGAGGACCTCTTCAGGGATGTCGATCCAGCGCTCCTGGCTCACTTCCTGCTCGATGAGCGCCATGGGAAAGATCGGGGTGAGATCCTGCGGTCCGATCGGCTGATGCGTGCCCGGGTGGAGGGGCGGCTTTGGGTTTGCTCGGCATGTCCGCCATGATGTTGTACCACTTGGTTGGGATCTCTTTATCGGAAAGAAGAATCTTGGTCTGTCTCATACATCCTCCTCGATCAATTAGTGTCTTGGGATAATTGCGGCAATGTGGGGTAATAGTATACTATTTTTTGTACATTCTCAATGATATTTTCTTCAGATCACCGTTGGAAATGACCTGCACATATCACGCTACATTCCTATGGAGAACATGCTGTCCAGATCGTGGCGGGAGTGCACGCGGAAGGCAATAAGCGTCTCTGACTTGATAATACCGTCGACCTTGAGCATATGGTCGGTCACCAGCTCGGCCATCTGGTCATTGTCCCGGGCTCGAATGACAACGGCAAGATCGTATCTGCCGGCGATCGAATAGACCTCGGAAACGCCGTTCATCTCCGCAAGCATCTCCGCTATCGTATTCACCTTGCTCCTCTCAACGTTCAACAGGACCAGCGCAGTAACCATGATCGGCCTCCTTCGGGGCATTCTCGCACTATCAAGATTTAACCACAGAGCACACTGAGAACATCTTGATGGAGGAACGGCCTCTGTGTCCTCCCTCCCCCTCTGCGCCCCGGTTATAATATCAGTTTATTGGTTTTTTATTTTCTTTAACGCACGAGAACACCGAGTGTCTTATTGATAAATAATCACAAGGTGTTCATGTTTTCCCCGGTATTCCTCAGTGCCCTCTGTGGTTTTCCACATTGCCTCTATTGCTTAAACCTGCGCTCGATTTTACTCTCCTGCGTGAAGGCTGTCAACCTCGGACGCAACGCGGATCAGGGGCATTCAGCCTGCCGGTATGCGCGAAACTGTGAGCGGGGCAGCCGCCGTGGCATCGGTCATGAAGTTCACAGGTCTGTTCCGGACAACTGTTGTGAACAGCGGCATCGAAAAAATGCAAGGGCTCTGGTGATGCCAGATGGACTCGAACGGATCGATCAGGATATTGCCGAGCCGAAATTCCTTTTTGCCGAAGAACAGATTGCAGGGATAGACGGAACCATCGGGCATGATGCCGAGCTTCGTGGTGCCGGCAGAGCATCGCGCCTGCGCGAGCTCGGGATACGTCGCGCTATCTGGCATGAAGCCCGAACAGAAGACCATATCGGCCTGCGGCCGGTGGAACCGTTCTGCTGCAACCGATACGAATTGGTGAAAAGGACACTCTCGTGAAGGTCTTTGGCCATCCAGGGTATCGCGATAGATCACATAAAACTTGCTTCGGCCTGAGGGCGAGGATGTCGCGGATGATCGCTTCATCCAATGCCGGCTGAAAGATCGATTTCACGACCACCTTGTTCTTTTGAATGAACCCGGCTGAACGATCCAGGGATTGCCGGTCGTTGATTGAAATGCCAATGGTGACGTTGTTGCCTGCGTCCAGCAGGTCTTCGAGCACAACAATATTTGTCCCATTGGAACTGACATTTACGTTCAGTCCGTGCTGCACTGCCTTGCGGACAAAACCGACGATATCCTGATGTAGGGAAGGCTCGCCGCCAATAATGTCCAGAGTGCTCACCGGGAGCGCGATGATTTTTTCCAGCATAACGCTGAAGTCATCAGAAGACATATCCGGCATGGGCGGCATGGATCGGTTAAAACAGAACTCGCACGACTGGTTGCATCGGAGCGTGGGGTAGAACTGTATATAGTCGGGGGCTGATCTCATGGTAGGACGACCTCTTACTCCCTCTCAAGCTCGGCTGGACAGGGGATCTAACGGTAATTGCTAGAGGGCGAACGATCTGCCCTTCTTCTTAATAAACCCTTCTTCCATAAGCTGTGCGAGATTCTGCTTCACCCGCTCCAGGTCCATCCCGGACCTTAGCACGATCTGCGCCTGGGTGAGCGGCGCTTCCTTCACCAGCACGTTGAGGATCCTGCCGCGCACCTGCCGGTTCGAATTCTCGAAAGGGCTCTGGCGCGAATAATGTGCGCTTCTCCGGTTCGGATTCACATGCTCCTTCTTCAGCATGGTCCCGTAATCCATGAGTGCATTGTACCATATCCTTGGATGTTCGGCGTCTATCGTCCGTTCGAGGAAAGGAAATATTTCATCATCATGGATGTCATCGCGATCATGAAAAAACTCGTGGATATAGACCCGACGGATGTTCGTGTCCATGAACACGACGGGCCAGTTGAAGGCAAAGGCTGATATCGCGCCTGCGGTATATGGTCCGATGCCCGGGAGGGCGAGGAGCTTTTCGGGCTCTCGGGGAAGCTTGCCCCGATGTTCAGCAACGACCTTTTGCGCGAGCGCCTTGAGCGCAAGGGCCCTGCGGTTGTAGCCCATGCCCTGCCAGATCTTGAGCAGTCTCGGGAGCGGTGCATCTGCAAGGGCATTGAAATCCGGAAACGCTACAAGGAACTCCTGGAACTTTTCGATGACCCGCTCCACCTGCGTCTGCTGCAGCATGATCTCCGAGACCAGCACGCGGTACGGATTCAGCTTTTTTCGCCATGGGAGGTCGCGGCCCTGAGTGTCGTAGTGGCCATAAATTACTTTTTGGAACGCACGGACCTGGGCCAAGGTGAGTGCCTTGTTCTTCTTCGCTCGCGGGATCGTAGATGGCTTCTTGATCATATTTAACCCGATGTGAAAGAAGATGGTCTCGTATAAAGCCATAATCTACCGCAGAGGCGTAGCCTGCTGTTGCCAAAACGCGGCCATAAACGGAGACACGAGAAAAGACATATTAATAATAAGAATTTTCTCTGCGCCTCTGCGTCTCCGCGGTTAAAAAAGACTTTTCATGAGGCCATCAGAAAGGGGAACCTTATTTTTTTCTCAAGAGCACATACAGCGCGCCGAGGCCACCGTCGCACTGGCGTGCAGTCACATAGGCGATTATGTCTCTGCGGAAATGGCCGGAAAGTCTTTTCACCACCACGTGCTTCAGCCGGGCGTCCTTAACCGATCGAAGGCCGCGGCCGTGGATGATCTTGATGCAGCTCAGGCCTTTTTTCAGCGCGTCCAAAATGAACTCGTCCAATTCGTCCTCTGCTGCGGGAACAATGAACCCGTGAAGATCGAGATATGCCTGGACCGAAAACCGCCCCTCGTGCAGGCTTCGGATGATATCATCGCGAAACGCGGGATGGACCCATTCCACATATTCCTGGGTATCGGGCAGATGGATCGGCAGCAGCCCTTCCGTGATATCGCAGAGTTCCGCAAGCGCTTCTTTATCAGGGTCGCGCTGCACTGGTGCCGTTCTCCTGTTTCGTGGACAAGGAGCGCAGGTTAGGGAACGGAATTCCTCGATCACCAGAACGTCGTCCATCTCGCGGCTGAACAGCTCTTCGTCGGTATAGTCCTCTTTTTTCTTTTGGCGGGGAGGCGCGGGCATAGCGGTTGCCTCGCATTGCTCCAGTGTTTTACGGAGCTTGTCAAAAGGACGGACCGAGAATTGTGCCTTTTTATTGCTCATGCCGAATTATACTCCACTCATCGTCGGGAGGCTACAGGGTTTTGATAACTGCTTGTTAAGTGGCGGGAATCCGGGGTAAGGATATCCTCGGTGAGGATGGTCGGCAAGAACTTGCGAAATTGAAAATCTGTGCTATACTATCATTGACGCTTTAATCGTCTGGCGAGTTTACCAGTTCGCCTTGGGTTTTGAGTTGAGAGGTACCGTAGTAATCAGAACGCCTCCATGCATCATGCGGTGTGCAAGCCCTCACAGTAACAGAGAGGGTAGCCTAAAGCATCTGCTGAGGCAAATACTTTGGAACCAGCCTCGCAAACACTCAAAACTCAAGGCACATTTTTTGTCCTCTTCTGTTAGGCACTCCTTTTATGTGACGTACAATTCCAGCCCGTTAAAAAAGTAAAACATCCTGTTGTTATTCCCC
>CAVRZQ010000006.1:0-35360 GCA_963725575.1 uncultured Acidobacteriota bacterium
GGTGCCCGGGGTCGCGGGAACCTGGAAGGATCTCACTGACAACGTCAATTTCATGGCAAGCAACCTCACGGGACAGGTGCGCAACATCGCTGAAGTCGCTACAGCGATCGCGACCGGGGACCTTTCCAAGAAAATCACGGTGGACGTTCGCGGCGAGATTCTGCAGTTGAAAGAAACTCTCAATACGATGGTCGAGCAGCTACGTTCGTTTGCAGCTGAAGTCACGCGGGTAGCACGCGAAGTGGGAACGGAAGGCCGGTTGGGCGGACAGGCCAATGTTCCGGGCGTAGCGGGCACGTGGAAAGATCTCACGGATTCCGTGAACGCCATGGCAAGAAACCTGACGGCCCAGGTCCGAAACATCGCGGAAGTGACCACAGCCGTAGCGCGCGGCGATTTGTCGCGCAAGATCACGGTGGACGTGAAAGGCGAAATTCTCGAGCTGAAGAATACGATCAATACGATGGTGGACCAATTGAACGCCTTCGCCGCCGAAGTGACCCGTGTGGCTCGAGAGGTCGGCACGGAAGGAAAATTGGGCGGGCAGGCGCAGGTTCCGGGTGTCGCCGGCACCTGGAAAGACTTGACGGACAACGTGAACGTGATGGCCGCCAACCTGACGGAGCAGGTGCGAGGAATCGTTAAGGTGGTGACGGCGGTTGCTGACGGCGAGCTCACGCAAAAGCTGAGGGTGAATGCCAAGGGCGAAGTCGCCGCCCTCGCCGAAACGATTAACAACATGACCGGCACGCTCGCCACCTTTGCGGACCAGGTCACGACCGTCGCGCGGGAGGTCGGCGTGGAAGGCCGACTGGGCGGACAGGCCAATGTTCCCGGGGCAGCGGGCACGTGGAAGGATCTCACGGGCAACGTGAATCTACTGGCTGACAATCTGACCAACCAGGTGCGCGCGATTGCTGAAGTTGCCACGGCCGTCACCAAGGGAGACTTGACCCGATCCATTCAGGTCGAGGCTCGCGGCGAGGTTGCGGAACTCAAAGACAACATCAACACCATGATCGACAACCTGCGCCTCACAACCGACCGCAACACGGAGCAGGATTGGTTGAAGACGAACCTGGCCCGCTTTACCGGCATGCTGCAGGGACAGCGTGATCTAACCACCGTCGGGCGCAGGCTTCTGTCGGAGCTGGTGCCCCTGGTCAATGCCCAACAGGGAATGATTTACCAGAAGGACAGCGAAGAAAGCATGGTACTGCTGGCGGCATTTGCCGGCGACGGTGAGGACGGCCACCTGCGCCGCCTGAAGAGCGGCGAAGGGCTGGTTGGACAGTGCGCCGCCGAAAAGCGGCGCATCGTGGTTTCGGATTTGCCGCCGCAAACGGTTCCCATTCGATCCAGCCTGTTTGAGGCAGTACCTCGAAACGTCGTCGTGCTTCCGGTGCTTTTTGAGAATCACGTGAAGGCCGTGATTGAGCTGGCATCCCTGAGCTTCTTCACCGCTTCACACCTGGCGTTCCTTGAGCAACTGACTTCCAGCATCGGCATCGTGCTTAACAGTATTGAGGCCACCATGCAGACCGAAGGCCTGCTGAAACAGTCGCAGCAATTGGCTGCCGAACTTCAGACCCAGCAGAAAGAGTTGCAACAGACGAACGAGCAGCTTGCGTTAAAGGCGCAACAGCTTGCTGAACAAAACGTAGAAGTGGAACGCAAGAACCGGGAGATTGAGCAAGCACGGCGCGCGCTCGAAGAGAAGGCCAAGGAACTGGCGCTTACCTCGAAGTACAAGTCAGAGTTTCTGGCAAACATGTCCCATGAGCTGCGCACACCGCTGAACAGCATCCTGGTGCTGGGGCAGCAACTCACAGACAATCCAGATGGCAATCTGACCGCTAAGCAGGTGGAATTTGCCCGCACCATCCACGGCGCCGGTACGGACCTGCTGAATCTGATCAGCGATATTCTTGACCTGTCCAAGATCGAATCGGGGACGGTATCGGTCGAGGCAGACGACGTCTTCTTCACAAGCCTGCTGGACACAGTGGCACGACCGTTCCGTCATGAGGCCGAGAACCGGCATCTGGCGTTTGAGGTGAATAGTGAGCCGCAACTGGGACGTAGTTTGGTTACGGATTCCAAGCGCCTCCAGCAGGTGCTCAAGAATCTTCTGTCCAACGCTTTCAAGTTCACTGAACAAGGCAGCGTATGCATGTCGGTGTTTGTTGCCACTGAAGGCTGGAGCGAGGATCATCCGGTGCTCTCGAAGGCTGCGTCCGTGGTCGCGTTCGAGGTAGCCGATACCGGAATCGGCATCCCGTCGGAGAAGCAGAGGATCATCTTTGAGGCCTTCCAGCAAGCAGACGCCGGAACCAGCCGCAAGTACGGCGGCACCGGTCTGGGGCTCGCGATCAGCCGTGAGCTTGCGAGCTTGTTGGGGGGAGAGATTCAGCTGCGCAGTACACCCGGAGAGGGCAGCACGTTCACTCTGTACCTGCCGCAAACCTATGCGGGCCCGTTGTCCGGCGCGGCGACCAGAGAACGGAAGGCCCCTCCTGCCTCCGCCGCTCTGCAACTGGGCGCGGTCAACGTAGCCGAGCAGCCCCTTGAACTGGTTCCGGATGATCGGGCGAGTGTGGATCCGGAGGATTCGGTCCTCCTTATCGTCGAGGACGATCCGCATTATGCTCGTCTGCTGTGCGATCTGGCCCGCGACAAGGGATTCAAGGTCCTGGTGGCGAGCCACGGCATGGAGGCCCTCGCGCTTGCGCACGAATATCATCCCATAGCTGTCTCCCTGGACGTTTTCTTGCCAGACATGCTGGGTTGGACGGTACTGAACCATCTGAAGCAAGACCCGACCACTCGACATATCCCCGTGCAAATGCTGACCCTGGATGAAGACCGCCAGCAGGGCTTGGCACGCGGGGCCTTCTCGTTTATAACGAAGCCCACAACGCCGGAGGGCTTGGCTGACGCCCTCAATAAGATCAAGGAATATTCCAGCCCGCGTCGCAAGCGGCTACTGGTAGTTGAGGATAACCAGGCGGAACGAACCACGATCCAGGCATTGCTCGGCCACGATGATGTCGACATATCCGTTGTAGCGACCGGTAAGGAAGCCTTGGAGGCACTCGAAAAGGAGGCTTACGACTGCATGGTCCTGGATCTACGCTTGCCCGATATGTCGGGCTTCGAAGTCCTGGAGTGCATTCGCGACACCTCCTCCCTGGGCGAATTGCCAGTGGTAGTCTTCACCGGCAAGGAACTCTCACCGGAAGAAGATGCCCGCTTGCACACCCTGGCGCGGAGCGTGGTTGTGAAGGGGGTCGAATCTCCAGAACGGCTGCTCGACGAGACGGCGTTGTTTTTGCACCGGGTAGTCGCCAACCTGCCGCCCGAGAAGCAGAAGATGCTCGACCGGTTGCACCGCTCCGATGAAGCCCTGGCCGGCAGGAAGGTACTGGTGGTCGATGATGACGTCCGAAACATTTTTGCCCTCAGCAGTGTGTTGGAGCGCCGCGGAATGACCGTTTTGTGCGCGGGAACCGGCCGTGAGGCCATCGGATTGCTTGAATCGACCCCGGACATTGCGATCGTCCTGATGGATATCATGATGCCCGAGATGGACGGATACGAAACGATGCAGGTCATCCGCGAGAACGCGTCGTTCAGACGACTGCCGATCGTCGCTCTGACCGCCAAGGCCATGAAAGGGGACCGCGAGAAATGTCTGGAGGCGGGAGCGTCTGAATACCTCGCCAAGCCGGTCAATACCGATCAACTACTCTCGGCCCTTCGCATGTGGCTGCACAGGTAGGCCGCGCCCCGGGAACCAGGGCACGACGGAGGATTAATGAGCACGAAAGAACGAGTGAACATCCTCATGGTGGATGATCAACCTGCCAAACTATTGAGTTACGAGGCCATCCTCGGGGAGTTAGATGAGAACCTCGTTAAGGCGACATCGGGAAGGGAGGCGCTGGAATACCTCTTGAAGTCGGACGTCGCCGTCGTGTTGATGGACGTGAGCATGCCGGAAATCGACGGTTTTGAGCTGGCCAATATGATCCGGCAGCATCCTCGATTTCACAGGACCGCAATCATCTTTATCTCCGCGGTCCATTTGACGGACCTGGATCGCCTGAAGGGATATGAACGCGGAGCGGTGGACTATATTTCCGTACCCGTTATCCCGGAGCTGTTGCGCGCGAAAGTTAGTGTATTTGCTGAGTTGCACCGCAAAGCGCAGGAACTGCGCGTGCTCAATCGGGAACTCGAGGGACGGGTAACCGAGCGAACTCAGGAGTTGGAGAGCAAAGCGGAAGCGTTGGAACTGTTGAACGCTCAACTCAACCGGAAGAACGAACAGCTGGACGCCATCTTGCAGACCGCTCCCGACATTATCTTCAGTAGCCGAGGCGACGGTTCCAGAGACTTTCTCAGCGCGCGTTTTTTTGAATACACAGGAGCCGTTTCCGAATCGGCGATAGGTTTCGGATGGATGGACTATGTACATCCCGACGACCGCGAACAAATCAAGGTGCACTGGGCACAGAGTATTCGATCTCGCGAAAACTATGAAGCAGAGTACCGCATCCGCGACGGGAACGGGCAGTATCGCTGGTTTCGAGCGCGAGCGGTTCCCCTTCGAGATCAGGAAGGAGACATTGCCCGCTGGTATGGCACCTGCTCCGACATTCACGATAGCAAGCTCCTGGAGCAATCGATCCGTGAGAACAGCACAACCCTGGAGAAAGTGGTCGAGGAGCGCACGGAGGCGTTACGGCACCTCTCCAGTCGCCTGATGCGCATGCAGGATGAAGAGCGCCGGCGCATCGCCAGGGAACTGCACGACAGTCTTGGACAGGAACTTGCCGCTGCTAAAATGACGGTGGACGGAATTCTCAGTCAAAGCTCAGTACCAGCCAAGGATCAGTCCGCCATCGATGCCAGTGGGAGCATCGATCGGGCGCTCCAGCAAGTCCGTACCATGTCCCATCTCTTGCATCCGCCGCTGTTGGACGAAGTCGGGCTGGTCTCCGCGCTACGCTGGTACCTGGATGGCATGACCAAGCGTAGCGGCATCGAGACCACCCTGGAAATTCAGCCCTCCAGTTTTCCGCGACTGACACCGCAGTTTGAGACCGCTATATTTCGCATCGTTCAGGAAGCGCTCACGAACGTTTTCAGGCACTCCGAGGCGACTCAGAGTCGGGTGACTCTGGTTCGCAATGAAAGTAATGTCGTCATTGAAATCCGGGATAACGGCAAGGGCATGGATGAAGGCACAACGAAGTTTCGCCCGGGTACTGTGGGCGTTGGAATTGGCGGCATGCGACAACGTGTCGAAGAATTCGGTGGAAGGTTGCGGCTGAGCAACGCGAATCCGGGAACGGTCGTGGAAGTTATTATTCCTGCCGAGCGGCAGGCGAGCGAACGAGTCCTTGCTACGGCATGAGAAGAGGGGGCTACCGTATGAATGTGGCGGTTGCAAGAGATTGCTTTCAGGGTCGAGCGAACAGCGTCGGCAATGGTGAATCTCTCTAATGCCTCAGCGGGACACATCCAGCGTTGAAATGCCGCCGTTACGAATACTGATTGCCGACGACCACGAGATCTTCCGGCGGGGCCTGCGTTCGTTGTTGGAGTCCCACCCGGAATGGGAGGTCTGCGGCGAGGCCAGGGATGGCCAAGAGGCCGTGGAAAGGGCGAAAGAGCTCAATCCTGATGTGGTTGTCCTGGACATCACCATGCCGCGGCTCAACGGTCTCGAAGCGGCACAATTGATCCGGAACGAGGCACCCCATTCCAAGATGGTGATTCTCAGCCAGCACGAACCCTCTTTGATGCGGCAGGCTGCCTTGAGCGCGGGCGCCAGCGCCTACGTCACCAAGTCCGAAGTGTCCCGAGAACTGATGGTCGCTATCGAAACAATGATTTCCTCGGAAACCTGAAGCTGCTCGCGCGGGGGATCATTGTCGCTACGCCGAACAGTCCTGGGCACTACAGAGTCGGAGTTCGGGCGAAGTGCGCAACTGCCCTCGCCCGAACGATACTGACACTGCTCTCGTCAACTCAGGCAGCTGACCTCGTCTTGCGTGAACGCGAGTTTTCCTTCGCCATCCCCTTTATTGCCTGCAAGTTCTCGCCCTGTGATCCCCCCAGTGCCCCCCGGTTGACGGTTTCCGACAGTTCGGTGAGCTTTTCGTCTGCGCGCTTTTCTTCCTCCAGAGTCTCCTTTAAGAGACCGAGGTCTTCCGATCTGTCGAGCAGTTCTGCATAAGCGCAAACACTTCCATACGCCGCAATTTCGTAGTGCTCTACTCTCCGCGCGGCTGAGATGAGTCCGGCGTCCAACACCTTTCCGTCGAAATCATCCATCGTTTCTGCACTTTCCTTGACGATGCCTTCCATGCCAACACACTTCTTGCCTTTCGGGTTTTCGCCAAGGCCTGCGAATACTTTCTCGAGACGGCTCACATGATTTTTTGTTTCTTCCAAGTGGTTTGCGAATGCGTCGCCCAGTTCCTGAGACTCAGCATTCTTGACAAGCTTTGGCAATGCCTTAACCAGTTGCTGTTCGGCACTGTAGAGGTCCTTGAGTTCGCTAATGTAGAGTGTGTGAAGTGTTTCGTGCGCCATGTTGCCTCCAGAAGTTGATGTAGGTAGTCGAATCGCGAAGGTATGAGAAGGCGGCTCGCAGCTGCCTTTAACACCCATGCCCTACGATCGAAGTTTGGAGAGATAAAGTAAATCCGGCTTGAAGGGTAGAACGAGGCGGAACGCTCCCTACGGGTGTGGTCGACGCTGGGCCATGCAGTCTACTTGGTCACGACGATATCCATGCGTCCGCTTTTCTTTGTGACCTGTACGTGAATATTCTGGGCGTGCCGCTCGATCAGGAGGTCCGCCGAGGAGCCAGCCAGTTGCAACCCCTCTATCCGCATGGAAGATAAGGAGTGTGGCAGGGCCGGCCGGTTGAATACGATACGGCGCTCCGTGGCATCCAGCGACAACCCTAGGGACGCCCCGAGAAGCATGAAGGCGGCGCCGGCCGACCAGGCCTGAGGGGAACAGGCAACCGGATATAAGGTCGGTCCTTCCCCCGAGCGTCGATGCAGCCCGCAGAGCAGTTCCGGCAAGCGGTTCATTTCGAAGTAAGAACTAGCTTCGAACAAAGCATCCAGCAAGCGAGCTGCCGACTGTGTGAGGCCATAGCTAGCGAGGCCGGCCGCCAGCAGGGCATTATCATGCGGCCAGACGGACCCATTGTGATACGAAATCGGATTGTATTTGCGCTCCAGTGAACTGACCGTGCGTACACCCCAGCCCGAGAACGAGTCGTCCGCGAAGAGCACTTGGGCGACTCGCTCGGCCTTGGCCGGCCTTGCGATCCTGGTATAGAGGCAGTGGCCTGCGTTGGAGGTGCGAACACGACACGCCTGTTTGTCCCTGTCGAGGGCCAAGGCGAAGGTGGAGAGATCTTCGCACCAAAAAGCTTCTTCAAACCGTTGCTGCAGCGATCTGGCCTGAGATTCGAGCAAATCCGACCGTCGTCGGTCTCCCAGGGCGGTAGCGAGCCGCGCGGCATGTTTTTTAGCCGCGTACACGTAGCCCTGCACTTCACACAGAGCGATCGGTGGTTCGGCCAAGGTGCCGTCGGCGTGGAATACCGAATCACTTGAATCCTTCCAGCCTTGCTGGATCAGCCCTTTCGATGACTGGCGCTGGTATTCGACGAAACCGTCATTGTCCAGATCGCCATAAAGGTCAATCCACGAAAGCGCCAAGTCGATGTGGGGCCAGAGGGCTCGGATGAAATCCAGGTCGCCAGTGCGCTCGTAGAAGGCCCCTGCCAGCATCACGAACAAGGGAGTGGCGTCGACGCTGCCATAGTAACGGCCGAAGGGAATCTCGCCGAGAGCGGCCATTTCACCGTCGCGAGTTTCGTGCACGATCTTGCCAGGCTCTGCTTCCGCCGAGGAATCATGCTCCAGGGCCTGGGTTGCGGCCAGGTAGTGCAGAACGCCCTTCGCAATGCGCGGGTTCTGCCAAAGACATTCCAGAGCAGTAATAATGCCGTCCCGCCCGAACACCGTGCTGAACCAGGGAACACCCGCGTACGGATAGTCCGTCTCAGGGTTTCCTATTGTCATCATGTGGACGTCGGCCAGCGAGCGAGTCAGCCAATTGTCGAATTGATGGTTGGATGTCCGAACTATGCATCCGCCAGCCTGTGCGCCACCTGCTTCTGACGCCACCGCGGACAAGGCCGTGTCGAACGTCTCCCTTGCGGGCTGCAAGTGCTCGCACCGAACCGTAAACTGATACTTGGCGGTTTCCCGAGGCTTGAGTTCAGCATTAATCACTACGTGTTCGGCGGAAATCTCCGCGGGTGTCGTTGAACAGCACACCTGCGCGCATCGGATCACGTTGTCCAGACCCTGGTATCGCAGGGTCACGCGGTCCGGTTTCACGATGTCGGGCAAGCGTTCCCCACGTTTGGGACGTATCACACCGCGTACTTCGAACACATCCGCAAAGTCCGCCGCGAACTCAATCCGTATGGGCAGTTGCACAGTGCGTGCCCCGTAGTTTGTGATGCGCAGTTGCTCGTAGCACACCCCTTCCCAAAGCAACCTTGATCGCACCAGGTGGATCGTACCGCGCGCCAACTCGACGTTGTCTCCGCTCAGGATGTCCACGTTCGTAAGATCGGCCGAGAAGAGACCATTGTCGGACCTGACCCCGGAACTGAGGAACAAGGGCGGTGTTTCGCCCAGGGACAACATCAGACGCGATAAGTACCGGGTACCGTCATAGTAGATTCCATGTTCGCCGAGGCCGGAGGACCGGATATTCCCATAGCGGTCAAACACAGCGAACATCGGTCCATACTTGAGTACTCGAATGCGTTCCTCGACGGGAGGCCAGCCAGTCGCGACATAGAATTCGGTCTTGACGCTGATGTCAACCAATGGGAACTCCGCTCGAGGCTGGAATGGGTTCGCTCTGGGAACGCAGTAACTTTTCGTACAGCCGGAGGTACTGCGAACTCATCAGGCTTGCAGTAAATCGCTCTTCAAATCGTTGTCGGCAGGCGGCGCGGTCGAAGGAGGTAATTTCACGCACGGCTGTCACAGCCTCTTCAGCATTCGCCACGACAAAACCGGTTATCCCATCTTCGATGACTTCGGGAACAGAGCCCTGCGCGTACGCAATGACTGGAGTCCCGCAGGCCATGGCCTCGATCATTACAATTCCAAAAGGTTCCGGCCAGGCAATGGGGAATAATAGCGCCGCAGCACCGCCCAGTAGCTCATTCTTTTCCGGGAACCCGATTTCGCCCAAAAACTCCACTCCCGGATCGGCCATTAAGGGTTTGAGGCAAGCGTCGAAATACTCTACGTCTGCCCCGTCGATCTTGGCTCCGACCTTGAGTGGCATTCCTGCCCGTCTGGCGATCGCAATCGCCTGGTCCAGACCCTTCTCGGGAGACGTACGTCCCAGGAAGACCAGGTAGTCGTTCGATTTCGGACTGAAGTCATATTGGCTCTGCGGCAAGCCATGGTAGATGGTTCCTTGCCAGTTCAACCACGGCAGCGGTTCCCGTTGTGCGTTCGAGATCGAGGACACGGGGGTTTCGCGAAACGTCTGATAGACCGGAACCAGATCTGGAATATCCAGGCGGCCGTGAAGCGTGCTGAGCGTGGTCCACCCCAAGGCTCGACTTAAAGGGAAGTGCAGATAGTCGATATGAAAGTGAATCACGTCGAACTGATGATGCTGGGCGACCACGGCCTCAAGCATCAGCATATGGTGAGCCAACTGGTCCACGCACTGGCGATCGAGCCGCAAAGCGCGTGGACAAACGGGCACGAGCTTGGCTTGAGTGAGTGAATCTCCGCTGGCAAAAAGAGTTACATCGTGGCCCTGCTTCACGAGCTCTTCGGTCAGATAGGAAACGATACGCTCGGTCCCACCATAAAGCTTGGGAGGGACACTCTCGTATAGGGGCGCAACCTGCGCAATTCGCATAAAGAAGGTCCTGAATTTCTCGAGTGGCTCTGGAGAAAGGTCATAACTTGCTCGACGACCCCCTTCTTGAAAATAGCTCGGCAGGCCCGAGCGTTCGAATCCGGTGCATGCTGTAAGCAGGTGGACGGATGCCCTTATTTCGCCTGCACAAAATGGATTCAGCGAAGGGCAGTGAGTAAAGCAGGTGTTCGCGGGATCCACCGAACGCTTTGTGCGTTCAGGCGGTCAAGTGGCGAGGTCCCGGTTGTTTCGTCGGCTCGAGCGCCCCCGGGGCCTCAGCCGCAGGATACCTGTTGTGTTCGTTCGAGTGATTGCCATCATCTTTTTCGTCGGATCATCCAATCCCGAGAGTCGCCCAAGGTCCCTCAAGACCCCAAGAGCTTTCTTGAGCGCGATGGCCTCTTGTTGGTCAGCGGCCGAGATGTTCTGAATCTCTTGTTCCCTTCCGAGAATAGCAAGTTGGGCGCCCCACAAGAGCGCGCACAGCTTCACCTTGTCCCGTTCAAACAACGCAGCCTCGTACAATTGAGTCCAAGTCTGATGGTCCCACTGCCTCACGTCATTCAGTCGCATGAATGTCCTCCGGACAAGGTGCTGCACAGCTCTTTTGTCAAGCAGCGCCTATTTCAAAATCCTCAATATCGGCTTGGCAAGCATGGTCACAGTTCAAACAGGTTGCACACCAACAAACACTGCAGAGACTCTCATGGGACTCGCATAGCGCAATACCACAGGACTGACACAGCGAGATAGCAATGTCGCCGCAACGCAGGGGTCGATTGCGAACTGTTCCGGAACCAATCACGCACTCACACCAACGCTCGGCGTCGATACTGAGGGTCATAGGGTTTCTCCGAAAGTTGTTGACAATTACGGAGAGTCTCCTGCGAGCAAGCGCGATTTTCGGCCGCACCACTGCTCTTTTGTATCGGGTAACTCCTGTATTATTCGCGCGGTTCACGCCGACCTGTGGAAATCCCCACTGGTAAGGCTATTTCGCGAAATCACCTGTGAACTGGCGGCATCTTCCGCAGGACCGGCTTCGGGGACTCAAGCTTTCGGAAAGCACGAATACCGGATGCTCGGTATGGAGGGGCGTCTGTAAGTGCACTATAAATCAACCAATATCGTCCGTTGGAGGAGGAAAAAGTATGAGTATCTGGACAATCCTATTCGCCGTGCTGCTGATCGCATGGATCTCCGGTTTCACCGTATTCCACGTAGCTGGTGGGATGATTCATCTGCTGCTCGTATTGGCCGTGATCTCCCTTATTGTCCATTTCGTGGCGGGGGCGCGGACCGCCTGAGCCGGGATGACCTGACGCATTGCTGCCCGCGTGAGCTGGTGCGTCCGGTGGGTTCGGTATTCGCAATGGTGCCTCCGGAAAAGTCATGAGCGTAGATCGAGCGAAAGGCAATGCGGGGTCATCGAAAGAGGACGATTCACGCTCTGCACAGGGCGTGATCTCTAACCAGGGAGAAGAAAAGCGTGTAGAAGATCGGGTTACGATCAACGCTCATGTTGTTTACGAGACGATTCGGCGCGAGGGGGAAGAGGAACTCGCTGGACCGAACGCCGTGTTGGCTTGGTCAGCGCTGGCTGCGGGCCTTTCGATGGGCATCTCCTTTGTCGCGGAGGCCCTGCTAAAGGCCCATCTGCCCAGCCAGCCCTGGCTCGGGATGGAGCGTCTCGCGCAAGAGGACCGAACCTTTGCGCGGCTGAGTCCCTGAAAAGTTGCAGGTTCCGCTTTGGGACAAATACGCCCCTACGTGTGCCGGTCGTCACAAGCGCGGCTTCCCCACTCAACCCATACTGACCTCGCAGGCTGTTGCAAGTGGCCGGACCATCCTTATGGCGAGTCAGTCGGATCCTCGAGTTGAAAAGTCTTTAGCGCGTTTTCCGACACTCTGCAGTCTACTGTCGGTTGGCTTCGGGTTGCTGGTGTTGACCGGCTGGATGTTTCACATCCAGCGGATCAAATCGATTCTGCCTGGTCAAGTTGCGGTGAAAGCGAATACGGGACTCTGTTTCGTCCTGATCGGACTGGCACTCTGGCTGTTGAGACAAGGGGATATCCCGCGAGCTCGGAAGCAGAAACTGGTGGCGAAGGTTCTGGCTCTCTTTGGCGGTGTCGTCGGCCTGCTGTCATTCGTGGAGTATTGCTACGGCTGGGACCTTGGCATCGACCGGCTGCTGTTTAGCGCCGGACCCGAGGATGCGC
The DNA here is from genome assembly GCA_963725575.1 of uncultured Acidobacteriota bacterium. Classification (GTDB taxonomy): domain Bacteria; phylum Acidobacteriota; class Terriglobia; order Terriglobales; family Acidobacteriaceae; genus Gp1-AA133. The sequence continues at coordinate 12,225 of CAVRZQ010000006.1, forward strand.
GGGGCAGTGTCCGCCCGGGATTGATGTCGCCAATTGCGGCCCTGGGTTTTCTCCTGCTGGGGGCGGCGCTCGTCCTGTTGGATTCAAAGACAGCGCGGGGGCGCTGGCCGGCCCAGTTCCTGGCGTTGGCGCCGGCGATCGTGTGCGGGTTCGGAATTCTGGACTTTGTAGTCGATTTAAGCACGTCACACACCTACATTGCCCTGCCCACTGCGCTTCTGTTGTTTCTCTTATCGTTTGGGGTGGTATGTATCCGCACCGAGTGGGGCATGGGCCGGATTCTGGCAAGTGCCAGCCTGGGCGGCACGCTGATGCGCCGAGTGGTGCCTGCCGCAGTCATTGTTCCAATGGCAGTCGGATGGCTTCGATCGAAGGGACAGGTGGCCGGGCTTTATTCAGACTGGACGGGCGTCTCCATGATGACAGTGTTCTCCATCGTAGTCCTGACAGGTCTGACTGCCTGGACGGGTTTCGTCGTCGATCGCAGCGACTGGGAGCGGCGCCAGGGGGAAGAAACCATCGATCGTTTGGCATCGATTGTGATGTCTTCCAACGACGCCATTATCGGGAAAACGATCGATGAGGTGGTCACGAACTGGAACCCGGGTGCGGAAGCGATTTACGGGTACCCGGCACAGGAGATCATCGGGCAACCAATTTCCATTCTTGTTCCACCGGATCGTTGCGGAGAGTTGGCAACGATCATGGAAAGAATCAAGCTCGGGCTGCCGGTCAACCACTTTGAAACGATACGGATGCGCAAAGATGGCCAGCGGATCCATGTGTCGCTCTCAGTCAGCCCGGTGAAAGACAAGGCGGGAAAGATTGTGGGAGCCTCCACGATTGCCCGCGACGTTACCGAGCGGAAGAAGGCGGAGGAAAAGCTGCGCCAAGCTTCGCTCTATGCGCGCAGTCTGCTTGAGGCCAGCCTCGACCCGTTGGTCACCATCAGCAAGGACGGCAAGGTCCTGGACGTCAACCGGGCGACGGAACTGGCCACCGGAGTCGAGCGCAAGAAACTGATCGGCAGCGATTTCAGCGACTACTTTACCGATCCGGAGATAGCACGCCAGGGCTACGAACTGGTCTTCGCTGAGGAGACCGTGCGGGACTACCCGCTGGCGATCCGGCATACCTCCGGCCGGGTACTGGAGGTGCTGTATAACGCCAGCGTGTTCAAGAATGAGGCGGGCGAGGTCGAAGGCGTATTTGCTGCGGCCCGCGACATCACGGAGCGCAAGCGAGCGGAGCGCGCGCTGCGTTCATTGAGCGGCTGCAACGAGGCGCTGGTACGAGCGACGGATGAACAGAACCTGCTCCAGCAAGTTGGTGACCTGGTAGTGAAGACCGGCGGGTACCGCATGGCCTGGGTGGGATACGCCGATCACGATGAGAGAAAAACCGTTCGCGCCGTGGCGGAGAGTGGATTCGAGGCTGGCTACCTGGACAAAGTGGACATCACCTGGGCCGACGAAGAACGCGGGCGTGGGCCGACGGGAACTGCGATCCGCACGGGCACGCCGACTGTATGCCACGACGTGACGTCAGATTCCCGCTTCGTTCCCTGGCGCGAGAATGCCGATACGCCGAGGATACCGTTCTTCCCTGGTCTTGCCCCTTAAGAGTGGTGACGAGGTGCTGGGGGCGATTTCCATTTACGCCACTGAGTCGGGAGCCTTCGATGCCGCCGAACAGCATCTTCTGGAGGAACTGGCCAATAACCTGAGCTACGGCATCCTGGCCCTGCGCGCGCGGGCCGAGCGCGCACGTGCAGGAAGCGGAGATCCGCAAGCTGAACCTGGAACTCGAGGATCGAGTCCAGGAAAGAACGGCGCAGCTGCGTGAAAGCGAGCAACGGGTTCGCCGTAAGCTGGATTGCATCCTCTCGCCTGAAGGCGATCTTGCCAACCTGGACTTGCCCGACTTGCTGGATGTCGCGGCCGTGCAGTCGTTAGCGGAGAGCTTCTACGAGTCCTCTCATATTCCGATGTTCATCCTTGACCTCGAGGGTAATCCTGTGGTCGCCGTCGGGTGGCAGGACATCTGCATGAAGTTTCATCGGACTCATCCCGAGGCTTGCAAGAATTGCAGCGAGAGTGACCGGGAACTTTCCGTGGGGGTCTCGCCGGGCGAGTTCAAACTCTACAAGTGCAAAAACCATATGTGGGACGTGGTGACGCCGATCATGATAGGCGGCCAACAAGTCGGAAACCTCTTTTCCGGGCAGTTCTTCTTTGCGGACGAGCCCTCTAATGAAGAAGTGTTTCCGATCTCAAGCCAAACAATACGGGTTTAACGAGAAAGAATATCTCGCTGCCTTGGAGAGAACCCCGCGTCTGGATCGAGGCGTCGTGAATGCGGGCATGGCTTTTCTTACCAAACTGGCGCAGGTCCTGTCGCAAACGGGCTATAGCGCGGTGAAGCTGGCACGGTCACTGGAAGAGATTCGCCGCGTCAATGCGGACTTGTCGGCCTCCATCAAGGAACTGGAGGCCTTCACGTACTCGGTCTCGCATGACCTGCGGGCGCCCCTGCGGCATATCAGCGGGTTCTCCAAGATTTTGACGGAGGAGTTCGGTCCCAGTTCGCCGCCCGATGCTCAACATCATTTGCAGCGGATCGAGGACGGCACGCGGCGCATGGGCCTGCTGGTGGATGACCTGCTCAACCTTGCGCGCGTGGGCCGCTGCAATCTGAGCCCGCAGGTCGCCGGACTCAAGTCGATCGTGGACGAGGCGATCGCGGACCTGAAGCCAGATTCCGCGTGGCCGGGAGGTTGAATGGAAGGTCGGCGCTCTGCCTTATGTGGAATGCGATCCCGGATTGATGAAGCAGGTTTTCCTGAACCTGTTGTCGAATGCCCTCAAATTCACGCGGCCTCGTCCACGGGCTGTGATTGAAATTGGACAAAGGGAAGAGAACGGGGTTGCCGTTTTATACATCCGGGACAACGGCGTGGGATTCAGCATGAAATACGTGGACAAGCTGTTCGGGGTCTTTCAGCGGCTGCATCGTGCGGAAGACTTCGAAGGCACGGGGGTGGGGCTGGCCACCGTGCAACGCATCATCCAGAAGCACGGCGGCCGCATCTGGGCGGAAGCCGAACTGGACAAAGGCGCCACTTTCTATTTCACCATCGGAAAGGCCGAGAAAGATTCGCTTCAAGGCAATGCCGCCGCTGTAGGAGAGCAAACATGACCGACCGAAAGATTGAGATTTTGCTGGTAGAAGACAACAACGATGACGTCGAGCTGACCCTGCATGCTCTGCGAAAAGAGAATCTGGCCAACAGCATTCACGTCGCCCGCGATGGGGAAGAAGCCCTGGAGTTTCTCTTCTGCAATGGAGTGCATGCGGAACGCTCGTTTGAGCGACCTCCGAGATTGGTGCTGCTGGATCTGAAACTACCCAAGGTAGACGGGATGGAAGTCCTAAAGCGGCTCAAGGCTGACCCACGGACCAGCGCCATTCCGGTGGTGATCCTGACTTCCTCCAAAGAGGAGCGCGACCTGATCACCGGCTACGGGTTGGGAGCAAACAGCTACATTCAAAAGCCGGTGGACTTCGATCAGTTTCGGGAAACCGTGAAGACCGTGGGCTTGTACTGGCTCCTGATCAACCAGGCGCCGGTACCGAAGCCCGTTGCCCGTTCCGCGAAACAGCCGTAGACGAGACCTCGGCTGGCATTGAAATACAGATCAGGAGTGTGCGCGCGGCCGCTCCTGAGGTTTGAAGACAATGGTCCGTATCTAAGGAGGTTCGTGGTGTCGAGTCATCCCCCAAAATTCACGCCCAGGCATGGAATCGCGAAAAGTCCTATGGGTATTACCGGGCTGGACCAGATCACGGAAGGCGGACTGCCGAAAGGCAGGCCAACTCTTCTGTGTGGCGGTGCAGGCTGTGGCAAGACCGTGCTGGCGATGGAGTTCCTGGTCCGCGGAGCCACCGAGTTCAACGAGCCCGGCGTATTCATGGCGTTCGAGGAATCAGACAAGGAATTGAGCCAGAATGTCGTGTCCATGGGCTTTGATCTGCCGGCGCTCTCGGCGCAAAAGAAAATCCTGCTCGATCATGTCCGCGTGGATCGGAACGAGATCGAGGAAACCGGCGACTATGATCTGGAGGGACTTTTCATACGCCTGGAAAACGCAATTGACACGATTGGCGCGAAGCGCGTGGTGCTGGACACCATCGAGGCGCTGTTCTCCGGATTTGCCAATGCCAACATCCTGCGCGCGGAACTGCGCCGACTGTTTTCCTGGTTGAAGACCAAGGGAGTCACGGCGGTGATCACAGCCGAGACCGGTGATGGGAAGCTGACTCGGCACGGGATCGAGGAATACGTTGCCGACTGCGTGATCGTGCTCGACCATCGCGTCGAGGACCAATCGTCGATCCGGCGGCTGCGTGTGATCAAGTATCGGGGCACGATGCACGGTACAAGCGAGTATCCGTTCCTGATCGGGGAGACCGGCCTGTCGGTGGTCCCGCTGAGTTCCTTGAAACTGGATCACAAAGCGCCCACCCAGAGAGTCTCGAGCGGAGTTCCACGCCTGGACGCGATGCTGGGCGGAAAAGGCTTCTATCGAGCAACCAGCATCTTGGTTTCGGGTGGTGCGGGCACGGGCAAGAGCAGCCTGGCAGCCCACTTTGTGCGGGCGGCGTGCCAGCGGGGCGAACGGGCTCTTTACATGGCCTCCGAGCAATCCATGGACGAAGTCATCCGCAACATGCGCTCGATCGGTATTGACCTGGAGCCGTGGCTGAAACGCGGCCTGTTGCGTTTTTACGCGTCGCGGCCAGGCAGCTTCGGTCTGGAAAAGCACCTGGTCACGATTCACGACCTCACCACCACCTTTGATCCGAAGGTGGTAGTGATCGACCCGATCACGAACTTTGCATCGGTGGGCACCTACCCCGAAGTGAAGTCGATGGTGACCCGCCTGATCGACACGTTCAAGGCCCGCCAGATCACCGCTATGTTTACGAGCCTGACTTCGGGGGACAGCGCCCCCGAACTCAGCGAGGTTGGGGTCTCTTCACAAATGGATTCCTGGCTCCTTTTGCGCAATCTGGAATGCAACGGAGAGCGCAACCGCGGGCTGTACGTTTTGAAATCGCGCGGGATGGCGCATTCCAAACAGATTCGGGAATTTATCCTGACCGACCATGGGGTGGAGTTAGTCGATGTCTACATTGGGCCGTCTGGCCTGCTCACAGGGTCTGCCCGAGTGGCGCAAGAGGCGAAAGAGCGGGCGGAAGCCGCCGAGCGCAAACAGCAATTGGAGCGCAAGAATTTCGAATTGAAACACAAGCGAGAGCAACTGGAGGCGCAGATTTCCAGAATGCGCTCGGAATTCGAACTCGAAGAAGAGAGCTTGTTGCAGGATGCACAGGAGATGGAAGGGCAGCAGAAGCAGATCGCCCTGGACCGCATGGAGATGGGCCGGACCCGGGAAGCGGACGTGGTCTCCGCACACGGCAAGGGCCGAGGCTGAGGGGAAGCGGAGATGAAAACCAGGAAGAATCAAGCCGCAAAAAGAAAGAGGCGAGTTGCAAAACAGGAGAGCCCGGTGCTGGAGTTGCGCCTCTACGTCGCGAATACCACGGCCAGGTCCGTGCTGGCCAGAGCGAACCTGCGGAGTCTCTGCGAGCAATATGTACGCGGGCCCTACCAGCTCACCATCATCGACTTGGCGAAGGAACCAGAAAAGGCGCGCGAGGACGAGGTGCTGGCCATTCCGACGCTGGTCCGCGTGTTTCCGGGGCCGCCGAAAAGCGTGGTTGGATGCTTGTCGGATAGCGAGCGGGTACTGAAGGCACTGGGCTTGGACAATTGTCCCGGCGAAGAAAAATCACTCTTCGTCGCGGGCATTGCCCCGATGGGGCACGACCTGAAGCGGGTCTGTGGAAAGCGAGGTTGGGATGAATCGTAAGAAAGCGAAGACAAGCAGCAGGAGAGTAAATGCGGGACGCGACTTTTGGAACCTGCGGCTGTACGTCGCGGGGCAAACGTCAAAATCACTGGCGGCGCTGTCGAACCTGCAAGCGATTTGCGAAGAACACCTCAAGGACAAATATCGCATCGAGGTGATCGATCTCCAGAAAACTCCACAGTTGGCCAGCGGAGACCAAATTCTTGCGATTCCTACCCTGGTGCGCAGGCTGCCGCCACCGATGAAGAAAATCATCGGGGATCTCTCAAGAATGGAGCGCGTGCTGGTGGGACTGGACCTCCGGTCGGCTTCCGGTGAACCATGAAGCGAACCGTTGAGAAGGGCCGAGGTCGCGCGATAAAGAAGTATGTCCTGAAGCTCTATGTCACGGGCGCGAGCCGCCTGTCGCAAAGGGCCATCACGAATCTGAATGCCATTTGCCAGGAGTACCTGGAAGGACACTACGACCTGGAAGTGGTGGATATACACCAGTCCCCTCTTCTGACGAAAGCGGAGGACATCCTGGCCGCCCCGACCCTGGTCAAGCAACTTCCCCTGCCGGTGCGCCGCCTGATCGGAGATCTCTCGGAGCGCGGACGGGTACTGATGCTGCTGGACCTGAAACCGAAGACTGTGCGACATGGCTAACACTACGGCATCCCGGAGCATGAAGAGTGAGGTGGCGCGACCGCGCGCTCGCCTGGCGGAGGCGGAGGAAACTCTCAATGCCATTCGCAACGGCGAAGTAGATGCCATCGCCGTGGATGGCCCGCATGGGCAGCAGATCTTCACCCTGCAGAGTGCGGATCAGCCCTACCGCGTCCTGGCCGAGCGCATGAGCGAGGGTGCTGCCACTCTGACCCCTGACGGAACCATCCTGTTCTGCAACCAGCGACTGGCGGAAATGGCGGCCCTTCCAGCAGTGCGGCTGGTTGGTTCCCAGTTCGTCTCGTTGCTGGGCGAGGCGGAGCAATTTCGATTCCGTGAATTGGTTGAGACGGCGGTCAAACATGACGTGCGGGCGGAGGGCCATCTGCGGCGCATGGACGGGAGCATGCTGCCGGTGCAGTTCTCCCTGAGCCAGATCCCCATCGAAGGCTCCAGACACGGCATTTGCCTGGTAGCTACCGACCTCAGCGACCGGAAACGGGTTGAGGAAGAAGTGCGCCGTCTTAATGCTGAACTGGAAGGGAGAGTCACGCGCAGAACGGCGGAACTGGTGGCAGCCAACCAGGACATGGAGGCATTCAGTTACGGGGTTGCGCATGACCTGCGTGCTCCGTTGCGCCACATCCACGGGTTTGCCGAGATTTTGCGACGTGACGTTGAATCGGTTTTGAGCACCGATGGCCAGCATTCTCTGGATCGGATCATTGAAGGAATTCTGCGCATGGAGAAGCTGCTCGAGGATCTGCTGAATTTCAGCCGGCTGGGCCGACAGGGCGTGGGTCGACAACCCACTCCGCTGAAGCAGTTGGTGCATAGAGTCATTGACGATCAGGCTTCCGAGACTATCAATCGGCGGATCGAGTGGCGGGTTGGCGATCTGCCAGTCGTAGACTGTGATCCGGTTCTCATGAACGTGGTGCTCGCGAACCTGCTGTCGAACGCAGTCAAATACACACGGCCACGCCCCCGAGCGATTATCGAGGTGGGGACCACAACGATCGAGGGTAAGCCGGTAGTTTTCGTGCGCGATAACGGAGTTGGATTCGACATGAAATATGCCGATAGGCTCTTCGGTCTGTTCCAGCGGCTGCACCGTGATAAAGACTTTGAAGGGACGGGCGTCGGCCTGGCGATCGCGCAGCGTATCGTCCGCAAGCACGGTGGCAAAGTTTGGGTCGAGGCAGAATTGAATAAGGGGGCGACGTTCTACTTTACGTTCGGAGGCGCAGACTCAATCAGGGAGTGCCAGGCGGCGGTTCAGAGAAGGGTGTGAGGACGGTTGCCTAACCGAATCAGCCCAGGAACGCGGGATCGTTCAACCCGCTTGTGCGAATTCAGCGCAACTCGATCAGAGCGAGGCCGTGCGGAGGCAATTCGAGCGACACGATTCCCTTCTCAACGCGACGAATCTCCGGATTCGGAAGTTGCGCGGCCTTCCGCAACTGCGCTATTTGCTCCTGGGTTGGACTCGCTGGACTGCCGAGTTCCTTATATTTCGGCAGTGGATCTCCATGTTGAGCATCGACTCGCGAGATGGTGGCTTGTTGGGGATGGAAATTCTTGAAATGAAGAGTGACGAGGCGGGCCTTTCCCTCGACCTCGGGGGCTGAGTAATTCCAAACCACCAAGGCCAGCGAACCATCTTTTTTTCGCGTCAGCAGGGCGGAGTTGGAATCAATATCAAGCCGCTCGCCACCCGTCTTATGGAGCAGTTCAAAGGCGGCGTATGCGGGCTTGGGAATGCCGCCTTCGGCAATCAGTCCATATCCGCCATAGAAAGGAGACTTCGGTACTCCCTGCTCGTCGAACACGTCGGAGAACGACCAGTACGCCATGATGTCGACTAGCCCATCGCACTGACGGATAGTATCGGCGAGCCATGGCCCCATGAAGGGAGCATCCGTGACCTCCGGCTCGTTCTTGTAGCTGGCGTTGAATTCGCTCCAGATCAGAGGCACTTGCGGACGCGGCGAGGAGCGGATCTCGTCGCGAACTTTGCGTACTGACCGGCACACCATCTGGTCGCGCGGAATGTTCTCGTCGGTACCGAAAACATCCTGGGCCCGATCGTTGCCGTATACGTGAGTGGACACGAAATCCACCGGGATATGATTCTCGGAGCAGTGTTTCAAGAAAGCGGTCACCCATGCCGCTTGAGCGGTGGCCGGACCGCCAACCCTCAACTTAGGGTCCACACCTTTTATCGCCTGAGCGGCCTGATCATAAAGTTGCCAGTAGGTGGCCTGCTTGGGGTCTCCGGCCCAGAAGTCGATATTGGGTTCGTTCCAGACCTCGAAGTACCAGCTCTCCACTTCTTTGGCGCCGTAGCGGGCAAGAAGATGTCTGGTGAATTCCTCTACCAGCGCTCCCCAGCGGGAATAGTCAGCCGGGGGGGCGACGTTCTGCTTGTACCAAAACGCATGCAGGACCGGCTTGGAAGAAAGCTTTTTGGGCATAAAGCTGAGTTCCACGAAAGGCTTCACCCCATTGGCGAGTAGGCCGTCGTAGATTTGATCCGCATAGAGGAAGTTGTAGACCGGCTTGCCCTGGGAATCCTCATCGTAGACGCCCACGTCATCGTCGAGAATGTCGTGAAAGCGGACGTACTGGAGGTTCGTGATTTCTTTCACACTGCGCAAGTCCTGCCGGTAGTTTTCGCGCAAGCTAAGGATGGCGCGGCCGGAGCCGAACATCTGCTCCCAAAAATGCGGGAAATGGTGGGATGGTGCTTGCGCATCCACCCACAAATCCTGCGCTGGCAAAGGAGTCTGCGAACGAGCCAACGTTGCACAGCTGAGAGCCAGGAACAACACGATCGCCAGGCAAGGTCTTCTCAATTGCACTCTCATTCTTCAAAGCAGGAAATTGAGACGCGATTCACCTCTAATGCAAAGCACGAACGGAGATCGACGGAAGATCCACAATGATAAAGCGGCGCTTGCCAATCAGGCTGCCAATCTGCGCAGTGGCAACTCCGCACGCTGGACGTGGGCCACCGGCCTCTCGTGCAACAGGAGTTCTGTGGCTTGCACCCTGCCGTCCTTGTGGAACCATCGCTGCACCACATCGTCGTACAGGAAATTGGCGAGAGCCAGCAGGCTCATTCCCTGATGATGCGCCATCCAGCAACGCACAAGTTTTGACCGGCGTCGCCCGAATCTGCGTCCCGTGGAAGAGTAGTCAGCCGCTTCGTAGAAGCCATACGCACCCACCCAGCCGAGAGCCTGCATCTGGCGAAGATTCAACAGACTTTCTTGCGGGTCGATATTCAGCGCGAGAAAGGTGGAGTAGGGCGAGATGACGAGTGCATTGAAACCGGGCTTCCGCAAGGCCAGATGCGGCAGGCCAAAGGCGTAGTACTTGTAGTGGCTTGAGTCATTCAGTTCGGAATATGCCGATTCGGAGATGCCCCACGGGACCCCCAAGCTGGTCGCATACGCTTGTTGCGATCGGACCGCTGCTGCCTGGGACCGCTCCAGCAGAGTGTTGGGATGGGAACGCATCCACAGGGAGGGCATCAGGTACTCAAACATCGTGCCTGTCCACGAAAGCAGAACGGGATGACCCTGGTCTAACGTATGGGCCCGGCCCAGCAAGAACCAGCTTTCCTGGGGAATATCTTCCTTGGCGATGGCCACGAAGGAAGCAGTCCGGGATTCGGTCGCGAGCAGGTCATAACAGGCAGAATTGCGCTCCTCGGCATCGAGTTCGACACCCACAGACAATAGCTTGCGGTGCTCGTTGAAGAGCACGCCAAAATCCATCTCGTCGGCAAACTCTCCGGCTTTTTTTGCGGCGACGCGGAGGTCTTCCAACAACGTGGCCACATTGGCCTGTGCCCGCGGAAGAGCTTCTGCCAGGGATTCGTACAAAGACTTCGCGGATGGCGAAGCTTGCTCCATCTCGCGCTTGAGTCTTCGGGCAAGACCGTCCATGAACTCGGGTAGTTGTTCCAGAGCCAGGTTGTCCATTAAGCGAAGGTTCAGAGCCGGATCATCGCGCAGGTCCGCGAAATCGGGAAGCGCCCAGGGAGAAAATTCTCGCAGAATGTGGGTGAGCATTTCGACACGTCGACGAGCTTGATCCGCAAACCAGAGCAGTTCGGGATGGGATTCGGCGGCGGCCCGTCGGGCTTTGTCGAGAGCGTCGAAAGGAATCCCGGTGATCGCGCCCGGCCAGTAGCCTGTTTTCCGTTCTCGCTCACAGGTGGCAATCTGCTTTCGCGAAAACAAACGGGCATCGCTCAGAACGCGGAGACAATCCAGCAGACCGTCCACGACAGATGGCTGCACGACTGGCTGTCGTAAACGGTCAAGACACCCCTGCTGCAAAGTCCATAGAGAGGCCAACAGGTTGCCGCTATCCACTGACGATATGAAGACCGGCACGAGCGGCTGCAGTGTATGGGTATCGTACCAATTCACGAAGTGGCCGCGGTGGCGTCGCAGCTTGCGCATCGAAGCCAGCGTCTGGAGCGTCTTCTCGGCAAATTCTGGGACTGTGAGATAGCCGAACTCGCACGCGACTTGCCTCGCATTGAGCAGCAAGCCCAGGTTGGTCGGAGACAGACGCGCGGCCAAGGATGGGGGCTCTTCCTGAACGTTATCCGGAATGAGCCAGTGATGCTCGGATGTACTGAATTCCTCGAAATACCGCCAGGTGCGCAGCGCGACTTGGCGGAGAAACAATTTGTCCTTGGCCGAGGCTTCGTTTCCTGGTGTGACGGAGGGCCGATTCAGCCATGACGCAACCGGCTTGCTGCAGGCCCATAGGAATAGGATCGGTAGGGCAAAAGGAAGAGCCGCGGGACGGATGGACCAGACCAGCACACCGATTGCCAGGGCCAGAATCGGGACCCAGTTCAGGTAGGAATCCACCGGGGTTGTCTTGGCGCTGCGGTGTTCGGCTTCCGCCGCCGTCTCCCACTCCAGCAACCCCCGCCGCGTTATCGTCCGCCGCACAAATGCACGCACCACCGCATCCAAGGACACCAGCGTCTGATGAGCGAGGAAGGTCAGCAGCAGTAGTACGTTCGCCACGGAGGCGTACAACGCTGCCGGGGCCTTACGGGCCAGCGAGGCTTCGCGCGTGATGGCAGCCCGCACCAGTGTAAACACGAATTCGCAGACGGACGGAAGCAGAAGAATGCAAAGCGTGGCCAGCGTCCATGCCACAGGAGAGCCGCCGAGCAGCCATCCGTAAACCAAGAGCAAGAAAGTCGCCGGCTCCACCAGGCTGCGACGCAAGTTATCGAGGATTTTCCAGCGGGAAACAAGGGAGATGGGGTTCGCGACACGCGCTCCCGACTCGTCGGGCACGCGGGAGAAAAGCCAGCCCGCGATCTGCCAGTCTCCGCGCAACCAGCGGTGTTTGCGCCGATTGTACGCGCTGTAGTGCGAGGGATAGTCTTCGATGATTTCGATGTCACTCACGAGCCCGGCACGAGCGTAGGCTCCCTCAATCAAGTCATGACTCAAGAGCGCATTGCGAGGGAAACGGCGTTCCAGCACCTGGTGCACGGTCGCAACTTCGTAGATTCCCTTTCCTGTGAATGTGCCCTCAGCATAGAGGTCCTGGTAAGCGTCCGAAACCGCGCGGGTATAGATGTCGAGGCCCGTCTCCCCTGCGTACAAGGCGGCCAGGCGGGAACGAGCTGTGCTTTGAACGCTGACGCCTAGTCTCGGCTGCAGGATTCCGTAGCCCGAGCTTACGATGTTCCTGCTGGGATCAATGATGGCCTGGTTGAGAGGATGGGCCATGGCACCGACCATGCGGCGGGCGCTTCCTCGCGGCAATTCTGTGTCGGAATCAAGCGTGATGACATAACGCACGTCGGGCAGCACGGTCAAATCGCCCACTTTGACCGGGAAACTGTCATATTGCCCGCGCAGCAAGCGGTTCAGGTCCAGCAATTTTCCACGCTTGCGCTCCCATCCCATCCAGACCCGTTCGCGCGGGTTGTAGATCCGGTGCCGGTGAAACAGGAAAAACGACCCGCTGTCTTCCGCGCCATACTTCTCATTGAGGTCACCAACGAGTTTGGCACACAGGTCGATCAAGGCGCTGTCTTCGCGCGCCAGTTCCCGCGAGTCCGGCAGATCGGTGAGAAGGGCGAAATGCATGTTGGGGTCGTGGTTTCCCAGGAAGCGGACCTCGAGGTCTTCCACCAGGGCGCGTACCTGATTTTCATTGAGGAGCAAGGTCGGTACCGCTACCAGGGTCACGCAGTCGCTCGGGATTCCGTCGGAGAAATCGAGCTTGGGCAGGATGGATGGCGTGAGCACCGAGGTGATGAAATAGTTCACGAGCTGCACGGCGCTCTGGGAACAGGGCAGCAGCAGCACGAGAAATGAAATCAAGAGCAGGGCGGGCGAGAACGATGGCGGTGTCAAAAGCAGGGCAGCCACAGAGAAGATGAGGAAAGTAAGTAGTTCGATGCTGGGAAACAAGAACTCGTCGGCATGGTTGCGCATCCAGCTTTGGATTTTGGAACCAGGCGCGTGCCGGAATCCGATTTTCTGTTGGAGGGCTTTTGCCCCGCGATCCAATAAATAAAAGCCGATGTGGGACTCGCGAAGGGCCACTCGAGGATTATCGTGTTTGGACTGCTGCGCTTGCCTGGCAAGGGCCAGGGCCGCACGGGCCACGTCCATTTCCGTGGCTTCGGATGTCTCCGCCATTTTGGCGAGGCGGGTTCGATAGAGTTCGCGGCTATCAAATTCCATTCGCCCATAGGCACCCGCCGGATCGTCGCGGAGAATACGATCGAACACGATCAGAGGCTCGAGCACGTCTTTCCATGAGGCTTGACCGATGGACGACAGACTGCGAACACAGGAGCCAACTTCAGGAACCGCAGCGGCCGGGGATGCAAGTAACGCGGGGGCGTCACGAGCTACTTTCTCCAGAAGGATCAATTTCAATGCGGGCACTAATGCCCACAGTTCACGCAAGTTGAGGATGGCTGCCGTCTGAATGTCTTCGACAAAAGCGGCGAAACTCGGCTCTGTAAACTCGTAAGAGCCGGCTTGCAGGTAGCTTTCGGCGATGCTTACCACGCGAGGTACGACGTCGCCCTGCGGGCTGCGGACGTGCGGAAGCTTTCGGAGCTTGGAAGACTGCAAGTCGCGCATTTCAGCATGAAGCAGACGGACGTGATCGGAAAGCCATCGGTGGTCGTCAGAAACAGGTAACCTCGGTATTGCCGATGCGGACGCCAACACTGGGGTTAGGGATTGACTGAGGGCCTTCGCTCGCTCCGCAAAAACGGACGACGAAGGAGTATTGGGCAGCCAATGAAGAGTTGGCTTCAGCGCGCTGGCTTTTTCCCGGAGCAATTGCGAAAACGCGTCGGGCGTCGCTTCGGGCGGGGGCAGCGGCTCCGCCTCGGCGCGAACGATTTCAAAGGGCACATTCTCAGCCATAGACAGTCCTAGCGGTAACTGGCGGCTTGGAGCTCGAACATCTCGGAGTATCTTCCTCCCAGACGGCATAGCTGGTCGTGGTTACCGTCCTCCACGACCTTTCCGTCGTCGAGCACTATGATGCGGTCCGCCATCCGTACGGTCGAGAAGCGATGGGAAATAAAGAGCGCGAGCTTGCCAGCCGTGAGTTCTGCAAATCGGCGAAACACTTCATATTCGCTGCGAGCGTCCAGCGCAGCGGTCGGCTCATCGAGGATTAAAACCTGGGCGTCCCGGAGGTAGGCTCGGGCGAGAGCGACTTTTTGCCATTCCCCGCCCGACAAGTCGACCCCGCCGTCAAAGCGTCGACCCAGCATCTGCTCATAGTCAGCGGGCAGCCTGCGAATCACCTCATCCGCCATGGCCTTTTGAGCGGCTGATTGCAAAAGCGGCAAGTTCTCCGCGGCTTCGATACGGCCTACGGCAATATTCTCTCGCGCCGTCATCTCGTAACGCATGAAATCCTGAAAAATCACGCCGATTTCGCGGTAGAGATCGTCGAGGTCGTACTCCCGGAGATCCACCCCATCGAGCAAAATCTGCCCCTCTACCGGATCGTACAGACGTGTGAGGAGCTTTACAATCGTGGTCTTGCCTTGGCCATTCTCCCCGATCAGGGCGACGCGCTCGGCTGGGCGCAAAATCAGATTAAGGTTCTCAAGGACAAGGCGGGAGCTGCCCGGATACCGGAAAGACACGTTGCGGAACTCGAAGCCCCGTTGGATCGGCCGCGGCGCCGGCAAGGCATTGGGCTTGGAGCGGATGGTGGCCTGCATCTGAAAGAACGCCAGCAGATCGGTAAGAAACAGCGCCTGGTCGCCGATGCTCGAAAGCGTGGAAAAGATCTGCTGGATGTTGCTGCTCGCCTGCAGGATCGCGCCCGAAAGAAACGTGAGGCTGCCAATGGTCAGGACCCCGGTGACGGTCCGCCAGACTACGAGTACATAGGCGGCGTAGTAACCTGCCGTCCCAATGAGCGAAAGCCCCGCACCTGCCCACAAACGCCGACGCGCAAGCGAGACGTTTTCCTCGTAGATCTGATCGGACAAGCGCGTGAACCGATCGAGCAGAAACTTCCGCAAACCGAAGAGTTTGAGTTCTTTCGCAGCTTCACGGCTTCCGCCTAGAACTCTCAGGTAGTCGAGCTGGCGACGGATTGGAGTTTGCCGGAAATTTTTGGCGTATCCGAGAAGGGCGAAGTGACTCTCTCCTAAGAACGCCGGGATAACTCCCACGATCAGGAGAAGCAATAACCAGGGAGAAAAAACCAGGATAGAGACCGAGAGCGAAATCGTGGTAATGACCTGCTGGACCAGGCGGCCGATGGACTGGATCATGCCCAAGCGGTCGGTAGCCTGGACGCGCGCCCGCTCCAGGCGATCGTAAAAAACCGGATCCTCGTAGGCGATGAGATCGAGTTCCGACGCATGCTTCATGACTTCGATGCTCACGTGGCGGGTGTATTTATCGGCCAGCAACGAGTCGAAGTAATCTATCAAGCGCGCGAATACGCCTGAGGTGACGGCTAGGCCGAATTCTGCGCCCACCAGCCACCACAAGCGCGGCTGTACTGGCGTATGCGTCATGACCGTGTGAACGATGGAATCGATAATGAGTTTCGCGACCCATAGAAGTGCGATGGGCAGGAGGGCGCTGAAGAGGCGAAATACCAATCCGAGAGTTACAACGAGCGGGCCCGACCGCCAAACAATCCCGAGAACCGGAGGGATATTGCGGAGCGCCGAGAGACGCTCTCGCCAATTTCCAAACACGCTCGTCTCGCTGCTCACGTCCTCATATCTCCAGCGGCGGAATGGTTCAAATGTCCTATTTTAGCAAGCGATTGAGGTTATTTCCTTCATTTATTGGTTGAGGATTCAGAATCGACCAGAATGGTGGTCGAACTGAAGGCGGACTTGCCATAGTTTACGTCTGCCCGCTGCCCCGTAACAGCCCTATTTCGCGCTGGCGAGAGGCGCGATCGAGGGTACGTGGCCGCTCGGCAAGAGATCTGGTAGTTCACGGGCGGCGATATGGGGAAAGTGCCGGCAATTCGATGATAAGACGGGCTGGGCGGTTGGTCCGGAATTTGGCGTTGGCCCGGGCGGGCGGGGCGTCACGGGTAAGGCTTGAATCCCGCTCGCTCCATACCGCGTTGTGCCTCCGGATTCTTCATGAAGGTGTTCCAGACGAAACGCAGTGCGGGCATTTTCCGCCATCAGCATGGTGATTCCGGTATCGATGCCGACCACGTCGCTGTCGTACCAATTTTTCAGCGGATTGAAGGCATTCACGAAACCGTACTGGCACCATGCGCCGGCTCCGTAGCGAGTTGTCGAATGGTTCGCAGCACGCGCATCGTCGGTTGCGGCAAAAATGGCAGCGAACCCGCCGAAGCGCACTGGCACCACGGTGCCGTCGATCGGGCCCTATCGCCGGCGGGCCGCCCCAGACTCACATATCCTTTGTCGGAATCCGAAGCGGTGATGCCCCACAGATCGTCGCTGTAATCGGGAAACTGGCCCGCCAGCTCCAAACAGAAGCGGCGATGCACATCGGTGGCGATCGATGGAATTTTGAAAATAGTCGGCGTAGCGGTCGCGCTTGCCGCGAAAATCGAACCAGGCCTGCGAGTACTGATGGACGAACAAGGGCGCGAACGAGCCGATGTAGCGCAGACCGTCGATATTCGAAG
Organism: uncultured Acidobacteriota bacterium; assembly: GCA_963725575.1. Taxonomy (GTDB): domain Bacteria; phylum Acidobacteriota; class Terriglobia; order Terriglobales; family Acidobacteriaceae; genus Gp1-AA133. Next base: position 28,988 of record CAVRZQ010000006.1, read on the forward strand.
GTGGTGCGCTTCCAGGCACTCCAGGTGTCTGCGCGGAGCGGGATGGGATCGCCGAGCCCAGGCCCAGCAGGTACATCATCATCAGCTCGCTGTAGTTGTCCCAGCGATATGGCAGGAATCCGATTTCCGGCGTCCAGCCGTGCGGCAGCAGAGCGGGTGTCTTCCGATAGCCAGGTCCAATCCACGCGATTGAAAATTCAGTTTGCCAAGCTCGTGATCTCCGCGATTCTGGAAATGCTGGCGGCAGGTCAGCACGCCGCAGAGCAGGATGGCCGTATCGACCGACGAGATTTCCGAATCCCAGATCCGCTCGCCGGTATTGATGTTGGCCCAGTGATAGAAGAATCCGCGATGGTTGGGCAGTCTTTTCCACAGAGAACGAAGCGTGGTGGTAACACGCTCGATCGCCTGGTCGCGGAGAACGAAGCCCGCTTCCTCGGCGATGCAGAGCGCGGTAAGCCCGAAGCCGGTAGCCGCAATGCTGGCCACGACGCCCTTATCGGTGGCGGCTCGCACATTGCAACGGTCCTTCACCAGCCCGGTGGCTGGATTGGCCTGTTCCCAGAAATAACGGAAGGTGAGGCATTCCAACTCGTACAGGAAATCACGATCCAAGTCGGAAAGCGTAGTCGAGGAAGGTGGATTGGCCGGCCGAGAATGTTGCTCGTGCGGTAACGCCAAGGCAGGCAACAGTCCCGCCAGAGGCACGCATAGGCCGCCCTGGACGAGCCCCTTCAGAAGCCTTCGGCGGGAGAATCCTTTGGTCGGAACAAGTTGCATCCTGGTATGGAATCATGATTTTAAATCATCACGATCCGTCCTATGCAGGAAATCGGACCGCCCCGGCAGATTTCTTCCGGGAAATGAACGAAAGTGTAGATCGTCCTCGCGAGATTGCGGTATTGTTCAGGAAAGAAAGAATGAACGCCCGCGTCAAAAAAGCATTGCCCTGGATTTTCGCGATGGCCTTGATTCTAGGCATTGCGACCGTGGTTATTGTGCAACTTCGCCACCGGAAGCCCCTCGTTCTACGAGGTGCGATTACGGTGAAGAGCAGCGACAGCCGCAAAGAGGTGCCGATTGCTGATGTTGAGGTTTCGGTATCCGATGACGTTGCCGAAGGCCATGCCAAATCGGATGCCTCGGGATATTTCAATGTCACTCTGCCTCCGGGAGTGCGTCGAGGACACTCCATCGTCTTGAAGTTTCGGCATCCCGATTACCTTCCCTTGGATCAGCGTGATTTCGTAGGAGATCAGTTGTACGTTTCCCATCTGACGCCGCAGCCCCGTCCTCCGGTGACTGCTGCGACCGGACCTGAAACCACGGTAGGAAATATCAAGGTGCGGTATTCCATCAAGAACTTCACGGTGATCAGCATTGGAAGTGCGGTAAAAACATTTCAGGTAGAGAATCACGGGAACGTGCCATGCCAGGGGCGTCATCCGTGTTCGCCCGATGGAAAGTGGAAGGCAGCCATCAGCTCCGCCACGCTTGACGCAGGTCCCGGAAACGAGTTCCGGAATGCGCGCGTGTCCTGTATTGCCGGTCCTTGCCCCTTCACGAGAATACAGGACAACGGGCTTTCCGATGGCGGTCAGACAATTACGGTGTCCGCGCGCAACTGGTCAGACACCGCGACTTTTCTCATGGAAGCCGAAGTATTCCATCCCATGGAGAGTCCAATCGTGCACGAATCCTATCCCGTAGTGTTTGGACCCACCCTGAATTTCACACTGCCAGCTGATGCCGAGGGGATCTGCATTGAGTCCGACCTCAATGGAGAGCGGATTATTTTCCCGCTCGGCCCCAACCTGTTTTTAGGCTGGGCCACATGCAATGCGCGTGTGAATCCGGACCAGACGAAGGTGTACCGCTGCGAATTGAAACCAGGATTTCGTTTCCCTTAAGCAGCGGGGCTGACGCCGGTGTGACGGCGACGAAGGAACGCGGAGCAGACCGGCTGCAGAGGTGTGGCTGCATCTCACTGTCAACGCTTCCACAGTTTGGCCAATGCTTCGGCGGCTTCATTGAGCGCGCGCTCCCTTCTGAGACGCATGTCTTCGGTACGCGCGCGTAGCGGCCTTGCACGTTCGAGCGCGATGGCACCCGAACGGTTCAACCGAGTTCCGTTGTTGTCAAGATCCGCCAGGGCGGCGTCAAAAATCAGTTTGGGATTTGGCAAGTTTGGTTTTGCACTCATCGCCAGATTAGAAGACTTCGCCCGAGGCGCGACAATACAGGTGAAGTGGGAGTCGGAGGAACGGATGCCCCTATTTTGTCGCCCGACTTCCCCCGATTCCGAGCACAGTTACGGCACACGATCAAAGGTTCGAGGCGTAGTGTCTTCCGGCACCCTTGCGAGTCGCCAGAAGACGGCCACGGCTTGCTCTAGTCCGCACCGCCTTCGTGGCAGAACGCGCCTGAGCTGACAGCAATTTTTTGGACGCTGCAGTGAACCCTTCGCGCTTGAGAGCCGCCGAGGTTGCTCAGGAGCGTTTCTGGGATGGCTTGCGACCAGTCCGTCTCCCACGAAGATCGCGGGTCGCATGGCTTCTTGTGCTGGCGGAGGCCGCGCCCTTCCCAGGCCGCTGTATTTTCACGCCGGCACGACGAGCTTTCGACAATCCAATAGCAATCGCCTGCTTTGTGGACTGGGCACCATGCTTGCCCTCCCGGATGCGGTGCATTTCCTCTCGAACGAACTCGCCCGCCTGCGTGCTGGCCGACTTCCCTTGGCGAGCGTCCTCTTGCGCCCGCTCCAAAGTTTCTTTGTCCGGCATACTGGTGCCTCCACTCTAAGGGCACAGATCACGCTCGTGTCGCTGCATCGAGTGCTTCATGTAGTTTGTCGAGCAACGCGACTTAGGGGTCGAAAGACGCGAAGGTTTCGGGAACGCGCGAGCTTCTCCCCGCCCAGCAAATAACCCTCTCCGGTGGCCGGCCACACACACAGTCAGGGAAGATGGCCACGAGGGGTGGGGAGAATGCCTGATTGGCACGGCGGAGCTGTACGCGTAGGCTCGACAGATCGCCACAGCCGTCTGTGGAGGAACTCACGGTATGGACACATTTGAGAGGATCATTTGTAGAGTGGCATTTGGTTTGTTGTTCTCTGGTTTCTTACTGTCCGTTGCGGTGAGTCAGGGTGGGGCAAGAGCTGTCTCACCGGCCGCCCAGGGTGCGTCGGCGCAAGCTTCCACTAAGCTGAGCGCGGCGGATCAGCAATTCCTGGAGAAGGCCGCCGACGGCAGTCTGGCCGAAGTCGAACTGGGCAAGCTGGCAGTGCAAAAGACATCGAGTCAGGAAGTGAAGGACTTTGGGCAGCGCATGATTGATGAGCATGGCAGGGCCAACGACCAGCTGAAAAGGATCGCCGCCAACAAAGATGTGGCGTTACCGCAGACACCTGGCGGTGAGAACAAAGCTATGAAAGACCGCCTCGCAAGGCTTTCTGGCGAACAATTCGACAATGCCTACATGGCAGTCATGTTGAAGCACCATAAACAGGACATCGCGGAATTTCGACATGAATCCAAGGCAGCACGCGATACAGACGTGAAAAACTTCGCTACTAAGACCCTGCCAACTCTGCAAAGCCACTTGAAACAAGGGGAGAGCATCGCTCTCGACCTCAAAGCGCAGCAGCACCCGAACAAAAAACCGAGTCCTGCGATAGCCCAGTCACACCCGTCACGTGTGGCAAGCAGGAGCATCGCTAGACCGCGATAGTGGCGGCGAGAAAGGGGGCCGGCAGGCTGGCGTCTTGCGCCACTCTGGGCCAGCGCCGCAAGCAGGCATCGTAGGAGTGAAGACTCAATCGCTCTTCACCGAGGGTTGGGGAAGGTGACTAGTGTGAGCGGGGCGTACCTGCCCCATCGGCCCGATCCAACAGGGCGATGACTTCATCAGTCGTGGCAATGTCCAGGGATGGCATCCATGTATGATCCAAGCGGTCCTGCACCATTCCGGATGGATTGAACAGCTTCAATTTAATGTTGTGGTCATGCGCCCAACGCTGAAGGAACGCGAGCATACCCAGTCCTCCACCCTCAATGGCGCGCACTTCTGACAGATCCACGACGACCACACTGGAATGCCGCTGAGAGAGGATCGCATCGCGCAGCCGATAGGCCGCGTCACTCTGCACAAGTCTCCCTTCGCACTGAACGACCGCCATGTCACCGACGCTTTCGATATGAATGTTGAACATGACTCCCTCCCGCCGGTTCGAGGTGCACGCCGTATGCCGTCGCTGCAAGTGTTGTGATTTGTGGCAGGTATCCTTCCGGCGATGACAATGGGCGGGAACTTTTGGCGCCTGGCCAGAAAAAAATCGGTACAGAATCGACGGTATATCTCCTAATAAGGTAGACCCCGCTGGAGGGCGAGGTCTGTTGATTTCATGCGCGGGCAGAATCCCCTCTTTCGCGGACATTCACAAACCAATAACGCCTAAACTCGGCCGCTCAAAGCGAGTACCAACAGGACGAGCACAATAAGGCCCAGTCCTCCACTCGGGTAGTATCCCCAGCCCCTACTGTAGGGCCAGGTGGGTAGCGCACCAATCAGCAGAAGAACCAGGACCACCAGCAAAATAGTTGACATTGCACACTCCTCAATCAGCGTTTATCCGTGTTCGCAAAGCCATCTCAAAGTACGACAAGTTACCAGCCGACAGTCTCGGGTAGACTTCGTATATCCGCTTGAAAAATCCCTCCGTGCTTCTGAATCGCCGCGAACCGTCATTTTTCACAGGCTGAGTGGCGGCAATCACACGCAATTTCTGCTATTAGCGCCAATGCCACGCCGACAAACACAACTGTTGTAGGTTGTCCATGTTCACGTCCTTTCCAGTGGCGCGCGTCGTCAGGACTCTGATTCGGGACAAGTACGCGATGGTCGCGCTCTGGAGAATGGGAATTTCATGGGGGCGCGAATGACTGCGAATAGCGGAGACTTCCTCAGGCAGGAAGGCAGGGAGATTCTTATCGAATCCCACTGCCCGTTTTCCGTAGGAACTTTTCCTTAGGAACTTCTTGCCAGGTCCCGGCCTATACCGGGGAGACCGGACGAATGAGGAACCGCAGCAACTGGGAGGAACCGGGGCTCACGGGGTGAGAATATTTCTCAGAGATGTTCCGCTGGAGGCGAGACGACTTGCACGATGTTGTTTCGGACAGCATACAGCTCGAGCTGACTCACGGAATGGACGTCCAGCTTGCGCATAAGATTGGAGCGGTGGGTTTCGGCTGTTTTTACACTCAGCCCGAGGGCGACGGCCACTTCTTTGGTGCTCTTCCCTTCCGCGAGCAGTTGCACAACTTCCCGCTCGCGCGAGGTTAAGACGTCCCTCGGAGCGGGCTGCTCCTGGCCACCTTTGAGGTAGGTTTCCAGGACGATTTCGGCGACCTCGGACGTAAAGAACGTCTTGCGGCCCGCGAGGGCCTCAAGGGCGGCGATCAAGTCGCGACCAGCGTCCGACTTGAGGAGATAGCCGCGCGCGCCTGCGGCCAGGACCTCGCGCACGATCTGCTCGGATTCGTGCATGGTCAGGATCAGCACCTTTATGTTGGCATTGTCATGGACAATTTGGCGCGTTGCATCAAGACCATTGAGTTGGGGCATGCCAATGTCAATAATCACTATGTCGGGTCTAAGTTGAGCTGCCAAAATAACGGCCTGACGACCGTCGGATGCCTCTCCGCAAATCTCGAGGTTCGGGCAGGATTGCACCATGACGCGAATGCCGTGGCGCACAACTTCGTGATCATCAGCAATCAAAACTCTCGCGGGTTTCGATCGATGCTCTCCTAAGTCCGGGACGTCATGGAATCCGGAATCCCTGCCGAGAAGAGGTCCGGCCGATCCGTCCCACAGGCACACCCTGCCTCTGACAACCTTCGCCCAGAATCCGTTGGCAGCTCACCTGCTATTAGTCTTTAACAGAGATTCCCGAACTTTCGCGTGCTACGGTCGGATAAGCCTGTTGTCCGGGAGGCAACCTTATACAGCGCCTTCGAGACTCTCCCCAGGCAAGAGCATAGTTCCACTGACCTGTTACCAGTCGCAATACAGTTTTCACTGTACGTTTTCGGGACAGATCGGTGCTCCACACGCCTTAAGATGGTACACGTATCCTCATCCCGTGCTCCACGAATCACCTGATATCGGGAAACAGGCAATTTCGCTCTCATGATTCCGGTTGGCACCCTTCGGCTACACAGGCTTGCAAGCGCTCTGTCCCAACAAGGGACTCACACGCATGAGACACGTCTGCATTCACGGCCATTTCTATCAGCCACCGCGAGAGAATCCCTCACTGGAATACGTCGAGTTGCAGGAGTCGGCCTACCCGTACCACGACTGGAAC
>CAVRZQ010000007.1:0-58791 GCA_963725575.1 uncultured Acidobacteriota bacterium
GTAACTGAGTTTCCCCGCAGGAAACTTTATTTCATGTGGGTTGACGAGCGCCTTTGCCCCGTAGCATGGTGCAGGCCGCGTTAACCGGAGCATTTCACGCATGTGCGGCATCGTTGGACTCTTCATCGAAGATCCCTCGCTCGAACCCGAGCTCGGCCGGCTCGCCGCCGGCATGCTCGCCACGCTGTCCGACCGCGGGCCTGACAGCGCGGGCTTCGCCGTCTATGGCGAGGGCAAGAGCGGCGAGACCAAGCTGACGCTGCGGTCGCCCTCGGCGGCGGCGGCGAAAGAGACCGCCGCGCGCATCACCCATGCCTTCGAAGGCGCCACGGTCACCGCGCACGACACGCATGTCGTGGTGTCGTTGCCCGACGATGCCGTGCCGGAGCTCATCGAATGGCTGGCGCGCGAGATGCCCGGCACCGAAGTGGTCGGCGCGGGCGGCGCATGGAGCTCTTCAAGGAAGTCGGACGCCCCGAACAGGTGGCCGAGCGCTTGACCTCGCCGCCATGCACGGCACCCACGCCATCGGGCACACGCGCATGGCGACGAAATCGGCGGTGACGACGGACGGCGCCCATCCTTATTCGACGGGCAGCGATCAGTGCCTTGTCCATAACGGCTCGCTCTCGAACCACAACAATGTCCGCCGGGTGTTGGCGCGCGAAGGGTTCTCGTTCGAGACCGAGAACGACACCGAGGTCGCCGCCGACTATCTCAGCTGGAAGATGCGCGAAGGGCTGTCGCTCGGCGATGCGCTCAAAGTGAGCCTCGACGACCTCGACGGCTTCTATACCTTCGTGGTCGGCACCGAGAACGGCTTCGGCGTGCTGCGCGACGGCATCGCCTGCAAGCCGGCGATCATGGCCGAGACGGATCGCTATGTCGCCTTCGGCTCCGAATATCGCGCGCTTGCCGGCCTTCCGGGTATCGAGAACGCGCGCATTTGGGAGCCGGAGCCCGCCACGGTCTATTTCTGGGAGCGCTGACGGTGCCGGAAGTCGATCTCGGCTCAACGCCGCTCAGAGAGCTGAACGCGGCGCTCCACCGCCTCCATCCCGATACCAACGAGCGGCACTGGATCGTCGACGGACCTGCCGGCCGGCACGCCATTGCCGCCGGCTTGAACGCTCCGATCACCGTCGAGATCAACGGACCGGTCGGCTATTACTGCGCCGGCATGAACAAGCTCGCTACCGTGCTCATCCATGGCAACGCCGGGGTCGGCGTGGCCGAGAACATGATGTCGGGCTTCGTCCACGTGGGAGGCGACGCGAGCCAAGCGGCTGGCGCCACGGGCCACGGCGGACTGCTGCGCATCGACGGCAATGCGTCGTCGCGCTGCGGCATCTCCATGAAAGGCATCGACATCGTGGTGGGGGGCTCGGTCGGACATATGAGCGCCTTCATGGCCCAGGCCGGCAACCTCGTTGTGTTCGGCGACGCTGGCGATTCACTCGGCGATTCGATCTATGAGGCGCGCCTGTTCGTCCGCGGCAAGGTCAGGACCTCGGCGCCGACTGCGTCGAGAAGCACATGCGAGACGAGCACAAACGCGCTTTGCACGAGGTGCTCGAACGGGCCGGATTCGACGGCGAGATCGACCCATCCGAATTTCGGCGCTACGGCTCGGAGCGCAAGCTGTACCACTTCCACGTCGACAACGCCGGAGCCTATTGATGGATTGGACCCCGAGGACCACGCCGCGCGCCTCCGCCACCTTCGACGAGTTCTCGCTCTCGGAAATCCGCCGTGCCGCCGCGACCGGCATCTATGATATCCGCGGCGCCGGCGCCAAGCGGCGCCTGCCGCATTTCGACGACCTGCTCTTCCTCGGCGCCTCGGTGTGCCGTTACCCGCTCGAAGGCTATCGCGAGCGATGCGATACCGATGTGTGCTCGGCACCCGCTTCGCCAAGAAACCGCTCCATATCAAGATTCCCATCACCATCGCCGGCATGAGCTTCGGCTCGCTCTCGGCTCAGGCCAAGGAAGCCTTGGGGCGCGGCGCCAGCCAGGCCGGGACTTCCACCACCACCGGCGACGGCGGCATGACCGAGGAGGAGCGCCGTCACTCCAACCTCCTCGTCTATCAGCTCCTGCCCTCGCGCTACGGCATGAACCCCGACGATTTGCGGCGCGCCGACGCCATCGAGGTCGTGGTCGGCCAAGGCGCCAAGCCCGGCGGCGGCGGCATGCTGCTCGGCCAGAAGATCTCCGAGCGCGTGGCCGAGATGCGCACGCTCCCCGCCGGCATCGATCAGCGCTCGGCCTGCCGCCATCCGGACTGGACCGGCCCCGACGACCTCCAGATCAAGATCGAGGAGCTCAGGGAGATCACCGACTGGCAGAAACCGATCTACATCAAGATCGGCGCCTCGCGCCCCTTTTACGACACGGCGCTCGCGGTCAAGGCCGGCGCCGACGTGATTGTGCTCGACGGCATGCAGGGCGGCACGGCGGCGACGCAAGAAGTCTTCATCGAGCATGTCGGGCTGCCGATCCTCGGCGCCATCCGACCGGCGGTCCAGGCGCTCCAGGAGCTCGGCATGCACCGCAAGGTGCAGCTGATCGTCTCCGGCCAATCCCTCCCCTCGATGATACCGGGGCTTTCGTTTGCCTGCTATTTTCTTTCTTATTTTGGACCAGTGCAAGTGTATAAAGGAAAAGGCCACACCCCCATGCGGTCGCTTGTTGCATGGATTCAACATCGCGAGGAGCATATTGATGCGGGGCCCCAAGGACTCTCGTTTGCTGTCGGAACAGCGCCGCCGGAAGATTCTGGATCTCATCGAACAAAAAAGCCAGATCACCGTTCGGGATTTGGTCGAAAAATTCTCGATTTCTGCGGTTACAGCGCGCGCCGACCTGGACGCCTTGTCGTCGCAGGGCATGGTGGTTCGCTCTCATGGTGGCGCCGTCCGGCAAGTGGAGGCGAGTCAGGAATATCCTCTGCGCCTGAAAAAAACGCTCCACCACGCGGAAAAAGCTCGCATTGGACGAGCGGCTGCAGAATTGATCCAGAACAATGAGACCGTGATCCTGGATTCCGGAACCACAACCGCCGAGATCGCCCGCCATTTGAAGGCTCGCCGGCTTCAGTCGGTGACCGTCATTACCCATGCTCTGAACGTGGCCTATGAACTGATAGACGCTCCGGACATTTCTGTGATTATGATCGGAGGACTGCTGCGCCCGGTGTCCTGCTCTTTCGTGGGACCGCAAGCGGAAGCGATGCTCAAGGAATTTCATGCCGACCGTCTCTTTCTTGCGGTCGACGGATTCGACCTGGAAATCGGCCCATCCACCCCCGATGTGCTCGAGGCCCAGCTGAATGCTCTCATGGTGAGCATCTCGAAAGAACTCAACGTGGTTGCCGACTTCAGCAAGTTAGGCCGCAGAAGCGTCTCCCGCATATGCCCTCTGTCGAGAGTTCACCGACTGATCACCGACAGCCGGGCGCCAGCTGAGTTCAGCGAAGCTCTGCGGCGGGCCAAGATTGAAGTGATTATGGCGTAGCCCCCGATTTCGCCAGGCGCGTGAAGTGATAAGCCAGCATGCGGTCCGGCAGCAGCAGAGCTTTTCGAAACCGGACCTCTGCTTCCTGGGTTCTGCCCAATTTCTCCGCCAGCGAGCCTGCCGTGTACATCCACCAGCTCGGATAAGCGCTGGTCTCGCTGCGACTGGCCGCCTGCTCGAAGGACGCTTGCAGGCGGGTCTGCCATTGCGCCCCGTTGAAGCCGGGGAGTTTCCGGGCCGCTAACCACGCCCAGGGGATCTGGTCCGGAGCGGACGCGGCGACTGCAAGTTGAAGTTTGGTGTTGGCCTCGGCGGATTTCCCGCAGGTGCTATAAGCCGAGCCCAGCAAGTAATTTGTCCTTCCCGATTGAAGAATGGGCTCCAGCCCATCTCGCGTAAATGCCAATCCCGGAACTTCTGCACCAAGGTGCTGTGCCATCTTCAGTGCTTCTCCGCAATGTCCCGCCTTTGCCGACGACAGAACCCGCTGTAGTTGCACTTCGATCCACACCTGGCGGACGTTGGTCCCGCCTTCCTCACGAGGAAAAAAGCGGTTGTGAAACAAACTCGTAGCGCGCTCAAAGTCTTCCGCTTCTGCCAGGTTCAAAATGAGTTCAAAGATCAGCGCTGGCGGAGCCGCATCCAGCTTGGAATATTTTTCGAGCGCTTCCACCCGCTCGCGCGCGGGCCGGTTCAGCAGACTGAGCGTCTGGTCCATGCCCAGGTAGTTCGCGATGTTATTGGGATCGCTGCGCAGCCCTTCCCGAAACGCAGAAAGCGCACCTTCCGGATCATTCTTGACGTGCAGCAGCGCCAGTCCGGTGCTGGCACTCACCAGCGGAAGGTCAGGCCCAAACTTGCGAGCCTCCGCCCATTCGCTCAGGGCGCGATCTGTCAGGCCGCGCGAGAAATAAAAGGTTCCCAGCAAGGAGTGGGCGGTGGCGTCCGATGGGTGCGCTTGCAAGGCTGCGCGCAGCACCGTGAACTCTTCCGCTGTGCTTGGAAAAACATATGCCGTCGATAATTTGGACGCGGCGCTGTAGTCTTCCGACCCGGACTGCCCGAGCTTCTCCCGGCAATAGCCGCGGAAGTAGGCCACCATTGGATGGTTCTGTGGAGCGAGCGCACCCGGTTCGCTTTGATCGGAAACAGCCGGTGGATACTGCCTGGAGAGCACGCTCAGGGCTCTTTGGTAGAGACCCAGCCGCATGTATTCCGAAGCGATGTTCAGGACCCGGTCTGAATCGCTGGCGAGGTGCCCCAGGTCAGGATCCCCGACTTCCTCTCGAAGAAAATAGCTGAGCGGGAAGCGAGCCAGCGCCTCGTGCGCTATTTCGCCTGCATCCTGCGACGACCCAGTGGCTTCTTTGATCGCGATCAGTTCCTCCTGAGCGCGAATATCTTGGGGAGAAACACTCAGCGCTCCGGAAACATGGCGCTCGGCACCGCGCAAATCGCCCTGCCGCGCCAGCAGTTCCCCAAGCCGCAGTGCCGCTGCGGCATAAAAAGTCGGCAGGCGCTCAGCCTGTTCGTATGCGGTTCGCGCGGGCCCCGTGTTGCCCAAGCCGTCATCCGCGACGCCCAGGTAGTAAGAGATCTCCGTATCGGTTGTGTCCCGCGCATGGAGTGGCTCAAGAAGTTCCTTAGCCTCCTCGAGACGCAGCAGGCCAACCGCCAGCCGTCCTGCCGCCTTTCCTGCCCCGAAGCTGTCCGGGAACTTCGCCAGCACTTCCTTGTAGGCTGCAAGCGCGCTTAGATTCCTCCCGTTGAGTTCCTCGTCTTTTGCCAACTGCATCCAGTCGTCGTAGGTCCGTTGGTCAGGCTCGGGAATGTGGTGAGAGGGTTGTGGGCCGACATGAATCTCAGACTCAGGGGTCCAGTCGTATTCGCCTTCGGTCTGGCGGAGCAGCGTTGCCCCGTTCCCGTCTTGAATCTCAATCGTGTACTTTGCCTGCGCGTCAGTATTCGGGAGCTCGTGGGTCCAGGCGAGTTCGGGCGTCAGATCCGCTTTCTCATGAACCAGCGACTGGCCGCCTTTCAGAATGGAAACGGAGGCCTGCGGGATGGCGTGGTTCGCATTGAACCCTGCGATCAGGGTGTTCGCCTTGCGACTGAGGCTCGCCACCCCTGCGAGATTAGCCCGCGAGATTCCGCCGATGTCGCGCACCGGCATCCAGTATTCCGAGAAGCGGATGACCTGTCGCGGCTGGAGGAACGCGTATGTTTCCTGGTTGCGGAAGAGCCCGGCCTGCACCTCGAGATAACCGCTGTCGTTGTCAGAGAGGGCCTTGCGCCAATCCAGGCCGTCAGCGTCCACGCCCCAAGACCAGATTTTTTTCGCGGGAACATCCTCGTACTCCGCGAAATGCACCGTCCCGGTGTTTGTGTGGGGGTTCCAGACTCCCATGAAACCCTCACGGCTGCCATGAGCGAACATGGAAACCGGACCCTTTTTGTGATTGCCCAGCAGGCTGTAGTCGATCCCGTCCTGATCGACAGGCCAGGGGTGGATTTCGGTGAAGCCGTGTGTAGCGGCAAAGCGCATGGGATACTCGATGCGTGAATCATCCCAAGCCTCCACTCCGGCATTGTTCCACCAGTAGAAGCGATGTCGCACATCGCTGCGATTGCTGAGGGTAACGCGCTGCTCGAGCACCGTCGATTTCGGGCGAAGAACTAACTCCACCGTCCATTCCATGCCATAGACTCGATCGATGTTGCCGACCGTGATCGACGCGCTGCCATCGGCATGCTTCGCAAATGCAAAGTTCACCGGCGACATCGTCACCCAGTTGTGCGAAACCGGAAAATTGAACTCAATTCCGAATGCGGCCCATGCCCCTCGATAAGCGATGGCCGCCTTCTTGATCGATGGATTGGCATAAAACATCGGTTTGCCGGAAATCTTGTCGAGGCAGGTGTACAAATGCCCGCCGATGTCCGGCAGCACCGAGCATTTCAGATACTCGTTCTCCAGATAGATTGCGCGCCAAGCGTGGTCAACCCGGCGGCTAGTCAGGTTGTTGCGCAACGTGTAGGGATAGTTGAAGCGATTGGCAGCGAACTGGTCAAAGGGAGGGTTCGGATCAGGCGGCCCCTCTTCGTAAGTCGGCAGGGTGAGCGTGCCTTGCCAGACCCGCACTTGCGCATGCAAAGCTAACGCAGAGACTAGCAGTCCAAGAATAGTAACTCGCCGGAAAATCCTCATTTAGATTCGCAGCAGTCGCGCGGCGTTGTCGTGGTAAACCTTGCGCAAAATCGTCTCCGGTATCTGGATGCCGTAGATGCGCCAGCGCCCCTGCGGCGGTATCTTCGCCGGAGCGTAATCGAAATACTCGTCTTCGGTTTCGAGGAAACGGTAATAGATCTCGTACAGTTTGTCGTTGAAGACCTGCTGGGGAAACTCGTCGCCGTGCGGCGTGGCATCGGTCCCGAACAGGATTCGGTCTTGGTATTTATCGAAGAACTTTCTGCAGGTGACTGGCTGCCGGCCAAGCTCCCCGATCCGTGCCGCCATGTCCACATACATATTAGGATAGCGATCCAGGTTCTCCGCCACGTTTTGCAGATTTTCCGAGAAGTTGCCGAAGTGCAACGTCACGAACAAGGTCTTCGGGTGCCGCGCCATCACGCGGTTGCGGGCAGCCAGCAGGTCCGCATTGCTGGGAAAATCCCCACCATAAAACGACCAGTCCGGGTGATTGTTCAGCTCTTCGTAGCGTTCGTTGAAGCGGTCGGTAGGAGTGAAGAACGCGACCGGATCGGAAACGTGGATGGCCACTGGCATGTTGAGTTGCCCGCAGGCGTCCCACATGGGATCGAACCGTGGATCATCGACTTGCACCAGCGTCCCCGACGTAATGTCTTCCCGAAGATAGAGGCCCAGGGTCTTGAGAATCTTAAGGCCGCGCGCACCATCCCGATGGGCCTGCTCAATCGCTTGCCCCTGCAGCTTGGGATAATCCGCATCCTTGAAGTGAGAATACGAGGGCTCCGTGAACGTGTAAAAGCGTCCTGGGTACGCGCGGTCGTATTTCGACACCGCTTCCGCGAGGCCCTTCTCGTATCCTCCCGTCAAATTGACCATCGTCTGAATGTTCTTGCGATCCATGACCGCGAGCAGCTCCTGTGGAGTGCCCAGGTATTGGCGATCGGGCGAGAGTTGAACGCCTTTCTCCGATTTGGTCGAAAACGAGATATGCGTGTGGAAGTCGATAACCGGAAACTTCGAGCGTTCGATGTACGACTCGTGCACCTGGAGCATGCTCTTGGGTTCGTACTGGGACAGCTCAAGCGGCACAGGAGCAGCCTTGGCTTCAGTCGTCTCCGCGGGTGCCCAGCCAATTTGGGTCCCAGCCCCCGCCACCGCCCCCACTCCATACAGCCATTGCCGGCGATTAATCAACGTTTCTCCTTTACCCTAATGTTATTGTCCCGGCTCCAGCGCGGGCGTGACGATGTCCACCGGACGATCTTCCCCATTTACAGAACCGTGCCACACGCTCCCACCGAAGGTCGTGATGTAAACCTTATTGTGATCCAGCGGATCGGGAATCACACGCTGTCCCCACTTGAAATTGAATCCGGGAATGCGCGTCCAATGCAACCCCCGGTCGGCCGATCGCCAGGCCGATGATTCAAACCCTGCCGCATAGAGAATGTTCGCATCTCCCGGATCGATGGTGACATCGTAAATGTGGCGGTCCTTATCGAGCACTTGCTTCCACGTCTTGCCGCCATCTTCCGAAAGAAAAATCCCGCCACCGTCTCCGTGCTCTCCCGTTGCCCGGGCCCATGCGGCGAGATACAAACGATCGGGCGAGTTCGGGTCGACAGCCAGGCCGTTTGGACCGTTCGTTCCAGCGGGGAGTACGACCGGCTCCCAGTGCTCAGCGCCGTCCCTCGATCGATACAGAGCGCCGTCCCCCGCGTTGCCGATGCTTCCATCCTCTGATCTGCGCGCCACGACGACGTAGAGAGTACCGTTGGAACTGCGCGCCACTCGCCACGCGAACGGCTGCGATTGCGTGATTCCCTGATTTTTGAGGCTCCAAGTGCGGCCGCCATCGGAACTTTTGTAGACCCCGCGGCCGAATCCGGCAACGTATAGCACGCGCGCATCGACCGGGCTGTCGGGATCGAGCAGGATATGGGTGGCTCCCGTCTCATCCATACCTTTATTGGATTGCGTCCAGTTGCGCCCGCCATCGTCGCTGCGGCAAACGCCGCCCTTGTAGTTCGACACCGAATTGTGGCGCCACATTTTGGGCCGCGGCAGATCGTGGGTATAGCTGTTGACGCTCCACATGCGGCCGCGCACCTTGGGATCGAACACAATCCAGTACGTAGTGTTCACCCAGTCGCGCGGAACGCCGGCCGTGGAACTCGCCCACGAGACTCCGCCATCTTCGCTGCGAAACAGGCCGATGTCGGTGTAGGTGATGAACACGCGCTTGGAGTCGAACGGATCGAAGTGGATGCCGTAACTGTTCGTGACATCCAGGCCCATCGTCGTCCATCCCGCGTTATTGACTTTGCGGGAATAGAGGGCGGCCCAGGTCGCGCCTCCGTCGGCGGTGCGCATCGTGCGTCCAAGGTCGGTTCCGTAGGCAAGGTTCGGATCCTGATCGGCGACCGTCATGGCCAGAGGATTCTCACCCCAGCCCGGGCCGAAGCGTTCGGTGATCCACGCATCGTGGACATTCTTCGCGGCGGTGTCCGATTCTTTCCAGACCAACTGCCACTCACGTCCCGAATTCGTGGTTTTGGCCACGCCAATCCAGGTTTTCCCATCGAGCAAGAGGTGGTCGTAGGAAACGTATGCGACCTCCGGATGGTGCAGGCTCGTGGCGATCGCTCGCACCTTCGCGCCCTGGCCCGGCAATTCAGATTTCTTCCAGTTCGCGCCGCCGTCGGCGGAGACGAACGCTCCCTTGTTCTGACGTCGTATATAAGGTGGCCTGTGACGTCGGGACCAAACCCGAGAGAGACTTCGCTGGCCGTGGCGGGCAGCGGCAGATTCCGGACGCCCGAGGGACTCGCCACAAAGACGGCGTGCGCGCTCGCCATAAATAAGGTGCGCGAAGCTGAGCGGCGAGTGCGGGTCCACCCAGATGCGCCGCGCGCGGCCGGGCACGTCGGCCTGCTTCTGCCAGGTTTTGCCCGCATCGCGCGACACGAACAGCGCGTTCTTTTCCTTGTCGCCCGCAGTTACATACAGAATTTGCGAGTCTGCCGGATCGATGGCCATCGCCGAGATCGATACCCAGCGGGTCGGGATCGGCGAGGATGATCTCGTCCGCGTGATCGGAAGCCATCTTCACGCCCTTCACGGACGAGGCGACTGGATACGCCAGTTCCCAGTGCTCGCCCGCGTCCGTGCTACGCCATAGCGCAGTCGCATGCGCATACATCGTCTTCGGATCCTTCGGATCGAACACGAAGAAATCCACGACGCCGCGCAGGTTGAACATGCGCCAAGTTTGTCCGGCATCGTGCGTGATGTAGGAGCCGGTCATGTCGCACGAGATGAGGACGGTATTGGTGTCGAGCGGGCTGACGGTGGGATTGAACATGGCACCGCCGCCACCCGGCCCGATGACGCGAAAATCGCCCGGACGTTCGGCGGCAGCACATGCCAAACACACCACTACGAGAATTGCCGGGATAAAACGAATTTTCATCGGTCCCTGCCTGGTGTTATCAGAAGGCGGCCTGAGTGCCGCAACTCGACAAGGTTGATACCAGTCCGACCGGAAAGCGGCCGCCTGTGAATTGAGATCCTTCACGAAGGCGGCCGGTTTCTGGACGGGGTTAATAGTTAGAACGTAATCCTCAGCCGGAGACGAATGGTACGGCGGCTGTCGACGCCCTCCTGAGAGAAGGTTTGGAGTTTCTTCCCGAAGTCCTCGTTGGGAGTGATGTCGGGAACCAGGGTGCCCGTGCCATCGTCGATCATGTTGAGGACCGGCTTCAAGGTGTTCGGGTCTACGGCGATGTTGAAGTCACCGAGGAACGCGAAGGGTCCGCCTCCACCACCGTAATCGTTGTCAGGCGACCACAATGGGTGATTGAAGACGTTGTCGACGTCAGCGCCAAATGTAGCAACCACACGCTCTCCGAAGTGGAAGTCCTTGTGGATACCCAGATTGACTCCCCACGTCCCCGGACCTCGCAACAGACCCCGTTTTGCAATCTTGGGATTGTCGAAGATATCCGCGCCGAACGGCATCAGGGCAAACGCATTCGGATCCCAGATCTGATTGCCGTTCTTGTGATTGGGGTCTCCGACCACGATCGGTCGGAACGAGGGCTCAGAATTGAAATCGCCCACAGCGTCGATCGAAGTAGCAGCCAGATTCCCGGGCAACGCCGGACCGCAGTTGTCGCACAGCCAGAACGGGGTAAAGCTCGTTCCGGTCTTGGCGAACATATTGAACGAGCTTTGCCATCCGCCCAGGAGAGCATCCGCCCAGTGTGACCAGGACGATCCGAAATGCCTGCCGCGACCTACCGGCAAATCGTAAACACCGTACGCCACAAAGCGGTTCTTCGGAACGAATGCTTCCTGGCCATAGTCGTTATTCGGCTCGAACTGGTTGTAAGCAATGCCACCGAGGCTGGCGTTGGCCGTGTCCAGACCGCTGGATCTCTGGTCCAGATAGGTGTAGGACAGGCTCAACATCAAGCCGTGAGAGTAGCGGTGCTCGAGTTGGGTCTGGAATGCGTTGGAGCGGCCATGCCCGAAGTTCCCGTACGTGAGCAGGAAATCACCGAGATCGGGAAATGGCAGTCGTGCGAGATCCGCAGGCGAAAATGTGCAATCACCATTGTTCACTGGATCGCAGGCCGTCACGCCATCGCCAATGGTCGTTCCGATCGGGGTGTCGCTTGGCCTGATCTCGTTTAAATCGCGGCCCGCAATCAGTCCGCTCAAAGTGCTGCCCAAATAGGAGACGCGCAACGAAGTATCGCGGAAAAGTCTCCCGCTCATAGGTTGCGTTGTACTGCTGAATCCTGGGTTGCTGTAGACCGACTGGGACAGCATTCACCGACGGGAATCCGCCGAACCCTGAAGTGATATGGCCCCCTGTCAACGGACTGAACCCATGACTGAATCCCGGCCACGGATTCAACAATTGATCGGGAGGGAGAGGGTCCCCGTTGTCGTCGATGTTTCTCTTGGTCAACCCCTGATTGAATGCATTGGTGGCAATCGCGTCGCGCATCTGTTGGGCTGCGGAGGTGGGGTAGTAGAAGCCATACCCGCCTCGGAGTACGGACTTGTCTGTCAGGCGGAATGCGACACCAATTCGCGGCGCAAAGTTGTTCTTGTCGGTGCGAATCAGTGCGCGTCCGATGCCCAGTCCCGATTGAGAGGCGGTAGCGACCCCGCCCCCGTAGTTGACGATTCGTGTGTCGAGTAACGCGAGTGTACTGGCGGATGGAACAATGAAGCGTCCATGGACTCCGGTGTCGGGATTCACAAAACTCGGGTCGAAGTTAACGAGTTGGTTATTGTCCTCAATAAACGGCGTGACCAGTTCATAGCGCAATCCGAGGTTCACAGTCAGGCGCGGGCTCACTTTCCAGTCGTCCTGGAAGAAAAATCCCTGTTCCCAGTTGTACGCCTGGAGTGGGCCGCGCTGCACGTTAACGTAGCTCACACTGTCAGGCCGCTCGCCCAGAATGAATTTCGCAAACGGGGTGGTGCTGGAGCCCGTATAGGTCATCAAGCCCCGGACATTTCCGCGGTTTTTCGAAAATCCATCGGACAAAGAATTTCGTACGAAGTCCGCTCCCATCTTGAAGCTGTGCTTGCCGACCACCCAATTCAGAGTGTCCCCGAAGGTGGCCAGGTTGCTATCCAGCAAACGGTCCGTATCGCGGTTGCCGTTATTGAAGGTTGCGAAACGATTGCTGAAGTTGATCGCCGGGTGGCCCAGGGTTGCCAGCAAATTCGGGCCCGACCACCGCCCCGTACGCGTCGATGTCGGACTGGTCAAATCCAATCCCCGAAAGGAAACCATCCAAAGTAGTGTTGCTGTGCCTGTAGATGTGCTCGCGATTGAATCCGCCTCTCGCCTCGTTCACAATGTTGTTCGTGAAAGCACGAGTGTACGAAAGCGCGACGGTGTTGTTTCTGCGGTAGTTCTGCTTCAGCCCAAGTCCGGTGTAGGGGCTTTGCACCAAGTTCTGGCCGAATGTCTGCGCCGATCCGTTGTAGACGGCGAAAACGTGGTCCCGGTCGGTGAAGTCGTGATCCAGCCGGAAAGATCCTGTGTCACGAACAGAAGGCTGTGACACATTGGTCACATAGGCTGGAACGCGGCCACTGGTGCTGTTGATGTCGGCGCCGAGACCGATCTTCGGAAAGTAGGTGCCGATCAGATTCTGAACGGTCGGATTCAGAAACCGCGATGGCATCGTAATGAACCGTCCTCCCACCGTATCGTTGGCGATCTCCTCAGGAGTCATTTGTGCCAGAACGTCAGCGGGCACAAGCGGCTTGGAAGAATCTTTGACAACAGAAAAGTCGCCCGTCCACATCGTCGGATGGGGAAGGTTGCTGGATCGAAGTTCAAGGGGAGTGATCTGCCAATTCCTCTCATAAGCCATGAAGAACCAGGTCTTGTTCAGGTGGGGAATCGGCCCGCCGAACGAGCCCCCGATGTCGTTGTAGTTGAAATAGGGAGTGGGATACAGAGTTTGTTCCGGCGACGGAGCAAAACCCGCCTTGCCGTTCAAATCCTGAATGGTCCAAGCTGCCAAAGCTGAGTTCTTGTTGTTGTAAAAAACCGAACCGTGATAGCCCGCTCCTCCGCGCTTGGTAGTGACCCGAATATTCCCGACACCCGAATACTCCGCGCTGAAGTCATTGGAGAGAACGTTGATCTCACCGACGGCTTCCAGCGAAGGCTGGCTGTCGGTAGGGGCGCCGAAAACGCCGCCGTTGGAGCTCTGCCCGTCCAACGAGAAGTTCGCGCCGTAACTCTGCGCACCCAGGAACTTGAAAGTCCCGTCGGCGTCCGCCTGCGTGATATTCGGGTTCAGAGTAGAGAAAGGTATAGACGTCTCGGCTATCCCGGGGCAGTTCGATCGACGGCCTGATTCGTGATCGTGTCGCTGATGGTCTGGTTGTCCATGTTGACCAGCGGCGCTTCCGCCGTGACATCGACCGTCTCAGTTGCAGTGGCCACTCTTGAGCTGCGCATCCGCGGTCACTACGTCGGTGCCGTGAAGGACGATGCCGGTGACTTGCGTCGTGTCCTCATGCCGGCCAAGGAAACCGACACCTGATAAGTCCCCGAGGTCAGGCCAAAAACGCGGTACTCCCCTTGCGCATTGGTCTTGGTTTCGCGCGTCGACTTGGTCCCCAGATCGAGAATCACAACTTTCGCGTTGGGGACCACCGCGCCAGTCGCGTCCGTGACCGAGCCGCGTGATGGTGCCCAGGTCCGTTCCTTGCGCGAACGCGGACTGGGCGCCTGCGAGAACTGCCAGCAGGATCAGGAATAAGAGCAAAGCACGTCGCGAACTTCATAAGCGCGCCCCCATTGCGATGAGTTTCCAACGTTGAGCTTTTTACCACAGCCCAACAGCAAAAGCAAAGAAAGAATAGCAAATGAAAAAATATGAAAAAACAAACGCAAGCATTCCATTTTTGGGAAACCGAGATCGGCCCATTTCCGCTCCTAGATGCCAGGCGACCCCAGAGACCGGGATCGCCCCTCAATCTCTGCGGCAGGTGCAAAGCGAAAGTCTGGACCACTCGGCTGATCACGCCGTCTTCGGAGGGTGAATCTGGGCGAAGTCCCTCTTCCCGGCAGCGGAAGAACGCAAGCAACTGGCCGGCAATGACATCAATCGCCGCAAAATTCTCGTCCCCGAGTTGCTCCAGTCCCGGGCACTCCAGCGCGACATCGTTTTCGCGAACCAGGTCCCCGGGCACGCCTTCGCCTACCAGGACCTTCAACAAGCCCAGTTCTTTCTGATCCAGTTCACGAACTAGATCAGCTTCGTACGCGCGCAACGTGGGATCGGAAGACAGGAAGCACACCACCAGCGTGTCGCCATGGACGTAGCTCATGGGGCCGTGCCGCAAGCCCAGGTAGGTTTCGCACATGGTAGTCACCCGGCCCGCCGTCATCTCCAGCATCTTGAGCGCGGCTTCGCGGGCCGCCCCAAAACGCGATCCACTGCCCAGGAACACGGCGCGCTTGAACGGCGCTTTCGCGACCCCCGCAAGTTTGCCAAGATGCTCATGAATTAATGCCGAGGCCACACGGCTCAACTGCCCGCAGATCGACTCGTACGACTGCCGGCTCTCCTGCTAATCCCAGAAAACGCGCGGCCAGCACGAGGTTGGTGAAACTGCTGGTCATCACCAGCCCCTGATCATTGGTCTCTTCATCCAGGGTGATGACGAGCACCCGCGAATCGTTCTGGTAGCTTCGCGCCAGGCTGCCTGTTTCGTTGCAGGTCAGCACCAGGTGGCGAATGTCCGGCTGCGTCTTGAGCATCAACGCCAGCGCTCCCCCGCTCTCCGGACTGTCGCCCGATCGAGCGATCGAAACCATCAGCCCCGGCCTGCCCGGCGGCAGCGCTCTGCTTCCGTGGGCCAGCAAGGCTCCCCCGCCAATCGCTTGGGTGACGACTCCCAACTCATTTTGCAGAGGCAACCGGACACAATCGCCCGCGTATTCGGAACTACCCGACCCCGTCAGCGTCAGCGAAGCGATGCCATCCAGGATCGATTGCAGGCGGGCCGCCTGACCGCGCATCAGCGCACAGGTGTGGATCCAGGTGGAGGGCTGCTGGCAGATTTCACGAAGGGTGTGGAAGTAGCCCAGCCGGCGCTGCTCCTCGGCACTCTTGGCCAGCAACTCAGCCACGATCGGCTGGCGTTCGGAGAGCACCCGCAACCACTCCGGCTCGACAAGGGATGTAGGTGACATAAGTTCTGGGGACTACTCTTCCCTGCCACGATGGAAAATAACAGAAATATATAAAAAGTAAAAGAAAATATAAAACAAGATCGACAGTTCTTCTGTATACTTTCTTCCTCTGGTGTACTCGCCAGTTTGCCCCATGCGTCGCCGAGACCTGCTAAAAGGCGCAGTCATGCTGCCGGCCGCCCTGGCCACCGATGTCCCCCCTCACCTGTGGCAAGGCTACGAATTCGGATCCGGACCTCCGGTCCGCGAACGCCTGAATCAGGGCCCATTTGATGTCGACCAGGATCAGGGCTGGCAGACGGTCCTTTTCACCACGGCTTCGGAGAAGCCTGTTCGCAATCCCGGCCTGGGTCTGATCGGCTACGCTTGGGAGGAAAGCGGACCGTCGCTGGCGGCGCGAGCCGGACGGGAAACGCTCGAGCAGCACGTCGAGAAGATTTCCAGCTTGCCCTTTGTCGACGTGCTCTACATCCGTTGCGATTGGCGCAATGTCCAATCGAGGCCCGGACAACTTGACTTAGACCCGGTCTGGGAGCTGACGCTGGACGCCGCGAAACGGAAGGGCCTTCGCGTGGCCTTTCGCGTCCAGCTCTCCAACTACTCGTTTCAGCCGGAACAAGTCGCCCTGCCCGAATTTCTCCGCGATCGCGTACCGCTGGTGAAGATCGGACCGAATTCGCAAGAGGAGGCACGGGCGAATTTCGCGAGCCCCGCTACGATCATCCGGAGTTCCAGAAAGCATTCGCCGAACTGAATGACCTGCTGGCCGCGCGCTTCGAAGGCAATCCCCTGATAGAGTGGATGGACCTGATGCAGTACGGCTTTTGGGGCGAAGGCCACACCAGCGATTTCCCCAGCCCCTTCCCTGATTACCCGACTGCCGAGCGCACCTTTGTCGCTATGACCGAGCGCCAGCTCGAGACCTGGAAGAAGACTCCCCTGGCGGTCAACACCCAGCCGGATATCAGCAACGTTGGCAATCGCACGGTCATCGACATGGCAGTGCGCGCCGGCGCATGGCTGCGTTCCGACAGCATCATTGTCGAAGAACCCATTCAGATTGAAGAACTCGCAAACCGGCCACCCTGGCTCGCTGCAATCCTGGAAGATGGCTATCTTCGCCAATACGATGTGCAGAAGCTGAAGGTCGATGAGGCAGGCATCAACGAGCTTGAGAACTACATGCTGCACGTCCTCGATCTGAGAGCTAACTACTGGGCTCTCTGGACGGAAGCCGACAACCTGGCGAGCTACAATGAGAAATATCCGCGCGGCTTTGACCGACTCCGCGCCAACATGGGCTACCGGCTGCGGCCGTCCTGGGTCTGGCAGCGCAAACGATATGGCACCTCTGAACTGATCGTGTGCGTTTCGAACCGCGGCGTTGCAGGAGTTCCAGGGGTGCTGTGGCTGCAATTGGAAAGTCCGGATCGGAAACTGAGGTTGCAAGGCGCGCTCGATGCCGGGCATCCCCAAGGCGGCGGCCTCCGCCAAGCGTCCATCTTGCTCCCGAAGGGCTACCTCGGCAAGCTTCACTTGTCGGCCCAGCTCGAGATTCGGCCCGGCGTAAAGAGGCCGGTCGCCTGGGCCTGCGAACAGCCGGTCAACGGCGATGGCTCCATCACGGTGGAACTCAAGGCCCCAGACGACCGCGGTTGGCGAAAAGGAGTTTGACCTCACTCGCCGTCACTCAGGAGATCCCGCTTGAACAGAGTGCTACGCGCCGTGCTGCTCGTAGGGATAGCTTTGGAAGTCGCTACGTCCGCGCAGGAAAAAGTGTCGAGCCCTCCGCCTCCAGGCCCGGCACGTCTCGAGCAGCTAGTCGAAGCCAACATTGTCGCGGTGCACGCGTATCAAATCTTGCTCGCACGCAAACAATCCAACATGGATCCCGCTTGCTGGCCCGTGAATGATCCCAAGGAACCGGACCTGCAAGCCCTGGTCGCGCACCAGACCTCGCTGCTGAGTTCGCCCGCCGCCGCGAAGAGATGGGCGCTGGGAGCCCCTTCTACCTTCGATCCAGCGAAAGACCTGCAGCCTCTGGTTGCAGGCGGTATCATCCTGCCGGCTAATCTCCCAATTAACATGTTCACCGTTTATCTTCGCGATGAGGCGCCTCACCACCGCAATGAAGAGATCCGCGCTGTTGCCAACCTGTATCAGACCGTCCTCGAAGTGGAGCGCGACGGCGATCGACTGCAGGACCTCTTGACCTTCTACATCGCGCTCGGCTTGCCCGTATACGTCGGCCAGTTGGGACTTCCCGGTAGCAACGACGACTTCCTTGCGACTGGCCGCCTTCTCGAAGGACGCGCTTGCGCGTCGCCAGTCGGCCTAAGCGCCACGGACTGGCAGATCGCCGGAAGAAAAATCTGGAACTGGGGAGAAAAAAATCTTCACATCCGCGACGCCCAGGTGCTGGCCGACGAACTGCTGGCCGAGCCTGACGTCCGCGCTCTCGAGCCCAGGATCAAGGCGCTTCCCGCCCAACGCATCGCTATGATCGGGCATTCCTTCACTATGGATCTGCATTGGGCCTCGCCCTCCGCCTTCGTGCCCATCGTCACGGCCATGTTCGCGCGCGAAAATCTTGAGCGTGCAGTTTCGTCAGTTTCAGGGCGGAGGATTAACCTCATCGCGAGCTCTGAAAACTTTTTATCCGGATGCTCTCGCCTGGCGCCCGGACTGGTTCTTCTCGTCCTGATCAACCGGACGGACCAGGATCTCGCCGATCTGCGCAGAATGGGCCGGGGATTCAAATCAGCCGGGGCTAGGGTCGTGATGTTCGATGATGTCCATGACCCGGATTCCACCG
Organism: uncultured Acidobacteriota bacterium; assembly: GCA_963725575.1. Classification (GTDB taxonomy): domain Bacteria; phylum Acidobacteriota; class Terriglobia; order Terriglobales; family Acidobacteriaceae; genus Gp1-AA133. The sequence goes on from CAVRZQ010000007.1 coordinate 18,291, forward strand.
ATTCTCAGAAGCGCAAGCAGGAAGCCGAGGTCGCGCGATGCGGCAGGCATCGAGATCGCGATGGTCAGCCCAATTTTGGCCGCGTCGCCCGACCGCAGTCGCTTCCCTTGCCTGGATCACATTCACATGACGGAACCCTACCATCGCCTGATGGCAAAGGAGTGGCTCAGGGTCATTGTCGGCGCGCCACTGACTGACAACACGAAGTAGACGAGGGCACGCTTCACCGCTCGCAGCGACCCCCGGCCTTCAAGAGCAGGCGTTTCGTCTCCCTCAAGACGCCGACGCCAAAGTCGAAGGGCGGAGCAGCGTGGCGGAATTTGCGTCCAGATACGCGGTCGTATCCGGATGGGTCCGCAATATAGAAGCCGGCGCCAGAGGACTGATCTCGCCCTCGAAACACGCTCTGACGGCATTCGCCTTGCGCGCATCGGGCACGATGCAGACAATCTTCTTGGTCTTCAGGATCTGCCGGATGCTCATGGAAATGGCCCGCAGTGGCACGTCGGCCAGAGTCGGGAACCATCCTTCTCCAAGCTGTTGGCGCCGGCAGGCCTCATCGAGCGTCACTACAATGTAAGGCTCTTCGGTTTCAAAATCAGCGGGCGGATCGTTGAACGCGAGATGTCCGTTCTCTCCGATTCCGACAAACGCCACGTCAATGGGCGCCGAGAGCAGCTCTTTACCCACGCGCCGGATGACTTCGGCTGGATCGTCTTCTCCATTGAGCAAAAAGTGATGGGTAATTCTCGTCTTCTGAATCAACCGCTCCTGCAGAAAGCGGCAGAAGCTGGCGGGATGCGACGCCGAAATCCCAATATATTCATCCAGGTGGAACATTTCGACGCGCTGCCAGTCAATTCCCGGAAGACTCGTAAGAGTCTCGAGAAACTGAAACTGGGCGGCCCCCGTGGCTGCGATCAGCCGAGCCTTGCCTTGTTCCTGAATGGCCTGTTGCAAGATCGAGGCAGCCTGATCAGCCGCAACCTTGGCCATCTCGCGCTTGTTATTGAAGCACTTGATCACCACGTGGATACACTCCGAAATCAGGATCTCACGGAAATCGCATTCTGCTCCGCCGTCCTCGCCATCGCCAGGCACAACTCCACCGAAGGAAACACGTCCTCAATCGAGGGCCGCGGACGTTCCCTGTGCGCCAGCGCCCGGATGAATTCCACAGCTTCGTCATAGCATCCGTTGAGCACATCTTCCGGCATGCTCTCGGCGTTTCCTTCCAGCACCACGCGGTCTTCGCGGAAGCCGCGCCAGCCGCGTTGAGGCCCGAACGGGCAAGTAACGATCGCGCGAAAACCTTCCCCCATCATCTCGTAGGTTTCTTCCAACACTCCCGCCGTAGGGAGCACATCAATGCGCCCGCCAACGCCCGTTTCGAAGCGAAGATCAATTGCGAACCACTCTGCGGACCCACCGGTCCTCTTCAGCGTTCGAATGTTCGCCTCTGCAACATCCCCCGCAATGTGTCGTACCGCATCCACGGCATGCACCGCGGTCGTCCACAAAAATCCAGGCTCACTGCGAGCGTGCCGAGTGAGCGTGCAGCGTACATAGCGTAGTGGCCCAGCGCTGCCCGCCCACTCGATCGCGCGATTGAGAAACGGCATAAATCGCCGGTTCACGGAAACCATGTTCGGCGTACGCGTTTCTCGGGCCGCATCGAGGAGTGCCTTCACTTCCTCCAGCGAGGTGCCCAGCGGCTTCTCGACCACGCACGGAATGCCCAGCCTCAGCAACTTGACACCAGTTGCAGAAATTCTCTCCACCGGAACCACCGCAATGCAGCCATCGAGCTTGTGTCGCGCCAGCATGTCATCAATGTTTCCGTAGTGCGTTCATGAAGCCGTACTTGCGGCAAAAAGATTGCGCTCGCTCCAGCTTGAGGTCGCATACCGCGGTCAATTCGATCTCGGCAGAGTGCGCAGCTTTATACCTGGCCAGCGGAGTCGCGTGCCCGCTCTCGGAATGCTCGCCACAGCCAATAAGGCCCAACCGGATCATAGAAATCGAAACCCTCTAATCATGCCGCGAAGCCGCCGGCACGCTACTCTCCGCACACCGCCGCCTTTGCATCCCCGGACGCCTGGCCTCGCACCAGATACAACGACCCGCCTACGGAAAGGGTGAGCATGCCAAACAATAAGACCGTCATGCGCTGCTCCGCGGGAGCGGTCAGCACCAGCAACAGACTCAGCAGCCCGATGCACGAGATCGTCCGACTGAGAAAGCGGAACACCGGCACCGTGAAATCCGGCGAATCTTTCAACTCGATAGCAACGTCGACGGGTGTGTTCAGGTTCTTGAAAAGTTGTGCTCTCGCCGGTGTGTCCCCTCGATCGAACAGCATGCTCAGGAAGAAAATTCCGAACGATGCCGGAATGATGTAGGCGACCTGTTGAATCAGCGACCAGTGGTACACGAAAGCGCCCAGCGTTCCAAGCACAAGCCCGACAGAGAACGAAGCCAGGCCGGACCATGGCGGTGTTCGGCGGATGGCTAAACCAAGCAGGGCCGGTGGCCCGTACGCCAGCGAGATCAGCGTGTTAAATGTCAGCATCACCTGGAATACGCTTTGTCCGCTGGCCGCCATCACAGCCGCGATGATCGTGGTCGCTGCGCCCACCAGAAACGTCGTGATCCAGCCTACGATCAGCAATTCACGATCTCTGGCATTCTTGCGCAGCAGCGCCTGGTAGAGGTCCTTCGTCAGGATCGCCGACTTCAGATTGAACTGAGCCGACAGGTTGGCCATGGTGGCACTGAACATGGCCGCCAGCATTACTCCGATCAGCCCGTGAGGGAGCAAGGTTAAACTGGCCACTGCGTAGGCGCCTTCGCTGGGGTTGGCGAGCGAAGGCCAGAGCGCATGCAGGTCGGGATAAATCACCCGCATGGCCATCGGCGGGATGAACCACAGAAATGCGCCCGCAAAGAACAGGCCGCAGCACAGCAAAGCCACCTTGCGCGCGGACCTTTCGTTGTCCACGCTGAAGTAGCGTTGTGCCATCGCGCTGGTGTTGTATCCGAATGAGACCATGATCGTCCACGACACCAAGTAGATCCATCCAAATTCGCCGGATACGTGCATCGTCTTCATCTCCGGGGGTAGCGAATGAATCAGGCCCGTGACTCCTCCCACGCGAGCCAGCGAGGTGATGACCAGCACCAGGCAAAACGGCATCAGGATCGACGCTTGCAGAAAATCTGTGACCACTACCGCCCACAGCCCGCCCAGCACGCAATAGAAAACGATGATGGCGCCCGCGCCAAGAATGGTCCACGTCACGGGAAAGCCGCACGCAGAGGAAACGAATAGGCTCAGGCCATACAGCATGCTGGCGCTGGTGAACAGTTGAAACAAAATCGTGGTCCAGGAGAACGTCTGATGGGTGGCCGGGTTGAAGCGGCCGGAAAGATATTCCATCACTGTCGTAATGCGGCTGCGCCGCCAGCGCGTTGCAAATACAAAATAGCCCAGCAGAAAACTCAAAGCGTTTCCGATGTACAGCCCGGTCGCTGCAATTCCCGCCCGGTATGCGACTCCGGCGGCGCCCGTAAACGTCCACGCGCTGAAGCCCGACATGAAGCAACTCAGTCCTGCCACCAGCCACGGCACGCGGCTTCCCCCGCGAAAGTATTCTGCGGCGCTCCGATTGAAGCGCATCACGTACAGCCCGACCAGCACCATCAGTCCCGCGTACAGCCCGATCACCACGTAGTCCACACTGTTTACGCTGCTCATTGGGAAGCCGCCTACTTCTTATACTGTGTTCGGAAAGAAAAGAGAAGGCAATAGATACTAAAGGAAAGAAATACTCGACAAACGATGTTAGACTGGGCCGACATGCCGCGTCCGAACCTCATCGTTTGCGCTGGCCGAGACCTGTTCGCGTCCTTTTTCCCACCTGCCCAGCAGAGGCGACTGACTCGCTTGTTTCGGTGGGAAAGGGACGGGGCGCGTGGGCTCACGCCTGCACTTCAGCACAAGCTGAGAGCCGCCGACGCGCTTATCACTACCTGGGACAGCCCGCATTTCTCGGAGGACTTGCCTCGCTTCGCTCCGCTACTTCGCGTGATCGCCCATTGCGGAGGAGAAGTCAAATCTCGTTTCGCACGCTCGCTCTTCGCACAGTTGACCATCACGACCGCGCCTGCGCCCATGGCCCGCCCAACCGCGGAAATGGGTGCGGCATTGCTGCTCTACTGCGCCCGCAATGTGGATTTCTATCGCTGAGCGGATGCGCACCTCGTCCAATCGTATTTATAACCAAGTGCACCTGCACGGCGCCCCTGAATCACTCATTGGCCGTGAAGTCTCCATGATCGGTTTCGGTCGCATCGGCCGCGCCCTGGTCGACTTGATGCGCGGCTTCGACCTGCGCTGGTTGGTGTACGACCCCTATGTGCCGAAATCCCTCACGAAGAAATACCCTGTCCGCTTCGTCAGCCTGGAAAGGCTTGTGTCAGGCGCTCGACTCCTCGTGCTGACCGCGGCCCTGACGGAGAAAACGCGCGGCCTGCTCAACCGCGACCGGCTCTCCCTTTTGCCGGACGGTGCGGCTCTGATCAATATTGCCCGTGGCGGCCTGCTCGATCTGGCAGCCCTCACCAAGGAAGTGCAGCGCGGCCGTCTTCGCTGCGCTCTCGACGTGACCGATCCCCTGGAACCCCTCCCCCTTAGACATCCCTTGCGCACTCTGTCGGGAGCGATCGTCACTCCCCACATCGCGGCCAGCAACATACGCGTCCGACACGAGATTGCCGCAGTCGTAATGAACGATTTGGAGAGTTTCTTCCGCCGCCGCGGCGTCAAGAACCGCGTTACCACTACCATGCTCGACCGGATGACCTAGCATGAAGTTGTCCTTCTCCACGCTCGCCTGCCCGGACTGGACCATGCTGCAGATCATCGCGATCGCCTCGGCGTCGGGCTATGACGGCATCGAGTTGCGATTTGTACAGAACGAAGACTCGCTCTGGAAATTGCCCGCCTTTCGCGAAAAGCAGTTGGCCGACACTAAGCGAGCTTTGTCCGACCACGGGCTGGACGTCTCCTGCGTGGATACCAGTTGCCGCTTCCATTTCCCCAATGCGAAGGATCGCGCGCAATGGCTGCAAGAGGGCGAGCGGATGGCGGACTTGGCGGCTGCGCTCGGTGCACCCGGCATCCGGGTCTTTGGAGACACTATCCAGCCCGGTGCAGATCGGCCTGCGACGCGCACATGGATTGCCGACTCGCTCCACAAGCTGGCCGAGAGCATTGCTCCGAAGGGGATCGAGGTCTGGCTGGAAACTCACGGCGATTTCGCGGGAGCCTCCGAAACCGCAGCGATTCTCGCCGAAGCCTCCTCTCCCGCAGTCGCAGTCGTCTGGGATCCCGCGAACTGCTTCCTCCAATCTCGCGAGCGGCCCCGGGAAGGCGCGGCCCGCCTGGGAACAAGCATTCGCCACATTCATATCAAGGACCTGCTCCAGAACCATGACGGCTGGAAGCCCACCCTCACCGGCGAAGGCAACTTCCCTCTGCCCGAAGTGCGGGCCGCGCTGCTGCAACTCGGCTACAGCGGCTTTGTCTCCTTCGAGTGGGAGAAGAAATGGCATCCCGACATACCGGATGCGAATATTGCGCTGCCCCACTTCGCACGCTGGTTCCGGGAGAATTACGAGCGATGAGCGAGAGCGCGGGCCCAATCTTGCGGAGACTGCGGACAAGCGACATTCCCGCCGCCCTGCAACTGTCGACGGAAGCCGGATGGAATCAGACCGAAGAGGACTGGCGTATGCTCATTGACTTGGCCCCCGAAGGCTGCCTGGCACTTGAGCTCGACAGCGAACTCGCTTCCACTGCAACCCTGTTCTGTTACGGACGGCGCCTGGCGTGGGTTGGCATGGTGCTAACCAGGATTGCCTATCGCGGACGAGGCTTCGCGCGACGTTTGCTGACCGAGACTCTGGCGCTCGCCGATCAGATGCAAATTGAAACTGTGAAGCTCGACGCCACCGATCAGGGGCAGCCCCTCTACGAGAAACTCGGCTTCCGTTCCGAACAGGCGGTAGAACGCTGGGCGCGCGCGAACTCGCCCGATGTCCCAATGCCAGCGCTCTCTTCTGACTCCACTGAGTCGACGGACTGGCAAGCCGCCGACCATCGCGCATTCGGGTTGGACCGCTCAGAGTTGTTGCAGAACCTTGCCCGCCGCAATCCGCCGCTCAGCACCCCGCGCTCCTATCTGCTCACGCGGCCCGGACGCCTGACCAGATACCTGGGCCCATGCGTTGCTGAGACGCCCGAAGCCGCTCGAACTTTGATAGGACGTGCGCTGCAAACAGCAAGCTCTGGCGGCTGGTCCTGGGATCTGCTTCCCGACAACGCGAATGCCGTAGCCGTCGCACGCGACTTCGCTTTCACTCCGAGAAGGCACCTCTTGCGCATGGTCCGCGGCAAGGATCTGCGCGCACAAGAAGAATCCATCTATGCCATCGCAGGTTTTGAGTTGGGGTAATGAAAATCCAGAACGTGGCTGAATTGGAAGATCAACTGTCGCGTCCCCGCGAAGCCGATGCCTCGGCGATGGCCGGCCTGAACGGCGATCTTCTGATCCTGGGCGTGGGCGGCAAGATGGGTCCGAGCCTCGCCCGCCTGGCGCGTCGAGCCGCGGACATGGCCGGAACCCGGCAGCGCATCATAGCCGTCGCTCGTTTCAGCAATTCGGATTTGCCCGCCCAACTGTCCGCGCTCGGAATTGAAACCATCGCCTGCGACCTGCTCGAGCCGGGCGCTTTGAGCCGCTTGCCGGAGATTCCCAACGTCATCTTCATGGCGGCGCGAAAGTTCGGTAGCTCCGGCGCAGAACACTTGACTTGGGCGATGAATACTTACTTGCCCGCCTTGACCGCCGAACGCTATCGCAACTCCCGGATTGTCGCGTTTTCGACTGGCAACGTTTATCCGCTGCGTCCTGTTTCGCAGGGCGGAGCCACCGAGTCCACGCCCGTCGGTCCCGTCGGCGAGTATGCACAGTCCGCGCTGGGCCGGGAACGCATGTTCGAATACGCCTCCACGCGATGGGGAACGCGCGTCGCCATCCTGCGCCTGAACTACGCCGTTGAACTTCGTTATGGAGTTCTCGTCGACATCGGGCGTGCAGTGTTCGAACACCGAGCAATTTCTCTAAGCATGCCGTTCGTGAATATTATCTGGCAGCGGGACGCCAACTCCTGGTGCCTGCGCTCCTTTGCTCACTGCCAGTCGCCGCCCTTTGTGTTGAACATCACCGGTCCCGAAACTCTCTCGGTGCGGGAACTCGCGATGAAGTTCGGTAAGCACTTTGGAATCGAGCCTACGTTCCTGCAACGACGGCGATGGGTCCACCGCCCTACTGAGCAATGCCAGCCAGGCAAGCACCCTCTTTGGTGCACCCGCCGTAACTCCGGCCGAAATGATCGAATGGATCGCCGATTGGATCCGGTCAGGGGGCGCGACCTTGAATAAGCCCACGCACTTTCAGACGCGCGACGGGAAATTCTGATGCAGCTACGCGACCAACTCCGCGCCGGTCTCGTGATCCCCGCGCATCCCCTCGCGCTCGACGCCAACCGCCAGCTGGACGAGCGCAGGCAGCGTGCCCTAACCCGCTACTATCTGGCGGCGGGCGCAGGCGGGATTGCCGTAGGAGTGCACACCACCCAGTTCGCCATTCGCGACCCGAAAGTCGGACTGCTGGAGCCGGTGCTCACGCTCGCCCTGGATGAAAGTCGCGAGCGCGACATTGTGAGGATCGCTGGAGTCTGCGGGCAGCGCGTCCAAGCTATGGCGGAAGCGCAGTTAGCCGCCCGCCTGGGGTACGACGCCGTTCTCTTGAGCCTCGCGGATCTTCGCGACGCGTCTATCCCCGAACTTCTCGACCACGCCCGTGCCATCGGCTCCCTGATACCGGTCATGGGCTTTTACTTGCAGCCTGCAGTCGGAGGCCGATTCCTGCCTTACGAATTCTGGCGGCAGTTCCTCGAGATCGAGAACGTGGTCGCAATCAAGATCGCACCCTTCAGTCGCTATCAGACGATCGACGTGGTGCGCGCCCTCGCCCAATCCGGCCGCGCCCACGAAGTTGCTCTCTACACTGGGAACGACGACAACATCTTGATCGACCTGTTGACGCCTTTTGACGTCGGCAGCCAGCGCGTCCGAATCGTCGGCGGCCTGCTCGGACACTGGGCAGTATGGACGAAGAGCGCGGTTTCCCTCCTGGAGCTCGCGAAAAACCATTCCGAATCGGTCCCCAGCCAGCTGTTGGCTCTCGCGCACCAGATCACCGACGCGAACGCCGCCATCTTCGATCCCGCCCACCAGTTCCACGGATGCATCCCCGGCATCCACGAGATTCTCCGGCGCCAGGGACTTCTCGCGGGTCGATGGTGTCTCGATCTCGAACGAAGATCTTTCCCCGGCCAGATGGAAGAAATCGATCGTGTGTGCCGATCGTATCCGCATTTGCAGGACGACACCTTCGTACAGGAGCACTTGGATGAATGGCTTCGTTAAAACTCTGGCGGTTATGCTGCTTGGGATTCTTCCGGCACTCGCGCCGACCAGCCGGCGGTCGAGAGCACGTACGCAGAACAAGATGTCCCGCTGCAACTCAATCCCGACTCGCCCTTCTGGGGCGACTCCTCCGCCGTCTACATGGAGAAGGATACCTTCGGCAAAACCGTTCCCGGCTATCGCACCGAGGTCCGTACGCGTTGGACGAAAGACAATCTTTACTTTTTGTTTATTTGCCCCTACAAGCAACTGCATCTCAAACCCGATCCGAATACTCACCAGGAGACCAATCAACTGTGGAACTGGGACGTTGCCGAGGTATTCATCGGCTCGGACTTCACCGATATCAAGCGCTACAAGGAGTTCGAAGTCTCGCCGCAAGGCGAGTGGATCGACCTCGACGTCGACTCTGCACAGTCCCCATCACGAGGAAGGCTGGACGTGGAATTCAGGATTTGAAGTCGCTCGCGAAGATCGATCCGCGGAAACACATGTGGTACGCGGCCATGCGCATTCCGTTTTCGGCCATCGATTCGCGGCCGCCCGCGCCCGGGAATACGCTACGCATTGAACTTGTTCCGCAGCGGCGGCCCTCCAGAGCATCCTTACGACATCGCCTGGCAGCCAACCATGAGCAAAACCTTCCACGTTCCCGAACGATTCGGCATGATTAAGCTGGCCGGGAAAGGCAATGAAAGTCGCATCGCAAGAGTCATTGCAGCTTACCGATCTCGCTCGCGCATGCAGGGAGCCATTTCGTCTCCACCCGTGAGGCGGGGCCCACCAAGAGTGGGCCCTACACTTTCAGCAGTTCCTGTTGCAGAAATATCAGCCCGGCGGCCCCCAGCACACCGCCATAGCCGCCCGCGGTCTGCAACACGATAGGAACCTCGCGGCCAAGCATGCGCGGGGTGTGCTGCGCTACCGCAGAGCGAAGCGGGGCCAGCAACTGCTCCCCCGCCGTGGCGATGTTGCCACCTACAACGAGCACTTCGGGATCGAAAATGTGCAGCAGGCTCACCACCGCCGCGCTCAGATATTCCAGCGCGCGGTCCAGCACGAAGCGTGCACTTTCGTCTCCCTTGACAGCGGCTTGAAAGATTGCCTCGGTGCTGGGCGGCTGGCCTTCGCTCCCGAGCGACAGCATAGTGGCAGCGGCACGGTGCATATGAGCAAAATAATCGGCCTCAATCGCCCGCGATGAAAATCGCGTCTCCAGGCAACCATGGTTCCCGCACATACAAAGTCCGCCCTGAAGATCGATGGTCATATGTCCGAAATGTCCCGCGATACCGGCGGCTCCATGCAGGATCACGCCGTCCACCATGGCCGCGCCCCCCACTCCAGTCCCCAACGTCAGCAAGACGACGTTGCGTCGTCCGCGCGCCGCGCCCCACAACACTTCGGCCACAAGCGCTGCACGCGCATCGTTGTCTGCGCGCACGGGCAGGTTGCCGCCCACCAACTCCCGCAAAACAGTTCCCTGCAGAAAATGCAGATCGCCAGGAAGTCGATCTACGCGCGACGACTCGGAGTCGATGATTCCCTTACATCCAATCCCGATGCCTCGCAGCGGTCCTTTCGCCTGCTTCAAAGCAGAATGGACGAAGTCGCGCAGAGATGCGGCGTTGCGCGGCGATGGCACCTGGAATCGTTCAAGCAGGTCGCCGTTTACGTTAACAACCGCGGCCTTGATGGCGGTGCCGCCGATGTCCACGCCCAGCGCAAGCGGAGTTTCCTTACTGCGGGAAGCCGTTGCATTCACAATGATTGTGCATTATACGCATCGTGTGCAATTCTACTGAGCGCAAGCAGCCCCACCAGAATGCTGCTGCTCCCATCCTGAGTTGAGGAGACGATTTATGCAGAAGCGGGCCGATGCCGGCGCGCCCGGCGAACCCACGGCTGCCTTGGCGTTCTTTGATCAGGCTCTGTTGCTGCTCGAGAAACTGAAGCGCACCCAAGCCAGCGTTATTCAGCAGGCGGCTGACCTATGCGCGGACCGCATTGCCCGCGGCGGCCTCGTGTTCCTGTTCGGCAACGGCCATTCGCGCATGCTCTGCGAAGAGATGACGCCCAGGCAAGGCTGCTTTCCCGGTTTTGTGGCACTGGTCGAACTGGCACTGTCGAACCATGCCGCTATCGTGGGCGCAAATGGATTGCGGGCACCGCTTTATCTGGAGAACTACGAGGGCTATGCCGAGCAGATCCTGCGCAGTTTTCGCTTTGGAATCAATGACGCCTTCATCATCGTTTCCACCAGCGGGATTCGCCCGGTGGTGGTCGAAATGGCCATGGGCGCGCGGCGCCGCGACTTGCCGGTGATCGCGATCGTTTCGAAAGCGCACTGTGACCAAGCCGCGGCCGCACACTCCTCCGGCAAGAAGCTGCCGGATTGCGCCGACATCGTGATCGACAACCAGTGCCCTCCCGGCGATTGCGTGCTCCCGTTGCCAGGTCTCGACTGGCCGACCGGCCCGGCCTCCACCATCACGGGCGCCACCATCATCAACATGATCCGGTGCGCCACGGCGGAAGGCCTGCTGCGCCGGGGAAAAATCCCGACTCTCTTGCCCAGCCATCAATATGTCGGTGACACCCGAGCAGGCGATCAATTGGAAGCGTTCTACGAAGCCTATCGCAAGAGCCTTGCTCATCTGTTCGAGTAGAAGGCACGCCGTCGCTCGCTGTCGCGATGTAGGGACTTTCTCTTTCTTGAGTCTGGAGGCTGAACATGTGTCTACTACCCAAGCGCGCTCTGCTCCTCGCATTTGCTTCCCTGTCGATCGCTGCCCGCTCGGCCCGTGCGGTGGAGACACATGCCGTCACTACCGACAGCGGGGTCGAGGCCAAGATGCGCGATGGCACCATTCTGCGAGCCGACGTCTATCGCCCCAAAGGCGAGGGCACCTTCCCGGTCCTTCTGGAGCGAACGCCCTACAACAAAAGTGGCTCGGCCGACTTCGGCGTTAAGGCCGCGGCCCGCGGCTTTGTGGTCATCGTTCAGGACGTGCGCGGACGTTACACCTCCGACGGCGATTGGTACCCCTTCAAGAATGAATCCAACGACGGCTACGACACCGTGGAGTGGGCGGCGACCTTGCCCTATGCCAACGGGAAAGTTGGAATGTTTGGCGGCTCCTACGTGGGCGCGACCCAAATGCTCACTGCCATCGCGCACCCGCCGCACCTCGCCGGAATCTGTCCCGTGGTCACCGCCAGCAACTATCACGACGGCTGGACTTACCAGGGCGGAGCCTTCGAGCAGTGGTTCAATGAATCGTGGACTTCCGGCCTGGCCCAGGACACGCTCAATCGTGCCGTGGAAAAGAATACCAACGCGCAGCACGGAATCTGGAAACTTCCCCTCACCTCGTATCCACTCTTCGAAGTGCCGCAGGCATCCGCCGACGGGGATTTGACCCGTTCCCTCGCTCCCTATTTCCTAGACTGGCTGGCTCATCCCACCTACGACGAGTATTGGAAGCGCTGGTCGATCGAGGAACATTACTCCGACATTAACGTTCCCATTCTGACCATCGCCGCCTGGTACGACATTTTTCTCGGTGGATCATTGCGCAATTACGTGGGTGTCAAGCTACACGGCGGCAGCGCTGCCGCGCACCAAGGCCAGCGTCTGCTGGTAACCATCGGCGGCCATGCCGGTTCCGGGCGCAAGATTGGAGACGTCGACTTCGGCCCAGTCGCGGAGTTCGACGAGGATCAAGTCATGCTGGCGTGGTATGACCATCTTTTCAAAAACGCGAGTAACGAGTTTGCCAGCCCGAAGCCAGTGCGAATTTTCGTAATGGGCGCGAACCAGTGGCGCGACGAAGATGACTGGCCTCTTCCCCGCGCTCGAGAGACGAAGTATTTTCTGCATTCGGCGGGCAAAGCAAATTCCATGAGCGGGGACGGCACTCTCTCCAATACGGCACCGCGTTCGGAATCGCCGGACCACTACGTCTACGACCCCATGAACCCGGCGCCGACCGTGGGTGGCCCCTTGTGTTGTGACTCGAAGCATCTCCGACCCGGCCCCCTCGACCAGCGTCAGGTCGAGGGACGAGACGATGTTTTGGTCTACTCGACCCCAGCCCTCGCGCAAGACCTCGAGGTCACCGGGCCCGTCCGGGTCGAACTCTTCGCCAGTTCCTCCGCCGTGGACACCGACTTCACCGCCAAACTGGTGGACGTTTCCCCGGACGGTTTCGCACAAAACCTGACCGAAGGAATTGTCCGCGCGCGCTACCGCGATTCTCAGGACCAACCTGCATTCATGAATCCCGGGCAGACCTACACATTCGCGATTGACGTGTGGGCAACCAGTAACGTATTCCGCAAGGGACACCGCCTGCGCCTCGAAATCGGCAGCAGTAACTTTCCCCGTTTTGACCGGAACCTGAACACCGGGGAAGACGGCGCATCCGCCCGAAAAGCTGTAAGCGCGACCAACACCATCTACCACGACGCCGAGCATCCTTCGGTGCTGCTCTTGCCGGTGGTGCCGGCACAATGATCTTGTCGCGCCGCGGACCCGACAATCTACTACCTCACGTCATTGCAGAGCTGGGGACGCGATCCCCCCCAATTCCCCCCCGAAGCTCTCGGATGAAGCGAAGATTCCGGCTCGCCCCCGGACCGTATGCGAGATCCTCGCTCTGGCGGGTAACGCGACGATGCCTCGTCTCCGTTGCATGGAATGACCTCTGGTCGCCCGAGTACTTCAAGGTGAGCCCGCCCTCATTAGTCTCGCTGATCAGCCGGGGCGAGACCTGCCGGTGGAACTCCGTGCGGTAATCGATCTGGGTGTAAAACTCTTCGATCTCGTCCGTGGCTTCCATCTCGATGCGTATGCCGCGCGTGAAAAAAATGGGCAGGTAAAAATTAAACGCACCCTTGTAGTTGAAAGCAGGCAGTGGGACGAACCGCGTCCCAGTAGCATCCGCGGCCCGGCAAAGGTCGTCGAGGGCACCAGTAATGGCCGGCTTCGACTCGCCGTCGACAAAAATCCTGACAAACAACCTGCTCGGCGCGGGAATGTCCGAGTTGTCGCCGGGGATGCTCCAAGTCGACCAGATGTGCCGCACCGAGCCGCTGCCGCTGAGATTGAGGAGCGTCCTTCGGTCTTGCCGGTGCAGTTTTTGTATCAGAAAGCTATTTTTCCCCGGCGAGTATCTTGGCAGCCTGGTGAGATCAGCGAAGTAGCCATTTCGTGCTGCAGCGAGGTCGTCCGCGGTCGTCGGCTGCGCTTCGGCAACACAGCTCAACACGCCCACGGCCATCACCGCGATTGCAGCCGCCAACCAAATGGATCGCGAATCAACGGCAAATCGCAGCCGGCTTGGGCCTTCAATGAACGTACGCCCCTCCCGGCAGCAAATACTGGATCGGCCACAACTCCTTCTTCTTATTCACGATCTCCGACCAACGAACAATTTGAAGCTCTGGCTGCGCAAGCAGTTTGATCTTCGGCAGGGTTTCCGAAACCGCACTGGCTAGCGTGTAAGCGCCGTTCGCTCCGGTCACCGCCGTCTCGTCGGCAGGCTTCAACTTCTCCCCGACAAAGCGCGCCGCAATCTCCACATCCTCGATCATCTGCAGGAAATACGGCCGGCCCGTCAACAGCGAGTTGTACACATAGCCTGCCAGGACCCCGGAAAGCGGGTTGACATAGGCATGGTCGAAATCCAGTCGTGCCAGCGCAGGATCATCCGGAGACACGGCCTTGTACGCCATGCGCGTTTCTCCCAGCCCGCGCGCATCGACTGAAACGATGTCATATCCCGCATCGAGGTATTTCACCAGGTCCGGCCAGTCCTGCGCGGTAGTCTTTCCGCCCTCCCCAAGCCAGAACAGCACCGGCCGTCGGCTGGCGGCCGCCTTGTGGATATACAACAACGGCAATTCGAGATACCGGCTGTGATGCAGCACGTACTTTGCAATGGAGACGCCTTCGAACTCTGAACTCCCGCGCTCTTCCCAGCGGATCTCCTCCCACCCAGGAATCTCCCCTCGAAATTCCGCAACGGTCCACGAGCGGACGCGCGGATAGGAATCGGAGTAGTAGAGATCCTTGAGGTTCTTCGCAGGCTGGTTTTTGTGCTCCAGGTAATATTCGCGGATCACATCCATCAGCGACCGGGCATCCACAAAATCAAGCATGGCCTGGCCGGTGCGCGTGCACTGCAGCGTTTTGTCGTCCAGTTCCTTCACCGGCGCCAACCCGCGCCGCGCAGGCAATCCGTTGAAGTGATCCAGGAAATCCATCGCCGCTTCCTGGTTCTCCGGCGAATACTGGTGATCGTGGTATCCCTCCGCCAAAACAATGCGGTCGGCATGATGAAATCTTTCGTAAAGGTCCGATACCTCGCGAACCGTTTTGTGCGTGCCCTCAATGGGGAAAAAATCGAGCACAGCCGCCGCCACGAACACAGGGCGTGGGTACATCATGAGCAGCAGCCCCGCATGGTCCACGTGATTCGAAATCATCCCATACAAATCCTGCTCAGGATCGCTATCCGGATCTTTGAAGATGCGGTTGTACATCCGCATCGGAAGCGCCGTGATGTAGCAGGAGGGCGCGACCGCCTTGATCCGCCGGTCGAGCGCAGCAATGTGCGCCGCCTGAAATCCGCCGCCGCTGGTGCCCGTGATGTTGATGCGCTCCGGATCCACATCGGGCCGCGTCAGCAGGTAATCGACCGCCCGAATCCCATCCCAGATCTCCCAGCGCGCCAGGTTGGTGCCCGCCAGATACGCCAGGTTCCCCAGCACCGCGTGCTCGGCGCAAATCAGGTTATAGCGGCTCTTGCCCGTCTTTGCGTCCCAGAACTGGCTGCGCTCGCCCTGCCCCACCGGATCCCATGAGATCACGACATATCCGCGCTGCACCAATCGCTGGCACAGGGCTTGATAGCGACCCTTGCCGTTCGTGGAATGACCGCTCGGCACCAGCATCGCGGGATGTGTCTTGTTCCCGTCTTCCGGCACGTACACCAGAGCCGGGACATACACCCCAGGCAAGCTTTCATAAATCAGCTTCTCGATCCGAAAACCGACCATCGGAATCTTCCCGGTGATCCGCGCATGAAGCGGCGTTCGCTGGGCCGGCAGGCCACCCAGCATCGCCAGAAGACTCTCTTCCACCTTTCGTTGAACGGCCAGCAAATCCTCTTCCGTTCTTATCTCACTCCAAGTCTTGCGGCGCTGGTCATCTTCCTGCCAAGCCATCTCCGTCTGGTATCTCAGGTAGGCCGTGATAGAAGGCGCTTCGGTCGTCGTAGCTTCCGACAACACCCGGAACGCTTCGGCAGGAGGCGCATCCGCAGCTACCGCAGGCAGACCGCACGCCGCCCAGAGTCCGAAGACCAGGATTCCTCCCATCAAGAGACGGCTGGGGTGGTCGACCTGTTCGCCTTTACGCAAGTCTCGCAGCGCTATCGGAACATTGTCGTCGGGGCGCAGTTTCCGTGCCGCTGTCCGCATCATAGATCCTCACCAGCTTTATACTCGATCTTAACTGTCCCGTGTCCGAACGGCATTCCCTCGCGCAGCCGGCCCGCCCGTCACACGCAGCATTCAACTTGTGTATAACAATACAGGTCTCCGAAGGCGACCGAAATGGATCGTCTCCAAGTTTCTTGCCAGGCCAAGCCGATGGCACTCATAATTCGAGCCAAGAAAGATTGCCGGTGGGATCTGGTCAGCCTGGGCGAAGTCATGCTTCGCTTCGATCCCGGCGACCGCCGCACCGCGACGACGCGCACCTTCGAGGTGTGCGAAGGTGGCGGAGAATACAACGTAGCTCGGGGTCTGAAGCGCTGCTTTGATCTCGACACCGCCATCGTTACCGCCTTCGCCAACGATCCCGTGGGCCGCCTGCTTCAGGATTTCCTTTACCAGGGTGGCGTGGACCAGTCGCTCGTACGTTGGGTCGAACACGACGGCGTGGGCCGCTTCGTTCGCAATGGTCTCAACTTTACCGAGCGCGGTTTCGGCGTGCGCGCTGCCCTGGGCTCCTACGATCGTGGCCACACCGCCATCTCCCAACTCAAGCCCGGCGACGTCGACTGGGACGAAATCTTCGGCAAACACGGAGCGCGCTGGTTTCACACCGGAGGCATCTTCTGCGCCCTTTCCGCGTCTACCCCTGAGGTCGCTGTGGAAGCCATGCAGGCCGCCCAGCGCCTTGGCACCGTCGTTTCCTACGACCTGAACTATCGGGCCTCGTTATGGAAATCAATTGGCGGCAAGAAGCGGGCACAGGAAGTCAATCGCCGCATCGCGCCCTTTGTCAATGTCATGTTGGGCAATGAAGAAGACTTTTCCGCTGCTCTGGGCTATGAAATCCCCGGCGTGGATCCCAACCTCTCGACCTTCGAAGTCGAAAGCTTCAGGCAAATGATCGCCAGGGTTGTGAAAGACTATCCCTTCCAGGTAGTCGCGACCACGCTGCGCAAAGCCAAAACCGCGACCCGCAACGACTGGGGTGCCATCTGCTACACCGACGGCAAGTTTTACCAGGCGCAGGAGCGCGAAGACCTGGAGATTTTCGACCGGGTCGGCGGCGGCGACTCGTTTGTCTCCGGCCTCATCTACGGCTTCCTCGCCGGCAAAGATCCCCAGTGGGCTGTCGAATGTGGCGCCGCGCACGGTGCCCTCGCCATGACCACGCCGGGCGACACCAGCATGGTGACCTTGCCGGAAGTCATTCGCGTGATGGAAGGAAAAGGCGCGCGCATCGCAAGGTAGGGTACTGGCGGAAGGATCGTTTCCATGAACAAACAACAAGTTCGCGATCGAATTACCGAAATCGGCATAGTGCCAGTGGTGCGGGCAACCTCCGCTGCGGAGGCCTTGGTCGCCGCCCAAGCGGTTTGCGATGGCGGAATTCCGATCGTCGAGATCACCATGACCGTACCCGGCGCTGTCGAAGTTATCCGCGAATTGCGCCGGGGCATCGCTTCCAACGTCCTCATCGGCGCGGGAACAGTTCTAGACGCCGAAACCGCGCGCCGCTGCACCGATGCCGGCGCCGAGTTTCTGGTCAGCCCGGGTCTGGATCTACCCACCGTCGAATTTGCCAACCGTGCAGGAATATTGATGCTGGCCGGTGCTCTAACCCCGACCGAAGTGATCACGGCATGGAGAGCCGGCTCTGACCTCGTCAAGATTTTCCCTTGCGGCCAGGTGGGAGGAGCAAAGTACATCAAGGCCTTAAAAGGCCCCTTGCCGCAGGTACCTCTGGTCCCGACCGGCGGTGTCAATCTGAACACGGCCGCCGAGTTCATTGAGGCCGGCTCGGCCGCATTGGGTGTTGGAGGAGAGTTAGTTCAGGTTGAAGCTCTGAAATCCGGGAGGCCCGAAGTCATCGTCGACAATGCCCGCAAGTTTCTTGCGATCGTACAACAGGCCCGCGCGCGGAACTCCTCCTCGCCTAATGTCGTGGTGAGTAGCGTTCCTTGAGCATCTCACTGGTTGACCCCGCTGGCTAAAATTCCGCCATCCACCACCAGCAGGTGCCCCGTGACAAAGCTCGCGGCATCAGAAGCCAGGAACACCGTAGCCCCCACCAGCTCATCGAGTTGCCCGAATCGCCGCATCGGCGTCCGCAGCAGGAATTCCCGCCCGCGCTCGGTTCCGTCTAACAAGGACGCGTTCATGTCGGTGCGCAAGACCCCCGGCACCAGCGCATTCACACACACGCCGAACTTAGCCCATTCCACCGCCAGAGACCTTGTCAGCGAAGCAACGGCTCCTTTGCTCGCACAATAAGCCGCAACCTCGTACAGCCCGACAAACGACGACAGCGAACCGATATTGATGATCCGTCCATAACGACGCTCGATCATGTGCCGGCCAAAGACACGGCAGGCCCGATACGTGCCCTTCAGGTTCGTCTCCAGGATTGCGTCCCAGTCGACATCTGGAAACTCCAGCGTCGGCATCCGCTTGGTGCATCCCGCACAGTTCACCAGGATCTCAACGCTTCCAAACGTGGAATGTACTCGCTGCAGCAACTGCTCGAGGCTGGCTTCGTCCGTGACATCGCAAGTCACAGTCAGCGACTTGCGTCCTAGGGCCTCTACCGCGGACACCGAGGCGCTTACCTGTCTCCGCACGGCGCCCCGTCGGAACGACATTCGCTCCCGCCAGCGCGAGTCCCTTCGCAAGCGCCAACCCGATACCGCTCGTTCCGCCGATCACGACGGCCGTCTTGTTCTTGAGCTCGAGAAGAGGATGTCCCATTCGAAAAATCCGCTGTGTGAACTGCAATCACCAGCCAGCTCGCCGCCACGCGCATTATAACGGGTCTGAAAATTTGTCTTGAGAGGCGCCCCTACTCTTCTCCCTGCTCTATGCGCAAACTACCGGCTCCGGGCGGAGCCCTGCTGGCCAAGTTTCACGGCGAAACCCCTCCCATCCTCGCCTCGCTCGACGCTGCCTTGCCCATCGTCGACCCCAGTCACCTCTATCTGGGTGTAAATGGCTGGCGCTGTCACGGGACGCTCCCTGCAAAGGTGCACATCGACTGGCACAAGCCTCCCGAGTGCAAGGGATGACTTGCCGTTCTTGACCCCTTCTTCGAGCAACGTGGATCCCCGCCTAGGAAGTCTGAGTTCGATTCGGTCGGCTGCCGTGGTCGAAGTCTCTGGGCGCCGGCGATGGACACCGTGGAAATCAGTAGACGCTCGGCAATCGCGTCAAGTCGCCACGCCTGATTCAGCGCGAGAAGACTGCCCCGTGCGGCGCACCCGATCCCTTCCAGCCGTGCGGCCACTGCCGGTCGGCAAAGTTGAAACCAACTTTCCCGTCCGTGTCGCGAAAAGTGTCGTCCAGGGCCAGCGCGCCGCTCTTCGGATCCAGCTTCACCAGGTAGAGCCGGTCCTCCGGCGTCCGGCCGGATGTCGCCACCAGCCGCTGCGTTTTCGGATCCCATCCCGTCCAGTGCGCGTTATAGGTGTCGCTCAGCTTCAGGCGGGAAACCTCCACCGGCTTCGTCCCGTTCGCGATGTCCAGCACGACCAGCCCGTGTACCGCGAGCACGCTCTGAATCAGGTAGTGCCCCACGATGGTTGGCACTCCGCACCAGCTGCCGGGGAACGTATACACCAGTTGCGCGCTGGGCTGGTCAGTGTTCACACCGGTCACCCGCTGCAGTCCGCAGCCCAGCGACTGGATGTAGACCGATCCGTCCGGGCCCAGGCGCGGCTCCTCCGGGCTAACATGGGCGTAGCGGTTCTCTCCCACATCGACATACGCGGTCTTCAGCAGCTTGAGGTCGGAGAGCCGCCACACCTGGTATGTCACGCCGTGAAGAATTGACTCCAGATGCATCGATGAATTGGTCGAGACCACACGGTCCAGCTCCGGAAGCACGATCAGGCTGTACGGCGTCAGCAGAGCTCCGGGGAATGCTGGGTCCGCGCTGCTCGCGGATCGAATGACTTTGCCGGTATCATCAATTTCTACCAGCCCGCCCGTCATCGCCATGGCCCCACCGGCGTCCCCGTGGTGCGCGTGCTGAAAGGTGGCGAGCACGTGTCCGTTGGGCAATCGCAGGTAGGAGTGGGGATGCATGTAGCCCGCCATGTCGGTGAACGACGTCGCCACTTTTGGATGCAGCGGGTCGCGCACATCGAAGATAAAAGTCCGGCCGGCCAAATGATCGTTCGCGAACAACATGCCGCTCTCCGGCATGCTGTATTCCGTGTGATGCACCTGCTTGGTTTGCTGATCGGTCGCCACCGTCGTCACTAGCCGCCCGTACGAGGCCGAGGCCGGGTCGGCATCAATCACCGCTAGAAAGTCGTTGCCCTTCCCCTCCGCATCGCCTGTCCACGCAAAAAGGTAATGTCCGCCTTCGGAAGTCTTCTGGCCCCGCGACAACACTGGAGCCAGCGCAAAACACAGCACCAGCACAACTATCGACGCAACACGGGACATGCAATCCCTCCATCTCCTGTTTTGAGCTGACGACTGAAGACTGACGATTGGCGACTGTTTTCGAGCAAAAGAATATCAGCTTTGCGGGAGGCAGAAGAAAGGCCGGCTGATTGCCGGCCTTATCGGACCAACTCCATGGATAAAGTCTTCAGCGCCCCCCAAACGTGTACCCAATCGACGCACCGTAGCGCACCACGTATGGCGAGGTATATTCGACGTTGTTGTTCACCACGTACAGGTGCACTTCCGGCCGCACAAACAATCCACCGCGAGCGTACAGTTTCAGCCCCGCGCCAAACTGTCCCATGAAATGCGTGCTGGTAGCATAATTCGTGCAGCTGACGAAACTGCAAGTGACATAGTTCGTGTAGAAGCGGGTGCTTTCAGCGCCAATGCCCGCCGAGAGTTCCGCCGCAACACGTGGTCCCAGTTTCGGCATGTAGATGCCATCGAAATCCCAGAAGATCGGGCGGTACGGCTGCGAGAAATCGTAGTTCGCCTGACCGCCTCGCCATGAAATCTCTCCGCCCACGCCCACATTCTTTTTAATGAGAAAGTCGCCGCTGATCGACGGGTAGAGTCCCCCCGTCAACGACACCGGCGGAAAAAGCAGGGTCGACGTAGTGGAGGCTGGGGCCGCATGGGTCGTGCTCAGACCGAATGCAAAATCCATCTGCTGCCCGTACGCGGCTGCCGCCCACAACAACATCAGGCCTACGCTGACGAATGTAAGTTTTTTCAAGTGCGTCCTCTCCAAATCACGGTGTTAAAGATTGCGCACGCCCCGTCTCTGCGCTGCGTTTTACTGCCCTGATCCGGGCGGTAAGGGTAGGCGCTACCACGGCCGTTAGTGCAATCCTGGGATAACGAGGCTTGCGGCCAATCCTGCCCTCTCACTGTCAACCCCACGTTTCGGGTTTTGATTCGACCTCGACCAACTCTTATGCTCCACTGATGCGATTCCGCGTAAGTCGCGTTGCCTGAGTCTTTTCCAACTTCCCAACCCCTTACGGACAAGATGCAGCGGCCGACTTGCCGGATGTATCGTTTTGCGACGTTCATTGCGCCACGGCCTCTCTCCCTCCCGCACTGCCCGTAAATTGAGTTTGCACGTGTCGATCCAGTGCTCTCGGGGAGTAACCATGGTTATCTGCTGGGGCACACTTTTTGTTGCACTTTCATACTATTGCAATAACTTTCTCGTATGCTGGATGGGAGAGAATAACGTTATGGGCTCATCGCGCCTCGCCAGATCTCTGCCATTGCAGGTGGCGGCAATTTGTTACCGCAGGCGCGACTCTTCCGCCGAATTCCTGTTGGTCAATACAAACGGCGGCAATAAGTGGACGTTTCCCAAGGGCTGCATCGACACCCACATATCGCACAGCCAGGCCGCTGCACGGGAAGCCCTCGAGGAAGCCGGCGCACTCGGCATCATCGAGCCCCGGCACTTTCACCTCTACCTGCACTCCAAAGGCGTGTTCTGGCAGCCCTCGGGCGTCCAGGAATTCGTGGTCAAGGCCTTTCTTATGGAAGTCACGCGCACCCGCGAGCCGGGTGAGTCCCTGCGGAACCCGACCTGGTTCGGGGCGAACGAGGCTCGCAAGGTCCTTGCCAAGGGTCGCGAGGTGAAATATGCCACTGAACTTCAAGCGGTGATTGATCGCGCCTTGGACCGCATTCAGCTGGAAGAAACTGTCGTGCCGGCCTACGCTGAATCCCGTGCGACCCGCATTATCCCGCCCTCCTGAGAATCCCCAATAGGGCTGAACGTCTCCACATGCCCTTGGGGTCGCCTGCCCGTGACTCCAGTAACTAGGTGCTTCTCTGGTCTTTGTTGAACAATAGAGCATGCACAGCCAAGGTTCGTTCCCTGGCTCGCGGAGAAGCCCATGTCCAAGACCAAGATTCTGCTCACGTTCCTGATCGCCGGACTCGCATTGCAAGCTCGGGCGCAATCGCCCGCGCCCCAGTCTTCTGCCGTTAACACAACTCCGGTCAAT
The DNA here is from genome assembly GCA_963725575.1 of uncultured Acidobacteriota bacterium. Lineage (GTDB taxonomy): Bacteria > Acidobacteriota > Terriglobia > Terriglobales > Acidobacteriaceae > Gp1-AA133. The sequence continues at coordinate 40,800 of CAVRZQ010000007.1, forward strand.
GTTGTGCTCGCGGACGGCACTCCGGTGAAATTGGCCTTGGGAGGCACGACCGGATCCAACGCGGTGCGGGTGGGCGAGAACCTGGAACTTGAGGTCGCTGACGATGTGCGTGTGCACGACGTGGTCGTAATCGCGAAGGGCAGCGTGGCCAGTGCCGAGGTCACGAATCTGCGCTCCGGCCTCAACGGCCACGGCGGCTGGATCGACATCAACCTCGAGTCGGTGACGCTGGCCGACGGGCAACGAGTTCCCATTCGCGCGTCCAAGAACAAAGCCATCCGCGACGATCAATCCACCATTATTTCCAATAGTGGTCAGGACGCCAGCATCACCCAGGGCACCGATGTCATTGCCTATATCAACGGCAACCAGCCGCTGGACCTAACTCGTCTCCGCGCCGCGGGCGGGGCGACCACCGAAGTCAGGATCACCTCGACGCCGCCCAACGCCGAGATCACGGTTGACGGACGCCTGGCGGGGAGCACGCCTTACACGTTGCACGTAAGTTCCGGCGACCACGTGGTGGTTTTGCGCATAGTCGGATATCAGCCGTGGCAAAGTAAGGTCCATGGAGCCGGGGAACCGGTTGCGGTTGACGTCCCGCTCGTCAGGCAAGATGGCACCGAAACCATGCCTGCCAGCAAGCCGACACAGCCTTCGCTTGGTGACCTTGCTCGCGCCGCTCGCGCCCGCAAAGCCCAGCTCGCAACTTCATCCGCATCCGAGGCAAACGTACAAAGTCAGACCAGACAGCACGACCCGATGGAACCGCCGGCCACACCCAAGCAATAGTTCCAACTCGGCGCACGCGCCAGACGGGACTCCCGCATTCTTCTCCGCGGCGCGGTGTGCGGGCGCGATGCCCATGCGACGTCTGGGACGCCGCCGCTCTGGCGATCACTCCCTTCTGCAATCGCCCGTTCCCATGAGACGATGAAGAGACGTCATGATCCAACTCTCGGCTGCCGGCAAACGCTTCGGCCACAAGCTGCTCTTCCAGAACACGGACTGGCTAATCACGCCGCAAGATCGAATCGGTCTGGTAGGCGCGAATGGCACCGGCAAGTCCACGCTGATGAAGATCCTCGCCGGGCTCGAGACCCTTGACTACGGCTCGATCACCATCGCGAAGGGCATCTCTGCGGGATATCTTCCGCAGGATGGTTTGACTCTCTCCGGCAGGAGTGTCTTCGCCGAGTGCATGTCGGTATTCGACGAACTCCGCAACATGGAAACGGAGATGGAAGACCTGACGCGCCACATGTCGGAACTGTCGCACGAGTCCGCCGAATACTCGCAGGTCGCCGACCGATATCATCGCCTCGAGCACGAATTCCAGACGCGTGACGGCTATGCGATCGAAGCCAAGGTCGGAACGGTGCTGACCGGTCTTGGCTTCCGCAAAGAGGACTGGGCGCGGTTAACCGACGAGTTCTCCGGCGGCTGGCAGATGCGCATCGCGCTGGCGAAGCTGCTGCTGCAGAAGCCGAACTTACTGCTGCTCGACGAGCCTACCAACCATCTCGATCTCGAGGCCCGCAACTGGCTGGAAGAGTATTTGAACGAGTATCCCTACGCCTTCCTGCTGATCTCCCACGACCGCTATTTCCTCGATGTGACCGTGAAGAAGACGGTCGAGATCTGGAACCAGCAGATCTTCTTCTACACCGGCAACTACGACAAGTATCTGGCCGAGAAGACGCAGCGCCGCGAGCAACTCGAAGCCGCGTACCGCAACCAGCGCGAGCGCATCGAGCAACTGGAAGTGTTTATCAACCGTTTCCGCTACCAGGCGACCAAGGCCAAGCAGGTGCAGAGCCGCATCAAGGAACTGGAGAAGATGGAGCGGATCGAGATTCCGCCGGAAGAGAAGACAATCCATTTCTCGTTTCCGCAGCCGAAGCCGAGCGGGCGTATTGTTGCTGAATTCAAGGACGTCGCAAAGAGCTATGGCGCAAAAGAGGTTTTCCGCGACGTCAATTTCATGATCGAGCGCGGAGACCGCGTCGCGCTGGTGGGCGTGAATGGGGCGGGAAAATCAACACTGATCAAGCTGCTCGCCGGCACCGAACCGCGGAGCGCCGGCGAATACAAGACCGGCCACAACGTGGAAGCCGACTACTTCGCGCAGGACCAGTACAAGGAACTCGATCCGGACGCGCGCATCCTCGACGACATCAGCGAGCTTTCTCCGCGCTCCACGCAGACCGAGTTGCGAAGCCTGCTCGGTTGTTTTCTTTTTCAGGCCGACGACGTTTTCAAACGCATCGGCGTGCTTTCGGGGGGAGAGCGTGATCGCTACGCGTTGCTGCGCCTGCTTCTGCATCCCGCGAACTTCCTGCTGCTCGACGAACCCACCAACCACCTCGACATGCGCGCCAAGGACATTCTGCTGGAAGCGCTTGCTGCCTACACCGGAACGGTGGTGTTGGTTTCGCACGACCGCTACTTCATCGACAAGCTGGCGACGCGCGTGTTCGAAATCGGTGACGGGACGCGTGGAGATCTATCCCGGCAACTACGAAGACTATCTCTGGCGCAAAGAAGGCCGCGTGGCGGCGCTGCCTACCCTCGACGATGTACCCATGCGGGGTTCCTCGCGCAACGGATCGTCGGTATCGAACGCGAGCAGACTCGCGAGCGCGGCCGGGCCGGGTAACGGCAACCCCGCGGCCGATTCATCTCCTGCAGACGAAACACGGGGGAAGCGGCTGAATCCCATCAAGCGCAAGCAGATGGAAGCGCGCATCCACGAGATCGAGGAAGACATTGCGCGCGTGGAAGCGGTCATCGCCCACTGCGAGACAGCGCTGCTCACTTACGTAGGCGCGGAGGAAGCGCAGCGGCAGGCGCAGGAACTGGAAACTCGGCGCGGTGAACTCGCGTCGCTGATGGCGGAGTGGGAAGGGCTGTCGCAAACGCTCGAAGCCGCGACCTGAATGTCGGGCGAAGTTTACTGATTAGTATCCTCGAAGATCGAGCTTTTGTTGGTTCCTCCGGCACTACGGACGCACAGTTCGTGTCCGTAGTGATAGAGTTCCGTGCTCGCAAGGGCTTGCTGCGGGCCGGATGGCGGCAAAAGTGGATCCATTTCATCAATCGCCGAGCAAACCCCATGCCGACGAGGTAACCATGAGGGTCGTATGACTTTGGTCATCTATGCCGCGATGGGGCGATCGTCGAGAATCAGCCGTCCGAAATCTCAATCAGGCTGGTGCAGAATGTTCCTCCCCCTCCTTTCTACGCTTTGGTCCGACGACCAAGGGCAAGACATCGCCGAATACGCAGTCATGCTGGCGGTCATTCTCGTGATCGTCGTGGGTACGATCCGCATGATTGGCAGTAATGCCAATAGCGTTTTCTCCGAGGCGGCCAGTTCGATTCAATAATGGTCGTTGCGGGAATGTGCCGAGTCCCACAAGTTAAGCAATCGCTCTCGTTCCCATTTTGTGCTACGCCGGGGCACCAGTGTGCCATTTCGCGAGTTCGCGGCAGCGACTAGCGTTTTTGTGGCTGGCGGTACTGAGTGGCAGCTCGAGGGTCCGTTCTCCTGAACCCAACCCTCGAATGGACCGAACGCGGCGCCGCAAGCGCGAGCAGTGCTTCGGGGGAGGGCTGCTCGGAGGAGCGTCTCAGACCTTTGAGTCTGGGGCGCTTCGTCTTTTCGGGGGATACCCGAACGGCCCCCGCCGGCTATGGAGTCACGGTGAAGTCCAGGGTGGTGGAACTCTGTCCGCCTTGGTTCATGTAAATTCCAGTTCCGGTTGGGTTTTTCACGTAGACGAGTACGGTGCCGGCGTTGGCGATGTCGTTGGCGGAAATGGCAGCGGTGACCTTGGATGCTGAAACAAAGGTAGTCGTGCGGGCGCCAGCGTTCCAATAGACGACCGCGCCGTTCGCAAAATTCGCGCCGACGACATTCAACGTGAAGGCAGTGCCCCCCGAAGCCATGCTGCTGGGCGTCAGTTGGGTAATGGCGGGAGCCCCCGTTGCCATCGTGCCGTTGCCGTTGGAACTGTAGCCGCACCCGACCACAACAATCGTCAGGAGCAGAAGAAAACAGGTTTTTTGCATGACACACCCCCCAAGACGAGATGGTCGTGAATGCCACACAGCGTAACCACGCGCCGGGCGGGGTTTGTCAGCCTCATGTCATCTTCTGGTAAAGGTTTTGTAAGAGTGCCGGCGGCTCGCGCCGGGTGAGGAAGCGAAAGAAACCGTCATTGACCTCAGCGGCCTCGCATTCAGGGTGGTGTCTCATCCGTCCCTAAGGGACGGATTTCCCGCGGTCCCGTTCTCCCCCACTGAAGGGGAGCCTCTTCTGGGGAGCCCGTACGGGGCAAGATGAACAAGGACACGGCCAATCTTTAGTCCGATCGCGGAAAACAACCGGGCGATTCCAACTTCGTGGTATCGAAGTCGGATTGGCGGACCTTGGCCGGGACTTGGCAGCGTCTATGGTAGAGAGTCGTACAGAGCGGCGACGGCTTCGGCTTTCCAGACGGCTCCCAGTTCCAACGCTTGATTTTCATCGGCATAGATGCCGAGAAATTTTGTAATGCTGCCGGTATTGGCAGCACCCGTCTTGTCCTGGTAGGTGCCGAATCTGCGCACGTAGACGGGCGAGCCGGACATTCCCGATCGGGCCGTGGCATCCACCAGGAATTTCGCTTTGCCGCCGTAGTTGATATCCAGGTCGCTGGCGATCGTGCCGGTCTTCCAGATGGGCAGGCCGCCGCCTTGCGTTTCGCCGAAGGGGAAGCCAACGATGTTGACCGGGTCGCCGGGCGCCAGCTGAATGTCGGAATTCCTGAGGGAGAGATCCAGGGGGTAAAACTGAACACCGGCGATGTTCTTCAAAGGGAGGGCGATGAGATCGGCGGAGGCGCCCAGAGTTGGATGCTCCAGCCAGCGTTTGTGCTTGCTATCGTCGTAGAGACTTTCTTCCACCCAGAACCAATCGCCCAGACGGCCGGCGGTGTTGTGGAGAATCTTCACTTTGTCGGCGCAGATCCAACCGCCTACGTTGTTGGGGTTGGTGTCCTCGGCGCAAGTGAGAACGACATGCCGGTTGGTGACCAGGTAGTAGTTTTGATTTTTTTGCAGGACAAAGCCGGTGGCACTCCCAATGGAGGTGTCACCATGAAAAACTGCGACTGCGAGGGAGGTAACGGAGAGGCGGTCAATGGTCTGGCTGCTTTGAGCCAGGGTGAACACCGGCGTGCAAACGCACAAAAGCAGTTGTGCGGCGAACTTCCCCACGGGACGACCTCCAGCCAGCGATTTTCAGTGCTGATATTGCAGGAAAAGCGCGTTTCCCGCCAGCGGGAAAATGGGGCGGCCGCCGAAGTGGAATCAGAGCAATGGAAGCGGGCAGCAGAACCGCGCGGTTGCCGCCCGCTCCCTGTCCCTGACGCTAGTACACCTTGATTGAGGAAACGCGGTCGTTCCAGCTGTGGCCGGGCTTGACCTGGTAGCTTTGCAGGTTTGAGGCGTCTTGCTGAAGGCGCAAGTTGGGACCACCGAAGTTTGCGTCCTGATAGACCGTGACCGTCACGCGTCCATATAGGCGGACGGAGGAAATGCGATCGCCAAATCCGGAGGGAACCTGCTCCATGCGATCGCCTCTTGCTACGCAGAACTTTTCGCCGCGGAAGTCGGCTTCCTTGAAAAAGCAGGCGCCATCGCGGTTCCAGTCACCACTGTTACCACCGCCATATTGACCACCGCCGTCGTGCCCCCAACCGCCATCGCGCCCGCGGCCAACCACGATGGAGGAAACCCGGTCATTCCAGCTATGGCCGGGGTTGATCTGGTAGCTCTGCAAGTTGGCGACATCGTCGCGCAGACGCAGGCTGGGCTCCCCGAAGTCCCGATTCTGGTAGACCGTGATTTCGTTGCGCCCGAAGATTCGGATGGACGAGATGCGGTCGTTGAACCCCGGGGGGACCTGACCCACCCGTTCTCCGGCCCGCAGGCAAAACTTGTCGCCGCCGAAATTTGCTTCGGTGTAGAAACAGGCGCCGCTGCGACGGTCGCGGTCGTCACGGTCATCGCGATCATGGTCACCGCGGTCCTGGGCACAAACGCGTCCAGCGGTGGAAAGAAGCGTGACCAGGAGCAGGAGAAAACCAAGCCACGAGTGTTTAAGTTTCACGTTCCGCCTCCTCGCAAGAAATTGGCCCGCCAGGGGAGGGCCGCTCCGATGATAATCCAGCCCAACATCTGGCGCTGCGGCTTTCACTTTTTCTGGTTGGACGCCAACAGCGGAATGTTCGCGCTGATCCAAAAAGAGGCATCAGAGTTTTCAGGCTGAAGGGCCTATCCAGCAGGGACTGGCGGGCGTCTCCATCCGATTTTCACGAAATCTTAATTCGCCGTTCACAAAACGGTAACAAGGTCCGGCTAGGTTGCCTGTGGTCGCGTCCGCGCCACTTGAGGGCAAGGAACCCGACGACGGTTTGCTTGGAGGAGAAGGTGACTCACATGAAACACATGGCCGCAATTCCGGGTCTGTTGGCTGTGGCATTGGTGGGCACGATGTTCGCCGGCGAGGGCGCGGTCCCGAAAGGCGTCCCGCATCTGGATCACGTGTTCGTCATCATGATGGAGAACCACGGCTACGGCCAGATTGTTAACAATCCGAACGCGCCGTTCACGAATCGCTATGCGCGCTCGGCCAATGCCGCGACGAACTATTTCGCGGTGGCGCATCCCAGCTTGACGAACTATCTCGAGGTTGTTGGCGGATCGAATTTCGGCGTGCACAGCGACAACAATCCCGACTGGCACAATAGCTCTTGCACCTCCGATCTGGTCGCCAAGACCGTGAATACTGACACCCCGGCCAGCCCCAGCATCTGCCCAATCGCAGGCAGGGGTACGGATGCGGAAACGCCGGCCATTGATTTCACGAACGAAACCCAGGGGCCCCCGGGCGAGGTCAACCTCGACGGCCATGTGTCTTTTGCGGCGGCTTCGGGCATATCGGGGAAGACCGTCGCGGATCAGCTGGCCTCGGCCCGGCGCAGCTACAAGAGCTACCAGGAAGACCTGCCCATCTCGGGCGCCGACCTGGTCAACTACAGTGACGGATTCTTTACCAACCTCACCGACTTCAGCACGTTCGTGCCGGCTCTGAACCCACCGTTGTCGCAGAGTAGCGTCGTGAGCCTCTACGCGGCGAAGCACAACCCGTTCGTCTACTTCCAAAGCACGCAGGAAGGCACCCATCCGCGTAACAGCCTGAAGAACAGCGTGAGCTTCGACGCACTCTACGCCGACCTGGGTTCTGGGAACGTTCCGACGTTTTCCTTCATCGCGCCGAGCCAGTGCAACGACCAGCACGGACGCGGCAACGCTGGGGCTTTCTGCAACTTTGACCCGACCAGCGACGGCACGCAGGCAGGACTGAATCCGGCACTGATCCAGCGAGGCGATGTCACCTTGCAGCGACTGGTGACGGCAATTCACAGATCGCCGGCGTGGCGGCAAGGCAGGAATGCGATCATCCTGCTGTGGGATGAGAATGACTATAGTCTTGCCCCTAATACCAACCAGGTACTGACCGTCGTGGACACGAACTACGGCGCGCATGGCGTGCAAAGCTCGCGATTCTACACGCATTTCTCGCTGCTCAAGTCGATTGAATCCGGTCTGGGATTGCCTTGCCTGAATCATGCTTGCGACGCGAACGTGAACGTGATGTCGGATCTGTTCCGTGGCCGGGAGGAGGAGTAGCGCCGCTCCGGCAAACTTTCTGCACGGAAGTAGGACGGCCCGTCTCTGAACAACGGCGGGCCTTCTTGCTCGCCCGGAGCATCGTTCCCCATGATGCAGAAATCCAGAACCAGGGCAACAGTTCATTTCGATCGGGGGATGTTGCTTTGACGTTTCTTTCAGGGCTCCTGGCTTTGGTGGGGGTCTAGGTCCTCCCATTCGCGTCCGCAGGAGTGGCATCTCCATGCCTTGCGGTGAAGAGGAAAAGGTAGCCCGATAGAAGCGCTCACGAATGCAACCGGCTTGTTCAGTTCTTCAAAGCTGACGTCCACAGACTGGCAGTTAGGGCATTTGGGTTGTCGATACTCTCCGCTCCCCTCCACCTCGAAGTCCTCAGGAATCGGTTGATCTAAGATCTCAGTCGCAATCGCGCCGTCGTCTGCCTTCACCTGGAGTTTCACTCCGCCGATGAAATTGGAGATGAACCAGTCCATGCGGACCATATTGTCATCCGCCAGGAAACATTCAATCCCCGCCGATTCGAGACTGCCCTTCGCCAGCAGAGCTTCCGGCAGGTCACGAAATTTTCGAATTGTCACGAGGTTGCGGAGTTGCAGTTCCTCCGTACCTGCGGAAATGTCCGGGGTATCCGGGCCATCTGCAGCCCAATCCCGGGGTCCGATGGCCGCTCTCCTGTTTCGCACTTCGGCTTCGAGTGCGTTCTGCGCTGCATCGGTAAGCGACCCGGGATCTTTCGCGAGTTGTTGCAATTCGCTGTCACTCATCCGCGCATACAAGCGTGCCAGCTTGCCGGGCTCATCCGCATCAGTCGCCATGATGCTGGATGATACAGGAGTGTAAAGCGCCGTCTGGCAGATCAGGCTGGAAAGGCAAGGAGGAACAGGAGGCGGGAGATAACAGGCGGAAAAACAAAGCGCCCCTGACTCAATCGAGTCACGGGACGCCCGTTAAACAGCCCTCCCCCAAGTGCTGCTCGAGAAGTACTGTACGGTTTCGGGCAGAAGCTGGGAATGGCACGAACGGGCCATTCCGATGGCACGAAAAAGCTACCAAACGGGAACCGGCGGCAGATCGAGAATGGCGCATAAACAGGGCCTTTCCGCATCCGTACAGGTTCTTCCGTAACCTGCATGATTAGTTACTGGCATGCGATAGTCAGCTTGGCCCAATTGGCCAGAGACCCACCGCTATCAGCGAGGCTCCGCAGGGGGGCACGGGCGGGAATCAAGAAAGGTCAGTATCCATGCTGCAGCCACCAGAGAACAAGAATTCGGCGCCCATGGCGCCCAATCCGAATGCATACGCGCCCGTAAAAAGCTCGAGCGCTCCGATGGAACAGGCCACCATTGGCCGCTCGCTCGTAATTAAGGGCGAGATCAGCGGCGCCGAGTCGCTGTTCGTCGACGGCCGCATCGAAGGCACCGTGAATATTCCGGAACACCGTGTGACGGTCGGCCGCAACGGCGTCGTGACCGCCGATGTTAATGCCCGCGAAGTCGTGATCATGGGCAAAGTGCACGGTAACATCATTTGCAGTGATCGACTCGATATCCGGAGCGAAGGCTCGGTCACCGGTGATGTGGTGGTGCAACGCATCAGCGTGGAAGATGGCGCCATCCTTAAAGGAAGCGTGCAGGTCCAGGCAGCCGAGCAGAAGAGCAAACAGCCTCAGCAGCAGCCGTCGAAGTCCGCCGAAATGCCGAAGCCCGCGGTCCACGAACCGCCCAAGGCTGCGGCGGCCACGACCGGGGCTTAGCTCGAGGAAGATTGCAGGACTTGAGATGGCGGCCTGGATTGTGCCCGCCCTCGAGATGGCGGTAAGCCGCCGGCGCTACCTGAGGACAGCCAGCCTCTGCATGGAGGCGAAGAGGCTGTCCTATTCCTTTTGGTCGGTTTTGTCTTGGTCGTTCGCCGGCTTCAGATCCAATGCAGCTGAATTTATGCAATACCGCAGACCGGTGGGCGCAGGGCCATCTTCGAACACGTGCCCCAGGTGGGCGCCGCAATGCGCGCAGCGAGCTTCGACTCGTCTCATCCCGTACGTGTTGTCGATGTGTTCCTCGACGTTAGCGGAATCGATGGGCGCCCAGAAACTCGGCCAACCGGTGCCGGAGTCGAACTTGGTCTCGGATGTGAATAATGCCGTGCCGCAACCGACGCAGTGGTAGGTGCCTGGCTCTTTAGTCTTCCAATATTTTCCTGTAAAGGCGCGTTCCGTACCCGCCTGGCGCGTCACGTGATACTGCTCAGCCGTCAATTGCGCCTGCCATTCTGCTTCCGTCTTCGCAATTTTCACGGTCTTCTCCGCAACTTTGTCCTCCATGCAATGCCCTTTCTCAGATCGAAGTGAATGCCATTAATTGGATGCGCGGGGTGCCCGGAAGACACAATTCGGCGGTCACGCATTTCCCATGGGTGGGAGAGCAACCACCTTAATGGTGATGCAGGACACGGCAACCAGTGACATCCTGCCTTGCTTTTAGTTTTCTATAAGCTAATATGTATTTTAACAGAATTGCTCATTGGGAGATGTGGTGCGATGGGAGATTTGAGTGCGCATTTTTCGCGAACCGAACTGCAATGTCGCTGTTGCGGGCGCCTGCAGCTGGATTCGCGACTGCTGGATGGATTGGAAGCACTGAGGGCACTCGCAGGCGTGCCCGTCATTGTTCACGCTGGCTACCGCTGCCTCCGCCACAACCTGGAAGTTGGAGGGGTTCCGCACGGCGAGCACACGCAGGGCATGGCGGCCGACATCGGCCTGGCGGGAATCTCGTTGCAGCGCATGTACGAACTTGCATTGGAGGTGCCACAGTTCGCTCAGGGAGGGATTGGAGTTTACGACGGCGGATTCCTGCACGTCGACGTTCGCGAACGGAGCGCGCGCTGGGCGCGGGTGAGCGGTCGCTACGTCGGAATTCGACAATTGGTGCGCGAACCGGAACTGGCAGCGGAGGTGGAGAGGGGAACGGCATCGGGAGAGACGGGTCCCCGGTCCGGCCGTCTGGGGTAAAGCGGGCCGGGGGCCGCCAGTTTGGGACGTAACCTTCGGTCATCGTGCCGGGGCCAGGGTGCCCGCGCGACAACCGGTGGGACGCCGGCGCTACATTTCTAAATACCGCGTGGCTTCGTGTTGCGATTCGCTGGAGACGTTGGCGCGGAAGTTTCGACGACTCCGCCGATCTTCCGGTACCTGCTCTCGAAGAAGAGCAGAGGGTTCCCTTCGCGCACAACAACTTCTTCGACTTCGGCGATGAAGATGGTGTGGTCGCCGGCATCCTGCGCGGTGTGTAGCCGGCATTCCAGGTAGGCTAAGGCGCCGCGTAGCACCGGGGTTCCGTGTTGAGTACGCTCGAAGGCAGCGCCCGCCTCTTCGGCGGCGCGATCGTGGGTGCGGGCCGGGCGCGCGTAGTATTCGGAGATCGCACGCTGGTTCTCGGACAGCACGTTTACACCGAAACGCTTCTTCGCGTGTAAATGACTGTGCGTCCGGGCACGCTTGTCGACGCAGACCAGCACCAACATAGGATCGAGGGATACCGAGGTGAAGGCATTGGCGGTCATGCCGTGCACCTCGTTGTCAGAATCCAGGGTAATCACCGTGATGCCGGTGGCAAAACAGCCCAGCGCTTTGCGAAATTCTGTCAGGCTCACGCTCATACCGCGGGTCCTCGAAGGGGCGGCAACCATCCGCCCGCAGACCGGATAACTTACCACGTCCGCGCTCTCCCAATACCGCGCCCAGCTCCGCGGACGGGCTCGCGGACCGCGCCGCAGCGCGACCCCGCGCCCAGCCCGCTTTCATGTATCATTCGGCTACCCGGGCTTATTCGGGGCGAGTCGACCTGTTCTCGGGACACTGACGCATCTTGAGCCCTGCCATTGAAATCAGGCTGCAGTCCAAATCTCTGGCCCTGTCTCTCTCCGAGATGCAGAGCGGTCAACCTCTGTCGCGTGAGATCGCGTGCCGGTTGTTGCGTTGTGGCGATGATTTCCTTCCCAAACTTCTCTCGACTGCCAGCGCGGTAAAGGAACGATTCAAACCTGGCGTGATCACGTACTCACGCAAAGTTTTCATTCCCCTGACCAACCTTTGCCGCGACTACTGCGGTTATTGCGTCTTCCGTCGTGACCCCGCCGACGCCAGCGCGCACACCATGACCCCCGACGAAGTGATGGAGGTCGTCCGCAACGGCGAAAAACTAGGTTGTACCGAGGCGTTGTTCAGCCTGGGCGACAAGCCGGAGTCCCTCTTTCCCGAGATGCGCGAAGCGTTACGCCGCCTCGGTTATCGCTCGACACTGCAATATCTGGAAGCCATGTGCCAACTGGTGGTGCGGGAGAGCACGTTGTTGCCGCATCCGAATCCGGGGCTTGATGAGTGCCGAGTGGGTTCGCCGCCTCGCCGTGGTCTCGCCCAGCATGGGCCTGATGCTGGAGAGCACCAACGCGCAACTTGCTGCAGCCGGGCGCTGCGCACGACAACGCTCCCGACAAGTTGCCCGTGGCCCGCCTGCGCACCATCGAGGAGGCGGGCAAACAGGGCGTGCCGTTTACGACGGGGTTGCTGATCGGCATCGGCGAGAGTGTTGAGGACCGCGTCGACACGTTGCTCGCCATCCGCGACCTGCAGGAGCGCTACGGGCATATCCAGGAAGTGATCGTGCAGAACTTCCGCGCCAAGCCCGGAATTCCCATGCAGGACTGGCCGGAACCCACCCTGGGGGATTTGCTTCGCACGGTGGCGGTGGCGCGGCTGCTGATGCCACGGGTAAACATCCAGGCACCTCCTAATCTTTCTGCTCCTTATTATGATGAACTGCTGGACGCTGGCATCAATGACTGGGGAGGAGTTTCACCTTTGACTCCTGACTTCATTAATCCGGAAAAGCCTTGGCCGCACCTGGAGCAACTGCGTATACGCACCGAGGCGAAAGGATTCAAACTGGAACAACGGCTGCCGGTCTATCCGGAATTTCTGGCGCGAGTGCTGGCGTGTCCCGGATTGTTGAGCGATCGATTGCGGGCTGCTGCCGACAATCACGGCTATGCCAGGAGGGCCGCATGATCACGGTGCTCACCGGCGGCACCGGCGGCGCGAAATTTGTGGACGGCTTGCGGCAAGTCGTTCCCGCCGCAAGAACTGACGCTGATCGTCAACACGGGCGACGACCTGTTGTGGTGGGGACTCTACGTTTCCCCGGACATCGACTCGATCACCTACGTGCTGTCGGGCATGCTTAGTCGGGAGCGAGGCTGGGGTGTGAAGGGCGATACCTTCTTCTGCCTGCAGCACATGGGGCAACTCGGGCAACCGATCTGGTTTCACGCGGGCGACCGCGATCTCGCGGTGCACATTTTACGCTCGAAGCTGCTGGCGGAGGGTAAGACGCTGTCCGAGGTAACGGCGGAGATTGCCGACAAGTTGGGAGTGAAGGCGCGGATCCTGCCCATGAGCGATTCGCGGGTGGAGACCCGAGTGAGCACGCCATTCGGAGAGTTGAGCTTCGAGGAATATTTCGTGCAGCGCTGGTACCAGGACCCGGTGGAATCGATTCGCTTTGCGGGCGCGGCGGATGCCGAACCTGCACCCGGTGTGATCGAAGCGATTCGTTACAGCGGATATCGTGCTGCTCGCGCCGAGTAACCCGATCACCAGCATCGGGCCGATTCTGGCGGTGCCGGGCGTGCGCGAGGCCCTGCAGCGCACCAAGGCGCGAATCGCGGCGGTCAGTCCGATCGTGGCTGGGAGAGGCAGTGGCCGGACCGGCGGGAATTCTGATGGCTTCGCAAGGACTGGCGGTGTCGATCGCGGGGGTTGCGCAGGCCTACCACGATTTTCTGGATCTGCTGGTGGTCGACGTCCGCGACGCGGAGGCGGCCGAGGAACTACGCAAGGCCGGACTTCGCGTGCACACCGCGAAATCGATTATGCGAACCGCCGAAGAGAAAGCCGACCTGGCGCGCGCCGTGCTCGGCGCGGTGGGCGGGCCAATGGCGGCGCATGCGGGGCCCGACGCATCATGATCCTGGTTCCCGTCAAGAGATCTGAAAAATGCCAAGCAGCGGCTGGCTCCCGTACTGGATCAGGCGTCGCGCACGGCGCTGGCGCAGGCCATGCTCGAAGATGTGCTCGCGGTGCTGGCTTCGTGGAGCAATCGACCCGAGGTAGCGCTGATCACGCGCGATCCGTTTGCTTTGACGCTGGCCAGCCGGTTCGGTTTCAGGTGATTGCCGATCATGCGAACACCAGCGAGACGGATGCGATCGCGATGGCGACCTACATCTGCGAGATGCGCGGGCTGGACAGCACTGGTGATTCCGGCAGACATCCCGCTGCTGGAAGTGGAAGAACTCCAGCGGATTTACTGATGCGGCGCCCGCGGAAGGCACGGTGCTGGTTCCGGCCGCGGACGGGCGCGGCACGAACGCCGCGTTCCGGCGGCCCGCGGGGCTGTTCCCGCTGCGGTTTGGGAACGACAGCTTCACGCCCCATCTGGCCGTCGCCCAAGCCACGGGCCAACCCTGCGTGGTGCTTGAAGCTTCCCGGAATCGCGGTGGATGTGGACAACCCGGCGGACCTCAAACAACTGATCGAACTCCCGGGCAACGAAAGTCCCAGTTGCTGGCGCGGCAGTGGAAGTTCAGCGACGATCCCGCTGGCTGCGAGTGAGTAGCGAGGCATGCAAGAATTGCGGGTCATTCCGTTCCGTGGCGGGTGAGATCCGGCCGGGGGACGCGCTGGCGGACATTGGGTGGACTGCGGGCTGCGCGGCGCATGTTGCTCTCCCGGGGCGATGTACTGGTGGCGAAGCACAAGGTTGTATCCAAGGCGGAAGGCCAACTGGTTCGGCTGGACACCCTCGGCGACCGCTCGTCACGCTGTGGGCGCAACGATACGGCTTGGACCCCCGGGTGACCGAACTGGCGCTACGGGAGGCCAAGCGCGTCGTCCGCAGGAAACGCGGGGTCCTGATCACCGAGACGAAGCACGGATTTATTTGCGCAAACAGCGGGGTCGATGTCTCGAATGTTGACGGCGGCTTGCACGCACTGCTGTTGCCCGAAGATCCCGACGCTCGGCAGCACGGTTGTCTCGGGAACTGAAACGGCGGCTGAAGGTCTCGGTGCCGGTCATCATCAGCGACAGCTTCGGACGCCCGTGGCGCGAAGGCTTGACCGAGGCAGCTATCGGCGTGGCCGGCATGAAAGCGATCCACGACTATCGGGGGCGCCGCGACCCGCATGGCTACTCGCTCCGCGTCAGCCTGCACGCGGTGGCGGACGAACTGGCTTGCGCCGCCGGCCTGGTCTGCGGCAAGCTAGTCGCGACGCCATTCTGCATCATCCGCGGTTCCGGTACCGCCCGAGCCGGGGACGCGCGCGTCGATCTGATCCGTCCAGCGGCTTACGATCTGTTTCGCTAGGAGGCACGCCGTGGGTTCACGACTTGCGAGGCTGGAAGATTTTCCGCCCTGGAGTGGAACGAAGTTGCGCCGCGCTGAGCCCGGGAATCCGCGATTCACTCGAACGGCTTCTTGGTGGTTACGATGGCGGAGTACTCTCTCGCGACGACATGTCTCGCTCTCGCGAACTCCGAAGGCGAGGATCTGCTCGGCCTGCTGGTCGCGGCGAATGAACTCCGCGCTGAATTCGCGGGCAACCTCGTCACCTACGTGGTCAACCGGAACATCAACTTCACGAACATCTGTTTCGTGGGCTGCAAGTTTTGCGCATTCAGCCGCGGGCCACGAGAGGCCGACACCTACTTCTTGACCCTCGAGCAGGTCGCGAAGAAAGCGCGCGAGGCTTGGGAGATCGGCGCCAGCGAAGTTTGCATCCAGGGCGGACTGCCCCACGAGCTCTCTCCTTTTTATTATCGCGACATCCTGCGGGCGGTAAAGACAGCTGTCCCCCGGATGCACTGCCATGCTTTTTCTCCCATGGAAATCGTTTACGGCATGGAACTGACCGGGATGCCGGTGCGCGAATACCTGCTGATGCTGCGCGAGAACGGGCTCGACACGTTGCCCGGCACGGCGGCAGAAATTCTCGACGATGAAGTGCGCGGCGTGCTGTCGCGCAACAAGCTGACCACCGCACAATGGAAAGAAGTGATTACGACCGCGCATGAGTGCGGGATCCGCACCACTTCGACCCTGATGTATGGCCATGCAGAAACGACCGCGCACTGGGTCGCACAACTGGGGTTGCTCCGCGAGATCCAGGAGCGAACCGGCGGCTTTACCGAATTCGTCCCGCTGGGGTTCGTGCACCAAAATACCCTTCTTCTACCAGCAAGGACTGGCTCGCAGCGGGCCCACGCTGGCTGAGCACTTGAAGATTCACGCGCTAGCTCGAGTGATGCTGGCGGGCACCATTAACAATATTCAGGTGTCGTGGGTGAAGCTGAATCGCGGGCTGTCGCAGCTTTGCCTGAAGGCCGGAGCGAATGACTACGGCGGCACGCTGATGGAAGAAAACATCTCGCGCGAGGCCGGGGCAACGGCCGGACAGTACACCAGCCCGGAGGAATTCCAGGCGTTGATCCTGGAGGCGGGAAGAATTCCCGCTGAGCGCAACACGAAATATTCGCGAATGCAGATCAAGTTTCCCCTGTCAGTTTCACGCGAGCAGCGTGTCACCGGAGTTCGCATGAGCCGCGCAATCGCCGTGATTGGAGGAACTGGTCCTGCTGGAACCGGGCTCGCCCTGCGCTGGGCACGCGCTGGAGAGACCGTCATCATTGGCTCACGTGACGCCGCACGCGCAGAACAAACCGCGGAAGCGATCCGCAAGCGCGTGGGCGCGAATGCCCAAGTTTCAGGAATGGAAAATTCAGCCGCCTGCGCCGCGACCGACCTGCTCATGCTCACCGTGCCGTTTGAAGGCCAAGCCGCGCTGCTGAAGCTACTCAAGCCGGCCATTCGCCCCGGCAGTGTTTTGATTGACGCTACCGTTCCGCTGGCCACCAGCGTAGGCGGGCGCGCCACCCGCATGATCGGAGTTTGGCAAGGATCGGCCGCGCAGCAAACGTCGGAATTGGTTCCGAAGGGCGTTTCGGTGGCCGCGGCCTTCCACAATGTATCGGCCGATGTGCTTAACGGCGACGATGACGTGGATTGTGACGTGATCGTGTGCAGTGACGATCCCAACGCCACGCAAATCGCCATGGAACTTGCGGTGAAGATTCCCCGCGTGCGGGCCATCGATGGCGGCAAGCTCGAAAACGCCCGCATCATCGAGCAAGTTACCGCGCTGCTGATCGGTCTGAACATCCGCCACAGGGACACGGCGGGATCAGAATCACTGGGCTGCCGGCATCGACGTACCGCTCGGCCGGCTAGCGACATCGAACCACGCCGGCGTTACAGAAACAATTCCGCGCTCAGTCTGCGGACATCACAAAAACTAAAGCTTCCTGGGACCCCGGTCGCCATCCAATCAGCAGAAATCACGGTTTCCAGCATGAGCGCTTCCAATCAGAACGGACCGGTCATCGAATTTCGGGAAGTGGCCTACCGCTTTTCCGGTGGACAGGAACTTCTCGCCGGCCTGAACCTTCAGGTCCGCCGCGGGGAGACGCTGGTGCTTCTTGGCCGTAGCGGATCGGGCAAGACCACGACCCTCAAATTGATCAATGACCTGGTGTCGCCGACCGAGGGCGAGGTGCTGGTAGAGGGCCGTGCTACCAGTCAGTGGGATCCGATCCGGCTACGCCGCGGCATCGGCTACGTCATTCAGGATGCCGGCCTTTTTCCACATTTCACCGTGGAGCGCAACATTGCCCTGGTTCCGAGCATCGAAGAATGGCCCGCAGATCGTATTCAAAATCGGGTTAGCGAACTTTTGCAGCTGGTGGGACTCGACCCTGAACTCTCGTCCCGCCGTCCGCGAGAGCTGTCCGGAGGACAGCGCCAGCGGGTCGGTGTGGCGCGGGGACTTGCGGCCGATCCACCGATTCTTCTGATGGACGAACCCTTCGGTGCGCTCGACCCCATTACACGCGCGGAACTGCAGCGCGAATTCCTCGCTTTGCAGCAACGGCTGCAGAAGACGGTTGTCTTCGTGACGCATGACCTGCGCGAAGCCTTGTTGTTAGGCACGCGCATCGCTTTGATGGAAGCCGGACGGCTGGTAGTCGGCTCTCCCGCCAGGCGAGTTCACGAAATCTTCCGATCCGCTCGTCAAGCAATATCTGGTACGGCTTCGGTGCTGCTTCCAACGGAAATCGAGGCCCCGCATGAACGTG
>CAVRZQ010000008.1:0-63854 GCA_963725575.1 uncultured Acidobacteriota bacterium
ACACATCTGGACCACGCCCGCCTCGGATACGACGGTCGGACCTAGCCCGAGTCTGCCGGCCGCCAGTCGCAGCCCGGACGCCGCCGCAAGCAGTGCACCTACTTCGCAGGGGCCCGTCACCTCGGCGTCCGCGTCGGTACCTGCAGTAGCCCCGACGCCGGGGACGAAGCCCACGACCGTGAAGGGTTTGGTCGCGACGGTCACCACCCCGGCGTCCGTCGTCGATGGCGAGCAGGCCAAGGTGACGATGACCGTGACGAACAAGGGCTCGGTCACCACGCACGGTGGCAGCTTCAGTGTCGTCAACGCGTACGCGCAGGACGCCGGGCAGTCCGCCGGTTTCCAGATCACCGGATACACGACGAGCTGCAAGCCTGCGGCCGGCGCACTCGTCTGCGCGGTCGGCACGTTGAAGCCTGGCCAGAGCGCATCGTTTTGGGAGGCGATTACCGCGACTGGTCCGGCTGATCAGATCGTGTTCGACGTGAAGTGGACGAACAACGCCGGCGTTTCGTCGACCTTCCACCGCGTGGTGCGGGTGGTTGTCGGCGTGCCGTCGTCCGAGCCGCCGTCCTCGGGGTTGCCGACCCCGCCGTCGAGCAGCCCGCCGCCTGCGAGTGCGTCGTCGACCAGTTCGCCGAAGGCGTCGTCCAGCTGAGCTTTGCGCCCCAACCCGCGTCGGTCGTGCGCAGATACGCTGGGTTGTATGGGACGGGTCACGCAGCGGCGGCAGGTCATTCACGTCGACGACGGGGTCGCGGCCGGACGCCCCGACACGCTGGCGGCCGAGGAGCCGTTGGAGATCCGTCTCGGCGGCACGTCGATGGCGGTCACGATGCGGACGCCGGGGGACGATTTCGACCTCGTCGCGGGGTTCGCCTGGACCGAGGGTCTGCTCACTTCCCCCGACCACCTTGCGGGTCTGCGCTACTGCGCGGGTGCTGACGAGACTGGTCGCAATACGTACAACGTGATCGACCTGCTGCTCTCCGATGAGGCGCCGTCGATCGACGCTAGTGCGGCGCGCAACTTCTACGCGACAAGTTCGTGCGGAGTTTGTGGCAAGGCGAGCATCGACGCCGTCACCGTGCGTTCATTGTTTGATCTGCACACCGATCGCACGTCGGTCACTCCGGCGATTCTTTCGTCGCTGCCGGACAAGCTGCGTGAGGCTCAGAAGGTGTTCGACAGCACCGGAGGTTTGCACGCCGCTGCGCTCTTCACACCGGACGCCGAGTTGCTGGCGTTGCGTGAGGACGTTGGCCGGCACAACGCCGTCGACAAGGTGATCGGCTGGGCGCTGCGCGAGAAGCGGCTGCCGCTCGCTGGCACAGTGTTGATGGTGAGCGGGCGTGCGTCGTTCGAGTTGGTGCAAAAGGCTTACGTGGCAGGCATTCCGGTGCTAGCCGCAGTGTCAGCGCCGTCGAGCTTGGCCGCCGAGTTCGCTGAGTCCGTTGGTATGACGCTGGTCGGATTCCTGCGCGGGACATCGATGAACGTGTACGCGAGGGCCGATCGCTTGGCCTTGACGGTGCTGGCATGAGTCCGCGCCGCACCCGGCCGGCCCGCCGATCGGCGTCCAATGTCGCTCCTGACGAAGACGGCGACACTGGGCTGAACGGCGGGTTCCAGTTCGTCGAGGTCGACGCACGCGGCGACGAGTGGATCGTGCGGCGCTTGACCGGCGTGTCGTCGACGAAGACGTATCGCTGCCCCGGCTGCAATCAGGAGATCCGCCCGACGACGCCGCATTTGGTGGTGTGGCCGAGTCTCGGTGTCGACATGCGCCGTCACTGGCATACTCCGTGCTGGAACAGCAGATCCCGGCGCTCGTCACGCGAACTGCGCTAGCCCTCATCGGAGTGTGAGGAACGATTCGACGTGGATCATCAGGTCAACGAAGTTCGCGTGCACTACGTCGTGCACGGTGCGGGCGTGCCGCTCATCGCGCTGCATGGTGCCGGTGTTGATCACGGCGATATCGAAGCCGCGATCGAGGAAATCGTGCCGAGGGTGGGCTATCGGCGGATCTATCCGGACTTGCCGGGGATGGGCCGCTCGACGTCCGGCGGACTGACGTGCAATGACGATGTGGTGACGGTGCTCATCGACTTCGTCGAACGTGTCGGCGCCGGGCCCGTGCTGCTCGTGGGGCAGTCCTACGGCGCCTACCTGGCCCGAGGCGTGGCCGCCCGCCGACCCGACCTCGTGCTCGGGCTGGCATTGGTATGTCCCGTCGCAGAGCACTCACAAGACGTGCCTAACCATTCGGTGGTGCGTCAGGACGATGACGCGTATGACGAACTCGAACCGGAGCAGCGGACGCGCTTCGATGACTACTTCGTTGTGCGCACAGCGGCGAACGCACACCGCTTTCGCGACCACACCTGGCCAGGCATCACCCTGGTCGACGAGGAGGCGTTGGGGCGCATCTTCGCCGGGTGGAGCGTCGACGTCGGATCGGGCACCTGCTCGGCGCCGACGCTGATCGTGGCGGGGCGGCGCGATTCCGTAGTGGGCTACGCCGACTCGATGCGCTTACTTGAGCGATACCCCCGTGCGACCCTGGCCGTGCTCGATGACGCAGGCCACGCCCTCATGCATGAGCAGCCCGAGCAACTCTCAGCACTTCTCGGCGCCTGGCTCGACCGCGCACGCGCGGCCCAGCGCTGGTAAGGCCCTCAAACCGCTCCCTCGTCGCCATCGTCGCGGCACAGGCAGAAGGGATGCCCGGCCGGATCGAGGAGCATTCGGACGTTGTCTTGCCTGCTGGCATTGCTCGTGATCGGAATCACCCGAATGCTGCTTAAGATTCCGACTTTCAGGCGGGCTCGCGACGAGATGATGGCTGCTAGGCAGCTAACTGGGGATGTGTCATGCGCCAAGCGCGGGCGATTGTTGTGGCAAGTGTTCTGATTGTCGGTGTTTGCGCACCACTGGGAGCCGGTGCCGCGGCAACGTCATCGGGGGTGACGCCAACGACGGGCTCGATCTCGGGTGTGGTGCTCGACGCCGCCGGTAACCCACTCGCTGGCGCGTGTGTGGGGGCTTACTCGACAACCGCCAACGAGGCGATTGCTCGCGGCTACACAGCGTCGCTCGCGGATGGGTCATACGTGCTGTCCGGTGTTCCGGTCGGGACCTATGACGTTCAGATCGACGGCTGTTACGACGGACTGCACACCGGACCCGACATTCAGCCGGAGTACTACAAAACCGGCACTGTGAGCGGCACGCTGCTCAGCGACTACACGGTGTTGACTGTGGCCGCCGGTAGTCAGCTGACGCTGGGTAGCCAACGCACGAGGCCAGCTGCCGACATCGACATACGCGTTCAAGATGGCGCCGGGAATGTCCTGCCGGTGCAGCCCGTCATCATCCCCGTCGAGCCGGTCCCGAGTCCGGGCCTGAATCTGTGGGGCAACGTCGATGCGATAAACGCTAGCGGCTACGTCCAAATCAAGAATCTGTTCCCGATGACGTACGAGATCGCCTACGAGTACTGCGGAGACCCGGCCCCTCGCCTGTGCCGCGGCGGCTATATCGGCTACTACTCCGGTTTCGGCGTCGGCGGCGTTCCGGGCCGCACCACGCCGATCGTGACCACCGCCGGCCAGACCACGACGCTCATCGACACGATCGCGGTACCGCCGCTGATCGCCAGCTCGACCGTCCTCTCGGCCACTACGACCTCTGCGCCGGTCGGCACGACCATCACGTTGCACGCCGTGGTTACTTCGGCGTCAGGTTCACACGTCCCAGCGGGAAAGATGTCCTTCTCAGATTTGACTCCGACTGCGGGCGAGAACTTCGGCTTCGGTCAAGCCGAGATCGACACCAACGGTTTGTCCATCTACTTCTGGACCGTCGCGGCCGGCACGCACACGATCGAGGCGTACTACAGCGGTGACGGCGCCACGGATGTCAGCTCCGCTCAGATCACGATCGTCGACGGCCAGGTGCAGACAACTGGTGGTGGCGGTTCTTCGGGTGGTGGCGGTTCTTCGGGTGGTGGCGGTTCTTCGGGTGGTGGCGGTTCTTCGGGTGGTGGCGGCTCCTCGGGTGGTGGCGGCTCCTCTGGTGGCGGCTCCTCTGGTGGCGGCGCGGCCACCCCGACGACGGCATCCGACGTCGTCCGGATAGCTGGTGCAGATCGGATCGGTACGGCAGTCGCGGTCTCACGCGACTCGTTCCCGACAGGCGGCGCTGGCGCTGTCGTCTTGGCGAAGGCGGCTGACTACCCAGACGCACTGGTCGGCGCTCCTCTCGCCGCGGCCAAGAACGCTCCGCTGCTGTTGACCCAAGGCGCCACACTCAGCGATACCACCCGGGCCGAGATCGTTCGGGTGTTGCCATCAGGCGGGACTGTGTACGTACTGGGAGGAGTCGCCGCCGTCCCGGCTGCAGTGGCCAGTGAGTTGGGCGCCGCCGGCTACCACGTGGTGCGCTATTCCGGGAATGACCGCTATGCAACGGGGCTCGCGGTCGCGGCTGCGCTCGGCAGCCCTGCCCAGGTGCTGCTTGCTAGCGGGACGAACTATCCCGATGCACTGACAGCCGGCCCGGCTGCGGCGCACCTACATGGTGCCGTGCTACTCACTGAAGGATCCACCATGCCGAGTGGTGTGGCCGCGTACCTGGCATCTCGGCCCACCGTTGTGTACGCGGTCGGTGGTCCCGCCGCTCTCGCTGACCCGCACGCAACTCCAGTAGCTGGAGCAGACCGATACGCCACGGCGGCCGCTGTCGCAGCTAAGTTCTTCAGCGCACCGACGACGGTCGGAGTTGCCACCGGTGCGGGGTTCCCAGACGCGTTGGCGGGCGGCACCCAACTAGCGAAGGCTGGGGCACCACTGCTCCTCGCCGAGCCGTCTGCAGTACCGAGTTCGACGACCACGTACCTGAGTAACAACCGCGGCACGGTACTCACGGTGCATGTGTATGGCGGCGTTGCGGTTCTCAACAACGCCGTCCAGGCGGCAATCACCGCCGCCCTAACGCAGTAAGACGTCGGACCGCGATCACCGGGCGCTTTGAATGATGGGACGACGTTAGAGCGACATCACGGCCGAGATGTCGCTCAGGTGAGTCGCGCGCCTGCGAGGACCGTGGGTTCGGTGCCCGCCCAACTGCCCGTCAGTTTCTCCGCAGCCTCGACGACCACGCCGACTACGCGAGCAACGACCAGTTCTACGGCCCGTGCCTGTACGACGGTCACCGCGCCGCGATCGAAGCACGTCACGGCGACGATCTCGGGGACCGACGTGCCGGCCGCGCCGCTGCCTCTGACAGTTGCAGATGGCGCGCGCGGCTCGAGATGGTCGCCCCGGTCAACGAACTCCTCCGCCTGGGTGCCGCCGGTGAGTATTGCGGTCGCGACGGTTGAGGCCCAGACGGGGTCAGCGCACCCGTCGTAGACCCATCGCGTGCCCAGGACTGAATGTTCTGTCGTACCCAGAAGGAAGTCATCTTTGCCCGGCAGCGCTGCGCTGCGGTATGTCAGCGGTACCTGGAACAGCGGTCCGCCGTCGGCTCGAAGAAGGAACGTTTCAACGCCGACCTCTCCTGCCGGGTCGTCGAAACGGTAGGTAGCTATGCGCTGCACGTCCGCATCACCGGTGAACCAACTACGGCCGGGCAGCCACGCAGTGAGCAACTCGAGCTTCGACGGAACCAGGGTCGCGTCATGCAGCAGAGCCATTGCCTCACCCTACGCGACACCAAACGCTCTCCTCGTCACAGGCGGGCGTTGCGTAGAACGTGAGCAGGCTCCATCCAGGAACAAGATCAGTTCGCCGCGTGCGTGCGCCCGACTAGCGTCCGCTCAGGACGAACGGCTCCAACCTTTGGGACGTAGCGCCCTTGGCGCCTTCGCACTTCAGATGAACCCTTTGGGCAACCCCTTGAGAGTTCACGCCAGTGCTGGCGACAGGGGTAGACGCTTTACGGGAATGGAAGCCAGCGATGAAGAAGCTTCTGGTCGTATTTGCTGCCGTCAGCGTTGTCGTCACCGGGTGCGCATCTGGCGCGAAGAAGTCGGCTCCGCCGACCGCCGTGACTTCCACCACGACGACTGCACCTGCGACTGCTACGACTGCTACGACTGCTACGACTGCTACGACTGCTACGACCGCACCTGCACCAACCATGACGGCACCGTCGGTTTCCCCGTCATCGTCTAGCCCAAGTCCCTCCGCTACACCGTTGTCCTGGTACGCCTCACGGTTCACGGCCATCACAGACCCAGCGCTGCAAGCCTTCATCACGTTCGAAAACATCCATCGGCCGGCAACCGATGCACAGATCAAGGCCGGGTTCGCGGTTGTGAAGAAGGCAACCGACACGTGCGACATGGAACTGCTCGCCGTCGCGTGGCCAGGTAAAGCCGAAGCCGATGTCCAGGCTCTCGTGCGCGACGACGAGACCGAACTCGCCGACTTCGAGGCACTGGACCTCACCAAGGCACGGGCGGATGGCAACACGTTGAGGCGGGACGGCAATCTGGTCCGCGCGGACCTCGGTATGCCACCAGCGGGCTAACTGAGTCTGCCCCTAAGTAGCACTCTTGCTCGCGAGCTTTGTTCCTCCTGGACTCAATGGGTGAGCTGCGCCATCCAGGCTTCGACGGCGTCGGGATCGCGCGGTAGCGCCTCGGTGAGATTGCGGCAGCCGTCATGCGTGACGACGACGTCGTCCTCTATCCGGACGCCGATGCCGCGAAGTTCCGGTGGCACGGTCAGGTCGTCCGACTGGAAGTAGAGACCAGGCTCGACAGTCAGCACGTATCCCGCTTGCAGCACGCCCTCGTGGTAGTTCTCCTTGCGTGCTTGCGCGCAGTCGTGGACGTCGAGGCCGAGCATGTGCCCGGTACCGTGCAGCGTGTAACGGCGGTGCAAATCGGCGTCCGGTCCGTCAAGATCTTGCGCACCGGCGGGCAGAATTCCCCACTCCACAAGGCCTTTCGCCAGAACCTCGTTAGCGGCGCGGAAATAGTCGCGGAAATGCGCGCCGGGTCTGACCGCATTCATCGCCGCCGTCTGCGCGTCGTATACGAGTTGATAGACGCGACGCTGGGGTTCGCTGAAACGGCCGCTGATCGGGATCGTGCGCGTGACGTCGGCCGTGTATAGAGCGGTGTTCTCGACGCCGGCGTCGAGAAGCAGCAGATCGCCGTCTCGCACCGGGCCGTCGTTGCGCGTCCAGTGCAAGATGCATGCATGCTCGCCGGCGGCCGCGACGCTTCCGTAGCCGATGTCGTTGCCCTCGACGCGCGCGCGGCGGCCGAATGTGCCTTCGACCCAGCGTTCGCTGGTCAGTCGGGCGTTGCCGAGTTCGCGTACGACGTCCTCGAACCCATGCACGCTGGCGGCGACCGCGTCGGACAGTTGCGCGATCTCCCAGTCGTCCTTGACCAGCCGCAGGTCCGAGAGTGTGGTCGCGACGAGCGCGTCATCGGCGACGGGCGCGCCCGCTGTGGAGAGCGCGTGCAGGACGCCGTCGAGCTCGCCGAGGGGACGGGTGGTCAGTCCAAGTGCGGCCTGGGTCTCTGCAATGCCGGGACGGCGGCCGGTCCACAGTTCGCCGTAGTTGCGATCGCGGTAGAACTGCTCGCTTTCGTGGCGCGACGCGGTGACCCGCAAGTACAGCGTCGAGTTGTGGCCGCCGGGCGACTCGGCGTCCGGTGTCATCACCAGGACCGCGTCCGGCTCAGCCGCGCCGGTCAGCCAGACGAAGTCGCTGCTCGCGCGGAACGGGTGGAAGACGTCGCCGTTGCGAAGGCTCGGGGTGCCGGCCCCGACGACGATCACTTCGCCGGGAAACGCCGCCGAGACCGCAGCCCGCCGCTTGGCCGCGTAGGGAGCGACCTCCGACGGCTCGATCGTCGGCTGGGGATCGGGCGCCCAGCCTTCGCGCATGAACGCGGTCAGCGCCGGGGAGACCGCCGCGTCGTAATTCGTGGTTGCGAACTTCTCGTCTGCCGTCATGGGGACCATCGTAGGAGCCGGTCCGGGCGGCGCGAGTGCGCCGACTGAAGGAATTCGGGGCACTTTTCGGCCTCGGAACCCCCGAATTCCTTCACTCGGCAAAGATCGAGTGCGGACGGCGGGCGCGGACGGCGAGGGGCGGGCGGACGGCGGGCGCGGACGGCGAGGGGCGGGCGGACGGCGGGCGCGCGGCGAGGGGCGGGCGGACGGCGAGGGGCGGGCGGCGATCGGCGGACGGCCGGCGGCACTACTTGCTGAAGGCGCCGGATTGGTAGATCAAGAAGATGACGCAGACGATCGCCGCGATCACAGCCAGCTTGATCACCTTGCGCGAGATCCCGATGAACACCAGGACCGCGAAGATGATGATGATCGGCACCGTCACCTGCGCCTTCGGCTTCGGCAATGCGGCGACGACGTGGGTTGCCGGGTGCGCTGTGCTCTGAGATAGCAGGGCGAGAAGCGTCATGCCCGCATCCTCTCAGCCCGGCGCGGCCTGGACGAGTTCTGTCAGTACCCCGGACAGGTCTTTCGGGTGCGCGAAAGCGATCGATGCGCCAAGCGATCCGTGCCGTGGCTGCGAGTCGAGGATCCGAACGCCCTGTAGGGCAAGCGAATCCATCGCCAGCCGGACGTCGTCGACTGCATATCCGACGTGATGCAGCCCTTCGCCGCGCCGGGCCAGAAACTTGCCCACCGGCGTGTCGGGTGCGAGCGGCTCGAGCAGCTGAACGTAGGACGACGGTCCCTCGGCGTCAGGTACCGAAGGCCCTAGACGCAGCATCGCTTCTCGGACACCCTGCGAGTCGTTGGACTCGACTGCGACGACCTCCAAGCCAAACGCTGAGCGGTAGCGTTCGATCGCCTCCTCGAGATTGACGACGGCGATCCCGACGTGGTCGATACGCGAAAGCAGCACCGGCGCTGAGGTCCCTCCTCGGTGGGCTGAAGCAATAGCCTGAAAGCTCACGGTAGAACAGCCCGGTCGAAAACTAAGGAGGTCACGGAGATGACTCTCGGTAGCGGTTCGGTGATCGTCGCGGGTGCGCGGACCCCGATCGGCAAGCTCCTCGGTGCCTTTAGCGACCTGTCGGCTGCCCAGCTCGGCGGGATTGCGATCCGCGCTGCGCTTGAGCGGGCCGGCGCGAGGGGCAGCGATGTCGATTACGTGATCATGGGCCAGGTGCTGCTGGCTGGTGCGGGACAGCTGCCGGCTAGGCAGGCGGCGGTGGCCGCTGGGCTCCCGATGACGGTTCCGGCGGTGACGGTCAACAAGGTCTGCCTGTCCGGGCTCGATTCGATCGCGCTGGCCGACCAGCTCATCAGGGGCGGCGAGTTCGAGACGATCGTTGCCGGTGGCATGGAGTCGATGACTTGCGCGCCGCACCTGCTGCCGAAGTCTCGCGCCGGGTTCAAGTTCGGCACGGTCGAGCTGCTCGACTCGATGGCGTACGACGGTCTGACCGATCCGTTCGACCACATGGCGATGGGTGAGTCGACCGAGCGTTACAACGAGCACTTGGGTATCACCCGTGAGGAGCAGGACGCGTTTTCGGCTCGCTCGCACCAACGCGCAGCGGTGGCCAGCAAGGACGGGTTGTTCGACGACGAGATCGTCGCGGTGCCGGTGCCGCAGCGCCGCGGTGAGCCGGTGATGGTTTCTAAGGACGAGGGTGTTCGCGAGGACACCACGGTTGAGTCGCTGGCGCGGTTGCGGCCGGCGTTCTCCCCGGACGGCACGATCACCGCAGGTAACGCGTCGCAGCTTTCCGACGGTGCGTGCGCAGTTCTGGTTACCTCCAGAGAAAATGCCGGACGCCGGGGTTGGCCGATCCTCGCAGAGATCGGCGCGCACGGGGTGGTCGCCGGACCTGACAACTCGCTGCACTCACAACCCTCGCATGCGATCGCGCGGGCGCTGGCGCGCGAGCAGCTGGCGCCAGCGGAAGTCGATTTGTTCGAGATCAACGAGGCGTTCGCCGCTGTGGCGATCCAGTCGATGCGCGAACTCGACATCGACGCCAACGTGGTCAACGTCAACGGCGGCGCGATCGCGCTCGGGCACCCGATCGGGATGTCGGGAGCACGCCTCGCGTTGCACCTGATCTACGAGCTTCGTCGGCGCGGTGGCGGCATCGGCGCGGCTGGTCTTTGCGGTGGCGGCGGGCAGGGAGACGCGCTGGTATTGCGCGTCGCGGCGCAGTAAACGGAAATGACGTCGGACGTCGAGGGGCTGGTCAAGGCGGCCCGTGCGCACGATGCCCGTGCACTGGGAAAGCTGCTCTCGATGGTCGAGGACGACGATCCCGCACTGCCAGCCCTCATGTCGGCACTTCTCGGGGCTGCCGTTCAAACGCCCTACGTCATCGGGCTTACTGGTGCGCCCGGCGTTGGGAAGTCGACCACGACGTCCGCGCTGATTGCGCTATGGCGTGAACGCGAGCAACGAGTCGGTGTGCTTGCCGTCGATCCGACTTCACCATTCACTGGTGGGGCGCTGCTTGGTGACCGCGTTCGTATGCAGACGCACGCCACCGACTCGGATGTCTTCATCCGGTCGATGGCGTCGCGCGGGCAGCTCGGCGGCATGGCTGCCTCCACGCCGCAGGCAGTTCGCGTTCTCGAGGCGACCGGCTTCGACGTCGTCCTGGTGGAAACCGTCGGTGTCGGACAAGCCGAGGTCGACATCGCAGCGACCGCCGACACCACAGTTGTGCTGCTTGCCCCCGGCATGGGCGACGGCATTCAGGCGGCGAAGGCCGGACTGCTCGAGGTCGCCGACCTGCTCGTCGTGAACAAGTGCGACAGAGATGGGGCGGACGCCGCAGTGCGCGAGTTGCACAACATGATCGCCGTTGGCGGCGAGCGAGAACCGGGGGAGTGGCGACCCGTCGTTGTTCGCGCGACCGCAACAATTGCGGGCGGCATCGACGAACTGGTCGAGGCCATCGACAAGCACCGTGCGTGGCTGGCGTCGTCGGGCGAGGGTGAGCGACGCCGCGTGCGCCGCGCGGCGAACGAAATCAGGTCGATTGCGCTCGCCATGCTGTCGGCTCGGGTCGGGTTGCGCATCGACGATCCGCGCGTCGCCGAGTTGGCGGCCGAGGTGGCGGGAGGTCGTGTCGATGCCTACGCTGCTGCCGCGCAACTCGCGTCGACAGTGTGATCTACATGTTCCACAATGCGGAGATCGGCACGGCGTGCAGCCGATCGCCAAACGGAAGCACCTGGTCACCGCCGTATAGCGCCACGCCGGCGACGAATTGCTCGCCGAGGGCGTCGCGCATCTGGGTGAGCCAGCGGAACCACTCTCGTTTCGGAGTCTGCGCGGCCTTTACTTCGATTCCGACGACGCGTCCGTCGGAGGCTTCGAGGACGAAATCGACCTCGGCACCGGCGCGGGTGCGCCAATGGAAGATGTTGATCTCGCTATCAGCCCACGTGACCTGTCGACGAAGTTCTGTATAGACGAATGTCTCGACGAGTTGTCCCGTCGTCGGGTCGGTCGGCGATTCCAGCGCGATAGGGGTTTTGCCCAGCAGCCACGCAGCGAGCCCCGGATCGGTGACGAAGACCTTTGGCCGATGCTTGACTCGCCGCGTGAGGTTGCGAGACCACGCTGGCACGGCTGCGACGAGATGGATGGTTTCGAGCCACGCACGGTAGTCGTAAACGGCTTGGCGCTCCAGAGGTGCGTCGTCGATGAGGTTCTGCATAACCAGTTCGTGTGCGGTGCGGGCGGCGAACAGACGCAGCAGCTGACCCATTTCGGTGGCCTTGCGAATCCCCGATATCTCGACGACGTCACGTTGGATCGTCGTTTGGATGTAGTCGCGAAACCATCCCTGGCGTTGACGCGCTGATAGCTGATGCACCTCGGGGTACCCGCCAGCGCAGAGTCGTTCGTAGGTATCGCGGCGATCTGCGCGTGACGGCTGGTAGGAAAGCAACGGCGCAGGGCTGGCGAAGACCGCATCGATGAAGCGGTCGCGCCGCCCCTGTAGTTCGCCCTGCGTGAAGGGCCACACCTCCACGAAACCGGCTCGGCCGGCTAGGGATTCAGAGATCGTTGGGACGGTGAGGAAGTTTGAGGACCCGGTCAGCACGAAATGGCCCGGGGACGGGTCTCGATCGACGGCTGCCTTGATCGCGCGCACGAGTGGCTCGCCACCACGCTGGATCTCATCGATCACGATCGGTCGAGCGCCGAGTGCGACGAACCCGACGGGATCTGCCAGGGCCGCGTCGAGGGTGCCGTCGTCGTCGAGATTGCGGAGCGTGCCTGGACCAAGCTGGCTGACAACCAACGTCGTCTTACCCGCTTGGCGCGGACCCGTGACGACAGTGACCCGCCGTGCCGCGACCGTCTCGCGGTAGCGATCCTCGACAGCACGAGGTCGGATCATGAGCCCTATCATACACAATGCCGGTCGTGTGCCATACGAATCGCCGCTGGTCTGGCAGACAAAACGCCGGCCGATGTGGTTGCCGGCATGCGGACGCTGCGCATCGACGCTGGCGACTCTTCTTCTCCGTACGGAAACTACGCAGTGGTTGTGTCGTACACAGTCACGGGCCGTGCTCGGCGTTGAACCCCACGGTGTCGACGTTGAGTTACCGGAGGCTCCGGATCCGGGTCGGCGTTGACGGTGGGAATGTCGAGGCTCGACGACGACTCACCGGCGATGGTCCAGATGAGCCCAATACAAATGACGGTGAAAAGCACGGATGCAGCACCGAGCGGGTTCCTGAGGTAGACGAGCCAGTAGCCGACCTCGCGGGGCGCCGCAACGACTCCGCCGATCACGTCGGCTCGTGTCGTCTTCCACGGATCAACCGTTGTGTTCGCGTCACCCTTCGTGATGAGGGTACCGTCAGGGTTCAGGCCGACGAGACGATGCGTGACCACTGCTCCGCTTTCGCGAAACGAGATGACCTGGCCGACGTGGTAGGAGCGCTTTTCAACCAGCACGGCGCTCTTGCTCGGGATCGTGGGAGTCATCGATCCGGTATGCACGACGTAGATGCGCTTGTTCGTTCCCACTGCCATGACGAGCGTCAGCAACAGTGCGGCGAAAACCGTCGTCACGCCGATCGAAATCAACAGTCGCCCTCGCCCGCGCGCCCTGCGACTTTGCTTGTGCACGATTAGCCCCCCGGTAATGCTGAGGTGGTGGGCCTGGCGCGCTGCACCAGGCCCACCACGCTAGCGCTGACTAACTGACGGTCGGTGCAGGTGCGCCGGCCTGGATCGCGACAACCTCATACGGGAGCCCGGCGTGCGAGTTCAGGGGGTCCGTCCCTGGGTTCTGCTGGTCGGCCACCGGATACAGGTTGAACTGACCACCCTGACCACTGGAGAGCTTGCCCGCGTAGTTGAACGCGAATGTGACAGAGCCAGTGGTTCCGCCGCCGATGTTCGACGCAACCTTGATCACGTTCGGAACCGGCCAGCATCCGCTCGGGCTGAACGGACCACAGGTCGATGCGCGGTCGTTGAGGTTCGCTGACGCGAAGATCTCCGCATTCGCAGTGCCAGTGCCCGCTGCCGACACGTGCGCTTCGCCGTAGGTGCCGAGGTTGTTCAGTGCCGACAGCGCCGTCTTGTTCTGGAACACCAGGTAGATGTCCTCAGCGTTGGCGCTGGTGTTCTGGTAGTTGACGGCCGCGGAGTTCTGCACGCCCGGCAGCATGTTGGCCCAGTAGAAGTCTTGCGCGGTGGATCCGTTTCCGCCGCTTGTCGACACAGTGATCGAACCGAGTTGACCGGTGATCGTGCCGGGCACGCTTTGTGAGAAATACGCGCCGGTGGCGCCGCTCGCACTGACGATCATGCCGCCAGCGACCGCCAGGCTGGCGCCCAGCGCAGCGAGTTTCTTGTAGTTCATGCTGTGGTCCCCCCTACGAGGTTTCGGAACGACGCCGGAGTGGCGCGCTATCCGGTTGTCAGGGTGGTCAAGAAGCGCGCACCGCGCATCGTCAAATTTGTGGAGTCGTCACGCAGCTAGCGTCCTCGTGGCTGGGGGTTGCTGCGGTCGCGAGCATTGTTGGGCCGAACGGCGACTTCTTGGCCCGGACGGCCATTCCGGCTGCCTAGAAAGGCGATGGCAGCGCTCTCATATCGGCTCTACGTTGGCCGGGTGGGGGAGTGGCGACTTTGAGCTTTAGCGGTGCGGAACGGCGAGCTAGCAACAGAGCAGAT
This sequence comes from uncultured Acidobacteriota bacterium, assembly GCA_963725575.1. GTDB lineage: Bacteria > Acidobacteriota > Terriglobia > Terriglobales > Acidobacteriaceae > Gp1-AA133. Next base: position 14,188 of record CAVRZQ010000008.1, read on the forward strand.
TTTCTGACGGCGAGACGATCGAGCAGATTCGGCAACGCTGGGCTCTCGGTTGTGCTGTGGTGCGTGGGACTGGCAGTGCTGGCGGTTCTGCCGGCTGCGGCGTTCGTCGTGCACGGCCTGCGGATTGCAGACTGGCCGATCGCTATGGGCTCCGGCGTCTTCGGCGCCGCGGCGATCGCCTGCTGGTTCGGAGTTTGGGCATTTTCGGGTCGCACGTGGCCGGTGTACGTCGCCCTCGCGCTCGTTCCCTACTGGGCATCGGCGGAACTGTCGTCCAGCCCCGCCGACGGGTTGACCCAGCGCTCGGTCGCAGCGGTCGGAGCGATCGTGCCGGCCGCAGCCGCGCTCATCCTCGTCGAACGTGCTTATCGGCGGCCCGACGTCGACACGCGCCCGCGCTTGCTCCGCGGTCTTGCCTTGGTGTTGTTCGGCGCAGTGGTCGTGCTCGCCTGGTTCGTCTTCGGCGGGGATGCCGCGAGCAAACTGTCCGGGCCCGTGTACTTGGTCGCCGGAACAGTGGCGGTTGCGGTGTGGTGTATCGCGGCAAATGTCGCTCATCGCTGTGGCGACATGGCGCCCGTCGACCGTCAACGCCTGACGTTGGGCTTGCTCGCTTTCGCGCTTGGCACCGGCGATCGCACGGTTGGGGCGCTCTACCCAAACCACGAGTTGGTCGCGTGCAAACGTCGTGCTCACGAGGCAAATCGAGATGAGTAGCCAAATTGGTTGGAAAAAGGGACGCATGAGGTCGCCTCCCGAATCATTGCACGGGATCAGAGACGGAGAAAAAGAGAATTGGTGAGCAAAGTGATGGACCGAAGACGCCCCCGGCTCCTTTGAGCTCGAACGAGCACCCCGCGAGAATCGCTCCCGGCAGACCCAAGACTGTTCCTACTTCAACTGGACATCCATGCTCAAGTTACGGGCTACGAAAGCCCAGGAGTCGACGGTTTCCTCGATCAGCTTCGAGATAGGTTTTCCGGCGCCGTGGCCGGCCTTGGTTTCGATGCGAATCAGCACCGGGGCAGGGCCGGCCTGATCGGCCTGCAACGTGGCGGCGAACTTGAAGCTGTGGCCCGGGACTACACGATCGTCGTGGTCGGCGGTCGTAATCAGGGTCGGCGGATATTTTGTTCCCGGCTTCAGGTTGTGCAATGGGGAGTAAGCGTAAATCGTCTTGAACATTTCCGGATCGTCGGAGGAACCGTAGTCCGAAGTCCAGGCCCAGCCAATGGTGAATTTGTGAAAGCGGAGCATGTCCATGACGCCGACGGCGGGCAAGGTTGCGCCGAATAGGTCAGGGCGCTGGGTCATGCATGCGCCGACCAGCAAACCGCCATTGCTGCCACCACGAATGGCGAGCTTGGCGGGCGAAGTGTACTGGTTCGCGATCAGCCATTCGGCGGCAGCGATGAAGTCGTCGAAGACGTTTTGTTTCTTTAATAGGGTGCCGGCCTGGTGCCACTCTTCGCCGTACTCGCCACCGCCGCGCAGATTCGGTTGCGCGAAGACGCCGCCCATCTCCAGCCAGACTGCATTGCCGACCGAAAACGCCGGCGTGAGCGAGATGTTGAAGCCGCCGTAGCCGTAGAGCAGCACGGGGTTCTGCCCGTCAAGCTTGAGGCCTTTCTTCGCGGTGATGAACATGGGCACGCGCGTGCCGTCCTTGCTGGTGTAGAAGACCTGCTTCGTTTCGTAGCTGGCTCGAATCGAAGTCGACCTTGGGTTGGCGGTAGACCGACTGATTTCCCTGCTGCCAGGTCGTAGCGATAGATGGTCGTCGGAGTAGTGAAGCTGGTGAAGGCGTAGAAGGTCTCCTTGTCCTTGCGTTTGCCGCCGAAGCCTTCGGCAGTGCCGATGCCGGGCAGATCGACGTTGCGAAGCAATCTTCCTTCGAGATCATGAACACGGACCTCGGTCTGCGCATCTTTGAGGTAGCTGAGAACGAAGGTGTTGTCGACGACATTGCGTGGTCGAGCTTATCGACGCCTTGCGCCACAACGGTCTTCCAGTTGGTGCGCTCTGGATGCTGGGTATCGATGGCGATCGATGCGCCCTCGTGGCGCGTCGAGGTCGGTCTTGATCCAGAAGACCGGACCGTCGTTGTCGATGAACTGGTATTCGGCGTCGAAGTCGTCCAGCAGCTTGACCACTTGCGCATCGGGCTTGGTCAGGTCTTTATAGTAGAGGCGATTCTTGGGCGACGTTCCCTGCCAGACCGTGATGATGAGATAGTGGCCATCGTCGGTCACGCTGCCCCCGAAGCCAAGCTCCTTGTTGTCGGGCCGGTCGTAAATCAGCTTGTCCTCCGACTGCGGCGTACCCAGCCGGTGGTAATACAGCTTGTGGAAGTAGTTTGCGTCCCGCAGCATCGTCCCCGATTTGGGTTCGTCGTAGCGGCTGTAGTAGAAGCCTTTGCCGTCCTTCGTCCAGGAAGCGCCGGAGAACTTCACCCACTTCACCAGGTCGGGCAGATCCTTGCCAGTATCGACATCCCGAACGCGCCACTCCATCCAGTCCGATCCCGAAGCTGCCGTGCCGTAGGCCAGTAGTTTTCCGTCGTCCGAGAGTGCGTGCCCGAGCAGCGCGACCGTGCCATCGGCCGAAAGCGTGTTGGGATCAAGCAGGACACGCGGCTCAGCGTTCAGCGAGTCCGCCACCAGCAGCACGTTCTGGTTCTGCAGCCCGTTATTGTGCTGGTAGAAATAGCGGCCGCCCTGAAGTTCGGGAACGCCGTAGCGCTCGTAGTTCCACAGCTTCATCAAGCGATCATGAATCGTCTGGCGATACGGGATCTGCTCGAGGTAATGGAACGTCACTTTGTTCTCGGCCTCGATCCAGGCGCGCGTGTCGGCGGAGTCGGTATCCTCGAGGCCGCGATAGGGGTCGGCCACCTTGGTTCCGTGGTAGTCATCGACTTGATCGACGGTCTTGGCACGCGGGTAGGTGAGCGTTGGGGACGCCGCGTCATCAGCGGCCAGCAAGGTCATCGTGAAAATCAGCATGGTGAGCGCGATCAGGAGCATCAAGATACCGGGACGAACAAAGTGCATCAAGCGGCCTCTCTGGAGAAAAATCAGGGAACCTGCTGGGAGAAAGCATAGCTGGAGTTCGAAGTATCGGTGTCAGGTCTCGAGCGTCAGGCGTCAGGCGTCAGGTCGCAGGGAATGGAACCGCCCCTGACAGTAGAGCGACCGGCAGCCTCGCCCGTCGACTCGGCGCGAGCAGCCTGGAGAACCCCGCCGGATCGCCGCAATTCAGCTCTGGGCAAGGGCCGGTTTCTGTATTTGCTCGCGATGACACCTGCCAGACAATCGCGGCCCTATTGGCCCTCCGGACAGCGACCTCGGTAATGTACTAACCACCACGGAAGGGCCATACCGCAGGTGCCGTACGCCGATTAGCATTCCTAGCATGACAGGGCTACTGCTGGAAAAAGCGTTTTCCGATGACCTGATTCATCGCCTGGCCGAACGCTATGAGGAGGACCCCTCAGAGTTCGTGCATTTGCCGCAACCCACCGTCGCCTCCGCGACTGCCAGGCAGACCGTGTCGGAACTGAGGAACGAAGGCTACGTGGAGGAGGAGATCCGGGGCGTGATCCGGCTGACTCCGCGGGGATATAAAGAGTACAAGCGGAAGGCGTCCGCTTCCTTCGGGGTTAAGGCCTGGATGTAGACGTGCAGATCTCAGATCTTGCGTGTCAGGTCTCAGATCTCGAGCCTCCTGGTTGACAGGCGCGATTTACTGGGGCCATCCTTTCTTGAAAGCTAGTTCTGGTCTTGAAAGTGAATCTGGCTCTTCTCGTCCACACACAGCACCACCGCGTTCTGCGGGGGATGCAAGTACAGTCCCACGATGTCGCGCACCTTCTCCACGAAAAACGGATCGGTCGAGAGTTTGAAGTGGCGCTGCCGGTGCGGTTCCAGCCCGAAGGCCCGCCAAATGCGGTGCACCGTGGATTTCGAAAGCCGGGTCTGGCCTGCGATTTGCCGCACACTCCAGTGCGTGCCACCTTTCGGTTTCGTGTCCAGTGTTTTGCGCACCAACTGGGCCACTCGTTCATCGCTGATGGGTCGCGGACGGCCTGGGCGCAACTCGTCATGCAGTCCCGCCACCCCCTGCTCCACGAAGCGTCGCCGCCATTTGCCCACGGTGGCGTTGGTCAATCCCAATTGCCGGGCAATCTGTTGGTTCATCTTTCCCGCCGCGCTCAGCAAAACAATCCGTACCCGAGTCACCAGTCCCGCCGGAAGCGAACGGGAACTGGCCATGCTTTCCAGTTGCGCACGCTGCTCCGGGCTCAACACCAACACCGCTTTCGGTCGTCCCATCGCCATAGGCACCTCCATTGTGCATCAGAGACGCCTATTTTCCTTGCAATACTAATGCCACTTACTTATGGGACATCACACTAGTTCTGGCTTGCCGCTGCCGCCAGGTATTCAGCCAAAATCTTCCTTGCGTCGGGATCTTGCTGGGCGGCACCATTTTTCGAGACCACGTCTTTATTGCCCTTCACGCCGATATAGACCGCGTTATAGGCGGTGTCGCCTACGTTCTCGACGGTGTGCTTGAAGGGCGCAAACCAGCGCGCTTCCCCGGGTTTGGCGAAAACCTCCTTTACTTTGCCATTTTCGTCAGTGAACTTGAGGTGGCCTCCGGTGATGACCACCACCACACCTCCAGGATGTTCGTGCATGGCCGATTTCTCATGGGGACCGTAGTGCACGGCGACCACCTGCACCCGGTCATTCTCAAAATCAAGTTTGTAATGCTTAGGCTCCACCTTGGTCGGGTCCTGCGCCCATCCTGCCTGCATCGCCAGACACACCACGATCACTGCACCGATACTTCGGAGCACCATGTTTGTCCTTGGCCCAAGATTTTGGAGTGAGGGGCTCTCGGCGAACGCTACTATCGGGGTGAAACTGTGTCAATTAACCAATCGGATCACCGGAGGCGGGTCTTGGGTCTCAGGTTTCAGGAAGAACACCTGGCGTTTGCCAAGCCGATCCCAGTCGATATAGCTGGTGAATATAATCTGGCCCATGCTTTGCTTGGCCAGGAAGTGGATCGGCTTTGTACTGCTGGGCGCTTGCCTCTCGCCACCGGCAGCGTTGGTCTTGCGGAAGGATTTCTTTGCCAACAGCACTGCGGGAATTCGGATCCATGTTCGCGAGGTTCGCATCGGCGCTCAGCACGGCTGCAGTGCCATTCTGCTTGTGCATGGAGCTCGCGTGCCGGGCGTCGCGTCGTTTGATCTCGCGGTTCCGGGCGGATCGTTGGCGGCCGATCTCGCGGAAAGAGGCTTTTGTGCCTACGTGATCGACATACGCGGGTACGGGCAGTCGACACGCCCGGCAATGATGGAGGAGCCGGCGCGGAATCATCCACCGCTGGTGCGCTCGGTGGAGGCTGCCCAGGATATCGACGCCGCAGTGAACCTGATTCGCAAGCGGACCGGGACGAGACGCGTGTCGCTGTTCGGCTGGGCCACGGGCGGGCAGTGGGCTGGATATTACGCGACTCTGCATCCGGAGAAACTGGACCACCTGATTCTGCTGAACTCCCTGTACGGGTCTGATGCGCCCCATCCTCTGATGGGCCACAGCTCAGATATGGAAGACCCGGCGCAACCCGGGCATTTGAATCCTGCGATTGGAGCTTACCGGTGCAACCCCCCGGACTCCCTGCTGCGCATTTGGAATCATAGTATTCCGACGGATGACAAAAATGCGTGGCGCGATCCGGCGGTGGCGGAAGCTTATGTTCGGGAGGCGCTGGCGAGCGATCCGGAGACGAACCAGCACACGCCGCCGTGTTTTCGGTCGCCGAACGGGGCACTGGAGGACAGCTTTTATCTGGCCACGGGACGGCAATTGTGGGATGCGTCCTTCATTTCTGTGCCGACTCTAGTACTGGCATCGGAACGGGATTTCTGGTCGCGGCCAGCGGATCGGGAGAAGCTGAAGGAAGCATTGTCGCATTCTCCCGCGAGTGTGGTGGTCATTCCGAATGCCACGCACTTCGTGCATCTGGATCGGGACGAGCACGGGAGGAAGAGGTGGATAGAGGAGATCGTCGGATTCGTGCGCGGACATCGAGGTTAGGGACAGGTCTCAGAGTCCCGGGTGTCAGATCTCAATGATCTAGGGCGTCCTCGCCTGTAGGCGCGATGCGCTCGGCCGACGTTAGTGAGATTCGTATCAGGGCAGACCTTCAGGCGTGGCTACAAGAACATTCCAATGAACCGGCTTTACCGGCCCTGGCGTTGGGAACAGACGTCCGAAGCGACGAATGGGAGACTTCATGCTTAAGTTCATGGTCGTTCTCTATAAGAAACCGGATATGGCGGAAGCGGAGTTTCACAAATTCCTCCGCGATGTGCACGGGCCCATGGCACTGAAGATTCCCGGGCTGCGGAGATATGTTCAGAACCATGTCGCTGTCGATCCCACGAGAACGCCTCCGGACTGGAACGCGATTGTAGAGCTCTATTTCGATAACCGGGAGTCGATGGAAGCAGCGTGGGCCACGTCCGAAGGCGAGCAGGCCACCGCGGACGTTGGCGCGTTTGCCGATCTGGCGCGCAGCACCTGGGCGGTGGTACAGGAGGAGCTGTACTTGATTCCCAAAAGCGGGGACTAGGGCAGGGCTTAGGTGTCAGGTCTCAGTGTCAGGTCTTAGGGAAAACATTGAGAATTCCCTCCGCGAAACTTTCTCGTAGCGTTGGAGTAGGGGGCGTCCTTCGCCCGGCACCCCGGCCGCCCTGCCACTACTGCAAAAAACGGGCCGCCTTGCGGCGGCCCTTCCCTGACATCAACTGATCTCTTGCTCCTGGTCTCTTGTCTGAGACGCGAGTACCTAAAGACCTGACACCTGAGATCTGTTCTCAGTCTCCCAGCACCGGCTCGCTTACTTCCGAATTCGGTGACGGAGCCGGAGCGATCGGAGCGGGAGCGATCCCGCTTTGGTTGTTGAGCGCGTTCAGCGGAATGAAGCCGCCTTCCGATGTGGGCGTCTTTTCTTTCAGCACGACTTCGCGATACAGGGCCGCCATGCGCGCGTTGTAGGCCGGATCGGCCTTCTGCTTTTCGTCGCGGGCGCGGAGCTTCTCTTCGCGAGCGTTCTTGGCGATCCCCAGTTTGTCGAGGTCCTGCTGCTCGCCCTTGGTGACCATTTCTTCCTTGAGCACCAGCGAGTGTTCCTTGTTCTCGAGGTTCACCTTCTTGCCGCCGGCGAAGATTTCGTGGCGGCCGTGCTCTTCGTACCACTTGGTGAGCGTGGCCGTCATGTGCATCTTCTCGATGATGTTGCGCCAGCCCACGCCCGTGTTATAGGCGCAGAAGGAGATTTCGCCTTCCTGCGTGGCATAAGGAATGATGCACTGCTCGGTGCGGCGGAAGTCGTAGTTGAACAGATCCTGGAACCACATGCCGGCGATGAACAGGAAGTTCCAGCGATCCTGGCGGCGCTTCATCACGTCGTCAATCGTCCGGTCCGGGCCCACCTTGCCATAATTCTTCCCGGTCGCGTTGAAGTTCTTGTCGAACTTCTTCAACAGGTCCATCAGCTTGAAGTGAGTCGGCGACTGGAACGGATCGTAGTTTTTCATCAGGCACAGTGCCATGCCGACGATGGTCAGGAACTTGCCACGGGCGGCGTCGTTCACCTTGGCAATGTCCTTCGCGAGCTGATCGCCTTTCAGAAACGCTGTCACCGGCACCGCTTCTTTGGTTTCCTTGTCGATCATGACCGCCATGCCCGTGCCGCAATTGGGATGGCAGCCGCAGGAGAGTTGGCCCCAGTCATTCTTCACGTCGTTGACGTGCATGAGGTCAGCCCAGTCGCTGAACGTGCCCATGAAGGAAATCGGGAACCAGTCGCGCGCAGGCTCGCCCAAGCCAGTTTGATTCTTTACGTCGTGCGCCAGGTGAGACAGCGTGTAACGCTGCGCCTGACGGCGTTCATCGGTCACGGCTTCATCACGGCCAGTGAAGCTTACCGGCTGGAACGACAGGAAGCCGATTTTCTTGGGATTGTCGAGCGCAAACTTGATGATGTTGCCAACCTGCTCGTTGTTGATGCCGTTGACGATGGTCACGACCGGAACGATTTCGACGCCCGCCTTGTGCAGGTTGTCGATGGCCTTCAACTTCACGTCAAACAGGTTGCCCACCTTGCGGTGCGCGTTGGCGGCGTTGCCGATGCCATCGAACTGCAGATAGGCGTAGCGCATGCCGGCTTCGGCCGCCTGCTGCGCGAACTCAAGGCTCTTCGCGAATTCGATTCCGTTGGTCGCGGCCTGCACGCTGTTGTAGCCAACTTTGCGCGCATAGCGCACCGCGTCGAGGAAATATGGCGAGAGCGTCGGCTCGCCGCCGGAGAACTGCACCGACATCTGACGACGCGGCTTGATCGTGATTGCGTTGTCGAGCATGGTCTTGATGTCGTCCCAAGTGAGTTCGTGGACGAAGCCGACCTGGTTCGCGTCCATGAAGCAGGGATCGCACATCATGTTGCAGCGATTGGTCAGGTCGATGGTCAATACCGAGCCGCGGCCGTACTTCACGGTGGAAGAACCATGATGGTGGAGCTTCTCGTCGTTGTGGGCCAGGATGTCGCGGCCGGGGAAAACTTCTTCCAGGTGCTGCGAGAACTGTGGGTCAATCGACATAACGTCTTCGAAGTGACCGTGCTTCGGACAATCCTTCACCATGAGGATCTTGCCGTCGCGCTCGACGATCTGGGCCTTGATCTCGCCGACTTTTTCGTTGAGCAGAATCTCGTGGGGCAGTTCGCCGTCCAGAATCTGCTGTCGGATTTCAGGAACGCACCGCGGGCAGAGCGAATCGGTCGTGCGCGGCCAGCCGAGTGGCGGCTTGGATTTCTCGTAGGACTTAAGCAGGGGCTTGTCGGACCACTTGGGCTTCGGAGATGGATTGGGCTTGATGCGGTTCAGGCGTTCGAAAACTGCCCAGGCTCCCGTCGCGGCGACGGTGACTGCCTTTTCGACGTACTTCACAGGTTTATGCATCACGCTCTCGCTTTCAAAATCAGGCTCTAGGCTTTGGGCTCTAGGCTCTAGCTCTTGATTCTTAACCCTTGCAGATTTCGGGCGGGCTCTCTGGCTTAACGGGGACTGAGACGCAGAGGCGTTGTTCGCATGCGTTCAGAACCCTTGGGTTGAACCTTGGAGCGCCTGCCGAAAACCCACTCCGGCCTACACTGCTTCGACACTTATCCTATTGAGGGGATGAGGATATTGGCATCTAGAAGGCAATAAAGGGCGGAAAATCGGGGTTTAGCGGTGGAATGGTGCATTGAGCGGGAGGGAGTCTGACGCGTAAGGCATTGAAAATGAAGGGGGATTCCCAAGAATCGCATGGGTGTCCGGGCGCCCCGCCGAGAGAAACTCTCCCGAAGCGCGCCCGGACGGACAAGTTGCCACTGCCACCGCGATTGCAGCCCTAGTGCTCTCGGCCCACGACTTGGTAGTTGAGCGTCTGGCTGTGCAAGCCATCGGCATCTGTCCATTGCGCTGTGATGGAAGCGGGGCCGGCGTCGTCGGCGGAGAACGTGCTGTCGATCTTGCGCCTGAATTCCTGATCGAAACCAGTCGCCCTCCAACCATCAAAGCGGAGACCGGCGGCCGGCTCGAAACGACAAGTCACCTTGGAGTCCTCGGCGATCTGGCTTCCGTCCACCGGCACGCACGCCACGCGGCGGCCCCAGGTCCATGTGTCGCTGTGATCGCGGCCGTTGGGGAAAGAACCTCCGGGGATGACATCCGATCCGCCAAACAGCACCACCGTGAGGCCATTGGGGCCGGTGGTCATGGCTTGAGCGAAACGCGGGCCCGGGCTGTGGACGGGCGTTGCCTGCGTCCAACTCCCCGGGCTGATGCAGTTACCGTTCCAGGTGTCTTGGAGGACGATAAGGCCAATTTCCTGGACAAAGAACTCTCCCCCGTAGAGCACATCCTGGCTGGAAACCGGGTAGTAAGCCATTGGTGCGAAGGTGCGTGCCAAGGGCTTGGTGGCTGGACTCAGCGTGCCCCAGAAGATGCCCACGCCCTCGGTGTAGGGACCAAACGCCCATGAGTCGTTGAGGCCGGAGAACGGCAGACCGCCCCCAAAAAGCATGACCCGGTTGTCCCCGGCAACGCCGCGATTACACTGCGCCATTGCGGCGTTTGGCCGAGCAGGCGTTACCTTGAAGGCGGGCGTCGCGTTGGTCCAGGTGTGGGTCGAGGAATTTAGTTGCCAAGTATCACTGAAGGACCCGGCAGCATTAGACCCACCCGTAAGAACGATACCGTGTAGGTCTGGGTCGTACGCCATGCTGGCTCCCGCACGCGCCGGCGGCGCGGTCCCGGTCAATTGATTCCAGAAGGGCCCAAGGGTTCGGCAGGTTGTGCCGATACAGAAGCTGGTGAAACTGAAGGTCCAGGTATCGGAAAGGTAATTCCCGCTGGCGTCCTGGCCCCCGAAAAGAACAGCCTGGCCGGTAACCGGGTCGTATGCCATGCTGGCGCCGTAGCGGGCCGCGGGAGTGGCGAGAGTGGTAGTGAATAGACTCCAGTCGCTGCCGTTCCAGATCCAGGTGTCGCCCAGGACGTTGTGCTGGTTGTAAACCGGGAAAGACGCACCCGTGGGGGTGGTGATCACCGGTCCCAGGTTCAGTCCACCGAACATCACCACGGTGCCGCCGCTGCCGTACTGCGCCATCGACGTATTCATTCTTTTGGACGGCACGTGGGCTGGAAGCTTTTGCGTCCAGTCTGCTTGCGGGAATGCTAGCGTGTTCATCCCCACGATGGTTAGAGCGACTGCCAGGAAAGCAATTTTGTTTCTCACGGCACTGCCTTTTCTCACAGCCCTACCTCCAGAAATCAGAGTTTTGGCGGGAGGACGCCGCCCGTTCTCGAAATGCAATATGGGTATCTGCGCCGGACGGTTCCCGGAAGCGTCCGGCGAAAGCCGATGCTGCCCGAGTGGCCTGTTCCCCGGCAGACCAGATTCGAAGCGCATCCTTGCGCCGGAAGCTAGAGCAGCACGAAGCAGGCCGGCAAGAGGCAAAGAGGGACATGGAGGAATGTCCTTCAATGTCCGCACTCAGCCTTGATCAAAGAGAGCAACGAGGCTAGAATCCTGCCCTGAGTACGTTGGAAGTCAGTTGGAGAGCACCGTGACTAACGGGACATTCGGCCCCGCTGGCCAGCCGGTGATGTCCGATCCCCCCTATCGAGACCGCCTGGACTCCTGGAAAGAAATTGCTGCCTACCTTGGCCGCGACGTGCGCACCGTGCGCCGCTGGGAAAAGGAGCAGGAACTCCCTGTCCACCGCCATCACCACCACAAGGCGGCGAGCATCTACGCCTACAAGACGGAACTGGACATGTGGTGGGCGAACGGGCGGGAGCGGCTCTGCAAGGAAAAGGACGATGCCGACGAGGCCGGCGGGCAGGAAGTGGTTGCCGCGGTAGAGCGGTCCGGCTCGCTTTCCAGGCTCCGAATTGTGGGAGTGGCTCTGGTGGTGGCGCTGTTGCTCGTCGGGGCAGGATTTCTGTCGTGGTCGCATTTCCATCCAAAGCGGGCCGCCTCCCACCCCATCATGCTGGCGGTTCTCCCGTTTCAGAATCTGACCGGGGAGCCTGCACAGGAGTTCGTAAGCGATGGTTTCACGGAGGAGATGATCACCCAGTTGGGTGGTCTGCGCTACGACCGGTTGGGTGTGATCGCCCGAACTTCCGCCATGGCGTACAAGAACACGCTGAAGCCGGTGAACCAGATCGGGCGAGAGCTGGGCGTGGACTATGTGCTGGAAGGCAGCGTCCGGCGCTGGGGAGACCGGGTGCGCGTAACCGCACAGCTGATCCGCACCCAGGATCAGACCCACTTGTGGGCCCAAAACTACGAGAGCGACCGGCAAGACGTCCTCAAGCTGCAGAGCGAAATCGCACAGGCCATCACCGAGCAGATCCAGGTTGCTCTTTCTGTTGAGGACAGGGCTCGACTGGACCATGCCCGGGTGATCGATCCACAGGTGTACGAACTCAGCCTGCTGGGCCGCTACGAGTGGAATAAACGCACTGAAGCTGGCCTGGTCCAGGCCATCAGCTATTTCCAGCAGGCCATCGCGCGGGATCCGAACTACGCTCCCGCGCACGCCGGACTCGCGGAAGCGTACCTGGTTTCCGCCTTTTACAGCCGAGGCTCGGCCCGGGAGTTCTACGACAAGGCCCACATTGCCGCCCAACGCGCGGTCGAGTTGAACGAACTGACGTTTCAGGCGCACACCACACTCGGAATGGTGGCCAGCAGTTACTTGCGGGTCGGGGCCGAGCGCGAGTTCAAGCGCGCACTGGCAATCAATCCGAACTACGCGACCGCCCACCACTGGTACGCGTTCTACCTTTGGCGCGTGGGCAGGCACGAAGAGGCGCTGGCGGAAGTGGAGCGAGCTCGCCTGCTCGATCCGGTTTCTCCCATCATCAACACGGATGAAGCGGTATTTCGCGTGTCAGCCGGACAGATCGACCAAGCCATTCGCCAGCTGCAACAAATGCTCGATATAGACCCGGGGTTTTCGGAGGCTCATCGCTCGTTGGCAATCGCTTATGCGAAACAGCACAAGCTCAGCGACGCGCTGGTGGAGGCTCGCCGAGCCCTTGACCTGAACCCGAATAACGTCGGCGCTCGCGCAACCGTGGGTTATGTCGAAGCCGTTCTGGGCCACCGGGAGCAGGCCGAAGCTCTCCTGCGCCAGATTCAGAGCGCGGGCGATGGCAAAACGGCGCCTCGGTTCTTCGAAGCCTGGATCTACGTGGGCCTCGGGCGGAACAGCCAGGCCATGGACTGCTTGGAACAAGAGTACCGGGAACGTTCGCCCATGATGGTCGCCATCGCGGTCGAGCCCATCTTCGAACCGCTCCGCACCGACGCGCGCTTCGTCGACCTGCTGGAGCACATTCGAACCGGCGATTGATCGGGGCTCGAACAAGAGGCCGGCCGGTGCGTTGAGCGTCAGAAGCGTCGAAACGCTTCCTGGATTCCCCGCTCCATCACGCCCTGGGTCAGTCGGCGATCGAGTCGGCCTGGTAGCGGCTTAGCACGTCATCACGGGTTACGACCCCTTCTAACTCACGCAGGTCGGCGCGGTTCACTACGGGGATAAGCTCGGCTTGACTGACGTGGCGCAGGGCGGAATCGAGGGGCAGATCGGGATAGAGATAGGGAAGGCGCTGCACGGGGAGGACGGAGGTTAGCGTAAGCGCGCCCTTCCCTTCTTTCGTCAGACGGTCGAGAAGATCGCGCGTGACGGTAGTCCATCCACTGGGAGCCATGCGGACGAGAAACTCCTTTGCGGGCAGATCGCGGGTGCGCAAATCCGCCTGTTCGACCGGGGCAGCGCCGTCGAGAATCGTCGCGGGCACGGGTTGCATGGCATCTTCGACGCGCAGGATGGTTTCATCACGCTGTTCCTCGAGCGATGGGAGGGCGAGGCCGTCCTGGCGGGTAAGGACGTCGAAGATCGGGACGGGTTGCAGGCTGCGCGAGATTACGTACGCCACCGTGTTGGCAACGATGACTGGAACGACGATGGAATAGTTGCCGCTCACTTCGAGCACCATGAAGACGGAGGTCATGGGCGCGCGCAGGAAAGCGGCGAACAGGACGCCCATGCCGACCAGCGCGTATGTTCCCGTGGAAACCGTGAGTAGCGGGAAGAAGTGGCGCTCGATGCCGCCGATGGCGCCGCCCAGCATGGCCCCGACAAACAAGGTCGGGGCGAACATGCCGCCCGGAGTGCCACTCACAAAGGAGAGCGTGGTGGCTAGAATCTTCAAGCAGGCCAGGGCAGCCAGCATCTTCCAGCTGAATTGGCCGTGCATGGCCTGGTCCATAAATTCATAGCCGGCGCCCATGACTTGCGGGAAGCCGAACCAGCCGATGAGCCCGATGAGCAAGCCGGCGACGGCGGGCTGGAGGTATTGAGTCCAGCGCGGCAGGGCACGGAGGCGCGGTCGAAAGAAGCCGACGGCGAGCGAGAAGACCGCAGCGGCGAAGGCGCCGGCGATGCCGAGGCCAACATACGCGATCAGTTCGACCGGATGCACGAAGGCGGTGACGGGGATGCGGAAGAGCGCATCGGCCCCCAGGAACCAGCGCATCACCACCACGCTGGAGATGGCGGAGAGCACAACCGAGCCGAGGATGCCCGCGCTCCAGCGGCCGATGACTTCCTCAATGACGAAGAGCACCGCGGAGATGGGCGCGTTGAAGGCGGCGGCCAGTCCGGCGGCCGCTCCGACGGGCGCGAGCAGGCGAAGTTTCTCGCGGGAGAGTTCGAGGCGACGGCCCAGCGCCGAAGCGAGCGAGGCGCCGATCTGGAGCGACGGGTCTTCCGGGCCCAGGGATTGTCCGGAGCCGATGGCGAGCGCGGAGCAGATGAATTTTCCGACTGCATTCTTGAAGGGGATGTAACCGTTGAAGATGTAAAGGGCAGCCTTGGTCTGGTTGACGCCGCTGCCCCGGACGGCGGGAAAGACGTGGACCACGAGGACGGCGACCAGCAGGCCGACGGCGGTAGGCGCTCCGATGATGCGCAGGGCCGACGGATGCGGAAGCGGCCCCATGAGGGCGATTCGGCTCCAATCAATCGCGACGCGGAAGCAGACAACGGCGAGACCCGAAAAGACGCCGATGAAGATGGAGAGGATTAGAAAAAACCGTTCTTCCTCAAAGTCGGTATGGAATGTCAGGCGCGCAAGGCGGCGGGTCAGCGCACTGGCCTGGCGTTCGCTGGCGGAAGCCGCGGCCTCGCCAGGCAATACGGCGGTGGTGCGCCTGTCATTCATTGGTCGACCGTCCCCCGGTCGCGCGAGCTGAGCAGGAGGGCCAAGTCGAGGCCGGAGGGCTCTCCGCATTGCTGAGCGGTTTCCTGCTCAATCTGCAGGATGAGGTCCATGATTGTGTCCGGCAGGTCGGTGTTGCTCAGCGAGTTCAGCCGCCGTAGTTGGGGCCGGGCGGTCTGCCAGTGAGCCCACAGTGATGACAAGCCGTTCCCCGACGCATTTCCAGGGCCGACCTCGCCGCTGCCGGCGGCGGCGTTGGCCGTGAGATCGATGTTTTTCTCCTGAGCACAGCTCTTGAGCCGCTCGCCAACATGAGCGAAGGCGACGGCGATACGGCGATTGCGTTCCGCATCAGAAATGTGGCGAAGGAATGGATCCGTTTGGAGCACGAGAGTCGCAGTCTGCAATTGGCGTCGGGCCTGCGCGTTCTGAGGTTGGGCGGCGACTGCTGGCTGCAAGTATTTTTCCGCGGTCCGATAACGCCCTAGATTGAAGGCGGCGTCCCCGGCACCGGCAAGGGCGCCTGCATTGGCACGATCGAGCTTCAAAACGATCCGGTATTGCGCGAGAGCGTTCTCGTAATCCTGTGCCCGCAGAAACAAACCAGCGACGGTGAGGTGCTGGGCAGGATCGGGAGGCAGTACTTGCGCGAGCGCAATCAATTCGGCTTCCGCCTGCGCTCGGGCGCTCTCCTTCAGCAGAAATTCAATGAGCTCGAAGCGGCTCTGGCGGCGGTTGTTGTCGGGATCGCTGGCCCAAGCTCCGTAGATGGCATTGTGGTAGTAGCGGATGGCGTCGTCGATGGACTGGCGGCGCGCGGCAAGGCGGGCAAGGGCGAGGTTGATGGTGCTGTCCTGGGGAGCCGCGCTCCAGAGGTGCAGAAGATAGGCCTCGGATTCATCGAGGCGCCCGGTGTCGCGCAGGGCACGGGCGAGGTTGAGTTGGTAGGTGGGGTTGTCGCGATCGTAAGCGAGCGCAGTCCTGAAATCGTCGAGAGCGCGCTCGGAACGGCCCACCTCAGCTTCGGCGAGTCCGGCTTCGAAGGCGTGCCAGGCAATCTGCTTCTGATTGGCCTTGAGCCGGGTCACGAGGCGTGATACTGCGGCGAAACCCACCATCGCAATCAGGGTCAGCGCGGCCAGAACCAGGGGAGTGCGGCGAGCCGTCGATCTGGGTGCGGGCGGGTGCATCGCATTGCGATATTCCATCCTAAGGGATAAAGAGGGAGATTGGGAAGAGAGGCAGGCAGTTGTCGACTCTCAGGTCTGAGGATAACCCTAACCTGCGTCGCGAATTGCGAGCAGAGTCCTGGTTCCTCCTGGCAAGTGACCGGCCTCGCCGCTAGAGGGTGGACAGGCTGGACGACGGGGTCGTGGCGGTTTTGGTCTCTAGGGAGAGCAGGGTGTCTTCGAGCAGTTCGGCGGCGGCCAGGTCTTCCAGGGCGTTCCCGACGCTTTTGAAGAGAGTGATTTCGGCGAGGCTGGTGCGAACCGGTCTTCGGGCAGTGACCAGTTCATGCAGGTCGGCAAGCAGGTTCTCGCGCTTGATGATGCCCGCCTTGAGCGGGATCAACAGGTCGCCGGCTTCGGCCAACGCTCCATCGTAGGTGTCCACCACAATGCGGGAGCGGCGAGCCGTGGTGTCGTCGAGCTCCCGCGTAGCCGGCTGAAAACTTCCCACCCCATTGATGTGCGTGCCCTTGCGCACCATGTTGCCGTCAAAAAGTGGAGTACGAGAGGTTGTGCAGGTGCAAAGCACGTCGGATTCCGCGGCACAGGTGCGGGAGTAGACCGACTCCACTTTCATGCCGAGTTCGGCTTCCATCTGTCGGGCAAAATCCCGCGTCCGAGCCGGATCCTTGCCGGTCACCAGGGCGCGTTCGAACGCCCTTACGTGGCGCAGGACCTGGAGATGGGCTCTGGCCTGGCGACCGGTTCCGAAAACGCCCAGAACCCGTGCATCTTCCCGGGCTAGAAACTTCGTGGCCACGGCCGAGGTGGCGGCGGTGCGGAGGTCGGTGAGGTAGTTCGCCGCAATGACAAGCTTGGCGCAACCGGACTCGACGTCGAGAAGGATGTAGGTGGCTTGAATACGGTCTTCGGCAAGGCGCGGAGCCTCGTTGAACTTGACCAGCTTCATGCCCAGGCCGCGACCTGTTCGATCGTAGCAGGGCATGATCAGGAAAATGCCGTCGGCCAGCTTCATCTGGGTGCGCGTGGGCATCACCGTCGAGGGGTAGCGGGAACGGAAGGCTTCTTCGATTGCCGGGACGAGAGCGCGCGGGTCGAGAAGACGGTGAACTTCGGCTTCAGTCAGGACGTGCAAGGAGCGACCTCGCCAGCATATTAGCGGATTCGCGCAAGCGGCGCGAAGGTTCGAACGGCGCAGGAAAAACTTGGACCCCAACGGACATGAAGCAGCACGAAGGAAAGAATCTATGTTGCTGCTGACCCTGCACTCCGCACCTGACGGCAGGTTCGTGGTGGGATGGGCGCCTTCCTTCAGGTAAGATACTTCGGCTCATGAATCGCGAATATCACCAGGGATTCAGCCAGGAATTGCATCGGGACATGGAGATGCTGGTGTTCGGGCATGCCGGCACGCCGCTGCTGGTCTTCCCTACTTCCATGGGACGGTTCTTTGAGTATGAAGACCGCGGGATGATTGGAGTGCTGGCACCCAAGATCGCACGCGGGGAATTGCAGGTGTTTTGTCCGGACGCGATCGATACGGAGAGCTGGTACAACAAGTCGGCGCATCCGCGGATCCGGGTGCTGCGGCATCTGCAGTACGAGCGCTACATCCTGCATGAACTGCTTCCCTACTTGCACTGGCGGAATCCGTCGTCGCAACTGACGCTGACCGGGTGCAGTTTTGGCGGATACCACGCGGTGAATTTCGCACTCAAACATCCCGACATCGTGAGCCATTGCGTGAGCATGAGTGGAGCCTTCGATATCCACCAGTTCCTGGATGGCTATTACGACGATGATGCCTACTTCAATTGTCCTCCGGATTACCTGGCGAACATGCATGATGACTGGTATTTGAGCCGGTACCGGCAGATGAAGATCGTGCTGGCTTCGGGTGAGTGGGATATGTGCCTGGATCAGAATGTGAAGTTGTCGGCATTGTTGAATGCAAAGGCAGTGCCGAACTGGCTGGATATTTGGGGCGATCATACCGGACATGATTGGCCGTTCTGGCTGAGGATGGCGGAAAAGTACTTCTAGCCGGATAGAGAGCTGGTGATGCCGCCTGCGGGCGAGTCAAGGAGCTCGATGAATACTGGGCGATATTTGATGCGGGCAATCTTGATCATGCTGCTGGCTTCTGCTTGCTTCGCCCAGAAGATGGACGAAGCGCATCGGATCCAGTCCAAGGTCATGGGCGTTGACGCGCATAACGATACGGCGCAACGGGTGCTGATCGAGAAAGTGGATCTCGGCCAGCGCTTGCCGGACGGGATGATTGATCTGCCGCGGTTACAGGAAGGCGGCATGCATGTGCCGTTCTTCGCGCTGTGGGTTCCGTCCTACTATCCGGGTGCGGAGGCCGTGCGCCGGACCCTGGACCTGCGCGATGCCATGCAGGGCGTGTTCGACAAGTATCCGGACCGGATTGAGCTGGCGACCAGCGCGCATGACATTGAGCGCATCGTGGGAAAGAAAAAGATCGCGGCCGTGCTGACCATCGAAGGTGGACACCAGATTGACGACGATCTCGGCGTGCTGCGCATGTACCGGCGAATGGGAATCCTTTCGATGACGCTGACTCACTTTCGCAGCAACCACTGGGCCGACTCCTCGACCGGGAAGCCCGAACACAACGGCCTGACGGAGTTTGGCAGGCAGGTGGTGAAAGAGATGAACCGGATCGGGATGATCGTAGACATCTCGCACGTTTCGGATAAAACCTTCTACGACGTGCTCGAGGCGTCGAGTAAGCCGGTCATCGCATCCCATTCCTCGTGCTATGTCTACTCCGACATTCCGCGGAATATGAAGGATGAGATGTTCCGTGCGTTGGCAAAAAATGGAGGCGTGGTGGGAGTAAACTTCGGGTCGTCGTTTCTGAGCCAGAAAGATGCCGATGACCTGAAAAAGCGTGTCGCTCAGCACAATGAAATTGAACCGAACCTGACGGGAGCGGAACTGGATGCGTTCGCGGCGAAGGAGCATGCCGAAAGCGGCGAGATTCATGCGCAGGTTGGCAATGCCACGGCAGAGGACGCGGCGGAGTGCATTGATCACATTGTGAAAGTGGCGGGGTCGATCACGTCGGGATCGGGAGTGACTTCGACGGCGTGCCGAGCGTGCCCAGGGGACTGGAGGATGTTTCCAGGATGCCGAACTTGACCGCTGCCTTGCTGAAGCGCGGGTACTCGGAGAAAGACATTCAGAAGATCATGGGCGGAAATTTTCTGAGAGTGGTGCGCGAAGTGGTGGGGAATTAGCGTTGGTCGGAAGACAGCCGACCTGAGTTCTGAGAGAGATCCTGGCGGGGTTCGTGGTCAAGCTTAGAGAGGCAGGGGTCCCTCGACTGAGTTCGGCTGACCTCAGGATGACAGAGGGTCTGTGGAGCATTTGTCATGAAGAAGATTGGCATTATCTTCGGGATGGAAAATACCTTTCCCCCGCGCTCGTGGAGAAGATCAACTCCATGGGCGTCGAGGGAGTGTCGGCGGAGTTCGTGCAGATCGGCGGGGTGCGGATGGATCAGCCAAAGAAATATGACGTGATCATCGATCGCATCTCGCAGGATATTTCCTTTTATCGCGCGTACCTGAAGAATGCGGCGCTGCACGGGACCATTGTCATCAATAATCCGTTCTGGTGGACCGCGGACGACAAGTTCTTTAATTACGCGCTGGCGACGAAAC
The DNA here is from genome assembly GCA_963725575.1 of uncultured Acidobacteriota bacterium. Taxonomy (GTDB): domain Bacteria; phylum Acidobacteriota; class Terriglobia; order Terriglobales; family Acidobacteriaceae; genus Gp1-AA133. The sequence goes on from CAVRZQ010000008.1 coordinate 33,933, forward strand.
TGGGCGTGGCAATCCCGGCGACTGTGCTTCTGCCGCACAACCAGCATCCTCCGGGTACGACGGACCAGTCCATGCGGAACCTCATCTTCCCGTTGAATTGGGACGAGGTCTTCGGGTACGTGGGCTGGCCGGCGTTCCTGAAACCTTACGACGGCGGTGGCTGGAAGAACGTTTACAAGCTGCATTCCCCCGAGGAGTTTTTTAAGGCTTACAACGAGACCGGGCAGCTTTGCATGACGCTGCAGCGCGGGGTGGAGTTTGAGGAATACTTCCGCTGCTATGTGATCGGGCAGGAGAAAGTGCACATCATGCGATACGATCCGAGACTCCCGCATCATGAGCGCTACGTGAAGGGGAATCCGCCGCCCTCGCCTTCCTTGAAGGACCGCATCGAGAAAGATGCGCTGACCTTGTGCCGGGTACTTGGGTATGACTTGAATACGGTGGAGTTTGCGGTCGAGGGCGGAGTGCCATACGCGATCGATTTCATGAATCCGGCGCCCGATGCGGACGTGAATTCGGTGGGGCAGGAGAACTTTGAGTGGGTGGTGAACGCGGTCGCGCAAATGGCGGTAAAGAAAGCCTTGAGCGGGGAAAACCCGGCCCGGGAGTTGCGCTGGGCGGCGTTTTTGGAGGGTGAGAAGGCGGCAGTAAAGAAGAAAGCGGCTTCCAAGCTCAACCGCAACAAAGAAGCAGCGGCACCGGTTGCGGGAGAGAGCTCTTAGCCGCTGAGAACACGGAGGAATCACAAAGGGGCGCGGAGAGAAGCTTCAACCACCCAGGGCACTAAGGTACAGGAAGGAAACCTGGCGAAGAGCTGCGACCAGATAGCCTACGCGAACTATACTGTTGGGGTTTCGGGGTTCAGGAGATGCCTCGAGATTCACCGGGGGCGGCCCAGCATCCTTCGACTGCGTCTCGGGCAGGTCGACCGTCCTGCTCATAGCATCACGGAATAAAGGAATGAAACCTACCTTCACGATCGGGATCGAGGAAGAGTACCAGACGGTGGATCCCGTTTCTCGCGATCTTCGATCGCATATTCACGCGGAAATTATTGAAAAGGGAAAGCTGCTGTTGCAGGAACGCGTGAAGGCGGAGATGCACCAGTCGGTCGTGGAAGTGGGGACGTCGGTTTGCAGCAATATTAAGGATGCGAAAGTAGAGGTCAGGAAGTTGCGTCGGGACATGATCACGCTGGCCAAGGAGAATGGACTGCGGCTGGCCTCGGCGGCGACTCATCCGTTTGCGGATTGGCGCGCGCAGGAAATCTATCCGGATGAGCGCTACCACAATATTGTCGAGGACATGCAACTGGTCGCGCGGGCGAACCTGATTTTCGGGCTGCACGTGCACATCGGCGTGGAGGACCGGGAAACCGCCATCCACATGATGAACCACGCCCGGTATTTCGTTCCGCACATCCTGGCGCTGTCGACCAATTCGCCCTTCTGGCTGGGCATGAACACCGGCCTGAAATCCTACCGGTGCAAGGTCTTCGACAAGTTTCCGCGCACCAATATTCCCGATTATTTTCCCAGCTACGGGGAATACGAGAATTTCATCAAGCTGCTGATCAAGACCGGTTGCATCGACAACGCGAAAAAGATCTGGTGGGATATTCGGCCGCACCCGTTTTTTAATACGATCGAGTTCCGCATTTGTGACATCCCAATGCGGGTCGATGAAACCATCGCGCTGGCGGCGCTGATCCAGGCTACGGTGGCGAAGCTCTACAAGCTGTACGAAGCGAACCAGGGGTTTCGGCTGTACCGGCGCGCGCTCATCATGGAGAACAAGTGGCGGGCGGCACGCTATGGCATCAACGGAAAGATGATCGATTTCGGCAAGCAGATCCAGGTTCCGGTCCGTGAACTCATTCTCGAGTACCTGAAATTTGTCGATGACGTGGTGGACGAACTGGGATCACGGGAAGAAATCGAGTACGTGCATAAGATCATGGAGATGGGAACCGGAGCGGACCGGCAGATCCGCGTGTTCGAAGAGACCGGAGATTTAAAGAAAGTTGTGGACTTCATCATTGAGGAGACGGAAGTGGGCGTGGCCGAAACGGCAGCCCCCGTTTCCGGACAAAAAGCAGGGTAATGAATATCGTCAGTCACGCCAATCGCCCTCTAAATACCATTCCTTTTGATTCTGAGCTCACTCCGGGCGCACGCAATGCTGTGCAGGTATGCCTCCGGGTGCAGCCTGAGGAGAGAGTCACGGTCATCACCGACGAGGCCAGCCTGGAGATCGCGGCCGCCATCGTGCGCGAACTGGAGCAGGTGGGCTCTGTCTATCACGCCTTCGTGCTGGAGGAATTAGCCGAACGTCCGCTCGGAAAGTTGCCGCAGGAGATCCTCGACGGCCTGGAAACGGCGAACGTCAGCATCTTCGCGGTGCAGGTGCAGCGCAACGAATTGCAGTCGCGCATGCAGATGACAGAAGTAGTGAACCGGAGAAAGATCCGGCACGCGCACATGGTGAACATCAACCGGCGAATCATGCTGGAGGGGATGCGGGCAGATTTTCTGAAAGTGGATCGCATCAGCCAGAAAGTCGTGGAACTGGTGCGGAAGGCCTCGCAGGTCCGGGCCAGGACGGCGGCCGGAACGGACCTGCTGGCGGATCTGAATCCCTCTTATAAGTGGCTGAAGACGTCAGGAATTATCAGCCCCGATAAGTGGGGGAATTTGCCCGGGGGCGAGGTGTTCACCACCCCGGGCGAAGTGAATGGGACATTTGTGATTGATGGCGTAGTGGGCGATTACCTGTGCGCGAAGTTTGGGGATTTGAAAGGGAATCCGCTGACCATTCGCGTGGAGCGCAGCCGGCTGGTTTCGGCGGAGAGCCGGAATCAGGAACTGCGCGACGATTTCTGGGCATATACCCATACTGACGAGAACAGCGACCGGGTGGGAGAATTTGCGATTGGCACCAATATCGAGTTGAAAGACGTGATTGGAGAAATTCTGCAGGACGAGAAGTATCCCGGGGTGCATATTGCATTTGGAAATCCCTATGGGGAACACACCGGCGCGAAGTGGTATTCGTCGACTCATATTGATGTGGTGGGGCGCAACTTTGATATTTGGGTCGATCGCGAGCAGATTATGCGCGGCGGGAAGTTTTTGATTGAGGCATAAAGGTCGCCGCTGGTCAAAGGACTTAACCACTAAGGGCACGAAGGTCTCTTGGGCTAAACCATCGAGGGGTCCTGCTCGGAATGACTGAGCTATGATCGGGAGCGCGCCTCGGCTCGGACTTCCGGGTTTGGTAATGTGCGGTGGTTGCCGGGTGGGGCGCCGGCGCTACTTTCGATGATTCCTCCCCTGCGGCAGTCTTTCAATTCGAAATATAAAGCCGAGAAGTATCCGGAGTTGCTTGCCCTGCTCGCGGAGCGGTGTGGCGTGCCCATCGGGTTTCGAGTCTCCGAGACCCCCTGCTTCTTGCCCTCGGAACTGCTTTCGCGCATGGCCGACGATGGCAAGGATCTCATTCGCCAGCTGGTCGACAGTCCTGCATACCACGCACGGTCCGCTGAGTCGATCCCCCCTGAATTTCATGTTCCCCGCGAGTCGCCGCATCCGATATTCATCCAGGTAGATTTCGGGCTGGTGCGGGATGCGGCGGGCGAACTGCAGCCCAAGCTGGTCGAGTTGCAGGCCTTCCCTTCCCTCTATGCATACCAGCCGGTGCTGGCGCGAACCTTCATTGATGTATACGGGCTGAACCCGGGGTCGCGTTATCTGCTCAGCGGGTTGGATTCGGCGTCTTATCTCGCGCTGCTGCGGCGGGCCATCGTAGGGGAGCAGGATCCGGAAAACGTCATTTTGATGGAGATCGATCCGCAACACCAGAAGACCTTGCCAGACTTTCTGCTCACGGAGAAATTGCTGGGAATCCGCACCGTGGACATCCGGGCGATTAAGAAAGAGGCGAACCGGCTGTATTGGGAGTCGGACGGGAAGCGCGTGCCCATTCGGCGGATTTATAACCGGGCGATCGTGGATGAACTCGAGCGCAAGGGCGCCAAGCTGGACTTCGATTTTCGCGATGACCTTGAGGTGGAGTGGGCGGGGCATCCGAACTGGTATTTCCGGATCTCGAAGTATTCGATTCCCTACCTGAAACATCCGTCGGTGCCCAAAACGTGGTTTCTGGATCAGATGAAAAGTGTCCCGGAGGATTTGGAGAACTACGCGCTCAAACCTCTGTATTCCTTTGCCGGTCTGGGCGTCGTGATTGCGCCGAAGAAGGAAGACGTCAAGGCAGTGCCCGCGGAGCGTCAGTCGCAATACATTCTGCAGGAGCGTTTGCATTTTGAGCCGGTGATTGAGACGCCCTTTGGCGGAACCAGGGTGGAAGTGCGAGTCATGTATATCTGGGTGGACGAGTTGACGCCGGTGTTAACGATTCTTCGCATGGGACGGGGTTTGATGATGGGCGTGGATCATAACCGGAATATGGAGTGGGTGGGATCGTCGGCAGGGTTGTTCTAGGGCAGGTGTCAGGTCTCAGTGATGCAGCAAGGAAAGCGTCCACCGCCAAGGGCACGAAGGTACACGAAGGGAATTTTTTGCCTTCGAGAACGTTGGGCCCTGTCAGACCATGAGGGGAAGAGGTTTACCCCAAAAAGGCCGCCACGGAAAACGCACAGGACGCGAAGCGAACTAAGTCGCTGGCCGTCAATGTTTCGTGGTTATCCTGAGCCAGACTTTCGGGCGCTAAACAGAGAGTCCTCCAGCACAGAAACCCAAAGTACGCGCTGACGACCGGCGACTGCCCGCTAACTCGTTTGCACTGTTGACCGAAGGGCTGCGGGGGCCTAACATGGCCGCCTGCGGGAATGGGCGGGTGCTCATGATCGGCGAGACGATTTCTCACTATCGCATCCTGGGAAAACTCGGCGGTGGGGGCATGGGAGTCGTCTACGAGGCTGAGGACACCCGCCTGGGTCGGCGGGTGGCGCTCAAGTTCATTCCCGACAACCTGGTCGGAGACCGCAAATCCCTGGAGCGGTTCGAGCGCGAAGCTCGCGCGGCCTCCCAGTTGAACCATCCCAACATCTGCACCATCCACGAGATCCAGGACAACGACGGGCATCCCTTCATCGTGATGGAGAAGCTGGAGGGGGAGAGCCTGAAGCAGATGATCCGCGGGAAACCCCTCGATATCGACCAGGTTCTCGAAATGGGGGTGCAGGTTGCGGACGCGCTGACGGCCTCGCATGCCAAGGGCATCATCCATCGAGATATCAAGCCGGCGAATATCTTTCTGACCACCCACGGGCAAGCCAAGGTGCTGGACTTCGGGCTGGCCAAGCTGACGAAAGAGTCAAAGCTGGCCACCAGCACCGACACCGGAATTGAAGACTCGCTGACGGCCGTGGGCGTGATCCCAGGCACCGCCGTCTACATGGCACCGGAGCAGGCACGCAGCGAAGCGCTCGATCCGCGCAGTGACCTCTTCTCGTTTGGGGTAGTGCTGTACGAGATGTCGACCGGAAAGAAGCCTTTTTCCGGGACCAACATTGTGACCACGCTCGACGCCGTACTGCACCAGAAGCCGACGCCGCCGCGCAGCCTGAACCCCGCCATCCCGCCGGAACTCGAAAACCTCATCGGCAAGGCAATGGAGAAGGATAAGAGCAAGCGTTACCAGAGCGCGGCCGAGATGAAGGCGGACTTGCAGCATCTGCGGCGGGAAAGTGATTCGGGCCTGGTCAAGACCAGCCAAAAGATGGTGCAGCCGCTGCGGGTGGCGACCCAGACTTTCCAGAGTTCCAGCCGGATGCAGACCTACCTGGTGGTGGGGATGGCGGCTTTGCTGGTCACGGTGCTGGCCGCGGTGGGCGCGTGGTGGCTCAAGCACCGCAAGGCACCGGCTCCGGCGGTGGCCAGGAACACCATTGCGGTTCTGCCCTTGCAGAACATGACCAGCGACCCCAACATGGAATATCTGCGCTTCGCGCTGGCCGACGAGATCGCCTCGGTCCTGACCTATAACCGAGGACTGGATGTACGTCCGACGGCTACCACCCGCAAGTACATCGGCGCGGACCTTGATCCACAGCAGGCAGGACACGAGTTGCGGGTCGCGAATGTGGTTACCGGGCATTACATGCGGCAGGGGGATCATCTGCTGGTTACGTTGCAGGCGGTCAACGTGGTTTCCGATAGCGTGACCTGGCAGAGCGCACAGATCACCGCACCCAGCCAGGACTTCATCGCATTGCAGGAGACTTTGACCAAGCAGGTGCGCACCGGGCTCCTGTCGGCGCTGGGCGCCGGAAACGAGTACCTGGAGACAAGCACGGCGCCGAAGAATCAGGAGGCTTACGATCTCTTCCTGCGCAGTGCGGCCGTGCCGCACGACGAGAAGCCGAACAAACAGGCCATCATAATGCTGGAGCGCGCCGTGGGATTGGACCAGACCTACGCGCCCGCCTGGCAGGCCCTCGGGACCCGCTACTACTTCGACTCCCAATATTCGAGTGGCGGCGAGGAGGCCTTCCAGAAATCCAACTCGTCCTGCGAACGCGCGCTGGCTCTGGATGCGAACCTGATTGTGGCCGCCAGCCAGCTGATCACGAACCGGGTCGAGCGCGGCGACCTGACCAAGGCATACCAGGAAGCGCGCGCGCTGGTGAAGCGCCGCCCGCAGAGCGCCCAAGCGCACTTCACGCTGGGATACGTGGACCGGTACGCGGGACTGCTGGACGAATCGACGCGCGAGTGCGATGCTGCGCTGCGCCTGGATCCGGGCAATTACTTGTTCCGCTCCTGTACCTGGACATTTTTGTACATGGGAAACACGGCGCGGGCGCGCGAGTACATGCAACTGGACGCCGGCTCGGAATGGGCCAACTGGGTGATGCCGTCGATCCTGCTGCGCGAGGGAAAGTTGAAAGAAGCGCGCGAAGCCGTGAAGAAGGTCCCGCCCGCGCCGCGCTACCACCACGATCTGACCGAAGCCGTGTTGGGATTGCGTCCGCCGGCCGAACTGGATCGCTTGGCGCAAGAGGATACAACTTCGCTGGCAGCAGGGGATGATCCGGAGACTGCATACTACCAGGGTTCCGTGCTGGCCTATGCGGGAAAGAAGGATGCGGCCGTGCACATGCTACGGATCGCAATCGAGCAGAATTACTGCGCGTATTCGGCGCTCGAGAATGATCCTCTGCTTGACAAGTTGCGGGCCACGCCGGAGTTTGCCGATTTGTTGAAGGCGGCACGGTTCTGCCAGGAGCCGCTGCTGGCGCAGGGGAAGTGAGGCTTTGCCCTCGAACGCTTGATGATTCCCGGACCTCTTCAGTGGCGAGTAGTCCCCGCCCCAGGACCGCCTCCTGTACGGACGGCTGAAAAGTTTCCCCTGCTGTCAATAAATCTAAAGACATCCAGCTCAATGCACGCTTATTCCAAGCATGTATCGTTATGCGTTTGTGCCCCCCGTGCTAACCGTTTGAGGTGGGCAACCGTCTTATTCATTCCATTTGGTTTCAAGGGAGAAACTTGCGTCCGATCCGCGGGGAAACCCATCTACTAGAGGACATGATCGATCCTAAGGCTCGCTGGCTGATCTTCTCGCGGAGGTTCGCGAGCTGGTCTGCCCTCTTTCCCTTTGCTGTTCAACTCTTCCTTCTGCTCGCCTTGATTCTGGCAGCCTCCGGCCAGAACGGGCCCGGGAGTACGCGGCTGCGCCCGAACTGCTGCCTCAGGACTCGGGGACCGCGGGGTTGCAGTTGATGCTGCGCCGGCTGAGCACGACCGCGCGGCTGATGCATACCACCGCGCATCCGGACGATGAAGACGGCAGCATGATGACGCTCGAGTCGCGCGGCCAGGGCGACACGGTGCTGCTCCTCACGCTGAATCGCGGCGAGGGCGGTCAGAACAAGGTGGGCAGCAATCTGTTCGATGTGCTCGGGGTGCTGCGCACGCTCGAGTTGACGGCGTCGGATCGTTACTACGGCGTAGAACAGCGTTTCACCCGCGTGGCGGACTTCGGATTCTCGAAAAATCCCGACGAGACGTTTCAGAAGTGGCACGGCCACGATGCCGGGCTGGCCGACATCGTGCGGGTCATTCGCACTTTTCGCCCGGATGTGCTGGTGTCTCGTTTCCAGGGAACAGACCGCGACGGGCACGGGAATCACCAGGCCTCGGGAATCTTGTCGCGGGAGGCGTTTCGAGCGGCCGGCGATCCCAACAAATTTCCGGAGCAGATCAAGGAAGGCTTGCTGCCCTGGCAAGCAAAGAAATTCTATTTCGATAATGTGTGCCCCTTCCGCAGCAACGAGTGCGCCCCGGAAAATTACACCGTCCGGTTGAGCACGGGCCAGAAGGATCCCTCGCTTGGAATGACGTATGCGCAATTTGCCATGGAAGGCTTGAGGCGCCAACTGTCGCAGGGCGCGGGCGGGTGGTCGATCGACGCAGGGCCGCACTACGCATTTTACCGGCTGGTCGATTCGGTGCTGCCGTCAAGCAAGGACAAGAATGGGCACGAGCAGGATTTCTTTGATGGGATTGATACGACGCTGCCGGGACTGGCGGCGCGACTAGGGGCCGACGAGGCGAAAGTTCCTTATCTGCGGCCCGAACTGGTGAAGTTGCAAGCTACCGTTGAAGAGGCGAAGAAGTTGGCGGCGGGCGATCCAGCAAAGGCCGCGGCACCCCTTCTCGGGGGACTGAAGGGCGTGAGCGGATTGATCTCGAGAGTGAGCAGCGAACAGCAACTGGCGCCCATCCAACAGCGCGAACTGCTCGCGCACCTCCGACTGAAACGCGATCAGTTCCAGGACGCGGCCAACCTGGCCTTGGGCCTGACTCTCAATGTGGCCGTGGATGCGTCGCCAGCGGCGAGCCCGGAAGGCGCATTTATGGCCGTGCCCGGGCAAGTGTTTGGAGTGACCGTACTCTTGCGCAATCCGGGCAACCAGCCATTGGCGGTCCGCGACGTGGGACTCGACCTGCCTCCAGGGTGGCAGGCGGCGGCCACCTCCCCGAAAGCTCCGAACGTCCCCCCCGGAAAAGAGCTGACCACGCAGTTCCGGGTGACGGTGCCGGAGGATGCTGGGTATACACGCCCGTACTGGCATCGCAATGATCCGGAAACCGAGGGCCTCAACACGGTCGATGAGGCGCGCTATGCCACGCTTCCCTTCCCACCCGCGCCTCTGCATGCCCACGTGAATTATTCCTCGGAAGGGCTCGAGGGCGCAGTGCATGGTACCGGCACGGTGAGCTACAAGGATTCCGCCGGGAACGAACGAACGCGGGCCCTGGCAGTGGCTCCGCCCTTCTCGATTTCGATTGAACCCATCTCGCAGGTCATTCCGGTGGGGCACCACGGCCCCAGACTGGTGAAGGTCGAGGCGAAAAGCGGGCTGGCGGGCTCGGCGACGGCGAACGTGCGGTTGTCGGCCCCCCCGGGATGGCAAGTGGAGCCGGCTGCGCAGCGCGTTTCCTTCGGCAAGGTCGGTGAAGTGAAAGATTGTGAGTTCCGAGTCGTGCCCTCGAGCGCCCGCGAGGGACGCTTTCCGATTAAGGCGTCGCTGGAATACCAGGGCAAGACATATTCGGAAGGCTACACCGTCGTGACGCGCGATGACCTCGACACCTTTTATTACTACCAGCCGGCAGTGCAGAAGGTCAGCGTCGTCGATGTGAGCGTGCCCGCGAACCTGAAGGTCGGCTACATCATGGGCGCGGGCGATGACATCCCGGAGGTGCTCCGGCAGGTGGGGCTGGATGTCACGCAGATTCCAGTGGAGAAGCTGTCGACCGAAGATCTCGGCCGGTACGGGACCATCGTGGTCGGCATTCGCGCCTACGATACGCAGAAGGAAGTGATGGCGAACAACAAGAGGCTGCTCGACTTTGTTTCGGCCGGCGGGACGCTGGTTGTGCAGTATGAAGCGGACATCGGCAATTTCAACAGCGGATCGTTTACGCCCTATCCGGCGACGCCTGGGACGCGGGCCGCGTTTCGGTGGAGGAAGCGCCGGTAGAGATGCTGGCGCCGCAGAACCGCGTCTTTCATTTTCCGAACGGGATCTCGGCGCGCGATTTTGATGGCTGGGTGCAGGAGCGCGGGCTGTATTTCATGGACAAGTGGGACGAGAAGTTCACGCCGTTGCTGGCTTCGCATGACCCGGGAGAGAATGAATTGAGGGGTGGGCTGTTGATCGCCCCGTTCGGCAAGGGCACCTACATTTACACGGGCTATGCCTTCTTCCGGCAACTGCCGGCGGGCGTGCCAGGGGCAGTACGGCTGTATGTGAATCTGCTCAGTACGGGGCATTAGAACGGTCGTCAGTCGTTGGCTGTTGGCGAAGCGCAGAAACATTTCTGTCATCCTGAGCGAAGTGAGGCGCCAGCCGAACGGAGCCGAAGGACCCCATGTCTCTGAACATAATCACCGGCCTTACAGGGAATCTCCCCGGCTCAGGTTGGGACGGAAGGGCCAACCTCGGGTCACACGACATTTGCATGACGGCTGGCTGGCCTTCGAATTAATTCATGCAGACATCCAATCAAAGCGCCCAGGAGCGGACGGCAAGTGCGGCTTCTCCGCAATTGATCCGCGGGATGGGGCTGAGCACAGCCACGTCGCTCAACATGCTCGACATGATCGGGGTCGGTCCATTCATCACCATGCCGCTGATCATCAGCGCCATGGGCGGGCCGCAGGCCATGCTGGGGTGGATTCTGGGAGCAGGGTTTGCGAGTTTGTGATGGGCTGGTTTGGGCGGAATTGGGCGCGGCCATGCCCGGCTCGGGCGGATCGTATCGCTACCTGAAAGAGATTTACGGATCCCAAACGCTGGGACGGCTGATTTCGTTTCTCTTCATCTGGCAACTGTCCTTCAGTGCGCCCTTGTCGATCGCCTCCGGATGTCTTGGGCTGGCGGGCTACGCGGCTTATTTCTGGCCGGGGCTGGAGCATGTCTACTTCTCGCACGCGGCCAGCGCGCAAATCCCCCTGGTCGGATATTTGCAGGTAAGCTGGGTCGCCACCTCGGGAACGGTGGTGGCACTGGGCGGCGTGTCTGCTGGCGGTACTCCTCCTGTACCGGCGGATTACCGCGATCGGACAGCTTTCGAAGCTGCTGTGGGTGGTCGTGATGGGCACGATCGGCTGGATTATCTTCGCGGGACTGACCCACTTCAACAGCGCGCTGGCGTTCGACTTTCCCCCGGGAGCATTCACGATTTCCCGCGGATTTTTCAACGGTCTGGGCAGCGCCATGCTGATCGCAACCTACGACTATTGGGGCTACTACAACGTCTGTTTTCTCGGCGATGAGGTCAAGGATCCGGGGCGGAACATTCCGCGGGCGCTGCTGCTATCAATTTTGCTGGTGGCCTGTCTATATATAGTGATGAACATGAGCATCCTGGCCGTGGTGCCGTGGCGGGAGATGGCGGCGGGCAATGGGGCGAACAGCGGGTTGTACGTGGTGTCGCTCTTCATGCAGAAAGTGTACGGCCCCTGGGCGGCGAGACTGGTGACCGGGTTGGTGATGTGGACGGCGTTCGCGTCGGTGTTTTCGCTGATGCTCGGGTATTCGCGGGTGCCCTATGCGGCGGCGCTGGATGGAAATTACTTTCGGGCGATGGCGAAGGTGCATCCCGAGCACCGCTTTCCCTATGTGTCGCTGTTGAGCCTGGGAGCAGTGGCGGCGATCTTCTGTTTCTTCCGGCTGGCCGACGTGATTGCGGCGCTGGTCGTGATCCGCATCATGCTGCAGTTCCTGGTGCAGGCGATCGGAGTGATTGTGTTGCGCATGCGCCGTCCGGATATGCCCCGGCCGTTTCGGATGTGGCTCTATCCGCTCCCTGCGCTGATCGCGTCCATCGGCTTTGGCTATATCCTGTTCGTGCGTGTAAACGCGCTGAAGGAAATTCGCTACGCGATCGTGATCCTGATCCTGGGAATCGCGATTTACATGGCGCGTGCCTGGCGGCAGCGAGAATGGCCGTTCGGTCGGGGATCTCACTGCTACGGCACTGGAAGGAGTTTCCCGCTATAATGGCCGAGATGGTGAAGACGCCCGCGCCGCTTCCGCCCAGCCTTCCGGCGGAACAAGTATCGGCGTGGGCGCCGCTGCGCGAGCCCCTGTTTCGCGCGCTGTGGATCGCGGCCATCATTTCTTACACCGGCACCTGGATGCAGGCCGTCGGCGCGGGCTGGATGATGGCGCGTGCTGACCATGTCTCCGCTGATGGTCGGATTGGTGCAAGCCGCCGTCGCCCTTGCCGGTGTTTCTGGTGATTCTCCCCGCCGGCGCGCTGGCCGACATGGTCGACCGGCGGCGATTCCTGCTGATCACGCAAGGGTGGATGGTGCTGGCTTCGGGTGCACTTGGCAGTGCTCACGCTGCTGCACGTGGTCACGCCGTGGATTCTGCTGGGCTTCACGTTCCTGCTCGGACTCGGCGCCGTGATGAACGATCCGGCCTGGCAGGCGATCACTCCGGAACTGGTCCCTCCCGAGCAGCACGCCGCGGCGGTAGCCTGAACTCGGCCGGCTTCAACGTGGCGCGAGCCATCGGTCCCGCGCTGGGCGGGATGGTGATCGCGGCCGCGGGATCCGGGACGGCATTTCTGCTGAACGCCTTGTCGTTTTTCGGAGTGATTCTCGTGCTGTATCGCTGGAAGCGTCCGAAACCAGAGCGTATCGAGACCGGCGCGCTCTGGGACGCGGTGCTGGGCGGGATTCGTTACGTCCGGCAGTCGCCGCTGGTAAGGTCCGTGCTGATCCGCACGGGAGCGTTCAGCGTGGGCGCCATCGCATTGCTGGCGCTGCTGCCCATCCTGGCGCGACCGTTCGGCGCTACCGGGTACGGAGTGTTGCTCGGGTGCTTTGGCATGGGAGCGCTGGCGGGAGCAACGATCTTGCCGCGGCTGCGCCGACGACTGTCGGTGGATGGACTGGTGGCAGGCGCGATCGTGGTATTTGCGCGATGACGTTCCTGGCGGGACGGGCGGAGGCTCTTCGCTCAGCTTTGCCTGGTGATGGCGACGGCCGGGGCGGCATGGATCGGAATTCTGGCGTGCTTGAACACCGCGGCCCAGACCATGTGTCCGTCCTGGGTGCGAGCGCGGGCGCTGTCGATGTACTTACTGGTGCTGCAGGGCGGCATGGCGATTGGCAGCACCATGTGGGGCGCAGTCGCAACCCGCGTGGGATTGCCCAACGCATTGCTGTGCTCGGCGCTCGCGTTGCTGGCGGGCCTGGCTACGATTCGGAAACATCGGCTGAGCGCGCGGCATCTGGCCATGGCCCCCTCGGTGGTAAGAGATTGAGAGTATGGATCGGAAGTGAGCGCTGGGTTCATTTCCGGGCACGCCCTCACAGTACGGAAGAACTCTGCATCGGGCGTCGCTTTGAAAGGATCCGCTTTCAGCCGGGCCGTAAGCGCTCTCCTGTCAACACGGCTTCAGCCGCCGAGCCGAAACACGGCGTTCGGCGGCTCTTTCCACAGCCTCTTCAGCCGTGCGGCATGGCACGGATACGAGAGACCGTTTTCGTGGCTGCATGTCTTCAACGAGCGGAGACAGCATTGAGCGCTGATGCACAGACGCGGACAAGCCTTCAACTTCTGAGGCCTTTCGGCACGCCTGAAGGTGTGCCCGATACGAGATTTGACTTAATATACGATCGTTATTGGAGAACATTATGAAGACAATAATTTCGCTCCTGGGTATTTTTCTCGCGCTGGGGTGTAGTGCGGCGCTGGGCCAGCAGATGCCAAAGCCCGAACCGCCTCGCACCGTGACCCAAGCCCTGGACCGGGCAGTAACCAACGTGGAAAAAGAATTTGTGCCGGCAGCGGATGCCATGCCGGAGAACAAGTATGGCTACGCGCCGACGGACGGTGAGTTCAAGGGTGTGCGCACGTTTGCGCAACAGGTAAAACACGTAGCCGCCACCAACTTCGAAATTGCCGCCACCATCCTGCAGGTAAAGTCTCCGGTGGAAATCGGAGACGATGAGGCGGGGCCGGCCTCGGTGAAGAGCAAGGCCGAGGTCATGCAGTTCTTGAAGGATTCGTTTGCCTACATGCATAAGGCGGTGGCGGTCATCAACGAACAAAATCAGGTGGACCCGATCAACAGCCCATGGGGCCAGAACAAGGTAACGCGGCTCGGGCTGACGACGCTGATCGTGGGACACTGCTTCGATCACTACGGGCAGATGGTGGTGTATTTGCGGCATAACGGGATTGTGCCGCCGGCTAGCAAATGAAAGGAACCCGGCTCAAGACGCCCGAACTGGACGTTGCGGATCGAACTAAGGATAAACAGCTACCTTGCTACCGTGGATGCGGGTAGCGGAATTCTACTTCGACGCTAATTTCAACGGGAACAGGTTTGCGCGAACTCTTGCCGCACTGAAACCTCCATTTCCTCTCTTCGCGCAGTGTACTTCCGAGTACCGGGTAGCACGCCCGTGCTATTTACGATGATTACTCCAGACACTAACCTGCATCTTCCCCCCGATCGAAGGCAAAGATACCTGACACGTCCTTGGTAGCTTTCCCGAGAAATTTAAGTACCTGCGCGAGGCGCTCGAGGCGCCGGGCGCGAAAGGTTGGGAAGATGTCGATGAAGTCAAAGACGGGTGTGGAACTCATGGAAGAAGCTCGCCGGCGCGAAGTCGAGCATGAGATTCTGAGTTACTTTCTGGCGGTCGAGTCGTATCCGGCGCGGGCCGCCCGCGAACCGCAAGTGAGCTTCGAGACGCACTGCTGGAGCGTGTACACGGAACTGGAGAGTGGACGAGCTAATTAGTCGAGGCCCGTCCGTGCCTATAACACGGGGTCCGCGAGGCCGCCGCTGGACTCTCTCCGCGAGGAATCGACGCACGTGCAGACTAGAGCTTCGGAAAGCGGGTTACTGCCGCGCCCTTATCGGCGATCGCTGTGAGCAGCAGTTCGGCAGGTAAGTGCTTCCGGTCAAGATGCGCCGCCACCCGGGCGGCGATTTTTTTTGCCGGCGTTTTACTGCGGGGATCCAGAAAAACCAGCACCGACGGTCCGGCGCCGCTCAGGGCAGCGCCGAGGATTCCCGGCGTTCCCGGCAGTTCCTGGATCGCCGGGAGCAGCGGGCAGAGCGGCGCGCGGTAGGGCTGGTGGATGCGGTCTTCCAGCGCCGCGGGGAGGATCTCGGGCTTCCGTGCATGAAGGCCGCCAGCAGCAGCATCGAGTTCTGAATGTTGGTGACCGCGTCGGCACGCGAGTATTGACGGGCAGCACGCGGCGCGCTTGCTCGGTGGAGAGCGGTTCCGGAGGAACGGCGAGCAGCAGCGGCCACTTCCCTTTCGGACGGATGCTGGCGACCTGGGCTTCGCCTTCGCTGGACATGCGGGCGACGGTGAGGCCGCCCATCCAGCAGGCGGAGGCGTTGTCGGGATGGTGCT
Organism: uncultured Acidobacteriota bacterium; assembly: GCA_963725575.1. GTDB lineage: Bacteria > Acidobacteriota > Terriglobia > Terriglobales > Acidobacteriaceae > Gp1-AA133. The sequence goes on from CAVRZQ010000008.1 coordinate 49,368, forward strand.
CGCGCAGGGACGCTTCGCCGACGATGCGGTCGTCTTTCCAGCGCAGATGTCCGTAGTGGACGGCGAGCGCGATGCCGGCCAGCCGGGCGGCGGCGGACGATCCGCAGCCCTTGCCGATGGGGATTTCGTTCTCGATGTGGAGAGCGAGCGGCTCGGGCGATTTCCCGGCGGCCCGGAGGACCTCGCGGTAGGTGGTCAGGATGAGGTGGTCTTCAAGTCGACCGCAGATGTCGGCGTCGCGGCCATTCGGCGGGGATGAAGAAGTCGGGGGCGGGGCGGGCATCGAGCCGGAGATAGAAATCGATGGCGAGGGCGGCGGCGTCGAAGGCCGGGCCGAGGTTGGCCGAGGTCGGCGGGCAGGGGGATGCGGACGGGCGAAGATTCGGGCGTCGAATGCGGGTCTTGCACGGCTGAGGTTTCTGCGCTCAACGACTTTCGCGTGGCGTCATTTGACACCAGTTTGCGCAAAAGCTAGGACCGCCGTGCTACTAAGGTTTCGAACGGCGCTCCAGCGTGGCGATGACGGCGTCGACGGTGGCGTCGAGCACCACCGGGGCACGCTGCAGGGAGCCAGCACGGTCGCTTCCTTCTCGTGGCGGTTCCGGCAAACAGGTCGCCGCGATGGAACTTGATGGTGAAATCAGGATCTTTCAGGAGGTGCCCGGTCAGGATCAGGACAACCGTCTCGCTCGGCTTCACGAATCCCTGTTTCGACGAGTTTCTTCAGGCCGGCCAGCGTGACGGCGGAGGCGGGCTCGCAGCCGATGCCGTCGGCGCCGATTTCGGCTTTGGCCTGGGCGATTTCGACTTCGGTGACCTGCTCGACCGCGCCGCCGGTCTCCCGCAGCACGCGCAGGGCCTTCTTCCACGACGCGGGATTGCCGATGCGGATGGCGGTGGCCAGGGTGTCGGCTGTCATGGGCGTCAACTTCTTGCCGCCAAATTCGCGCACAGCTGCGGTAAAACGGGTTCGCGCCTTCGCGCCTGGATGATGGAGAGCTTCGGCAGGCGCGAGATCAGTCTCGAGGTCGTGCATTTCCAGCAGCGCCTTGCCGATCGCGGAGCTGTTTCCGAGATTGCCGCCGGGGACGATGATGTGGTCGGGCGGCTGCCAGTCCAGTTGCTCCATCAGTTCGATGGCGGCGGTCTTCTGGCCTTCGATGCGATACGGGTTGACGGAGTTGAGCAGGTAGATGGGCTTGCGGCGCACGAGTTCGTTCAGGATGCGCACGCAGCCGTCGAAGTCGGTGCGGAGCTGGCAGGTGAGGGCTCCGTAGTCGAGCGACTGCGAGAGCTTGCCCCAGGAAATCTTGCCTTCGGGGATCAGGACGAGGCTGTGCATGTTGCCGCGCGCAGCATAGGCGGCCATCGAAGCCGAGGTGTTGCCGGTGGAGGCGCAGGCGACCCAGCGGAATCCTTGCTGATGCGCAAAGGAGGCGGCGACGGTCATGCCGGTGTCTTTGAAGGAGGCGGTCGGGTTCATGCCCTGATGCTTGGCTGAAGAGATTGTCGACGCCGGCAGCGCGGGCGCAGCGCGGCAAGTCGTAGAGCGGAGTGTTGCCTTCGCGCAGGGTGATGCGGCTCTGTCCGGGATTTCGGCGGCAGCAGTTCGCGAAAGCGCCAGACTCCGCTCTGGTCGAGGGCGCTAGCGAGTGTCTTGCGATCGCGCCAGAGTGTTTGAGTCGGCTGGCGTCGAGGCCAGCCGCTCAGGCCTTGCGGCGTTTGCCAGCGGGATAGAAAACTTCGAAGAGGTCGCCGCAGCTCGCGCAGCGGAAGTCCTGGCCGGCGCGGTCGGCCGATGGCGCCGCAGGAGATACAGCGGAGGCGGGAGAGTGGCGTTCGGTGCGGAATCGGGTGCCGTGGATTCATTGTGGGTCGTAGCTAGCCATCGGGCCTAAAGGACGCACGTCAACCACAGAGACATCAGGATAGCGGAGTCAGCCTTGTTTCCAAAGGCGAGTCTTGCGATCGTGCGTCCTCTTTGCTCTTAGCGCAGGTACTCGTCGGTCCTGCTCATCCAGTCGGCGCGCGGGCGGGTTGAAGACATCGTAGGTCGACGGTGTCCTTCAGCGCTTCGGCTTTGTGCGGCATGTTGGGCGGAATGGTCAGGACTTCGCCGGCGTTGACGACGATTTCCTTGCCGTCGATCCAGAACTTCAGCGCGCCTTCGAGGATGTAGGTGATCTGCTCGTTGGGATGACTGTGCATCGGGAACGATGCAGCCTTTCTTCATCAGCACGCGCGCCACCATGATGTTCTCGCCCGACCACGAAGTGGCGCTGCAGCAGCGGATTCAGGTCTTCCACCTCGACTGAGTTCCATGGAATGTATTTCAGCTCGACCTTCTTTGCGGGCTTCTTGCCGCACCTTCGCGCCACGTTTCGACGCTTTGTGGCCTGCTTGGGGCGCGCACTTTCGGATCGCCTTCTTCTTGTTTTTGGCCGGTGACCTTTCCTGGTCGGCGAGTCAGATTTCTTTCTCGCGGGCGTTGAAGGCCTTCTATCGCAAGGTCGTAAAGGCTGCCGATCGCTGCAGCTTGGCTCTGCTACTGGCTTTGGCATCAGTGGACCTTTCCCGGATACAGGCTGACCGCGTGTCGTGGAGATAGGCGTGGGCCATCTCGAGCGCTTTGGCGTCGGTGATTTCGCCGGCGGAAACCATCTCGGCCAGCGCTCGCGGCCAGCCCCGTCCGGGCGGTCTGAACGCCCAGCCAGTAGCTCTCTTCGGCGCCGAGCACGTCGTTGTACGGGAAGCAATCGGTGCCGAAGGTGATTTTGTCGGGGAAAGTTTCGAGCCACTGCCGCAGCGAATCTTTGAAGGCCGCCGGGATACATGACGATTTCCATCAGCGACGAATCCATGTAGACGTTCTTGACCGCGGCCAGCCAGATCGCTTCGCGCTCGAGCGGATATCCGCCGTGGATCATGACGAAGATCGTGTCCGCATAGCGCGGGTCGCGGAGAATGTTTTCCAGATGCATGATGTTGCTTTCGGAGATGTTGAAGTAGTCGCCGATGCCGACCGCGGAGTGGATGTGGACCGGCAGTTGCAGGCGGCCGCCTTCCGGCGATCAGGTAGCGGAAAATGTAGTCCTGGAAGGTGCGGTATTCGGGCTCAGACGGAACGCCGCCTTTGACGTATTTCTTGTAGATGGCTTCGGCCTGCTCGCGGGCGGGATCGCCGAAGTGCAGCGGGCGGAAGTAGGCGACTTCGAATTTCATCGCGATGGCAGCCTTTGTTTTTCTGATTGTCTTCGAGCATCTGGGTGACGAACTTCAGGTAGTCGTCGAAGCTGGCGGGCAGCGTGTTTGCAGATTTTCCTGCTGCATCCAGCGATGCAGCATTTTCTCCTGCAGCGGGATGTAGACCTCTTCGTCGACGTTGCGGGCGCGTCTCCTTCTTGTTGTCGAAGGGCCACATGAAGGAGTCGGCGAAGAAGACCCAGAGGAAGCGCTTGGGGTCGAGGTAGTCGGCCATCATGGCGCGGTTGGCGACGCCCTGATCGATGTTCAGCTTGTCGAGCAGATGTTGAGAAGTAGGCGGTGCCTTGCTTTCTTCTTCAGTTCCGCCTTTTTGCTGACCAGCCACTTGGCGTGCTCGGGAGAAAGATCGGCGTAGGGATAGCCCAAGAGGGCCTTGGCGGCGGCGACCAGTTCGGGATTGCGTGTCGCGCTCGCGCAGCGGAGCGCTGCCCGGAGGCGCGGCCATGGCGTCGACGTCGGGGTCGTCGGGAAAGCCGGGGTGGGCGTGGTGGTCGAAGATGGGGATCTTCTCGATCTGCGGCAAGAGGCGCGTGTAGATTTCGCGGACGCTCAGGGCTCGCAAGGGCCGGGACTGGGCGAACGCGGAGCTGGTGGAAGGATGACGATAAGCTGAGGCCGCACAATGGAGACGGGAATTCGCGTCATTCGTTGATTCTCCCTGAGTCGAGAACTGGCAGACAGCGTTACAGTCGGTCCTTCGGGGCTTGAATCGTTGTTCAGCTCCCAAGGTTGCTCCGTGAGCGCATTCTTGCGCCGCTTCGCGGCTGGTCGTTTGCTCCCCACAACAGCGTGGCTTCACCACAGCGTCGGGCGAGACGCCAGTCGCTCCATCGTTTATTCACCTGGCAGCGGGCGCTCCCTGCCACGCGGCCGATGCTTTCTGAATTCGTTGGACGGCTTCGTGCAGCGTGGCGTTCGACGATGCAAACGAGAAGCGCACGAAATCGCTTCCCGAAGGCCCGAACGCGGCGCCCGGAATCGCGGCGACTCCTGCTTCTTCCAGCATGATGCGGCAGACTTCTTCGGCGGTCATGTCCCGTGCCGGTGATGTTCACCCAGGCATAAAACGCGCCGTCGGGATGGGGACAGCGGAAGCCGGGGACTTGATTCAGACTCGCGGATAAATTGGTCGCGGCGTTCAGCAAATTCGTTGACCATGCGCGGCGTGGCGCCCCGACGTGTCGCGCAGCGCCTCGATGGCGGCGTACTGGGTGAACTCCGCGACGCAGGTGTAGCTGTTGATGGCCAGCATCACCAGGTGCGGGACGATTTCCGGCGGCGCGACGGTGTAGCCCAGGCGCCATCCCGTCATGGCGAAGCTCTTCGAGAAGCCGTCGATGATCAGCGTGCGCTCCGGCCATGCCCGGGATAGCTGAGCATGGAAATGTATTTCTCCGCCGTAGATGATGCGGGCGTAGATCTCGTCGGAGAGAACGTAGAGGTCGTGCTCGACAGCGAGTTCGGCGATGCGGCGCTGGACGGCGTCGGTGTAAACGGTGCCCGTCGGATTGCTCGGCGAGTTCAGGTCAGGATCGCCTTGGTGCGCGGCGTGATCTTGGCGGCGATTTCGTCGGGATCGGGCTGGAACTGGTTTCGCTCCGCGAGTCCGAACGGCGACGGGCGACGCCGCCGAAGCCTGCGGTGATCGAGGGATAGCCGGGAAAACCGGGATCGGGATAGAGGACTTCGTCGCCCGGGCTCGATGATCGCCATCAGGGCCAGGAACAGCGCGATCTTGCAGCCGGGAGCGATGACAATGTTGGCGGCGGTCACGTCGAGGTTGCGCGTGCGCTGCAGGTAGCGAGCGAGTTCTTCGCGCAACGCGGGAACACCGGCCACGGGCAGTAGCGGTCTTTGCCGTCGCGCAGGGCTTGCTCGAGGGCGGCGACCACGGGCTCGGCGGGATGAAAGTCGGGCTCGCCGAGTTCCAGGTGGATGATGGAGCGTCCCTGGCGCTCGAGTTCCTTGGCGCGGGCGAAGACCGAGAGCGCGCCTTCGCCGCTCATTACCGATAGTCGGGAAGCCAGGGGACGCATCGAGTCCTTCCTTCGTGTGACCTTATCTCTTAGGGGCCAGCCTTTGGGATCGGCGTGATCGGGAGCCGAAGGCCATCAACCAGGCGCGGAAACAACTCGAAAGCCGAGGCGGTGGCGATCAGTTCGACGATCTGCGCGTCGGTGTAAACGCTCTTCAACTTCGCGAAGAAGCTCGTCATCGAGATCCTGCCCGGAACGATGCAGGCGTTCTGCGCAGCGAAAGCCTAACTTCTCCGCTTCGGTGAAAGGGCCACGTTCGAAATCGGCTTTCACCGCGGCGAATCTGCTCCTCGGTCGCTCCTTTTTGCCGGGCGGAAAGCGCGTGCGCCGAGACTGCGTATTGCGAATTGTGAAGGACCGAGAGGCGCGTCGCGACCAGCTCTTTATACCAGCCGGGCAGCGCGCCGTCACTGAGCAGCGCCTTCAGAAATCCGGCGATCCCCAGCGCCAGGGCCGGCGTGTGCGCCAGGGTCTTGAACATGTTGGGAACGACGCCCCGCTGCTTCAGCAGGGCGTCGTAGACGGCGGCGATTTCGGGAGAGACCTGATCGCGCTCGAGCAAGCGGAATGCGGGTCGCGACCGTTTTCTCCGTCATGTTAGAAGGCATACCGCAAGGAAACTGGATCAGGCGCGGGGTGCCGACGGTGCTGTTGATTTTGCCGAAGGCGCCCGGGTTCTCGAGGTCCCTCGACGTTGGATTGCCAAAGTTGGCATGGTTCCAGATGTTGAAGAAGTCCGCGGTGAAGCGCAGATCTTGCCGCTCAGTCAGGCGGAAATGCTTGATCAGCGAGAAATCCCAGTTCTGCTGGAAGGGTCCCCGATAGATGTTGCGACCAAGATTACCGAAGCGCGTGGTGCAAGCCGCGCCCGTGGGGTCAGCTGCGCAACCAGCAGGGTCGGCGGGCGGAGCGTCGCAAAGTTGTTGATGTCGACGTAACCATCGAGGCGGTTGTGAATGTCCCCGGAGTCAGCCCGGTGGCGATGGTGCGGCCGGGAGCAAGGTCAGCACCCAACGCGTTAAACGAGAGGAACGTGCCAAGTACGCGGAACCCGCGGCGGAGTCGAGAATCGAAAAGGGTGTTCCTGACTGGAAGATGGTGATGCCGCTGAATGCCCCAGTTTCCGAGCAAGACGCCTTTGGCACCGGTCGCGCCCTTGAAGATCGGGAGATCGTAGCTATAGCTGACAGTCAAGCGATGCGTGCGATCGAAGTCGGAAAGGCCGTAGGAGTTGCGGATATTGCTTTCGTCGTTGAAGGCCGTGTTCAGAGCGGTGTTGCCGCTGGAGGTGGCATCGGTCGACTTGGAGAAGGTGTATGCGCCCTGGAAATACCCTGCCCCCCAACGGCGGGAGAGTGTAGCCTGGAGCGAGTGGTAGTGCGAGTAGGCGTCATTGGCGAAAATCTGGATGCCACCGTAGCCGTTCACCCCCTGCAGGTTGGAGCGCGCGGGACCGTTGGACGCGGTGTTGCTGGTGATCGGAATCGGGTTTCCGTTCTGGTCGGTAACGACTACTGGTTGGAGAGTTGTCGCGAGTTTGGCCTGGATGTTGGTGCTGGTCTCGCGCAGGTGCACGGCATGTGTACCGACGTAGCCGACTTCGAGCACCCATTGCTTGCCCAACTCACGCTGCAAGGTCAAGTTCCATTGCTGCGTGTTCGGGGTCACGAAGCGACGGGGAACGGTCAGGACAAACAGGTCCTCCGATGGAACCAGGCCCGGGCTGCCATTGGCGCAGCCGTAGTTCGGGAACTGAGTGGTGTCGTTGCCGGGGAAATTCAGCAAGACGCCGAGACAGGGCACGAATCCGGGATCAAGAACATTCCCTGCGGGAAGACCGTTGAGATTGGCGCCGTTGGTTAGACATTGCGAGGGAGTATTTGGACCCGCCGGCGCAAAGAAGGTGCTGAGGCATCCGGCGTTGTTTGGCAAGCCCGCAATCGGCAAGTACGGCGCCTGGAATGAGAGCTGGTCGACTGTGCCCACGTCTTCGCGCACGTAGTAAATCCCGATGCCGCCGCGCAGAGTGGTGTTGTGATGGCCAAAGACATCCCACGCGAAGCCAATGCGGGGGCCGAAACCAGTGGCGTAGTTATTCTTGTAGGTCGTGTTGTTGCCGGCCCCGGTGAGTCCGGGAACATTCAGCTTGTTGGCGCATTTGCCATAGACGAAGGGATACTGCCCGCTGTTGCCGAGCTGCGGGTCGAAGTTGCCGATGTGGCAGGCTTTGTCGTAAAAAGCACCCATAATTTCGGTGCGCAGGCCGAGATTCAGGGTCAGGTGCTGCCGCGCCTTCCAATCGTCCTGCACGAAGAAGCCGAAATTGTTGTTGCGATATTGGTGGTTGAACACACCGCCGCCGCCGAAACTGCCCGTCGCTGAGCCCTCGAGGAAGTGCTGGAAGTCGGTTTCTCCGTCGGCTGTCGTCCCGAAGAAGAGCTGTCCGTTAAATACCTGGGGAAACTTCTTGTCGAGTTTGACGCGAGTGTAGTCTCCGCCGAAGCGCAGGCTGTGCGCCCCCTTCACCCAGCTCACCGTGTCGACGAAGTTGTAATTGTTCTGGATCTGGAACTGGTCGGCGGGAGGCGTCGGGCCCATCTGGAAGCTGGCCAGAGAAAATTTGTAAATCGACTTGGTGATGTTGTTCATCGGGCGATCGATGCCCAAGTCATCGGCTGTGATGGGCGGAATGTTGATGAGGCTGTTGTTGATTCGCACGAAGCCGAAGCGGAAGTCGTTGACCAGCGCCGGAGAGAAAAGATGGGTCTCGTTGATGCTGAAGAAGCGGTCATTCACCGGAATGTCGTAGGGGAAATTCAGGTCGGTGGCGCTGATGCTGCTGGCCAGAGTGCCACCCAGCGAGGCCTGCAGGCCGCCGGCGCCGAAGGGCAACAACTGTTCGCCGTTAGAGAAGAAGAAGCGGGCGGAGAGCTTGTCGTTGCCGCCGTGAAATTCCCTGTCCCAGTTGGCGGTGAACTGGTCTTCGGTGTACTTCCCGGGCTTGCTCACGATGAACTGCGCTGAATCGCCCAGGTTCCCCGGGAGAGCCGGGAATAGATAGCCGCCTGCAGGCGCTCCGAACTGGCTGCTCTGGAACAGCAATAGTTTGTGCACGACGGGGTCGATGCTGGTCACCCCGAAGGCCGCCTCCAACTGCGCGTCCATAGCTGGCGTCGTTGCGAACCGAAGCGGGGATCACTGGCAGTGTCGTGCTGATCAGCGTTCCCGGCGAGAGCCCGCTGCGCTGGCGCGTGCCTTGATAGTTCACAAAGAAATAACCGGCTTGCGCTTCCTTGCCGATCGGACCGCCGAAGCTGCCGCCGAAGATGTTTTGTTTCACGGGTGGCCGCTTTTGTGCCGCGCGGTTCAGAAAGTACTCGTTGGCGTTGAGGACATCGTTGCGGAAAAATTCGTAGACGTCCCCGTGGAAATTCTTGGTGCCGGACTTCATGATGGCATTGACGTTGCCGCCGCCATTACGCCCCTGCGAAGCGTCGTAGAGCGAGGTCTGGACCTTGAATTCCTGGATCACGTCGGGATTGGGGAGCGGGATGTTGGTTGCTTGGGCGACGTTGTAGTCGGTCGCGCTGATGCCCTCGATCAGGTAGTTGTTGTTGTCTTCGCGCTGGCCGTTGACAATGACGCGGACGTTGCCGCGTCCCAGCTGGGCGGACGCATTCAGCTCGCTTTGCGCCCCGGAAGACAGGGTCAGCAACTGCTGGAAGTTTTGGGTCGCCAGCGGGAGGTCGCGGATGGTCTTCGACTCGATGGCCTGGCCGGTGGTCGCGGTCGTGGTCTCGACCGTTTGCACCAGGGCCTGGACTTCCACTTTTTCGAGGACCTGAAGAGGAACCAGCTTCGCCGTCAGGCGAGTGGTTTCGGTGACGCGCACCGCGATGTCAGGAATCTTCGCTTCCCGGAACCCGCCACTGGCAATGTTCAGAGTGTAGGTGGCAACCGGAAGGAGCGTGGCCGTGAACGAACCGCTGGCGTCGGTCTTGGTGGCACGCGTGACTGTCCCCGTGTCCTGATTGATGATCCGGACGTCGGCGTTGGCCACCACGGCGCCGCTGGGGTCCTGCACCGTGCCGGTGATGGCGCCGGTCGCGCCGCCCTGCGCAAAGGCTTGGCCGAGCAAGGCAACTCCGACCAACACCCACCCCAACTGGTTGCGGAAAAACTTGGACATACACCCCTCCCCAACTCGGACTTGACGATTCGAACCTGCTTACAGATTTCAGAACAGAAACAGCTCCAGAAGACGACAACAGGCCGCGGCACGAGCCACCGCAGGCGACTTGCGGCCTGTGGCTACTCGCCCACCCAGGTTGATCGTCGTCCGCATATAACAAATCCCCCGCCCCATGCTGTCAGGCTAGCTAAGATTCCGGGTCAACTTTGACTGGAGTGGAATTGCGCCACAGGTTACTAAAACTACGTAGAGTTCGCAATACGAGATCCCCGGCGGGAACCAGAAAAGTCCTTACGATGGGTCACCCGAGATCACAGTCCCTTGTAGACTCCGCCGTCGACAAGGATGGTCTGACCGGTGATGTAGGAAGCCCGATCGGAGGCGAGCCAGACGATCGTGTCTGCCACTTCGCGGGGTTCGCCGAGGCGCTTCAGGGAGGCATCGACCGCCCAGCCATCGAAGATTTCCTGCTCTGACTTCCCGGATCCCGCGGAACGTGACCTTGGCGAGTTCCTTCAGCCGGTCGGTCGCGGTGAAGCCGGGACCGACGTTGTTGACCAGGATTCCGTCTTTGCCGAATTCGTTGGCGAGGCTCTTCACCAGTCCCACGACCGCGGCGCGCACAGCATTCGAGAGCACCAGATCCGCCACCGGCTGCTTGGTGGTGATCGAGGTAATGGTGATGATGCGTCCCCAGTTCTTTTTCTGCATGTGGGGGATGACCTCGCGAGCGAAGTAGACCGTGCTCATGAAGTTCGCGTCGATCGCCTTGCGCCAGTCATCGACCGTCGTCGCCAGAAAGCCCTTGGCGGGCGGACCTCCGGCATTGGTGACGCAGATGTCGGCGCTGCCGAATCTGGAGACCACGGCTTCGACGAAATCGTGGACCGCGGTCGGGTCGGTCACGTCGAAGGGCTCGGCCAACACTTCCGCGTTGTATTGTTGCCGGATGTGCGCGGCTGCCGCCTGAAGCGTGGCCGCATTTCGGGCGCACATGGCGACTCGACAGCCTTCGGCGGCGAAAGCTTCGGCGGTGGCTCGTCCAATTCCCTGGCTGGACGCGGCAACGATGGCGACACGATTCTTGAGTCCGGTTTCCATAAGCGACGGATTATAAAATGCGACCCGGGGTCGCGGCCGGGTTTCGCTTGCCCAGCGTGAAGCGCGCAGTTAATCTGGGAGGCGGGTCAATGGAGCGACGGGTGTCTTCGCCCGTCGTCGTCGGCGGGCCCTCCACTTGCCCTTATAGTTGGCCGGGGAGGCAAAACATCGTGAAATCTCCGGGCCAGTACGAGTCGCCCGATTTCGTTATTGCAGTCTCAAAACCAGAAAGCGATGGAGAGCTATGCCAGGGACCGCACGCTACATATGGATGGACGGCGGGCTTCGGCCGGCGGCTGAGGGCGTCGTGCCTTTCTGAGTGCCGGAATGCAGTACGGCTTCAGCGTGTTTGAAGGCATCCGTTGCTATGCGACCGACCACGGGCCGGCGGTGTTCCGGCTGGACGAACACGTCGAGCGCCTGCTGGATTCCGCGCACATCGTCGGCTTTCGCGAGTTGCCATTACGCCAAGGCACAGATGTCGAAGCGATTCACCAGACGATCGCGGCCAACGAATTTTCCGCGTGCTACATCCGCCCGATGATTTACCTGGACGGCGCGATGAGGATGACGGTCGAAGCCGGGCAAGCCGCGGTTCGTGGTCGCGGTGTGGGAGTGGAACGACGTTTCTCGGCGCCGAGGCCAAGGAACGCGGCATTCGCGCCAATATTGCTTCGTTCACGCGGCTGCATCCGAACATCATGATGACCAAGGCCAAGGTCTCGGGAAATTATGTGAGCTCGATTCTGGCGAAGACCGAATCGCACCGCGCTCGGATTCGACGAAGCCATCATGCTCGGTCCCGATCGGCTATGTGGCGGAGTGCACGGGCGAGAATCTTTTCGTCGTACGCAACGAGCGTAATCTACACGACTGCCGCGGGCGGGCATTCTGGAAGGCATTACTCGCGACAGCCTGATCACGCTGGCTCGGCGACCTGGGCTATACCGTCGTCGAGGAGCCGATCTCGCGCGACCAGCTTTATATTGCCGATGAAGTGTTCGTTTGCGGCACCGCGGCCGAAGTGTGGCTCTGCGGGAGATTGATTTTCGACCATCGGCGACGGCAAAGACAGGTCCGGTCACGCGCGCGCTGCAGAAGGAGTTCGACAAGCTGGTTACCGGCGAGCACGCGCGCTCGGCGCAGTGGCTCGCTCCGGTGCCAGCGCTGGATGCGGTAAGAAGTTAGTGTAGAGACGGCGCTTGCTCCGTCTTCCACGCACGGTGCGGGAGACGCGGCAAGCCGCGTCTCTACAGGAGATTGGGGATGAAAAAGCATCAGAGTTCCGCCAGGAAACCGAGGCCGTTCGCGGCGGCACCGACCTCTGCAGAAGAAGAACGGACCGCTGGCCACGCCGATCTACCAGACTTCCACCTTTGAAGTCACTGACATGCAGGAGCAGGTGCGCGCGACTCACACCGACTGGTTTCTACACGCGCTACGGCAATCCCGACACACACCGTCGCCGAATCGGCGATCGCGGAACTGGAAGGCACAGATGCGGCGCTTCTGTTCTCTTCGGGCATGGCGGCGATCACCACGTCGATTCTGGCGCTGGTCAAGAGCGGGCGATCACATCGTTGCGCAGCGCGATATTTACGGCGGCGTGACCAAGTTTCTTTCGCAGTGGCTGCCGAAGCTTGGCGATCGAAACCACGTTCGTCGATACCAACGACATCGAGCAGCACGAGCGCGCGATTCGTCCCAACACAAAACTTCTGTACATCGAGTCGCCGACCAATCCGACGGTGCGCGTCGTCGATCTCGAAGAAAATTGCGGCCATCGGCGCAGGAAGCACAACCTGATCACGATGATTGACTCGCACCTTTGCCACGCCCATCAATTGCCGTCCCGCGGAGATGGGGCATCGATCTCGTGCTGCATTCGGGCACGAAATATTTCGGCGGACATGCGGACCTGATCTGCGGCATCGCGGCTGGACGGCGCGATTTGATCGACCAGATTCATCATGCTCGCACGACGCTCGGCTGCATGCATGGATCCACATGCGGCGTTTCTGCTGTTGCGCGGAATCAAGACGCTCGCGGTGCGGGTCGAGCGCCAGAACCAGAACGCGCTGCGCATTGCCGAATTTCTGAGCCAGCATCCGAAGGTGACGCGCGTGCATTATCCGATGCTCGAAGACATCCCGATTACGCCATCGCTAAAAAGCAGATGGCGGGCGCTGGCGGCGTGCTGAGCTTTGAGGTCGATGGCAACGGAGCGGACGCGTGCCGGGTTGCCGAGGCGCTCAGTCTGTTCACGCTGGCTCCGAGTCTCGGCGGAGTCGAGTCGCTGGTGACGATTCCGGTGCTGACGTCGCATACCATGATCGATCCAGAAGTGCGCAAAAGATGGGCGTCACCGAGCAGATGATTCGGCTGTCGGTGGGCATCGAGAACGTTGAGGATCTGATTGCCGATCTGGAGCAGGCGTTCGCCGTGGTGGGGGGCGGAGTACGGCAGTCGGTAGGCGTCTAAGGCTCCAGGCGCGGTAAAAGAAGCAATCCCGGTCTCGTCGAGACCGGGATTTTTGTTTTCATCCGACCACGGCAATCAGAACATGAACTTCAAGCCGAGTTGAAGGATACGCGGGTTATGCGCAGAGGCGGCGCGCAGGAATCCGCTTTGCTGATCCACAACGCAGGAGGAGTCCCCGGCCGAATAGTTCGCACTCTCGTAGCAGCCATTCCCGTTGGTCGAGTTCGAGAACGGGCTGTTGCTCCCTGCCGAGCCCTCTCCGCCGCCCAGCCATGCAAATTGCGTGTGATTGAAGACATTAAAGGCTTCCACACGGAACTCCAATCCGACACTTTCCCGGATGGGAAAGCGCTTGAACAGCGCCATGTCGAAGTTTGTGCGGCGAGGATTGGTGAGAAAGTTTCTCGGCGTATCTCCAAAAGTCAGTCCACGCGGAGCGACGAAGGCCGCAGGATTGTACAGCGCTGGCCCAAATCCTGGCACTGCGATATGGCCGATGCCGGAATTTGGATTGCCCGCCAGGTCTACACTCGACGCAAAGCTGGTCACTGTGTTCCCAACACCCGCGTTATCATTCGGCACTCCGTTCCCGCCTCCATTGTTGATGGAGAACGGTGTTCCCGTCTGCATGATCGTGATGCCCGACCACTGCCAGGTTTCCCAGCAGCTTGTCGGTCAGTCTCTTGCCCCTCAAAAACGGCAGATCGTAGACGTAGCTCAGACTGAACAGATGACGCTGGTCAAAGTTGGAACTGGCACGGTAAGCGTTCAGATGGTAGGTGTCGGGCAGAGTCGTATCGAGTCCCGAGGAAGCATCGTCGATGGAATGGCTGAACGTGTAGGACAGATTCAAGACCAGCCCGCCGATGGTGTGCCGTAGCGAGAACTGTGCTGCGTGGTATATCGACCCGGCAGTCTGCTCCTTGCGAGTGATGCCCGAGATTCCCTGGTATGGCCGGAAAAGGTTGGGATCGGCTCCGCATGCGATCTGCAGATTGATCGCCGCCTGGCCCGTCACCGCAACTCCACTCGGCGTAGTCATGGTTCCGCAGTCATCGTGTGGGGAACCGGTTGTCGGATCGATGCCGTTGATCGGCTCATGGACGTTGTAGGGATTCTGACTCAGGGGCGTGGGCATCACCTGGTTCAGATCGAACTCTCGGCTTAGATGTGTTCCCTTGCTGCCCACGTAGGAAACCGTGGCCACGGTATTGTGAAACAGATCGTGCTGCACGTCGAAGTGCCACTGCTGCATGTACGGCCAGTTAATCTTCCCGGCCACCGACACGACGCTGAGCGGCGTCAACGCTCCGCCCGCTTGCGGCACGATGTTGGAGTAGCCGACAACGTTAACCACGGAAGTAGTGAGGGTCGCAGGATTTTGCGGCTCGAGCGCTCCCGTTGCCGCCTCGT
>CAVRZQ010000009.1:0-165655 GCA_963725575.1 uncultured Acidobacteriota bacterium
GCCAATTGCTGGACGCCCGTCACCACCTTGTTGCGGCGTGCCTTCAAGGCAATCGTCATCAGGAAGGCGGTGATAAGTCCCAAAGGGGCGCTGACCGCGAGCGCGGTAAGGAAGCGCACGCGCATTTCAGGGATAGCAGCGTCGACCAGCAACAGGCCTCCGAGGGTGAGAAGCACGATACCGCCGGTAGTGAGCACGCCGTGGGTAACGAATTTGGCCTCGAGCGCGAACAGGACAAAGGAGCCGACAATCAGAGCGAGCGCCGCGAAGCGCACGGGGAGCAGGTTGAGAGCGAAAGCTGCGACCAGAATGAAAACCACGCCCACGGTACCGGGGACGACCGCACCCGGATGGTTGAACTCGACATAGAGAGAAAGCAAGCCGATGGCCAGCAGAATAAAAGCGATGTTGGGATCCATCAGGGCGTCAAGGATCTTCTGCTTCAGAGTCATCTCGAAGGGACGGATCGGTTGGCCGACAAGATTCAGGGTGACCGTTTTTCCGTCGAAGCGCTTGATGGGCTTGCCTTCGATCTGGCGGAAGAGATCGTCCTCGCTGGAGGCAACGTAATCGATCAGTTTTTTGGAAAGCGCTTCCTGTTCAGTGAAGGACTTGGATTCGCGCACCGCGCTTTCGGCGATTTCGACGTTGCGGCCGCGGCGGGAGGCGACCGAGCGCATGAGGGCCGCCAGGTCGTTCTCGACCTTCTGCTTCATGACGTCATCCATTTTCGCGCCGCCCAAGGTGACGGGGTGTGCGGCTCCGGTATTGCGTGCCGGGAGCCATGGCAGCGACGTCGGCGGACTCCAAGATGAAAAAGCCGGCGGAGGCGGCGCGGCTGCCACTGGGTGTTACGTAGACGATGACGGGGACTGGGGAGTCAACGATCTTCTCGATAATCTCGCGGGTGGATTCGACTAGCCCGCCGGGAGTATTGATCTCAATCAACAGAGCCTGAGCGTTTTTGGCTTTGGCTTCGGCAAGGGCTCGTCCAATGAATTCGTCGGTGACCGGCTGGATGGTGTCGTTGAGCACGATCTTAAGGACCTCAGCGCCTGATGGCAGGGCGAAGAGCACGAGGAGCAGGAGGCCGGCCAGTTGCATAAGGAGCGTGCGGAACGACGATTTCATCAGTTGGGCAGTGGCTGCGCTTTCTGCGCGAGCTTGGCTGCGACAGCGCGCTTCAGGGTGAGGGCCGAGGGGTTGGCGGGATCGAGTTGAAGAGCCCGGTCCACACTCTGGGCGGCTGCGTCGGCTTTATTGTCTCGCAAATCCAGGCGGGCGAGTAGGAGAAGGGGCTCGATGAAGACTTTCAAGCGGAGGGCGGCTTCGGCCTCGGCGCGGGCGCCAGCGACGTCGTTGTCGGCTTCCAGCGTGCGGCCGAGTCCCGCATGGGCTTCGGCACTCGCGGGGTCGAGTGTTGTGGCTTCGCGGAATTCCTTTTGCGCTTCTGCGACGAAGCCCTGGCCCAGGAGTTCATATCCGCGGCTTACGTGAAACCGCGCGTGAGTGACGGGGTCGGTCTTGGCGAGGCGCTCTTCGGCCGCGGCCTGGATCCCGAGGAAGAGCTGGCGAAAGGAGTTTTCGTCATAGTTGGACTTGACGCGCTCCACTGAAGCCTTGGGCTGCAGAGTGGGCTTGAAGCTGTCAGAGATGGTGTCGACAAGCGATTGTGCCTCAGTGTCTCCGGGACGAAGTTTTAAGCATTCCTTCAACTGTCGAGCGGCATTCTGGCGGTCGTCGGTCTGGTATAGCGCCACGGCGAAATTGAAGTGGTAGTCGGCATCGTTGGAGTCGGCCTGCACAGCTTTCTGGAAGTAGCTGGCAGCCTGCTTTCGATCACCCAATCGTCCGGTTACGACCCCGAGGTTGTTGTAGACCTCCGTCAGCGGAAGGCGCGCTGCGACGAAGTTGAAGGCCGACTGAGCCCTGGAGAAATCTCCCAGATAATAGGCCGAAAGACCCAAGTAGAAGTTGGCTTCGCGCGCCCGAAAGTCGGTCGCGGAAACCTGGGCGAAGGCGGCGATCGCCTGGTCGTACTGACGGTCGTCGAAATAGGTTCTGCCGAGGCAAAGCCAGGCTTCGCTGTAGGAGGGATTGAGGCGGACTGCTTCGCGGAAATGTTGGACCTTGTCGCTGGTACTGGTTGCGATAATTGCTCGGATGTAATTCTCCAGCGCGTCGAGACGAACGGGCTGGGCGCTGCTGACGAAGGCCTGCTTATCGAGCGGAAAACTGGGACGGAGTAAGCGCAGCAGATCCCAGGCGAGGGCGGTCTGGATGTTGACCAGGTCGACGAGGGGGCCGGACTCCTGGGTCTCAGGCAGCAACTTGCGGCGTTGCATATCGAGGATCTGGGCGGTCGCGGCGAAGGAGCGGCCATCGAAGGTGTAGCGGCCGAGGATGACGTAGTCGACATCCATCTGCTCGACGAGTTGATAGATGGTGGCCCGGGTGGGGTGGACCTCAGCAGGAATTCCGGCGCGGTCGTAGGCGCGCAGACGATCGTCGCGGGTCAGGGGAAAAACGGCGGGCGACGAGAGGCGCTGGCTCAGGACTTCCGGAAAGGCCTCGCTGATCCACTGGAGGCCGGGAGCGCCTGAGGCGTTTTCGAAGGGCATTACGATCACGGTTTCGGTAAAATTCGCCGGGCTCTGGGCGCGGGCAAGACCGAACAAGCCGAGCAGCACCGCGCACTGAAAGGCGATGGACCGTGGAATCCGCAAGACATTAATTATAGCGAGGCCAGGATTACCTCGCTATTGCGCGCTGGGGGTGGGGACTTGGTCGTCAGCCGGTTTTGGAACTGTGGGCGATGTGGGACTCATGCCCGACCAGCCAGGCAACGTGGTGTCGCCGGTGATCAGGCGAGCGCCGCGTTCGTAGGTGACGTAGGACCAAGCCCACTGAATGAAGACCAGCACGCGGTTGCGAAAGCCGATCAGGAAGAAGATGTGGATGAAGAGCCACGAGAGCCAGGCGATGAAGCCGGAGATGTGAATTTTGCCGAACTGCGCGACGGCGGCCGCCCGGCCGATGGTGGCGAGGCTGCCCTTATCCACAGTAGTGGAAAGTTCTTGCGGGGCTGGCCGACGAAGTCGCGGCGGATGGTTTTGCGCGACGATTTGCCTTCCTGCATCGCGACCGGAGCGACGCCGGGAAGCGTCTTGCCATGTTCGTCTTTGAGCGACGCGAGATCGCCGACAACGAAGACTTCCGGATGGCCGGGGATGCTGAGGTCGGGATTGACCAGCACGCGCCCAGCACGGTCGAGCGGGCGCGCCAAGCTTCTTGCCCAGCGGCGAGGCCGCGACACCGGCGGCCCACAGGACGACCGGAGCGACGATGCGCGTCTCCCCGACGCAAACGGCTCCCGCTTCGATGCAGGTGACCAGCGCTGCAGGTGCGCACTTCGACGCCCAGGTGCCGGAGTTGCTCCTCGGCGCTACGCGAGAGATCGTCGGGTAGGCGGGCAGCACGCGCGGCCCACCTTCGAGGAGAATGATACGTGCGCGGCGCGGGATCGATGTGCGCGGAATTCGTGCGCCAGCGACGTGGCGGGCGATTTCGGCCAAGCGTTCCGGCAAGCTCCACTCCGGTGGGACCGGCGCCGACGACGACGAAGTTCAGCGGCTCGTTCGAGATCGCCGCATCGCGGCCTGGCGCTCCGCGAGTTCGAAGGCCAGCAACACGCGACGGCGAATCTCGAGGGCGTCCTCGATGGTCTTCAGACCGGGCGCGAAGGGTTCCCACTCGTCGTGGCCGAAGTAGGCGTGAGTGGCTCCGGCGGCGACGATCAGGTAGTCGTAGGGCAGTTCCTGCTCGGTGGTATGCACCACGCGGCGAGCAAGATCGAAGCCCTGGACGTCTTCTAGCAAGCTGATCACGTTCGTGTCGCCCCGAAAGACGGATCGGATGGGCGCGGCAATTTCGCCGGGCGAGAGGCCGGCGGTTGCGACCTGATAAAGCAGGGGCTGGAAGGTGTGGTGGTTCTTGCGGTCGACGATGGTGATCTGAACAGGATCGCCGGCGAGCGAGCGAGCGACGTTGAGGCCTCCGAAGCCGGCGCCGACGATGACCACGCGGGGCGTGCTCTTGCTGGGTGTAGGCATTACTTATAAGATCGCGGAAATGGCCGTTGGATCGAAAACTTTTCCGCAGGGTGGGGAAGCGGGTCCGGGAAGCCCGTCAGGATCAGTCCCCGGGATTTACCCGCTTCGCCAGGGACGACCGGCGCTGTGGGGCGAGGTTTTCCTGGTCTTTGGGCTGCTGGAAGCCATCATGTGGACGCCCCGGAGCTTTGGGCACAGCTTGCTGTTTGCCGCGCTGGCGGGCGTCGTCTTGTGGTTTGGTTTCCGGGGGCACACGCGCGAAGAACTGGGCCTGGTTTGGCCCTCGCGGCGCGGCACGGCGGGAATCCTGGGGATCGGATGCGTGGTGGCGGTTGCAATTCCGGCGGCCGCGATGTGGACCGGACATCCGGTGCCGGCGAATCCGGGGTGGCCGCGGTTCCAGAACATTTGGCCCTATGTGATCTGGGCGGTTGGACAGCAGTTCTTGTTGCAGTCGTTTCTCTATTTGCGGCTGGAATCGGTCGTGGGGGCGCGGCCTGCGGTTCTGTCTGCCACCATGCTGTTTACGGTGGCGCACTTGCCAAATCTACCCTTGACGGCGATGACCTTCGTGGGAGCGTTGTTCTTTACGGAGATGTTCCGGCGATACCGCAGCATTTATCCGCTCGGGATCGTGCATGCGGTGCTGGGGATCGCAATTGCGTGCACTTTTCCGGATAGTCTGATGCACCATATGCGGGTGGGGCTGTCATTCTGGCAGTTCCGGTAGCAGTCGAGCGTTGCTCGAGCGGGCAGATGAGGGCGTCCGCCCCTTACGCGAGAAGACCATTGCAAAAATTCATGGAGACGAACGCGGGACTTGCTCGTACGGAGGTGCGATCGCCCGTGGAGAGGGGGAGCCCTGTGTCCGGGTGGGCGCGCTTTTTCGTCCCATCGGTATGCGACCTGTGGTTCGTCCTGCTGATGCTGGTGCTTACCTGGGGGCCGCTCGCCAGGGGCTTGCTGGGCGATGCGGGAATCGGGTGGCACATCCGCACCGGAGAGATGATTCTCAACACGCACTCGATTCCGCGGGTCGATCCGTTCTCCTCGACCATGCAGGGGAAGAGCTGGTACGCGTGGGAGTGGCTGTACGACGCAGTGGCGGGTGCGATTCATCATGCGGCTGGACTCAACGGGGTGGTGTTCTTCAGTGGGCTGGTGATTGCGCTGACCTTCGCGCTTGTGCTGCGGAAGATGCTGGCGCGCGGCGCCAATCCGCCGGTTGCGATGATCATGCTGCTGCTGGCAGTGTCAGCCTCCACCCTTCATTTCTTCGCGCGGCCGCACGTGTTGAGCTGGCTGTTGACCGTGGTCTGGTTTGGGATACTGGACACATTCGAGGGAAACGGAAAAACGCGACCCTTGCTCTGGTTGCCGGTCCTGACGCTGCTGTGGGTCAACTTGCACGGTGGGTTTGTAGTGGGCTTCATCTTGCTCGCAATCTACTTTGTCGATGCGCTGGCGAACTGGCTGGCGGCACGGAGCGAGGAGGATCGGGGAGCGGCCCTGCTGCGAATACAAGGACTGGGGCTGGCGGGAATCCTGTCATTCGTGACGACCTTTGCGAATCCCTATGGATACAAGCTCCATATTCATATCTATCAATATCTCACTGACCGCTTTCTGATGAATCACATCGACGAGTTTCTGTCGCCGAACTTTCACGGGCTGGCACAGAAGTGTTTTGCGGGGATTCTCCTTCTGGCCGTCGTGGCGGCAGGAGCGGCACGGAAGAAGCTGAGCCTTGGCGCTCTGCTGGTGGTCTTGTTCGCCATTTATGCCGGTCTGTACGCGGCGCGGAACATTCCGGCTTCGTCGATGCTGCTGGCGCTGATCGTCGCGCCACAGGTTTCCGGTTGGCTCAAGGAGGTGGCGGGGAGCCCGGAGATTGCCGAGAGAATTAGACGGCCTATGGCCCGCCTCGATAATTTTGGGACGCGCATGGCGACACTCGGTTCGGGCTTGCGGGGACATCTGTGGCCGGCTTTGACGGTTTTGCTGGGGCTCTGGATCTGCGCACATGGGGGACGGCTCGGGGCCACTCGCGTGCTGGACGCACGTTTCGATGATGCGCACTTTCCGGTGCAGGCGACGGATTTCCTGGAACGAAGCGGCCGCCGGGATCCGGTTTTCTGCCCGGATAAGTGGGGCGGATATCTGATTTACCGGCTGTATCCGCAGACCCGGGTTGCGGTCGACGACCGGCATGATTTATATGGCTCCGAATTCTTAAAGCGTTACTTGAAGATTGTGCACGGCGAGCCTGGCTGGCAAGGGGCGCTTGAGGGGATGGGGGCCCGCTGGGTACTGCTGCCGAAGGATTCCGCCGTAGTGAATCTCCTAACCTACTCGTCCCAGTGGAAAGCCGTCTACCGGGACGAGACGGCGGTGTTGTTCCAGAGATCAGACGCAGCGCCAACAATGGCTCAGCCCTGATGAGAGAAGGACATTGCGAGAGAATCGCAGAGATTAGCGGGTATCGATGTTGAAACCGAGCAAGACGTCGACTTCGACGGGGTCGTTGCCGCGCAGAGCCGGGATGAACTTCCAGGTCGCGAGGGCGGCGACGACCTTGGCGGTGGGGGCCCCGGGATCGGCTTCGAGCTGGTGAAAATCGCGCAGCACTCCGGAACCGTCAAGTTGACACCGAATGACAATGCGCGAGTGGTTCAGGGCGACGGGCAGATTCGCCGCTAGCACTTCGGGTCTGGTGAGGTCCTGGGAGTAGAGGCGAGTCGCCGAGGACGGATCGGCAAACTGCATGACGACGATGCCAGCGACGGTGGTGATGGACATGGAGTAAACCTTGTCGCCGTGGAGCAGGCCATAGAAGTTAAAGGCGCCGCCCGACCGCGGTGTGCCCTCCACGGTGTAATCGAAGCTGCGACGTTTGCCGGCGGTTGGAGAGCGGCCAGGAGTATTCGGCTCGGAACCAGGGGACCCGAAACTCGGCAAGGTGATCGTGGAAGTGCTTCCCCCCGAAATCGAGACACCGGGAGCCGGCGGCTGGCCGTTCGTGCCATTACCAGCGCCCCCGATGCCCGGGTATGGGGAAATCCCGCCGTGCGAGTTGGGGTCGGAGCCTTTGCCTGTGCCGGTTTTGGCGGCGCCCGAGCCCTCACCGGTCAAACCGCTGCCGGGGCCGTTGCCATGGCCGATGCCGGACCCGCCACCAGAGCCTCCCAGTCCAGACTTGGCGCTGCCGGATGGAGACATGTTGATCGATCCAGGGGTGGCGTTTCCCCGGGACCCCAACTGCGGAGCCGGGCTGACTGGAGACGATTATCCCTTTTCCTCCGCCGGTGCCTCCGGCTGGCGAGGGCGGAGCAAGAGCTGAGCCTGCATCGAGAGGCCCGCCCAAGCCGCCAACTCTGGCTCCGCCGCCGTGTCCGGAAAGCTGGGCGCCAGTTGCTCCAAGGCTGGGCGGTGGGGGCACGACCTGAGCCGATTCAAGCGCGCCACCGAGACTGCCACGGGCATCGCCGCGAGAGCGTCCGGCGCCGTCGGACGCTACGCTGGGTGGAGGAGGTACGACATTGTCGGCCGAGAGAACGGTGCCGAGGCCTCCAGCCTTCTGATTGTGGCCCCGTCCTCCGCCCGTGATCGATGTGCCTGCGTTAAGGCCGGGCGGCGGGGGAACGATCTGGTTCGCTCCGGTCATCCCAACGATGGCTCGCGGGTCCTGCGAGCGTCCCCCGAGTTGTACCGGCGGAGGAACGATTTTGGGATCGGACAAGCTTGCGCCGGTGACGGTGCGGTCGCTGGTGACTTGCGAGGGCGGAGGAGCGATCACCGCCGCAGCAGGCAGATTGAGTTTGGCAGGTTGCGCGCTGTCGCGCTGCGGGGCAGAAACCGGGGGCGGCACGACGATTGCGGTGGAAGCAGCCGGTCCGCGCAGGGGCGGCGGCTCACGCTGAACGTCCGCAGGGGAGGGCTGGATAATGGGACTGTTCATGGCGACGACCGAGTGCGACTGGTCGCGGGGCACGTCCCTGGGGGCAGGCGCGACGATCATTGTCGAGAGGCCCATCACCTGGCGATTTCGGTCCGCCGAGACATTGGTGGGCGGCGGAACGACCACCGTGCTGTTAAGCCCGGGCGTCGCATGCAACTCGCGGAAGGTCTCCGGGGGCGGGGCAATGATGGCATTCTTCGAAAGCGAGGGTGGGGTGAGGGAAGCCTTCAGGCCTTCGGAGGGCGGAGGCCCAGGGATGGGCTTCAATGCGAGCAAATTTGCGACCGGGGAGAGGGACACAGGCAGCTTGAGATTGGGGGCGTCGACGACCTTGTCGCTAGCCGAGTTTCCGCGCGCCACGCGAAGAGTCTGGGAATGATGATAGGCCTGCTGTCCGCCGGCGCGGCCGGAGCGGCCGGCTTGTGCGCCGCCGAAGTCCTGGACCTGGGGAAGTTCGTCGCCGTGGTAATAGATGACTTCGTGCTTGGACAAAGTGGGGGGCCGGAAGGGCTGCAGAAGGGCGAGCTTAGCCGGCAAGACGATGACTAGCGCGAGCAGGATGGCTTCCGCTCCCCAGGATACGAGAATGCCGCGCAAAGGGAACAGGCCGATGGGAGTCTCCCCCGCGAGAGCAGCGGGAGAGCGGCCAAAGGCGGGTCGGATCGCCGTGCGGAACTCTTCCCACGGGGACGACCACTCCACCAACAACTTGGGCCCATCAATCATGCTGACGCGGTGACTCCTGGAGTGCGGGTATCGATTTCAACTTGATCCCCAATTGTAGTGCCTGTCGAGCGGACGGTGTTTTCCGGAAGTTCTAGCACGGATGCGGCCTGAAAGCGGACGGGAGCGAGGCGCCAGGGGAGCAAGGCGTGCTCCAAATGCAGGACCACGTTTTCCCGGGTCAAGTAGACGACGTCAATGGGAAAGCGCATGCCGAGAGTGTGGACTCCACGACAGGGAACGATCCAGAGGCCGTGCTCTTGCTGAAAATCCGAAGCGGCTTTGCCGACCAACCCGCACAAGCGGGACCAGTGGGTATTGGCAACCGCCAGACGGGTGGCGAGGTACTGGCGGCGCGTGCGATTGAACGCATAGCCGCAGAGGACCGACTCCGACATCAAGACTCCCGACTTCATCATCCTGACAAAACCCGCGGGCTCAGGTCATGAGCGTGCGGTACAGCTGAATTACGGCTGGCCCTACAGTCACGATGATCAGGGATGGCAGGACAAATAGGACCAGGGGAGGAATCATCTTGACGGTGGTCTTGGCAGCCTGTTCTTCGGCGCGCTGACGGCGCTCGGTGCGCAGGCGAATCGGAATGCACGCGCAAGGGCCTGCGCGATGCTGGTGCCGAAGCGATCGGTCTGAACCAGGGTCGCGACCAGCGCGCGCAATGTCATCGACGCCGGTGCGGTCGGCGAGATTGCGGAGCGCCTCGGCGCGCGGCTTGCCGGCGCGCATCTCGAGGTTGACGAGACGGAATTCGTCAGCTGAGTTCGGGATGCGCGTGGCGAGGTCTTCGCCGACGCGCATCATGGCCTGATCGAGGGACAGGCCGGCTTCGACGCAGATGACGGTAAGATCGAGGCCGTCCGGCAGGCCGAGGCGAATGCGCGCTGGCGGTCGCGTGATCATGCGCTTCAAGAAGAAACGCGGGATGAAGAAGCCGAGGCCGGTGACGCCGACCAGGAGCAGGGCGAGTCCAGCCCGCTGAAACAGATGACGGTGAGGAATCCCAGGAGCAGCGAACAGGACGCGCATTCCCCGGTAGATGGTGAGATGCTCGGATTCGCGGTATCCGGCCTGAATCAGCCAGGCGCGGCGTGCGATTGACTGTCGTCGGCGAAATCGGCAACGGCGCGGCTCAGGGGATCGAGCGCCTGCTGCGATGCGCTCGCTGAATGGCGGGCTTTCGTCCTGCACCTGGGTCCGCTGCCAACTGAGCGCACGCAGGCGAGAGCCGAGCAGCGAGGACGGCGCGTACGGCGGCGGCCCCGAAGGCGAAGATCGCCAGGCGATGGTGACGAAACATCAGCGACTGCCAAAACGAGCGCCATGGGTTACACCTGGATCCTGATGATTTTGCGAATGACGAAATAGCCGACGCGTCTGCAATGCGATTCCGACCGACGATCATGAAGTGCCCAAGCGGATCGGTGAAAAGCGGCTGGATGAACGCCTGGGTTCATGAATGAACATGACGCCATTACGATCGATGGGCGGCAGCGCCATGAGCAGCAGCATCGTCAGCCGGCCCTGCGCGGTGATGGACGCGCACCTGGCGCATGATTTTGAAGCGCTCGCGGATCACGTACGAGAGGTTGTCGAGAATTTCGGCCAGGTTGCCGCCGGTTTCGCGCTGCAGCATCACGGCGGTCACGAAGAACTTGACGTCGACCAGAGGAACGCGATCGGCGAGATTGAGCAGCGCGTCGCGCACGGGGAGACCGAATTTCTGCTCCTCGAACAGCTGGCGGAATTCCGCGCAACCGGCTCGGAGACTTCATCGGCGATCATCTCGAGCGCGGTGGTGAAGGCATGACCGGCGCGAACGGCGCGCGCGAGCGTGTCGATGGCCTCGGGAAACATCTCCTCGAAACTGTCGAAAGCGTTGGTTCGCCTGATACGACGCGTAGGAATAGGGGAGGAAGAAAC
This sequence comes from uncultured Acidobacteriota bacterium, assembly GCA_963725575.1. Classification (GTDB taxonomy): domain Bacteria; phylum Acidobacteriota; class Terriglobia; order Terriglobales; family Acidobacteriaceae; genus Gp1-AA133. Next base: position 10,732 of record CAVRZQ010000009.1, read on the forward strand.
CGAGCAACAGGCCGACCCAGGCAAAGACCAAGGCCTTGTCGCCGGCGATGTAGACGATGAACGCCAGCCAGGAAGCCGAGCCCAGGCAGAGCATGCAGGAAGTTACCGGCGCGACGTCTGACGTCGGCCTGGGCCAGCAATTTCTGCAGTGCGGAGACGCGGTCCGAACGCGCGCAGCAGGGTGTCGAGCGCCGGAATACCGCTGAGCATTTCATCGCGCAGGAGGGCGATATCCTCGAGCGGCTTGCGTTCGCCGGTGGTGTCCTCGGCGGAAGCGAGGCGGTCGCGGAGGACGCGGGCCTGCGACTTGCGCTCGTCGAGCAGGGAGAACGCGACGAAGCCGCCCACCGAAACGACCACGAAAACGAGGAAGGCGATGAGTCGGGCATTGATAATCCTGCTTCCGGCTCAGACCTCCACGCGCGATTCGAACAATGCCGGCCGCAGCCGGCAGCCTGCCGGTAGCGCAGCCGCTCGGCGAACTTCGGGCGGATGCCCGTGGCGCGGAAGACGCCGCGCACTTTGCCGCTCTCGTCGATGCCGCTGCGGTCGAACACGAAGATGTCCTGCATCGAGATGATGTCGCCTTCCATGCCGGTGATCTCGGAGATGGTGATCACTTTGCGGGTGCCGTCGGACAGACGCGCGACCTGGACGACCGCATGGATGGCGGACGCAATCTGCTGACGGATGGCGCGCTCCGGGATGTTCAGATTGGCCATGGAAACCATGGTCTCGAGACGGGACAGGGCGTCGCGCGGCGAGTTGGCGTGGACGGTCGTGAGCGAGCCCTCGTGGCCGGTGTTCATGGCCTGCAGCATGTCGAACGCTTCCTCGCCGCGCACCTCGCCGACGACGATGCGGTCGGGACGCATACGCAGGCTGTTGATGACCAGCTGCCGCTGCGCGAACCGCGCCCTTGCCTTCGATGTTGGGCGGGCGGGTTTCCAGGCGGACGACGTGCTCCTGCTGGAGCTGCAGTTCGGCGGCGTCTTCGATGGTGACGATGCGCTCGGTGTTCGGGATGAAGCCGGAGAGAACGTTGAGCAGCGTGGTCTTGCCGGCGCCGGTGCCGCCGGAGATGAGCATGTTCAAGCCGGCCTTCACGACCGCCGCCAGCAGCTCGAGCATCGGCTCGGTGAGGCTCTTGTTCGTCGATCATGCTGCGCGGGCCGTGACTGGATCGCGGCCGAAGCGGCGGATGGAAAGGCAGGCGCCGTCGAGGGCCAGCGGCGGAATGATGGCGTTGACGCGCGAGCCATCGGCGAGGCGGGCATCCACCATGGGCGAGGATTCGTCGACGCGGCGGCCGACGCGGGACACGATGCGGTCGATGATCTGCATCAGGTGCCGATTGTCCTTGAACGACAAGCCGGTGAGTTCGAGCTTGCCGCCGCGCTCGATGTACACCCGGTCGAAGCGGTTGACCAGGATGTCGGAGATGGTGGGATCTTTGAGCAGCGGTTCGAGCGGGCCGAGGCCAAAGATTTCGTCGAGAATCTCGCGGGCCAGTCGCTCGCGCTCGGCGAAGCTGAGAGGAACCGCTTCGCTGTTCACGGAATTGCGGATGAGGATGAGAACTTCCTCGCGCGCCGTTTCGCTGGTGGTACGGCCGAGTTTTTCCAGGTCGAGGCGATCGAGGATCTTGCGATGCAGGTCGGCTTTGACCTGCTGGTACTCACTTCGCTCAAATGGCTTGCAGGTTTGCCATAATCTCTCTAAACCGTCTTGAACAGCGACCAGGCGGAGCGCTTCACGTCGTCATCGTTACGGGTGAGCACTGCCGCTAATCCCGTGGAAAGCACGGGCGATTTCAGTATGGTTCCTGTTGCATCAGGGGAACGCCGCGATCAATGGCCGCCGAGACGGCGAAATACTGGTTGGGAATTCGCCAGAGCACGGCGGCGCCCGATGGCGGCTTCGGTTTCGCTTTCGTGAAGCCGGGAATCTTGCGGATACCGGTTCAGCACCAGCGCGAAGCGGTCGCGGGAGCCGCTTTCGCCCAGATACTGTACGACACGCGACCGGCGCTCCACAAGGATGCGACATCGGCGTGCGCAACCAGCAAGACTGTTTCCGACAGGTTGCTGACCAGCCGCGTGGCGCTGTCGAGGCGGGAAGAGGCGTCCACGACGACGTAGTGAAACTGACCGGCCATCAGTGTCGAACAGGCGGGCAAAGTCGGAGGCCGCCGGATCGGTGAGGGCCGGAGTTGCTGGCGCCAGCCAGCAGTTGCAGGCCGCCGATCGTGACGCGCCATGAAGCTTTCGAGCAGGGAACAATCCAGGCGATGCAGGTTGCGAATCGCGTCGGACACGGTGAAGGGCGCTTGAGATTCAGATGCAGCGCGCAATGGCCCAGGGGAGCCAGATCAACCAGGGCCGTGCTGCGATGAATGGACTGAAGAGCCAACGCCAGGTTCACGGCGATCGTGGTGGCGCCACTGCCGCCCTTGGCATTTACGACGGTAAAGACTTTGCCGCGGGGGCTATCGCGCTCGACCTTGCGCCGGGTGGTCGAGAGGCGGACGAACGCCTCCAGCAGATCGGTGGTGGTGGTGGGGCGTTCGATGAATTCGCGCACACCCGCGCGCATGGCGCTGACGATGACTTGCGGCTGCGTCATGCTTCCGACAGCAAAGACGGCGGCTTCGGGGACTTCCGTGTGCAGTAATTCGATGGCGTGGAGAGCGGCGGCGGAATTCTCCACCGGCACGTCGACGAGCGTAACGTCGGGATTCAAGCCATGCATCCGGGCAATGAGAGGATCGGTCGCAGTGGACGGATAATTGGGAGCTGCGTGGGCGGTGCGGGCCACACTGGTTCCATCGACCAGCACCTGCAATACGGCGCGCTGCTCGCTGTCGGCCGCGATGATCACCACCGAAAGCTCAGGCATGACAGAAGACTACTTTCCCGCCCCTGGTTTCTTTCCGTCGAACTTGTCGTTATCGAGGAAAGGCTGCGGATTGGTTGGCCCCATGGGAGCCTTCTACGTCCGGCGCGATCTTTTTGACTGTGCACAGCACCATCAGCTCCGCGTTACTTTTCTGCTGACTCTTGCTTTTGAAGAAATTGCCCAGAATCGGGATATCGCCTAATCCAGGTATTTTGTTTACGAGGTTGGTCACACGGTTGTCCATCAAGCCGGCGATCACGAAGCTCTGACCATCCTGCAGTTCGAATTCGGTGTCGGCGCGGCGCGTGCTCAGCGCGGGGATCAGGAAACCGGAAATCTGTAAAGCATTGGTAAAGTCCAGCGTGCTGACTTCAGGCACCACTTTCAAGTGGATATTGCCGCTCGGCATGATGACGGGCGTGAACTTCAACTTCACACCAAATTCTTTGAACTGAATGGTGACTGCGGTGAAGCCCTGGCCGGGCTGGACGATGGGGAACGGAAATTCTCCGCCCGCGAGGAAGCTGGCTTCTTTGCCGTTGACCGCAATCAGGTTGGGCTCGGCCAGGATCTGGAGGAGGTTCTTGGCCTGGAGAGCCTTGATGACCGCGCCGACGTTGAGGTCGGTACGGGTGATGAAGAGATTCAAGAAATCGCTGATGTTGACGGTGGGCGGGGTGGCGGTAGTGGTGGTGGTCGATGTGCTGCCATTGGTGGTAGTCGTGGTCGCCGTGTTGTGCACACTGACCGAGCCGAACTGGCCAGTCTGCACTGTCGCGATGGTGTTGCCGAGCCCGGGAGCAAACAGGTTAACGCCGAGCTGAGTAATGGCAGTGCGATCCACTTCGGCAAATTTCACTTCGAGGAGAACTTCCTGCGCACCCTTGGGTCCGAAGGTCAGGACGTTGACGACGTTTTTGGAGTAAGCCTCGGCGATCTTGCCAGCGCGCGTGGCCACAGTTTCGTCGGAAACATGCCCGGAAAGTACGATGGCGGAGCGGGACGGAGTCACGACGATCTGCTCCTCGGGGAAGACGCTCTTCTCTTCCTCGGCGGCGGCGGTCACATCAACATCGACGCGGAGATCAAAGCTGCGGGAACGCTCGAGTTCGTCCCAGATGAGCAAGGAAACCTCGCCTGCGGAGCGGCCGTGCACCAGAACTTGCGTAGGCGTAACCACGGAGATGTCGGCCACTGTCGGGTCGGTGACGGAAACGCGCTTCAGGCGTTCACTGGTGTTAATGAGCAGAGACTTTCCCACCATGACCCGGAGGGGAGCGGCTCCCGTGGCTTCGGAAGGCGCAGGTACCGATGCGGTGGCCGGATGCTCGACCGGTTGCTGTGCCGACGGCTGGGCGGGATTGGTTCCGGGGTCTTGCTGGCGCGCCTCGCCCACGCCATGAGAGGCAAGCAGCAATACAACCGCACCCACAGCGGCTTGGAGAAGCGTCATCGTCAGATTCCTCTCAACTCGAGGGGGTGGCAGAATTTTGTTGATTAGAGATCTGTCCATTTCCTAGTGAGCGCCTGTTTGATCTGGGAACTTGGTTTCATCCACCTTGTTACCGCGAATTACTTCGACCTTGTAGGCGCCCGGCGGCGTCGGAGGAGCCTCCACCTTGGTGCCCCTTGCCGCCTTGGGTCGCGGGGGCGGCGCAACCGGAGTCAGATTTCGGTAGAGGCCATTGGCCTTCATGGCAGCCAGGTCTTCTTTCTTGGTATCGACTGGATTGCGCAGCGCAAGCTGAATATGTCCTTGGGAGCTTGCAAGCGTGAGCTTCTGCGCGTCGTCGGGCGAAACCAGGAGCGTGATGACGGGCGTAGTTTGAGGGTCTCCGGCGGCGTTGCGCTCCAGTCGCTGTCCGGCGGCGATGACCGCAACGTTCTCAAGGACAGTGGTGGTTTGAGGCTCATTGGCGCCAGTAGGATTGCCCGTGAGCAGAACGTCGACGCGAGTTCCGGGGACGACGAAGCCGGCTACGGCTACAACTTCGTTGACGCGCACCGAAACCGCGCGCATGCCGGGCGGGATAAGCGAAGGGAGACCGGAACCGGCGTTCTCGGCAGCCAGCTTGCTGGGCAAAATGAACTCGCCCTTCTGGATGGGGAGGATCACACCGCGGCCGATGATCTGAGATTTGGAACGGAAATAGTTCGGCGGGGCCACGGATGCGGGTACCTTGACACTCCGGATGTCGCCGTCCTGGAGCTTCGCGCCCACCTGGACGTCGTTAGCGGCGACGATAACGTCGGCGCCCGGTTCGCTGTTCGCATGGGACTTCGACAGCAGATTCTTGTAGACGACAAAGCTCACAAAAGCGCCCAGCGCGAGGGCAACGAATCCGATAAACAGGAGTCGCGTACGATTCATGCCTACTCCTCAAAACAAGCCAAAAATTGCAAATGTGCGACGAATCGCCGCACGCTCCGACAAAGCTGCCTACCCGACATATTCTTTCGAGCCAGATGCAAGCGGCCCGAAAAAATCCTCACATAACCAATCAAGCCAAGGCCACAGAAGGTGAATAACCGCCCGGGCTTGTCATTGAATGGAACTGGCGACTTGCGAGAAGACATTGTTGGCGTTGGATCCGATGAGGCGGATGGTCCCCACCACAATCACGAGGATGACCGCCAGCATCACCGCGTACTCCGCGATGTCCTGCCCCTGCTCCTCGCACAACAGCCTACGGATAATCTGGTTCATCTCTCACTCCTCCCTGGGACAAAGCTAAGCTGAATCGAGCGTTCCAGTTGGCACTGGACGATCGCTGGAGCGCTCGTCGGGACCAAGACGACTTGCTTTTCTCAATCAAATCAAGGATTTGAGGGGCCCGGCATGGCCAAATGCCGTCCGGTCGCGACTATCATACCGCGACCGGGGCAAGGGGGAAGCTAATTTCTTGGTTCAGGGTTGACACCGTGGTGCCCGGACGAAGGGGGACGGGGAGACGGCGAGGGAGCGCAGGCCCCTCAGGGCCCATTCGCGAGGGCAGTCACCGTGTAGAGTTGCAGTTTCGAAGGAACCGTGTCTGGCTGCACGACCCAGATCTTTCTGTCCCGGAAGTAGTCGAGGAGCGGCTTCAGGTCGCGGCCGGGAATCTCGCGAGCCCAAACGATCCGGGAGTGGTCGATGTCGGCGGCGTTGTATACCCACTCCTGGTGGACATTGTGCCCGGGCGCGTAGCGGACGAGCACCAGGTGTTTGCCGGGCACAGCATCGAGAGTCTTGATGACCTGCGCGCGCTGGGTACTCCATCCCACGACCGGGTAGCGGGCAGCATGTCCAGCCTGAATCACGACCCAGTCGAGGGCGAGGATGACCACCAACCGTGTCAAGAAAATCCCGATCGGCCGCCCCCGGATGACTACATGTCGCAGGTGTCTCATGGCCTGTGCCAGCAGCACGAAAAGGGCGGCGGCAAGTGGTCCAGCGTAGTGCGGCTGGAACCAAACGACACAGAGCAGGCCGATCGTCGACAGGAGGAATTGTGTAAGAGGCAGGCGCATGCGGTGGTCTTTGAGAACGCGGCCCAACGTCAGGAACGGAACCGTGAGGACCGGTCCTAACAGCACCAGCCACAATCCCCATACAGTTCCCCAGGATCGGTTTTCCCAACCTTCCCTGGTCAGGGGATAAGCGTGGCGTTGCCAGACATTGAAAAAAGTCTCAAATTGCGGGTTGTCGTAGTGGAGGCTCGGGCTCGCCTTCTGCCAGGCAAAGGCGGGGTAGTTGAAGTACTGGCGATGGTAGAGAACGTAGGGGAATTGCAAGGGACTTCCGGTGACTCTAGCATTGTAATAAGCGAGGAAGAGCAAGCCGCAGATCAGGACTGCACCGAGAGGGAGTATGGCGCGGGCGAACACCGCCCGGAGATTGTCCTTGTGGCGTGACCACAAGGCCATGGGCAGCACGAGGGAAACGGGCAGGCAGAAGATCAAGCCCTCGACCGGCCGGCTGCAGGCCAGGATCATTGCGCCCGCACCCATGAGAAGCGCGTCTCGGGCCCGCCCGAAGCGAAGAGTTCTTGGAAAGGCGCCCAGGACCAGGGCGGCGCCGATCACGGGTACCGATCCGTTGTAGTAGCTGTCTATCCAATGAGCGAAGACTCCGAGGCGCAACCACACCAGCACACCGCCCAGCAGCGCCCAGGGCGGGGAGAACCATCCCTGCAACATCCACGTCATGGCCATCACCATCGTTGCCGTGCTTAGCAGAACCCCGATCCAGGGATGGCCTAGTAGCTGGCCGACTGCCATCGCAGCGCCTGGAGCGGGCGGATATTTGGACGCATAGGTGGGGTGCTGCAAGACGTGGAAAGTGTCGAAGAAGACCCACATGGGGTGTTGCGGGTTGGCCAGGCGACCGTGGGTGAAGGTATCGGCCGCGAGCAAGTAGCTGAACTCATCGTGGACGGCGGGGAGAGGAACTGGGAGGACGGGCAGCAGGGCGAGCCGGGTCAGGACCGCAGCGAGCCCGAGGGAAAGGATCGTCAAAGATTTTCTGCGCGAGAAGCGTGCTGCGTATTGTTCGAGTGGGCGAAGCCAGTGGTCCCCGATCAGCGGGGCACGCCAGCTGACTGCCAGAAGCACCGCCGCGATCGCGAGCAACAGAAAGACCACCGAGCCTCCCGATTGAAAGTGTTTGATAAACTCCCGGAGACAGAAATCGCTTTCCGACCGAGCGGACCCAGTTGCAACAGAACGCTCGGTGGGATACCGCGTCGTTGCTTTTCGAAGAATACCTTAAGGACTTGCTGTGGCCGCCACACTGAGGCCAGACACGGAGTCGCAATCGATGGCCGAGAAAGAATCTGCTGCCATCGAAGTGTCGGTAGTCCTGCCTTGCCTGAATGAAGCCGAAACGCTTGAAGTTTGTATCCGGAGAGCGCAGGAGACTATGCGGGAGGCGGGCATTCGCGGGGAAGTCATTGTCGCGGACAACGGCAGCAGTGACGGGTCGATCGAGATCGGGGAGGGGCTTGGGGCACGGGTGGTTCACGTGGTTGCCAAGGGATATGGCAATGCCCTGATGGGGGGCATCACGGCAGCGGCTGGGAAGTTCATCGTGATGGGCGATGCCGACGCCAGCTACGATTTCGGACACATTCCGCGCTTTCTCGAGCAGCTGCGGAACGGCGCCGACCTGGTGATGGGGAACCGGTTCCGCGGGGGCATTGAAAAAGGCGCCATGCCGGCGTTGCACCGGTACTTCGGGAATCCGGCGCTCACCTGGATTGGACGACTGTTCTTCCGGAGTCGCGTGGTTGGAGATTTTTACTGCGGCCTGCGAGGATTCCGGAAAGATGCTTATCACCGCATGGGCTTGCGAACTACGGGTATGGAGTTCGCTACCGAGATGGTGGTGAAGTCAACGCTGCTCAACCTGCGCATCGCGGAAGTGCCGACGACGTTGTCTCCGGACGGGCGCAGCCGCCCTCCGCACCTGCGGACCTGGCGTGATGGCTGGCGCACCTTGCGTTTCTTTCTACTGTACAGCCCGCGCTGGCTCTTTCTTTATCCAGGGATCGGGTTGATGGTGTTGGGAAGTGTGCTGGGGCTGTGGCTGTTGCCGGCACAGAGAACTGTGGGCACCGTGACCTTCGATGTGCACACCCTGCTCTATGCGGGTGCTTTCGTTTTGCTGGGATTTCAGGCCATTAGCTTCGCCGTGTTCACCAAGCTGTTTGCGATTTCCGAGGGACTGCATCCTCCGGACGCGACCCTGGAGAGACTCTTCCGCTACATCACGCTTGAGGTTGGTTTGGCGGTCGGGGGCCTGCTGACCATTCTGGGATTGGGCGCGTCGTTGTTTGCGGTGGCGGGCTGGGGCACGCGCCACTTCGGGGCGCTCGATTACCCGCACACCATGCGCGTCGTGATTCCTGCCGTGCTGCTGCTCACCTTGGGCGCGCAAACCGTGTTCGCCAGTTTCTTTCTAAGCGTGTTGGGGCTGCCACGTCGGTGACCGGGCCCGCAGAGTTCGACCAGTTCGCCGACAACTACGATGAGTGTCTCAACCAGGCCCTGGCAGCGAGTGGAGAAGGCAAGGAATACTTCGCGCGGGGACGCGTCGAATGGCTGGCAAGATGTTTGGGAGAGGATCACCCAAGGCCGCGCTCCGTGCTCGATTACGGTTGCGGGACCGGTGACACCGCAACGCTCCTGCGGAAATTGCTGCAATCTGAGTCGGTGCTGGGCCTGGATGTTTCTCAACGTTCGCTCGAGCGGGCCGCGCGCGATCATGGCTCATCTACTTGCCGTTTCCTCACATTTTCTGAGTACCAGCCCGATGGTTCTGTGGACCTGGTGTATTGCAATGGAGTGTTCCACCACATCCCAGTCGGGGAACGGGCCGCCGCCGTGGACTACATCTATCGTTGCCTGCAGCCCGGTGGCATCTTCGCGCTATGGGAGAACAATCCGTGGAATCCGGGCACCCGATACGTGATGTACCGGTGCGATTTTGACCGGGACGTGGTCAAGCTTTCGCCGACCGAGGCCGCGGGTCTTTTGCGCAATGGCGGATTCGAAGTCTTACGCACGGATTATCGTTTCTTCTTTCCACGTTTTCTGAAGGCGCTGCGCTCCATGGAGACTTGGCTGTCGCGAGTTCCTCTCGGCGGGCAGTACCAGGTACTTGTACGAAAACCGTCGCGCAAGTAGGGCCGCGAAGCGCGCTTCCTGGCATCGTTTATAGTGCTCGGCGGCGATCGCTCTTCCGCCGTGCGCGAGGATGCCGGTTCGTTCTCAGCGCGCGCGCGCCCGACACCTATGGTCGAGATGGGCTTGGGACGGAATTCGAACAACGCACAGGAGTCTGCGCGAACTGCGGACCGGTGGCTGCGATGGGCGAGCCTCACAGCGGTGTCAGCATTTTTCCTCGCACTGATTTCCTACAACTTCGTCGACATCGATATCTGGCATCAGATGGGGCTCATCCGGGAAAGTCTGTCCGCGGGGCACCTGCTCAAAAGCGATCCCTATGCTTACACGCCCACGCTCAGCCCGTGGATTGATCACGAATGGGGAGCGGGCGCGATTGCATTCTTCACGAGCCTGTGGTTTGGAGGGCGAGCCATCCTGGTGGTGAAATTCCTGATGGCATGGGGCACAGGATTCCTGTGCGTACGCTGTTCCGAGAAGATGGGGACGGATTTTCGCCTGCTGGGCGCATGCGCGCCGCTGGCGATCTTTCTGGCGCACCTTGGATTCTTCACCGCGGTGCGCGCACAGGTCTACACATTTTTCTTTACGGCATTGCTGATGTTCTTCTGGCAATTCGATCGAGCGGGGACACGGGGATGGATGGTGGCATGGCTGGTGCTGTTTCCGCTGTGGGTGAATCTGCACGGGGGTTTTGTGGTGGGCGTCGGCCTGATGGCGTTGTACTGCGTGGAGAAATTGCTGCGCGGCGAGAATGTCCGATTCCTGTTGCTGGCCCTGGCCGGAATGCTGCTGGAGACGTTTTTGACCCCGTACGGAATGGCGTACTTTGGCTACTTGCGGCGAGCGCTGGTAATGGCTCGCCTGTATGCACCGGAATGGAGGCCGGTCTGGGACCTTGGACCAGCCTGGGTGATTTTTCTTACGACTGCAGTGGCGATTGTCATTTATTCGGTTTTGTCGACGGGATTTCGTGACAAGGTCGGTATTCTGCCGCTGGCGGCGACCGCCTTTGAAGCCACGCTGCACAGGAAACTGCTGCCGCTCTTTGCGGTGGCCTGGATCTGCTTCGCGCCCTCTTACCTGCAGCCGACTGCGGCGGGAAGGTGGATCGTGGACTTCACGCGGCGCCGATCTCGATTCGCTATCGCGGTCTGGGTAAGTCTGACGTGCGTGTGCCTGGTTGCATCAATCCGGCAGAAGCCTTGGGATATTTCAGTGCCGCAGCCGATTTATCCGGTCGGTCCCGTGCAATACCTTAGAGAGCAGAACTTCAAGGGCAATGTGATGGTCCCGTTCCGGCTAGGAGCGTACCTGTCGTGGAAGCTGTTTCCCGCAGCTAAGGTTTCATTGGACAGTCGCTACGAAGAAACTTACCCCGACGAGGTGATCGAAAGCATTTTTCGCCTTTATGAGGCCCGTCCGGGCTGGCAAGCGGTACTGGACGCGTACCCAACGGATGTTGTTCTCGTGCCGCGAGACTCCCCCGTCGCTGGCAAGGTCGCCTCCACGGGATGGCAAGAGGTTTATCAGGACAGGGAATTCGTACTTTACGCTCGCCCGGGTCGCTCCCTGCCGCCTGAGGACCGCCGTTCCTCGACGTTCGCCGGGGTGTTTCCGTGATCGCGGGCGGGATTTTTCGGCTATGTTCCTAGTGATGACGACGTCAGTCGTTCGGCCCCGAGGGATCGACAACCTGGCGCGGGCGGGCCATCACCACTATGAGCATGGGGAGGTAGAAGAGCAGCACGATCCACCGCCCCACCTCCAGGTGACCCTGGGGGTAGTGGTACCAACGCCAGATGGCTACGATCCAACTAAAGGCCACGGTGCCGAGGATTTCGCGGCGGGATTTGGGAATGAGCCAGAGAAGCAGCGGATCATAAAACCAGCGCTGCGGCATCGCGGCCATCAGAAACAGGAGGCGGGCATCACGCTCCCGGTAGCGCAGGAGAGCCAGCGCCAGCAGAGGTCCGGGCAATACCAGCAGCGGGATGAAGCGCACATAGCCGGGAAAGGTTGTCACCCAAAGCCAGGGCCAGCGCGGCAGCAGGACAAGCGAGAGCGCCAGAACGGCGGTGCAGGCGAAAACTCCTCGTTTGGTGAGATGGGTGAGTGCCACGGGCAATCCCAACTGCGGTTTGACCAGGGTCGCCGGAAGCAAAAGAGGAAAGAATGCGCTTGCAAAAATGAGTGGCGACCACTGGGCTGCAATCAGTCCTGCCCAATAGGGATAGGCGAGAAACACCAGTAGTCGATGATAACCGTGTCGCGAGAGTCCGAAAGCCATCAGGGTCGAACTGAGCCCGTAGAAAGCGGCGCCGGCAACTTCGGGGCGCAGCCCCAGGAAGGGCAATCCAAAGAGAGCGGTGGGGACGGGATATAACTGCAGAGCACGGTCATAGGGGTTGCGGTGCGCGAGCAAGTCCTGAGCCGCCCAGAGAGCCCAATGGAAGTCCCCGGCATCCTGATGAAAATGCCGCAAGAGAAACCAGCAGAATCCGCCAGTCGTGATTCCGATGATGGAGCTGATGAGGGCGCGCAGTCGCACGGAGCCAATCCGGATAAAGTTGTAACATGAGGCCCCGGGCCACGAGAACGGAGTTCCCAATCCTTGCTGAAGAATAGAGCTCTCGCAGCCGCTTTTCTATGTGCGGCGGGGATGTGGTTCTACATGAACCGCATCCTGGTGCCCTACCAGCGCGCTGATGCGGAGGCGCACGGGCGCCCACGGGGAAACTTGTCAGATTTGTACCCGCGTTGGCTAGGCAGCCGCGAACTGCTGTTGCACCACCGCAATCCGTACGCTCCGGAGATCACGCGCGAGATTCAGATTGGCTATTACGGGCGCGTACTGGATCCGAACCGGGCCACGGACCCGCGGGACAAACAGGGCTTTGCATACCCGGTATATGTCGCATTCCTCTTGGCTCCGACCCTGGGGATGCCGTTCGAGTGGGTCGCAATCGCCTTCAAGTGTGTGCTGACGGTGGTCACGGCGGCGAGCGTGCTGCTGTGGTTGAGGGTAGTCGCCTGGAGGCTGCCGGCAAGCGCGCTGCTGATCGCGATGGTTCTGGCGTTGGGCAGTTTTCCCGCGATGCAGGGATTCAAACTGCAGCAACTCAGCCTGCTGGTGGCGGCGTTGATCGCGGCTTCCAGCGCGTTGCTGGTAAGCGGCCATCTGTTCGCCGGCGGGGCCTTGCTGGCGGTGGCGACCATCAAGCCGCAGCTGGTGCTGCCCGTTTTTTCGGTGCTGCTGTTGTGGACCATCAGCGACTGGTCACGGCGGCAACGGTTTCTCGGGGGGTTCGCGCTTGCCATGGCGCTGTTGCTGGGGGCGTCGGAGATTGTTCTCCCCGGCTGGTTCGGAGATTTTTTAACCGCCACCGGCGACTACCGGCACTACGCGGGTGGCATGTCGATGTTGCAGGTGCTGCTTTCGCCGGGTTGGGGCGAGGTGGCGGCCGCGATTGCGATCGCGGCGGTGGCGGCGGTTTGCTGGCGGTTTCGAAAAGATGAGGCCGGCACCGGGCCGTTCGCGCTCATGCTCGCAGTTGGCCTGACCGTGACGGTGATCATCATCCCCATGTTCGCACCCTACAATTACCTGCTCCTGCTGCCGGCGATCCTTCTTGTCGTCAGGGATTGGCGATGGCTGTGGGACGACGGACGCCTGTCGAGAGCAGGGCTGCTGTTGACGGGTGGGGCAGTGGGATGGCCGTGGTTGGCTGCGCTCGGGCTCGGGGTGGCGTCCCTGATACTTCCTCCTGCTGAGGTGCAACGCGAGTGGTGGCTTCCGTTGTATACCAGCGTCTGGATCCCGATCCCCCCGGTCTGCCTGGTCCCACTCACCTTCCTGGTGGCCCGGACATGGCGAGAACACGCTCCGGGGTGGGCTTCGCGCCAACCGGGATCGAGTGACCTCGCGCAGGAGCGGGGAACGGGGCGGTGATCTCTGCGAAGCCGGCGGTTCGCTTGCATTGAGTGATCGCACGCGATAGGCTTCTCAGGCTATTTACGAGAGTCGGAGGCGAGGAGGGCGGAATGACGCTGAAGATGGATACGCTTTTAGCCGACGGCGTGACGATCGTTGCCTGTTCCGGGAGAATCATTTTCGGCGAGGAGTCCAGCGGGCTGCGCGAGAGCCTGAAGCAGTTGCTCGGGAACACGAAACATATAGTGCTGAATTTGAGCGGGGTTAACTACATCGACAGTGGCGGCCTGGGGACCCTGGTGGGGGTTTATTCGTCGGCGCGCGCAGCGGGCGCGGACATCAAGCTTACGGGCCTCGGGCAGCGCTTGCGCGACGTTCTGGCCATCACGAAACTCGCCACCGTGTTTGAGGTGTACGATACCGACCAAGAGGCGATCGCGGCGTTCAAGGCGAGTCATTCCTGAGAAAACGGAAGTATCATCTTAAATTGACCGGCGGCCGGATCATCGCAAGTCCCGAGGGCTGACGCGGTTAACAGGTGGGTGCAGCCCCTTTCCGCTGGGCCTCATGCCTGTCATTATTTTGTAAACAGAGCGGCTGGTCGCGCCCTATGGCGTTTCATCCCATTTCCGGCATCACATCTGACCCTGGCTCCGGGGTATTTCCTTCCCTGATCTACGTGCAGGGGAACGAGCAGCGCTCCATCGTGATGAACCGGACGCCTTTTTCGGTCGGACGCAAGGTGGATAAGGACCTGGTCATTCCGGACCCGCGGGTGTCGCGCGATCACGCCCTCATCGTGGCGGAGAATGGCGATTTTTTCGTAGTGGACCAGGGCAGCAAGCACGGGACGTACGTGAACGGCGAGCGCGTCCAGCGGCAAAAGCTGCAGCGTAATGATCGGGTGGAATTCGGCGTCCGGGACGTTGCCTATGTCATTTTCAGCCCGCAACATGCGACCTCGAACACGGCGCGGGAGTTCCTGAGCCAAATCTCGGGAATCCAGATCTCCACGGAGACAACGGACCTCGAGAAGCTGACCCTCTTTTTAGAGGCGGCGCGGAAACTGAACACGGTGGGCGTGCTGGACGAGATCCTGGTGACGCTGGTCGACACCACCCTCAAGCTGATTCGAGCCGAGCGTGGATATGTTTTCCTGAAAGATGAAGAAGGGAACCTGCGGCTAGCGGCGGGACGAAACTCGAAGGGCGAGGCTCTGCTTGACGACAAGACGATTTCGCACTCGATTCTGGACGAGGCGTTGAAGTCGAATTCGGAGTTCCTGTTTACCGACACCAGCCAGTCGCTCGACCTGGCCGTGCGGCAGAGCATCGTGGCCTATGACCTGCGCACCGTGATCTGCATGCCGCTGCGCAAGCCCCAAGTGCAGACTACGCGGGATGCCAACAGCCCGCTGGTGCCCTCGGCGGGCGTAGAGGTGACCGGAGCTCTGTACATGGATTCGCGGTTTGCCTCGCGGGATATTTCGAGCGTCAGCCACGACATTCTTCGCGTAATCGCGACCGAGGCGGCGTCCCTGATCGAGAACGCGAGGCTGGTCCAGGCCGAGGAGGCCTCGCGCCGCTACCAGCAGGAATTATCGATCGCCGCATCGATTCAGCAGCGTTTGATGACGGTGACGATTCCGGAAGTGCCGTTCGCCAAGATGCGCGGACGCAACCTCTCCTGCAAGGAGATCGGCGGGGATTTCTTCGACGTGGTCAACACCGAGGACGGGCTGGCGGTAGTGCTGGCGGACGTGAGCGGGAAGGGCGTGTCGGCCGCACTGCTGGCCTCCACGTTGCAGGGCATGGTGTATTCCCACCTCAGCGCGCGCATGCCGCTGACCGAAATCATGTCGGCGGTAAACCGGTTCTTTACGCAGAAGCACTTGGGCGAGAAATATGCGACCGTCATCATTACCAGGATCCGGAAGGACGGGGAACTGGAATATGTGAACTGCGGGCATGTGCCGCCGCTGCTGGTTTCCGGTAGCCAGGTGACCCGCCCGCAACATGGGAACCTTCCGGTGGGCTTGCTGGCGGATGCGACGTACGAGGGCGATCGCGTTCATTTGAAACCCGGCGACCGGTTTATCTTGGTCACAGATGGTGTGACTGAGGCAGAGAACGCGCTCGGCGAGTTTTATGACAATGAGCGACTCGAGGATGTGGCGTCGAAAACGCCGACGCTCGAGGATATTTTCGCGTCGGTGGCGAATTTCTGCGCGGGAGCTCCGTTAGGAGATGATTGCACGGTGGTGGAGTTGCTGTACACGGGGTAGGCGCCGTGCGTATCTTCTTTCGCGCCTTTCGGGGCCGAAGGCCCGAGGTCGACATGCCCACGGCTTGCGCCGTGGGCTTTCTCTTGAGCTGCTTTGCGGGTCTTTGGCTGAACGCGCTTTGCCTTGGGACTTCACCTCGGGCAACGCTCGTCGGGCTGCTGCTCCGTTGCCCAGACGAGGGCATCTGGGCCTACGCGACTACGCCACGGAGCATCTACTCGACTTCTACGGTGTAATCCACGCCCTCCCACCGACCGTCTGCTTCCCATTGCAATGTGAAAACGATCGGGTGCGTCACCGGCAATTTGTCAGTCGGAAGATCGACCAGGTGCACACCCAGCGTCGTGTCGCGCGTAGGGGTGTCGAAGGAAGTGTTCCAGCTGTCCGTGCTCCAGTGGACAGTGGCGGGCGCCAGCACTGCAATGCGAAGCGTTTTCCCGCAGGGCATGGTGCGCACCTTGTTGTTGAAGATCCACAGGAAAAATTCGCAGCGTCGTTTCTCAACGAGATAGCGCTGCACGGTTTGCAGAGGCTGGTCGAAAACGCGGCCATCGCGAAGCGACCGGCGAAGCTTGATGTACTCGGAGTGCGCCCAGACCAGTGGGCACGCCGAGCCAGTCGGTTTACCGTGGAAAAGTTCCAACTCGGGGAGATCGGGGCCATCCCAGACCTGCTCGGGAATGAGCCGGCTGGCGCCCGCGGTCGACCCTTCCATCACGCGCAAAAGCGCGTCGGCAAACTCGGGGCGGCCGGCAGCGATCTCGTAGTGGGCACGTTCGCCGGCCAGCAGCGGCCAGGGGCGGCCGATTCCTGTGCCGTCGAAGGGGCTGCCGTCCTCGTGCTCGCCGTAGCCGTCGCCGTTGTAGCGATACCAGCAGGGGCCCTGCGGAAGCTTGGCGCGCAAAAGCGCGTCGACAACTTTGATGGTGTTGAGAATTCTTGGGTCGTCCGGAGCGCGCAACCCGAAGCGGACGAGGGCCAGCGAGTCGGGACTGATGACTTGCGCGGCGCGAGTGGAACTCTGATCGGGAGCGCGGTTCTTAATGGGAACAAAACCCTGCAGGGGCGAGGCGGCACCATCGCCCTCCCCCTCGGGAGCGATGCGGACGTAGTAGCCCTCCACGCCGATCTGGCGCGCCAGGTCTCCATCGATCGCGTAGGTCCAGCGTTCGATGTTGTCATTCCAGCTGTCGGCGGTCTCTCGCAAGTAGGCGGCCGCGATGGATTGGCCGACCAGATCGGCGATGTCGGCGGCGGCGAGCAGGGCGGCGATCTCGACCGCAAGGGTGAAGGGTGAGTAGCCGCCGTCTTCTTCCCAGCGGTCCTGCTGCGTGACCGGCCCGTTGCGGACGATAAAGCTGACGGCGTTGCGCACCATGGGCCACCAGCGGTGCAAGTCGCCGAGCAATTCGCCGGCCTCGCGGCGCAATAAGTCGAGCAAGAGAATCGGGAAAGCGGTCTCATCCATCTGGATGCCTCCCCAGTACGGGCGCCCATCGAGCCACAAGTTCTGGGCCCAGTGACCGTCGGCTTCCTGGGTGGATTCCAGGTAACGCAGCACGCGGAGCGCGTCGACGATCGCGTTGCCGGCGACCAGCGCACCCGCGGTTTCCACCAGATCACGCGGCCAGACCAGATGGTAGCCGCCCAGGTCCTCATCCCCTTTGTTAAATCCCCATGGGATGGACAGGCTGGCGATGATACCGCCCACGAAATCCTTGGATTCGTGAGAGCGGAGCACGGCCATGCTAGTGCGGTAAAGGTCGCAATCGCGCTTGGGTCGGTCGAGTGGGAGCAGGCTGTCATGCCACGCTTTCCACTGGCGAACGAAGTGTTCGCGGATTTCATTTCCGTCCTCGAGCAGGGAGGAAAGGACCACCTGTCCGGCCTCCCAACAGTTGCGTCCGAAGCCGAGCGCCAGCACGAATTCGCCGCCGCAGGCCGCCAGATCGATTTCCCCGGTGAGCGCTAGGTTGCCGTTTTCTGCGCGGGTGTAGTTCCACGTGAGGCGGAAGTTCTGGGACAGGTCCTGCCAGCCGTCGGAGTACCCGACGAAGCCAACGGACCGCGCCAGCCATGAACGGGAGCACGCGAATGCGAGCGTCACCTGGTCGCGCTTGGCAAACAACATCGGGTGGCCTTTATAGTCACCCACCCAGCCGGTATTCCCATATCCCCAGTTCGCCAGATGGGGTGCCAGGAGCGCATAGCAGCGATAGTCGGCCAGCTTTCCCTGCAAGCGGCTCAAAACGGATTCGCTGCAAGACGACGTGGCGGTACGGGTCACTGAAGATTTCCTTGTGAATGCGATAGCGGCCATCGACGCTGGTGTTGGTGAGCTGGAAGACCGGTACGCCGGGCTCGTAGGGAACATTCTCGAAGCGTGCAATGCCGCTTCTCTTCGGAGAAGTAACCGCTGGCCGTCGGTAATGACGAGACCCAGGTCGCGGGTGCAAGCCTGATCGACGCGCGGGAAATAGACCTCGTTGAGAATTCCGTGGCTGAGGGTGTACCAGACCCGGCTATGAGGGTTGAGGGCGGTACCGACGCCAGACTTGGCACTGGAAGTCCAGCGCGGCGGAATGCCCGGCCAACCGGGCGCAAAGCTGTCATCGGAGTCGGTCAATTTTCAGTCGTCCCCAGCAAGCAGTCGGTCAGTTTCGCCGAAGCCAGCGATGGATAAGGGCGGCCTTTCATCAGAAATTCACCGATTTGTAACAGCACTGTAACACTGCGCGCATAGAACCGTGGGGAAAGTCAATCATCAGGAGGATTCATCGAGTGACACGACGCACCGCGCTGCTTGCTCTCTGCCTCGCTCTGGCAATTCCCTCTGTGGCGCAAACCACCCTGAACGGAGCCGGCGCCACCTTTCCCTATCCGATGTACTCCAAGTGGTTCAGCGAATACCACAACGCGCATCCTGATATTCAGATCAACTACCAGTCAATCGGGAGCGGCGGCGGGATCCGCCAGGTGCTTGCGGGCACGGTGGATTTCGGCGCCAGTGATGGTCCCATGACGGATGAGCAACTGTCACAATCGAAGGTAAAGATCCTGCACGTGCCGACCGTTCTGGGCGCAGTCGTGCCCGCCTATAACGTGCCCGGGGTGACAGGAGAGGTGAAGTTTACTCCGGAAGCGCTCGCGGGAATTTTCCTGGGCAAGATCACGAATTGGAACGACAAGGCCATCACGGCGGCGAACCCGGATCTGAAATTCCCGGACCAGTCGATTATCGTGGTGCACCGTTCTGACGGCAGTGGCACAACCTATATCTTCACTGACTACTTGTCGAAGATCAGCCCGGAATGGGCCGGCGGGCCGGGGAAGGGAACTTCGATCAAATGGCCGGTTGGACTGGGCGGCAAGGGGAACGAGGGCGTGGCCGGGGTCGTCCGGCAGATGCAGGGCGCCATCGGATATGTCGAGTTGATCTACGCCGTGCAGAACCATATTTCGTATGGCAGCGTGCGCAATACCGCGGGAGTTTTCGTGAAGGCGTCGCTGGAAAGCGTCACGGCGGCAGCCGGATCGATGAAGAGCATGCCGGCGGATTTCCGGGTTTCGATTACCAATGCCCCTGGGAAGGACGCTTATCCAGTCTCCAGCTTTACATGGCTTCTCATTCCCACGCAATCCAAGGACGCCGCGAGGGGCAAGATCCTCACCGATTTCCTGAACTGGATGGTGGACAACGGTCAGAAAATGACGGCCGCGCTGACCTACGCGCCGCTTCCTGAAAACGTGGCAGAAAAGGTCAAGGCGGAAATCAAGCAAGTGCGGTAGAAGGCGGCAGGGAGTTCCCGCTGGCTCCGAACTTAAGGCGCAAGACTCGTAGCCTTTGGGTCTTGTGCCTTCTTTCTTCCTGCAAAAGGCTACTCCTCCTGCGTCCGCGAGGACGGTCCTTCGTGCAGCAGAGCTATCGAACACACAGATACGGGGTGCGACTGTTCTCGCACAGACAGCGCCCCGTTCGCGAACCAGGAAGCCGCCTGCGAAGGCCGCAGGGCCGGAGGTGACGGCGGCCCGATGTGCCGGGTCGAACCATGGTTGAACCGTCTGCAGTTTGACCTGATTTACGCTTTCTAGACGCGGTTCCAGGGGAGCCGTGCAAATATGCGGCGCCCCTCTTGCTTCGAACCGGTCTCTCAGCGGTCGCGCCCCCGAAGCGGCCTCCATCCCTGTTATATCTGTAACAACACCGGCACAGGCTGTGCACGAGGCCTGAAAGCGGCCATCGCCAGGCTTGTTCTATACTAGAGGTTCGTAATGCGGGGCAGATCCCTCGCCGTACGCCTGATCTTGGTGTTGAGCCTTGCGGCCGCCCATCTGAGTCACGTCTGGGGCAAGATTGCCCGGTAGCCGCCCGAAGATGTTGTCAAGTTTCTGGAAGTCCGACGATGGCGCTCCAGGGTTTATGTACCCGAAGCATGCGGATGGGTCCGGTGCCAAAATTTTGATCGCAGCCAATCTGCCTTGAATTCTGCCCGAGAGTCTAAGTGAACCATGGCGCGCCCTGTGCTCGATAGTCCGTCGAATTTCATCAACCGCGAGCCTCCTGGCTGAAGTTCAACCGGCGGGTGCTGGAAGAGGCGGCGGATCCCAACAATCCGTTGCTGGAGCGGTTGAAGTTTCTGTCCATCTCGGCCAGCAACCTCGACGAGTTCTTCGAAGTGCGGGTGGCATCCTGCTGCAGCAGATCGAAGACGGGTACAACGAAGGCGCGGCCGACGGCTTGACCTTGGTGGAGGAACGGGATCTGATCAACCGGGCGACGCACGATTTTGTCGACGAACAATACGCTTGCTGGAACGAGCACCTGCGGCCCCGGCTGGCGGAGCACGGGATTCGGGTTCTCGGGTTGCACGAGCTGGATGTCGGCGGCCAAGTCGTTTGTGGACGATTACTGCGAGAGGGAACTGGATCCGCTGCTGACGCCGGTTACAGTGGATCCGGCGCATCCCTTTCCGCGAGTGATCAACAAAGCCTTGTGCGTGGCCTTGCTGCTGCGCCGCCGGCGGCGTTCCTCGCTGACCTATACCGGCGTGGTGACGGTGCCGCGGGCGCTGCCGCGACTCATTCGGCTGCCTTCGGAAGACACCGACGATTTCATTTTCCTGGCGGACCTGGTCGCCCATCATGCCGCGCGCATGTATCACGGCTACGACATCGTGTCTTCGGCCGCGTTCCGGGTCACGCGCAACAGCAATCTCTACCTCGCAGGAAGAAGAAGTCGCGCAACCTGCTGGAGTCGGTTCGCGCAGAATTGCACAACCGCCGCAAGGGCGACGCGGTGCGGATGGAGATCGAAGCCGATGCCGATCCGGAAATCATCGAACGGCTGCGCACGCGTGTTCGAACTGGATCCCTGGCAGGTATTTCCGGTCAACGGTCCGGTGAATCTTGTCGCGCCTGTTCAATATTTACGAACAGGCCAAGCGTCCGGAACTGAAGTTCAAGCCGTTTGTGCCCCGGGAATTGCGCCTGACCGCGAAGTCACAGGATTTGTTCGAGGAGTTGCGCCGGCACGACATTCTGCTGCACCATCCGTTCGATTCCTACGACGCGGTGATTTCATTCATTCAGTCGGCCGCCGAGGACGACCGGGTGCTCTCCATCAAGCAGACGCTCTATCGCACCAGCGAACATTCGCTGATTGTTCCGGCGCTGATCGCGGCCGCGTCACAGAAGGAAGTGACGGCGGTGGTGGAATTGAAGGCGCGCTTTGACGAGGCGTCGAACATCCGCTGGGCGCGCGATCTGGAAGATGCTGGAGTGCAGGTGTTTCACGGACTGGTCGGGCTGAAGACGCACTGCAAGCTGTCGCTGCTGGTGCGGCGCGATCCGGACGGCGTGACCCGCCGTTACGCGCACCTCGGCACCGGCAACTACAACGCAACCACGGCGCGCATCTATACCGACCTCAGCCTGCTCACCGCGGATCCGGAGATTACGAGCGCGGTGCACGATGTATTCAGCTTTCTTGACCGCGTATGCGGAGAATCCAAACTACGGGCCGCTGCTGGTGGCGCCGCTGGATCTGGCCGAAAAGTGCATGGCGCTGATCGAGCGCGAGGCGGAACATGCCCGGCACGGACGTCCCGCGCGCATCATCGCCAAGATGAATGCGCTGCTCGACAAGAACAGTCATCAGGCCCTCTATCGCGCTTCGCAGGCCGGAGTGGACATCGATTTGCTGGTGCGCGGGATCTGCTCCCTGCGGCCGGGCATTCGCGGCGTCAGCGACCGGATCGCGTGCGCAGCATCGTGGGCCGGTTTCTCGAACACAGCCGCATCTATTACTTCGAAAACGGTGGCGAGGCAGAGGTGTACCTCGGAAGCGCCGACTGGATGCCTCGCAATCTGCACGAGCGCGTGGAAGTGTTGTTCCCGCTCAAGAACCCGCTGCTGCGCGACCGGGTGGTCCACGAGATTCTGGCGGCTTACCTGGCCGACAATGTGAAAGCGCGATTTCTGCAGAAGGATGGCCGCTACCTGCGGTCCTGGCAATCGCCGCGCGGACGCAGCCGGAAGCGCTCCGCGGGCGCGGCCGCCTTCAGTGCGCAGGATTTCCTGATTGGACTGGCGGAAGGGAAGGAGCCGCTGGACGGCGATCCCGGTCCTACCGTCGCGCACTGCTCGCCGCCCGAAGTCGCTGATGGGAAAGGAATAGCTAGCCCGAATGTTTCTCTACTTCTTACGCCACGCCAGTGCCGGACAGCAGCTAGGCTATCGCCGAAGAAGGATGAGAAGCGCGGCCTCGACAAAGACGGCATCGAGCAGTGCGGCTACGTCGGCCGCGCCCTGGCTGCGCTCGGCGTGCAGGTGGATGTCATCATCTCCAGCCCGCTGAAACGGTCCACGCAGACGGCGCTCGCTGGTCGGCAACGAGATGGGGCTACGAAGGCAAGCTGGTGATCGAAGAAGGCGCTGCGCCCGCAGGCCACCTTCGCGGACTTCCAGAAAATGCTGGAAAAGTATGCTCGCCAGGATTCGATCCTGGTGGTCGGACACAATCCGAACCTGCGCGAATTCCTGGGACGGGTGATCAGCGCCAGCGGATGCGAAGCGGCGGTCGAACTGAAGAAGGGCGCGGTCGCCAAGGTGGAAATCCGGCGCAGTTCGGGCTCGCTGAGTTGGTGCATTACGCCGCGCATCCTGCGGACCCTTCTACGCGGCCGCGGCAGAAAGCTCGCGTCCGAAGAACTTCGCGGAAATAGTCGCGGTCTTTCTCGATCGCCCACACTTCCAGATCCACGCTCGCCTTGCCGCGCGCAATCAGTTTCATCGCGACTCCGCCATCGCGAGCCGAGACGCGGACGTGCTGAACGGACTGGCTTCTCCCCAGATTCATGGCCCGAGCCAGGCGCAGCAGCATCGATGCTTTCGCGACATGTTCCTGCTCGGGCGGCAGGAGGCCCTTCAGCGAGGCCGTCTCCGGGAGTGGGGCGCGACTTTCCCAGGTAACGGGCGATCGCGCCAATGATCTGGCGCTGTTGCGGGCGTGTAGCCGAGGATTTCGGAGTTGGCGATGATGTAGTAGGTGTGGCGGTGATGCCCGTTGCGGTTCACGTAGTCGCCGACTTCGTACAGCATGGCGGCGGCGGAAAGCCATTCGCGATACTCAGGCGGCAGCTGGTGGACCGACTTCAAGCGACGAGAAAAGTTGCAGGGCGGAGTCGCGCACCTGGAGCGCATGGTGCATGTCCACCCGGTAGTGCTCGACCGCCTCGCTTGATCGATTCCCACCGCTCCGATTCAATCTGCCGGCCCGACCGCGTGCTGCGATCGTATTCGGCCGCCATCTGCGCCAGGATGCCGTCGCGCAGGCCCAGCGGAGAGTAGCGAAAAGCGCGCAGATGACAACGCTCGAGCAGTTCGCGATAGACCATCGCGCCGGCCACGATAATTTCGGCGCGCCGCGGTCCGATGCCGTCGATCTGCTTGCGTTGCTTCCAGCGGCAACCGACGTGATGAGCTTGGCGATCTGTTTCATCATCTCCGCGGACACCTACCAGGGTCGCTCTTTGCGGGAACGGCGAATGAGATGGCTCGCAGCGCCCGCCAGGGCCGCGGCCGTTCCGGACGTGGCGATGGCCACCTTGACGCGGGAAGCGATGATGCGTCCGGAGACGCGGCCGACTTCGCGATCGACAAAACCACGCAAACGTTGAAGCGCTCCCTTGCGCGGCGGGTCGTGGCTCAGAAATTCGTTGGTCAGGCGGACCGCCCCGAGTGGGAGGCTGACGGTTTCGCGGATGTGTCCGTGGCGGGAAACGGTGAGTTCGCAGCTGCCGCCGCCGAGGTCGATCATCAGGACCGTGGATGTGCTGAGGCGCAGATTGGAAACCAGCCCGAGGTGAATGAGGCGTGCCTCTTCCAGGCCGGAGATGATTTCGACCTGCCAGCCGGTGGTGGAACGCACCCACTCCAGGAATGCCTGGGAGTTGCGGGCATCGCGCAGGGCGCGGTGGCGACGACGCGGACCGAGTCGGTGCCGAGGCGCTGGGCCGCGCGGTGAAAGCGGCGAAGGACCCGTACGGTCTCGGACATCGATTCGGGAGAAAGGAAATTCGAGCGGAACACGCCTTCGCCCAGGCGAGTGACTTCGCGATCCTCGTGAATCGCGTGCAGTTTGCGGCCTCGCAGGCGAGCAATTTTCAGGCGGACCGAGTTGGAGCCGATATCAACGGCGGCAAAGACGGGCATGGGATGTTGATGGCGCGGACGGCGACTTTCGTTGTGAACCATCACTCATCTCATAAATCAAACTGGCAGCGCAATGGAAAAAGATCAAGCGAGGAGCAGGTTCGGGACGTTGATTTCGCGCGCCGGAAATGATGCCGACACACAGGCGCGAGTTCCCGAGAACGGAGCGGGCAGTCGTTTTGCTGCCAAGGGGCGCGCGCCATCCAGATCTCTTTTAACACTCCTGTAACACGCTTCTGATACGGTTTCCTCATGGCGAACCAGGCCTTATATCGCCCCCAAGGGCCAGGCCCGCAACCTGTTGCAGGCGAGAAGATTAAGAGGCATTCGAGTCCGCTGCTGAACGCCTCCGACGGGAGGTTTGCCGACCGCGTGTTCGGCTGGGCGATTCTGGGCTGCGCGGTGATCGTGCTGGGCATCCTGGCTTTGATCGTGTGGCAACTGGTAAGCCGTTCGCAGCTTTCGTGGCATGCATTTGGCTGGAAATTCTTCTGGGCAGGACTGGAATCCAGTCGACGACCAGTACGGCGCCCTGCCGTTCGTCTACGGCACGCTGGTTTCCTCGCTGCTTTCGCTGGTCATCGCGGTACCATTGGCCGTCGGGGTCGCTGTATTCATCACAGAGATGTGCCCGAGGTGGCTGCGCGGGATGCTTTCGTTTACGACCGAACTGCTGGCGGCGATTCCCAGCGTGATTTATGGGCTTTGGGCAATCTTCGTGCTGGTTCCGATTTTGCGGAATGATGTGCAGCCTTTTCTGACCAAGACGCTGGGGTGGACAGGACTGTTTCAGGGGCCGCCGTACGGGATTGGGATGCTGGCTGCGGGCATGATTCTGGCGATCATGATCATTC
Organism: uncultured Acidobacteriota bacterium; assembly: GCA_963725575.1. Lineage (GTDB taxonomy): Bacteria > Acidobacteriota > Terriglobia > Terriglobales > Acidobacteriaceae > Gp1-AA133. The sequence continues at coordinate 36,080 of CAVRZQ010000009.1, forward strand.
CCATCATTTCCTCGATCACGCGCGAGGTGCTTACCGTCGTCCCGCAACATCAGCGGGAAGCGGTGCTGGCGTTGGGAGCGACGCGCTGGGAGATGATTCGCATGGGCGTTTTGCGCAACGCGCGGGCGGGCATCGTGGGCGGGATCATTCTTGGACTGGGCCGAGCGCTCGGCGAGACCATGGCGGTCACCATGGTGATCGGCAACCGTCCGGAAATCGCCAAGTCTCTATTTGCTCCCGGTTACACGATGGCCAGCGTGCTGGCCAATGAGTTCAGCGAGGCGACCGGCGATCTGTATCTTTCTGCGTTGATCGAAATTGGATTGGCGCTGTTCCTGGTGACGATCGTCGTCAACGCGCTGGCACGCTTCATGGTGTGGAGCGTGACGCGAGGCCAGCCGGCGAGGGCCCGTGCCTGATACCTACCGCACGTACAAATACGCAAAAGCTGGAGATCAGTCTGCGGCGGCGGCTCACCGATCACCTGGCGACTGCGTTTGCCGTCGGCACGGTGGTGCTGGTGCTGGTGCCGCTGTTCGCGATCTTTGCCTACCTGGTCTACAAGGGGATCGGCTCAATCAACTGGGCTTTTCTGACCCAGACTCCGAAGCCTGTCGGAGAAGCGGGTGGCGGCATGGCGAATGCGATCGTCGGCTCGACGGTCATTTTGACGATTGCCAGCCTGCTGGGCGTGCCGTTGGGGATCGGCGCAGGAATTTATCTTGCGGAGTACGGGCGCAATCGGTACGGAGACCTGGTGCGCTTTGTCTCGGACGTGCTGAACGGCGTGCCCTCGATCGTGATTGGAATTGTCGCGTACGGCATCGTGGTGCTGCGGCAGAAGCACTTCTCGGCGCTGGCCGGCGGTGTGGCCCTGGCGATTATGATGGTTCCGACCATCACGCGAACCACGGAGCAGATGCTGCTGCTGGTTCCGCACGCGATGCGCGAAGCTGCCTATGGGTTGGGCGTTTCGCGCTGGCGCACGACGCTGTCGATCACGCTGCGCACGGCGACTTCGGGCGTCATTACCGGGGTCATGCTGGCATTTGCGCGCGTAGCGGGAGAAACGGCGCCTCTGCTGTTTACAGCGTTTGGCAACCAGTTCTGGAACTGGAAGTTGGATCAACCAACTGCGGCCCTGTCGCTGCAGATTTTCACGTATGCGATTTCGCCTTTTGACGACTGGCACCGGCAAGCATGGGCGGGAGCGTTGGTGTTGATCGTTCTGATTGTGAGCGCAGTAGCCGCGGTTCGCTTCGTGGTTCGGCGCGGAACTCTCGGGGGGGTGGCTTAGCCATGGGGGTCGGAATCCAGGTCGAACACCTGAACGCCTTTTACGGCAAGACGCAGGCGTTGTTCGACATCAACCTGATGGTGCAAGCCAACCACGCGACCGCGCTGATCGGGCCGTCGGGTTGCGGCAAGTCGACGTTTATCCGTTGCCTGAACCGTATGCACGAAACCAGTCCAGAAGCCCGAGTGGAGGGCAAGGTCAAGATCGGAGATTTCGACGCGTACCAGGGGACGTCGGCGACGCAGTTGCGCCGGCGGGTCGGGATGGTGTTTCAGAAACCGAATCCGTTTCCGACCATGTCGATTTACGAGAACGTGGCTGCCGGACTGAAACTGAACGGCTACCGGGATAAAAAACATCTTGACGATATCGTGGAACGGTCGCTGATTTCGTCGGCCCTGTGGGAGGAAGTAAAAGATTCGATCCACAAGAAGTCGGGAGCCAGCTTATCGGGGGGCCAGCAGCAGCGCCTGTGCATCGCCCGCGCCCTCGCAGTTGAGCCAGAAGTGCTGCTGATGGACGAGCCCTGTTCGGCGCTGGATCCGATTTCGACAGGCAAGATTGAGGAACTCATTTTCGAACTAAAAGAGCAGTACACTATTGTGATCGTGACGCATAACATGCAGCAGGCGGCACGGGTGGCGGAGTTCACGGGCTTTTTCCTGTTGGGAAGCATGATTGAATACGACAAGACGGAGAAAATATTCACGAATCCTTCGGACAAACGGACCGAAGACTACATCACAGGCAGGTTTGGATAATGCGCACGCGATTTCAGCAAGGCCTCGATGACTTGCGCCAGAAGCTGCTGCGGATGGGCGGACTCGCGGAACAAGCGGTGGATCGCGCTTGCCAGGCCTACCTTGACCGCGACTTGAGTCGCTGCCAGATGGTGCTCGAGGGCGAAACCCAGATCAATATCTCCGAGCGGGAAATCGACGAACTGGCGTTCGACCTGCTTGCCATGCAACAGCCCATGGCAGTCGATCTTCGCTTTATTCTGGCGGTCACCAAGATCAACGCGGACCTGGAACGCGTCGGCGACCAGGCAGTGAATATCGCTGAGCGCGTCATGGACATGGTGGCTTTGCCCGCGGTCGATTTGCCGGTGGATATCGGGCGCATGTCAACCGCGGTGAGTGCGATGGTGCGGCGAGCCTTGGAGTCATTCGTCGAGGCGAAAGCCGAGCTGGCGCAGGCGGTCCTTGAAATGGACAACGTCGTCGACCGCATGCGCGACGAAGCGTTCATCGTTCTGGTGAAGACCATGAACGAACATCCGGAAACGACGCGCCAGGCGCTGGACGCCTTGCTGGTGGCCCGCAACCTGGAGCGGGTTGCCGATCACGCGACCAACATCGCCGAAGACGTCATTTTCTGGGTGCGCGGCGCGGACGTTCGCCACAATGCACCACAGGAAGGGAACGGACAGGAGCAACCGTCGCGACGCGCGCCGACGGAGACACGCTAGTACACCATTCGATGGCGGAGTTCAAAGCCGGTCAGGATTTCTGGCCGGCTTTCACTTTTGCGCAAACTGCGGCCTTGCTGCAGAATCAAGCAGGAGGGAATTGTGCGACTGGCAGCGATTGTTACCCTGATCACGCTTGGGATAGGTGCTCCGCTTCTGAGAGCGCAGGAAGCGAACAAGCAAGGCGGAATACCCTTACCGACGGGCAAGGTTCTCCAGCCGGTTCCCGGCCGGGTCGGAAGATTGAACAGTTTCCCAGCCACGATTGCCGTGAGTCCCGACGGACAATTTGCGGCCATGCTGCACGCGGGTTATGGAACCCAGCAGACCCGGGGGTGCCAGTCGATCTCGGTGTTCGACTTCAAGAAGGGAAGGATCGCTGATTTTCCCGATGACCGGTTATGCGAAGACGCGCACCAGAGCTATTTTCTGGGGCTGGCGTTCAGCCGGGACGGGAGGCATCTCTACGCTTCATTGGGATCGATCACGGACTTCTCGGGCGAAAGGCCGGGCGACACCGGAAATGCGATCGCGGTGTACGGTTTCAGCGCCGGGAAATTGACGCGGGAGCGGCTGATCAAAATCGCTTCGCAAAAGCTGGCTGCGGGAAAGTGGGTGGCGCGCGCCCTCTTCAAGACTCCCAAAGGTACCGCGATTCCGTATCCCAGCGGCCTGGCGGTCGTTCCGGGGGGTGCGTCAGATCGGCTGCTGGTCGCGAACAACTTGTCGGACAATGCAATTCTAATCGACACGGCAACCGGGGATATCCTGCAGCAGTTCGACTTGAGCACCAATACCCTGGTCCCATCGTCCTATCCGTACACCGTGGTAGTTGGGCGCGATGGACACCGCGCCTGGTGCAGCTTGTGGAATGCTTCGAGGGTCGCGGAACTGGACCTGGAGAGCGGGAAGGTTGTGCGCCTGGTCCCGCTGCGCGAGCCCGAGTCGCCGACTGCGCCGGGCTCGCATCCCACGGCCCTGCTACTCAGTCCGGATGAGAAGACTTTGTACGTCGCGCTCGCAAACGCCGACACAGTGGCCGCCGTCTCCACCGACACCGGCAAGGTCACGCATTGGTTCTCCACGGAGGTTCGCACACAGAAGTATGGAGGCACGGCGCCGATAGCGCTGGCACAATCTCCGGATGGTACTCGGTTGTTTGCCGCGAATGCCAATCTCAACGCGGTGGCGGTGTTGGACACCACGGCGGCGCCGGCGCAAGGCGAGCAAGTTGCTGCCATGGGCTTTATTCCCACCGAGTGGTATCCGAGCGCACTGGCGATCCGGGGTGAGGAACTGCTGGTCGCCACGGCCAAGGGACCGGGCACCGGTCCGAACAATGGCTCGGACACCATCGCCGGTGGCCGGCGGCACCGTGCGCATCCCTATATTCCGACCCTGATGTATGGATCGCTGGCGAAGATCAGATACAGGGACGCCGAGACCAAGCTGGCAGATTTGACGCGGCAGGTGGAGGAGAGCAACCGTCTCAAGAGCGAGGCAGTCGGCATTCGATTTCAGGTGGGCGGCAATCCCATCAGGCACGTGATCTACATTATCAAGGAGAATCGAACCTACGACCAGATATTCGGGGACTTGAAGTTGGGCAACGGCGACCGGTCGCTGACGCTGTACGGCGAGGACGTAACCCCCAACGAACACAAGCTGGCCATGCAATTCGGAGTGCTCGATAACTTCTATGACAGCGGGGAGGTTTCGGGCGACGGGCACGTGTGGTCGACGGCCGCCATCACGAGCGATTACAACGAAAAAACCTGGCCCATCGGGTACCGGGGACACGAACGCACCTACGATTTCGAGGGCATGGTGGCCGATGAGTTTCCGCTGGAGCGTGGTATTGCAGATGTTGACTCGCCCAGCACGGGCTATCTGTGGGCGAACGCGGCCAGCCACGGACTTACCTATCGTGCTTATGGTGAATTCATCTCGACCGAGTTTTGTGTGGGTCGCGGCGAGGATCAGCCTGCCCCGAAGGCGGGTCCTCCGGCTCGGCCGCCCGGTGGAACTTGCGAGCACAAGGTCGTGAAGCAGGGCGAGCCTTTGCCGGGAACGAAGGGAGCGACGGGCAAGCCGGAAGCCAGCCCGTACCCTTGGGAGATTCCGCTGATCAAGCAGAGCGTGGCTACCATGGCGGAATTGCGGGAGCACGCCGACTTGCAGTTCGCGGCGTTCAATGTGGACTATCCCGATCAGCTGCGCGCCGACGAATTCCTGGGCGAATTCGAAGGATTCGTGGCGGCGCGCAGCGCAGGGGAGGGCCCGGAACTGCCGAATCTTGTGATCATGCATCTGCCCAACGATCACACCGGGGGCACGCGGCCCGGGAAGGCGACTCCATCGGCCTCGGTCGCCGATAACGATCTCGCGTTGGGCCGGATCGTGGAGGCGGTTTCGCACAGTCCCTACTGGGACGACACCGCCATCTTCGTGCTGGAAGACGACGCGCAAGACGGGGCCGACCACGTGGATGCACATCGCTCGCTCGCATTAGTCATCAGCAAATATGCGCCGGGAACGAACGAACACAGGTTTGTGGATCATGATTTTCACACCACTGTCAGCCTGATGCGGACGATGGAGACGCTTCTGGGCCTACCTCCCATGAATTTGAATGACGGCTACGCGTCTGTGATGGCGGCAGAGTTTTCGGGTGCGGGCAATCAGTCACCTTTTACAGCCGATGTCCGCAATCGTGAGAACGGAATGATCTACCGGGCGAATCCCGCTAAGGGACCGGGAGCCAGGCAGTCCAAGCGCATGGATTTCTCGCGTCCCGATGCAGCCGATACGCGGACTCTGAATGCCATCCTCTGGCGCGATCGTAAAGGCAAGCTGCCGATGCCGGGGGCGATGCACACAGTGATTCCAGCAGTTCCGGCGGGTTCGAGTCGCGATGACGACTGAGGCGGAGTCTTGTGGCGCATGAGGGTCTCCGAGGCCCTGACTCCGTTTTCCAAGAGGCTTGCGCCGTAGTTATGCCTAGAATGTAGCGAAATCTATCGGCTGATGCGGTCTTTCCCAGATAACCCCTTTCCGCCTTTTGGCGTCCAACTCATCAGAATCGTTAGGAATTCTATCTGCGCCCGGGCGTATAATTTCGAGGGTGGGGCCCGGGTTCCAGGCCAGGAGTCAGTCATGAAGTGTCGGCTCGCAATCGGTACGGCCGCTCTGTCCGCGTTGTTGTTTGTCTCTTCCGTGTTTGCCCAGCAGCCAGACCCGAAGACGGCCCCCGCACCCTCTGACCCGACCGCCACCATCCCGACCGAGCCGAGAACGACTACTCCGCCCAATTCGACTCCGCCCACTCTTCCACCAACGACTGCGCCATCCGACTCGGATGCGAAGAAGGATGATCGCACCCAAAGAGACCCTGCCCTCGGTGGTCCAGCAACCGGATGACAGCAAAGTAAAGCACGACGGCAGCAAGAATGACGTGAATGCGATTGGCAATCGCAAGGTGGGCGGCCGGGGACTGGGCGACTGGTACTCGCTCGAGGGCGAGATCCGGATGGGCAAACAATACGCCCAGGAAGTCGAGGCGACGTCCAAGCTGATTCGCGATCCGGTGATTACGGAGTACGTGAACCGTATTGGCCAGAACCTGGTGCGGAATTCGGACGCGCAAGTTCCGTTTACCATCAAGGTGGTCGATTCGGACGAGGTCAACGCTTTCGCGCTGCCCGGCGGATTTTTCTATGTAAATTCAGGGTTGATCCTGGCGGCGGATGAAGAGTCGGAACTGGCGGGCGTGATGGCGCACGAGATTGCGCACGTCGCGGCCCGCCATGCAACCCGGCAGATGACGCGCGCGCAGTGGGCCAATATCGGCACCATCCCGCTCATCTTCGTGGGAGGCGGCATCGGCTACGCTGTGCGCTCGGCCGCGGGCCTGGGATTGCCTTTGACGTTCCTGAGTTTCTCGCGCAGTTTTGAATCAGAAGCCGATTATCTGGGCCTGCAATACATGTATAAGGCGGGCTATGACCCGAATGCGTTTGTGGCGTTTTTCGAGAAACTCCAGGCGCGCGAAAAGAAGAAGCCGGGCACTCTGGCGAAGGCCTTTGCCACGCACCCGCAGACTCCGGACCGAATCAGCAAGTCCCAGGAAGAAATTGCGCGGATTCTCCCGGCGCGGCCGCAATACATCGTGACCACCTCGGAGTTCGCGGACGTTAAGTCGCGGCTGGCAAGCCTGGAGAACCGCCGTAAGATGGTCGACGATAAGGGTGGCAACAAACCGAGCTTGCGCCGGACTTCGACGTCGGACAAATCTGGGGATAAGAGCGGGGACAGCAAGGGAGACGATGACCGGCCGACACTGCATCGGCGCGACGACTTCAGGTAAGTAAGATTTGTGATTCAAACACAAGAAACCGGCAGCTTAGAGGCTGCCGGTTTTTTGTCCGATAAAGCTTTGCTGCGGCCGGGGGAGTGGCCTCAGAAATCAGGCGGCTTCTTTCGTGGCCAGCGATCGAACGCCCGCGGAATTGTTTCGTCCTGCTTCGACGACCTTCATCTGTTGCCAGTCGTACGCGAATTCCTTGCCGCAATCGAGGCAAACGACGTAGGTTCCCGTCAAAGAGGCGGCCGTGCTGCGGCGCCGGCCCGGACGGACCGTGATCGGAAAGCTGTAGTGGCTGTGCCAGCAACCGAAGAGCGCGTCGATGAGTTTTTCAACCATACCCAACCCTCCCCAGAACCCTAACCAAGGCCAGCAGTGCAATACTTCGGCCAATCTCACCCTACCGATTTAGATTCTCAGGCGAGAGAAAAGGTTCGTTCTAGGCAGAGATGTCCCGGGTGTAGAACCCCGACAACTGAAAACTATTGCATAAAATGGTCTTGTTTTTGGTAGGGGGAAAGCGCTGGGGCTAGATACTCTCCTGGGTTTTTTTGCGCTGTTGGCACTTCGACATGATCGCCGAGCGGAGGCGAGTGCGAAGGTCGTCAGGAAGTTCGTAGAGCTCGGAGTCGCGATAGATTTCGATGGTTTTCTTGGTGGTATCGCAGACCACGTAGCAGTTGTGGCACCAAGCCAGATGATCTTCGAGTTCGGACTTGGTCCGATCGTCGAGGGCACCGTCCAGGTAATTGGTTAGCTCTTGCAGGAACTCAGAGCATTTCACTTTTGTCCATCTCCGCTCTCACGTTTCTTGAAGTACCGGCTGAGCCGTTCACGCAATTGCAGGCGAGCCCGCAACAACCTTGACTTCACCGCCGGGATGCTGAGACCTAACGCGTCAGCCGTCTCCTCGGTCGAGAGACCTTCTACGTCTCTCAGGACGAATACCGTCCGAAAACTTGGGGGCAGGCCCTGGATGGTGCGCGTCAAGATATCGTTCAACTCGGCTTGCTTGTAGAGTTGCTCGGGATTCGGGCTCCAATCCGCGATTTCGCGTGGAACCGAATCTTCCTCGGTCTTGACGTCTTCATCCAGCGAGACTGTGCGCTCGGGCCGGCGGCGGCGCAACTTCATGAGCGCCTCGTTCACGGCAATGCGCACTAGCCACGTGTAAAACTTCGACTGGCCTTGGAACTGTTCCAGGTTGCTGTAGGCCTTCAGGAACGCGTCCTGCACCACGTCTTCCGCATCCTCGCGGTTCTGCGTGATGTGCTGGGCGATTCGAAAGACATTGCGATCGTATCGTTTGACCAGCTCCTCGAACGCGGAAACGTCACCCTTCTTGGCCGCCTGAACAAGCACCAGCTCGTCGCTAACGGGCTCACCTATCTTGGGTTGGATGGCGCTCATTCTTTGTCCGATGCAGTATTTTCAGAGCTGCGGGTAACGCGAGATTGTTATTCTACTTGGTAACCCGTCCTTCTGACGAGTCGTTTTGGCGTGTCGCGGCCGCAGGCTTTGCGATAGATTTTGAAGGGAGCGCAGGCGCACCGGGGAACACGTCCTAAGGTACCTCGAGCCGTGCAGCGCAAGTACCGTATAATCAAGAGTTAGCTGGACAGTCGCGAAGCATTTTCGAGGACAGCCAAGATCCATGGCAGATAAGAACGAAATCGAACACGTCGTCGAACGTGTGGTAACCCAGGTACTTCAGGGACACGTTTCGCAGCTCCGCGAGGAGTTGGTGCGGCGTGTGCTCGAGGAGCTGCCGCAGGGGTCCGTCGAGTCGGCGCATGACACCAACGAGGCGGGTCCTGCGGAACTGCTGCGCGGGGTGGCCGCTATTCATGCGGGCAGCACCCAAAAAGAAATCTTGCGCGCCTTGTTGGACGGTGTGGCACAGTACTGCGGCCGCACGGCGCTATTTGTCCTTAAGGGCGGTGCGGCGAGTGGCTGGCAGGGCCGCGGGTTCGAAGACAACGATGCAATCAAAGAGTTTGGCCTCGACACGTCGCGCGGTCTTCCGGAGCGGGTGCTGCACGAGAAGGCTCCATTCAGCGGGCAGATTCTCGATATGGATCCAAGGTTCGTCGATCATTTTGGAAGCCCCGGAGATGAACACATTGTGATGTTGCCGTTGCTTCTGAAAGACAAAGTGGCGGCACTGGTGTACGCGGATGGCGGACTGGAGATGAACCATCTGGACACGGCGGCGATTGAACTGCTGGTGGTATCGACCGGCGCGTGGCTGGAGCTGACGTCGCTGCGCAAGCAGACGCCCAGGGACGCCGCATATGCGGAAGGCATGCCGGCAGCGCCCCCCGCGCAGGCCGCGACCACTTTCAATGATCCTTTTGCGGCACACGCACCCAAGCACACCGCAACCGTTTCAGCAGCAGCGTACGAACAGCCGACAGTAGCCGAGCCTGCGCAAGCAGAGGTGGTAACGGCAGCGGCAGCCGCGGCGGGCGTGGATCCGGGCCGGACGGCTGCGCACGCAGGTGGGACGCTCAGCGAAGAAGATGCGGACGTGCATCGCAAGGCGCAGCGCTTTGCGCGCCTTCTGGTGGATGAGATCAAGCTCTACAACCAAGCGAAGGTGGCCGAAGGCCGCAAGAATAAGGATCTGTACGACCGCCTGAAGGAAGACATCGACAAGAGCCGTGCCACGTTCAAGAAGCGTTACGGCAATACCGCGGCGGCGAGCGTGGATTACCTGCAGGCTGAACTGGTACGCAGCCTGGCGGAAGATGATATTTCAGTAATGGGCGCCAACTTCCGGCGATAGATTGCGAGCAGTGTTGTCCTCCCGAATCTTGGTTCTGTGGATTGCTACAGGAATCGCTTGCGGCTCCTTGTGGGCACCTTCGCGAGCGGATGGAAAGCAATCCGACCAAAGCAGCACGCCGGCCGCAGCGCATGCGCCGAAAGCCAAAGCGAAGGCCACTCCATCCAAAGCAGCGAACGTCCACTGCAGCAAAGTCGAAGACCCCGCGCGCGGCCACCGCAAAGAAGCGAAAGCATCGAGTTTCGCGCCGGGTGCAGCGGATGCACCAGGCATTTGTTGCCTCGGCCAGTCTGAAGCCGATGGCGCAACAACTGCTGCAGGAGCGCACACCCGCGGGGTATGCAGGGGTCGTGGCCTATGCCCAGCGGCACGCCAAGGAAGACGCCGGGGCGCTGGCGTGGCTGGCGGTCGGGTTCGGGCATGTGCTTGATCACGATTATGCCAAGGCCATTGATCCACTGAATCGCGCGCGTCCGCGCGCGGGCGATCTCGGCGACTACGTCGCGTATTACCTGGGCAGTTCATACCTGCAAACCGGCAGAAGCGCGGAGGCGGTCGCGACCCTGGCTGACTTCAACACGAACTATCCCGACTCACTACTGACAAAAGATGCTCACGTGGTCTATGCCGGCGCCTTGATTTCCGAAGGGCGTGCACCCGATGCTGCCGCCTTGCTCGAGCAGGACCGGGTACCGGAACGAGCGGATGTGGAACTTGGGTTGGGGCGAGCCTACGCCGCGACCGGGCAGACGGCCAAGGCGGTGGCGGCCCTGCGCAATGTTTATTACCGGATTCCCACCAGTCCGGAAGCGGACACGGCCAACACGGAACTGAAAAAACTGGGTGGCGGTGGCATCCCGCCGGTATCGCTGGCGGATCGTCGAACCCGGGCAGACCTGCTGGCGAAAGGCAAGCGTTACAACGATGCGGCCACGGAATACCGCGACCTGCTCGACGAGGTAAGCCCGGATGACCGTCCCTCGGTTTTAGTGGCGCTGGCGACCGCACTGCAAAAGAGCGGCCGCAGCAAAGACGCGAACCAGGTGCTTGGTTCGACCCCGGACAGTACTCCTGAGATTGCCGCCCAGCGATTGTATTTGCTGGGCGAGGTGGCGCGGTCGAGCGACGATACCGACGGATTTCTGCGGCTGCAAGCCCAGTTAAGGCAAGCGGCTCCGGCGAGCCCCTGGCTGGAGCAATCCTTGCTCGCCGCTGGGAACATGTATCTGCTGAAGCGCGACTACGACCACGCCATCGACGCCTACCGGGAACTGCAGCAGCGGTTCCCGAATGGCAGCCGCGCCGCCTACGCGCATTGGAAGGTAGCGTGGCTGAGCTTGCGCCAGGGACGCAACAGCGAAGCCAGTCAGGGCTTTGAGGACCAGATCGCGCTGTATCCGGCGTCGGCGGAAGTTCCGTCTGCTCTGTACTGGCGGGCGCGGCTGGCGGAAGAAGACAAGGAGCCGGCCAAGGCGCGCGCATATTACCAGAAGCTGTCGGAGCGGTTCCGGAATTTCTACTATGCTGAGCTCGCGCGCCAGCGCCTAAAGGCGCTCCCACCGGCGAGCGACCCGGTGCACTATGCGCTGCTCGACCGGGTGCCCGCGCTCAACGTCGCAGGGAAGGTCACGACTGATGAACCGCCCAGTGACGATCTGCACGTACAAAAGGCGCACTTACTCGAAAACGGCGGCCTGGTCGATTTCGCGGTGCGGGAAATCCAGACGGCGAATGGCCAGGATGGCAACTGGGTGCTGGCGGAGACGGCGCGTCTCTATCAAGACAGCGGCCGCTTTGATCGCGCGATCGAAGTCATGAAGCGCGGGGTGCCGAACTACTTCGCGGTTGACGTACCGGAGTTGCCGCGCGCCTACTGGGAAGCACTGTTTCCGAAGCCGTACTGGGGAGATCTGAAGCGGTTCTCAGCGCAAAACGAGTTGGACCCTTACCTGGTGGCGTCGCTGATTCGGCAGGAGTCAGAGTTCAATCCGAATGCGATCTCGCGCGCCAACGCGGTGGGACTCATGCAGCTGCTGCCCGTCACCGGGAAGAAGGTCGCGAAGGAAGTGAAGCTGCATCACTACAATGCCAGCCAGCTCTACACGCCCACTGTCAATCTGCAGTTGGGCACGCGCTATTTCAAGGCCATGGTGGACAAGTTCGGATCGTTTGAATACGCTCTGGCGGCCTACAACGCGGGGTCTGAGCGCGTGCAAGACTGGCTTGCGGAAGGGAAGTATCGCGATCCGCAGGAGTTTGTGGAATCCATTCCGTTCACGGAAACGCGGGAATACGTACAGGCCATTTTGCGCAATGCGAATGTATACAAGCAGCTGTATGGAACGCCGTAGGAGCAGGCGGCAGGTCTCAGATGTCAGGTCTCGAGGATGGCAATACTTTGTCGTACTTAAATCGTTCCAGCAGTTCCCACCGAAAAAATCAGCATCGCGCGCAATTCCAGGTGACGTCTCAGATCTGCGTGTAGTCCGTGCTCTCAGGGTCTGGTTTTCCTGACACCTGGCTCTTGGCTTGTCCTTCGGCTGGGTTTTTCGTGAAGATGATTTCGTACACCAGCAAACATGCGCCGACCACGATTGCGCTGTCGGCTACGTTGAAGGCGGGCCACTGGTAGCGGCCAATATAGAAGAGCAGGAAATCGGTGACATGACCCGCGGTCAGCCGGTCCCAAAGATTGCCTACCGCTCCGCCTAGAATCAGCGCCAGGCCTACGCCCGTGGTGGACACCGTGTGGCTGTTCTTCCAAAGCAGAGTGGAAACGACGATCAGGGCAATCACGGAGAAGAGCACCAGGGCACCGATTTTCCACGGCGATGGTGAATCCGCGAACAGGCCGAAGGCGGCGCCGCGGTTCTCGAGATGCGTCAACCGGAAGAATCCGGGGATGATCTGGATACCGTCGTGGAGCGGGATCTTGTGTTCCACCGCCAACTTCGCCAGGCGGTCGAGGACCACCACGAAGAACGCGATCAGAAAATGGAGCTTCCGCATGGTGGGCCACTCATCCCAAGGACCTACTGCTTACTTTCAATTTCACTCAGCACCGGACTGCAGCGCTCGCAGACGGTCGGGTAGTTTTTATCTTCGCCGACGTGGGTGGAGTAGTTCCAGCAGCGTTCGCACTTTGCCCCACTGGCCTTGCTGACCACAACCGCGGCTACGCCAATCCCATTGCCCGATTCCTTTTGCTCCAGCGTCACCGCTGAAACGATGAAGAGGTAGCGCAGTTGGTCCCGGTGCCGGGCGAGAACGGAGTACACCGGCTCCGCCGCGGAGATCCTCACTTGCGCCTCGAGCCCTTTACCGATCTGCTTTGCGTTGCGCGCGCATTCGAGCTCCTTCAGGACTACCTCACGAACGCCGCGCAGCGTGGTCCAATCTTCCAGTTGCTTGAGATCGTCGGGCACCTGCGGGCTCCCGAAGATTTCCTCCGCCTTGGGAAACAGCGCCATGTGGACGCTTTGCGGGCGGTTTGCGACTTTGGGCAGGTATCCCCATACTTCTTCGCTGGTGAAGCTCATGACGGGAGCCAGCAAGCGGATCATCGCTTCGAGGATCCGCCAGATGACGGTTTGTGCGGCCCGTCGGCCTGGCGAATTTGTGGCCGAGGTGTACAACCGATCCTTGAGCACGTCGAAGTAGAAGGCGCTCAGCTCCACCGCACAAAAATTCAGGATGCGCTGGTAGATCTTGTGGAAGGCAAACTCGTCGTACCAGCGCGTAACGTCGGCAGCCATCGCCACCGTTTGCCGCAGCATGTACTGGTCAAGGGCCTCAAGCTTTGAAAAGGGTACGGCGTCTCGAGAGGGATCAAAATCGTAGAGATTGCCGAGACTGTACTTGACCAGGTTGTTGCGCACGGTGCGGTAGTTTTCGGCGACGTTCTGCATGAGCCGCTCCGAGCCCACCACGTCCTCGCGGAAATCGACGGAGGCAACCCAGAGTCGAACGATCTCGGCGCCCAGCCGCCCGGCGATGTCAACGGGATCGACATCGTTGCCGCGCGACTTCGACATCGCCTGGCCGCTTTCGTCGAGCGTCCAGCCCACGGTGGCAACATGCTTGTAGGGCGCGTGGTCTTGCGTGCCAACGGTGCAGAGCAGGGAAGAGTGGAACCATCCGCGGTGCTGGTCACCGCCTTCCAGGTAAAGATTGGAGGCCGACGGATACTCAGCCTCGGCGGCACGCAACGCAAGGTAGCTCGAGCCGGACTCGAACCAGACATCCAGGATGTCCATTTCTTTTTTGAATGTCGTTACCTGGCAGTGCGCGCATTTCGTGCCGGGCGGGACGAGAGCATCGGCTTCGGGCGTGTACCAGGCATCGGCCCCAGCTCGGGCGAACAACTTCTCGATCTGGCCGTTGACCGCAGGATCCATAAGGGGCTTGCCGCACTTCTCGCACAGAAAAACAGCGATGGGCACTCCCCAGATACGCTGGCGAGAGATACACCAGTCGGGGCGGGTGGCGATCATGTTCGAGATGCGGCCTTCGCCCCAGGCCGGGTCCCATTTCACCTTGCTGATTTCTTCCAGAGCCCGAGTGCGCAGCGTGCCCCCGGGCATGGGAGTCTCCATGGAGATGAACCACTGCTCGGTGGCGCGGAAGATGATCGGGTTGTGGCAGCGCCAGCAGTGCGGGTAGGAGTGCTCGATTTGCTCGGTGTGCAGGAGCACGCCGCGCACCTTGAGCAGCTCGACGATGGGGGCGTTCGCGTCGAAAACTTTCTTGCCCTCATACTCGGGCAAGCCTTCCTGCAGGATTCCGGCTTCGTCCACGCGCGAGGTGGCGTCCAGGTCGTACTTCAGCCCGGTCAGGAAATCGTCGGCGCCGTGCGAGGGCGCGGTATGCACGACCCCGGTGCCGGTGTCCATGGTGACGTATTCGGCAAGCACGCCGAGAACGTTCCGATCCAGAAACGGGTGGCGGAAGTTGATGCGCTCGAGCTTGCGCCCCGGGAAGCGCGCGATTTCCTTGCCACCTTCGAGCTGGCATTTCTCGATGACGACAGTGGCCAGCTTCGCGGCGACGATGTGGACCTCATCGCCTGACTCGATCGCCACATATTCTTCGTCGGGATGAAACGCCACGGCCATGGAGGCGGGCAGCGTCCAGGGCGTCGTGGTCCAGATGATGGTGAAGACTTCTTTTCCGCGCAGCGCGGAATCAAGCGCCGCTGGATCATCCGCCATCGCGTACTTCACCCACACCGTGGGGCTGGTGTGATTCTCGTACTCGACTTCGGCTTCGGCCAAGGCGGTCTTGTCGTGGATACACCAGTAGACCGATCGCAGGCCCTTGTAGACGAACCCTTTCTCGAGGAAATCGTAGAAGGTGCGCAGGACCACTGATTCATAGCCCGGCGTCATGGTGGAGTAGGGGCGGTCCCAGCGGCCAAAGACGCCGATGCGCTTGAACTGCTCGCGCTGCAGATCGAGGAACTTCTGTGCATATTTCCGGCATTCCAGACGGACTTCGGTCGGGTTCAGCTGGAGCTTCTTTTTGCCGAGCTGCTGGTCGACCTTGATCTCGATGGGCAGGCCGTGGCAATCCCAGCCGGGGATGTAGGGTGCGTCGAATCCAGCCATGCTCTTGGACTTCACGATGAAATCCTTCAGACACTTGTTCAGGGCGTGACCGAGGTGGAGGGCACCATTAGCATACGGGGGCCCGTCATGCAGGACATAGCCCGGAAGTCCTTTGCGGGCTTCCTGGATACGCTCGTAAATGCCCGTTTCTTCCCAGCGAGCCAGAATCCTGGGCTCGTTTTGCGGCAGGTTGGCCTTCATCGGGAAGTCGGTTTTGGGAAGATTCAGGGTACTCTTCAGGTCGAGCGGCACTCGGTGATTTTCTCCTAAATGGTTGATTTTCAATTATAGGGAGCAAGCGAAAGTACGTCCATCCGAGTGCGGAGGCTGGCACCAAGGTCGTGGGTCAAGGGGGTCTCAAAATGCACTGTCGAATCCTGAGAAAAAAAGTGTACAATTTTTATCGAGAGTGACCTTTGTAGCATCTAACCGTCTGAAAGCACTGGGGAATGCTATTCCCGCAATAAAGGGAACGGCGCTTGCACGCAAGCTCTTCGGTCAGCACAGGCAACTTGGCGCACAAGACATTCATCAGGTACACAGGAGACGTCTACCCTAGGATAGCTCGGGGACTAAGCGGCCGCCGCTTTCAGCTATGGCACCAGATAATCAAACTCTAGAAAATCGCGAGCCCCAGTTAGATTTACTTCTCCCCAAAGGGACGCTCGACGTGCCCCTGTGGAAGTCCTTGTTCGCCAGTATTGACGCGGCCTTGTTTCCGAAAAAGCTCCCTCCGCTGGTGCTGACTTCGAAGCCGGAAAACCAGGGCGAGCTTTGGGGAGAGCGCCTCACACGGCCCTGGTGGCAGTCCGTTTTCGGCAATCTGCGCGACGTGTTCTTCCCGCCGCAATTGCCGCCACTGCAGCTGACCTCGAAGCCGGTGGAAGGCGAGAATGCTCTGGACGACTATCTCGCGCTGCCCTGGTATCGCTCGCTGTTTACGAATGTACGAGAAGCGCTGTTTCCGGAGAAGCTGCCGCCCCTCGTATTGACCTCGAAGCCCGTCGCGGTGCGCGACATCTGGGGCTTCTACAATTACAAGAAAGATGGAGCACTGGCCTCGACCGGGGTCCATGCGGTGCTGATCGCGCTGCTGATTGGCGGAACCATGTTCGCGCGCAAGACGGTGAGTGCCGCGAAGGCGACGGGCCCAGTCATGCCGCTTCTGTCGGACGCCGATATACCTGCGCTTCCGCCTTCAAAGACGATAGCTGGCGGCGGCGGCGGCGGTGGCGATCGCGACAAACTGGCCGCCTCGAAAGGAAGACTTCCGAAGCTCGCCATGGAGCAGTTCACGCCTCCCATGGTGGTGGTGCGGAACGACAATCCTAAGCTGCCGATGGAGCCGACGGTGGTGGTTCCACCGCAGATCAAGCTGGCTATGAACAACATGCCCAACCTGGGCGACCCGATGGCAGCCATTCCGAATGGGCCGCTTTCGAACGGAACGGGTTCCGGCGGTGGAATCGGCTCAGGTTCCGGCGGAGGGGTGGGTTCCGGCGAAGGTCCGGGGGTGGGGCCGGGCAAGGGTGGCGGCATCGGTGGAGGAGTATTCCACGTGGGCGGCGGCGTGTCGGCGCCCAGGGCCATCTTCCAGCCCGATCCGGAATATTCGGAGGAAGCGCGCAAGGCGAAATATCAAGGCGTGGTTGTGTTGGGCCTGGTGGTTGGACCCGATGGCCGCCCGCGCGATATGAAAGTGCTGCGCAGCCTTGGACTGGGCCTGGACGAAAAGGCCATCGAGGCGGTGAAGAACTGGCGCTTCGATCCAGCCGTGAAGGATGGCAAGCCGGTGGCTGTATACATCAGCGTAGAAGTGGATTTCCGCTTGTACTGAGAATTAGGAAGCCTGATTGAGCGAAGGACCGCTGCGTGCGGTCCTTTTGCTTTTCGACCAGAGCGACAACCACCAAGGAGACTAAGGAGCACGAAGGTCTCTGGGCTGACCCCGGGCCTACGATGTGTTCCTTGCGCCCGGGGTAGGTGGGTTACTCCTTGAGGTCCACGTGCTCGACGGGGTCGACGGGATGGCCGAGAAAGGTGGGACCGAGGCGCCGGAATTTCTCTACCGAGTCGGTCGCGAAAAAGCGCAAGGTGGGCTGGCGCGGAGAATCATGCGCAGTCTTGCCGTGCAGTTCTCTGATCTTTTCGGCGACGGCATGAGCGGTGGAGTGCGCGGAGTCCACGATGCGCACATGCGGGGGTGCGACCCGGCGCAGCAGTGGCTTGATCAACGGATAGTGCGTGCATCCGAGGACGAGCACGTCGGCGCCGTGGAAGCCGTCCCCGAAAGCGTCTCGCAGATAGATCTCGGCGACCTGCTCGGTTACGGGATGCTCGACCCAGCCCTCTTCAACCAGGGGGACCAGCAGCGGGCAGGCTTTCTCGCGCGCTTCGACGCCGCGCCGCTCCAGAGCCTTGAGGTAAGCGTGGCTGCTGACGGTGGCCTCGGTGCCGATCACGACCACACGCCGATTCTTGCTGGCTGCAGCGGCCTGTTCCGCCCCGGGTTCAACCACACCTACAACTGGCACCTGCGCCGCGCGGGTGATCTGATCGAGTGCCAGTGCGGTAGCGGTGTTGCAGGCGATGACGAGCAGGTTCGCTCCTTGTCCTTCGAGGAAGTGCGTGGCTTCTACCGCATAGCGCGCGACGGTTTCGACCGACTTCGATCCGTAGGGAAGCCGCGCCGTGTCGCCGAAGTAGAGATAGTCGGCGTTCGGAATCAGCGAGACGAGTTCCTTGAGCACGGTGAGGCCGCCAAAGCCCGAGTCAAAGACGCCGATTGTTGATCTTGGTGCCGGGGAATTCATCGTCGTCATTCATCATAAAGGATATCGGAGTGAAGACCTGTGGCAGGCATGGTTCTCGGGAATCGGCAAGGAGATTGGGGCGTAATCTGGTATTCCCACCCAATGCGTCAACAAGTGCTTACGGCGATTTGTCGCCAAGAACCCGCTTAAAGTATTCGCCAACTCTCTGGCGTTGACTTGCTGTACCCCTACATCGAACATCTCAGCCCAAATGACGCAATTTCGCAGGCGAGGTCGCTCGGCATTGTGTTTACCTGTATAGGCCCCTGGTCTGTAGCGGTTCGAGACGTGAACATAGATGGCAAGCGAGACCGGGTGGTGGAGGCCTCCAACTGTTGAGAGGAGGCGATTGCGCTCCGAACCGTTCGGTTATGAGAATGCGATATTTCGTCGACATAGCGGGGCCCCTCTCATTGCGACAGCGCGGCCGACAGCAAAATGTTCGCGACCTCGCGAGGACGCTCGACATGGCAATCGTGGCCAGTCTTCAATTCGGCGACCTCCCAGCCGGAAGCACGGGCTTTCCCGGCAAACGGCTCGAAGAACGGCCTCGCCGGATATCCTTCCGCAACGCCGGCAACGAAAGTGGCTGGAATGCTGGCCTTCGATTGGCTGGAAGGCGAAGCGGCTCCTCAAAGCAACGCAGACTGAAATCACACAGCCTCGCGCGCACGAAATCACGAGCCTCGCCTGGCTTCAGTCCCCAGAGATCAAGTTGGCCCTCCCCGCCCGGTAACCGCCAGCCATCTCCATGCTCTCGCGCCGACGTTGCGAAAATGGGCGCCAATCTCAGGCGGAAGCAGGTCCAGGACACTTTGCCCATCTTCCGGAATGAACGCATCCAGGAAAATCAAGTCGGTGTATTTGAGCTGGGTTCCTCTCTGCCACACCGCTGATGATCATGCCTGCGTAGCTATGACCTGCAAGGATCACCTTGTCCGGGAACGTTGGCAACGCGAGCGAAACGTCCTCTACATGTTGCGTGTAGCGTAATATCGCGAGACAGACGGCTTTGATCTGTGCCAAGGCCGCTAAGCATCGGTGTTATCACGTTATGGCCGTGCTTAGTCAGCAATGGAGTCAGCAGGTCCCACGTACCCGACGACTGCCAAGCGCCGTGGACAAGGACGAATGTCAACATGGGCGAGAGTTTAACAGGTTGAAATGTCTCGCGTTCTGGATACCCTTAACAGGCGTTAGCCATCAGAACCGCGGCGACTACTGCCACCCCGCGTTTATTCCGCCGCGTTCCGAACCCACCGCGCCTCATTCACGTACACGGTCTCTCCGCAGCAAGGCCCGGGTGGAATCGGCGCACCGTGTGGGCAGGTACGAGGGTGGTTCAGGAACGAGCAGATCTTGTCGGTCGCTCCGGGCGAGAGGATGTGCTCGAACTTGCAGGCTTGCTGTTCGATTTCGGATTCGCTGTCCATGGCGAGACTGTCGGTGAACAGACGTTCGGCCAGGCGGTGGCGGCGGATGATGCTGCCGGCGCGATTGCGGCCGCGGGGTGTAAGCGTCACGACCGCACTGCCGTCGCTGACGAAGATTCCTTCCGGGCGCATGGCATCGTGGCAGGGATTCACGAACGGCTTGTGGGCGTGGGATTCGGGCGGGTGCGGGCTGGTAATGACCAGGCCGAGTTCGGTCATTTTCTCGACCGCAATGCTCACTGGCAAAGCGCCGTGCACGTCCATGTGTTCGAGTTCTGCGACGCTGGCCATTTTCTTCAAGCACCCAGAGTTCCTCGAGGATCTCGTCAAACTGCTCCTCGTCCGCCATGGCGAAGACTTCCTGGGCGGCAATTTTGCCGTGGTGGAGTTCGATGCGGCGGTCGGCCAGGCGAGCGACGACCGGGTCATGGGTGACCATGACGATGGTGCGTCCCTGTTGATGGAATTCGCGCAGCAGACGCAGGACGATTTCTTCATTCTGCGCGTCGAGATTACCGGTAGGCTCGTCGGCCAGGATGATCTTGGGATCGTTGATGAGGGCGCGCGCGATGCACACCCGCTGCTGCTCGCCGCCGGAGAGGTGGGACGGCACGTGGTGGCAGCGGTCTTTCAGCCCAACCCGCTCGAGAGCGTCCAGGGCTTCCTTCTCGTCGGTCATGCTGTGGAAGTATTGCGCGAGCATGACGTTTTCGACGCGCAGTCAGGTAGGGGATCAGGTGGAATTGCTGGAAGACGAAACCGATTTTTTCTGAGCGGACGCGGTTCAAGTCCGCCGCGGAAATGTTGGCTACATTCTGGTCGTCGAGCCAGATTTCGCCGGTGCTGGGACGGTCGAGGCAGCCGATTAGGTTGACCAGCGTGGACTTGCCCGAGCCCTGACGGGCCCATGATGGAAACCCATTCGCCGGGCGCAACCGTGAGTGAGAAGTCGTCGAGGGCACGGATGGTGCCGCCATTTTCTTCAGCCTTGGCCGGGTACAGGCGGCTGACGTTCTTGAGCTTGATCACCCTTACTCTCCCTTCAAGATGATAGCGGGCTGCACGCGCCGCAGCAGCGACATCGGCACGATGGCCGAGAGCAGCGCCACCGCCACGCTTCCGGCGAGCACGACCGGCAACACGCTGAAGCGCGGCACCACAGGCGCGTGAAAGTTGACGCGGCCGATCCAGGCCGCAATGCCGATCCCGATAATAAATCCGAGCAGCGCGCCGACGACGCCCAGAGCGGCCGCTTCGGCAGCGAAGAATCCGCTCACGGTTCGCTCCGACGCGCCCAGAGCTTTCATGATGGCAAAATCGCGGCGGCGGTCAAAGACCCATCCGGTGAGGGTAGCCAGCACACACAGCGCGGCAGTCAGGATGATGAGGATGGCGGCCGCGTAAAGCGTGGCGCGGGTCTTGCCCAGGACGCGCGCTTCGCCTTCGACGATCTGACGCACAGGGCGAACATCGGCCGGAGGGAGCGCCTCGGCCAGGCGCCGCACGACTCCGTTGACTTCCTCGACCGAGCCGTTGGCGGCAACCTCGATGGTCGAGGGCTGGACGCCGCTCCAGGCAAGAAATTCGGTCATCGCCAGATACACGCGGCTGTCTTCGGCGGCGCCGGTTTGCAGGGTCCCCGCCGAAGTGAGGTGAATGGTGTGTCCCTGGAAACTGAGGTCGAACGGTTTGCCATCGGGTGAGACCACGGACAGGGCGCGCATGCCGACCAGCGCTTCCTGCGGACGCGGACGGCCAGGCGCTGACCGACCACCAGCGATCGAGCCTTTGCACGCGCTGCGAAGTCCGTGCCGGCAACCACGACCGATTGCCCGCCGGGGTGCGGGCAACGACATAGGCAAAGGGAACGGCCATGCCCCGGCCGGCCAGAACCGATCTCGACTTTATCGATGGCATCGTGCGGGCAGGGAAGTTGACCGTCTTTGCCGACGACCACCACGTTCGCGCCGTAGCTGCGAAATTCCTTGCGGAGCTTGGCCTGCACGTCGACGTAGAGGTTCATCATGGCGGTGGCCACGGCGGCGGCGACGACCATGGCCAGCAGGGCGGAAGCAGCCCGTCCACGACGCAGCACGGCCGCGCGCATCAGCATGCGCAGAAACATCGAGGTGTGCGGGGAGCCGGCACGGCGACTGCGTACGCTCTGCGGTCTGCGGAAGGGAGGGAGCGGCGCTCATGCTTCACCTCGCAGCGCGAACACGGGATCGAACTTGCACGGCGCGCCGGATGGCGGCCGCGCTGCCCGCGAAGGTCACGATCACCGCAATCGCCAGAATGATCGGGAACGAGCACCGGCTGAATCGCGATCTGCGAATCGAAGATGGAGCGGCCGATCGATGGGCCAGCCACGATCCGGCAGAAAAACCCGACGACGCCGCCGATGAGCGCCAGCAGCAGTGCTCTCCGCAAAGAAGAGCGCGGCGACTGCAAAATTGCCGGCGCCCAGGGCTTTCATCAGGCCGACTTCGCGGCGGCGCTCGAAGATCGCAGTGGCCATGGCCGCCGAAACCGCCAGCGCGGAGGCAAACAGGGCGGCCAGCGTGACCAGCAGCATCAGTCCCTTGATGCGCGAGAGCACCGTGCCTTCATTCTGCGCGACCTGGCGGATCTGCTCGGCGTGCGAGTGCGGAATCGCTTCCTGCAACTGATAGGCAATCGACTGCACGTAGGGCGAGCAGTACCAGCGGTCGTAAACTTCCGGCGCTCATGGTCTTGGGATCGCGGCGGGCCAGCGCGTCTTCCGGCTTGGTCAGCGCGCTGACGTAGACGCGGCGGACGGCGCCCGGCTTACCGAGGATCTGCTGCGCCACGGCGAGCGGCGCGACGATCTGATCGTCTTCGGCGGCGCCGGTGGAAAGGATGCCGGAGACCACGGGATGTTCTGTCCACCGACGTCGATAGCGTCGCCGGTGCGCAGCTTTCAGCTTGGCAGCCAGATGTTCGCCCAGCAGAACGTCCTCGGAGTCATCCGCGGGCCAGGCGCCTTGCACCTTCCACCAGGGATGCGTGATGCGCACTCCGGTCGTGAACTCGTCCTTGCCGAAGGAAGCGTCTTGGCGAAGTAGGTGCCGACCAGAGTCGACGTCCTGGTGTGCGGCCGGCGCCTGCCGACGGAGCACGTTCACTGGCAGCATGGGCGAGAAGCCCACAATGTTGTGGCGCCAGAATGTGCCCTTGATTTTGGGCAGGTCGGCTTCGCTCAGGAAGGTGCCGTCGCTAGGTGGCTTCAGGTTCACGCCGCCGATCTCGACGTCGAGCGTGTCTTCCTGCGGCGTGACGAGCAGGTTGGCGCCGTAGCTGCGCAGTTCGCGGTTGATCTTGTCGCCGATATCGGTGGCCACCGCGATCATGGCGGTCGCGACCGCGACGCCCAGAGTGATGGCAATGCCCGCCAGCAGTTTGCGCCGCTTCTGCCGCCGGAACGATTCGTAGACGAGGCGGGCGAACATGCTATTTCTGGAAGCATGCGGCTGCCGGCCGCTACATCGGCCTCTGAGATGATGACCGCGTCGGAAGTGGTCTCCGCCTTCAGCGGAATCGGGTTGCACCCGCCGGGCATGCCTACCGATTGCGGGTTGATGGGTGCGGCGCAGTTCTTGCAGACCACGCCAGTGGTCCCTTTGTAAAAGCCCGACAGAACCGCAGATCTCGCAGGCGTCGAGGACGGTGGCGATCTTGCCGTCAGGCTTCTGGTACAGCCAGAAACGCACCTCCAGCGCCGTTTTCGGTGGCGCAGTAGCGATGCAGATCGCCATCCTCCACCTGGTTCAGTGGAATGGACACCTGGCCGTTCACAAACGTGATCTCGGCGGCTTTCTGCGGCGCGCTCAGGCTCTTGGCATAAATGAATTCCGCAGTGACCAGCATGATGAACAGGAACGAACTGACATAGACCGACCCCATCCAGAGGCGCTCGCGGCGCGCGCTCCACAGGGCCTTGCGGCGCTCGGCAGCAGTGGCTGGCGCGGAAGCGGGCTGGCGCGATTTGAGATCAAACAGCACCATCAGGGCCGCGAGGGCGAGGATGGTGATGAAAAAGAAAACGTCGTTGCGGACGATCGGGCCGATCAGCGCCATCTCCCGCTTGGAGGAGGGCAGAACGCCGTTTTCGGACAGCTCGTGCAGGCCGCTGATGATGAGCTGCGCCGCCACAAACAACAGGATCACCGTGGTGACCCGGAAAAACTTCTGCAGGTTGATGCGCACGCTGCCCTTTACAAACATCACGCCGAACGCAATCGCGGCGAGCACTCCCAGCAACGTGCCGAGGAAGCCCATCAGTTCGGTCGAGTTCAGGGTGACGGCAGAGAGAATCAAGCACCGTCTCCACGCCCTCGCGCATTACCATCAGGAAAACGAAGAGAAAGACGCCAACGCGGGAGCTCTCGCTGGCCAGCGACTCGAGCTTGCCTTCGATTTCGCCCTTCAGTCTTCTTTCCGGTGCGCATCATGAAGATGATCATGGTGACGACGAAGAAGGCGGCCGCCAGCATGACCCAGCCTTCGACGATGTCCTGGTTGAGCTGCAAACGGGAAACGAGGATGGCGACGCCGATGCTCCCGACAAAGGCCGCACCCAGGGCGGCATAGACGGATTTCCGCAGGTCGGCACGCCCGATCTTGGTCAGGTAAGCGAGGGTAATCCCGACAATCAGGGCCGCTTCCACCCCCTCGCGGAGCGTGACTATGAAGGCCTGAAGCATGTAAGAGAGCACCCTTTGATTTTGAAAATGAATTTCAATTTCAACATTATAAGGATAGCTGTTCGCGCCCGGACCCGTCAACGCACGAAATCACGCGAGCATGTGATCTCGATCACACGCAAGGCCTTACAGCCGGCGAAGGAACCGTTGCGCCGCTTCCAGCTGCGGGAACAACTTTTCCTCGGCCCGGAATTCAGGGGAGTGAACGCAACGGCGGCTCCCGTTCAGCTTCACCGGGTGACGCAAGTGCAGCATCTCGTGGTAGACGATGTAGTCGACCGCGTAACGGGGAATGGCAGGGTGGTCAAAGATCCGGCTGACTACGATGGCGTTGTGGGCGGGATCATAGTGGCCGAGGAGGTTGCGGGCGCGACCCTGGCTCCAGCTCATGCGCGGCCGGGCTTGCATGCCCCCGAAGAAGCGCAGGTTCAACTCCTCGAAGATGGCGTCGAGGTCATAGAAATGGCCACGTGCGGAGGCTATGCGCTTGCGCCCGCGCAGCTGGCGAACCAGATGGGCTTTGCTGCGGATTTCATGGCTGTGGACGTAGTTGCGATAGCGGGTAGCATGGGCCCGCCCGATCGGCAAACGGTACATTTTTGCGAGCAGAATGTGGGCGAGGGCGCGCAGGATCGGCTCAGGCGCACCTTCGAGCAGATCAGAGAGGCGCACGAAGAGTTTTCCATCCCGCAGCCGGATGGTGTTGTTTAGGTTGGCAAAGGCGAAGAATTCGATCGAAAGGGGAGGGGAGGGCGCGCCACCGCGAAGTTCGCGATAAGTTTCCTGGAAAACTGTGACGATACCGTCTCCCACCTTGGAATGAGGGTAGCACGACCTGAAGTGGACTTCCGGAGCGAAAGCTACCTAGTTACCCACAGAAGCTTCGCGGAATTAATCGGGGTCGACGGGCCAAGAGCCTTCGACTGCGCTCAGGGCGGGCTGCCGGTCCCTCCAACGACCAATCGGGGCTAGGACTTGGATTTCTTCTTGTGCTTCCAGGTCTCTTCCTCTTCCACCAGCAGCTTGCGATGATCGTCGGCGCCGCTGTCGACGGTCTCAATCGCGCTGGAGAGGACGAACTGGTACTCGTTGGCCTCCACTTTGGAGGCACGCGCATCATCCTTGAGGGCGCGCAGTTTCGCCTGAAATTCCGTGTCGCCCTCGATCACAGGCTTCAGGGCTTTGCGCAAATCCACCTTGCGACCCTCGAAGTTATCGAGATTGTCATTCAGTTCGTCGTAGACGGCGAGAAACTGTTCTAGCATGCGGTGGGTTTGGCGGGGACGGTCAGTGGTTTTGGGATCGGACCGCATCTTTTCGAGGGCAACCAGGCGGGCACGGGCGAACTCAACGTACAACTTCATGCGCGGTTCCGGTTCGACGGCGGCGTCGCGCAACTGATCCACCTCTTCCGGAGTAAGCGGATCGGCGCGGCGCTGGGCGAAGACCGGCATCGCAAGACACAGCAGCAGAAGGGTGACGATCGCCTTTCCTAGTTTTCTCATTTGGGCTTTTTCCCGAACATGCGGCTCAGCAGATCGGTGCGGATTCTGTCGAGCGTGTCCACCGCGGACTGCACAGGGGCCTGATTCTCAAACGGGAGATTCCGTTTAATGTCAGTGAGCCGGTGCGACATCTTGCGCATGGCAATTTCGGTGTTTTTGAGGTGGTGACCGGTCTGTTCGGCTGCCTGGCTGGCTTGCTCGGAGTAGGAAACCACGTCGTGAATCGCCGCTTCCGCCTCCCCTATCTTTCCGTCTCTGTAGAGCTTGTCGGAGGCCTCGACCTGGCGCACCGCGATCTGGATGCAGAGGTCCGTCCGTTCGTTGGGCTTGGCGTGTTGCACCCGTGCCTTGAGTTCTTCCAGGGTAAGCTCCTTCCGAGGAAGAGCGGGACTCACGGCTACCGTGAGGGCAAGGCCAAGGATGATGAGCCAGGTTCGCATGCTGGGATTTATTTCTTCGGTTCGATTGTGATCAGGCGGTGGCGCGCTTGCCACTCCTGATCAGGATACTTCCCGTTGGCCACTTGAAGGAAGAGGTGGTAGTTGGCGGCAGCCTGATGGTAGTCACGCAGGTGATCGTAGGCCGTTGCCCGCAGGAAATAGCCGACCGGGATTTCGGGCAGGAACTTGGCGCGCATGTCGAGAGCCTTGATGGCGAGCGGGTAGTCTTGCGCTTCGTTCGCCGCCACGGCCAAGTCGCCATACGCCATACCCCAGTCCGGCTTAAGCTTCACCGCAGTGAGGAATTCCTGCTCGGCGGCAGGGAACTTCTTTTGCTTCAGCAAGGCCTGGCCGAGTTTGTGGTGGAGTTCGGCATCTTCAGCGTGGGCCGGAAGCAGGGAACGATACATCGCTTCCGCGTCGGGGTACCGGGCCGCGTCCAGGTAGACATCGGCGAGATCGCGCCGGGCGGACACCTCGTTGGGAGCAATCTTCAGACCTGCTTGCAACTCAGCGATGGCGCCGTCGTACTTCTGGTCTGCAGCCAACACCCGGCCCAGTTGAATGTGGGGAGCGGCTTCATTCGGGCGCTCGCTGACGACCTTGCGCAAATACTCCTCGGCTTCGGGAAAGCGCTGGCCGCGCATGTAGACATTGGCGAGGCCGACGAGCGCATCCTGGGACGAGGGATCGAGCGCGAGAGCTTGCTTGTATTGCTCCTCCGCATCGGCAAACTTGTTCTCTTTCTCCAACAGCATTCCCGCGGAGAGACGAGGTTCAGGATCCTTCGGCAGGAGGGCAGCGGCTTGCCGGTAGGCTTCGAGCGCCTGCCCGGGATGGGCGTCTTCGCGAAGCCGGGCGAGACCCAGCCAGGCTCGGGCATGGCCTTCATCGACGTGGCTCTCCGGCTTCAGATGCGTGGCCGCCATGAGGAACTCCTCTGCCCCCGGCTGCTTGCTTTTCGCAAGCATCAGGCCCAGATTCAGGTTCGACTCGAAGACGTTGGGCTTAGCAGCGACGGACTTGCGGTAAGCAGCAATGGAGTCATCGATCCTCCCGAGAGCGTTGTAGAGAAAGCCCAGATCAAACCACGCCTGATAGTTGCCGGGTTGTGCGCTCACAACTTTCTTCAGGAGAGGTTCGGCGGCCGCGTAGTCCTTCTTCTCGATGGCGGTCTCGGCCTGCGTCAACTCGGCAAAATGTGACTGATCTTCGACGGCGACAGGGTGATGGCGTACGGTTTTCCGGCTGGAGGTTTGTGCGGAAAGCGGGGTGACGACGGCGAGCACACCACACAGCACGTTCTGGAATTGCCTAGTTGTGGCCATTGGAACCAGAAGTTCCATTCCCGTTCAGCATCACCGCCAGATACTTTCCCGTGTAGGAATCGGGCAGTTTGGCAATCGCTTCCGGAGTGCCGGCGCCGACGACATAGCCGCCCCGGTCGCCCCCCTCCGGACCCAGGTCGATGACCCAATCGGCCGTCTTGATGACTTCGAGATTGTGCTCGATCACGATGATTGAGCCTCCCGCGTCAATTAGACGTCGGAACGCGGAAAGAAGTTTGCTGACGTCATCGAAATGCAAACCGGTGGTCGGCTCATCGAAGATGTAAAGCCCGCGGCGCTTGCGATGGGGACTGCCCACCGAACTGGGACGACCGATCTCGCGGCCGGCCGGTTGCAAGTGCGCCGCCAGTTTCATGCGCTGGGCTTCGCCTCCGGAGAGTGTCGTGGCGGATTGGCCCAGGCGCAAGTAGCCAAGGCCCACCTCTTCGAGCACGCGCAGTTTTTCCGTGATCTTCGGAACTTCCGCGAAGAACTTCAGAGCTTCCTTGACCGTCAGGTTGAGGACTTCATGAATGTTCTTGGTGCGGTAACGGACGTCAAGCACTTGGGGCTTGTAGCGGGTGCCCTTGCACTCCTCACACACGAGTTCGACGTCGGCGAGGAACTGCATCTCTACCGTGACCGTACCATCCCCCTGGCAGGTCTCGCAGCGCCCGCCAGGAATGTTGAATGAAAAATGTCCGGCGGCGAAGCCGCGCTTCTGGGCCTCGGGCAGGGAAGCGAAGAGGTCGCGGATGCCGTCGAAGGCCTTGATGTAGGTCACCGGGTTTGATCGCGGTGTGCGCCCGATGGGCGACTGATCCACGAGCACGACGTCATCCAGATAATCGCCGCCCTCGATGCTATCCCAGAGCAAAGCTGGGGGCTGGGACCCGTTTGTCTGTTTCTTGGCGCTGATCAATGCCTGGTAAAGCACGTCGTGCAACAAACTGGATTTGCCCGATCCAGAGACTCCGGTGATGGCGACGATCATGCCCAGCGGAATGTTCAAATCGATGTTCTTCAGGTTGTGGGCGCGAGCCCCCCGAATCTCAATCCGTTGTGGACCCGGCTTGCGACGGTTGGTCGGCAGCTGGATACGCAGTTCTTCCGCCAGGTAGCGGCCGGTCAGGGATGCCGGGTTCTTCTTGATTTCAGCAAACGTGCCAGTCGCGATGACCTTTCCGCCGTTCTCGCCCGCGCCCGGTCCGAGGTCGAGAATGCGGTCGGAGGACTTCATGATGTCGGGATCATGTTCGACTACCAGAATCGTGTTGCCCAGATCGCGCAGGTTGTGCAGAATCCTGATCAAACGGTGAGTGTCGCGGCTGTGCAGACCGATGGAAGGCTCATCCAGCACATATAACGTGCCGACCAGGCGTGACCCCAGAGACGTGGCCAGCTGAATGCGTTGCGCTTCACCGCCGGAAAGCGTCGAGGCCAGGCGATCGAGCGTGAGATATTCCAGGCCGACGTCGTTCAGAAAACGCAAGCGTTCACGAATCTCGACCAGCAACTTGTCGGCAATGGCCCCTTCCTGGGGACGCAATGGCAGGGATTGAAAAAAATCGGAAGCCTGTTCCACGGTCATGCTGCAGACCTGGCAGATGTTGCGGTCGTTGATTTTGACCTGCTGCGCTTCTGGGCGCAGTCGCGCTCCGCCGCAAGTGGTGCACACCGAATAGCCTCGATAGCGGCTCAGGAACACGCGCACGTGTAATTTGTATTTCTTGCGTTCAAGATGATTGAAGAATCCGCGGACGCCGGGGAATTTGCCTTCGCCGTCGATGATGACCCTCTGCTGCTCGGCATCGAGATCCGACCAGGGCACATCGAGTGGAATCTTCACCTGCTTGGCGAACCGCTTCAGTTCCGTGAACAGGGGACGGTACTTGGGCTTGGTCCAGGGTTCGATGGCGCCTTCGTTGAGGGTTTTCGATTTGTCCGGAATCACCAGGTCGAGATCGAAGTCGATGGTGTTGCCAAAACCCTGGCAGCGCGGACATGCCCCGTAGGGATTATTGAAGGAGAACAGGATCGGCTCCGGTTCCTCGTAGCGGAGGTGGTCCCGCTTGCATTCGAAGCGCTGGCTGTAGCGGAACTGCTGGGGCGATTCTCCCTCGCGCGGCGCCGTTTCGAAGATGACCTCTCCGGATTCACGGTAGGCCGTTTCGATGGCATCGACGATGCGGGTGCGCGCATCGGCTGCTACCACCAGGCGGTCCACCAGGATAAAGACAGGCGCGGTGAAATCGATGTCGAGCAGGGACTCGGGTGTCGAGAACTCGAAGATCTGCCCGTTCTGGTAGAGCCGGTTGAAACCGCGCGTGCGCAGATCGAGCAACCGCGTCTTCAGCAGATCGGAGGGAAGATGCGGAGTATCGGTCGAACTCTTCTTACGGCGGCCGCTTTTCTTGGCGGCTTCCGCGGTACGCGGTACGCCGGCATGGAGAGGGAAGAACACCTGCAACCGGATTTCCTCTTCCATGGCAAGGATGGCATCGGCAACTTCGTCGACTGCGTCTTTCTTGACCTCCTGGCCACACTTGAGGCAGAAGGTGCGGCCTATACGCGCGAATAACAGCCGCAAGTAATCATAAATTTCGGTCGCGGTGGCGACGGTGGATCTGGGATTACGAGTCGTGTTCTTCTGGCGGATGGCAACTGCGGGGGCAATCCCGTCGATCGCGTCGGCGTCGGGTTTCTCGATCCGTTCCAGGAACTGCCGAGCATACGCCGAGAGCGACTCCACGTAGCGCCTCTGGCCCTCGGCATAAATAGTGTCGAATGCGAGCGAGGATTTGCCCGACCCGGACACACCCGTCACTACGGTCAGCGTGTTGTAGCCGATCGTAAAGTCGATGTTCTTCAGGTTGTGAACACGAGCGCCGCGGACAACAATGCTCTCTGTGGACATCTGCAAAAGGGACCGCCGCAGGGTCAGCTGAAGGGCCTCTGCCGGCGACCCAAACGAAGCGGAGTCCCCAGAACAGCCCGGCAAGCCTGCGCAATCCTTTTATTATACGGCACTCACCGGGCGCAGCTCCCGCCGACGCTCCTCGTTGCGAGCCTCCAAGAACGCAGAATGGGATCTCGCGGGCAGCGAGGATCACGGCGAGTGGGGTTCGCTTCGTGAACCTTCGGATAAGGCTCGCATCTACTGTCGTTCCCGGTCGCGGCGTCGTCCGTAGCGGAACGCAAGACCGACGCCCACGCTCATGAAGCCCAAGGGGGGCAACAGAAGCACGATCACGCCTCGGCTGATGGCGCGCTGACCATCCTTGGTGGCACCGGTCGCGTTGGCATAGCACATCGCGCAGCCTTGGGCGAAGGCGGGGCCCACCCACAACAAAAGCATGCGCCAAGAATCCCGAGACAGCGCTTCATTTCACTCCCAGGGTAACGATGCGATCGGCATCGCGAAAGAAAAATATCCACATCAGCGCAAAGCAGGCGGTCACCGAGATGCTGAGCAGCCAGCGCATCCGGGGGACCTCCGACTTCAAGTGCATGAAGTACATCGTGATCAGACCTGCCTTGATCACCGAGAGCACCAGCAGCACTTCCAGCATCTGCACGGGGTGTAGAACCTGCCTGTAGGCGAGAACGACTTCGACCGCAGTGAGAAGCAGCAGAGCTGCCCCAGACCCAGAAATACTGGCCTTTGCTGTCATCCGTGTGCTGCGGCTAACGTCATGCATCGTGAAATCCTCTCCTGTGGTTCCACTACATCTTGGTGGACATCAGGTACACCAGCGGGAAGATGAACATCCAGACCAGGTCGACAAAGTGCCAGTACAGGCCGGAAACTTCGACGTCGTTCGCGTCGTAGTCTTTGGGCTTAAGAAACAGAATGATCGCCGAAACGATCGCACCGATCAGCAGCACGTGAATGCCGTAGTGAAAGAGGCTCGTCGCCGGCGTGATGCAGCCAGCCCACCAGCCACAGAGCCGAGCAGGATCGGCAGGAATTTCTTCCGCAAGCGCGATCACGCCCAGATAGATCACGCCGATCGTGACGTGCAGCATGTGCATGCCGGTCAGCGTGAAGAACGTTCCGCCGAACTGCGGCACCGAGCCGCCCACGGATTCTCGGACGGCGTCATGCTTGTCGGATCAGCCGCGTCCATTCCACGGCGTGCAGGACGATGAATGCCGTCGCCGAAGAACATCGTGGCCAGCAGCCAGTTCCGCGTCCAGGCTTTGTCGCGCCGGTTCGCCGCCAGCACCGCCAGCACCATGGTCAGCGAACTGGACAGCAGGCAGGCCGTCATGATGGTGGCGTTGGCGATGCTCTCTTTTCCGAAAGGCGTCGGCCACGCGGGATTCGAGATGCGGCCGTAGCTGTAGGCGAACAGCAATGCGCCGAAGGTCAGCGAGTCGGAAGCGAGGAACAGCCACATCCCGATCTTCTTCGAGTAGGTGCCAAACAGGGACGGCTCGTAAGCGCCCTGCGTGTCGTGGACCGCGTGTTGCACCGTTGCCATCGTTGGGCGTCTCCTTGCGATCGCTAGTCGAACGATCAGCAAAAGAGCAAGAATGTAAATCCACAGCAACGCCATGAAATGCCAGTACCAGGCCGTGACATCGACCACGATTCGGCGCGCTTCGACGGCTGTGCAGCAAAGGAAGCCGCCGCTGCATACAGCAGGGCAATCACTCCCGCCGGCCAGGTGAACCGCGTGCGTGGCAAACAGCAGGTACGCGAACGAACTGCTCGGATCGTTGTTCACGAAGAATGCGCTCGCGCAGAATCCGCCACACCAGGAATTGTCCGGCCAGAAAACCCAGGCCGAGGACGACGGTGCTGCCCAGCCACGGAAAGGCCCTTGCTCGTTGCCCAGCGAAACTCCCGGAATGGATTTCACGGGGCCAGCGCCGCCTGCCGCGCGATCGCGCGCCGCGCAAGCTCCATGGTGACGCTGCTGAGCAACAGCACCACGTATTGATCAGCAGTAAGACCCCAGGGCAGGTTGATCGGCACCCAGTCGCGCGAGTAGGTATTGGTTGTGCGATCAAAGGAGGGCAGCCCCTTGCGCACAAGCAGGCGCTGGTGAAGGACACGAACAGCATGATGACGGCCGTAAGCCCGAGCACCAAACCAAGCCGGGCGCGTCGCAGGCGCTCGCCATAGTCGAGGCGCCGTGCCTCCACTGCCGTCTGCCATCGCCACCACCGCCGATACGAAGGGGGAGACTGCCTCCGCCGACGTCGCGGGCTTCGGATCCTTGACTGCAAGATTCGGGGTCACGGTTGCCATACCTGATTCGGGTCTAGTGAGCTGCTGCCGATCGCCGGATCGGTCTGCATGACGAAATCGCGAGCCGCTCCCGGAACCCCGTACTCGTAGGGACCGTTGTGGACGACCGGCGTATGGCCGCCGAAATTGTCGTGCGGAGGCGGCGTGGCCGTCGTCCACTCCAGCGTGGTCGCTTCCCACGGATTGTCCGTGGCCTTCTGGCCCTTGAACATGCTCCAGAACAGGTTGAAGACGAAGATCAGCTGTGCCGCGATGGTGATGAACGCCGCGTAGGTCATGAATGTCTGGAGTGGGATCAGCTGTATGCAGGTACGCCACTTCGGTGAGTTGCGAATAACGGCGCGGATGTCCCGCCATGCCGAGATAGTGCATGGGCATGAAGATCGCAGTAGGTGCCGATGAACGTGAACCAGAAGTGCAGCCTTGCCCAGGCCCTCATTCATCATTCGGCCGAACATCTTCGGGAACCAGTAGTAGGTCGCGCCGAAAATGCCGAAGATCGCCGCCACTCCCATAATCAGGTGGAAGTGGCCGACCACGAAGTACGTGTCGTGCAGCTGGATGTCGAGGACGGGCTGCGCCAGGAACGGACCGCTCAGAGCCGCCCGATACAAACAGGGAAACGAAGCCGATGGCAAACAGCATCGGCGTGTAGAAGCGAACACGTCCCGTCCCAGAGGGTGCCCAGCCAGTTAAAGGTTTTGATCGCCGACGGCACGCCGATCGCCATGGTCATCAGCGAGAATGCGAAGGCCGAGTAGGGGCTCATCCCGCTCATGAACATGTGATGTCCCCAGACCATGAAGCCGAGGAAGCCGATGGCGAGCATGGCGTACACCATCGCGTTGTAGCCAAAGATCGGCTTGCGCGAGAAGGTCGAGAGCACTTGCGACGCCACGCCCATGCCGGGCAGGATCGCGATGTAAACCTCGGGATGTCCGAAGAACCAGAACAGGTGCTGCCACAGCAGCGGCGAACCACCCTTGTGTCCAGTCAGCTCGCCGTTAATCATGACGAGCGGGAAGAAAGAAGCTGGTGCCCAGATTGCGGTCCATCAGCAGCAGAATGCCGGCCGAGAGCAGAACTCCAAAGGCCAGCAAGCCAAGAATGGCGGTGATGAACCACGACCAGCAGGTCAGCGGCATGCGCATCATCGTCATGCCCTTGGCGCGCATGTCGAGCGTGGTGGTGATGAAGTTGAGAGCGCCCATCAAGCGAGGCGATGCAGAAGATCGCGATGCTGATGATCCAGAGGTCCGCGCCGAGTCCCTCACCGGGTCCGGCGGATTGCAGACGCGCTCAACGGCGCGTAGCCGGTCCAGCCGTGAAGAGGCGCTCCACCGATCACGAAGAACGCGGACAGCATCACGACGAAGGCGACGAAGGTCGTCCAGAACGACAGCATGTTCAGGACGGGAAACGCCATGTCGGGCGCGCCGATCTGAATCGGCAGAAAATAATTGCCGAAGCCGCCCTGGGGCGCGGTGGTCAGCACGAAGAACACCATGATCGTGCCGTGCATGGTGAGCAGGCTGAGATAGGTTTCCGGCTTGATGTCGCCGACAGAGGGCAGGGCAGCGCCGGCCACACCAGGTGGATCCGCATCAGCAGCGAGAGAAACATGCCGACGAAGACCGCGGTCAGCGCCAGGAAGTAATACTGAAGGCCGATTACCTTGTGGTCGAGACTGAAAATGTATTTGCGAATGAAGCCCTGAGGGGCCGCGTGTCCGTGGAATTTCCGAGCAACCATTTATTGTTTCTCCGCCTCTTGAGCTGCCAACCACTTGATCGAATTCACTCTGGCTGACCACTTTCAACATGCCGTGCATCTTGTAGTGGCCGAGTCCGCACAGTTCCGCGCAGGCAATCTCGATAGTCTGCCGATCTCGGTGGGAGTGAAGTGCATGTGGATCGCGAGGCCGGGCACAGCATCCTGTTTGAAGCGCATTTGTGGAACAAAGAAACTGTGGATGACGTCGATGCGCGCGCAGGATAAGTTCGACTTCGCGGTCTACCGGCAGCTCCATGATGCCGGTGACGACGTCGTCCTTGGCTGCGGGATCCTTGGGATCGAGGCCGAGCGCGGCTTCGCCGCCGGAAGATGGATCATCGAGTTCAGGCCTGGTCACGCCAAACTTTCCGTCGGGTCCCGGGTAGCGGAAGTACCAGGCAAACTGCATGCCGGTGACCTCGACCGGGCGGCGCGCTGGCTACGGCCGGCTCGAAACGTTCCGCCGCCCAGATCGGCTGCCCATCAGGTTCAGCCCAACGAAGAGGATCGCGGTCAGCATGGTCCAGACGACTTCCAGCTTGGTGTTGCCGTGCGAGTAGCTCACCGGGGGCGAAGCGGAGCCGCGATCCCGGTATTGCCACACGAACAGTCCCAGAGAGCACTGGGCCAGCACGAAGACGATCCCCATGAAAACGTAGGTGACGTGGCAAATTGATGATCAATGCCGGCCGCCGCGGCCGAGGCTCCCACGGGTAACCACCAGGTTTTCGCGATGAAGAAATAGGTGCTGACGAAGGTGATCAACCAGATAACTGCGAGAAGAGCGAGGCCCATCTACAACGACCTCCCAGGGTCGATTTTCCTCACACCGCAGCCTGTGAAAAAACAAGAAACTGCGGATGGCCGGGAAGTCTATCACAGCCGCATGTGACAAACGCAAGTCCGTTCTCTGTGTGAGGCGAACACGCGCCCCACCGGCTCCGCGCAAGACTTGCACGGCTACAATCATTTCTGTATGGCGACCAAGACGCGCGGCCGCGGTCACGACACTCGTTATGTCCGGTTACAGAAAAATTACTGCTTCGCCTGCGGGCAAGAACAATCCCGACGGCATGCGCCTGAAGTTTACCTACGACGAAGAGCGCGACTGCTTCGTCTGCCGCTTTCGTCTGGGCAAGCGCTACACCGGACCGCCCGGACACTGCCACGGCGGCATCATCGCGACCATCCTCGACGAAGCGATGGGCAAGGTGAACAAGCTGCGCCACGTGATCGCGCTGACTTCCGAGATTACGGTGAACTATCTGAAGCCCGTGCCCCTGAATAAACCGTTGCGCGTGGAATCGCGCGAGCTACGCGTCAACGGGCGCAAGCACATCAACATGGCAGAAATCCTGAACAGAGAAGGACGAAGTGCTGGCACGCGGCCGGGGATTGTTCATCGCGATCGACCCCAAGCGGATGTTTGCGAAGTTCGTGGATCAGTAAGGTCAGTGGAGCGACGCCAGCCCTTCGGCGATCGCGCAGGGCACGTGCCGTCAAAGACAAATCCACCAAGGGTATGTAAAGAACACGAAGAGAAACCTTAGTGTACCTTCGCGTCCTTTGTGGTTCATGGTTTCGCAGTCCGGATTCGGCACACTGCCGAAAATCGGAAATAACATGGCTGGTCCGCACTGAGAGATCCTCAGCGTCCGCTCAGTGCCTTCGACAATTCGTCGACCCGCGGCGCAGTTCCCTGGGATCCACCGCCGCAAAACCCAGCACCAGTCCCTCCCGACGCGATCGTCCCGACGCATATATATCCAACGGAACGACTTCCACATTGCGAGCGGCGGCCAGCTCCGCGACGCGCTCGGGCGCGCAGACCACCCCTCAACCAGCCCACGGTCTGCAATCCAGCTTCGACGCTGGAGATCTCAAGCGCGTCCGATAGTTTCTCTGCGGCGCACTCGAGCAGCACCCCGAGCCGCTCCGCATACAACTCCGCGCATGCGCCGAATGTGCCGCGCAAAGTGTCCTTCGGTGATGAAGTCGCACAGCACGGCTTGCTCGAGCAGCGGCGGATGATGCGTGCTGACCGATTGCGCCGCGGCGAAGATATCCACCATCTCAGGCGGCACGACTAGATATCCGAGCCGCAACGCAGGGAACATCACCGCGCTGAAACTGCCGCCGAAGATGACCACTCCTGACCGGTCCAGCCCCTGCAGGGCCGGCATCGGCCGCCCCGAGTAGCGGTACTCGCTGTCGTAGTCGTCTTCAAAAATCAGAGTCCACGCCCGCCGCGCCCACTCCAGCAGCGCCAGCCGGCGGCGCAGGCTCATGGTCACGCCCAGCGGGAACTGGTGTGCCGGGAGTGACGTATACCAGTCGCGGCGCCGTCCAGCGCTTGCGGCCACTCTCCAGAGCAAGCCCCTCGGCATCGACCGGCACCCGGCGAATGCGGGCACCCACGGCGCGGAATACCACCCCGGCGCCCGGATAGCCGGGTTCCTCCATCCATGCGGACTCGCCAGGGTTGAGCAGGAGGCGGGCGGTGCGGTCGAGCGCCTCCTGTGCGCCGGAAAGAATCAGGACCTGGTCTGCGGTGCACTTCACGCCGCGCGAGGTATTCAGGTAGGCAGCGACCGCCTCGCGCAGCGGACGGTAGCCCAGCGTCTCGCCGCCGGCCAGCAAATTCGCGGAAACACGCCGCAGGCGACGCGCCGCCACCTGTGCCCACAAGCTGGTTGGAAACAGATCGAGGGCCGGCTGATTCGCACGAAAGGCGCGCAGGGGACGTGGCGGAGCACCGCGGAACGGCTGCAACCGCCGGGCATACGACGACAATGCGATCCGCCGGTGCGGCAGCCTCCCTTCCAGATGCGGCCCGCGCACGTCGAGCAGGTGCTCCGGCAGCACCTCGCTCACGTAGGTTCCGGATCCCGTGCGGCCTTCCACGTAGCCTTCGGACTTCAGCTGTTCGAAGGCGGTGACAATGGTGGCGCGGGAAAGGCCGTAGGCGGACGCCAGGTCCCGCGTGGCGGGCAGGCGCGACCCGGGTCGCAGGCGGCCCTCGAGAATCGCCGCGCGCAACTGGTCATACAGCCAGCGATACAAGCTGACGCCAGGCGGCGGGGCCGGCAAGCTGAGCGGGAATGCGGTGGTCTCGCGAGCCATAGGGAAGTGGTATGGCAAGAATACCGTAACTGGACCGTGTGACAATACCAATCTACCGCTACAATTTTAGCAGTCGCAGACAGAATCACCCTGCGCGCCCTTGCAAGGCGCTGAATTTCCCGGTTCGAAGGAGCGCATCATGTCAGAAAACAATGGATCGAAGAACGGCAACTCCACCAGCCTTCGCCTGAAGACCGGCCTCGCGGAAATGCTCAAGGGCGGCGTCATCATGGACGTCACCGACGCCAAGCAGGCCGAAATCGCCGAGCGGGCCGGGGCGGTCGCGGTCATGGCGCTCGAGCGCGTCCCGGCGCAGATTCGCGCGGAAGGCGGCGTGGCCCGCATGGCTTCGCCGAAAAAGATCCGCGAGATTATGGCCACGGTTTCCATCCCAGTGATGGCAAAGTGCCGCATCGGCCACTTCGCCGAGGCGCAGATCTTGCAGGAGCTCGGCGTCGATTACATCGACGAGTCCGAAGTGCTCACGCCAGCCGATGAAGCCCATCACGTTGACAAGCACGCCTTCAAGGTTCCGTTTGTCTGCGGCGCGCGCAACCTGGGCGAAGCGCTGCGGCGCATCGCGGAAGGCGCGGCCATGATCCGCACCAAGGGCGAGGCCGGCACGGGAGACGTAGTGCACGCCGTGAAACACATTCGTCAGATCGTGCAGGAGATGAAAATTCTCACCGTGCTGGGCGAAGAAGAGCTGTA
The DNA here is from genome assembly GCA_963725575.1 of uncultured Acidobacteriota bacterium. Taxonomy (GTDB): domain Bacteria; phylum Acidobacteriota; class Terriglobia; order Terriglobales; family Acidobacteriaceae; genus Gp1-AA133. The sequence continues at coordinate 74,715 of CAVRZQ010000009.1, forward strand.
CGCCAAGGCCAAAGAGCACGGGGCGCCCTATGAGCTGGTCCGGATGGTGGCGCGGGAAGGGAAGCTGCCCGTGCCGAATTTTTCCGCGGGCGGAATCGCGACCCCGGCGGATGCGTCGCTGGTCATGCAGCTGGGCGCGGAGGCGGTGTTCGTCGGCTCCGGCATCTTCATGAAGAACTCGACCGAGTTCGCCGATCCGGTCGAAGCCGAGAAGCGCGCCAAGGCCATCGTGCAGGCCGCAACGCACTATAAAGACCCTAAAGTATTACTTGAAGTCAGCGAGGACCTGGTCGGCGCTATGAAAGGGCTGGCGGTGTCAGGTCTCGATGAGGCCCACATGCTGCAGACGCGCGGCTGGTAACGCCCAACAAGCTCTCAGCTTTCAGCAGCGTAAAGTGAGCCGAACAGGCAACGGAAAGAGCAGTCCACTGATAGCTGAAGACTGGATGACTGAAATCCCAATGAAGATCGGTGTCTTGGCGATCCAAGGCGATTTCGACGCCCACAAAAAGCGCCTCGAAGAACTCGGCGCGGACGTTGTCCTTGTCCGCAAGCCTGAGCAACTCGACGACATCGACGGCCTGGTGATCCCCGGCGGCGAGTCCGGCGCGTTCCTGAAGATTCTCGGCGAGCAGGGTTTTGCAAAGTTAAAGGACTTCGTACGCCTCAAACCCACCTTCGGCACCTGCGCGGGTGCCATCATGCTGGCGAAAGAAGTCACCAATCCCGACCAGCCGGGCCTGGGCGCGCTCGACGTCCGCATCCGCCGCAACGCCTACGGCCGCCAGGTGGACAGCTCTATCCGGACTGGTAAACTCGGCGAGTCTCCGCTCGAGATGGTCTTCATCCGTGCCCCGAAGATCGAGCGCTTGGGGCCCGGCGTGGAAGTGATTGCCACACAAGGGAACGACCCAGTCGCGGTCCGTCAAGGCAAGGCGATGGCGGCAACGTTCCACCCGGAACTTTCTGAAGATAAGCGCGTGCATCAGGCGTTCCTGGATCTGGTCAGCAACGGACACCCTCGGCCTTAGCGATCGTGGAGGAACGGGCGGGGACGCTCGACTGTCCACTTGCCCACTTTGAACATTTCAGATTTTCCCAAAACTTTCTTCTTGACATCCCTAATCATGTAACCGTACAGTTACGCATTATGCGGAACCAATTGGTTACGTATTCCTCGGAAGCGACTTTCAGCGCGCTGGCCGACCCGACCCGCCGGGCGGTGCTTGACCTGCTGCGCAGGGGCCGCCAGCCGGCCGGACAAATTGCCTCCGCCTTTCCCATATCCCGGCCCGCCATTTCGAAGCACCTGCGCCTGCTGCGGCGGGCGCACCTGGTGAATGAGCACCGGGAGGGACGCAACCGCTTTTATCAACTGAATCCGGAGCCGCTGAAGGCAGTCGACTCCTGGCTGGAGCAGTACCGCAGCTTTTGGTCTACCAGCCTCGCAAATCTGAAAGCCTTCGTGGAGGCTGAATACGCAAAGGAAACGGCCGCCTCCCGGACACCCTCGAGCAAGCCCGCACGTCGCAATCCGAGTCGCAGGCTCAAAGGGAAGCCCGGAAACGTGGAATAGAACTCCAGCGAAGCTGGAAACGGCCGGCGCGCCGACAAAAAAACGTCAACCAACCCTGTCGATAAAGGAGAAGTCCATGATGAAATCGTTTCGCATCGTAGCTTCCCTCGTGTTCCTGCTGGCAGCCACCACCGCCTTCGCCCAATCGGATTCACAAAAGACCTTCGACCATTTGAAATCGCTCACCGGCAACTGGGAAGGGAAGGCGAGCAACGGCAACACAATGAAAGTTGTATTTCGCCCCACGTCCGGCGGCTCCGCTCTCCTGAGCGAGATCATGGGCGAGGAAGACATGATCACCATGTTCCACATGGACAACGACCGCGTGCTCATGACGCACTACTGCGGAGCCGGCAACCAGCCGCGCATGCAAGCCAAGACGTCTCCCGACGGCAAGACCATCACTTTCACCTTCGTCGATGCCACCAATCTAACCAGTCCGAGAGCCGGCCACATGGATCACCTGGTGATCACGATGCCGGACCCCGACCACCACACCGAGGACTGGACGTTCGTGAACGGTGGCAAGGAAATGAAGGAACACTTCGAACTGGCGCGCGCCAAAGCGTCCATGTAGTTCGATCGCTCGGTCTCAAAATCACCTGAAGGAGTTCTGATGGCCAAGGCAATAATCACTCCCGATAAAGACGCGGTGATCTCGGAAATCGAGATCGCCGCTCCGCCCGACCGAGTCTTCCAAGCGCTGATCACCCGCGAGCAAGCCCTGCAGTGGGGCACAACGCGGCCTTCCGGATGACGCGTTGGGAAATGGATGCACGCCCGGGCGGAAGCTGGCGCTTTACGTCGCTGGAGACGGCCAACTCCCGCGAGTATGACCACCACGGCCAAATGGTGGAAGTCGACCCGCCCCGTGTGCTGGCCTACACCTGGTTCGCGAACTTTCATAAGGATCCCTTGCATCCCACGCTCGTCCGCTGGGAACTCACACCCACGAAAAGCGGAACCCGCGTCAAGGTTACGCACAGCGGTCTGGCCCAACTGCCTGAAGCGTGCACTGCGTACAGCCAGGGTTGGCCCGGTTTGTTGGAAGCACTCAAGACGTTTTTCGAAAAATAGCGAAGGAGCAATCGCATGAGTTCGACGGTCGTTACTCCCAACCAGGATGCCCTGGTCACCGAAATTCGGATCGCGGCTCCCCCGGAGCGCATCTTTCAGGCACTCATCGATCCCCAGCAGGTCATGCAGTGGTGGACGGGCGAGGATTGTCAGATCGAGTCGTTCGCGCTGGAGCCGCGCCCGGGTGGTCGCTGGCGTTACGACACCCGGCAGAGCAAACTGAACGTAAACGATGTTACGAAGTTCCACTGCGACGGCGAAGTGCTGGAGTACGACCCGCCGCGCGTACTGGCCTACACCTGGGTCGCCAACTGGCACGATCGTCCGGCACAACCTACCGTCGTGCGCTGGGAATTGGCCGCCAGCAAGGATGGCACGCTGGTCCGGGTCACGCACAGCGGGCTAGCCGAGTTGCCAGTGGCGCGCAAGGATTACTCCGGCGGTTGGCCGGGTGTGGTTGAGGAACTCAAGAAGTTCATCGAAGGCACCGAAGCGGTAATCAAGAGAGGATCAAGCTCATGGCAACCATCGCAGTTACTCCCGACCACGACACCATCGAAGCCGAGATCTTCGTGGCTGCTCCGCCCGAGCGTGTTTTCCAGGCGCTCACCGACCCCAACCAGATGCCGCGCTGGTGGGGTCAGCAAGGCATGTATCGCGTCACCGAGTGGAAGGCCGATCTTCGTCCCGGCGGAAAATGGTCAAGCGTCGGTGTCGGCGTCGACGGTACCTCGTTCCGCATTGACGGCGAGTATCTGGAGGTTGATCCTCCTCGCGTGTTGGTGCATACCTGGGTCCCTAGCTTCAGCGAACGCCTGAATACCGTGGTGCGGTGGGAGTTGGAGCCGCGCGAAGTCCACGGATTGCAGCAACGCGGGCCCCAAAGAATGGGCACCGGGACCGTGGTGAAACTTCGGCACCGGGGCTTCGCCGGCAATGCCAAGGCAGCCGCCGATCACGGCAACGGATGGAAGCGAGTGCTCGGTTGGATGCAGGCATTCCTGGAAAACGACGAAACGGTGGATACTCGCCCCGCGTTCGTTCCTTCGGCCGGCGGAAAGGCGAGCTAAGAGACCCGCAGCCCAGAGTCGCCGTTCTGGGTGCGACACACTCTTCACGATCGCCACTTCGGGCTACAACGGGCTTCTTGTCTGCGCGGAGCGCTCGCATGCGCTACGGTATACTGAGGTCTGCAATGTCGGACCGCGCAGACAAGAAGTTCTACCTCGAAACCTTCGGCTGCCAGATGAACGTGCACGACTCCGAAAAGGTGATCGGCACGCTCCTTTCCCAAGGCTACCGCCAGGTGGAAACCGTGGAGGAGGCCGACCTCGTCCTCTACAACACCTGTTCCATCCGCGACAAGGCCGAACAGAAGGTGTTTCACCGCCTGGCCGATTACAAGAAGTATCAGAAACAAGGTAAAGTCTTCGGCGTTCTGGGCTGCGTGGCGCAACAGGAAGGCGAAAAGATTTTCGAGCGCGCGCCGCACGTTTCTATGGTCTGCGGCTCGGCGTCGTATCGCAACCTGCCACAGATGCTGGTGCAGATCGAGGCAGGGAACCGTCATGTCACCGGTCTCGACGACCGGCAGACCGACGAGTGCTTCGAGACCGAGTTCACGTCCCGCACCAACCCGCACCGCGGCTACATCACCATTATTGAGGGTTGCGACAAGTTTTGTGCTTACTGCGTGGTGCCGTTCACGCGCGGCAAGGAGCGCAGCCGGACATCCGATTCGGTGCTCGCCGAAGCCCGCCAGATGGCCGATCTGGGCTACACCGAAATCCAGTTGCTCGGCCAGAACGTCAATTCTTACAAAGACCCCGCAGGGAAGAAATCCTTCGCGGAACTCTTGGCTGCCGTCGGTGAAGTTCTCGGCATCAAGCGCGTCCGCTTCACCACCTCGCATCCGCGCGACTTCGGCAAGGATATCGTCGAAGCCATCGACGCCGTCCCCACTCTCTGCGATCACGTGCACCTTCCCGTGCAGAGTGGTTCTACCCGGGTGCTCGACGCGATGCAGCGGCTCTACACCCGGGAGCAATACCTGGAGCGCATTTCCTGGATGAAGGCCGCCCAGCGCGACATCAGCCTCACCACCGACGTCATCGTCGGCTTCCCTGGAGAGACCGAGGCGGAATTCCAGCAAACCCTTAGCCTGCTTGACACCGTCGAATACGACGGCGTGTTCTCGTTCAAATATTCACCCCGGCCCAATACGCCCGCGCTGAATTTGGCCGACGTAATCTCTGACGAAGAGAAAGCACGCCGCCTGGCAGTCCTGATGGAACGCCAGCGCGACATCCAGAAGCGAAGAAATCAGAAACATTTAGGCCAAACTATTGAGGTTATGGTTGAAGGAAAGAATGATGCCCGCGGCCAGTGGATCGGGCGCACTTCGCAGAACAAGACGCTGAACTTTACAGCCCTGGAAGCACGTCTGACCGCGCCCGGCAGCTACGTCTCTGTGTTGATTACCGGGAGCTTTCCCAACAGTCTGGTCGGGCAAATGGTGGTATAAGGGGAAAATTGGCCGAGTTCTTGCGAGACGCGTTTCTCTAGGCAGGCCGAGAACGATCGGTGGTTTCTCAGGGGTTTCACGATGGAAGTAGAAATGAAAATTCGCGGCCTCATGATGGATCCAGTGACCAATATGCCCATCGTGATTCTCAAGGACATCGGCAGCGACACGGTTTTGCCCATTTGGGTCGGTGTCTACGAGGCGAATGCCATTGCGCTTGAGATTGAAAAAGTTACCACGCCGCGTCCCATGACTCATGACCTGATCAAGAATGTGCTGGTTGGCCTCGAGTCGCAGGTCCGGAAAGTGGTAGTGACCGAACTGCGGGACGATACTTTTTTTGCGGTCATCTGGGTAGAGCGCGACGGCCGCATCATCAGCATCGACTCGCGCCCCTCGGACGCCTTGGCGCTCGCCTTGCGCGTCGACTGTCCCATCTTCGTCGAGGACGACGTCCTCAAATCGTCCAAGGTTGCCGCCAATAGTTCCGACCGCCTCACCCCCGACGACTTGCGCAAGATGCTCGAAGACCTGAATGACGAAGACCTGGGCCGGTACAAGATGTGATTCTGAGCTTCGGGCGGCAAACTCTGAGCCTATAGCCGAAGGGAGACCGCTAGAAGCTCATGGCTCGTAGCTCGAAGCCTGATTCCTGTGGACCTCGCCCAACAGCTGCAACGAATTTATCTTGCCGGCTTCGAACTCCAGACCTTCGATCGCTTCCCCCAATGCATCGGCGTCGTGCGCGATGGTTGCATCGCGCTGCTCGTACCCGGCGTGGATGGCTGGCAGATCCTGGGAAAGCCTGGCTGGCGCATGGGGGAATCGATCGGGGTGCTGGTCGAGAAAGACGGCCGGCAGGTGTTTCAGAACAAGCAGGAGATGGTGGAGGCGACACTCGAAAGGCTGGAGATTCTGCGGAGGTTCGAGGATCAGTTGAACTCGCTGCTCGTGGCATAAAACTCTCCGAAACATCGAGAGCGCTCAGAAAATCAGGTGTTTTTGGCGACTTCCCTACAGGCAACACTGTATTTTGCTCAAAGTCGAAACGACGTAGGTTTCCCCCCTCAGTGCACTACGTTGGGACGTGCGACGCAAATGTGGCGGGGTCCACGGCAATCAGGCTTCGAGCTACCAGCCATGAGCTTCTAGCGGGTGGGCAGCCGGGCCGTATAGTTTACATAATACCTGTTATCGGACATTGCATATTGCGGGCGCTCTTTTGTAGGGTACCGAGTTGTACCGGGAGGAGGCCGCGCCGTCTCCTCCCGCATGAGTGGCCGGCTAGGGTCGAGGATCAACTTCTGGTGAGCTGCTTCCCTTTCGCGACAAGCACTAAATGTCGATCCGACCGCGATCTTAACGTAGCGTTGGGACGGCGTTTTCGCCGGCAAACACGATCCCGGGGTGGAACAACGTTCCCGCGACCCGGGTCACAATCGCGATCAACTCGCTCTGCCCGTAGAAGACCTTCACCTGCTTCGCTCGCGAGAATTCCGGCAGGTTCACGGCGCGTCCGCTGCGGATGTAGGCGGCGCTTTCATCGGTGGCCGTCACCGATGGCATCTCGGGCAATAATTTTCGTGCATGAACACAGACGTCATCCAGATGCCCCGCGCTAAAGGCAAACTCCACTTGCTCTATGGTGTGGGCGTCCACGATGCCAAATTCGGCGACGCTCGTGCGGCGCAACGATTCCAGATGTCCGCCGCAGCCCAATTGCTTTCCCATGTCGTGAGCTACGGACCGCATGTAGGTGCCGGACGCGACCCGCGCGCGGAAGTCGGCGCGGTCGCCTGTGCAGGACAGGATCTCGAATTCCTTGATCTCCACCTGCACCGGCTCGAGTAGCACTTCTTTCTTCTTGCGGGCCAGCTTGTAGGCCGGCACACCGTGAATCTTCTTCGCAGAAAAAGGCGGCGGCATCTGCTCGATCACCCCGCGAAAACGCCGGGCGACCTCCTGCAATTGTGCGAGCGAGGTAGACACGCTCTGGGGCGGACTGGTCGGCTCGCCCTCTGCGTCGTAGGTGTCAGTCGCAAAGCCAAGGCGGATCGTGCCTTCGTAAGTCTTCTGCGACGAGGTGTAGAACTGCGCGAGCCGCGTGAGATTACCGACCACCAGCGGCAAAACCCCCGTCGCCAACGGATCGAGCGTGCCCAGATGCCCGACAGACCTTTGTTGCAGGATGCGGCGAACGCGGTTGACGACGTCGTGCGAAGTCAGACCCGCGGGTTTGTCGAGGATGAGGACGGCGTTCATGAGAAAATTCAGTGGCTACCAATTTACCTGATTCCCTATGTTTCCTCTGCGCGATGATCAACCGGTTTTCAGCACGCCCTTTATCACGTATTTTCTCATCGCGCTCAACCTGCTTATTTACTTCTTCGAATGGCAACTGGGAGTCCAAAGCCGGGGCGCCTTGAATGCGCTGGTCGCGCAGTTCGGAGTGGTTCCGCGAGTGGAGATCGGGCTGCTTACGGGCACGCCCGTATTCAGTCCGGTGGCCGCGCTGTTGCCGGTGTTCACGTCGATGTTCCTGCACGGGTCGCTCTTTCACGTGCTGGGCAACATGTGGATGCTGTGGATCTTCGGCGACAACATCGAAGACTACCTTGGGCACTTCGGCTACCTGGTGTTCTACCTTCTCAGCGGGGTTGCGGCCAGCCTGACGCACATCATGTTCAACGCCAACTCGCACGTGCCCAGCATCGGCGCGAGCGGGGCGATTGCCGGCGTGATGGGCGCGTACTTCGTGCTCTACCCACGGGCCCGCGTGCTCATCTGGTTCCCGCCCATCTTCATCTTCCACATACCGGCCTGGCTGATGCTCGGCTACTGGGGCGTGAGCCAGTTCCTGAGCGGAGCCGCGACCTCGATCGCCGAGACCACGCAGACCAGCGGCATCGCCTTCTGGGCGCACGTAGGCGGTTTCGTGGTCGGCATCCTGCTCATTAAGTTGTTTCCGCATCGCCGGAATCGCTACCGCTACGGTACGTGGTGAAGCGGTGCGATTCAGACTTAATGTTCCACGTGGAACACTGTGTGGAAAGGGACAGGTTTAAAGGAAATATTTGTCAGGGCGTCCCAAATTGGGAACGACCTAAAGGGCTCCCGACGTCGGCATTATCGTCAGTTCTTCGACCGTGCTGTCGGCGGGCAGGAGCAGGGCGCTGACCAGCGTGCGGGCGACGGTTTCGGGAGACATCATTTTCTTGCGGGGTGCGTCCGGCCAGAGCGTGTTCCAGATTTCGGTGTCGGTAGCTCCAGGCAGCAGAGCAATCACCCGAATTCCCAGCGGGCGCAGTTCCTCGCGGAGTGTGTTGGTCAGTCCGAGGGCGCCGTGCTTGGATGCGTTGTAGGCGGAGGATCCGGCAAAGACGCGCGTGGCGGCGATCGAGAGATTATTGACGATGGTGCTTCCGCGCCGCATCAGGGGAACGATTTCGCGGGTCACGAGAAAGACTCCGGTAAGGTTCGTGTCGATGACCACCTTCCAGGCGTCGTAAGAAAGTTTTGAGACAGGCAGGCTCACGTGCCCGATACCGGCGTTGTTGACCAGGATATCCACGCGGCGAAACTCTTTTTTGATGCTGGCAGCCAGCGCTTTGACCGACTGAGGATCGCGAACATCGCAAACCTTTGCAAGTACCCGGATTCCCTGGCGCGCGAGTTCCCTTCCGACCTTTTCGAGCGGAGCCAGGTTGCGGCCGGCCAGGATAAGGTCACTCCCCTGCCGGGCCAAGGCCCGGGCGATGGCCAGCCCAATGCCGCGGCCGGCCCCCGTGATGAGCGCGGTTTGACCGCGTAGGGGCGAGCCAACGCCACGCCGCTGTTGGGAGGTCTTCGATCGGGCCAAGCCTAGACCCCGTTGGCCCGGGTGCGGATCAGCGACAGGAACTCGCTGCGGGTCTCCTCCTCGTCGCGGAAGCAGCCGAGCATGGAGGACGTGACGGCGGAGGAGTGCTGCTTCTCGACGCCGCGCATCATCATGCAGAGATGGCGGGCTTCGATGACCACGCCTACGCCCTGCGGTTCGATCGACGTTCTGAATGGTCTCGGCAATCTGCGTGGTCATGCGCTCCTGGATTTGCAGCCGGCGGGCGAAAACTTCGATGAGGCGCGGAATCTTGCTGAGGCCGATGACCTTGCCGTTCGGGATGTAGGCGACGTGCACCTTGCCGAAGAACGGCAGCATGTGGTGCTCGCACAGGCTGAACATTTCGATGTCTTTGACGATGACCATCTCGTCGTAGGACACGGTGAAGAGCGCGTCCTTGAGGAGCGCTTCGGGATCTTCGTTGTAGCCCTTGGTCAGGAAGTCATAGGCCTTGTGAACGCGCTCGGGCGTGCGCATTAGACCCTCGCGCGCGGGATCCTCGCCGAGGCGAACAATCATCTCGCGGACAAGGTCTTCGAACGTGGCACTGGTGACGGTGGGTGGTTCGGTGATTTGCTTCATGATCCTGCTTGCCTTTCCGCTCCGGTGCGTTGTGCCGCCCCTGCGGGGCTCATACTCTATTCCCATATTTTCCCCGCGCTGCGCGCTGGGCTAATGAATTTCGCCGCCTGTGGCGGCTCGCCGGGTGGTTGCTCCCGTTTGCCCGCCTGAAATAACTCGGCCAGGCTGAAAGGATTCTGCCCATGGGGAGCCGCGGCACAACCCGCCGCGGCTGCACAGGCGAGGGCGCCTGTGCCTACGTTATCCGGATTCCAATCACGGACCTCTCTCCCTCCAGCGTATTCACATCAATTTCGCCGGGTTCTAATCGCGGACCTCTTTCCCTCCGGCGTACTCGAAGGAGTTCATCATGGTTTCTTCCATGCGCACCTTTTCCAGATGAGCGTGGCGAAAGCCGCGCTGCAAAATTTCGTAGATGCTGATGCAGAGGTTCTCGGTGGTGGGCACGACATCCTTAAATTCGGGCAAGATATTCAGGTTCTGGTGTCCAAAGCGCTCGAGAATTTCGGCGTGCACAAAGCCGTCGAGATCTACCAGGTTGCAGACCATGCCGGTGCGGGGATCAACTGCGCCGCTCACCGTGACTTCGAGCATGGTAGTTGTGCCCGTGGCCGTGCGGATGGTTGCACTTGCCGTAGGTCGCGCGGTTCCAGTCGTCGGACATGTCGTTGCTGTGCAGACGATGCGACGCCGAGAAAAGGTATCGCCGGGTGAGGTGAGCCTTCATGCTTCTCCGTAGAAATCGACGAACAGGTCGGGCGTTTCGTATACACGCACGCGATGAAGTTGGGCCGCCTTGAGTTTGGGCGCCAGCCTCTGCCAGATGGCAATGGCGAGGTTCTCGGTAGTCGGAATCTGGTTGAAGAATTCCGGGACTTCTTTGTTCAGGAAGCGGTGGTCCATGGCATCAAGGACCTCGCGGTGCATGATGTCCTTGAGTTGCTTGAGATCGACCACGAAGCCCGATTTCGGGTCGACACTTCGCCCTTCACCGTCACTTCCAGCGTGTAGTTGTGGCCGTGGCCATTGGGGTTGTTGCACTTGCCGAAGAGCGCCCGGTTCTGCTCGGGAGTGAAGTCCGGGTTGTGATAGTAGTGCGAGGCAGCGAATTCGGCTTTACGGGTCAGGTAGACCATGATTCTCCTGCGTTAAGAAACCGGCAGCGCCGGGATACGATGGCCTGCGTAAGTACGGCCCTTCCAAGATACCTGCCCGCGCTCATGGAACAGTTTGGAGCGCAGGAGGAGACAGGAAAAGAGTGGGAGGCCGAGAATCGCAAGCAGGTTTGCATCCCAGGAAAACTGCGCCTTCCGAATACGCTGCACAAGAAAAATAAGGACGACTGACGTGAGAGCGCTGGCGGCGATGGCGAATCCCGGCGCTGCGGCGAGATAAGCGAACAAGGCGAAGGCGTATCCGCCCAACAGTACGGCGAAATTCGAGGCCCCGAATCAACGCCAATCGCCCGGAGTCTGGGAACAGCAGCACCAGGTTCTTGGTCCACCCCTCGCGCAACTGGGGCAAGGCTGCGATACATGCGGGTGCGCACCGCGTCGCCCCCGAAGCGGAAAAAAATTCTTCGACCCGATGCTTTCACGGCGCAAGCCAAAGCCACGTCTTCGAGCAGGTTCGAAGCCAGCGCCGCGTGGCCGCCGACCGCTTCGTAAGCCTAGCACGTGAAATCAGCAGATACTGTCCGTTGGCCGCTGCGGCGGGGGAATTCGGATCGCTGACGGCAGAGGGATGGTACGTACGAGGCCAGTTCCGCGAAGATCGACGGGCATGATTGCCTTTTCCCAAAGCCCATGAACTTCCTGTTCGGGGAGTAGGAGAGCAAGGCGGCCTGGTGCTCGTCTGTTTCCGCCATGGCCCGCGCCAGTGACCCGGTTTGTGCACGGTGTCCGCGTCGGTAAAGAGGAACCATTCTCCGCGCGCCACCTTTGCACCAGCCGTGACGGCGTTATTTTTCCCGGTCCACCCGGAGGCAGCGGTCCCGGGTCCACCACACGCACCTCAGGAAAGGAGTCGGCGATAGAGCGGGTGCGGTCGGTCGAAGCATCATCGACAACGATGATTTCGAACAGCCACTCCCGTCTGCGAGACGAGCGATTCGAGGCATGCGGGAGGCACGCTTCCTCGTTGCGCGCCGGCACGATGACCGACACGGCAGGTCGACCCGAAACTGGCACTGGCGTTCCCATAGGCCGAATCTATTATTATAGCTGGTGCGACGGATCTCCTTCCCAATTGCTGTGATCGGCCTTCTGCTACTGGCGGGCTGCTACGGCGGCACGCGGCCGCCACGTATCGGTAAACCGGCGCCCGACTTCGTCGTGCAGGATGACGAACATAAGGTGACGCTCAGCCAGTTTAAGGGGCAAGTGGTGGTTCTGAACTTCTGGGCCAGCTGGTGCCCGCCGTGCGTGGCGGAGACCCCTTCGCTGGTGAAGATGCAGCAGCGCATGAAAGATAAGGGGATTGTGGTGGTCGCCATCAGCGCCGACGAGGACGAGAGCGCCTATCACCGCTTTATCAACAAGTACGGCATGGACTTTGTGACGGTGCGCGACCCGAGCGCGAAAATCCAACACCTGTATGGGACCATTCAGATTCCGGAGACCTACATCATCGACCGGAATGGGGTTTTGCGGCGAAAGTTTGCCAACGCGTTCGACTGGAGCACGCCCGAAGTCACTGACTTTCTCAGCCACTTGTAGAAACGTTCGTTCTCCCTGCCTTCACGATTCGCCACCAACTCTAGAGTTGCACCTTTCTCAGTCGCAGCGAATTTGTGATCACCGACACCGAGCTGAAACTCATGGCGGCCGCAGCCAGGATGGGACTCAACAGCAGACCGAAGAAGGGGTAAAGTACCCCGGCGGCGATGGGCACACCCAGCGAGTTGTAGACAAAGGCGAAGAACAGATTCTGGCGGATATTGCGCATGGTGGCCTGACTCAGCTTGCGGGCGCGAACAATGCCGGCCAAATCGCCCTTCACCAGGGTGACGCTTCCGCTTTCCATGGCGACGTCGGTGCCCGTGCCCATGGCGATACCGACGTCCGCCTGGGCCAGGGCTGGGGCATCGTTGATGCCGTCTCCCGCCATGGCGACGACTCTTCCCTGCTCCTGAAGCTTGCGGACGATTTCCGATTTTTGTTCGGGCAGGACTTCGGCCTCGAACTCATCGATGCCGAGTTTGCCAGCGACAGTCTCAGCGGTGGCGCGGTTATCGCCGGTGATCATGACCACGCGGATATTCTGCGCTCTCAGCTCGCGAAGGGCATGCGGACGCTGGACGCTTTGATGGGGTCGGCGACGCCGATCCAGCCGGCAAAACGGCGATCGATGGCCACGTAGATTTCAGCCTCGCCGCCGCCCAGGTAGGGTCGGGCACCTCGGGGACGAGCAGCTGGAATTCATTCCAACAGTTGGCGATTTCCGGCGGCCACTGATGGCCTTCCACGACGCCTTCAGCCCTTTTCCCAATTGGGATGCAAAGCGGCTGGCTTCGGCGAGCTGTATGCCTTTAGCGGCGGCATCGGCGACGATGGCGGCGGCCAGGGGATGCTCGCTGCCTCGCTCCAGGCTCGCGACGATGCGAAGCAGTTCCTCTTTCTCCTGGCCGACAGGGACGATCGAGGTTACGCTGGGCTTCCCTTCGGTGAGGGTGCCGGTCTTGTCGACCACCAGGGTATCGACCTTCTCCAGCCGTTCGAGAGCCTCGGCGTTGCGGATCAGGACGCCGACGGACGGCGCCTCGACCGGTGCCGACCATGATGGCCATGGGCGTGGCCAGACCCAGGGCGCACGGGCAGGCGATGATGAGGACCGCGACGGCGTTCACGAGGGCATGCGCCAGGCGCGGCTGGGGACCGACCAGGGCCCAGACAATGAAGGTCAGTACGGCGATGGCGATGACGGCGGGCACGAACCAGCCGGCGACGCGGTCCGCCAGCCGCTGGATGGGGGCGCGGCTGCGTTGCGCCTGGCTGACCATTTGCACGATCTGCGCGAGCATGGTCTCGCTGCCAACGCGCTCGGCGCGCATGATGAATGATCCGGTGCTATTGACGGTGGCCCCGATCACCCGGGAGCCGCCGTTCCTTTTCCACCGGGACGGACTCGCCGGTGATCATCGATTCGTCGACGGTGCTGCTGCCCTTCGAGCACTACGCCATCCACGGGAATTTTTTCGCCCGGGCGAACGCGCAGGCGATCGCCGGGCTTCACCCGATCGAGCGGGATGTCTCTGTCGGTGCCATCGTTGTCACGACGCCGCGCCATCTTTGGGCTCAGAGTCGAGCAAGGCGCGGATAGCGGCGCTGGTCTGGCTGCGGGCGCGCAACTCCAGCACCTGTCCGAGGAGAACGAGAGTCGTGATGGCGGCCGCGGCTTCGAAGTAGACGTCGGGGCGTCCCCCATGCCCGCGAAACGATTCTGGGAAGATTTGCGGCACGACGGTCGCGATCAGGCTGTAGAGATAGGCAACGCCGGTGCCCATCGCAATCAGCGTGAACATGTTGGTGCGAGCGATTGACGATCGACGTCCAGCCGCGCTGGAAGAATGGCCAGCCGCCCCAAAGGACGACGGGGGTGGCGAGGATAAGTTCGATCCAGGGCAGCCATCCGGCGGCAGGGCGTGTTGGACGGGCATGCTCGGCAGCATGTCGACCATGGCGATGATAAGCAGCGGAGACGGTGAGCGCGAGGCTGATCCAGAAGCGGCGGCGTCATGTCGCGAAGTTCGGGATTTTCTTCCTCCTGGGCGGTCACGGTGCGCGGCTCGAGCGCCATCCCGCAGATGGGACAGTTGCCCGGCTCCGGAGCGCACGATCTCCGGATGCATCGGGCAGGTGTATTCGATCTTCGATATGGGGAGTGGGCTTTCCGGCTCAAGCGCCATGCCGCAGCTTGGACAGGGGCCGGGGCCGACCTGGCGGACCTCCGGGCACATGGGACAGACGTAGATGCGCTGATCGCGCGCCGTTGCAGGCTTGGTTTCGGTCGGGGCAGCAGGGGCAGACTGAGGGGCTCGAGGTTGAGGCGATCCAAGTTGTACGAGGCCAGGCGAAATTTGTGGACGGAGAAAACGGTCCGGGGTGGAGCGAAACTTCTCGAGGCAGCCGCCGCAGCAAAAATAATAAGTCTTGCCGGCGTGCTCCCATCGGTGCTTCGCGGTCGCCGGGTCGACGTCCATGCCGCAGACTGGATCTTTTGCCTTGGCGGGCGCAGGGCGCACGGCATTCGCCTTGGAAGTGCCTAAAGTTACCAGTCCAGTTGCGGCGGTGGAACCTGGCTTGTGCAAATATTGCTCGGGATCCTGCTGGAATTTGCCGACGCAATGAGCGCTGCAGAAATAATAGGTTTTGCCCGCGTGCTCGGCGCGGCCCTTCGCAATGGAGGGGTCTACGGTCATTCCGCAAACTGGATCGAGTTCGGTAGCCTTGGCGAGGTTGACAGATTCGGACATCGTAAATAATTCCTTCCGAGGGTCAACTGTGGCACTGAGTCGTGTCGGCGATTCCATGGAACGCGGGGTCGACGCTGCCATCAAAGACCTTACACCCTGCGGGCCGCAGCACGAAAGGCGGCTGCAGGAAAGCTGCCATTCCGAGCGAATTGTCTGATTTGATTCGAGTGTGCTGCGAGGAGATTCTCCGGCGAAGGCGGGCGACTGTTGTATCTTGTGTAGGGAGGCAAACGAACGAATGACCTACCTGGATGTCGCTTATCGCTACGGTGCCACTCCCGGCGAGCGCGAGATGCGCGCCATTGATGGCATGCGCGAGGTATATGGGATCCGAAAAGTAGATTTCAACCAAGCCGATAAGAAAGTGCGAGTGGAATTTGACGCTTCCCGGCTCACGGAAGATGCCGTGGCTAAGCTTTTGCGCCAAGCAGGGATCGACGTCCGCGAGCGGCTCGTCCTGGCTTAAGTCCCGGGGGAGGGCTTAGAGGGCTGCCGACGTCGCGACATGCGGAACGCGACGGAAATGGCAAGAAATGCAAAGGGGCGCTCAAGAAAACCTCTGGCCGAAGTTATTCTCTAGAGCGCCCCGTTGCGCGCCACTTCGTCTGCCCAACCCTATTGCAGCTTCGCTACCATCGTAAATCGTTGAAATGAAATACGGGAGCGAGGGTCTACCCGGTAGGAATTTCAAGGCGATAAGAAAGAATTACGTCCGCGGCGAAATTTTGCACAAGGGCGGATGGGGGTCGAGCTTGGGGCCGTCTCGGCGGATTTGGCTGCTTGTTGGTCAGTGCTGCGCAGGCCCGGACGCCCTCGTCTGGACAGCCGAGCACCCGCTCGGCTAGATCTTCCTTTGCAGGATTTGCTGCGAACAGGAACGCGGATGACATTTTTCAGGAATCATCAATTCCGATATAATTCGACGGTAGTATCCCACCGATTTTTGCGCCCTTAGCTCAGTTGGATAGAGCGTCTGGCTACGAACCAGAAGGTCGGGAGTTCGAATCTCTCAGGGCGCACCATACTCCTTATCGCTACACCAATTCCAGTTCGATCTTCTTGCTCGTCGGGTCCAGTTTCGTGATCCGGAAGGTGCGTACTTGCCCCGCGCGGGCCGGTTCTGCTTTCGACGTCTCGGCCGGCGAACCGCTTTTCCAGCGTTTCTTTAGCATCGAACTCAGGGATGCCAGGTCGGCGGGCGCGTCGGCTCGGGTCTCTTCTTTCTTCGCTGCCGCCTGCGCCTCCGCCCGGCACGTCGCCTGAACCCCTTCGCCGAGTTCCACGCGCGCTTCGCCGCTGGAATTTTCCATCATGCGGCCGGTCACGATGTCGCCCTCTTTGTGTTCGGCGATGTATTCATCGAGGCCGCTCGGAACCAGTTGCTTCATGCCCAGGCGTAACTGGCGCTTGTCAGCATCGATGGCGAGCAACTGTGCCTTCACTACCTGTCCAACCCGCAGCATGTCGCTGGGGTGATTGATGCGCTTTTCGGCGCTGAAGTCGCTGATGTGAATCATGCCCTCGACGCCCTCGGCGACCTGCACAAACGCGCCGAACTTGGTCAGATTCGTAACCGGACCCTCGAGCACCGAGCCCACCGTAAATTTGCGGACAACGTCGGCCCAGGGATCGCCGAGGGCCTGCTTCAGACCGAGGGAGATGCGGCGCTCGCCGGTATTCACTGCGAGAATGACGGCTTCGACCACCTCGCCGGGCTTGACCACGTCGCTTGCAATCCTTACCTTCTTGGCCCACGACATCTCCGAGACGTGGATCAGTCCCTCGATGCCGGGCTCCAACTCGACGAAGGCGCCGAACTCGACCACGCGGGTCACGGTGCCGCGCACGCGCTGGCCCGGAGCATATTTGGCCGCGACGGCGTCCCAGGGATGCGGCTGGAGCTGCTTGGTCCCGATCGAAATCCGGCGCTTCTCGGAATCGATCTTGAGCACCTTGGCGTCGACCTCCTGCCCAATCGTGAGAACGTCGGACGGCTGGTTGACACGGCTCCAACTGATGTCGCTGACGTGCAGCAGCGCGTCCACTCCGCCGATATCGACGAACGCGCCGTAGCTGGTGAGGCTGCGAACGGCGCCGTGTACGGTGTCGCCTTCCCTGACTTCCGCGTAGCGACGATCCTTGACGGAGCGTTCTTCTTCTTCGGCGAGGGCGCGACGATCGACGACGACGTCTTCGTCGGTCACATCCAGTTTGATGATGCGGCAACGGATTTCCTGGCCGATCAACTTCTCCATCTCGGCTGCATCGCGGGCGCCGCTGCGCGAGGCGGGCATGAAGGCCCGTACGCCGACGTCGACGCTGAGCCCACCCTTGATTACGCCCGTAACCGTGCCCACGATCGCGGCCTTTTCGGCGAAGGCGTGCTCGAGCGCCGACCAGTCCTTAGGCTGCTCGGTCCGGAAACGAGTGAGCTCGTAATACCCTTCCGGGTCCCGTCCTTTGACCGAGACCGGAACCTTGTCGCCGGGCTTCACGCTTTCGCCGGTAGCCTGGAAAGCCGCCAAGGGCAGGATGCCTTCGCTCTTGAAGCCGATATCGAGCAAAACGGAATCGGCGGAAACGGTAATCACCGTGCCTTCAAGTTGCTTGCCGCCCGCAGCTTTGCGGGAATGGCTTTGCTCGAACTGAGAAAGGATCTCGTCGAATGATTCGGTGGTTTCGTTGCCAGGTTGAGAATCCGATGTGCTTCGATCTGACATTCGCGGTTACAGCCTCATCTTGGAATATTTAACGCAGCATACCATCAGCGGCATGCCGCTCCCGGCGCTGTTTACGACTGACGAACCTGCTTCACCATCTCGATCAGGACTTTTCTGGTTTCGTCAGGGTTGCTTACTTCTCGCAGGAAGGCGATGCGGGCACCGCGGATGCGCTCCGGGGTCTTCAAACGCACATTGAACCCAAGGCGATCGACTGAAGTCATGGTTGCTTCCTCCGCCTCGATCCCGGCGAACGCTTTGGCGAGCAGGACCAGGGCATCCCGATGGTCGGCGTTCATGTGCTCGAGGATGCCAGGCGGCGGCATCCGTCAGCGGGTCCGCGTGGGCAATGCTGTACTCGGGAGTTTCGACCCAACCCATCACCCCGAAACCGCCGACATAGTAAAGATCGACGACCTCCATCCGGTAAAACGAGAAGTCATCGAAGTCCACCCAATACTTGCTGTTGTCGTATCGAGCCAGATAAAGGGCACGCGCTTCTGCGGTTTCGGCGTCCGGGATCCGTTGGACGTTGCCAATCAACGTGATCCTCGAGGCTCCCAGCGGGTCTCCCGCCTCCTCCGGTTGGGTGACGAGCAGACTGGCACGGGGGTCCGCTTGCAGGTTCTGGGTGTGCATGGCCATCGTGCTGATAAGAAAAATGGGGCGGCCGCGAACATCGAGCCCGTAGGGCATGAGAGACCCGAAAGGAAAGCCGGGCTGTTTCCGCGAGAGTGTGGACAATGCGCCGATTCGCCCCAGATGGAGCAGTGTGCGAGCCCGCTCGGCGAAGGATGGTTCGGGAACCACGGGTGCGTCACTGGTGGTGCCCGCGTGTTTTCTGCTGGATGAGGAGGACATCGCTGCGCCTTCGACAGTATAAACAACCGGAGTCGGGAGGGGTCCCGCGCTTGCTCTGTGAAGGCTCAACGACCGCTTATGCGCGAACGGGGTACGGCCCTCCACAGGTAAGCGCCACACGGGCGGGAGCCGCAACGGTGGAAAAAAGCCATTTCTTACCCCTGCCAGGGACGGAAACGAGTCGGCAGTTCCTACTCGCTCGTAACTTGACCCGGTTTTCATAGGATTCATAAACTCATGGGACTCTTGCCTCCCCAAGAAAAGAGTGGCTGATGTCGAGGTTCGCCAAAGGCTTGCTGGGGACTGCCCTGCTCGGGGTCGGGTTGCAGGTGCTGGTCTTGGTAGGGGGAGATCTGCGCCTCGATCGAGCCCTTGCCTCAAACCTGCTGAGCATCTGCCTCGCCATGCTGGCGACGGCCGCAGCTCTGCTGGCGGCGCGCGTTCAAGACGCGTACGCACGGTGGCTTTGGCTTCTCAGCGCGACCGGATTTGCCCTGCTCACCGCAGGTGAGTTGTTGAGAACCTACTACGACAACGTGCTGCATGCGCCCGTACACGTGGTCTGGCCCAGCGACATCCTGTACTTTCTTTTCCCGGTGCCGCTGGCCATGGCGCTGGTTCTGCGCCGGCGATCGAGGCGCTTTCAGGGAATCCATTGGGCGCAATGTTTTGATTTCCTGCAGATCGGAATTCTGACTGCGTCCGTCTACCTCTACTATTTTTACGTGCCCTCTCACTGGCTGGCATCGGCGAGCGAGATGGAGCGACTGCAGTGGAGGAGTACGGTCGCATTCGATGTCTTTCTGCTCGTGGCGTGTGCTTTTCGCCTCACCTTCGTGCGCTCGAAACTGGAGTGGTCGCTGTTGTCGAGGCTCGCCAGTTTTCTGTGTTTATTCAGCCTGGGAGACATAGTCTTCGTGCACCGGCAGATTTCGGTCGGAATGGATGCGGGCACGGTCTGGGATTTGAGCTACAGCGTGCCCCTTGTCATTGCCATTGCAGGCGCATGTACCTGGAAGTCGCCCGGGCAGGCGAGTTGGGTCGAAAACCGGCCGCGGGTTCGTCCCGAGTCGTTGGGCTCTCTGTGGATGTCGGTATTGCTTCCGCTGGTCGTTCTGGGAGTTACGAGCCGGTTGGCGCACGAGAGACCGCTGTTGGCGACGGTGGTGGTTGTCATTACGCTGGCGTCGTCCGGGGCGCGCAGCTTGCTGACGCATCACCAGGAGCAGCAGGCCGCACAGGCCATGGTCGCGGCGGAAAAGAAATTTCGTATTCTGTTTCGCGAGAATCCGCAGCCGACCTGTCTTTACGATCCCTCCACCGGAAAGTTCATCGAAGTCAACCGGGCCGCCACTGAAAAATACGGATATACGCGCGAGGAGTTTCTCTCGCTGAGCGTGGCGGACGTGTGCCTGGACCTGCCTCCCGAGCGAGTGGCAGCCGCGCTGATGGGAACTGAGATCAGCGGCGAGGTCTGGCGCCAGCGGCGCAAAGACGGCAGTGTTCTCGAGGTTGTTCTGTTTGCGCGCACCATCGAGTTCGAAGGACGCGCGGCCCGGCTGGTGGTCACGCAGGATATTACCGAGCGCCGGCGCGCCGAACGACTGCAGTCGGCGTTCTACCGGATCGCGGAGGTGTCGACCACCGCGCGCGACCTGACCGCGCTCTACCCGGCGATTCATGCGATCGTGGCTCACCTGCTGGATGCGAAGAACTTCTACATTGCGCTCTACGAGGCCGAGACAAACTGGCTAACGTTTCCTTACTTCGTGGACGAATTCGACCCGGCGCCGGAGCCCCGAACTCCGAATAAAGGGTTGACCGAGTACGTGCTTCGCACCGGAGAGCCACTGCTGGCCACGGGCAGGAAGTTGAACGAACTGGCAGCGGCAGGCGAGGTGGAGCGGATCGGTTCGCCGGCCGACGACTGGCTGGGCGTGCCTCTCAAACGCGGTGACAAGACGTTTGGGGTACTGGCAGTTCAACATTACTCCGCGCGTACGCACCTGGGGGAGCGCGAACGGGATGTGCTCACCTTCGTCTCGCAACAGGTGGCCAATGCGATCGAGCGCAAACGCAGCGAAGAGGCCTTGTCACGTTCCGAGTCGCGTTATCGCTCGCTGGTGCAGAGCGCCGTGGTGGGCATATTCCGGGCCACACGCGGCTGGCGCTTTCTTGAGGTGAATCCCGCCCTGGCCGCCATGCTTGAGTACGACTCGCCGGGCGAGTTTCTGACGCTCAGCAAGCAGCAGGATATTTTCGTCGATCCACAGGCCACCGCGGCGATACAGGCGAGTTTCCTGCGCCGAGGCAAGTTTGAAGGGGTGGAAACCCAGTGGCGGCGGAAGGACGGCGCCGTAATCGCCGTGCGGCTGAGTGGCC
This sequence comes from uncultured Acidobacteriota bacterium, assembly GCA_963725575.1. GTDB lineage: Bacteria > Acidobacteriota > Terriglobia > Terriglobales > Acidobacteriaceae > Gp1-AA133. Next base: position 95,790 of record CAVRZQ010000009.1, read on the forward strand.
GGGGCATCTGGGATGAGCGTGAAGGAACGGAGATCTTTGAGGTGATCGCCGAAGACGTCACGGAGCGCAAGGGGTTGGAAGAGCAACTGCGGCAAGCGCAGAAAATGGAAGCGGTCGGCACGCTGGCGGGAGGGGTTGCGCACGACTTCAATAACCTGCTGACCGTGATCACGGGATATACGCAGATCCTGATGGAACAACATGCGCGGGACGCACAATCCAGTCACTCGATCGAGCAAATTTTCCGGGCGGCGGAGCGCGCGGCCGCCCTGACCCGACAACTCCTGGCCTTCAGCCGACGGCAAATGCTGCAGCCGCGCGTGATCAACTTGAACACGCTGGTGCGGAACCTGGAGAAAATGCTTCATCCCCTGTTGGGGGAACGCATTCGGATCGCGCTCCAGACAGCGCCCGATCTGGGCAGGGTGCGCGCCGACCCCGGACAAGTCGAGCACATTCTGATGAACCTGGCCGTGAATGCGCGGGACGCCATGCCCCGGGGCGGGACCCTGACCGTGCACACCGTAAACGCAGACCTAGGCGAGGGCTTCGCCCGGACACACCCCGGAGCCTCGATCGGCCGATACGTAATGTTTTCGGTTAGCGATACGGGAACCGGCATGGACGCGCACGCGCTGGCACACCTGTTCGAGCCGTTTTTCACGACCAAGGAGCCTGGAAAAGGCACCGGTCTGGGGCTCTCGATGGTGTATGGAATCGTGAAACAGAGCGGTGGCTACATCACCGTGGACAGCGCACCCGGCCGCGGAACGACCTTTAAAGTGTATCTGCCGCGCGTGGATGAAGCGGAAGAGCCGCAAGCCATCGAGGCTGCACCGTTGGCGCGGAGCACCGGCAGCGGAACGATCCTGCTGGTCGAGGACGAGGATGCCGTGCGCAGCCTGGTCGATGCCATTCTGACGTCCGACGGGTATAAGGTGTTAGTGGCGGAGTCGGCGGACGAGGCGATCCGTTTGTGCCGGAGGCACGGACCAGCGATCGACATCCTCCTGACCGACGTTGTGATGCCCGGGGTCAATGGTCCAGAACTGGCAAAGAATCTTCTTGCTCTGCGGCCCGGCCTGAGAGTGGTGTACATGTCCGGGTATGCCGGGGAGCACCTGGATGACGAAGGGGTGAGTGCAGACGGGGCGGCCTTGTTGCAGAAGCCCTTCACTGCCGCGGCCCTTGAAGAGAAAATCCGTCAGATCCTGCAGCAACCCGTTGGCCGTTAGGCCGAAGTTCCCACAGTTGCCTCATTCGCTTCACCTCTGACTTGCCTCAAGTCCTTGACGTCAGATTTCCAGTCTGTTACGTTGCGCCGTCTTACCGGAGGTTCGCCCGCATGCGTCCGATCGGCGTAACGGCCATCGCGATACTTTCATGGCTTCGAGCATCTGTGTACGCGCTGGGTGGTCTGATGCTGATCGGGGTCGGCCACCTGAGTGCGAGGCTGGTGTCAGCCATTGCCAGCGACTCGTTCCTGGAGAGACTACTCTCCGGGGTCGGCAAGACGATTGGCATCGGCGCCTTGGTGATAGCCCTGGGGTATATCGTCGTCGGCTTTGGACTCTGGCGAATGAAAAATTGGGCCAGAGCGCTCACTCTGGTCATCGTCAGCATCGGGCTGCTGCTCGGTTTGTTAGGGCTGCTGCGCCACCCTACGCCGTGGCACATGTTCCGCGTGCTGGTGGACGTAGCCATCTTGGTTTATCTCATGTTGCCCGACGTGAAGCGGTTGTTTCTGGCCGATTAGAGAGGGCCGGGAAGTTATAGGAAATATTGAATAAATCGCTGCAAAACCGGCGACAGGGACTCCGGAGAGCCGCCTCTCCAACTGCCCAAACCGCAAAGCTTTGTGTCGAGTATGCAGATATTTGCACCCTGCACTCCGAAACTCATCGATCCGAACTGACGTAAGTTACACAAAAATAAAGATCGGTGTTCGGGGTTACTTTTGGCACTCTACCTGCTTACTTTCGTAACTCAGCAGTGTGGCGTGTTGTCTAAGAAGGTCTCGATCCCCCGAGGCCAAGGTAGTCAATGGGGTGGATTCACAGGGTTCAGGAGGGTTGTCATGAGGCGAGTGTTTATTCTAGCGTTGTTGGCTTTGGCGTTGCCGATGATGGCATGGGCCAACAGCAGCATTGACATATCGAACGCGGACGGAACCATCACTGGGAGCTCAGCCGGTCTTTCTCTCACGGGTTCGACCCTGTTTAAGTACGGCTCAACAGTGGGTTCAAACCTGGGCTCGGTTAGCTTCACAACCGGGGCATTCACCAGCGGCGACATGGCCGCCGGCGGCACTCTCGCGGCTGGCGGCACATTCACAATCATGGGGAACGGAACCAATGGCGTTCCCAATGGCGTGATTTTCAGCGGGACCTTCAGCTCAGCGGAATGGGATCTGACGACCCTGGCCGATGGAACCCATGTTTACACGCTGAAAGGCGCTATCGTGGATAGCAGCGGTCGGGTGGGTGGAACCGCGCAACTGTCGGTCAACATTGGAAAAGGCTTCTTTAGCGGGAGCGCGGACCTTTCCAGCGGCGACACAAACCTGTCGGTTCCGGAGCCTGGAACACTGGGCTTGCTCGGCACCGGGTTGATTGGCATCGCCGGAGTCATGCGCCGCAAGATTCGGATTGGCTAAAATCATAGTACTGAACTCCTAGGACGGCCCCGCTTGCCGGCGGGGCCCATTCTTTTGGCGACGCCCCAAAGGTGGCTACCCCGCTTTGCCGCGGTAACCTGGCCGGGCGGCCTCGGTGCGCGAGGCGCGATCGCAACCGTTGTCCGTCTAATCGTCTGATTTCGTGGACTTTCCAGTCACCCCCCTACAAGTCTCTCAGCAGTCATCGGTTACTGCCGTAACCCTGGGCGGGGGGATTGGTGTTGACCCCGTCGACAACCGACCATAAATTCGCGTGCAGGGGGTTGTAATGAAGGACATCCATGAGGTTTTGCGCCGCAAGCAGGCCAAGTACGCTCAGCTAGCCAAGCAGATCGAAGCCCTGCAACAGGCTGCCGAAAAGCTTCGGGAGGTTGCTCCTCTGCTGGCTGAGAACGAAGAAGACGACAATGTCGTCCTGGCAGAAATGGACGATGAAACCACTCAGCCCAACGCAATGGCGGCAAAGGCGTCAGCGTCGCAGGGTAGCCCAGCGCCGGCGAAATCAGGCCGTCCCGTGGCACCCCGTTGGCCGTAAGCCGTAATCGGATTATTGAATTTGTGAGAGCGAGCGCAGTATGACTCTGCAGGCACTACTGGTATCGAAGGACGACGACGCGGCGGAAGTTCTGAGCCGCGTGCTGGCTGGCTTCGGCGTTGCGGTGGAACGCTTCAGCGAGACTGAAATCGCCCTGCAACGCTTGGGAGAGCAGCGTTTTGACACTCTGATCGTTGATTTTGACGAACCGGATACGGCTCGTCAGTTGCTGCAGGCCCTTCCGCAGTCCAAGCCCGGGGCGCTGATCACCATGGCGCTGCTCAGCGATGAGAGCAGCGTGCGCGAGATCCTGCAAAGCGGAGCCAAGTTTATCCTGCACAAGCCCGTCACAGCGGAGCAAGCAGCAGCCACGCTGCGAGCCGCGACTTCCCTGTTGCGACGCGAGCGCCGCCGCTCGTTTCGGGTTCCGGTTCAGGCTCCGGTACAGCTCAGCGTCCCCGGAGGAGACCAGATCGAAGGCATCCTGCTCGACCTGAGTCAGACCGGTATGGATGTGCTGGCCGCGCAGGCCCTGCTACCGGCGGCGTTGATCGGTTTGCGCTTCACGCTTCCCGATGGCAACTTCGAAATAGACGCCCATGGAGAAGTGGCATGGGCGAATCCGAACGGACAATCGGGAGTACGTTTTCTCGATGTACCCACCTCGCAAGCGGAACAGTTGACGACATGGCTGCAAGCCAATACGCCAGACGCACCTCCCGAGGAAGCCGATCCTGTATCGGTGTGTAAATTGACGGACCTCAGCCTGGGCGGCTGCTACGTTGAGACTGAATCGCCATTTCCCGAGGGAGCTCTGGTGGATTTGTGCCTGAGGGCCGCGGGCATGGAAATCCATGCTGACGGGGTGGTGCGGGTCATGCACCCGGGGTCAGGGATGGGCGTCGAGTTTCCCAGCCGTACGCTCGAGCAGCGCGAAACGGTCGCGCACTTCATTGAGTTTCTGACCAGGCGTCCTGGCACCGTGCCCGAACTCCTCATCTCCCCCGAGTCTTTAGTGGCGGATGAGAGCCAGTTTGAAAATGCAGAATCTAGTTCGGACGACCACTTGGAAGATCCCCTGGTGGAGTTGCTGCGCAACGGCTCGTCGCTTCAGCGCGAACAGTTCCTGGGCGAACTCCATCGGCAACGCAACCCAGATGCGGTGGCCTCGTCGTAAGCGGTTACTACCCCTGTAATTCCCTGCAGAATTCTCCAGGCATGACCGAACAATGGGCAACCTTCGCCCCGCAGAAAAGCGGACCTAGTTAAACCAGGGACCCGACGCGCCGGAACCCCGTCTCTGGCTCTGGCGTTCGAGTCCCTTGTGGTCTGTTCCACCTCGATGGGCGATACACTAGTGCAACCGTATTACAGGTATGCTGCAAGACTGTGAATTCTCGGTAAAAACCACGCGGCCATCCCGCACGGGCGCGGACATGTGATTGGGGTCACTGTACGGAGGGTCACAGCCGCGTAGGGTGGAGTCAGAAGTTTGAAACCGGTTCGCTCCGGGAGGTAACCCCATGCCGACCGTTCAGGCCAGCCTCCGTCTCACCTTCAGCCATATACTCCTTCCCACCGACTTCACAGGCGCGTCCGTTACCGCACTGGCATACGCACGCGCTTTCGCAAGGGACTACGGGTCAAGAATCTTCGTGACCCATGCCGTGACACCGAACCCACCGGTATTTATGCCCATGGAGCCCCTCCCACTCGCTATGGATACAGAGTGGAGCGATGCCGAGACTGCCATGAGACAATTCCTGGACCAGGAATCGCTGAAAGACACCGTCCACGAGGGAATTCTGGAGCGTGGTGAGCTGTGGAACGTACTCGATGACGTGGTTCACCGACACGCCATCGACCTGATTGTGCTGGGAAGTCATGGCAAGCATGGCTTGAAGAAGTTGGTGCTCGGCTCGGGAGCCGAACAGATCTTCCGACAAGCCAGCTGCCCGGTCCTGACGGTGGGACCGAAGGTTCCCGAACCCCGAGGTGATGTGGGCGCCTTCAAGAACATCTTGTTCGCGACCGACTTTTCGGCTGGATCGCTAAAGGCTCTTCCTTACGCACTTTCACTGGCGGAAGAACATGAGGCGTCGTTAACTTTGCTGCACGTGATTCCGCTGGTCCCCATGCAGCATCAAGTGTATGTGGCCGGAGGAATAAAGAAACGGCTGGAAGACCTCATCCCCCCCGACGCGAGAGACTGGTGCCAACCCGCCCCGGTAGTGAGCTTCGAATTTCCGGCGGAGGGAATTCTCCATCGTGCGGAGGCTCAATCGGCAGACCTGATCGTCATGGGAGTGCATAAACGCGCTCCCCGCGCCTCGGCCCATCTGCCTTGGGCAATCGCCTACGAGGTTGTCTGCCACGCCGCCTGCCCGGTGCTGACCGTGCGCGGCTGAAGGGCGACGGCTGGAAAGAAGTCGTGGCAGAATCAACGGGGCACAGTTCTCAGGCTGCGCCCCGATTTACTCTGCGCGCTACGGGATTCGACTCTTCCCCCATTTTTGCTTTCCACTTGTGGAGAGACTCCAGGGGATCCTCCGGCTTGCGGGTGTGCGGGCTTCCTCAAGTACGTCCTTGTTTTGACTGCAGAGCGGCTTCTGGTCTCGAGCACGGCCACTGCTACGAAGGGCATGTAGCCCTGTGTTATATATGAGCCCTGCGGGGCGGACACCTGACACAATGAAATGGTCCGCTGGTACATTGGTGGGTCGGTGACGACCGCTGGGAGATGCACCCGCCCTGAGTTCCCATAATTCATTGCGCTCGCAGAACGCAAGCGACGAGGGCCATCCCCTGCCCGATCTCTTTCCTCTGCCTGCGGCCGTCATCATGGGAACAGCATTCGCGGTGGTACTTCCCTTCTTCTTCCTGGGAAACGCGTCGGGGCACGATTTTGAATTTCACGTTTTGTCGTGGATGGAAGTGGTCCGCCAGTGGAAGCAAGGCATCCTTTACCCGCGCTGGGCCGCCTTCGCGCATTGGACGTACGGGGAAGCTCGCTTTCTGTTTTATCCGCCCGCGTCGTGGAACTTGGGGGGGATACTGGGAGTCCTGCTGCCCTGGAAGTTTGTGCCGGGCGCCTACGTGTGGGTTGCCCTGACTGCGTCTGGTTGCTCGATGTTTCTGCTTGCTCGCCGCTGGTTTAGCCGCGAGGATGCTGTCTTCGCGGCCGCTCTCTATGCTGCCAATCCCTACTACCTGGTAATCGTCTACTGGCGCAGCGCCTTGGCGGAACTGCTCGCCGGATGCCTGCTGCCCGGACTGCTGCTGGTGATTTTGCGCGCGGAGAAAGAGGGCCGACGCGTGATCGTACCGCTCAGCATGGTGGTGGCAGCCGCGTGGCTGACGAATGCCCCCTCGGCTGTGATGGTTAATTACTCCCTGGCATTGATGATTGTGATTACAGCCATCGCGCATCGAAAGCCGCGGCTGCTTTTGTATGGGGGAACTGCCGTCCTGCTGGGGGCTGCGCTGGCGGGCTTCTACCTGATCCCCGCGGCCTACGAAGAAAAGTGGGTGAACATCGCAGAGGTGCTCGCGCCCGGCCTCAGGCCGCAGGACAATTTTTTCTTCACTGCGATCAACGACGTGGATCACGACCGTTTCAACTTGCTTGTGTCGCTGGCGGGCGGCGCCGAGGTTCTTGTGTTCGCAGTGGCCCTCTACCTGTCGAGAAAGTGGAGGGAGAGAGCGATCTGGTGGCCGCTCGTTGCCTGGGGAAGTGCCGCGGCGCTGCTCATGCTCCCGGTGACGCTCGTCTTCTGGAAGTACTTGCCTGAGCTTCGCTTCGTCCAGCTTCCCTGGCGTTGGTTGCTCGCCCTGAATGTGGCGTTCGCCCTGCTCGTCACCATGGCATGGCGCCGGTTGCTGTCTCGATTGCTGCTTTGCGCGGCGATGCTAGGCCTTCTGGCGACGGTATGGCACCGCGTACAACCGCCCTGGTGGGATACCGCAGCCGATGTTCAGGAGATGCATGATTTCATCGAAAATGGTGACGGGTACGAAGGCACCGACGAATATGTTCCTGCCGGCGTTGATCCGTACGAACTCAACAAGGACGCTTCGAAAGTCGCAACCGAGAGCGGCGACTCCGCGTTGATTCACATCGACCAATGGAGCGCGCAGACCAAGGTCTTTTCCGTGGACGTGTCCCGACCCGAGAAGCTGCGCTTGCGCCTGCTCAACTACCCGGCCTGGAGAATCGAAGTGAATGCCCGTCCAGTCCAAGCCACGGCACACCCCGTTACCGGCGAAGTGGTATTTCCCGTGAGCCCAGGACCCAACCGCGTGCGCGTGAGTTTCATACAAACGCGCGACCGCCTTATCGGAGGAGTTGTCTCGGTTGTGGCTTTGCTGCTGCTGATCCTGACGAGCATTTACTTTCGGAGACCGGAGGACAGCGTACTTAACTGACAAGACAACGTTCGCATGAAAAAAATTCTTATCGCTACCTCAAACGCCGGGAAGCTCCACGACTTTGCGGGCGCAGCGGCCGCACACGACGTGCAAGTCTCCGGTGTTCCGGACTTCGCGTCGCTGCCGGCGGTGGTTGAAGACGGCGCTTCGTTTGAGGAAAATGCTGGCAAGAAGGCGGAGCAATACAGTCTCGCGGTCCCCGGTGAAATTGTGATTGCCGACGATTCCGGCCTGGAGGTCGATGCCCTGAAAGGGGCGCCGGGTGTGCATTCGGCCCGCTATGCCGCCGACGAACCGCATAAGGTTGACAGCAATACGGATGATGATGCGAACAACGCGCGCGTGCTGCGCGAACTGAGCGGCGTTCCTTCGGAAAAGCGCAGCGGCCGTTTCGTTTGCGTGCTGGTGGCGGCACGCAATGGCAAGACGCTGGCGGCCTTCCGAGGAGTCGTGGAAGGCAGGATTCTCGATCACCTTCGAGGCACGGGAGGATTTGGGTACGATCCCATGTTTTACTTTCCCGAAATCCAAAAGACCTTCGCCGAACTAACGGCCGAGGAGAAGGCAAAATACAGCCATCGGGGCGCCGCATTTCGTGAATTTCTGTCATGGCTCGACAAGAATCGGGGCAACCTGGATTTGAGCCAATAGACACGGGCATGCCACGATTAAAGCAGCAGGTAAAAAGAAGTGGGATGCACCCATCAGGCAAGAACTACTTTCTTGACTTCGCTTACGGTCCGCCAAGATAATAAAAGGTTCGCTTCTCACATCCGAAGTCACAAGGAGCGGTCATCGTGGCGACAACAGCCAGTCCTGCGGCTCCGATCAGCGTGAAGCGCGGAGTGGCTCCGCTGCGTGCCGGCCAGGGAGCCTCGTTTTTTCTGCGCCGTCTGCATTCCCTCACCGGAATTGTTCCGGTGGGCGCGTTTCTGCTCGAGCACATCTTGATCTCAAATTCTACGGCGATCAGCGGCCCTGAGGCCTACGCCCGGCAAGTCAGTTTTCTTGCCAACCTTCCGCTGGTGTTCTTCCTGGAATTGTTCGGTATCTGGATTCCGATTTTGTTCCACGGGCTCTACGGGTTCTACATCTGGTATCGGGGCGACGGAAACACGGTCGCTTATCCCTGGACTGGAAACTGGATGTACACGGTCCAGCGTTGGACGGGGGGAATCGCGTTCGTCTACATCGTCTGGCACACGTGGACGATGCGCTTCACAGGCGTGGATCTCCACGAAAACGCGGCCCAGTCTTTCGCGAAGGTGCAGGCGGAGGTGCATTCGCCGCTGCTGCTTGCGTTCTATGCCGTCGGCCTGATCGCTGCTTCGTGGCACTTCGCGTACGGGATATGGCTATTCTCGGCGAAGTGGGGGATTGTCTCCGGCGAGAAAGCTCAGCAAAGACTCTTGCGGCTGTGTCTCGGATTTTTCCTGTTGCTGAGCGTAGTCGGCTTGGCGAGCTTGTACACCTTTCGGACGCGGTTCCAGCAATCGACCGCGGGCGGAAATATCGTGGACTCCAGTCAGGGGATGGACCATCAGGGAAGGCCGGTGAACTGAGATGGCAGCAGCTCCGAAGATTATTGTTATAGGCGGCGGGCTGGCCGGCCTCGCGGCTGTCATCAAGATCGCCGAGACCGGCGGCAGCGTTGACCTGTTCTCGATCGTTCCGGTAAAACGTTCGCATTCGGTGTGCGCGCAGGGCGGCATCAATGCAGCCAAGAATTTGAAGGGCGAGGGCGACTCCACCTGGCAACACTTTGACGATACCGTGTACGGCGGCGATTTTCTCGCCAACCAGCCTCCGGTGAAAGCCATGTGCGACGCGGCCCCGGGCATCATCGATCTGCTCGACCGCATGGGCGTGCCCTTCAACCGCACTCCGGAGGGTCTGCTCGATTTCCGCCGTTTCGGCGGCACTTTGTACAACCGGACCGCTTTTGCGGGCGCCACCACTGGCCAGCAACTCCTGTACGCGCTTGATGAACAGGTTCGGCGCTACGAGTCGGAGGGCAAGGTCAAAAAATATGAGCACTGGGAGTTTCTCTCGGCCGTGCTCGACGGCAACCGCGTGTGCCGGGGCATCTGCGCGATGGATCTCCGCACCATGGAGATCCGCACCTTCCCTGCGGATGCCATCATCGTCGCGACCGGCGGCATTGGCGCGATCTTCGGCAAGTCCACGAATTCGGTGGTGTGCACGGGTTCGGCGCAGTCTGCCCTCTACCAGCAGGGCTGCTACTACGCGAACGGAGAGTTCATCCAGGTGCATCCCACGTCGATTCCAGGTGAAGACAAACTTCGCCTGATGTCGGAATCGGCGCGCGGCGAAGGCGGACGAGTCTGGGTTCCCAAGAAGGCGGGCGACAACCGTGACCCCAAGAGTATCCCTGATAATGAACGCTGGTACTTCCTGGAAGAGTGGTATCCGAAGTACGGTAACCTCGTTCCGCGCGATGTCGCCACACGAGCGATCTTTAAGGTGGTCTACGAGCACAACCTCGGCATCGACGGCAAGCCGATGGTTTACCTCGACCTGACCCATATCGATCGCAAGATTCTCGACAAGAAGCTGGAAGGCATCCTCGAAATCTATGAGAAGTTCGTCGGCGACGATCCGCGCGATACGCCCATGAAGATCTTTCCCGGCATGCACTACACCATGGGCGGGCTGTGGGTGGATTTCAAGCAGGCTACCAACATCCCCGGTATTTATTCCGCAGGCGAGTGCGAGTACCAGTATCACGGGGCTAACCGGCTGGGCGCGAATTCGCTAGTCTCCTGCATCTGGGGAGGCTTCATCGCTGGGCCGACCGCTGTGCAATACGCCCGCGACCTGCAGAAATCCGACGGCAATGGGTACTTCGGCGCCGAGAAGAAACGCCAGCAGGAAATCAATGACGGCCTGATGAAGGCAAACGGCTCAGAAAATCCCTTCCTTTTGTGGCGGGAACTGGGCGACGAGATGACCAAGAATTGCACGGTCATCCGTTACAACAAGAACATCCAGCAATGCGACGCGAAGCTGGTCGAGTTGCTCGAGCGCTTCCAGAAGATCAACCTGAGCGACCGCAGCCAGTGGGCCAACACGACGGTTGCCTTCGCGCGGCAGCTGTACAACATGCTTCAACTGGCTCGCGTGATCGCACAGGGCGCGGCTATGCGCGATGAGTCTCGCGGGGCGCACTACAAGCCGGATTTTCCGGAGCGCGACGACAAGAACTGGCTGAAGACGACGAAAGCGACCTTCGCGCCCGATGCGGATGAGCCGAAATTTGAATTCGAGCCGGTGGATGTATCGCTGATTCCGCCGCGGCCGAGAAAGTACGACGCGGCAAAATGATTCGTTGAGAAAGCAAGCAGAGGGTGTTTGTATTGTCATTCTGACTGAACGCAGCGAAGGACCGATGTACGCCTTCATCGTCAGCAGAGTATATGGGTTCGTCGCTGCGCTCAGTAATGACATCGAGATTTAGAGCTAGCAGCTAAAGGCTAAGAGCTAATGGCTAACAATTCAGTCATCATCAAAATTAAGCGCCAGAACACTCCCAACAGCAAGCCGTATTGGGAAGAGTTCGAACTCCCCTACACGCCGGGTCGCAACGTAACCTCGGCGCTGATGGAGATCGCTGCGAACCCGGTCACCCGGGACGGCAAGAAGACGACGCCCATCACCTACGACTCGAATTGCCTGGAAGAAGTCTGTGGCTCCTGCGCGATGCTGGTGAACGGGAAGGCCCGCATGGCTTGCTCGGCCCTACTCGATAACCTCGAGAAACCCATACGGCTCGAGCCGTTTTCGAAGTTTCCGGTGGTGCGCGATCTGGCCACCGATCGCAGCGTTATTTTCGAAAACCTGAAGGCGGTCAAAGCCTGGGTTCCGGTCGACGGCAGCTACGACCTTGGCCCCGGGCCGCGGGTTTCGCCCGAAGACCAGGAGAAGATGTATCCGCTGTCGCGCTGCATCTCGTGCTGCTGCTGCATGGAGGCCTGCCCGCAGTTCGACGAAGCTACCGGCTTCGTCGGCGCCGCCACCATTTCCCAGGTGCGCCTGTTCAACGCGCATCCGACCGGCCAGGTTCTCAAGCGGGAGCGCCTCACAGCGCTTATGAGTGATGGCGGCATTCAGGAATGCGGCTACGCCCAGAATTGCGTCGAAGTTTGTCCCAAGGACATTCCACTTACTGCGTCGATCGCGGAAGTCGGCGGCGAAGTGATGAAGCAGGCGCTGGGCGATCTGTTTCGAAAGTGATCGGATAGAAGCGGCGCACTGTTGTGGTTACGTTGGTTCCACCGAAAAACAATCATTTAGCTGCGGTAACCAGGCGCCCGGTTACCGATATCCACCCCTTAGTAACGGTCGAGGGCGAGGTTTGTAGTTGGCTTGCTTGACAGCTAGGGTAGACTAGCATCCTGCTCTGGGCCACCAGAGCCTCTCCCCGAACGGTTCGAGGCCACTTCGTGCGCATGGGAATTAGGCGGTTCAGATTCTGGGTCGCGCTGGTGACGGTGATTGTGGGCAGTCAGGCTTTTGGCCTGCACAGCTACACAACCAAGCGTTCGGCCACCCCCCGCAAGAGCAGCAAGCATCGCACCCGCCGCATTCACTGGAATCCGATGTTTCGCCCCTCGCACGATTCCCTGCTCCGTCAGAACGAAGAAATTGACCGGCTGGAGTTGCCCCGCATCCAAGATGACGATGAACTGGAAGCGCTGAAGTCGAGCCAGGCGCTGGTGCCAATCCGCACCGGGCAGACGCTGCGCATCGACCCGCGGCTCGATCCCAACCGGCGGTTTTGTCGGCCCTGGACGCGCGATTTTGTCGAGGACCTTAGCCAGGCGTACTACCGCCAGTTCCACGACCAGATTCAGGTCAACTCTGCCGTTCGTACCGTGAAGGTGCAAAAGAAACTTCGCCGTCACAATCGCAATGCAGCGCCCGCGGAAGGCGAGACCGCTTCCTCCCATCTGGCAGGCCTTACGCTCGACATCCAGCGGCGTGGCATGTCAAAGCAGCAGATTCATTTCGTCGAGCGCTACTTGTTCTACCTGCGTGCCCTTGGACTGGTTGAACCGGAAGAAGAGCGGCGGCAATGGGTGTTCCACGTGATGGTCTCCGAGCGCTACGCCAGCTGGCGGGCATCCCAGAACGTCGCCCACTGGGACAGCGAAGTGTTCGAAGAACTCAGCCAGAAATAATCGCCCCCTCAGATTGCAGCCATGATCGTTCTGATGGCCGGACTTCCGGGCACGGGCAAGTCCACGTTGGCTCGAGCACTCGCCTCTCATCTAGCCGCCTCGGTCCTCAGCAAGGATGAGATTCGCCATGCACTCTTTTCCCCGGAAGGCGTCGAATACTCCGCCGCGCAGGATGATTTCGTGCTGCGCATGATGCTAGAGGCTGCGGGCTGGATCTTGCAGAAAGATCCCCGCCGTTTCGTATTCCTTGACGGACGCACGTTCTCGCGACGTTACCAGATCGATCAGGTGCTCGAAGCGGCCGCCCACCTCAATCAACCTTGGCGCATCCTCGAATGTGTGTGCTTGGAGGAGACCGCCCGTGAACGGATCGAGTCGCAAGCCCTCGCAGGCGAGCATCCGGCCGGCAACCGAAGTTTTGACCTCTATGTCGACGTCAAAGCCCGCTTCGAGCCCATTACCCTGCCCAAGACAGTCATCGATACCGATCTTCCTCTGGAGGAGTGTGTGAAGCAGGGTCTGCACGCCGTCCGTTGACGGCCTGCTTCGCCGCTTTTGCTGGACCCTATACAATCCACGTGCATTGCGCGAGGTTCGCGACCATCCCTATGAAACTACAGCGACCTTTTCTTGCCCTCGTCCTCGGCGTGTTCTCAACGACGCTGCCAGCGCAGACCCTCTCCAAAGCGCCGGCAGGAGTGAGCGCCAAGGCTCTTCAGATTCACAATTCCGCTATCGTGGTCGACACTCATGCCGACACGGCTCAGCGCTTTCTCGACGGCGGGTTTGATATTGGCAGCACCGATCCCAACGACAAGGGGCACATCAGTCTCGACAAGGCCCGCGCTGGAAACCTGGGCGCGGAATTCTTTTCGATCTGGGTGGAACCGCAGACCAACCAGGGCCATTTTGCGCAACACACCCTCGACCTGATCGACTCCGTTTACCAGCAGGCGGCTCGGTATCCCGACCGCATGACAATGGCCTTCAGCGTCGCCGATATCGAGCGCGCCCATAAGGAGCACAAACTGGCAGCGCTGATGGGCATCGAAGGCGGCCACTCCATCGAAAACGATCTTCACCTGTTGCGCGATTTTTACCGCCTGGGTGTGCGCTACATGACGCTCAGCTGGTCAAATACGAATGAGTGGGCAGATTCCTCCGGAGATATCAACGACCCGAAGGTCCAGCATCACAATGGCCTGACCGATTTTGGCAAGCAGGTGGTACTCGAGATGAACCGCCTTGGCATGATGGTGGATATTTCACACGTGGCCGACAAGACATTCTGGGACGCGATCGCCACGACAAGGGCCCCCGTGATCGCATCGCATTCATCGGCGCGGGTCCTGGTGAATCATCCTCGCAACATGACCGACGAGATGTTGCGCGCCGTAGCCAAGAACGGCGGAGTGGTACAAGTGAACTTCTTTTCCGCATTTGACGATCCGCAGTTTCTCGCGGCGTTTGAGGCACAGGCCAAGGAGCGCGACGCCGCCATCGAAGTGTACCTGGCGAAGAAACGAGCGGCCGGCGAGTCGGGTGACCTATCTTGACGAAGACCGGATCGAGGCAGAGTGGCACGCAAAACTGCCGCGCCCGCCGCTGTCCTCCTTGATTGACCACATCGACCACATCGCCAAGGTCGCTGGAGTTGACCACGTCGGTCTAGGCTCCGATTTCGACGGAGTCAGTGGCGCAACTCCTGCGGGCATGGATTCCGCCGCTGATCTTCCCAAGATCACGCAGGCTCTGCTCGACCGTGGCTACAGTGCTGACGACATTCGAAAGATACTGGGCGGCAATCTGCTTCGGGTGTTCCGCGAGGTGGAACGCGTGAGCACGCAAATGCAATCAGGACAAAGTTCGGCACCCGCGGTGAAATGAGGGAAGGAGGGCTGGGTGGGGTCAATCGAATGATTTTTCCCATTTTGCTTTGCCGGGTCGACGGGCGGGAACCCTTCGACTCCCCGCAGGGCGGCCGCTTTTCGCACGATCGGTCCAGGCCGATTTCCTCTCTTTCCACATCTGCACCAGCCTCTGTCGTACAATTTATATTCACCCAAGTTCAACCCCACATGGGGCAGCGCACTAAGAAATCAACAAGGAGTCCGCATGCGAAGAATAATCGGGCTTTCCATCATTACTGTCTTACTTTCATTTTCGGCATGGTCGCAAACGAAGCCCGTCACCACCACCCCGCCGCGGCGCGCCGGGACGCCAGCCGCCAGCACCGCCGATGCGCCGGATCCGATTGCAATCATCGACACCACCTCGGGCAAAATGACCTGCACGCTGTTTCCGAAGAAAGCTCCGATCGGCGTCGCCAACTTCATCGGTCTCTCGACGGGAACCAAGGACTGGACCAATCCTGTGAGCCATGCCAAGAAACATGGTGTTCCGCTTTACGATGGGACCATTTTCCACCGGGTGATTCCGCAGTTCATGATTCAGGGTGGCGATCCGGCGGGCACGGGCACGGGCGACCCAGGCTACAAATTCAAGAATGAGACCTCGCCCGACCTGGCCTTTGATCGCCCGGGACGCTTGGCGTATGCAAACGCCGGCCCCGACACCAACGGCTCCCAGTTCTTCATTACCGAAATTCCCTACCCCAGCCTGAACGGCGGCTACACGATCTTCGGACAGTGCGATGATGCGTCGGTCGAACTGGTGAAGCAGATTGCACGCATGCCGAGCGATCCGCGCGACAATCGCCCGTTCCGCCCGGTGAAAATCAATCACATTACGATTGTGAAGGCGGGTTCGAAGCCCCCGCACCCAAGGCAACCAAGCCGGCCCCCAAGAAGCCAGCCACGGCTTCCAAGACTCACCGGGAAATACACCGTAGGTCATAAGTGAGGCACGAGCATACGGTTCGCGCTCCCGAAGACCAACGAAATCATCCGCACCACGAAAGGATTCTTATGGCCCGCCAACCCGGCACTTATGCAACCCTCGAGACCAGCGAAGGCACAATCGTCTGCCGCCTGTTTGAAAAAGAGGCGCCGAAAACCGTCGCCAACTTCATTGACCTTGCGGAGGGAAAACGCGACTGGACCCATCCCGTGAGCGGCAAGAAGAGTAAGGACCGTCTGTACGATGGCACGATTTTTCATCGTGTGATTCCGGACTTCATGATTCAGGGTGGAGACCCGGCTGGAAATGGCATGGGCGGTCCGGGCTACCAGTTCGAAGACGAGACCCGGAACTCGCCGCACAAGTTCGACAAGAAGGGAAAGCTGGCCATGGCGAATGCCGGGCCCAATACCAATGGATCACAGTTCTTTATCACGGTCGCGCCGACGACGTGGCTTACCGGCAAGCATACGATTTTCGGCGAAGTTGTCGAAGGCCAGGACGTGGTCGACAAAATCGCCACGGTTGCTCGCGGCCGGCAGGACCGTCCCGCCAAAGACGTAGTCCTGCAGTCGGTCACGATTGAACGAGTCTAGAGGTCAGAGGGTCGGAGCGGTTGCCTTGGTGGTACCTTCGCGGACCGCTGACATCCGGTTTCAGGTGTAACTTTGCCCGCTACCCCGACCGGGTAAGGCCTCCGAGTTTCCCGTGTTCTGAAATTCATGGGAAAGGAAAGTCCCGCCCTCAGGAGCGGAACCTTTGAAACCTGGAACAGTAAAACCTGACACCTGAGACCTAGTACTGAGACCTAATACCTGAGACCTGGCTCTCACACCCCGATCACGGCCACCAGTTCCTTGACGGAAGCCGCGCTGCGATCCAGTTCGGATTTTTCCTGTGGAGTCAGCTTGATCTCCACGATCTGCTCGAT
The DNA here is from genome assembly GCA_963725575.1 of uncultured Acidobacteriota bacterium. Taxonomy (GTDB): domain Bacteria; phylum Acidobacteriota; class Terriglobia; order Terriglobales; family Acidobacteriaceae; genus Gp1-AA133. Next base: position 112,421 of record CAVRZQ010000009.1, read on the forward strand.
GCCCTTCGAGCCCAACTTGACCGGAACGCCCACGTATAAGCCCTTAATTCCGTACTCCCCTTCCAAATAGGCAGCACAGGGGAGAATTTTTTTCTTGTCCTTCAGGATGGCTTCCACCATCTCCGTGACGGCGGCAGAGGGGGCGTAATAGGCTGAGCCGGTCTTAAGATACTTCACGATCTCGGCGCCGCCATCGCGGGTCCGTTGGATCAATTTTTCCAGGGTCGTCGTATCCAAAAGTTCGGTAATCGGGATGCCCGGCCACCGTGGAATAGCGTGCCAGCGGTACCATCGTGTCGCCATGCCCACCCAGGACGAAGGCGGTTACGTTCTCGACGCTGACATTCAGTTCCTGCGCAATGAACGTGCGAAAGCGCGCTGAATCGAGCACGCCCGCCATTCCGATGACGCGCTCCCGCGGAAACCCGCTCATCTTGTATGCGGCTTGCGCCATGGCATCCAGAGGATTGGAAACAACAATCAGGATGCAGTTCGGGGAATACTTCACGGCCTCGCTCACGACCGCCTTCATGATGTTGTGGTTAATCTGCAGAAGATCGTCGCGGCTCATCCCGGGCTTACGAGGCACACCCGCAGTGATCACCACGATGTCGGAGTTCGCGGTATCGTTATAGTCCTGAGTTCCGAGAATATGCGCGTCCCGCTTCTCAATGGGCATCGCTTCCAGAAGGTCGAGGCCCTTACCCTGGGGCACGCCCTCGATGATGTCAATCAATACGACGTCGGCCAGTTCTTTCGAAGCAATCCAGTGAGCCGCAGTGGCGCCCACATTGCCGGAACCTACAATCGTCACCTTTTTTCGCATGTATGAGTCCTCTCCAAAAGTCAGCAATTCCAGTTACTGTTTCCCCTTAGACCTAAAACTTGACCGCAGAGTTCACGAAGAAGGCCGCAGAGTGAACTCTTTCGCTCTGCGTCCACTACCTCCTGAGCCTAGCGAACACCCGCTAGCATCACCGCGTCCATGTTGTCGATGATGTAGTTGCCGAACTCGCTGGTCTTCACCTTGGTCGCACCCTCCATCAGGCGCTCGAAGTCGTAGGTGACCTTCTTCTGCTCGATGGTTCGTTCCATGCCGCGCTCGATCAGATCGGCGGCTTCGTTCCAGCCCAGGAATCGGAACATCATTACCCCGGACAAGATCACGGAACCGGGATTGATCACGTCTTTGTCGGCATACTTGGGGGCGGTTCCGTGGGTGGCCTCAAAGATGGCGTAGCCGTCTCCGATGTTGGCTCCGGGAGCGATTCCCAGGCCGCCAACCTGTGCGGCGCAAGCGTCAGAGATGTAGTCACCATTCAGATTGGGCGTGGCCAGCACGGTGTATTCATCGGCACGGGTAACGACTTGCTGGAAGATCGAATCGGCAATCCGGTCGTTGATCATGAGCTTCTTCTTCCAGGCGCCTTGACCATGGCTTGCATAGATCCTGTCCAGCACTTCCTTCACTTCCTTGTAGACCGCTTGCCGGAATTCCGGTGTGGCAAACTCCAGCCCGGGCTCGGTCAAGTTCGCGTTCTCCTCGATCGAAAGATTCGGATTCCTGTCCTTATTGTCCAGAATCCAGCTCTCGCGTTCAGTAACTACCTGCTCGCGGAATTCTTCCGTTGCCAGTTCGTAGCCCCACTTGCGAAACGCGCCCTCGGTGAACTTCTGAATATTGCCCTTGTGCACGAGCGTCACGCTCTTTCTTCCGTTTTCCAGTGCATGCTGGATCGCCATGCGCACCAGGCGCTTGGTGCCGCTCACAGAAATCGGCTTGATTCCTACTCCGGAATCGAGTCGAACCTGCTTCTTGCCGCCCTTGAGCATGTCCTTGTTCAGGAACTCGATGAGCTTTGCCGCTTCGGCAGTTCCCTGCTCCCACTCGATCCCGGCGTACACGTCCTCTGTATTTTCGCGGAAGATGACCAGATTCATGCGCTCTGGGTGCTTCACGGGCGACGGAACGCCCTTGTAATACTTCACGGGACGAACACACGAGTACAGGTCGAGGATCTGTCGCAAGGCGACATTGAGAGAGCGGATTCCGCCCCCGACCGGCGTGGTTAACGGCCCTTTGATCGCGACGCGAAACTCGCGCACCGCACTCACAGTGTCGTCCGGGAGCCAGGTGTCAAACTTGGCTTTCGCCTTTTCGCCCGCGAACACCTCGTACCAGGCGACGCGGCGCTTGCCTTTGTAAGCTTTTTCGACGGCTGCGTTGAAAACCCGCACCGAGGCCTTCCAGATGTCGCGGCCGGTGCCATCGCCCTCGATGAACGGTACGATCGGATTATCAGGAACCTGGTACCGGCCATCTTTGTAGGTAATCCGCGCCCCGTCCGCGGGCACGGCGACACCATTAAACGACTCCGCCATGGAACACTCCTTGCCTTGTTTGAAAACCCTCCATTATAGAGAAAAGGTGACATTTCCCATAAAGCTTTGACGCTGGACACCGGACGAACGGACTCGCGAACAACGCGAATGCTAGAATCGCCGCCGACGTTCGGAGACTCAAGCAGCGGCATCAAGCAGGCATTCAACATGAAAAAACTGATTCTACTGATCATGTTCCTCTCGCCCGCGTTCGCCCAAGTTGCGACCACCGCCAAGCCAGAAACTCCAGAGAGCCACGAGTTTGTGATTGCCAACTTCAAAACGGAAAGCGGCGTGACACTACCCCAGGCGCATGTGGTCTACGGAACGTACGGCCATCTGAATGCGGCTAAAGATAATGTAGTTCTTCTGCCCTCGCATTACATGGCGGACTTCCACGGTTATGAGTGGCTCACCGGGCCGAATCACGCCCTCGACACTTCTCAACTATTTCTGGTGGCGACCGAACTCTTTGGAAATGGGCATTCGTCGTCTCCCAGCAATACACCCGAGCCCTACCACGGACCGCGCTTCCCGGTTACGACCATCCGCGACAATGTCGAGGCCGTCCATCGATTGCTTACCGAGGAACTGCACATCACGCACGTGCGCGCCATTATTGGCTTCTCCATGGGCGCGCAGCAGGCTTTTCAGTGGGCGGTCAGTTATCCGGCCTTCGCGGATCGCATCGTGGCGACATCGGGTACCGCGAAAACTTATCCCCATGGATTTGTGCGCCTGGAGGGTCAAATTGCCGCGCTGACCGCAGACGCTGCCTTCCAGAATGGCGACTACACTTCGCCGCCGAAGAAGGGGCTCGAAGCTTTCGGCGTAGTGTGGACGGCATGGCTGTTCTCGCAGGAATGGTGGCGCAAGGAATTGTGGCGGGAGGGTGCGAAACCCGGGACTACCTTCGAATCCGTGCTCGAAGATTTCCGCACAAACTTCATCCCCGGCGCTGATGCCAACGACCTGATCCTGCAAGCGCGCACCTGGGAAAAGCACGACGTGGGCGCTACGGCAGGATTTGGAGGAGATGTGGCGAAGGCTTTGGGCTCGATCAAGGTGCCCCTGCTATACATGCCGTCCGAAACCGATCTGTACTTTCCCATCGGCGATGCCCGTTACGAGGCCGCCTTTATTCCGGGAGTATCCCTCGTTCCGATTCCATCGCTCTGGGGACACACAGCGGGTGCAGGCAGCAACCCGGCGGACGAGAAGTTCCTCAACGAGACAATTGGACACTTCCTCGGCGGGGCGAGCCGTTGAGCAGGAAGAGGCGTGCGTTCTCGGCCGCCTTGACATACCCTGACCTGGGGGTCAGAATTTCCCTAGGGTTGGCCGCGTTGCTTCCGCATTAACAGGGGTAAATCATGACCGTTTCGCTTCTCCGACGCCTTTCCATGCTCGCGCTGGTCGTTGCTGCAACCATGCCTGTGGCATTCGCGAAATCCCACAGGTCTGAGATCACCCAATTTGGCCACGACATCCGCATTGGCGAAGACCAACAGGCCGGCGAAGTGACCTGCTTTAACTGCTCGGTATACGTGCGCGGGCAGGTCGCAGGCGAAATTACCACTTTCCATGGAAACATCGTGATCGAAGGAAACGGAATGGTCGGCGGCGAGGTGACGGCGTTTTTGGGAGACGTCCGGATGGATGAGGGAACGCAGATCGCTGGCGAAGTGACCGTGATGGGGGGCAGAATGCGCCGCCCGCCATCGGCAAAAATCGCGGGAGACGTCACCGTGATGCAGGGAGCGGCTTGGGTCTACCTGATGGCATTCAGCCCCTTTCTGGTTCTGGCGGGGATCATTGCCCTCATCGTCTGGTTGGTTCGCCGGAGACCTGCTCCGGCCCTGGCGAGAGCCGCCTGACGCCACATGCCTTCCGATGAAGCCCAAGCTTTTCCGGGCAGCCGGCGGCATTTTGCCGGCTATCCCGAGAACTTCCTGCCCTGGGATGCGGGTCAGACGCCCACACACAACAGCCGCCAATAGGTCGCCGCTACCTCTACAATTCAATCCGCGTCCCGATGCCCGAAGTATTTCCGCACGCCGATGACGCTGTAGCGGCCCCAGGGTCCGTTGAGTCCCAGGTCAGCCGGCCCAAGATAGCGATCACGAGCACCAAAGCGTTGAAACAGGAAGTGCTGGGTGACGCGCAGCTCGAAGCCACGCCCAATTGTAATGCCAGCTCCCCACGAGCGTTCCCAGCCGATTGCGTCGGGCGACCAGGTGTAGAGAGTGTGCGGGATGTTCTTGCCGAAGACGAACGTGGGCGCGCCGAAGAAGAACAGGCGGCGCAGCTGCGTCCGTGCAAACGGGCGTACTTCCACGTAGCCTGACAGCATGTAGCGCGCGAAGGCATTGCAGGGGGCGTCCTTTCCGCCGAAATCGCCGGCGTTGGCTGTGCACAGGTTGGGATCGGGCTCGTTGTGCGGCGGAGCCACGTCAAACTGGCTCCATCCCCAGATGAAGTTCCTCGGAAAGAACAGGCCTCCGCCACTAACCGCGGAAGATGGCTTCTGCTGCGCACTGGCTGCAACCGTCATCATTAGAACGACAAACATCCTCAGCAAACGCTTCATGAAGGCTCCATTGGGTAATCTCCGGGAGCAAGCTCGAATCGCGACCGAGGATAGATCCACGCTCGCAGGGGTCTGTGAGCTTCGCCCTTTTTGGAAAGCGCGCCATTGTATCTTGAAATTTCTCCGGTTGATACCGCGGACCAAAGCGGAAAGGTGACTGCTAGGTAGGTACTCGAGCCTCCAAGCGCCCGCTACTACAGCAGCGGCGCGTCCTCTGCGCGCTTGGCACTACTGCCCTTAACTACATCCGAGCGCGAGTACACGACGAGGCAATAAAGAGCGGGGGCCAAGGAAGGGGAAAATCATCACGCAAAACCATGCCACCTGCCGCAAAGGGTGCGAATCGTCAAAGCGAAACAAAAAGTGCTCCATACGAACCAACGTAATTCCAGCTCCTAAAACACCAGCGAGCAGAACCAGTTTTGCAGCTGGCGTGGGTGACACGATCCATTCCTTGTTGATGTACTCGTATTTCAGCATTCGAAGGCCTCAGGCAGCTGAGCTTAAGCAACATTCTCTGTTTCTCGTCCTGCTAGATCCAAGGCAGTCGCGTGTCTAGATGTCGTAATACAATAAAAACTCATACGGATGGGGCCGCAGCCGCACCGCATCGACTTCCTTTTCCCGCTTGTACTCGATGTAAGTGCGCAGCAGTTCTTCGGTGAATACGTCGCCCTTCAGAAGAAACGCCGAGTTCCTTTCAAGAGCATCCAGAGCGCTTTCGAGCGAGCCGGGCATGGACGGCACCTTCGCCAACTCTTCCGGTGTCAGGTCGTATACGTCTTTGTCCAGGGGCGGCCCCGGGTCCATCTTGTTCTCGATGCCGTCGAGGCCGGCCATCATCATGGCCGCGAAGGCCAGGTAGGGATTGCAGCTCGGGTCCGGCGGCCGGAATTCGACCCTTCTGGCCTTGGGAGAAGCGGAATACATCGGGATGCGGCAAGCCGCCGACCGGTTCCGCCGCGAATAGGCCAGATTCACGGGGGCTTCAAATCCCGGCACCAGCCGCTTGTAGGAGTTGGTGGTGGGCGCTATCAAAGCGGCCAGGGCCGGTCCGTGCTTGATCAATCCGCCGATATACCAGAGCGCAGCCTGCGACAAGCCCGCGTATCCATCCCCTGCGAAAAGCGGCTTCCCATCTTTCCAGAGCGACTGATGGGTATGCATACCGCTTCCGTTATCCCCGTAAATCGGTTTTGGCATGAAGGTCACGGTTTTGCCGTACTGGTTGGCGACGTTCTTCACGATGTATTTGAACAGCAACATGCTGTCGGCTGACTTCACCAGCGAATCGAAGCGTAGGTCAATCTCGGTCTGTCCTGCGGTGGCCACTTCATGGTGGTGGCATTCGACGGTCAGGCCCGCGTTCTGCATTGCGACCACCATCTCACTGCGCAAGTCCTGGTAATGATCCGTTGGTGGAACGGGGAAATAGCCTTCCTTGAAGCGCGGGCGATAGCCGAGGTTATTTTCCGCGCGCCCCGAGTTCCATCGTCCTTCTTCCGCGTCGATAAAGTAAAAACCATGCTGCTCGCGTTGATCGAAGCGTACGTTGTCGAAGATGAAGAACTCCGCCTCGGCTCCGAAGTAGGCCGTATCGGCTACGCCGGAAGAGGTGAGATAGATTTCCGCCTTGCGAGCAATATAGCGCGGATCGCGGTCGTAACGCTGCTTCGTCACGGGATCGATCACGTCCGCGACCATGACCAGGGTCGAAACCTCGGTGAACGGGTCCAGCAGGTAGGAAGTGGGATCGGGGATCAACAGCATGTCGCTCTCGTGGATGGCAGCCCAACCGCGAATTGACGAACCGTCCATGCCAAATCCCTCTTCGAAGGACGCCTCCGTCAATTGCTCGATCGGATACGAGATGTGATGCCACAGGCCCGGCAAGTCCGTAAACCGCAGGTCGAGAATCTTCACGTCGTTTCTCTTCGCAAATTCCAACACTGTCTTCGGGTCGTGCATGTCTACCTTCCTGGGCTGAAGACGCCGGCGATTTCCCGTTGCTGACCGAAGCGTGCGCCAATTTGGACAAGCCAGAGGGCAACGGCCAGCCTGTTTCCACCAGAATCTGCTGCAATCCGGGAAGCTGGAGCGGGCGTCTTGGGCATCGCTCGGTGCCGAGAGAGTGTAGAAGGCGGAGCGAAGCTGACCGAAATTGATTGTTTTTATGGGAGCGATAAGGCGGACTTATGTCGGGTAAGGCTCAGCGTTTCATCAGCTTCGGTCGGACCCGCGACCTCCGGGATAATTAGAGGTACGGGCTTCGGGTTTCTGGAAGAAGGCAGGGCCGCAACTCAGACCCTGCTTCTCACGCCAATTCTCGGTTAGCGACATCCTACCCGCTAAGCCTGCCAAAGGGCCAATCGAATGTTTCAATGCTGCGGATTCGAAGCGTTTATGATAGTGACCGGTTATGAAGCTGCGCCCTTCGGGCAGTTAATCCGAACTTGACGGGGTGTTCCGCCCCCGGATCATCCGTGCAAGGACAAAAACCACCGCACCCGACATGGACTTTGATCAACTGGAAACGTTTCTGGAAGTAGCCCGCTTGTGTTCGTTCTCGCGCGCTGCCGAGAAGCGCTTCCGCACCCAGCCCGCAGTATCTTCGCAGATCCGTGCTCTGGAAGAAGAAGTCGGCGCCCGCCTGCTGGATCGCTCGGGCGGAAAAGTCTCGCTGACCGCATCCGGAAAACTGTTTCTGAAGTATGCCGAGGAAGCGGTGGAAGCACGCAAGGCGATCTGCGTGGCGATGGCGGAAACGGAACGCATCCCGCGAGGCGAAATCGTGGTGGGCGCGAATGAGGGTACGTGCCTTCACGTGCTTCCCGAGGTCTTTGCGGAATTCAAGAGGAACTACCCCGAGGTCGCCGTAGGCATCAAGCGCGCCGACTACGCCAAGACGCTCGACTCGGTGATCGACAATTCCGTCGATTTCGGGGTGGTCTCGCTGCCCGTAACCGACCCTCGGCTGACGGTCGTTCCCATCCACCGCGACGAATTGGTCATCATCGTTCCTCCGCATCATCCGCTGGCACGGCTGAAGTCCGCGACCATCGAAGAAGTAGGGGCGTTTCCATTGCTGATGCCGAAGAGCGGTCATACTCGCGATGCACTCGAGAACCTGTTTCATGAGCGCCGGATGAAGCCCCAGGTCTCGATGGAGCTTGATTCCAGTGAACTGCTGAAGCGGTTCGTGGCGGCCGATGTAGGAGTGGGCTTCATCGCCCGCTCGAATGTGGCCGAGGACGTCGGCGCCAACACGCTCGCCATTATTCCCATTGCTGATGCCCACATTCGGAGGGACCTGGCCCTGGTTTTCCGAAAAGACAAGGCTCTCAGCCGCGCGGCGCTGGTTTTCATCGATACCGCTGTGAAGATCAAAGCCTTCGATTCCACGCTGGAGACGGTTAAACGCAGCTGACCACCACTTCCCCACGCCACGGGCGGTTGTCGCCCATGCAGCGTCATATCAGATAAAATTCTCTCAGTGATCACGTTTTCGATCCAACGAAGCCTCATTCTGTGCCTGATCAGTGTTGCCGCGGTGGGTCAGGTTGGCCGCAAACCGGTTCCAAAGGCGGCGCCCGGCGAGCACAAGCTAATCGTGATCCACGTGACCGGAACGCAGCGGTACACCTCGGAGGAGGTGATCGCGGCCTCTGGACTGGAAATTGGGGCGGTGGCCACCGAGGAAGATTTTCAAGAAGCGGCCAAGCGACTGGGAGAATGCGGTTTTTTTACGGACGTCTCCTACAGCTATGCCTATTCCCCTACTGGAACCAAGCTCGATTTGGTGCTCGCCGATAGCGACAAACTCGTTCCCGTACGGTTCGAGAATTTCGTCTGGTTCACGGACGACGAACTGCTGGCCAAGATCCACGAAAGCCTGCCGCTGTTCCGCGGACAAGTCCCGATCGGTGGCAATCTCTCCGATCGGATTTCCGACGTTCTGCAGGCTTTACTGGTGGAGCGCAAGGTGTCGGCACGGGCGGACTACGTTCGCGATACGAAGGGACCCGACGGACCGATTGACGCCATAAATTTCCGGGCCACCGGGGTGAACCTGGTCATCCAGGAAGTCCGCTTCTCGGGCGCTGGGCCTGACGAACTCGCCGCGTTAAACGCGGTCGCCGCGAAGTTGGTGGGCAAGGACTACCTGCGCGCCGATGTCCAGGCATACGCTACCGCCCATCTGCTGCCGGTTTACCTGGAACGCGGATTCCTGAAGGCGAGCATCTCCGACCCCCAGGCGAAAGTTTTGAAGGATACAGCCGACGACACGGAGATCGCGGTGCAATTGACCGTAACTCCTGGCCTGCAGTACAAGATTTCCGAGCTGAAGTGGGCGGGAAACACGGTGGTTCCAGCCGAGAAGTTACAGAGCCTGATCCATGCGGCGCCTGGCCAGACCGCAAATGCCCCCCAACTGCAGGCCGATCTGGAAAAAATCCGCAAACTCTACGGCACGGTTGGCTATATGGCGGCGTCACTGAAGCCTGAGCCGCAGTTCGATGACGCGAACCGTTTGGTAATGTACGCCATCGCAATCAGCGAGGGAGTCGTTTATCACCTAGGAGATCTCGACATTCAGGGTGTCGACGTCAAGAGCGCCGACCGTTTGCGCGATGCCTGGACGCTTCGCCCGACGGACCCCTACGACTCGAGTTATCCAATGCGCTTCTTCGAGCAGACTGTCAAACTGCTGTCCTCGGGGGTGACCTGGACCGTCAGCATTCATGAAGGAGTGAACGAGCAGGAAAAGACGGTCGATGTGACATTGCGCTACGGGTTGAAGCCGTCTTCCTAAGTGCGGATTGGCCTACTCATTTGTGCCCCCAGCCCGACAAAGGGTCCAATCTGGTACTCTAGATTTAATCGGCCCCCGAACCTGGTGGCAACGAGGGGCCGCCAAACGAGGAGAACGTTGGCATGACAGTTCGTATTCAGCAAATTGGAATGGTCCTGGGGGCCCTGATCCTGGCGTCGGCAGCTTTCGCAGGGGCGAAGGCACAGAGTTTCACTGGCACGGTTAGCGACGCGATGTGCGGCGCCCACCACATGATGTCCGGCTCCGAAGCCGACTGTACTCGCGCTTGCGTGGGCAAAGGGGCCAAGTATGCTCTGGTAGTGGGCGATAAGGTGTACGTGCTCGATTCCAGCGACAAGGCTGCGCTGGCAAGTCTGGACAAGACTGGCCGGCACCGCCGCGAAAGTCAGCGGCACTCTGACCGGGGACACCATTGAAGTCGCCTCGGTATCCGCGGCCAAGTAGTTCGTGTTTGCTGCCCTCCCCCAAGCAAGGCGGCGACGGGAGCCTCGTTGAGGCTCCCGTGATTTTTTTTGCTCTCTGAAGTATTTTTCATCCAACGTTCATAAATCGCTATGTTAGATTTGCGTTTTCTTCGACTCTCTGGCACCTCTGGAGGCAAATGAATTGAGCAAGGACATGGTCCCGAAGCGGATCTTTTTCACCAAGGGAGTCGGCAAACATCGCGAGCGCCTCACTTCCTTCGAGCTGGCCCTGCGGGACGCAGGCATCGCCGCTCAAAACCTGGTTCGGGTTTCCTCGATTTTCCCGCCTAATTGCAAGCTCGTGCCCCGGGCGACCGGGCTGAAGTTTCTGCATCCGGGCGAGGTGGTTTTTGCGGTGGTGGCCGAGAACAGCACTCGCGAGCCCCACCGCCTGCTGGCTTCCAGCATTGGCGTTGCCATCCCGTCGGACCGCAACACCTACGGCTACTTGAGCGAACACCACTCCTTTGGTGAATCGGAAGACGCCGCCGGCGACTATGCCGAAGAACTCGCTGCTGAAATGCTGGCTACTACGCTCAACGTGGATTTCGACCCGGACCGCTCCTGGGACGAGAAGAAGCAGATCTATCGGCTGTCGAACAAGATAGTGCGCACCGCGAACGTGACGCAATCTGCCGTGGGCGATAAACGGGGACTGTGGACGACTGTGATCGCGTCGGCAGTGCTGATCTTCGATTAGACGCCAGGCCCAAGAGAATTAACCACAAGGAACACGAAGTATCACAAAGGAAGCGGGGAACGGTGGCGGCACAGTCCCTCTTCTTTTGCCTGCGTTCGTGTCCTTCGCGGCAGGGCTTTTTTCTCTTTACTTGGCCGCTATTTTTCTCTTCGCCTTGCCCTTGAGAGTCTTGTCCTTGTCCAGACGCTCCAGCACCGCGGCTACGATGATGGGAAGCCCGACGGTAGCATCCACAAACACCTCTCCGAACTTTCCGCCTTCTGACGGCGGCACGAATTTCCCCCACGAGATTGCTTCGCTGTATGGGCTACCGGACAACCCGCCCCAGTAAACGGGTTCCGGACAGATTCGCACTCCATAGTGATAGCGCTTCAGGGGGATATTCTCTCCCAGACGACGGTGGCGTAGCTCGATGAACGGCCCAAACTGCTGCGACCAGTTGCGCGGAACCCCGCCGCCGATGGTCAGAATTCCCAGCCGCTTTTGCCGCAACAGAGTAGCGGCAAAGTGCTCCAGATCGAGAAATGGATCAAACCGGATTTTGTGGCGCCCGGTCGACTCCCGCAGCCGGTTATTGAGAGCCACATCGAGCCCAAGTTCCGAGTCGGTGAACGCCGGCACAAACACCGGCACGCCCTGCTCGAAGGCGGACTTCAAGATGCCCCGCTGCTCCTTGGCGGTCTTAGCGAGGTGCGCTCCGACCGCGTGGTTGAGCTTGTAAGAACACATCACGTCGTTGTGGTCCCATCCCTCGAGAATCTCCGACATGACTTCTTCGACGTCGTCGAGGTTCTGCTCCGGCTCCAGCGTGTCGTAAACGCGGTTGTAGCCCTGCTCGTAAAGCTCTTCATCGGAAACTTGCGGATTGACGCGAAAATGGGCGTGCCCGGTGGCTTCCACCAGCCCGTGGGCCATCAGGGCGCCGGTCGAGACGATAGCGTTTATGATTCCGCGATCGATGAGTTCGGACACGATCAGCCCTTGTTTCGCGACCGTCATCGCACCCGCCAGCGTCATGACCACGAAACACTCTTCGTCGCGCGCCATCGCCTCGAGCACATCGGCAGCTTCTCCCATTTGCCGGCCTGTAAACGCGGTCTTGGCCATGGCGCGAACCAGGTCGTCGATGGAGCGAACCTTGCCGAGATCGAGCGGTTCGAGCGGAATCAGGCGGTCTTCAACCGGATTGTGCAGTTTCCGATCAATTCCCGACCCGTCGGTATGGCTGCCGTTTCCCTTTTCATGATGGCCATGATTTCCCTGCTTCACAGACACCTCCAAGCAATACCTTTTTAGGCGTAGCACTACTCTACTAGAAGCCGACGAGATGTCGCCAACCTGCAAGGGCGGAAATGACCACGGGGCCTCACAGCGACGGGGCCAACCGGTACATTGGGCCAAGTAATATGCCTTTCACAATTCGCCCGCTTGCTTCACCCGCAGGCCGCGCACATTCTGACGATGGATCTGTGGGTACTCTGCCGCCGTTCTCCGCGATCTCTCCCGGTTAAGTTCTTGTTTTCCTACATGACTCCGACTCCCAACTCCTGGCTTTGCTATGCTATTCCCCGTTCACCTCCGGAGGCTTTGAGCGTGTCCCCAGAAAAATTCATCGCGGCACTTGTGCAGATGTCGTGTGGCGCCAACCCGGACGAGAATCTCGCGAAGGCCCTGCAGCGCATCGCTGACGCCGCCGCCAAGGGCGGTCACGTAGTCTGCCTCCCCGAACTTTTTCAGACGCAATACTTCTGCCAGCGTGAAGATCATGCCCTGTTTGACCTGGCCGAAGCGATCCCGGGGCCAACCACGGAAAAACTTGCGGCCGCCGCGAAGAAGAACAACGTTGTGCTGGTGGCATCGCTATTTGAGAAGCGAGCTCCGGGCGTCTACCACAACACGGCGGCCGTCTTCGACCGGGACGGGACGCTGCGCGGCATTTACCGCAAGATGCACATTCCCGACGACCCCCTCTACTACGAAAAGTTCTACTTCACTCCGGGCGACCTGGGGTTTCGTTCCTTCGACACGGAGGCGGGAAAGATCGGCACGCTGGTCTGCTGGGACCAGTGGTATCCGGAAGGGGCGCGGCTGACCGCGCTGCAGGGAGCAACGTTGCTTTTTTATCCGACTGCAATCGGCTGGCATCCTGCTGAAAAGGCGGAGTACGGCGATGCGCAGCATGACGCCTGGCGCACTATTCAGCGCGCCCACGCGATCGCAAACGGCGTGTATGTCGGGGTCGTGAACCGGGTTGGATTTGAAACGGGCAACATCCGCGGCAATGAAGCCAAGGGCGCGGGCCTCGAGTTCTGGGGAGGGTCTTTCATTGCGGATCCATTTGGCCGAATTCTGGCGCAAGGCTCGCACGATAAGGAAGAAATCCTGACTGCGGAAATCGACTTGCATAAGCTGGAAGACATCCGCCGCAACTGGCCCTTCCTGCGGGACCGGCGCATCGACAGCTACGCTCCCATCACAAGGCGTTTGATTGATTGACGGTCGTGTCCAGAGCCGGTCGGCCGGCTTGCCCTCGGAGAACAGAACCTGAAACCGCAGAAGACGCAGAGAGACAGAGGACGCCGTGGTCGTGAAGGAGGCCGGAAACTGGACTTCAAGCATTACTTTAAGTTCTGAGCGAGCCCGTGCGCGCATGCCGGCGGAATGGGAACCGCACGACGCTACCTGGCTGGCGTGGCCACACTTTCGCGGGGACTGGCCGGGGAAATTCGAGCCCATTCCCTGGGTCTATGCGGAAATCATCCGTCACCTTTCGCGCCATGAGCAGGTTGAGCTGATCGTGAAGAACGCCAACTCAGAAAAGCGCGCCAAGAAGACCCTGAAGCTGGCCAATGCGCTGAACGGTAACATCCGTTTCCACCGCTGGCTCACGAACCGGGTCTGGACACGCGACAGCGGCTGCACGTTCGTCACACACGGCGTGGGGACGGACCCGTCGTCCGTTGAGGTGGCTGAAGGGACGGGCGTGCCCTCAAGTCGACCCGAGCGAAGCTCGACGGGCTTGCAGGCCGTCAAATGGCGTTTCAACGCCTGGGCGAAATATCCGAACTACCGTCACGACGATAAGATTGGCTCGCTCATGGCAAAGGCAGCACGCGCAGAGGAAGCCCATGCCTGGCACCGAGATACCCGTGTAGTCCTTGAAGGCGGGTCCATTGATGTCAACGGCGAAGGGATCCTTCTCACTACCGAAGAATGCCTGCTGAGCAAAGTCCAACAACGAAACCGCGGGTTCCGCCGCGAAGATTACGAGCAGGTATTCGCAACCTACCTGGGCGTCCGGCAAGTGATCTGGCTGGGCAGCGGCATCGCCGGGGACGATACCCACGGCCATGTGGACGACATCACGCGCTTCGTCTCACCCGACACCATCGTGACCATGATCGAGCCCAACCCCAAGGACAAGAATTACGCACCGCTACAGGAAAATTTCCAGCGCCTCAAGTCCGCCACCGACCCGGACGGCAAGCCTTTCCGCATCGTCGAACTCCCGATGCCGGCCCCGGTCACGTTCCAGGGACGCCGACTGCCCGCAAGCTACGGCAATTTTTATATTGCGAACGGCGTTGTCCTGGTCCCCGTATTCAACGACCCTAAGGACCGCATCGCCCTGAACATCCTCTCTGACCTCTTTCCCGATCGCGAAATCGTTCCTATCTATTCTGGCGACCTGATCTGGGGCTTTGGCGCGATGCACTGCATGACGCAGCAGCAGCCAGCTGTTGGTCGTTAGCTGTCAGTGGTTCAATAGTTGACCTTTGGCTAATGGTGCGTACTACATTGGCCGGAAACGCGTTTGCAGACCAGCGCTCCCAACTCCCGTGTTCTCGGCTAGGGATAGGGCCCTATGCCTAACCTTGCCGCAGAGGATCTCGCGACCCTGGACGTTTGGTGGGTGCGAGCCTTCGGCCGACCGCTGTGCGGCCGAAGGCGCAAGCTTGAGATACAGACGCTGTTCCATGGCAATACCAGAGACCAGGAACAAATCTGGGAGACACATGGACGTAGAGCGGTTATTGCAAGGGGGGCCCTACTTCTTGTAGACCGTGGGCCGGGGCCCCTTTTCGAGCGTCTCGCGGTCCCAGATCATGTCTTCGCGGGAGTAGTTGGCGAGCTCAAAATCCTGGGTCAGCTCGAGCGCATCCGTGGGGCACGCATCCTCGCACAGCCCGCAGAACATGCACCGGCTCAGGTCGTAAGTGAAGTTGGTGAGTTCCTTGCGGCGGGTCTTTTCGTTACGTTCACTCGAGACCACAATCAGGTGCTCCGGGCATGCCAGGGCGCACAGGTCGCAGGCAATGCACATGGTCTCGTCAGTGTCAGGGTTAACGTTCAGGCGGGGCGCGCCGCGGTACCGCTCAGCCACCTGCGGCCGCTCGAGCGGGTACTGCTCAGTGTAATTCTCCTTCGGATCCTGGTAGCGAAACGTAACCCGAAGTCCCTGCAGGAGATCCAGCAGAAATACCTTGCGAAGCAGATTCGGCATCCCCATAACGTGGTTAGCATACCCTAAATTCCAGGGAGGCGTCATCCGGGTTTCCCCGGCGACGCTGGCTTGGATGAGAGATTTAACGCAGTGTGATCAGAGAGGCTCCAGGGCGAAAATTGGCTCCGATCCCGCCGGGAACTTTCTCCGCGCTGGTGCGTACATACTCTCAGGACAGCCGATGAAGGCTCTGCTGACATCCCGATCGGAGCTCCGGTGGGCCGCCTTAGCGGTACCCGCCATCTTTCTGGCGCATTGGATGCTGACTACGCTCGGGCCGCAGTTGTTGCGGCTCGCCCCCGATAGTGTCCGGACTGTGCTCCACTTGCTCTGATTTTCCTTCCTGACGGCGGTATTCGGATCAAGTGTGACAGCGGCTCTAAGCCTGTACTCCCGCTACAATTATCAGAGAAGGCAACGGAACTGGACGACACCGAGAAAACCTTGGCCGACGATGACGACTGACGACTGACGACCCACCCCACACCGCGGACGAGCTTTTCATGGAAGAAGCCCTGCGCGCAGCGCAACGGGCCCTCGAACTGGGAGAGGTTCCGGTCGGGGCGATCGTCGTCAGCGACGGCCTCGTCATCGCGCGAGGCTGGAACCGCAACCTCACCGGGAATGACCCCACCGCTCACGCCGAGATCGTTGCGTTGCGCGAAGCCGGTGCCATCATTGGTAACCATCGCCTGGCAGGCTGCGAGCTGTTTGCTACAATTGAGCCGTGCGCAATGTGTGCGGGTGCGCTGGTCCACGCGCGTATGAGGCGCCTGGTATATGGCGCCGATGACCCCAAGGCGGGTGCGATCCACTCCGTCATGCAGGTCCTGAATCACCCGCAACTGAACCACCGCATGGAGGTCAAGGGAGGCGTTCTGGCAGGCCGCTGTGGCGGACTTGGTGCAGTCATTCTTCCGCGAGCGGCGGAAAAAAAGCGGTCTCTAGTCATCGGCCTTGAGTCATTGGCCCCGGAGGCGCACTTCCAAGCCGGCTTGAGAGGATTTAGCTGACGACGAACAACTGGCCACCAATAACTGGTTTCCAACGCGGAGAGGTGCGTGAGCGGTTGAAACGATCCGCCTCGAAAGTCAGTCGACTAGTCGATTGTATGCGCCAGAACGTTGCAGTGATAGGGCAACAACGAGATGTAACTGACTGATATCAAACGGTGTCGGCGGACGTTGTTTGATACAAAACGGAGCCGCATGCCACTTCTTATCGTCTCCTTAACGTCCCCAGAATTGAAGTGCTCAAAATTTCAATCTACACCAACGGCGTTTTCCGATAATCCCTCCAACGAACCGGTTCCTTCCGGATTGCCGCCTGCCAGGCCCGAGGCGCACACAGCCCACGAGGGTCAGTTATTTCTAGCGGCTGCAGACACCTTCACCGCCGGAAGATAAATCGCTGCAACCTCATCTGCGATGCGTACCTGCCGGGGATTCTCCTCGTCGCCTCCTCCCAGGTTTATGAAGACAACGATGGTCAGCCGATCATCCAGGTAACGGGAGATAACCGTGCTGGTTCCCTCAAAATATCCGTCGTGCCAGACTACTCGGTGTCCGTTTCTCTCTGTCATAAGCCATCCCAAACCGTTGGGATAGGTTTGTCCGCTGTTGAGCTTTACCGGGGTCCACATCTGTTCCAGGCTGCTTTGTTTCAGTAGCGTTTCGGTAGAGAGGGCAGCATCCCACTTCGCCATGTCGAGCACTGTCGTATACAGCCCCCCATCCGCGAAGGTATTTAGCGACGGCGCCCACCATCTCTCATTCTTCCACTGGCCGTTGACGAGAGCGTATGCTCGCACTCTGTTCGGAATAATGTCCGTTTCGCTCATCAGTCGCGTGGATGTCATTCCCAAAGGTCTGAAAATGCGCTCCTGCAAAAACTCATCCCATCTCTTGCCGGTCACTTCACGAATCAGGGCACCCAAGATCACATAACCGCTATTGCTGTAGCTCCGCTTCTCTCCAGGACGAAACTCCAGAGGCTGCGTGGCGAGAATGCGGACGACTTCTTGCTCGGTGTAGTCATGGCGCGTATCAACCAAGGGCGTGGGTCCAAATGCGTAGCTCTGGGACACCCGAAGTGTGTGTCAACAGATGTTGTAGTGTGATGTCCTTCCACGCCGGAGGTGAATTGGGAAGATATTTTGTGACACTTTCATCGAGCGCGACCTTACCCTGCCCACCAACATCATCACGCCTACGGCCACAAACTGCTTCGCAGATTGAGCAGGTCGTAAAACCGATTCTGGAGTGACCGGGGAATTGAGTTCCACATTCGCGAGACCATATCCTGCCGCCTTGACGATCTTCCCATCGCGCATCACTGCCAGGCTGACGCCCGGGATGTTCTGCTCCACGCATCTGTGTGCGAACAACCTCATCGACTTGTACGGACAGGGCGTCGTCGTTCTGGTTGTGAGCGCGTGCAACACCTGCCCCTCCCGCAAGCATGCAAACGAGTGCGAGAAGTCTCAAGCTATCTCTCATCGGACCCTCCTGACTACTTGATCTTTTTTCCTATTGCTTGCTGCCCATCGGCATAATTGTAGACGTATCCCGTGACCCGACCCTGCCAGAGCTACACATTCCGTTTGAGTTAAGTTTGCGCCCGCTTAATAGCACTTGGCCTAAGGATCGCTAGCGCAGCCCGACGAGGCCGCGCACCGAATTCATCAGTTTTGTTGGATCGTAGCCAACGCCATCCTTAAAGACGATCTCAACGTTTTCGATGTCAGATATTCTGGATGATGGGTCACCGCGAACGACCACCAGGTCGGCGCGTTTCCCCGGAGCCAGAGTGCCAATCCGGTCTTCCTCTTGCAAAAATCGCGCGCCATTCTCCGTAGCGATATGAATGGCCTCCAAGGGCGTGAAACCGGCTTCCACCAGAAGTTCCACCTCGCGCTGATCACCGAATCCTGCTACCACACCGCCGATGCCGGTCGGGTCTGGCCCCGCCAGCAATGTCCCGCCAGCTTTGGCAAACGCACGTTCCAGTTCCATCTCCTTCTTCAGACTACGAGTGACGGGCTGTTGCACTCGCTGCGACAAATAGCCAGCCTGAGCCTGGGGAGACATGACATCAAGAACGCGATCTTGCAATGGTGGTCGATCAGAGGAGTACGCCTCCATGACTGGGAGAGTTGATGTGATCGCAACATGATGCTGTATCAGTATCTGGAATAGCTCGCGAACCGCTGGGCTCTCCGGAGTGAGAGCCAAGAAAGCAGCTCGCGACTGCTCGGTGGTCGGCGGGCAAACGTCCGGCTTTTTCTCCGAATTGAAATCCGTGGCAAGTACAAATCCGTGTTCGATATTGTCGATGCCAAGTTCGGCGGCCTCGCGGTACGTGATCGAACAGAGATGCCCCGTTACTTTGAGGCCGCGCTTGTGCGCTCCATCAATCACAGCCCTAAGCTCACTGGTGGTGATATGCACGAACGCCTTGAAGGACGTGACACCCTGATCGGCCCAGAATTCGACGGTCTTGCGAGCGTCCTCAGGACCGCTGAGTTCGTGGACGGGAAGACGAAAATTCCCTTCGCCCTCCAGATACGGCCCCGTCACGTGGATTTTCGGGCCGGGAATCTTGCCGGCATCGATCCAGTTCTTCAGGTTCAGGTCCGCATATGGCTCCACGCTTGCGGTAGTGCGGAGGCTCGTGACACCAGCAGCGAGATAGAGCCTTGGAAAAGTGAAACTAGACTGCTGTTCGAACTGGAGTGCTCCTCTGACTCGTTGACCTGCCAAGTTCACGGGCTGGGGATAGAACATGTGATCATGCATCCCGACCAGACCGGGTATAACCGAGTGGCTGGGGAGGTCGAGCACCTTTGCACCCGGAGGAATCGGCGTGGAGATCGCGTCTCCAATAGCAGCGATAGCCCCATCGCGAATGACTAAGGTCTGATCATCACGGGCAGGCTGTCCCGTGCCGTCGATCACGCGGATATGGGAGAGCGCGATGACGGCATCGTCGAGTTTCACATACTCTCTCACCTCTGGTGCAAGCTTCGTGGTTAGGGGAGTCTGTGCGCTGGCCAAAGCGATGGCAAGGCCAGTCACAGCGACGAGGGCGCAAATGAACGATCGCTACGTCACGTCCGTCGCGCATATCGGTTTCTCCAGCCAAAGAAGACGCTCCTTTAGTGTCTATCCAGCAAGCATTCCCCTCCGCCAGCATCCGCCGAAGACTGAAATTGTCAGACTGCGGCAGCAACTTCGCGGGCGGCCCGAATACCTGACTGCGCCGCGCCTTCCATGACGAAAAGCTCGGAAGTGTGTTCTCCGGCAAAATGAACCCGCCCTTCCACGCTGGCGACATGCGGGAACATCGTCGGTCATCTCTCCCGGTGCGTAATATGCCCCTGCTCCCAGTGACCACGGCTCGTCGTCCCACACCACCGATGTGCCGCCCTCAAAGTTCTCCGCCATCTCCGGGTAAATCTTAGTTACGTTTTCGAGGCTCCAACGAATCCGTTCTTCTGGTTTCATCGCCGCTATGAGTCGAGAATTCGTGCCTTCCGTCTCTATCCCCAGAATCGCGCGTGGACCGGGTTGGGCTTCGGTGTAATTCAGAACAACCCGAATCGGGAGGTCGGTGTGGGCAAAACCGCTAATCCCTTGCTCGATCCAAAATCTACTTCTCGACTGCAAGAAAACGTGCGATGCCGAGTCATAGCGAAGTTTGGAAATCACGGCCCGTTTTTGCGCTGAAAATGAGTCATCAAGCTCGACGTTCCGGAGCGTCGAAAAGGGAATGGCCAAGATCACGCGATCCGCTTCGACCTGCTCTAGTGCTCCGCCACGGGCAACCGACAAGCGCACTTTATCCTTGTCCTGGGTCAGCTTCCGAAGGGCCGCGCCATAGTGCATGCGCATTCCCAGTCGTTCCGCGAAGGCTCTCGGCAATAGATCGTTTCCGCCTTTGAGGTTCATCCACTTCTTGTTGCGGTCGAAAAATGGTTGCCACACCATATCTTGAAGTGCCGAAACGTGGTCGAAGTCTTCCCCGAGAAAAGTCATACGTAGGACGGCAATCACGGCATCACTGGCGCCCTGTTTTCGAAGAAAGTCGTTCAGTGTAACGCCGTCTAGCTCGCGGGCAGCCGAGTTTGGCCATTCCGCACTGGCGGGATTCCCAATCCGCTGGGCCGCGTGAGTCACGTACTTATCCCACAATCCATGCAGCCCAAGTTTGCGTTCTTCAGCGGAAAGCGAGTATGGCCAGTTGAGTTCCGATCCGGAGGGTACGACGTAGCGCTTGTTATTGAGGTAGTAAACATCTTTTGCACCACTGACTTTCTCGGTCGCTCCGTCTTCGTTGAAGGGCAAATTGAATGCGCTGATATAGTGCTGGAGGACTATGTAGGCATCACCAAAATCGATGGCGCCGGCCTCGGCGTGCAAACCGTCGGCAAATTCATCCCTCAGCGTGTGGATTCGCCCTCCGGGGCGCATACGTGCTTCAAACACGGTCACGTCATGTCCGCTCTGCATGAGCTCAAAAGCGGCAACCAACCCCGCAATTCCGGCTCCGACGACAATCACTTTTTGCGGCTTCGCGGCAGGCGCAACCTGAAAACTCTCCGCAAAGCTGCGCGGTGCCAATGCGAGCGCTGCAAGCGAGTTCGCCGACGCTCTCAGAAAGGCCCTTCGGTCGATGTTCTGGTGCATCATCCCTCCCGTACTTCTCACGCGACACCGGCTGCCTTTACTTGCTCATTGTTTCTGGCCACCTAGGCTTGCGGTCGGCGAGCTGAATCTCGTGCCGAAGAAGTCGTCTTTATTCCATGCAGGGCGCTGGTCTTGCTGCGCCACGCTATAACTCAACAGAAATAGCATCCCCGCCGCATCCACTCCCGCGTCGTAGTCGATCGGCTGTTCCATGTTGTCCAGCGGTGTGTGGTACCGCGTCTCGATCCATTTCTTAATCACTTCCCCGCCGTCGGAGCCATTGCGAATCAAAATGGAAGGAATCCCCTGCTGTACGAAGAGATATTGGTCGGAGCGAATGAAGAAGTTCTGCTCAGGCATCGGGTCGGGCGTGATGGAATGACCGGTGAGCTGTGCTGCCCAGACGGCATTCTGATTCAGGCTCGAATGTTCTCCGCCAATCGCGTTGAAATCCTTGCTGGGATAGCGCATTCCGGGAGCGACGTCGGTATTGATGTCGGCAACGAGGCTTTGTTTCGGGACCGTCGGGAAGTGAACGAAATAGTCGGCCCCCTCCGAGTTGCCTTCCTCCCCGGTGGGGAAGAAAAAGATGATCGACCGACGGGGTGGCTTGGGCAGTTTCGTGTAGGCTCGAGCGATTTCCAGTACGACGGCAACACCAGATGCGTTGTCCATTGTTCCGTGGCAGATTTTGTCGCTCACCCCCTCAACCGCCGGACACATTCCCAGGTGATCGAGATGTGCGCTGTGAATCACGTATTGACCACTGAGTTCGGGGTCGGAACCCTGAATTTTCCCGATAACATTCCTGCTGCTCAGAGTTTGATGAGAGGCCACAGTATGCATCTTCGCCGTCCAGCGCAGGGGAAATGCCTGGGGTTGGCTGTTGCGCGCTTTGGTAAAGACGTCTTCCAAAGTTCGGGGTGCATCGGAAAAGAGCAGTTGCGCACCACGAACGCTTAGCGCCGCTGCAGCCTGGAATTCCGGAAGAGAATCGTGCGGCAAGCCGTGGTCAAGCCACCCGCGAGCTCCAGCCTGGATCTGCGGAACGGACCATTCCCAGGGGTTGTTCTTTTCGTCTTCGGGTAAGAGAAGAACGAGACCGCCGACCGCACCATGCGCGACAGCGTTTTTCACTTTTACGAATCCATCGGCGTAATAGGCTCTCAGTGTCGAAGAAAACCGGGCCGGGGCGTTTCCTAGCAATGCGACGACCTTGCCGCGAACATCCATACCGGCGTAATCGTCATAATTCTGTTCGGGAGCTGTGACTCCAAATCCAACGAATACCACGGGCGCATCCACGTCGCTCTCGGTGTGTTCCAGGTCGGCTAGAAACAAGTAGTCAACGGAATCCTTGAGTCGGATCACGTTCGCTCCGTTTACCAGAGCGAAAGAACTCTTTGATCCGTCGTTGATTGCCTTGCGCAACGGGACATTTTGAAAGTAGGTGCCGTTTTCGCCCGCTGGTTGTACGCCCATCGATTCCAATTGGGACGCTACGTACACGGCGGCGATCTCATGGCCGCGACTGCCTGTATCCCGACCCTCCAACAGACCATCGGAAAGAAACCTCATGTGGGCGCGCACGGCGGGAACGGTAATTGTCTTGGTCGCGGCGAGAGCGGCAGCCTGGTCAGTGCGTGCAAGGTCTTGCGCGAAGCAACCGCCGACCCCTAAAACCATCAAGAACCAAGCTCCCGCAAAAGGCTGAAATCGAAAAGCCCATTTTTTCCATCGAGGTAGTGCTTTCATCCGTCCTCCTTACTTTGACTTCCGCGTAATGCTCGTCCGTTCGACTCAATGCTGCGGCGGTATAAGCGCAGATCCAGTGAAGTCCGCGGGTAGGATTTCTATATTTATGACCTTTAAAATCGTGCTTCCTCGATTGTAAGCACGATGGGTCATATCGCCGGGCTCGAAGAACGCGTCTCCGGCTTTGTAGACGGTTGTCTTATCGCCTTTCACGTAAGTGAACTCACCGGCCATGATGACCCGGACGCCAGGACCAGCATGATTGTGGTCGCCAACGTAGCCTCCCGGCCGGTATGTGACTTCGGAGACGCGAAATTTGTACTTGCCATTCAGATCTGTGAGATGACCCGAGATAATCTGCTCAAAACGTACTACGGGCTGCACGTCCTTTGTCTCGACACGTGTATTCTGCGCGAACGAAACTACCAGCAACAGAGGAATTGCCGGGATGCCTCCCCATTTCATAAAACCTCCTTCGATTGCGACAGTGGTGCTAAGGTTACCGACAAGCAGGTCGCACTTGGGGCCCGGACTCCTTCCCCACACCGGGCCCCAGCGATAACACGTGGCCGATGTTGTCCTAGCGAACTGGGGCGGCCCCAAAAATAGGGCCGGGATTGGGGAGGACATCAGCCACCTTCTTGGTTTTACCCGTTCTTAGATCCAGCGTTACGAGTTCGGCGTGCGCGATGGGCACGTTGTAATTGAAATCGAACCCGTCGAACACGCCTTCGAAAGCATAAAACTTCCCGTCGACCCCTACGATGGCGCTCACTTGCCAGTCGGTGTTGGCGATGAAGGTTGCGGCTCCGGTGCGAGGATCGATTTGCCATACGTACGGAGACATATATTCGTGAGCGCGTGTCGGCGGAGTCTGGGTCGGATCAATGGCGTAGGAATCGAAAGTCGCATAGAGCTTTCCCTCGAATCCATAGAGACCCTCATCGCAGAGATTGAATGTCCCGTCGCTATTAAAAGTGAAAGGAACGTTCGGATCGGGTCTCAAACCCGTGGTTCCGCCATTTCGTCCAACAAGTCTCGCAACGCCGGTCGCAAAATTCACAGAATAGAGATTGTTGCTGAAGTCGGTCACATAGAGATCTCCACGGACTTTTGCGAGATCGAAGGCATTGAATCCCAGTGGTTGCCCGTTGTACGTAATGGGGCTGAGCACTGTTTCGTCCCCTGTGGCAGGGTTGATCTTGACCAGATAGCCGGCATTGGCGCCCGTCGTTGCCATGCTTAGCAATGACTCGTTCCACCACACAAGGTTTGACATGCCGTCGGGCGTGGGGCTGCCGATGGGAGTAAATTGGCCGGTGGCAAGATCAATGGTGCCAAACTGCTGGCTTAGGGTGACGACGTAAACGAA
This sequence comes from uncultured Acidobacteriota bacterium, assembly GCA_963725575.1. GTDB lineage: Bacteria > Acidobacteriota > Terriglobia > Terriglobales > Acidobacteriaceae > Gp1-AA133. The sequence continues at coordinate 136,709 of CAVRZQ010000009.1, forward strand.
AGGTGCGGCACTGGCAGAGGCGACAAGCAAGCTGCATATAAAGGAGACGACCAACACCAATCGAGCGAATCTGGCCACTGGACGACCACAACCGGCCCGTTGCATCCACCACAAGATTTTGGACTTCATAACTCCTCCTTATACATTGCGCGATTAGCGCTAATCGGTTTTGGATTTCTGTACGCGTTTGAGCAGAGAGTTAAGGCAAATCACGTGCGTGCCATCTGGGGCCTGCGAATGGTGAACGGCCTCGCATTCGAGCCACGCCTGCACCTCTGATGGCGTCAGGTTCGAGATCACCCCGATGCCGTCGAAGGGAATGACGTCGCTCTCAGCGGCACACTCCGGACACCAGCTCCGCGGTGAAACTGTTCCACGCATTACCAGCAAGGAATCGGTTTCGATCGTGATCTTCGTCTGCTTTGCCATAGTCCACTCGCTGTAGCGCCCCATCGGCTCGCTTTTTCAATTGAGCTTTGTGGGGAACCTGCCGGCAGCTTGCGCTAAGGGAAGAGGAAGAGTCTTTGCAAAGCCCGTGATAATTTCTGATAGTTTCTCGCAGCCACGTAACAGACAGAAAAAACAAGAGTTGTCCCGTTCGCCGAGGCAAGGACTAGAACCTGAATCAGCGGTGGACCGTGCTAGAATCTTCCTCCAAGCTCGTCTTTCCCCCTTGTAGCAGAGTGCACCCGATGGCCACGACTCCAGAACAAAGGATGAAACGACTCTTCGAGTTTGGCCCTTTTCGGGTTGATCCGGAGAAGGAGCTTCTGCTTCGTGGCGCTGAAACCGTCCCGCTGACGCCAAAGACCTTTCAGATTCTTCTCGTACTGATCCGTCACAGCCAAGAGGTCGTCACCAAAGACGATTTAATGAAGATGGTCTGGCCCGACACCTTTGTCGAAGAAACCAACCTCAGCCGGAACATCTTCCTATTGCGCAAAGCCTTGGGTGAGACTCCGCAGGACCACCAATACATCGTCACCGTTCCCGGACGTGGTTATCGGTTCGCAGAGGACGTGAAGCTGGTACCGAACCCCGAGCTGAACGTAGTTGCCGTAAGCCATACCAAACTTCAGGTACAGGTGAGTGAGTCTATGCCGTGGGGCTGGATCGCTGCTGCGGTCGTCCTTCTGGTCGCCGTGGCCGCTGGCGCCTTTCGGCTGTTCTCGCATCCGTCCTCCGCGCTCAGCGCAAAAGACACTCTCGTGATCGCCGATTTCGCGAACTCGACAGGTGATCCAGTCTTTGATGGCACACTTCGGCAAGGCCTATCGGTGCAGCTTGAGCAGTCGCCGTTCCTGAGTCTGGTTTCCCAGGAACGGATTCACAAAACGCTCCGCTTGATGGGCCAACCAATTGATACGCGTCTTACTCCCGAAACTGGCCGGGAAATTTGTGAGCGCACCGGAAGCGCAGCCGTATTGAGCGGTTCCATTGCAACCCTTGGAAGCCAGTACGTCTTGGGAATGAATGCTGTCAATTGCCACAACGGGGACGTTCTAGACGAGGAACAAGTACAGGTTGCTCGCAAAGAAGAGGTTTTACATGCACTGGACCAGATCGCAAGAAAATTCAGGACGCGCGTGGGTGAGTCACTCGCGAGCGTGGGGCAATACGACACGCCTTTGGCGGAGGCTACGACGCCATCGCTGGATGCGCTAAAGGCTTACAGCCGGGGGTGGCAGGCAGTCTTTTCCGATCCGCCGGCCGCCATCCCTTTCTTCACCCGGGCGGTCGAAATTGATCCTCAATTTGCTATGGCACATGCGGCCCTGGGCCTCAGCTACGGCCACACGGGCGAATCCGCCCTCGCCGCCGAACACACCAGCAAGGCCTACGAATTACGCGGTCATGCCAGTGAGCAGGAGAAGTTTTTCATCACCGCATATTATGAGGGAAGGACAACAGGAAACCAGGAAAAGGCACAGCAAATTTGCCAGGCGTGGTCGCGCACGTATCCTCGGGAAGAAACTCCTCATGATTTCTTGGCGGGCTTCATTTATACCGGTTTAGGCAAGTATGAGAGAGCCGTTGAAGAAGCCCAGAAATCGATCGAGCTCGATCCCGACGGCTCCATTGGATACCTGAATCTCGCTGACGACTACATTGACCTTGACCGGCTGGCGGACGCCGAAGCGGCCCTTAAGAGTGCTGCCGAACGCAAACTGGAAATGCCGGACTTCATCGTCCTCAGATACGACCTGGCATTCTTGAAGGCCGACGATTCTGCGATGGGGCGTGAAGTGTCGTTGAGTCAACGTGACTCGGAAGCAGAAGATTGGCTCTCATATCACGAGTCATTTGTGCTGGCTTACACCGGGCGACTGCGAGACGCTCGGGAAATGTCGTTGCACGCGACAGAGTTGGCGCAGCAGGCTGGCCATGGCGAACGAGCCGCTCTGTTCGAAATCGGAGCAGCGCTGCGGGAGGCATTTTTCGGCAATCCCACCGCCGCCACGCAGCGCGCGTCGTCAGCACTTGCACTCGCGAAAGATCGCGAAGTTGAGTACGGCGCTGCCTTGGCCCTGGCTCTCGCGGGTAGTTCTTCGCGGGCACAAGCTCTGGCTGACGATTTGGAAAAGAATTTCCCTGAAGACACTTCCGTCAGGTTTAGCTATCTGCCCGTGCTTCGTGCGATTCTTGCGCTAAATCGTCAGCAGCCTTCAAAAGCGATCGAAGTGCTGGAAAGCGCCGTGCCTTATGAACTGGGCACGCCACGTAGCAATCTTCAAGGATTCTTCGGCGCACTCTATCCGGTGTACGTTCGTGGCCAGGCTTATCTAAGTGCGCATCAAGGCGCCCGAGCCGCTGCGGAGTTCCAGAAAATTCTCGATCACCGAGGAATCGTGGTTAGCGATCCGATTGGAGTACTAGCACGCCTGCAACTGGGGAGATCCTATGTTCTGTCCGGAGACACAGCAAAGGCAAAATCCGCCTATCAGGATTTTCTCGCGGCGTGGAAGGATGCCGATTCTGAAATCCCCGTTCTGAGGCAAGCTAAATCGGAATATGCGCAACTCGAGTAGCAACTAGAGGTTTGAGTTTCCGCTTTGCCGATCGTGATCGGATGCAGGGCAAACGAGAAGTCTCCCATCGTCTGAGGTCCGGTTCTGCGAAACCCAAACCTGACGAATGGACCACACCAGCTCTACTCGAAACGCGCTGTCAGGCTACGAGCAGTTTCCTAAGCACTGACAGAAACACTAGTTGGACTCAATCCTCTCTTGGGTCTTCGTCTAATACAACCGTTCTGCCGCTGGAAAGCAGCAATCCATTTGACTTCGGATCAATGTGAGCTTTCACCAAACTAAACTTTCGCCAAGACTTGTCTAACCCCCAACCGGCCTAAGAGAATCCGGCTGCCGGTGCAAAAAGGAGCAGCATGCAGAACGGAAGCCTCATGAAATCCACACGCCAGAATGGACAGACAGTATGGGAGTTTCGGTGGCGCGATCGGACGAGCGGCAAGGCTGTCTACCGCCGGATCGTCCTCGGTACCACTCAACAGTTCGCGACGGAACGCGAAGCGCGGGATGCGGTCGTGGGCATCGTTGTTGAGATCAACGTCAATGATCCTCGTCTTCAGACGGCCAGGCTAACAATATCTCAACTTGCGGAACACTACCGACGTAGAGAGCTGGCTTCTGATAACACCTGGAAGACCTACTCGACAAAAAAGGGCTATGAAAATTATCTAAGGCGGTGGATCGTCCCTAAATGGGGCGAATATTCGCTCAACAAGATAAAGCCGATCGAGGTGGAGCTGTGGTTGCGCGAACTTTCCTTGGCCCGTTCCACTTGCGCGAAAATAAAGAACATCATGAGCGTCCTCTTCAACCATGCTCGCCGATATGAACTCTTCGATGCCAATCCCATGAATCTTGTTCGCCAAAGTGCCAAACGTCGCCGGATACCGTACATCCTCGATGTTGACCAAATCCGGCGTCTACTAGGCGCTGTCGCTCCATTGCCGCATATCTTGATTTTTATGGACGCAACCACAGGTCTTCGTCAAAGCGAACTGTTTGGTCTGCGCTGGAGGGATCTGGACTTCGACTGTGGCCAAATAAGCGTCGTGCGATCTGTCGTGCACGGTGTCATCAGCAATTGCAAGACGGAGGCATCGATGAAGCCCATTCCGATGGGTCCTTTCCTAGCTGAGGTGCTCAAGAAATGGAAAAATGAAACTCGCTATGCCGGTCCTGATGATTGGGTGTTCGCAAGCACGCGGACCAAAGGGAAGAGGCCTCTATGGGGACAGAGCATAATGTGCAAGAGAATTCGTCCGGTAGCCAAGACGTTGGGCATTGAAAAACGAATCGGATGGCACACATTCCGACACTCCTACTCGACCCTCCTTCGTTCCCTCGGCACAGACATCAAAGTTCAACAGGATTTGCTGAGGCACTCATCAGCTCGGCTGACGCTGGACACGTACACGCAGTCTGTCACCCCGGCCAAGCGTGAAGCGCAAAACGCAGTTGTTCAGCTTCTGATTGCGCATGAGCCCAGCACCTTGGCTGCACCCACTGCAACAAACTGAATTGTTTGGATTTGTGACCAATTTCGGGCTCGTGCACGGGAGGGCTTGCACCTTTCTGCACCTGCGAGAAAAAGGCCATCGATTCGTAACTTCTTTGGAATGATGGCGGGGACGACGGGACTCGAACCCGCGGCCTCTGCCGTGACAGCAGCAACGAGATGTAACTGATTGATATCAAACGGTGTCGGCGGACGTCGTTTGGTACACAATGATACCGGACATCATCTGTTATCGTCCCCTTAACGTCCCCAGAACTGAAGCGTTCAAATTCAATCAGCACAAGGCACTTCTCGGTTCTGATTTGGCAATCCCAGTTGGGACGTCTGCAGCTGACCTCGCCAATCAGCTTGTAGAGCAGTGCGGGATTCTCCGTGGAGTCTCGTCCGCTATAAGATTAAGAACCAAATAAGAGAAGGGACTTGTCTTTGCCGAGTTGCTTTTTCGCCACTGACCTGCACGGAAAGACCGACCGATACGACAAACTACTCGCGTCGATCATCAGGCATCGTCCCGCTGCCGTATTCCTCGGTGGAGATTTGCTTCCTCGCTCAGCGCTCTCGGCAATTCAATTCGGACAGGAAGATTTTGTTCACGACTATCTCCTCCCGACTTTCACAAGAACCCGCGACGCCTTAGGGGCGCACTATCCCGACATCTTCCTCATCCTCGGTAACGACGACCCACGTCGCTATGAGGAAGACTTCGTCGCGGCGGCAGGCGATGGCCTCTGGCACTACGTCCACGCACAGAAGAGTCTCTTCGGGGATTTCGCGATCTATGGCCTTGCCTACGTTCCGCCGACCCCATTTCTGCTGAAGGACTGGGAACGTTACGACGTTTCCCGGTATGTCCCGCCTGGCTGCGTCTCTCCGGAGGAGGGAAGTAGAACCGTGCCAACGGAAGAAAGCGAGACCAAATGGGCCACGATCCAGAAAGATCTCGCTTCCCTTGTGGGAGAAGACCCTCTCGATCGCGCGGTACTTCTCCTCCACACCCCACCGTGCGATACGCCCTTAGACCGAGCGGCACTCGACGGGAAGACTTACGAACACGTTCCGCTGGATTTGCACGTGGGCAGCATCGCAGTGAAGCGGTTTATCGAGGAGCGGCAACCGCTGCTAACGTTGCACGGTCATATACATGAAGCTGCGCGTTTAAGCGGAGAATGGAAAATCCAGATCGGTCGATCCGTCTGCATAAACGGTGCGCACGATGGCCCAGAGTTGGCGCTGGTGCGTTTTGATCTGGAGTCACCCGAGGCTGCTACTCGGGATCTGCTCTAGGTTGAGGTCTGCGAATCTTTCATGGGCAGCTTACGCGCGGGATCTGTGACTGCGTCGATCTTGACGGCGAAGCTCGAACGTTCCTTGATGTCATTGTCCGAAACGAGGTGCACGTCCAGTAGACCATCGGTACGATAGCCGGTCCGTAGGAAGTTGACTTCGGCGAGGCAGCGGCTCCAACCTTCGAGCCAGAGAATCAGTTCTTTCCTCTGTTCTTCGTTCCCTTGAACATGCAAAAGGATGTCGATGTCGCTGGCCGGCCCTGCGGTGGCGTTCTTCGTACTACCAATTAGGTAAAAGGCATTCACGCCGAATTTTTGCGGATCGAGATCCGCTGCGATCCTCTGTGCCATACGAAAACGCCAGCGCCAGTGTTCATTGGTTCCCCGATCAATGGACTCAGCCTCGGGTTCGACGGACCCGATCTTCTGCTGCGGGGATGCCAGGAACCCAACTGCTTGGTCCAAATCGGCATTCATCAGCACCCGCAGGATGAGTCCTCCCGTTTCGAGCGGTACGTCAGTCACCCGAAGCGTCTCCGCAAGGCGCGAGAATTCCGGGAGCACCTCCTCAAGTACATTGCGGGATCGTCGAAAGAACAGTTCGTTAAACACTGTCGTTGGATCGTCCGGGTAGAGCGGCAAGTAACGGATCGAGGCCTCTACGAGGTCCTGAAAAAAGTGGGTTCCAAATGACAGCTCTGGCAGGTAATTTCCTCTCTGGCGTGCTACTTCGATCAACATCGCCGCGTTGTTGATATCGGAGTAGGTCACTGGAACTCCCAATTTGATGTCTCCGCGGCTGCCCCAGCGTCCGGGTCCGACCAGGATGAACTGGCGCTTGGGCAGCAGCTTATTGAGTCTGCCAACTGCGCGCCCTACATCGCGCATGGCCGACTGATCAGGGAGTTGGCTATAGCCCTCGAGATCTACATAGACGATGTGCGTGATTTCCGGCACTTTGCCGTTTGAAACAAAATGGGCGGCCGAAAAGATGACCTTGTCGGACGGCAGGTTTTGCGGGATTGCGACCGGAACCGCGTCAGCGCCATAGCTCTGCGGTCGGCACTGTAGCAAGTAGAAATCCTTCCCATCGTAGGCGAACTCCATGTCTACTGGGGTTCCGAGCTTGGATTGCAGCAGGTGCAGCAATTCGCGGATGCAGCTTACGAAGGGAGTCTTCCGAATCAGTCCTTCAAAAGTGAAGACCGCATCCTGAGAGCTGAAATCAGGCATTGGTCCGATGATGGGCTCGAGCCGGTCATGGCTCACGACCGACACCAGATTGCGAATCTGGGGATATGTGGCGCCAGAATTGCGCAGGAGTTCCACGACGTCGACCGTCTCGAAAGCATTTGTTTCCAGATTGATGAGATCGATGCGCTTGGGCGAATACCGGAGCACTTCGTCAGCCGTGACGTTGACACGCAAGTTCGGCTGGCCAGGAGCGATCAGCACGGGATAGTCATCGGCGACGCGATCCACAGCACGTGTTCCCAGCCCAGGTACGAGCCGTATGAGGCCATCCTCGCGCTTGATGCGAGCGGACCAGCGAAACTCATTGTTGCTGAATGCAACGCCAGAGCACGCCGGCAAAAAGTACCTGCCAACGGTCTGTCCGACGACCTCCTGAATCATGATGCCCATCTCTTCGTGGACATCCAGAAGACCTCGCTCGGCACGGTATTCGGTGGGATCCGGCCCGAAGATCGAGGCGTACACCTCGGCAATCGCATCCATCAATGCGGCTAGCCGCTCTTCTTTGGTCCCGCAATTCCCCAAGAACAAGGCTCTTGTACTTTCCCGGAGAAAGCCGATCCGGGACGGTCTTCCAGCAGACTCGAGCTGCGGACGATCACCGGAACATCGCCAAGATCATCCAGCGCGAGTGCGAGCCCCTTGGCAAATTCTGATGGGAAAGACGATCTCTTAAACAAGGCCACAAGGTGCGGGTACTCCTGCCGAACCTGGTCGATCTCCATGTATTTCCGGTTGAGAACGTCCTCCAGATCGTTATGGTGCACGAAGTCCTGAATCCAATCGGAGGTCAGGTACCAAGTTCTGGGCACTTTCACTTCGCGCAGAAGTGCGCTCGCTTCAGGAGACTTGTCTATGATCTTCTTGGCCAGGAACAAACCGGCACTCTTACCGCCCAGCTTCCCATGGCAGGCGGGCGGGTAGATGACCTTACCCAACAGGTCATAGAAATCCTCAACGTCGATAAACTTCTTAGCGACGTTGATGAAGTCGAGACTTTCAGAAAAGAAGCGGCGAATAAGTGATACCCGCAGACCCTTCTGGGTATAGAGCGAAAGTTCGCCCTCCTCAACACCGATGTGCCGATAACGCTCGACACACTCCATGACCTCTCCCAGAGAAGTGTCCTGGTTTTCCAGCGCTCGCACCAGAAAGCTGGCCTTATCCTCCTTGATCCATCGAGTCACACAATTAAGGATCTCGGCCTCGCTCAAATGCTCGCCGGCGATCCGGAGTGCCTGGGTTGTCAAGTCCGAGGAATGGCCGGCAGCGTCATGAGGAAGAGGGCGGTTTTCATCGGTGGCAACGCCCGGTTCGCGAGGCGAGATCGCCCCTCCGCTGCGAAGTAGTTCCCTGGCCTCCTCGACTCCGCTCCAACTCAGGTGATTGATCAAGTTTGCGCGAAATCCGCTTCAACAGAGCGGGGTCCGTTTCTCGCAGAAACTCCAGCACAACACGCCACTCCCCTTGAGCCGATACTGCATCGGCTGCCGACCAGCCCTCGAATGCGGCTCTTAGCCGTCGTTGCGTGACCGCGCTTGCGATTCGCTCTGCGATCGTCCCAATCAGCTTGCGTTCCTCCTTCAGAAACGGGCCTTCGTCGGATCGCGGCAGCTCCCTTCGGTAAGAAACCTCGACCGCTCCAACCGTCTCACCCTGCACGATGATGTCGGCCTTTTGAACCCATCGCGTTTCTTGGAAGTCCGGCGGCTGGATTGCCAGGTTCTCAAAGAGGATTCGAGCCTGACAGTCATGTGGATATTGCCACCCTGGCGGCAGGACTCCGATAATGTCATGAAAAATCTCCTCAAGAGTCCGGCCTGACTGGCTCAGGAGTTCGCCCACCTGATACAGACAGTTCAATTCCTTGGCACGCTCCTGCAAAGCATGCAGCATGGTCCCGAATTGCGTATCGTCCGGTTTCACTTTTTCTCTTGGCTTGTATTGTTCCGGGAGTGCGACAAGATCACTCCCCGCGCTGTCCGCCCGTCGACGAGCACCGAGAGCCGATCCGACGGCCGCACGTGGCGGATAAGCTCCGTCTCGTGCACAACGGGCTGCCGGTTTAGCCAATCCCAGTTGATCCCGAAGGGGCGCCCGTGTTGCACCATGAAGTAGCTTGCCCGAAAGCTCGACAGGTTGTGAAAGAAGTGCGAACCCTGGCTCAATTCCACATTCATCTCTGGCAGCGTCGCCTCCACGATCGCGCGCGCCCCTGAGATTTGGCTCCAGTCAACCGGTATCCCCAGCGACGAATGAGAACTACCCCAGCGGCCGAAACCAATCAGCAGGAAAGGCCTCTTCTGATCCCGGAGTTCACGGTTGATCGATTCCAACTCTTCTGCGATAGCACGCGTGTGCATTGGGGAAAAGTTGTCGGGCCGCACGAAGACAATATCCTGTATATCATCCGCGGTGCCATTGCCCATCACCATGTCCGACGCAACAATGGCGCACGGATCGGAGAGGTCCTCGACCGTGACATCAACCACCTGATCAGAAACCACCATGGAGCGAACCTGTAGGAAACCCAGACGTACCCGAGGACGTTCCCCGAGCCGCCCCTGCAACGTGATCGCGAACTCGATTTCGACCTTAGCGTGCACGGCCTTCTCCGCTGCGCTGAGGAGAGTTTTCACGAGGTCGTTCAGGGGGAACTGGTCTTGTACGAGAAGCGGAGCAAAGTTTAAGACCCGCGGTCCCCGAGATCCAATTCCGGGGATGACGCGGTCGCGTTCCGGATCGTAGGTTGAGGCGAGCAAGTACAAGGCATCGTCAGCTTCGGCATCGGCTAGACTCGCGCGCACCATGTATTCAGTTTCGCTGATTGGATTGTAGGCGGGGGGCTTGCCCATGTTGACTGCCCAAAACTCGGTTTGGGTGCCCTTCAGCAGTTCCCCCACGGAATCGAAAGGCGGTGGCTTCTTCGGATAGGCAGGTGAAAACGTCCAGGCTATGCCGCCGTCCACGATGGTCTTTCCCAACCCGAGTGCCAGAGTGACTACGCCCTCTTCAGGACGGGCGGGTTCAAAAGCGTAGAAGTTATAGGAACGCGCCACACCCGAAATGTCAGGATAGAAGCGGTCCCCTCGGCGCTGGCCGACCACTTCCTGGATAATCACCGCCATCTTCTCTTCGCCCGGATTTGTCCCAGTAGTACGAAGGTAGTCTCGCGCCTCGCGAAAGTAGGTCGACGCGTACACAAATTTGATGGCCTCCACCAGTCGACGAAATCGTGTATCCGGATCGGGCTGGTTGTTCGGGATCATTTTGGTGGCGTAGACGCCGGCAAAGGGACGCTCCAACGCGTCCTCCAGTAAGCTCGACGACCGGATCGCGAGAGGGCTCTTGACCTGAACAATCAGCGCGCGGAGATCGCCGAGCAGTTCAAACGGAAGCTCGCCCTTCTGAAAGGCATGGCCGATGCGGTCGTCGGACATTTCGTCGAAGCGCAGATCGCCAAGATTGTTTTGCGCTATGAACTCATCGAAACGGTCCGTCGCAATGACGGCCATGGTCGGAACATTGATCTCAACGTCAGGGAAGGACGTGGGGTCGATCTGCTTTGCCAGGAGATCCTTGATAAATACCAATCCGCTGGCTTTGCCGCCGATTGCCCCGGAGCCGATCTGGGTACAGCGGAAGGTGCCGTCCCAGAACTTGCGGTCGAAGACCGGCAACTCAGCAACGAGAGGCTTCAGACTGCTCATCGACACCTCCCACCGCATCGCAGCGGATGCTGACGTTTCACCGCGCGGGCTAGGTTGGCCCGTCTATCGTGAAGCTGGCGACTGTCCCGTTACACCCAGCCGCGTTCGTGACACGCTTTGGCCACGCGACCGATCGCGATGGCGTAAGCAGCATCTCTCATGTACAACTTCTCCCGGCGAGCCAGATCGGAGACGGCAAAGTACGCAGAGGTCATCTTAACGTCGAGCTTTCCGAGGACCTCATCTTTCTCCCAGAAGTAGTTCATGTTGCTCTGCACCTGCTCAAAATAGCTGCAGGTCACGCCGCCCGCGTTCGCCAGAAAGTCGGGGATCAGCAAGATGCCGCGTTTCTGAATCTGAGCGTCGGCTTCCGGTGTCGTCGGACCGTTTGCGCCTTCAGCGATGATGTGCACGCGGGGGCTAATCCGGCCAACGTTATCGCCGGTGATCTGGTTTTCCATCGCCGCGGGAATGAGAATGTCGACATCTTGCTCTATCCATGCCTCTCCCGGTAGCACTTCGTAGCCCAGTTCCTTGGCTTTCACTTTATTGATCCCGCCGAAGTGGTCCGTAATCGTCAATAGATGACTGAGATTGATTCCCTCACTCTTCCGGTAGGTGTAGGCACACTGGTCCGCTTGATCCCAGCAGCAAACGGAGATCACTTTTCCTCCGAGCCGCTGGTAGAGTTCGATCGCGTAGTGGGCCACGTTGCCAAAGCCTTGCACGCTTGCCTGGGTATTCTCGGGGCGCATGCCCAATTCTTTGAGCGCCTCGCGCAGCGTAATCACGACGCCATAGCCCGTAGCCTCGGTTCGGCCAAGCGAGCCACCCATGCCGACGGGCTTCCCGGTGATGAAGCCGGGGAACCGGCCACCGTGGATCTTCTCAAACTCATCGAGCATCCAGAGCATGTGTTGCGCATCTGTCATCACATCCGGGGCCGGTACGTCGCTCACCGGTCCGACATCCTTTGCCACTTGGCGCACCCATCCACGGCAAATCTGCTCCTGTTCCCGGGCGCTTAGATTATGCGGATCACAGATCACCCCACCTTTCGCCCCGCCAAGCGGAATATCCACCACCGCACATTTCCACGTCATCCACATTGATAGGGCACGTACCGTATCGATCGTCTCCTGCGGATGGAAGCGGATGCCACCCTTGCCCGGTCCGCGGGCGTCATTGTGCTGCACTCGGAAACCGCGGAAGACCTTCACCATGCCGTCGTCCATGCGCACTGGAATAGCAAACTGGTACTCCCGTAGCGGATAGCGCAGAAGATCTCTTGTAGCCGAGTCGAGCCCAAGGTATTCAGCTACTTTATCGAACTGCGCCTGTGCGATCTGAAATGAATTGAACGCCTTGGAGGACCTTCTGGCAGGCGAGCCAGGAGCCACTTTCGAAGCTTGCTTTTCGACGCTGATCGGTTCCGTCAGTACGCTCTCCGACATGGTTTTTCTCCTTGTTCTCTTACAGCCTACTCTAATTATCGCCCTCGTAATGGGAGGGTCCAGTGTGATCGTGCGCACGTCATCTGGTGATCCATACACTGCGCATTAAATCTATTCAGTCGAGAAGCAGTTGGGTGCGGGAGAAGGTGGAAAGAATGAGGATGATGAATAATTCGATCTGCTGCTTAACATCTGAAGTTCCACCCTATCCAGCAGTTTCTCTACTGCCGGTGCAAGATCGAATGAGTCCGCTGAATCGCAGTACTAGGGAACAGCGAAAGTGCTGGACGCGAGCTCACGCAGCTTTGGTAGCGTAGCAATTTTTCAGCCGCCGTGAAACGGCCATTCTAAACGTGGACGGCGAGAACGGGGCACGGTCCCAACTGCATCACGCGATAGGTTGTCGAACCAAATACCGCTAGATCCAGGGCGCCACGTCCTCGCACTCCCATAGCCACCATGTCGGCCTGCGTTTCCAGTGCGAGTTGAATGATTTGCTGGTACGGCTTTCCGATGCGCACTGCTGTCTCAATCTTGAGGGTCTCGCGTCCCTCCGGTGGAATCAGTTTTTCGAGTTGTTCCTTTGTTGTTTTGATGGCGTCGTCCGTCTTAGCCCGGCTCGGGACCTCCTCCAAAACATGCAGCAGGGTGAGCTCCGCGTCGTACTCCTCGGTTGCAGAGATCGCATATTTCAAAGCCGTCTCGGAATTCTTGGAGAAATCCGTACAGAAGAGAATCCGCGTCAAGCGGTGAACCTGGCCATGCTCCTTACCTTCGGGCATCGAATCGCGCGGGGCGTTACATACCACCAGTACCGGGCAGGGAGCCGTGCGCATCACCCGGTTGGTCACCGACCCCAGCGTCAGTCGGTCATACCCTCGACCGCCGTGCGTTCCCATGACGATCACGTCTGCTTTCTGAGCTTCCGCAAATGACAGAATAGAGTCCGGGGCGGATCCCATTTGCACCATGAGTTCCGGCCGAATTTCGCTGTCCGTGTGGTTTTTTACGAATTTCTGCAACTCCTCCCTGCCGTTCTCTCGAAGCGCCGAGCAGAACTCATCGTAGAGTTGCGCAGAGGCAGCAAAGCCGGCAGAAGGATATCGCCATAGCTCTACGATATGCTGCGCTACCAACTTCGCTCGATAGTGCTCGGCCACCGACAGTGCATAGCGATATGCCCGTACCGAGAACTCTGAGAAATCAACGGGGCAAAGGATGAGTTTAATCTCCATCAGGGTCCTCCTTAACCGCGTCGATTTAGATCCAATGCGCTGCCCAATTCGTCCCAAGCTTGGTTCAGCGATGTTTGATGAAAGACCCGTCTTGCAGTTCTTCCATCGCTTCGCGTAGCTGTTCTTGCGTGTTCATCACAATCGGGCCATACCATGCAACCGGCTCCTCGATCGGCTTGCCCGATACTAGCAGGAAGCGGATACCCTCATTCGCCGGCGCGAACGGTGATCTCGTCGCCTCGATCGAAAAGCACCAGCGAGTGGTTACCGACGTCGTAGAGGGGCGGCGGATCGGGCTTCTCGACCCTCTCAGTAAGAACGGCACGAGGGGAGGAGTAGTCACGGAACGTGCCCGAGCCCGCGAACCCTGAGGATTTTGAGCCGCTTCCGGGTCCGACTCACTTTTGCTCAGAGCGCTTTCGGTTCGCTTGACTAGAGCTCTATTGTATATCGTGTCACGATATACTGCTATTGATTGGAGGGTCGAGTGCGTTCTGGACCAGGAGCAAACCTCGGGATTCAGTCATGATTCCCTTCGATGCGGCACACGCCGCAGTGCACTACCCAAAGGATCGCCGCTTCCGGATTTGGGTTCGCCCCTCCATTCTCATCGGAATCGGAGCCGTGGTTCTGGCCGCGGTCCTCGCCTCCTGGATTGAGGTTGCGATAGCTGGTTTGCCCGCCGTTCCTCCGGTGCCTCAGATCTATCCCAACAACTTCGTTGGACCGCACGGGTTCCCGCTCTGGGTGCGCTACTGCCATTTTTTCAATTTCTTCTTTCTCATGCTGCTGATTCGAAGTGGCCTATCGATCCTCTTCGATCATCCTCGTCTCTATTTCAATGATGACTGTACTCCGGGAAGCGAATGGATCCGTTTGACGCCTCTCAAAGTTCCGCGCGACCGCATCTGGACCGCAAAAGACGATGCCCGTTATCTTTCGCCCATTGTTGGGACGCCGGGTTACAGACACACTATCGGCATTGCGCGGGTGTGGCACTTCATCGACGTTCACGGATTCATCCTTACGGGCATTTTCTTTATCATTATGCTGTTCGATACCGAGCAGTGGCGGCGGATCGTCCCTACGTCGTCGATGGTTCTTTTGCAGGCTTGGAATACGTGGGTGCACTACGCGACGTTCCATATGCCTGCGGAGCCAAACGGCTTTTATGGCTACAACGCCCTGCAGCAGATTGCCTATTTCACTGTCGTCTTTGTCTTCGGACCCTTGGCCATTGCGACGGGCATCGCTATGTCACCGGCGGTGGTGAACCGCTTTCCCTGGTACGCCAAGATATTTGGCGGCAGGCAGTCGGCCCGATCCATCCATTTCCTCACCATGCTCAGTTTCTTTGCTTTTCTCGTGGTGCACGTCACGCTAGTTGTGATGACAGGATTCGCGAGGAACATGAACCACATCGTGATGGGGACGGATGATCAGGGGCATATGGGCATGTATCTGGGATTCGTGGGAATTGGTGTGGTTGTTCTCTCATGGATTGCGGCGCACTACATTTCATGGAACCATCCGCGTGGTCTGCAACACGCACTGAAGTCCGTGACGTACCCTATGCAACTGCTCACGTTGAACCGGCTCGTTCCGCACCAGAACTATTCGGAGCAGGATATCTCGCCGTACTTCTGGCCTAACGGCAAGATGCCGGTGCGAGAGGACTGGAAACGTCTTGCCGAGCGCGGCTTTCAGGATTTTAAGCTGCAAATCGGCGGTCTGGTTGAAAACCCAGTGGTACTTTCGCTCTCCGACATCGAGAAGATGGGCGTGGTGGAGCACATCACAATGCATCACTGCATTCAGGGCTGGAGTGGCATTGCGAAATGGGGCGGCATTCCGATGCAGAGGCTGATTGACCTCGTGCGCCCGAAACCGGAAGCCAAAGTGGTGGCTTTCTTCTCCTTCGGCGAAGCACTCTACGGTGGCCCATATTACGACACACAGAGCCTGGAGAATGTACTAAAGGCCGAATGCTTGCTTGCGATTCGGATGAATGACCAACGGCTTCCGGACGTGTATGGAGCGCCACTACGGCTGCGTGTCGAGAATCAACTCGGCTACAAGATGGTCAAGTGGATTGAGCGCATCGAGTTTATCCAGTCAGAGAAACAGTTGGGCGCGGGAGAAGGAGGAAAGAACGAGGATGATGAGTACTTTGATCTGCTCCCTAACATCTGAAACGACTCGCTCTGTCGGAGCGTAATTACCCTGGTTCGCGAAGAGGTTGCGCTGCGATAGCGGGGGCCTGGCGTGCAAACGTAATGAGGAGATTGAATGCAAAGACGGTGACGGCGGCCATCTCGCAAATCGCGGACGTCGGAAGCCATGACCAGGCAGCGCGAACCATACCTTGATAGGCCAATACTTCTGAACTGACTCGCAAGAGACAGCCGACTGCAAGCAGCAAGAGAGAGCAGAACATCAGTTTGGTACTGAACAGCAGCCGCATTCCTGAAAATGCTGGAAGCACGCGCTGGCCGATGGCAAACACCATCGTAGCCAGGAAGCCGACTGTTAGCGCGTGACGCGACGCCCCCCAGATCCCTGACGAATCTCGGCTCACCGCTGCCCAAAGGCTCAGAAAGGCTGCAATCAACGCCCAGATGTAGGCGAGTCGCACGAAGAATGGAAAGCTCACGTGAACCCCCTTCACCTTGGCTGGACGTTCCGAAGGTTCGAACAACCGTAACGCGGTAATGGCAGTGACTAACCCTGCGAGGATTAATACCGTGGCAGGCAAAATCGCGCCAGCAAGCGCGAGCAAGACTCCACCTGAATTTAAGGCAATCGCTAGGAGTAGAATCCGTCCACGCACGGGCCGCAAACCAAGAAAGACCGGTAGCCACTTGGCGCTGAATCCCCAGACAAAGGGCACCAAACATCCCCAGGTCTCAAGCACGAGAAACCGCTGATCAAAGTTGGCAGGCACTTCAGGTGACGTACTTTGAAACGCCAGATAAAACGCGAGGCCAACATTGACCAACAATGTCAGCAACAGCCCGAGTGAGCCTGCAATCACGACAAAGACCCATTCGTCTAACGTGGTTTTCCCCGAATCTTCGGCGTGATGGCCCGAGACAATACGGAAAAAGACGAGGAAGGCGGTCAACTCGCAAACCGAAGAGAGTGGAACAAGCACGCGCCAATGCCAAGGATAGACGCTCCCGAGCCAGCGCAGGGCAACACCTGAAGTCCACAGCCCCCAAGCGCACCACACCGGCGTAAGAGCAAACGATCCCATGCGCCGCAGTTTGGGGATTGAGTAGAACCCGATTCCAAGAATGAAGCTACCGATCCAGCCGAAGATCTGGGCGTGGCCATGTGCCTGAATCCATGCCGGCGAAACCGAATTTGCCGCGCGGTGGCTGCTGATGGTGAGCAAGTTCCAGACTCCGAGGAAGGTCCCCGGAAGTAGCATGAACACCACGCCTGTGCTGATGTACAGCATCAGCATGCGGGACAGCGCCCGCTCACGCGCGGCAGTGATGTCAACGATCTCGCTCGCCGCTAGCCGCCGGCCTGCTTCCCTTTCGATGCGCGTTGGAAGGGTGGACATGGGAGTTCAATTCGCCTTGAGTTATGCTCTTCGTTCAGGCTCACCGCCCTGAGGGTCCAGTTCCCATTCGATCCAGTCTTCACCGAACAGCTCAACTGGGTGCTGAGTTCTAATAGTTCCGTTTCCGCAGCGAAGGTCATTAGCTGCGCACAACTTCTCGCACCCCCAGCAAAGACGCTCAGGGTGTTTCGGATTCAGCGCTATTCTGGGCTTAGCCATGGCAAATCAATTCCGGTGGCGTGCTCACATCCTGATACTAGATACCACGTGACAGTCAAACGAGGACTTTTGTCACAGACGCGGCACGGTATCGTCGGTTGCGGAATACCACATGTCTCTCTGTTTTATGACCGGATCATGGTCAACACCATTTTGAAGCGTGTGGTCGCTTTCACCGCATGCGGCTTTTCAGCCGGCAGCAGGACGACGTCGCCTGTTTTCACGGCTATGGGCTTGCCAGCGACCGTAATTTCTGCTTCGCCTTCAACTGCCTGCACGAGGGCCTCGAATGGAGAGGTGTGTTCGCTTAACCCCTGTCCTTCGTCAAAAGCAAAGATTGTCACATTTCCTTTTTCCCGCTTGAGAACGACCCGGCTTACGACCGAACCCTCCTGGTAGTTGACCAAACCCAGCAACGGTAAAGCTTCTGCCCCAGCAATCTCTGAGCGTGCAATTGTGGTTGAACTCATGTTCTATATCCTGCCTTTCCTCATTCTTAGATGTGCTAAACGGCTCCCCAGTACCAACGCCAACGTGCGAAGCGACTTACCGTGCCGCCAGGGGAAACGGAGCCCTCACCATATTGGCGTGACGGGTTCTGGCGACGTTCATGGTTCGCCACAACTCGATTCCCCACCACAGCAAGGCGCTTAATTCGATGAACCCGGTGAAGCCTATCAGCGGGTAAGCCACGTTGGGCACGAAATCCGTCAAAATCTGCAAAAGCACTCGTGCGGTACAGCCCACGTTGAACAGCAAGAACGGCGCCCACAGTGAGTTCATTCGCTTCGCATCGATTCCCGCCAGGATGGGCACAACGCGCGAAGAGACTCCCATGATCATCATGCTGATGAAACCCACGGTGAAGGCATGCCGATGAGAGCCCATGTACGTGTGCGCGAAAACTTGATGGGTAAGAACTCCGTAGAGTGGAAAGAACGGCATCATGCCGCAAGCGATCACCAACCAAACATAAGCGGCACGAACGAACTTGAAAGTGCGATCCGGCTGCGTCGGCCTCCGGAACACCCCGATCTGCACGGCCAGCAATACGGCCCACAGCGGCATGAGCAGATAGGCCAATTCGAGGCCAACTGCGAAATAAAGCTTGTGTGTGCTGAGCAGCAGCACATAGTTGATGATGTTTAGCAGCAGGCTGCCGTTGATCAACCAGAAGATCAGCCTCTGGCGATCATGCACGGGTTTCCCGAGACCATAGACGTGGGGCACGAAGCGTTGGCTCACGCCAGCGATGATCAATGCCGCGAAGCCGAGCAACTGGATGTCTCGTAGCGGACCATCGATCAGCGCGATGCGCATAATCAGGCCGTGCTCGGAATGCGCTGTAGCCTTGGCAAAGAAGAACACGGCTTCCAAGATCGTGCCCAGCAGGAACCAAACGAAAGAACTGGCAATGAACTTTTCGTAGGGGTTGTGCGGTTCGATTGACTGCCGTGCCGTGCGGTACAGCACCAACATGAAGAGCGCAACTGCCGCAATTTCAACTGCACCGGAAAACGCACCAAGCAGGAATGAAACTGGAGTCGGCATCAGCATCTCAGCAGCCATTCCTGCTACGATCCCCGTTCCCAGAAGATAGAAGCTCAGATTCGCCAGGCCCGGGCGCCACAGCGTGGTGTTCTTAAAGCGTGGGAATGACTGATAAGCGAAGCCCATGACAAACATCCCGACCCAGCCGAAGATCATGGCATGGGCGTGGGCATGGATCGAGGACAGGAGATGTAACTGCAGGAAGTTCTTCCCCAATCCGATCTGCAGAAGGTTGATCGCACCCCATAGGCAACCGACTGTCAGCACGATCACTACACCAGCTTTGAAGAAGCGGCGATAAATGTAGTCCTGCAAGCTTGCCTTGTAAACATAGGGCTGCGCGGACGGGTTCCCCATCTCGGCGTTGATCTCGCGCAGGAGTTCATCCAGATTGGCCTGATGGACTGCAGCAAAGAACCCCAGTGGTTCGCTTGGACCATGCTCGCCGCCACAGCCCTTCAATCCATGCTCATCGAAAATGCGTCGCGCGCCTGGGCAGAGCTTTACAATCTCTGCCACGCTGGTATTGGCCGTAATCTGACTCATGACGCTATCCCCTTTTCTCCCTCACAACACCATAAAACCGGAGCTGCGAGTCAGCCATGACTTTTGTCACGCTGGAAAATGGCAGCTTCAGCGAATCTATCGCTTCGCCGCCAGCAGTGATGACGGTCTGACAATAACTACTCCTTTCATGCCGGATCCCTCGTGCAAGGTGCAAACGTAGCGGTAAATGCCTGGCTCTGTAAAAACGCGGGCGTAGGATTGTCCGGGCTGCAGCAAACCAGAGTCGAATGGACTTGCTCCTGAAGGCAGTTTCACGTCTATTCTGGAAAGAGCCTTGCTCTCATCGTCCACTACGTTGTGGATTACCTGCGAGGAGTTCTTCCAAACCACCTTGGTGCCAACATTCACCGTTATGGCCGGTGGCACAAATCCCATGTCAGTCATGCCTACCGTTCCCTGCGCGACTGGCGCTGTAAGCTTGGCCAATGTCTTTCGGATCGCCGCCGCGGACAGCTTGACCGAGCAGTTGGGGGCAAGTGGGTCCAGCGTGTCCACCACAAAACTCGGGACACGCGGATCCTCGACCTCCACCACGCTGCCAAAATACCCGGTCACATGGACGAGACGGTTGGCGTTCTGCGAGAACAACAACGGTCTTGCTTCCACGCGATAGATCTTCGAGGACCCGAGTAATTGCAACATCGCCTTGCCGTCATTGGATAATGTGAGGCACCCGTTCAGTTCCTTGGAGCTTGCTTCGGCTTGCATAGGTGCTAGTTCTGGCGTGTGGCTTGCGCGAGTTAACTGCGCGGGCTTGCCCACATGCGCCATTTCGCTGTGCATGTTCATGTCCGCAGCTCGCGCGTCCGTAGTTGCCACGATTGGGTTGCTGTCCGTGGCTGCTCTGGAATTCGTCTGGGGCTCAGTCAGACTTGCTGCAGTGTCAGCCTGAGTCATACCTGATAGGCGAGGCATGCCGGAAGCGGTCGAGTCGAGCGCGGGTCCCGGGTGCATCAGGGTCGCGTTCTCGGCGCCAGAAATCTCAAAGGTCGCCATTAACCCTTTCGCCATCCGCGCCATCGCATGGTCCATCATGGGGAACTGTCCCGGAATACTGGCTTTGAATTCCAGAATCGCGGCTGCGCCGGGCGGCACACTGGCGGTTTGGATGCTCGTCAAGGGAGGAGATGTCAGAGACCCCAACAGGTAATCGCGAGTAAAGATCTCACCTACGACATGCAATGATGATGTGTCATTGGGCCCCGCATCACCAAAGAAGACGCGAACCGTTTCTCCAACCTTTGCCTGCATCGGGTGCGTTTTCGTCAGAGCATCAACTGCTCCGTTGAACACGAAGTACTCGGGGCTTTCCTCCATCAGCTTCGCATCGCTGAATAACTGCATGCCTGCCTTACCTTTGGCGGCAGTGGTGTAAATTTCTCCCTGCATCACGTAGTACTCGCGATCTACAGTCGCAAGTCCACCTTCGGGTTCGACCAGGATCAATCCGTACATGCCGTTGGCGATGTGTTCGGCAATCATGGGAGTGCCGCAGTGGTAGACAAAAAGGCCGGGGGCAGTCGCCTGGAACGTGAATGTTTTGGACTGCCCCGGCACAGCTTGGGTAAATGCCGCGCCTCCACCTGGACCGAGAGCTGCGTGAAAATCGACTGAGTGCGCCATGTGACTGCTCGCATCGTTTCGCAGGGTGACTTCGACAGTGTCTCCCTGTCGCACGCGAATCATCGGGCCGGGCACTTTGCCGTTGAATGTCCAGTAGCGGTAGGTCGTGCCGGCCGACGGATCGAGAGTTCCAACCACCTCCTCAGCCGTGAGCGTTACGCTGAACTACAGCTGGCTTTCTGTTCCCAACAGCCGGAGGAACATCGGCCGGGTCGCGGACTATGTCGACGATCTTGGTCTGGGTCTTTGCTTGATGTTCGCTGTGTGTGATTTCCTGTGCGGTCAGAGCAACCGTCATCGAAAAGAGGAACAGCAGCATGCCGAAGCTGGCTTTCACGAATGAAATCTGGTAATGAAGGCTGATTTTCATATTTCGTCTTTTCCAGCCGGCCTATCGTTGTCCACTTTCGGTGTC
The DNA here is from genome assembly GCA_963725575.1 of uncultured Acidobacteriota bacterium. GTDB lineage: Bacteria > Acidobacteriota > Terriglobia > Terriglobales > Acidobacteriaceae > Gp1-AA133. Next base: position 158,139 of record CAVRZQ010000009.1, read on the forward strand.
CGATTGCCGGCTGACCTATACTTGTATCGGGAGGCGATAGACCTCAATGGAGCATCCGTACTATCGGCATAGTCAGTTGTCACAGGAGCAGTTAAATGCTTGAGAGTGAGCTGTTTGCACTGCTCCAAGGAACCACCGATGCGGCATTCTCGGTGACTGAAGAAGGCGAGATCCTGTCTTGGAACAAGGCTGCGGAGAAATTGTTGGGCTACTCCGCAGCGGAAGCGATCCACAAGACTTGCTATGACATTCTCGAAGGCATGGGGGCATTGGGTACTCGGGTATGCCACCAGCACTGCAGCGTGGCCGAGTGCACAGCTGGCAATACGGAAATTCCCAACTTCGACATGAGTGTCAAGACTCGCTCAGGGGAGCGGTTGTGGATCAATATGTCTACCATCGTGTTCGATAATCAGCGCACGGGCCGCCGACTGATGGTGCACATGGCGCACGACATCACGAAGCAGAAGAAAAACGAAGAGTTGACGCAGAAGATGCTGGAATTGTCGAAGCAAGTCAGCTCGCTCGCCGAAGCTTCTGTGCGCGCGGAACCGGCTCCTGCGCTATCCGAGCAAGAGAAGCATGTCTTGCGCCTGTTCGCCGAAGGCAAGGATAGCGATGAGGTAGGCAGCACTCTGGGTATCAGCCCGCAGACCCTCCGCAATCACCTTCACCACATCAACCAGAAACTCCGCACCCACAACCGCCTGGAAGCAGTCATGAATGCGATCCAGCGGAAGCTCATCTGACAGTCCCCGTACAACTGTCCCGGATTTCGGTACGAACGCTTCATTGTGCGTTTTCCCCACCTGCGGCACATTGGTTTCAGCCGGTCGTAACGGCGGGAGTTGACAATGATTTCCGAATGCTCCAACCCACAGTGCAGAAACCCCTTTCATTACCTCCGCGGAGGAAGGCTGTACAGGTTCGATGTACGGCGGCCCGTCGAGCCGTGCAGGGATATTCCCAATGCGATCTGCGCGAGCAAACCCTCGCAAGCCAGCGTGTTCTTCTGGCTTTGTGGTGAATGCGCAAGCCGATCCTCGCTCCGATTCTCCCTGCGGGAAGGAATTTCTCTAGTTCCCCTGGAGCAGTTTCCCTGAGGGTAGCAATCCCGTGGTAACCCGCGCCGTCGCGGCCGAGTGACTTTGCCGAAAGGAATTCAAGACATGACTACACAGTGCGTGACTGCGCAAGTTGAGGAGTCACCTTATGGTCTGCAACGACTACCGCACCTCGGGAGCTCGCTGCTGCAGGTATTGATTCCAAATGAAGTACAAAGCATGTGGAAGGAAGAGGCCTGGCAAAAGGATGCTGGTCGCAGTGCCCGAACACTCGTCAAGTACCCTGATCTCCGTATTGTCTTGGTCTCGATGAAAGCTGGGACCCGTTTCAAGCAGCACAAGACGAGTGCACGGTTTGCCATCTTGATGCTCGCTGGTCATGTACGCCTCCACCTCCCCAATGCAACCGTGGAAGTACCCAGGGGAGAGTTGCTGGCGCTCGACCGCGACGTATCTCACGACCTGGAGGCAATTCGCCAAAGCACGTTCCTGCTGATTCTTGCCCGGCCCGACCGGAAGAAGGAGAAATGCCATGAGTGACTTCGTTCACGAATTGAAACACGATCACCAGGTGATTCAGCAAGTTGTGGCCGGCATGAGTGCGGTCGCCGAACTGCTCGATTCCGGCAAGCAAGTTGATCCAAGTGTGCTCGCCGATCTCGTGCAGTTCTTGCGAGTGTTTGCCGATCAATGCCATCACGAAAAGGAAGAGAAGCATCTGTTTCCTCTGCTGGCAACCAACGCCAACGTAAGCACCAGGCGCGAATTGGAGTCGTTGGAACGGGAGCATCGCTCAGCCAAGCAACTGGTTGGGCAATTGGCGAAAGTGGCAGAAGTTTACGTCCACAATCCCGCAGCGGTGCGGTACCGTGTTATCGATCTGCTCCAGCAACTCGTCGAGTTGTACCCAGCGCACATCTGGAAGGAGGATTTCCTGTTGTTCCCACTGGCGCAGCAGAACCTGTCGCCGGCTGAACAACGAAATCTGGAAGAGGAGTTCGAGAATGTCGAACGTGAAGTCGGGGAAGACGTGCATGCCGCATTCGAGATGCTGGCCAAGAAACTGGAGGCCGTCGTCGAATATCGCAATACCGGCGCTTGCCCGCTGTGTTCCTCCGCGGCGTAAGAAAAAGTCTTGTCAGAAAGCGGGCCTACGCCGCCGACTTGCCACGCTTCGATTCGCGATCGGACCCCAGCTTCCTTTCCAAATAGTCCCGGAGGGCGACCGCATTGTTGTGCTCAGTGTCGTGAGAGCTGTAGAGCAGGGTTACAGTGCCGTGTCGAGCAGCCTGCAGAATAGGCTCGATGGCTAGTTCGTGCTCCTTTATTTCCGCTTGATAACGACGCTGGAACTCCGCCCACTTTTCGGGATCATGGCCGAACCACTTTCGAAGCTCGGTACCCGGCGCAACATCCTTCAACCAGATGGCATCGGCAAGAGCCGTCTTCTTCACGCCCCGTGGCCACAACCTCTCAACGAGAAATTTCTTGCTATCATCTTTTCCCGTCGATTCGTATACGCGCTTCAGCTTGATCATGTTTTGCCTCGATTCAATCGTCCGTTGGCCATTCGATTTGCGTGCATTCAGGACATTGACTGTCCAGATAATTGAGCCAGGAGAGAACATCCGTAATGTCAGGTAGAGGCGTCCCCGGTCCCTGTGCGCCACACGGCAAACACCTCCAGAAACCGGTCAGTAATGTAGAGCGCGGCGGCTGGGATCGCCTGTGCGCCAGACGCTCCGACCATCTTGTGAACCCTCATATCCGGATCCGATAGAATCGGAACCGGAAAATGTATCTTGCGCCTAAATTCGTCTGCTTGTGCGACGGATTCTGCCAGTACTACGACGACCTCTGAATCTGTCTCCGCGATCTCAGCGCAGCGCTTGGCCAAGGTGCTAAGCAGAGGGCTGTCGGTTGAGTCTTTTGTGCGGCCGGCAAAAAATAGCACCAGATTGGAGCGGCCGCGGTAGTCGTACAGGCTCACTTGCTTGCCATCGCTCGATGGCAGCGTGAAATCGGGCATCAGGTAGCCGCGGGTCGGAAGACTCCCGGTTGCCGTTACTCTTACGCTTCCAATCTCCGCCTGCAGCATGGCGATACTCTCCTAGTGGTACAGCCCGCTGCTGTGCTTGCCCGTCACCATCTCGATCTTCTGTTCATAGAGAATGATCCGATCGATCAAGGGATATCCAGGTTCGAATGTCCAGTCGGGCTGACCGTACTTGGCTAAGAGCTGATCCAGAAACCACTGTTTCTTTTCTCGAGATTCGGGGCCATGCAGAATGCGGACTGTCCCAAACACAACCACGCTCGTGTACACCAGAGCAGAGTTACAGGCGTACGGTTTACCGCGATGCAGGTCCCCGATTTCCGAGACCTCAACGCATATCCGGGGGTTGTATTGCACATTCGTGAGGAAATGTCCTTGGTGATCGCCCGTATGGAGGTACAGAAGGTCACCGCCTTCGTAGATGTAAACGAGTGGAACCACGTAAGGCCAGCCGTTTGCATCTACTGTGCCCACATTCGCCACTTTTTGCCGACGCAAGAACTCGGTCGTTTCGGCAGGCTGCATGAGCCGCCGCTCACGATACATACGCCCACGTAGGTCAGGCGTCGCGGTAGACATTAATGTTTCCCCCTTGCGTCCACGCTATGCCGCTCCTTTAAGCGTGCTTTCGTAGTCGGCGACGAACTGCTCGATCCCTTTTCTCGTAAGCTCATGAGTTATATCGAAACGATCCCATGGGCTGGAGAGATCGAGTTCCTTATATGGAATTGGCTTCAGGTTCCTGCCCTTGCTATCTACACCCCTGTAGTTGAAGCTGGGCTGGGGCAACGGGAATCCCTTCACACCCCACTCTTCGAGGACCTTTCCCGGCGCGGTGATAAGTTCCACGTCGAGGGCCAGAGCAGCAAGCAAGTGATCCAGGTGCCGGATGCTGGCGGCCAAAACGTGCACGTGGCCGTCACCGTTCGCGTACATGCGCTTGATATTGCTGACTACGTCAATACCGTTTTCGCCGCGGTCATCGAGTCTGCCAACGAAAGGTGAAACATACACGGGCTCTCGCGAACCTTTCGTCGCCGCGTACACCGCGGCAGCTTGCTCCTGTGAGAAACACAACGTCATGTTGACGCGAATGTTCTTGCGCACCGACAGTTCCGCTGCGCGCAGGCCTTCATGGGTGCATGGGTATTTGATGTAACCGTTGGGTATCCACGAAAACATCTCTTCGCCCTGGGCCAGCATTTGTTCGGCGCTCGTGTTGAGATCGGCAAAGACCTCGATCGAGACGCCAGCATCTCCCACTATGGGCGAAAGAGTCTGAACGATCCTCTTGTATTCCTCGTTCTCCTCCTGCGAGCTCAGCCGCTGTCCGGAGGCAATTCGTTGCCGAATGGCAGGGTTTTTGGCGATCAGCGAGGGGTTCGTGGTTTGGCCATCGACGAAGCCAAGCAGGGCTTTGACCTTTCGTGTTTCGTCGGGATCGCCGCCATCCACCAGGATTTTGGTCTTAGGTCTGTTCACTAGCATGTTTATAACCTCAGCTTCCGCGGGCTGTTTCAGTAGCCAGCAAATTCTTCGGCTCGAATATCGTCCTCATCGACGCCAGCCCCTACCAGCATCTCGCGCATTGCCGCGACCATGGGTGGAGGTCCGGCAATGTAGTAGATCGGCCCCTGCAGCGTTCCTAAAAGTTTGGCCAACATCTCTCCGTTAATGAATCCCGTTTCACCTCTCCATTCTCGGCTGGAGCGAGCCATTTCGGTCATAGTGGCGACGAGCCGGAAATTCGGGTTTGTCTTTTCCAGGCCTTGGAGAATTTCCAGAAAGGCTGCGTCTTCCGGTCGCCGATTGGAATAGAACAAGTACAGCTTGTGTGGCAGTCGCTCGTGATCGGCTTGGCGCACGACACTCAGAAACGGCGTGATGCCTATCCCGCCCGCGAGAAAAACCGCCGGCTTACTTGCATTCTTGTGTAGCGTAAAAGAACCGGTAGCTGGGGCGATGTTGATCTCGGTACCGATCGGCGCGGTTTTCAACGACCGTTTGAATGCCGTATCCCGCATCCGGGTTGCAAACGTGAGTTGATCTTCAAATGGAGGACTCGCGATTGAGAAAGTTCGGATATTTCCTTCTGAGTCAGTTTCTGGCGGATTAAGCAGTGTAAGATCCGCCGCCTGTCCAGCTTTGAAGCTGAACTCTGAGGGCTTGGCGAAATGAAAGGCCATGGTACCTTCGGCGACGCTGCTGCGGCTCAACAATTTAGTTCGGAAACCTGCTAGAGGAATCTCTTGAGCAGCCATGAAACCTCCTTTGTCGTATCGAGCTCGATCATGCGCCGATTAGCTCATCGCGTGCCTCTCCTCCGCACTTCCTCCCGGCCAAGAGACTGTTATGAGGAACGCACTTTCCTCGATTGCTTTCACGTCGTGAGCGATGCCTGATTCCAGGCACATTAATTCGCCGCTGCCGAGTTCGAGAGCTTGGTCCGGAAGGTGGAGACGAATTCTGCCTTGGATGGTTTGAATCGAGATCCTCGCGTCCGCGTGATGTTCCTTCATCTCAGAATCAGGCTTCATCAGGACGAGCACGATTCGGAAATCCGGATACTTCGCAAGTGTCTTGGAACTGCGTCCGCTTCCGCGGGTCCAAGAGTCCTCTTCTCGCAAGCGGCGGAGTTCGTCAGAGAGATTGAAGTGCAACAAACTGTCCGCCAAATGAGGGAGCCGGTTCAGGCTCGAAGTCGATTCGAGAGCCTTGTGCACTGCCGCATCCTTCGTCATTGCGCCTCCTCGGCATGTCGAGAAGTAAACATCGTCTTACGATATAAATAGATGCCGGCCCTGCCTCCGCGGTGGCAATGAATGTCGAGAGTGAAGTGTTGCACTAATCGTGAGTACTGCCTCAGCACGGCGGGACAGATTTCCGTGCCCGACGACTTCGACCAGATGGGTCGAGAGGAGATTGAACGGATCTTCGGTGGCGCCGTATGAAGCTGCTGCTCGATACGCATCTTCTGCTCTGGGCCGCTGGAGAACCAGATCGACTGTCCGCGGACGCTCGCTCCTTAATCGACAATCCAGAGAATGAGCTTTTGTTCAGTGCGGCCAGTTTGTGGGAAGTAGCGATCAAGCGTGGGCTGGGCCGGCGTGATCTTAAAGTGGACGCCCGGCTACTGCGTCGCGGGCTGCTCGACAACGGCTATGGCGAGTTGCCGATTATCAGCGATCACGTTGTCGCCATCGAGAGCTTGCCGACGCTTCATAAGGATCCTTTCGATCGCGTGTTGGTGGCTCAGGCGACCGTGGAGTGTGTGACGCTGCTGACCACCGATTCTCTGGTCGCGCAGTATCCCGGGCCAATACGGACAGTGTGACAATTCCAGGGCCGGTCCAATCCCGCGACCGATCTGCACGCAAAACAAAACGCCCCAAACTCGATTGGAGTCGTGGGACGTTTGTTGATCAGCCCTCCCCCAAGTGCTGCTCAAGAACAATCTAACTCTGTGCCTCGAATCGGGGAATGGCGCGTGGGTGCTATGCAAGGCACGAAGGTGTACAAGGAGATTTTGACCTCGATGAGGTACCTCTCATTTGGGTTGTTGTTTGAGCCTATCCCCGAGATTGATCTCGAGAAAGACAAACGCGCTTTAGGCCGTGCCAGTGACCTGAACGACCTGAAGCGGAGTCCGAATAGCAACCCGGAGAATTGAGAACAACGCGAGCGAGACGGGCGCCGTATCCGTGTGGACGTCATTGTGGCCTGCTTCGGCCAGGGCCCCCGGCAAAAGCGCACTCAGCCTTCTGAGTTTTTGCGCCGTTTTTGCTGTCGCTATAAGATATATCTAGGGCTCCACATTATTACTCATGATGATGCGGCTTTCGGCCCCTGCCCACCGCGCGCGGCTTGCTGCGTTGCGTGACGTGACTGGCCAAAGACTCTCAAGTTGCAGGACATCGAGAGTCCGGGAGCAAGAATTCTCAGCCTCGTCGCGCAGCCACGTTGTAATATCCCGGTCTTATGGGTTTTTCGCAGAGCCTTGGGTCGCCAATCCTCCTGACTTTGGCGTTTCTTGTACAGCCATCGAATAAGTCCGTCGAAATGTCTCCACCGAGGCTGGCCAAGTTCACTGATGTCACCTCCACGCTCGGTGTCCGCTTCCAGTATCTCGCCTCTCACACTCTTAAGCACTATTTGCCCGAGACCATGGGCGCCGGAGTAGCCCTGTTCGACTATGACAACGACGGAAGACTGGATCTGTTTCTGGTCAACGGAGCACCTATCCAGGACCCAACTCCGAAGAAAACGATCCCCCAGAAGACTGGGCCGCTCTACTGGAATCGCCTTTACCATCAGAAGCCGGATGGCACCTTTGAGGACGTGACCGAGAGATCCGGCCTGCAGGGAGCAGGCTACGGCATGGGCGTTGCAGTCGGCGA